>CAWEKK010000007.1:0-739657 GCA_963809645.1 uncultured Gammaproteobacteria bacterium
CAGCGGGCCGAACTCACTGGCTGCAGACGCCAGCGACAATCCGGCCGGCAACGCCCGCGCCCGGGCGCTGGCGCGCTTCGACGACGAGGACGACGAGGACGAGCCAAGCTTTGGCATGGTGTCGATCGGCGCTGTCATTCATGCCCTGCTCACGGCGAAAGCAACGCTGCGGCGGATGGCGTCTCGCGGTTCGCGGGCTGCGAGCGCCCCGCTGCCCATCCTCAGTCCCACGCTGGCTCCCGGATTCCCCGCGCCCTGGTCGGGGCTGCGCGACGCGGACGACATTGCGAGCGTCGCCGCCGCCTTGGCGCCCCGCGTTCAGATCCCGACGGCTTTCCCTTCGGCAGGCGCACCTCCCCTCGCCGCTTCGGCCGCCGGTCGCTCCACCGCCGCGCGATCCATGCCCGACATCGCATCCAGGTCGCGCAGCGAATGGATCATGCCGTCGATCACGATGTTGACAGAGCCGAAGAAGTCGGTCGGCGCCAAAGTTTCGCAGGACGCGCTGGAGCAGAACGCGCGCCTCTTGAAGGAGTCCTCGACGATTTCGGCGTGAAGGGCGAGATCGTCAACGTGCGGCCGGGCCCGGTCGTCGCCCTCTACGAACTCGAGCCGGCGCCCGGCATCAAGTCGTCGCGGGTTATCGGGCTTGCCGACGATATCGCCCGCTCGATGTCGGCGGTCTCCGCCCGCGTGGCGGTCGTTCAGGGCCGCAACGCCATCGGCATCGAACTGCCGAACCAGCGCCGCGACACCGTCTATCTCCGCGAGCTTCTCGCTAGCGATGATTTCAGCAAATCGAACCATCGCCTGCCGATTGCGCTCGGCAAAACCATCGGCGGCGAGCCGGTGATCGTTGACCTCACCCGCATGCCCCACCTGCTGGTCGCCGGCACGACCGGCTCCGGCAAGTCGGTGGCGATCAACACCATGATCCTCTCGCTCCTCTACCGCATGAAGCCCGAGCGATGCCGGCTGATCATGGTCGACCCGAAAATGCTCGAGCTTTCCGCTTACGACGGAATCCCGCACCTCCTGACCCCGGTCGTCACCGATCCGAAGAAGGCTGTCATCGCGCTCAAATGGGCGGTGAGAGAGATGGAGGAGCGCTACAAGAAGATGTCGAAGGTCGGTGTGCGCAACATCGACGGCTTCAACGCCCGCGTCGCGGAGGCCGTTGCAAAAGGCGAGGCGCTGACCCGCACCGTTCAGACCGGCTTTGATCGCGAGACCGGCGAAGCGATCTACGAATCCGAGGACATCCCGCTCGACGAACTTCCCTACATCGTCGTCGTCGTCGATGAAATGGCAGACCTGATGATGGTCGCCGGCAAGGACATCGAGGGCGCGATCCAACGGCTCGCGCAAATGGCGCGCGCCGCCGGCATCCACCTCATCATGGCGACTCAGCGGCCGTCGGTCGACGTCATCACCGGCACGATCAAAGCCAACTTCCCGACCCGCATCTCGTTTCAGGTGACGAGCAAGATCGACAGCCGCACCATCCTCGGCGAGCAAGGCGCCGAGCAATTACTCGGCCAAGGCGACATGCTCTACATGGCGGGCGGCGGGCGCATCTCGCGCGTCCATGGGCCTTTCGTGTCCGACACCGAGGTCGAGAAGGTCGTCGCGCATATCAAGAAGCAAGGCGCGCCCGAATACCTGCACGCCATCACCGAAGACAACGACGCAAGCGAAGAGGACGACGAGGGCCCCCTGCCCTCCCCCGGCTCGATGGACGCCGAGGAATTGGCCGACTTTTACGACCGTGCGGTCAACATCGTGCTGCGCGACCGCAAGGTGTCGACGAGCTACATCCAGCGCCGCCTGTCGGTCGGCTACAACAAGGCGGCTTCGCTGGTTGAGAGGATGGAGAAGGAGGGCGTGGTCAGCGCCCCCAATCACTCTGGAAAGCGGGAGATCCTGATCGGCAACGGGGTCGACCGGGGCGCCTTCGAGGATCTGAGCGAGGATTGAGCCGCGGTCTTCGCCTCGCTAAGGAAGCCAGAGGCGGCCCTGCCATTTCCGAGTCCGTTTCTCGCTATTACAAGGGCTTGTGGCGCCAATTCCGAGTCACGGCCGGACTTGAGCGTAGATCGAGCGCCTAGCCCTCCCGATGCATCGTCCAGACTTCGCCACTCATATCGACCAGATGAAATCCACGGCGCGCCAGTTCGCTCATGGTGACGACATCGCGGCAATGCACAGTCGCCCAGGTGTTGGGCGGCGCGTCTTTGATCTGATGACGGTTGCCCACGTGGAAATGCTGCATCGATGTCTCCGTGTCCGTTGCCGCCGGGCGCATTCTCCCCCCGCTATGAGTTCGGGCTGATAGCAAATTCTGCTGCACTGCACAAATCTATGCTGCCATGCACAATACGCAGGTCAGGATCCGGGTCCTCCCCGCTGCCGCTGCCCCTGCAAATGCCCTCACTCTGCTCCACCCTTACCTCCATGTCATAGCGACGTCTCGCCCAGCAGCTCAATAAACGCGAGTAAGCGCCAGTAAATGAGCGTAAACGCTAGTAAATTTACTCGCATTTGCTAGCGTTTATTTTTTGGAATTGAGCCTTTTCAATTGGTTACACGCGATTGGAATAAAAAATATCTTTCCTTCTTTCGGATCGAGAGAGAAATGCCTGAAACGCATGCCTGTGTCTATTCCCGCGGTGCAACATGCGCCGCGCGCCCACCTCGTTATGCGACGCGAATGCGCTTCGCCCAACTCTCCCGCGTCAGCGTCCCCATGCCTTCCACGATCGAAACTCAATATACGGCCGATTTTGATTCTCGGAAAGAAATTGTCGAAAAATCTTTGTATCATCCTTATCCTTGACCAGTTAGGAGCCGTCGATCGTCAAAATTAGCAGATAATACCCGCATAATCGGCCCCGCCCCGCGTCGAGAAGGCAAGAGGCGTGGGACAAAGGATATGGGACCCCAATCGTGCTTGGTCAGCGACGCGAAGACTCCGCATGTCGATGCTGCGGACGCTTCGCGGATAACTTGGCTCGGCGCGTAGGGTTAGGCGCGACCGGTACAACGATCGGCGCTTCCCTATTCGAAACGATCGGCGGCGGCCGCCGTTTGATAAGCGTGGACTGGATGATCGAGGTTGTGGTCATCGCGTGAGGGATAATCTTATCGATCAGCCCCTCCAAATCCTCGATCGACTTCACATGCGCACGAGCGACGAAGCAATCCTCGCCGGTCACACGATCGCATTCGACGATCTCGGGCAGTGACCGCAAGATGTCCGCGACCGTGCTAAGTCCGCCCGGAACCGGCCGAACGCGCAGCCAGGCGGCGACCGTGAGTCCAAGCCCTCGCGGGTCGATCGACGCCGCATAGCCCTCGATTACGCCGGATTCCTCGAGGCGCCTGATCCTTTCGGCCGCGCTCGGCGGGGACAGGCCGACGGAGCGCGCCATTTCAGCGACGCTGACCCGCGCGTCGGCTACGAGCGCTGAAAGGATGCGGGCATCGACTGCGTCAACGCCGATGTTTTTATCTCGAAGGCGTTTCATGACCATACCCTTTGAATAGACGCAAATTCGCTTCTATCGCCTTTCGATCGACATATACAACCATCGGATGGCCTCTCATAATGAAAATAGGGAGAGCAGCATGGCGCGATCTCGGCTCACGTTCACCAATGCCGCAAACCTGGCCCCGCCTCAGGCCTGGTTCGCGATCAGCGCGGTCTTCCATTATCTCGGCCCATCGTTCGCCGTTCTCTTGTTTCCGTCGATTGGTGTGCTCGGCATCGCCTGGATGCGGATCGCGGCCGCCGCGGCGATCTTCGCGCCGTGGACCGCGCCCTGGCGGACCATCGCCAAGGCTGACGGCCAAACGCGCAGATTGTTGATCGGTCTCGGGCTCTGCCTCGCGGTCATGAACACGGCGTTCTATCTGGCGCTCGATCGATTGCCGATGAGCCTCGTCGCCGCGATCGAGTTCGTAGGCACAATCGGGGTGGCTCTCTCCGGCCTGCGCAGCGCACGCAATCTGACGGCGCTTGGGCTCGCAGTCTTCGGCGTCTTTCTCTTGATCAACGTCCGATGGTCGAGTGATCCGATCGGGCTTTTCTGGGCCTTTCTGAACGGGGCGCTGTTTATCGCCTATATCGTGCTCGGGCATAAGGTCTCCGAAGCTGGCGCGAGCGGCGGCGTCGAGCGCCTGGGCGCGGCGATGGCGATCGCCTTCCTGTTCATCATGCCGATCGGATTTCGCGAGGCTTCGCACGCGTTCGGAAACGCGACGCTGGTCCTCGCCGGAGCGGGCGTCGGCGTCTCGTCATCTGTGATCCCGTACGTCTGCGATCAGCTGGCGATGTCGCGGCTGCCGCGCGCGAGTTTTGCGCTGATGCTGGCTTTGCTGCCGGCGACGGCGACCTTGGTCGGGATCGTCGTGCTGGCGCAAATTCCAAGCCTTCGGGACACGCTCGGCGTGGCTCTGGTGATGGTGGGGGTCGCGGTTCACCGACCCCCGGCGCATGAGGCACGGACGCTATGCGCCGCGGAGACAGATTGATCCCGCTAAGCCTGCTCTGGCGCTTTGCGCCATCGCCACGTGCGCGCCCGCTCGAATACGATGTAGAGAAGCGGGATCGCGAAGACGCCGAGCGCCGTCGCCCCGATCATGCCGCCGAACACCGCTGTGCCGACGCCGCGCCGGGTAAGCGACGCGACGCCGGTCGCGAACACGAGCGGCGCAAGGCCCAGCACGAAGGCTAGGCTGGTCATCAGCACCGGCCGGATGCGCATCCGCGCGCCCGAGACCGCGGCCTCTTCGACCGAAGCGCCGCGCGCGTGCTGATCCATGGCGAATTCGACGATCAGAATCGCATTCTTGCTAGCGAGGGCGATGAGAACGACGATGCCGATCTGGGCGAAGAGATCGCCGCTGAGGCCGCTGAGCTTGAGCGCCACCATTGCGCCCATGAGCGCAATCGCAATCGAAAACAGCACGGCCAGCGGCATGGCGAGGCTCTCATAGAGCGCGACCAGGAAGAGATAGGCGAAGGCGACCGCAACGCCGAGAATGTATAGGGTCTGTCCCGCCGCCTGCTGCTCCTGCAGCGCCGTGCCGGTCCATTCGAAGGCGTAGCCGGACGGCAGCACCTTCTGCGACGCCCGCTCCATAGCGGCCAGCGCCTCGCCTGAGCTACGACCCGGCGCCGCCGCGCCATTGATGTTGACGGCGCGCAGGTTGTTGTAGCGGGTGATCAATTGAGGCCCGACAACGGTCTTGGCGCTCATCAGCGCACGTAGCGGAATCATCTCGCCCTTGGGGCTCGAGACATTGACGCGATAGATGTCGTCGAAGCGGCTTCGATCCTTGGCGTCGGCCTGGACGTTGACCTGCCAGACCCGGCCATAGGCGTTGAACTGGTTGATGAAAAAGCCGCCCATCGTCGCCTGCAGGGCCTGGAAGATGTCGCTAACCGGGACGCCCAAGATCTGCGCCTTGTTGCGGTCGATATCGAGATAGACCTGGGGCGAGTTAGCGGCGTACGTGCTGAATACGCTGGCGAGTTCCGGCTGCTGATTGGCCTCGAAGACGAGCGCCCGCATGGTGGCCGCGAGATCGGCCGGGCTCTGCGCGCCAACGGATTCGAGCTCGTACTGGAAGCCGCCGGTCGAGCCGAGCCCGATGATGGGCGGAGCGTTGTAAAGCAGGATGCTCGCTCCCGGAATGCCCGCCGTTTCCGCCTTGATCTTGGCGATCAAAGCATTGACCGATTGCGAGGGGTCGGTGCGCTCCTCGAACGGTGCGAGCCGTACGACAAGGAACGCGGCGTTGGACAGCGCCACGCTGTTGAGCTGGCTGAAGCCGATGATCGAAGTGAGGGCGGCGACGCCCTTCTCGGCCCGGATGATCTTTTCAACCTGGCTCGTGAGCGCGTCGGTGCGGTTGACGGAGGCTCCGGGCGGCAGATCGATCTCGGCGTAGAAGAAGCCTTGATCTTCCTCGGGCAGAAATCCGGTCGGGATCAGGCGGAAGAGAGCGAAGGCCGCCGCGCCGGCGATCGCGACGGCGAGCAGGCTGAGCGCAGCGAACCCCACCGTACGCCTCACTATGCTCGCATAGCCGCTCTGCACCCGATCGATTACGCCGAGGACCCGGGCCATGAGGCCGCGGCGGCTTCCCGGACGCAGCAGCAGCGCGCACAGCGCGGGACTCAAGGTCAGCGCGTTGATCGCCGAAATGATCACCGCCGCGGACACCGCGACCGCGAACTGCCGATAGAGAGCGCCGGTGATGCCGGGAAGGAAGCCGATCGGAACAAACACGGACAGCAGAACCAGGGTGATGGCGATGATCGGCCCGGTGATCTCGCGCATCGCCTTGCGCGCCGCCTCCGCCGGCGCCAGCCCCTCCTCCTCCATGATACGCTGCACATTCTCCACCACGACGATGGCGTCGTCGACGACAATGCCGATCGCCAGCACAAGCGCGAGCAGCGTGATGGTGTTGGCGGAATAGCCGAGCGCGAACAGCACACCGAAGGCGCCGATGAGCGACACCGGCACGGCGATGATCGGCACCAGAGTCGCGCGCCAGCTGCCGAGGAACAGAAACACGACGAGCACGACCAGGACGAAGGCTTCGGCCAGTGTCCGCAGCACCTCCACGATGGTCGCCTTGACGAAGGTCGTGCTGTCGAGAACGACCTGATGCCGCATGTCGGCGGGATAGCGCTGCGCCAGTCTGTCGAGCGCGGCGCTGACCGCCTTAGCGGTCGCGACGGCGTTGGCGCCGGGAGCAAGAAAAATCGCGAGCGAGGCCGCGGGCGCGCCATTGAAGCGGCTGAAGGTGTCGGACGATTGCGCTCCAAGCTCGACCCGCGCCACGTCTCGCACCCTGACCAGCGATCCGTCGGGATTGGCGCGCACTACGATGTTCTCGAACTCTTTCACGGTCGAGAGGCGCCCGAGCGTATCGAGCGGCAATTGCCGCTGCTGCTCTGGTCCGGAGGGTTGGGCGCCAATCCTTCCCAGCGCGGCCTGAGTATTCTGCTGCTGCACGGCTTTGATCACATCGCCCGGGACCATCGAGAAGCCGGTCAGCCGGTCGGTGTCGAGCCAGATCCGCATGCTGTAGCTCAAGTTTGCGAACAGCTGCGCCTGGCCGACGCCCGGCACGCGCGCGATCGTGTCGAGCACGTTGATCGTCACGTAATTGTTGAGGAAGAGCGAGTCCTTGGATTGGTTCGGCGAGTAGAATTCGACCACCTGAAGCAGCGCCGAGGAGCGCTGGCGGATGGTCAATCCCTGCTGATTGACTTCCGCCGGTAATTGGGCCTCAGCGAGATTGACCCGGTTCTGCACATTGACAGCGTCGATGTTCGGATCGCTGCCGACGGCGAAACTGACGGTGAGTGTGTAGCTGCCGTCATTGCCGCTGGTCGAAGTCATGTAGATCGCTTTGTCGACCCCATTGACCTGCGCTTCGATCGGCTCCGCGACGCTTGCTTCGACCGTGGTCGCGCTTGCGCCGGGAAACGTCGTCGTGACCGTAACCTGGGGCGGGACAATGTCCGGATATTGCGCCACGGGAATTCGGGTGAGCGCAATGAGGCCGGCGAGCACCATTACGACCGAGACGACAAACGCGAGGCGAGGCCTCGCGATGAAAATATCGGAGATCACGGTGTCGATTGCACGGACGGCGTGGGCGTCACCGCCTCGCCCGGCCGCACCTTCTGGATGCCTTCAATGATGACCAGCTCACCGGGTTTGAGCCCATCCGAGACGGTGATGTCGGGGCCCTGGACGGGCCCGAGCTTCACCCGCCGCTGCTCAACCTTATTGTCCGCGCCGACGACAAGGACATAAGACCCCGACTGATCAACCTGCAGCGCCGCTTGAGGGATCGTCAGCGTCTGCGTCGGCTCGCCGGCCGCGACCGTCACGTTGACGATCTGCCCGGCGACGAGCCAATTGTCGGGATTGGGGAACACGGCGCGCACGGTCAGGGTGTCAGCGGCCTGGTTGGCCTGAATGTCGATGAAATCGACGGTCCCGGCGTGAGGATATTGCTGTCCGTTGGGCAGGATCGCATGAACGATGGGGTTGGACCCCGCGGCGGGCGTCTTCGCGGTCCGCTGCCGGTAGTCGAGCACCTGCGCCGTCGTCGCCGGAAACAGTACGTAGATCGGATCCTGGCTGACGATCGTCGCCAGCGTGCCGGTCGCCTGGTTGACGAAATTGCCGACCGACACATTGGCCATGCCGATACGTCCGTCGATCGGCGCTTTGATCTCGGTGAAGGCGAGATTGATGTTGGCCTGCTCGAGGGCGGCCTGGGCGGAGGTCACGGCGGCCGCCGCCGTGCCTTGGTTGGCAAGGTTCTGATCGACCGTCGCCTGCGCGACCACGTTCGTCCTGACCAGCTCCTGGGATCTTTGCAACGCGAGCGCCGCGTTGCGCTCGGTCGCCTGCGCGCTGACCAGCTGGGCTTGAGCCTGGTCCACCGCCGCCTGATAGGTGTCCTGCTCGATGACGAACAGGAGGTCGCCGGTCTTGACCTGCTGCCCCTCGGTGAAAGCCCGCTTTTGCAGAAAGCCATCGACACGCGACACCAGATTGACCGTGTTGACGGCCTGGACGCGTCCAACGAAGGTTCCGGCGGGCGTGACGCTCTTCAGGGTCGCGGCGGCCACTGTCACGGCAGGCGAGGTTGCCGCGGCGGCCGCCTGGTCAGGGGTCGAGGACCGTCCGCAGCCGCAAAGCGCCGCGGCGAGAATGAGGATTCCGCCGAGGCCTCCCCAGCTGGGCGGACGTCGCATCGTCGAATTTCCCCTATCGGAATTCGCGAAGGCCGCAGGCGCTTGGCGACCTCAGGCGACGCGAAAGTCCCACGGGCGGCAAAACCGTGTCAATGGCGCCAGCTTCAACATGTCGCGAGCGCCAACCTCTAGCCGCGCCGCACAACGCGAGCCTTCATCCCTGCCCTTCCTGAGATGGGAGGCGAGTAGCGAGGGAAGCGGGGTGTAGTGCGCTTCATGACCCACCCACCCGCGCTATGCGCGAGCTGACGGTGGTGCTTGGCACGCCCCGGCCGCTGTGTTGGGGGAGTGTTGCCAGATTGGACTGATGCAGTCTACGTTGCCCTTCGAGCGCAGGAGCGCCTGATGCATCTCAGCGCCTTTTTCCCGACGCGCGACATCGGCCAGGATCCCGCCAAAATCCGTGACTGGGCCCAGGCGGCCGAGGATTTGGGCTATGCCCATATCGAGGTCCCCGACCATGTTTTCGGGGCGCAGTCACGCGACGGCTGGACGCCGATCTACAACGAGACCGACCCCTTCCACGAGACCTTCACGACGCTCGCCTTCCTCGCGGCGGTAACAAAGCGCATCAAGCTCACCAGCGGCGTGCTCATCCTGCCGCAGCGACAAACCGGCCTCGTCGCCAAGCAAGCAGCCGAGGTCGATGTTCTGAGCGAGGGTAGGCTGCGCCTGGGCATCGGCGTCGGCTGGAATCATGTCGAATACGAGTTCTCTGGGTGCCGATTGGAAGATGCGCGGTGCGCGACAAGCGGAGCAAGTGCGCGTAATGCGTCGGCTCTGGAGCGAGGACGTCGTCAGCTTCACCGGGCGCTTTCACGCACTGCGTCAGGTCAGCATCCTACCGGCGCCGATCCAGCGGCCCATCCCGATCTGGTTCGGTGGGTCATCGGAGGCGGTAGTGAAGCGTGCGGCCCAGCTTGGCGACGGCTGGATGCCGATCATGGCCCCCGACGAGCAGGGCGCGGCGACTTTTGCAACACTCCGCCAGCATCTGAAGGCGTTCGGACGGGATCCGGCCAAGTTTGGTGTGGAGGGGTGGCTGCGGATGCGCGAGCCCGATCCCCAGAAATGGGGAGCCGGTGCAGAAGGCTGGCGCCGGCTCGGCGCTGATATCGTGATGCTCTATCCGATGTATCGGATCGCGAGCTTCGATGCGCAAATCGACACACTGCGGCGTTTCAAGGATGTGGTTCCGTCGTAGCGCTTGCTGCGCGGTTTTTCTGAAAAAAGAGTGGAATCCTCACCGTCTCAGCGCGAGGCAGGTGATGTCGTCGAACTGAGACCGTCCGCGCGCAAACTCTCTGACCGCCGCCTCGATGCGGGCAATCCATTGGGACGAGCTGGCGCCGTGCCCTTTTTTCGCTAGTAGACTTTCGAGGCGATCCTCCCCGAACTGGCGCGCCTCCGGGTCCTCGGCTTCGGTGACCCCATCAGTATAGAGAAAAAACAGATCCCCAGGGCGCAATTGAGCTTGGGCGCCCATCAGCTTCATGGGCTCGAACAGGCCGACAGGCAGGCCGCCCACAGGCAGCGTTTCAACTGCGCCGCCAGCCCGGCGGATATAGCCGGGCAGATGCCCACAATTGCAATATTCGAGTGTACCCGAGCGCGGATCGTAGGCGGCGTATAGCGCGGTCGCGAACAGCTGGCCCGCGTTGTTGTTCACAAGATAGGCGTTCGCCTTCGCGATCGCCCCCGGCAGGTCAGGGGTCTCGCGCAGGTTGATGCGGATCAACGTCCTGGTGATCCCCATGAACAGAGCCGCGGGCACGCCCTTGCCGCAGACGTCGCCAACGCCGAGCGCGACCCGCCCGTCGGCGAGCGGCACGAGATCGAAGAAATCGCCGCCGATGTCGCGCGCCGGTGTCATCGACGCCCAGACGTCGAGGCGGGATTCCTCGGCGAACTGCTTAACCCTGGGCAGAAGCGCGCGCTGAATGACCGCCGCGCTCGCCATTTCGTCGTCGCGCTGACGGCGCAGAATGATCTGCTCGGCCATGCGACCGAAGGTCTGCCCGAAGTCGGCGAGGCCAGGGATCGGATTGCGCAACTCCTCGAGCAGCGCGGGGTCGAGCTCATGACGCTCAAGCGCGCCGAGCGCCTCGGTGTAGAGGCTGACCGCGCCGTTGAACTTGCGGAGGCGCTCACCCATCCTGGCGATGACGTCGATGAGCAACGACGGCGTGGCCCGCGCGACTTCGACCAGCGCCGCGCGTCCGAAACGCAGAGCGGTGACGGGCGTGGCGGCGCGTGCGGTCGCGCTGCGGGGCAATTGCGCGAGCGACCCCAGTTCGCCGACGAGGGAGGGGGCCCTGAGAGTTGAAATGGGAATCGCGCCCCGAGCGCTGTCGGCGGTGACCGTCACCTCCCCCTCCAGGATCAGCATCGCGTAATCGCTGGGTTCGCCCTGCACCATAAGAACGGCGTCGGGATCGAATGTCTCGAGTTCGGCCGCTTCGATCAGGATCGCGAGGTTGTTGTCGGACAGCTCACGGAATGCGCTCATCGCCCGAATGGCGGCGCGCAGCTCCGGCGAATTTTTCATGTCATCATGTGGCGCTCAACTATCCGGACGCGCGTTGGCGTTGCGGCCGGCGTCGAATTCTAGCACGAGGCGGTTCATGCCTTCAAAGCGGCGGTAGCTCATACGCCGAGAGAATTTCTGCATCAGCCCAGTGCCGTAGCCGCCGATCTCGAAATCCTGCGTCGGCCCGTTGATCCGCTTGGCCGGGGCAAGCGTCGGATCGAACGGCTCGCCGTCGTCAGCGAACTCGACGGTCACGCCGTGGTCTTCAGCGCAGACGGAAATGCTCGCGCGATTGGCGCGGCCATGATGGACCGCGTTGAGGAACAGTTCCTCGAGGCAGAGATTGATCGCGAATTCCGCCTCTTCGCCGAGGCCTAACGCGCTCGCCTGGCCCGCAACCCAATTCTCAGCGTCCGAGGCGGCCTCGACCGTGCCGGGAAAGTCGCGCGAGCAGGTCCGCGGCGCAGGTGCGCTCATGCTTTCTTGCCCGGGAAGGCGGCGAGCCTCTCCCGCAGCGTGCGGGCGGCCGATTTATAGTCGGGATAAATCCCGGCGACTTCGTTGAAGCCGGTCGTACGCAAGACCTTCTCGACGTTCTCACTGGCGCCGCAGACCGCCATGTCGCCGCCGTGGCGGATGAGCGTCTTGGCGCTCAGCATCAGCGTGCGTATGCCGAGTGAAGCGAGGAACGAAACTTTGCCGAGGTCGACAACCAGAGCTTTGCTGCTCTTCGCCAGCTCGTCAAAACGGGAATCGACCTCCTGCGCGCCTTGAATGTCGAAGCGACCATCGAGCACGACATGGGTAATCTCATCGTCGGCTGGGATGACTTTCATGTCCATGCGCATAACCGTCCGGCGTCTGCGGGTCGCGCAACTTTAGTACGCACCCATCATGACGGTTTGGCGACAATTTTGAAGCTCGGGTTTTGTGCGCGCGCGATCTCCCGAGCGCAACGTCGCATCGGCTCGCTGGCTAATCTTCGGAGATGAGCTGAAACCAGATGATGGCGATAGCGAACAGGCCGAGCGCGATGATCAGCGAGCCAAGCGCGTGCGTCAGATGCACGTGATCGGATGCGGCTTGAAACCCGGGGAAGAAGCTGGGAAGACCGTCTGCGGGCGTGAGCCAGTAGACCACCGCGATGCCGATGAACACGAGACCGATAATGCCGATGATCCATGGCACAGGCTTGGTCATGGCTTGGGTCTAGCCGAGGCTCGGTCCGTCGACAAGAGGCAATCGATTTCTGTGGCTTTCATCGTAAAGCATGGCGTTCAGTCAAGCCACCGCCCACTGTTCCGGGCGCGAGGCGGATAAGCCGCGAATCCTCCACCACCGCCTGCCGGTGCCTGACCGCTTCCCGGTACTGGGGATCGCGAATCATGGCGACGAACGCAGCGACGCTCGGGTACTGGGCGATGAAGCAGAGATCCCAGCGCTCTTCGGCAGGTCCGATCAGCGTTTGCTCGAACCGGCCGCGCCAGACGATCGATCCGCCGAGGCGGAAGAAAACCGGCTCGCTTTCGCGCCCATAAGCGGCGTAGGCCTCGGCCCCGGTCGCTTTGCGCTCGTCCGGATAGGCCGCGACAGCGCGCAATTTTATCAGATTGAGCATATGGATCGGGCCAAGCCGGTCGTCGGCGCGGAAGGCGGCGAAGGCCTCTTTGGTTGGATCGACGTGGCCGGTCATGCGTCCTGCAAAACCCTGCTAGGAAGCGCGAGGGGCGAGGCGATCCATCACGCCGACGAGTATACGGGGCTTTCGAATTCGGCGCCACTCAAGAGCATAGTCGAAGTGGTTCTTACGTTCAGCTTCAACATGCTGAGTAAGAAGCTCGAGAGGATAACTTCGAATCCCAACGACAGGGAAAGCGAGGAACCAATTACGATGGGTGTAATCTTTTCGACGTCGAGGGGACCAAAATTTGTACTTCCCCAAACGCTAAACGCGTAGAGGAAAAGTCCAAGACCAAGAATAATCATGATACTTCCAAGAATTATCCCCCGCTCTAGCTTGAATATGCTTTCAAAAATGGTACGCTTAAGCGGCACGGGGAAGAGTTCCTCTTGCACTGCGTAAGCTCTCGACAACAAAGCGAAGAGTACTGCTTGAAAGCCGACTTCGATCATCGTCACGGAATAAATCAACGTATCGACACTTAAACGCACGCTATTGATGTAGACCGGGCTCGCGAGCAGCTTCGCCCCGATCAAACATCCAGCAAACATCAAAAGCAACCCGGGATAGAGAAATAGCCAGTTGGGGCTGAAAAGGAGCATGAACCGCAAGTGTCTCCAGCCGTCCCTATAGGGACGAAGATGAGGCGGCCGAGAGCGTCCGTCGCGCCTCAAAGTGGTCGGCACCTCTACGATCTTCATCCCCATCAAGGTCGCTTTGATTACCATTTCTGAGGCCAACTCCATGCCCGTCGTTCGCAAATCCATGCGCAGAAAGGCGTCGCGCGAGAAAGCCCTAAGGCCGCAATGAAAATCCTTCGTGGGGGCGGCAAAAAGAAAACGACCTACGCCGGAAAGAACCGGGTTTCCGATATATCGGTTCTTCCAGGGCATCGCCCCCGGTTGGATGCCGCCGAGGAACCGATTGCCCATGACAAGATCCGCGCCGGCTCGCAGTTCTTTCACAAAGCCGTCAAGGTCGCTGAAGTCATAACTGTCATCGGAATCGCCCATGACGCAATATTTTCCGTTCGCGCTCGAGACCGCGCCGTACAACGCGGCGCCATATCCTCGAATTGGGATATTGACGACGCGCGCGCCACATCGGCGGGCAATCTCGATCGATCCGTCAGTGGAGCCGTTGTCGCCGATCACAATTTCTCCTGAAACGCCCGAACGATCGAGGAAGCTCTGCGCTTTTTTTATGCACGTCTCGAGGGTCTCGGCTTCGTTGAGGCACGGCATCACTATGGTTAGTTCAACAGGCATCCCGAAGTCCTTATAGTCGCCATGAGGCGCCGGCGGTCGCCGCCCATCTGCCGTCAAGTTGTGGCGCCTTATTGTATACGTCTGTCCGCACGTATCAACAAAGCTTGGCAAACCGTATCTGGGGTGAGTTTGAAACCAGAACGAATAAGCGCAAATCCGATCGAGCAGCTTCTGATGGTCAAAATCAAACGCTTAGTACCCGACTGGTAGAGCCATTACGGAGAGACTTCTACGTTCGAATTGGACGACGGGAATGAGCAAATAGCGGCTCGTCGCCGGGTGGCGGCTCGCGCAATGAACTGTCGTAGAAACGACTCATATTTCACCCAATAGGTAGGGTGGCTCGGCTGAGCTGCTCCCGCCTCAAGCGAATCTCCGGGTTTGCCCGTTTCACAGCTTGCGCAGGCGACCAGTTACCATAAGCTTTCATACGAGGTGTTTCGTTAGGAAGGAGGCGCCATGACCAATGTCGCAAATCTTATCTACGATCTCGGTTGTCATAACGGCCAGGATTCCGATTTTTATTTGAAGAAGGGGTTTACCGTCGTTGCGATCGAAGCCAATCCGGGGCTGTGCGATGGCCTTAGACAGCGCTTCGGCCGCGAGATCGCCGATGGGCGTTTCGTTCTGGTCGAGAAAGCGATCGGCGAGCGATTGGCGAGGTTGAGTTTTTCGTAAACACTCAGCGCAGCATTTGGGGAACGACCAATTCCGAATTTATGGAGCGCTCAAGCGCCAAAGGTTCCGACTGGACAAAAACCGTCCTCCCGATGATCCCGTTTTCATCGCTCATCGATCGGTTCGGTGTCCCCTATTACCTGAAAATCGACATCGAGGGGGCGGACATCCATTGCCTTGAGGCTTTGATGAAGTCGCATGGTCGGCCAAACTTCATCTCCATTGAGCGCTCTCCATTTCTCTCGGAGCAACTCAAGGAATTAAGGCTGCTCAAGGCGTTGGGATACACGCGATTTAAAACCGTCGATCAGATGGTGGTGATCCGCCAACAGCCGCCAAACCCGGCGCGGGAAGGCGTTTACGTTAACCATCAATTCGAATTCGATGCTTCCGGGCTGTTCGGCGAAGAATCGCCGGGACCTTGGCTCAGTTACAGCGGAGTGATCGCCCGTAACGCTGCAATTCTCTCGCAAAGCAAGGGCTTCGGCCTAATGAGACGAATACCCGGCCTGAACAGGCTCAGAGCCTCGTGGGGCTCCTGGTACGACTTCCACGCCGCGCTGCCGACGAAAAGCTAACCGCCGCCGACAATCAGGCCAAATTACTGGCGCTATAGGTCCGTTCCTGGCACAATCTTCCTATCGCTCCGCGGTCGTCAAACGACCGGAATCCCGCCCGACCGCGACATCCACCCGTCCTGTCAATGCAAAAAGCTCAGGCGGCGCAATCGGGGGTTAATCGGACTTGCGAGCGCTCAGCAAAAGATTGCTCGGCCACCCCCAGAGGCTGACTGAGCCGACATTGGCGCCGGTGATCCCAGCGTCGCGGGCGCTGCGAACAAGATCGCCATGTCCCATCAGGTTCAAGTGAGCCTCGTCGGCGAAAAAAGGCGCGGCCCGTCTTGCGCAAAATCCCACGGAACGTAGCCGGCGGCAGCCAATGCACCAACGGCAGCACGGTATGGAACTCAATTGGAAAACCGCGGTTCGGCGTCGTTACGAACAATGTCTTTCGGGTAACCCGCCAGAGCTCTTTGAGAAACTGGACCTGCTGTGCCCGACTGCCGACGTGCTCGAGAACGGCGCTCGAATGGACGTGGTCGAATGAATTATCCTCGAAAGGGAGTTCTCGCCCGTCAGCGTGGACGAAGCGCAGGCCCGGATACAGAGTTTCGAGGAAAGTTGCATCGTCGACGCCAACTGCGGTGATCCCGGCCTTGTGCGGATACCAAGCATCAAAATAGTTCGAATGATCATAGGTTTGATCGCTGGTGACGCCGACATCAAGCACTGTATCGGACGGTCCCGCCGTGGCCCGTCTCTCGAAAGCGTCGAACATGACGCGCCGCTGACGACCGGCGATCCGGATCGGCAAAGAGCCTGGAGCGGCGACGTTATATTGAGCGTTGGGCGCGCGTGACATCGGAGCCACCCCCGTCGTGGCTTGAATTGACAGGACGATAGTCGGCGAACGCAATCGACAATAAGCGACGACACCGGGTTCCCCAACGACCCCCGCCGCCTGTAGTACCAGCGTGATCGCCTCGAGGCCATCGTCGGCGCCCAGTTTACGCAGGTTCGACTCGAGCGTCGCTTCGCACGAGCTTGACCCTGTCGCTTGGTTCGGTAACGTCGAGCCACGGATGAGCGAAGCGCCTAAGCGCAGATTCCGCTTGCGCCCGCGCCGGAACCGGCCCGGGACGTCGAAAATCCATTCTTTCAGGGGGTGTCCTATGACCTTTTCCGCCGCCGGACGGCGCCTCGCCGAGTTGCCGGAGGAGCAATTCCTGCCCAGCGATTGGATCGCGTTGTTGGCGATCTGCCTTCTGGCGGTAGCGATACGCGCCTGCGTCATGGCGTTGCTGCCGAGCATTCTCCATCCCGACGAACTTATGTGGCTCGAACAAGCCAACCGCCTGGTCAACCACCAAGGGATAGAGCCCTGGGACTTCCAGACGGGTGAACGGAGCTGGCTATGGCCCGGTCTAATCGCCGGATTTATGGCGATCGGACAGCTGTTCGGGTCGCCACCCGCGGCCGGCCTCGGCGGCGTCTCCGTCCTGATCTGCATCGTTTCGCTGGCGCCGGTGATCTGTGGCTTTCTCTGGGGCCGCAACGTCGCGGGTTTCCCGGGCGCGGTCATAACCGGCCTCCTGAACGCCGTCTGGTTCGAGCTGGTCTATTTCTACGCCCACCCTCTCTCCGAGAGCTTCGCCACCGCCGCGCTCGTGGCGGGCCTCTACCTAGTCTACCCCGGTCGAGGCCTTCCGAGCGAACGACGACTGTTCATCGGCGCCGCGATGATGGGGCTCACAGCGATGCTGCGTCCGCAGCTCGTTCCTGCCATCGCTGTCGCCGTCATCGCCGTCGGCGGGATTCGCGAGCGGTTGCACTACCGGGCACTGCTGGGCGGGCTTGGGCTTACGGTCCTGTTGAGCGGCCTGCTCGACTGGATAACCTGGGGCTGGCCGTTTCACTCTCTTGTTTTTTACGTATACTATGCGTCTAAGGTTGCCTCGACAGCTGGCGTCAACCCCGTCTACTCTTATATCGGGTGGCAATGGGTTTCGTGGGGCCTTTTCGGCATTGTGATCGTGCTCTGCGCGCTCTATGGCGCACTGAGGCTGCCCCTACTATTTTGGTTGGCCGTGACCATTTTCGTGGTCCATTCCGCCATCGCCCACAAAGAATACCGGTACATCTCGCCGGCCCTACCGCTTATCATGACGCTGGCCGGCATCGGCTCGACCATGGGGGCCAACTGGCTGGCGGACAGGCTTGGCGGACCCCGGCTCCGTCGGGCGTTGATGGTCGCCGTGCCATTGGTCTGGGCCGTCGCTTCGCTCGCTCTGGCCGCATCGCCGAACCGGATCTGGTTCTGGGTCCGCTCCCGCGGCTCAATCCTGGCGATGCGCGCCGTCAACGCGGATAACCAAGCCTGTGGCGTCGGCGTCTACCCCGGCAAGCTCTGGTGGCGCTCCGCCGAGTACGTGAATTTGCGTCCCGGGATTCTCCTCTACAACGCCGGGGACGCTACGCCACTAACCGCGCCCAACGCCTATAATTACGTGTTCAGCATGCAAGCACGAAGCAAGGAACTCGGACATCCGCCCGATCCGCCGGTCGACTTCACGAGTTTTGGGTATCAGCAGGTCCAATGCTGGACGGACCCCTACGATCGAGCGATGACCATGGAGCGCATGTGCCTTTGGCGGCGCCCAGGGACCTGCAACCCCAAATCGGCAAAGCTGCTCACTCCAGATGTTGGAGAAGCGTTCGAAGCGCTTATCCGTTAGCTCATGGTGCTTTTTGATGACCGGTCGATTTTTGGTCCGCGATCTTAACGTCGCGCCGCTTGAACACGACGTTTGGATCCCGAAGTCTCTTTTCAGCCTAGTGAACCATAGGCCAATCGAGGTCGACAAGTTAAACCGGGCTCAGGCCAGGCCCCTGGGTCGACGCGCTGCGCAAATTCGTGCGGGACGATCAGAAGCTCTATATGTGGTAGCTCTCGACTGGTCGAAGGCCGACAGGACGGCGGCTGGACCATACCTGGATCAGCCCGGCGCTCGGCGATTCCGTGAAAAGGATGGAGGTTCCGCGCGACGCTCGCGCACGAGAGCGCCCCTCCGACCACGCGCTGGTTATAATAAGATTCGAGTTGTAGCCGTCGCACAGAAGCGGAATGGACCTGGGACAGCCAATGAGATTGTATGAGCGCCAAAAAGGGGCGCTCGGGAGCAGGGGATGCTTTGGCGGTTGATTAAATGGACGGCGGGTTTGGTTCTCGCGCTCGTCGTTTTCGCGACGCTCGCGGGCGCCTACCTGTTCTATCGCGCTGTCCCCGCCTATTCGGGGACCGAACGGCTGCCAGGTCTCTCCGCCGAAGCTCGCGTATGGCGCGACGCCTATGGCGCGCCGCACATCTTCGCTGGCTCGATCGACGACGCGACGCGCGCGCTTGGCTATCTGCATGCGAGTGAGCGGATGTTTCAAATGGACATCCTGCGCCGGGTCGGCCAAGGGCGCATGGCCGAAATCCGCGGCGTCGATCTTCTGCCCATCGACAAGTTCATTCGCACCGTAGGCTTCTATCGCGAGGCCGAGACGAGCTTTTCGGCACTTTCGCCCTGGGCGCAGAAGCGGCTTGAGGCTTATGCCGAGGGGGTCAACGCCTTTCTGGCAAGCCACGCGCTCCCGCCGGAGTTCCTCCTTGCCGGCGATAGCCCCGAGCCCTGGAAGGCGGCTGATACGCTGGTGGTCGGAAAGATCGAGGCCTACCAGCTGTCGCAGAACTTCAAGCTCAAGCTGCTGCGCGCCCGTCTCACCGCGAAGTTCGGTGCGGAACGGGCAAACTGGCTCTTTCCCGGCGCGCGGTCTGGCGATCCAATAACGACCCTGCCGGCGATGGGTGATACTCATGCGAGCGGCGATAGCATCGACGATGTGCTCGGGGCCTTGACCGGTATCGGAAAGGGCGCATCGAACGAATGGGTAGTCGCCGGATCGCGGACACTGAGCGGAAAGCCGATTCTCGCCAATGACCCGCATCTCGAACTCAGCGCGCCGATCCTATGGTATTTGGCGCGCATCGTCACGCCCGAAGGCTCAGTCAAAGGGTCCACGTTGCCAGGCGCCCCAGTCTTCGTACTCGGCCAGAACGATTCGATCGCGTGGGGACTCACGACCGCAAATTCGAACGTTCAGGACCTCTTCATCGAAACCGTCGATCCGGCCGACCCGTCAAAATATCTCAGCCCCGACGGACCGAAGCCGTTCGATACGCGGGAAGAAACAATTCATGTGAAAGGCGGGGCTGACGTCAGACTGACGATCCGCGCCACCCGACACGGTCCCGTTCTTTCCGACGTCAATGCCGATCTGGCTGACTTCGCCGGGCCGGGAAAGGCGGTCGCCCTTGCCTTCACCGGGCTCGGTGAACACGATACCACCGCTGAAGCCTTTATGCGGGTCAATTCCGCGAGAAACTGGAACCAATTTCTCGATGCGCTACGCCTCTATCAGACACCAACGCAGAACTTCGTGTATGCGGATGTCGGCGGCGACATCGGTTTCTTGAATCCCGGCTTGGTCCCCCTGCGAAGATCCGGAGCCGGCCTCATGCCAGTCGACGGCTCGTCGAGCGCCTTCGACTGGACTGGCGCGATCCCGTTCGAACAATGGCCGCAGCTGCATAACCCGGAAACTGGCTTCGCCTTCAACGCCAACAACGCGGATTTCCCCGACGATCACGAGCCCCGTTTCGGCCAGGACTGGGAAGAGAATTTCCGCGCCCGGCGCATCCAGCAGTTCTTCGATACGATCCAGAAGCACAGCCTCGATACTTCGGCCGCGATGCAGGCCGACCACCTCTCTTTAGACGTCAAGGAGTTGCAGCCGTTCATTGCGATGATTGCGCCTTCTGACGAACGGGCGCGGAAGGCGCAGGCGATGCTTCTGAGCTGGAACGCAGTAATGGATAAGGACCGTGCCGAACCGTTGATCTACACGGCATTCCTCAGATCGCTCCATAAGATCCTGATCGAGGACGAAACCGGACTGCCAATGAAAGAGAAAGGACCGTTCGCCGCAACAACCCTCATATCGCTGATGCGCGACCATCCTTCGTGGTGCAGTTCTCCAGGCGCGCCCACGCCAGACTGTCGCACGGCCCTTGGGCAGGCCCTCGACGATGGACTCGCCTTGCTCGTTAAGCGCGACGGCGCCGATATGAGCCATTGGCGTTGGGGCGCGGAGCACAAAGCGGTGTTGCAGCATCAGGTCTACAGCCATGTCCCACTCTTTGAGTGGCTGAGCGACCTCAGCGTTCCTTCGAGCGGCGGCTTCTACACGCTCGATCGGGGCGGCGGCTCCGATGCTTCCTCGGACATGCCGTTCGCCCGCACCCAAGGGGGCGGTTTTCGCGGCCTTTACGATCTCGCGAACCCTGACAAATCCCGCTTCATGATCGCGACCGGCGAATCTGGCCATATCTTTTCGCGCCACTACGGCGACCTCGCGCCGCTCTGGAACGACGTCAAATCGATCACGCTGGCCGGATCGGAAGATCAACTCAAAAAAGCTGGGGCCCAAGAACTGACCCTCGAGCCGTGAGTGCGGCCGCCAAGCGCCAGCCGCACGCTTGCCGCAATCCTGCGCTAGCCGCGGTGCGATCCAGCGGATAAAGTAGAGTTGATGAGCCAAACGCGGCGATTGCTGATCGTAGACGATGACGCTGACCTGCGTCATGCGCTGGTCGAGCAGTTGGCTCTGCATCCTGAGTTTCAGGTCGAGGCGGTCGAGACGGCGGACGCGGCGCTTCAGGCTGTCGCAAGCGCGACGCCCGATCTCATCATCATGGATGTCGGGCTGCCCGATCTGGACGGGCGCGAGGCGGTCAAGCGAATGCGGCGAGACGGGTATCGGCGGCCCATCATCATGCTCACCGCGCACGATTCCGACAGCGACGCCGTGTCGGGCCTCGATTCCGGCGCCAACGACTATGTCGGCAAACCTTTCCGATTCGTCGTGCTGCTGGCTCGAATCCGCTCGCAACTGCGGCAATATGAAGCCAGTGAGGATGCGGAGTTTCAGGTCGGACCTTACACCTTTCGGCCGACTTCGAAGAACCTGGTCGACCCGCAGGGCGTCAAATTGCGGCTGACCGAGAAAGAAGCGGCGATCCTGCGTTATCTCCATCGCGCCGAACAACAGCCAGTGGCCCGCGAGACGCTGCTCAAGCATGTCTGGGGCTACAACGCCAACGTGACGACGCACACGCTGGAGACGCATATTTATCGTCTGCGTCAGAAGATCGAGAACAATCCGGCCGAAGCGCAACTTCTCGTCACTGAAGGCGGCGGTTACAAGCTTATGGCGAGCGCGGCGTCCGGGGGGCGAACGGAGTGACGCTCGATGACGACGTCGCACGGCTCGGGCGCACCCGCCCGTTCGACCTTCTGCCGCGCGAAGCGGTGCAGCTCATCGCCTTTTCGTGTGAAAAGCGGCGCTTGAGAGCGGGCGAAACGTTGTTCTTCCCCGGCGAAGTCGCCGATTCCGGGTATTTCGTGCATTCGGGCGCGATCACGTTGCTCGAGGACCGAGCGGAACCGAGAGGCGAGCGACGCGTCGGCGCAGGCGCTCTCATCGGCGAGAGCGCGCTCTACGCTCCGACCGCACGCCGCGTCAGCGCGCGCGCGGCCGAGGACGCGGTCGTGATGCGGATTCCGCGCGAGACGTTCCGGCGCGTGCTGACGGAGTTCCCGGCCGGCGCCGAGAAGATTCGCGCCGCGCTCGCCGCGCGAACGCGCCGCCTGGTCGATGGGCTGGAAGCGACCCGAATCAAATCGTTCGAAGGCCCGGTCGCGCCAAGACCCCGGGCCGCGCAGTGACCGCCGAGCCGCCGAGCGGCCTCTCCTCGTTACGCGCTCCAACGTCCGAAGACATCGACGCGCTCGCCTGGGCCGCATTCGAACGGCTGCCGGCTTCGTTTCGGCGTCTCAGCGAAGGCCTGGTCATTCAGGTCATCGATTTTCCGGACGACGAGACGCTCGACGAGATGGGCGCCGAGAGCGAGTTCGACCTGCTGGGCCTGTTTCGCGGCCGCGGCCTCGCTCAGCGCGGCGCGACCGAGGAGACCGGCGAATTGCCCAACATGATATGGCTCTATCGTCGGCCGCTGCTCGACTTCTGGTGCGACGGCGAGGATACGCTCGACGAGGTCGTGACCCATGTTCTCGTGCACGAGATCGGCCATCATTTCGGGCTCTCGGACGCCGACATCGAGGCGATCGAACGGTCGGCGCGCTGATTGATTCGTGCTGGAGCAAGGCCGGGAGAGCGACGAAAGCCCCGGAAAGGGCCGGAGTTCGGCGCCTTCACAAGGGCGTCACGCAAGCTGTAGAGTAAGAGCGCGGCCGGATTCGGAGACGGCCGCGGCAATGTGCGGAGGTACGGAGCGTCTTTGTGACGGTTCATGTTCGCTCAGTCACGCCGGGGAATTGTCCGGCCCTCGTCTTGAACGCGGACTTCCGTCCGCTCAGCTATTACCCGTTGTCGATCTGGTGCTGGCAGGACGCGATCAAGGCCGTGTTCCTCGACCGGGTCAACATCCTGTCGGAATACGACACGCTGGTGCGCAGCCCGAGCTTCGAGATGCGCCTGCCCTCGGTGGTGTCGCTCAAGAGCTACGTCAAAGCGACCCGCTTTCCGGCCTTCACCCGGTTCAACGTGTTCCTGCGCGACCGCTTCACCTGCCAATATTGCGGCCAGCGCGAGGACCTCACCTTCGACCATGTCGTGCCCCGTTCGAAGGGCGGGATCACAACCTGGCTGAACGTCGTCGCGGCCTGCTCGGAGTGCAACCTCAAGAAGGCCGACATGCTGCCGGCCAAGGCGCGCATGTGGCCGGCGACCAAGCCCTACCAGCCGACCGTGCACGACCTGCACCAGAACGGCCGCCTGTTCCCGCCCAACTATTTGCACGAAAGTTGGATGGATTATCTCTACTGGGACAGCGAACTGGAGGAATAGCGGCGCTCGCTGGACTCACCGGCCGACGGGACGCAGGGCCGCTGTCCCGCTCATGGCCAGATCGCTCCAAGGAATTAAACGCTAATAAGCGGCAGTAAACGCTAATAAACGTTAGTAAATTTGCTTTCTTTTACTAGCGTTTATTTTTCGATTCGTGACTTTTCAATGGGTTACGAGCGATTCAAACAAAAAATTTCCCAGCCCTTATCTCCCGTCTTAGATTGTTGTCTGGGTCCCGCTCTCTTGCCTCATGTGCTTCTACCGTCGCCACCCACGCTTGGCGGGACAGAGGGTTTCGATCAGCCGAAAGTATAAGGAGGAATTCCGGGTTTTGCCAAGGTTTTGTTTGCCTCAACCGCCACGGCGCAGATAAGATCCAACCTTTCCATGGCTTGGCGGCGACGAAGGCGATAGAGTCGGGGTCTCTCGGCGGGCAGGTTGTGGCGCCATTGGTCTAGCAAACCGCGGTCGTCATCGCGAGCGTCAGCGAAGCGATCCAGGGGACCGCAGGGCGCTCGGCGACTCCTGGATCGCCGCGTCGCTTCGCTCCTCGCGATGACGATTCCACCCGAACGCAACGCGCTCTAGAGCCTTCTGCATTGGCTTTACCCGTATCCTGCGTTCTTGAGGTATTCGGCGCATTCGGCGGGCGGGTACTGGGCGAGGATTTTACCGCTTGCGTCGGAGATCGCCTCGTAGCTTCGGGCTTCGGCCTTTCGCAGCAGAAGTCTTGAACTTGGCGAAGACCTGCTCGATGGGGTTGAGGTCGGGGGAGTATTTGGGCAGGAAGACGAGCCGGGCGCCGACAGCTCGGATGGCCTTCCGCACCCTCTTCCCCTTGTGGGAGCCGAGATTGTCGAGGATCACAGCGTCGCCCGGCTTGAGGGTCGGGACGAGGAACTGCTCGACATAGGCGCGGAAACGTTCGCCGTTGATCGGGCCGTCGAACAGGCAGGGCGCATCGATGCGGTCATTGCGGAGAGCGGCAAGGAACGTCGCGGTCTTCCACTTGCCCTGCGGGACCTTGTCGACGAGGCGCTCTCCCTTCGGCGCCCAGCCGCGAAGCCGGGTCATGTTGGTCTTGGTCCACGTCTCGTCGATGAAGATCAGACGCCTGGGATCGATGCGGCCCTGATAGGCTCGCCAGCGCGCGCGATGCCGGCTTATGTCGGCACGATCCTGCTCGCGCGCGACGAGGGTCTTTTTTTAAACGTCACGCCAATCTTGCGAAAGAAGCGGCTCATCATCGAGGTGTCGGCTTTGACCCTCGCTCGGCCGAAAGGCGATCGCAAAGAGCCTGAAGCGTGACGTCGGTCTTCTCGGTCCGCGCGGCTTGCAGAAAATCACGGTGCGGCATCAGCTTGGACGCCCGGTGGCCGCCGTGCCCGACAGGCTCTCGCGAGCCATCCCGTTCAACCCGTTCAAGCCACTTGATCGCCACCAATTCGCTGATTGCGTAGCGCCGCGCCGCTGCGCGGCGGCTCATCTCGCCCCTCTCCACCGCGTCAATCACCCGATCACGCAAGTCTTGCGAATAAGGCTTCGGCATTCCCTGCTGGCCTCCGCCCAGCCAACAGGTTGAATCAGAACGCAACTGATTCGGGAATCCCAACCTCGACTCTAGCCAAAAGCAGCCCGCTCTAGGCAGCTCGGTCGAAGCGAGCGCGGCTACAATTGCGCGCCGCGAGCGCGGCTACAACCGGACGCGTCGACCCAAATGCAATCGGCGCTGGCGGCCCGGCGCCGCCTGGAACAACGTCCTTCGAGACGCGCCTTCGGAGTTCCTCAGGACGAGGCGAAGGGCGGAGCCCGCCCGGCTATGCTTTCGCTGGCCGGCTCCCGCTTCGATTGCGCCGATAGGCCATAGCGACGAGGCCCGCGAAGCCTAGGAGCAGCATCGCCCAGGTTGAGGGCTCGGGCACGGCGGGCCGGACCAAGTCGATCTCCAGTTCGCCATTCCCTGCCCTCACTCCATCGAAGCCGATTAGATTGGCGAAGGCGTCATTCAGGGAGCCGCCGCCGCCGCCGCCGTGGCGGTGCCGCCGCCGCCGCTGAAGCCGCCGCCCCCACCCCACCGTCGCTGTTGCTCCCGCCGCCCCCGCCAACACCGCCGTCGCCGAGACCGGCGCCGCGGCCGCCCGGGCCGCCCGCGGCCGCGCCGCCCCTACCGACCACCGCCCCCCCGTTTCCTCCTCCACTGTCCAGGCCGCCGCCCCCGCCCCCGCCGTTGACGCCGCCACCGCGGTCGCCGCCGCCGCCCCCCCCCGCCGCCAGCGCCGCCATCGGGGCTAGCGCCGTTTCCGCCGTCTCCGGACGCCAACCCAGGTCCTTCCAACGGAGCTGTGGAACAAGAAGCCGGCGCCGCCGCCCCCGCCGGCGATGAGCAGCGCCGTCCCGGTCGAAGTCAGCACAAACGTGCCGCGCCGCCGCCGCCGCCCCCGTTGGTCTAGCGACCCTGTCCGCCAACGACGATCGACAGGATTTCGCCCGCCGGTCAGGTTGAAGTCGCCGCCGACTTCCGCCCCCAGGCCTCCGAAGCCTGCGCTGGCGCCGCCATTGGCGCCGAAGGCGAGGATGTCGTAGACGCCCGTCTCCGGGGCGGTGAACGTCGTCGGTCCCGGCGTGATGTCAACGAAAGGCACGGTGTCCGCCGCGGCCGGCGCGGCAAGCGCCATCAGAACCAGCGCGGACGCGCCATAAGCAATCGCTCTCATGGTCGTTTCCCGTTTCAAAGCAACTCTTGCTGAGCCGTTCTGTTGAAACCATGAACTCGCAAAATCACCAACACCGCAACGGTAAACATTATTCACGTCTCGCGTGATCTGTTAATGACGGTGCCGAAGGCTCGCCGCCAAGGGCTAACCGATTGTTTCTAGCGTCATTTTCCCTGGGAATTGGCGAGCCGACCTGGGTCGTTCACGAAAATGTGAAGTCCGGGCCTAGCTCCCGGGCAGCGCCCGGCGACGAGACTGATGGCGTCGGGCCTCTGGGTTGGACAGGTGGCGCCGCGATTTTGGCTGCGTCTCTTCGCGGTGTTCATAGCCGGCGTCATTTTGATGTCGGAATTGCCGTCCTAGTCTCACGGTGCGCCGGTAGGTCGTCGCGACGCGGGCTGCCGAACCCAACGGCGAAACACACAAAGACCGGGGGAGGATGAATGGCGGATCCGAAGGACAAACCTGAGAGGCAAGAATTGCTTCCCTTTCCGCCAACGCCCTCGGCCAGCATTGCCGGGCGAACGATGCAGGAGTCGGTCTACAAACAACGAGTGACGCCGCGCCGGCTTCCGGCCGACGCGCCGAACATTCTGATCGTTCTCATCGATGATGCCGGCCCCGCCCTTCCGGCGACGTTCGGTGGCGAAGTGCAAACTCCGACGATGGATCGCATCGTCAAGGAAGGAATTGCCTACAACAGGTTCCACACGACCGCTATGTGCTCTCCGACCCGGGCGTCGCTGCTAACCGGACGCAATCACCACCGTGTCGGCAACGGGCAGATCGCGGAGCTTGCCAATGACTGGGACGGCTATTCCGGCAGGATTCCCAGGAGCAGCGCTTTGGTGGCCGAGGTGCTCAAGGATTACGGTTACGCCACCGGCGCCTGGGGCAAGTGGCACAACACACCGGCCGAGGAGACCACTGCGACCGGGCCGTTCGAGGAATGGCCCGCGAACCTCGGCTTTGAGTATTTTTACGGCTTCCTGGCCGGCGAGGCCTCGCAATATGAGCCGAATCTCGTCCGCAACACGACCTACGTCCACCCGCCAAAGACCGTGGAGGAAGGCTACCACCTTAGCGAGGACCTGGCGGACGACGCGATTGGCTGGCTGCACAAACATAAGGCTCTGCAGCAGGATAAGCCATTTTTCATGTATTGGGCGAGCGGCGCGATCCACGGTCCACATCACGTCGCGAAGGAGTGGGCGGACAAGTACAAGGGCAAGTTCGACGACGGTTGGGACGCCTACCGCGAGCGCGTTTTCGAGCGCGCCAAGGACAAGGGCTGGATTCCCGCCGACGCTCAACTGACCCAGCGGCACGAAACGATGCCGTCTTGGGACAGCATCCCCGAGAACGAGAGGCCCTTCCAGCGCCGCTTGATGGAAGTGGCGGCCGGCTTCGCCGAACACGTCGATGTCCAGGCCGGCCGGGTCGTCGATGAGATCGACAGGCTGGGTTACGGCGACAACACTCTGATCCTGTACATCTGGGGCGACAACGGATCCTCCGCGGAAGGCCAGGACGGCACGATCAGCGAATTGCTGGCGCAAAACGGCATTCCCAGCACAATTGGTCAGCATATGGCGGCGCTTGAGCAGCTGGGCGGGCTCGACATGCTCGGCTCGCCCAAGACCGATCCGATGTACCATGCAGGCTGGGCCTGGGCCGGCAGCACGCCCTACAAGGGCACAAAGCTCCTGGCCTCGCATTTCGGCGGCACGCGCAACCCTATGGCCGTCCGCTGGCCGGCGAAGATTAAGCCCGATGCAACCCCACGGCCGCAGTTTCACCATGTCAACGACGTCGTCCCGACGATCTATGAGATCCTCGGAATCACTCCGCCGCGCACGGTGAACGGCGTCGAGCAGGACCCAATCGACGGCGTCAGTTTCGCTTATTCGTTTGCAGATTCAGTGGCGAATGGCCGGCTGCTCACCCAATACTTCGAGATCATGGGCAGCCGCGCCATCTATCACGACGATTGGATGGCGTGCGTCATGGGGCCACGCCTCCCATGGGTTCCGGGGCTGCCGCCCGGCATTCGAGAGTGGACGCCGGACAAAGACGTCTGGGAGCTTTACAATCTCGCGAATGATTGGAGCCAAGCCAATGACCTCGCGGCGAAAATGCCGGAAAAACTGGCGCAGATGAAGGACATCTTCCTGATCGAAGCTGCGAAGAACAAGGCGCTGCCGATCGGGGGCGGCCTCTGGATCCCTGTGCTCCATCCGGAGTTGCGCGTTGCTCCGCCTTACACGGAGTGGACCTTCGCCAGCGATATGGTGCGAATTCCGGAGTTCTGCGCTCCGGCGCTCGGCAATAAACCGAACGTCGCCACCATCGACGCAGTCATTCCCGACAACGCCAATGGGGTCTTGTACAAATTGGGTGCGAATTCGGGCGGGCTGACCTGTTTCGTCGAAGACGGGGTTTTGTGCTACGAATACAATCTCTTCATTATTCAGCGCACCAAGATCCGCGCCAAGGAAAAGCTGCCGACCGGCAAGGTGAAGATCGAGATCGAGACCCGCTATGTCGCGCCACGTCCCGGCGGTCCGCTGAAAATCACGATGAAGGCCGGGGGCAAGGTCGTCGCGGAAGGCGAAGTCCCAATCAGCGCGCCGCTACTCTTCACCGCCAACGACTGCCTCGACATCGGCATAGCGCTCGGATCGCCGGTGTCGCTCGACTATTACGACAAGGCTCCGTTCAAATTCAACGGCAAGATCGAGCAGGTTCACGTGAAGTATTTGACGGCGACATAGGACATTGCCCTCGGACGGGATTCCTATGATCCACCGGAACTCCGCGGGCACGACGGAGCGGAACGATTCGTTTGCGTCCGAAACGGCGGGGGCGCAAAGCGGCCGTGGGCCGTGGAGCTATTTCGCACTGTTTGGTCTTCAAACGATCGGCGCCCTTGTTCTTATCTGGACCGGCCTCCTTGTTTACCGACAGGCTCTGGCGGACCCGGCGTCACATCAGCGGCAACCCTGGGCGATTGCCGGATCTCTGTCGTCAATCGCCTTGATGCAGATCTCGTATTGGGTCTGCTATCGCGTTCGTCCGCCGCTGCCGCAGTTCCACAACGCCCTGCTCGGTCACGCTATTTTGTTTCTGGCGCGTATGATCTACGTGCTTCCAACTGCTATTTTCGGCTTTGTGTTTATCGCCCAGAGGCCTGAATTCGACATCCCTGTCTTCGAATGCCTCGTGCTTCTCTTGGGCCTGTTCGCCCTGTTCTGCTACGTGCGGGAGTTGGAGCGCCTGGGTCGGGCTTTCACCGACTGAAGAAGAAGCCCCGACTTCCGGTGAGACCAAAAGTGAAGGAGCTTGAGGACAAGCGGCGCGCGCTGATATGAGCGGTTCGTACTAGAATTGATTAACCATCGGCGTGATGGGACGGGCGGGAGTAGGACATCTCTCGGGGGCGAGAGAGATCGGACACAAGGACCTTCAAGCCATGCAAGGCGCCCCAAAGCGGCAAGTGAACGCTGAAGAAATGCTCGCGGAGTTGAAGCGGGCGCTGGAATCGTCAACGCGCGCGCCTAACGCTCCGCCACCCTCCGCGTCGACGGCACCCAAGTCCAGTTCCCCGGGCCGAGAGATTCGGCGATCGCAAATTGACAAGGGAAGCGACCGTCCCGCTAAGGCGAACGCCGACAAGCTCGATCGGACAGCGGACTGACCTTCAAAAGTCGACCAGGCCCAGTTCCCGACGCTGGAAACTGACAGCCGGAGGGCTCGCGCTGGCGGGCGTAGCCGCGATCTGTGTCGAGCTTTGCTCTTCATGAACAAAGCTCCAGACCTGCCGGAGCGCGAACCCTCTGTCGCCGCGACGGAGAGCCTGGTCAGGCCGCAAAACGAACAGACTCTCGAGCCCTCAAGCTCCCTCGGCTCGGCAGCTCCGGCCTTCACGCCGGCCCCGCCGAACCAAGCCGCCACGCTGGTGACCTCGCACAGGATCGGGCCGGACGGGGCGCCAATTGCAACAGCGCCGTCCACTCCCGCTTCGCCCGATTCAGCGCCGCCTCTGGCTGAGGCGCCAAAGACGGCGGCCCCGTCGGCAGCCTCGCAAGCGATCAGGCCGGACGGGCCGCCAATTGCAACAGCGCCGTCCAGCTCCCGCTTCGCCCGATTCAGCGCCGCCTCTGGCTGAGGCGCCAAAGACGGCGGCCCCGTCGGCAGCCTCGCAAGCGATCAAGCCGGACGGGGCGCCAATTGCAACAGCGCCGTCCACTCCCGCTTCGACCGATTCAGCGCCGCCTCTGGCTGAGGCGCCAAAGACGGCGGCCGCGTCGGCGGCCTCACAAACGGTCAAGCCGGACGGGGCGCCAATTGCAACAGCGCCGCCCACCCCCGCTTCGACCGCTTCGGCGCCTCTGGCTGAGACGCCGAAGCCGAACGCAACGCCGACAGCGTCTGTGTCGAACGAGTCTGCGGAGCCATCGACGCCGAAGATCGATTCAAAGAAGAAGCCGCTCGTGAAACCCTCACTGCAAAAGCCTCGTAGGAGCCGCGAAACGCCCCAGCAAAACCAATTGCTCAGGCTGAGCGACAATCGACTGAGCCGGCGCCGCCGAAAGAAGCGGAGAGATCGCCCCAGCCCGCGCAAGACGCCGGCAGTCCGACTGCACTGGCGCCGGTTAAGACGCCGATCGTTCAGCAGCGGGTCGCCGATGGAGTGACGCACGCATTCGGCTACCTGGTGCATTTGCCGGGCGCACTCGTTCCACACCTGGGCGGTCCAAACCCCGATGCTCATTAAGAATGACGCAGTTCGTAGCGAACCGCGCGGGGAGCTGGCTGAGCGCGGCGCGAAAAAGTGACCCCGACGACGCGTTCCAGATCGCATCAGGGTGAAGCGATCGTCACACCGCCGTCTCCGGCGACGATAGCAATCCAGTCGTCGTCGGGCTCCCACGGCCGTGAGCAAACGCGTCACCGTCAGCCTTGGCCGCGAAGGCGCAGAAGCCGCGACGGAAGGTATTCGACGTCGATGCTGACCCCGTCCCCGCTGAGCGGGTTCGCCGTGTAGACCACGGAGACGGACAGCTCGAACTGGCTCACGATCGTCAGGATGGCGATGGTGAGCGGAGCTCTCTCCGCTCGGGGCCGCGCCCAGCAGCAGCTCCGAGATGCGGCAACAATCGTCCATCGTCGCCCCGAGCGGGGGAAGTTTGACGACGTCGACCGGCCGTCCGCGAAGGAGCAGCGGGGTCGGCGACTTTGGGCTCACGCGCCACGACCGCTCCGGAATTGATCAAGGGCAGGACGAATTTCAAAACCGGCGCGGTCACGAGGTTGAGATTTTGAATGTTGACCTCGGTCGCGTACACGCCCGGCCGAACGCCCGCGACGCAACAGCAGCTTGCGTCGGTCTGTTTGCCGCATACGATCTTGGCGCTGTAGGCGAAGAGACCCTCGGCTGCAGCCGATATGGCGCCGAGTTCCTCGAGAAGTGGATGCGTTAGCCGATCGTCGCTTGAGCCCGTCGTGTTGCTTGCCATCTCGACCTCCGTGAAGGGGATTGCGGACGGATGAGCGGCGCCTGGGCGCGTTGCTTACATTCCTCGATCTTGCGTCAACACGCTTAAGGGCTCTTCACTCTCGACCGAATCAGCAACTTCGCGCCTTGGAGCGCGCCAAACGTTGCGCCAGATCAAGTGATGAAGCTGCGCTGCCGACTTGGCAATTCGGAGAACTACCTACGCGTCGTCTACCAGCCAATTTGCGACCTGGTGACGTCCTATGTTTGAATGAATCTCTTACGACAATAATGGGGAAACATATTTGTCGGTGAAAGCTTAGACAGACTACATTGTCATTGAAAGCATTGATGAGCCATGATATTAATCATCTAGAGCGTTATACATACCATGATTGTTAGGTAACGGGGGCTCATCGATGAAGACACTCAGCTACGTTGTGCTTCTGCTGCTCTCATTCGCTGTTCCTGTACGCGCCGCCCAAGTCTATAGTGGCTGCGCGGCTCCGCCATCGACGTTCCGACATGTCTGGTATTTTGATCCGGTCCATGGAAAGACGCAGGCGGCCGGAGGCAATGGATCTCAGGCCAGTCCGTGGAACAACCTTCAGGCCTTGATTCAAGGAGAGCCTGGCTACTCTTATCCCCTTCTGACAACCGCTCCCTACCTCCAGTCTGTGGGTGCTGGAAAACCTTGGGCCACGATCACTGGCCCAAAGGCGGGGCCGATCGCGCCGGGCGATGAAATTCTGCTCATGAGCGGAAACTACGGCAACCTCTGGATCAATATATGGGCTGCGGAGATTTCAAACTCCGCTTTTGTGACGATTGCGCCGGCGCCCGGGCAGACGCCCGTCCTGACGTCGCTTTTGGTCTCCGGGACCAACGACTGGGTGTTCAGCGGGCTCAAGGTGCAAAGTCTCCAACCCGCCGCTGTCAACGGAAATTACCTGGTCGAGGTCAATGACGGGGGGCGAGTTTTCCGACGTCCAACATCGTGTTCGAGAACATGACCGTGTCGTCGCAGGATAACGCCGAGGCCTGGAGCCAAGCCCAATGGGCCGCGAACGCGCGCAACGGGTTCTTCGCCCGGAGCACCGCCGGCGCCGCGGTTACGAAATGCATTTCATTCACCGGCTCGCATATCAGCAATGTCAGGACTTGGCGCCTACCTTGCGGCCGGTCAGCTGGTCTTCGCAAACAACCAGATCGACCATTTCGGCGATGATGGAATTGATTACGCTGCAAGCAATCTCGCCATCACGAGGAATAACCTCCACGACAACTTGGATATCGGCGACGGCAACCATGAAGACGCCATGCAGGGCCTGACAGGCTACCTGGCGCCGGGCGCCACTGTGAACCATTTCCAGAACATCGTGATCGACAGCAACGCTGTCATCCGGCAGACGGACCCCGAACTTTCGTTCCCGACGGGTCTGCAGGGCATCGACGCGTTCGACTCGAGACTGGACGAACGTCACCGTGACCAACAACGTCGTAATCACGAGCACCTGCTGGGGTATGTACTTCTCAAGCATCCACAACAGCCTGATCGCTAACAATACTGTGGTTGAAGACGGTCTCGTCGCGATCCCTGGTTGCACCGCCAGCCTTGCCGTAGGCGACAAATCGCACGAAGGCCCGTCAAGCAGCAATACGGTCGTACGGAACAATCTTGCGAGCCAAATCAACGTCTATAATCTCGATCCCGGCGTTGTAGCGGACCACAACGTCGCAATGTGTTGCTTGGGTCGCGAGATTGCCTGGTACGTGAACGGCGCTGTTACAGTATCTTAGCAGCCCCGGAACCTATGCGAACGGCAATATCATCGATTCCGGCGGGGCAACGAGCGAGTTTGTCAACTTCAATCCGGCGACGCTGACCTATAATGTGATGCTCAAGGCCGGCGCGCGGGCTATCGGCGCAGGAACCACCACCGGCGCGCCGACCGTCGACATCCTCGGCGTCACACGCACCGCTCCCTATGCCGTGGGCGCTTATTCCTATCCGAAGTGAATGGAAACTCACCCGCGCTAAGGAAGGCCTGCGCTCACGCTGCCGGTCTGGTGGCAGGCATTCGAGTTTGTGAGCGGCTGAGTTCGCGCGCTCCGATTGCTGAACGTGGGCACGGGTGTCTGAGAGCAGCTTCAGCCTATTGCTGCGAACCGCCCTATTCGCCGGGGTTTGGAGCGGTCGGCGCGGCGGTCTTGGAGCCGCCGAACGGGAGGCGCCCAAACAATTGCGCCAGGTCCTCGGCCGCCAGCGCCGCCGTCCGAACCACCCAGCCGTGCTCGGCCGGCGCTTGCGGCGCGGCGGCGGTCTTGTCAACCGTGGCGGCGGTCTTGTCAGGCGCGGCGGCGGCCGCCCCGATCTCGGGGATCGCCATCGGCGGCAAGGGCGCCGTGAGCGCCGCCGCCCGGGCCAGGAGTTCGCTGTCGTCGTAGGTCGGCAGCGACAGCCCTTCAGCCAACGCGAGCGCGCCGGTCGGCGCGCGGTCGACGCCCGACGTAATGACCCGCGGCAGCAGCCCGCGCTGCGCGGCCGGGCCAAAACCCTTGTTCGACGGCGGCAGAAAAGCGCCGCTGGTCTGTTCCGCCGCCGAAACAAGGATCAGATCCGCGGGACGAACCGGAGGCATGGGAGGAGCGTCGGCGAGCGCGACGGCGGCGTCGAGACCGACCGGCCTCCGCGGCGGCAGCGGCGCGAAGAGCTTCGGCCCGGCGCTGCTACGCGGCTCGTCTGGCGAAGCGTCGCTGGCTACATTGGGTTGTTCCAGCTCCGCGACAGCCTGCGGTTTGACTGGCGGCGCCGGCGTTGGCTCGGAGGCGCTGGCGTAAGCCGGGCCGGTCGGCAAGTTGCGCTTGGCCTTGGCGACCACCTCTGGTCCGGAATCGGGCGCCTGCGGCTGGGCGGCCGGCGCCGGCTCGGGAGCGCTGGCGTAAGCGGGACCGGTCGGCAAGTGGCGCTTGGCCTTGGCGACCGCCTCGGGCCCGACATCGGCGACCTCGACTGGCGGCTCTTGCGGCTGCGGGCCGCCGCTACGACCGCCGCGCGCGTTGCCGGTCGTCGCCATAGTGGTCGTCGCTTCCTGACCGCCTGATTCCTCGGCGTCGTCGGCGCCGCCGCCGAAGAGCCAGGAGAAGAACCCGCCGATGCCGCCGCTCGCCACTTGCACATTTCCGCCACGGGCCTCGATCTCGGCCCGCGCCTGCTCATAGCCAGGCATCGGCTGGCCGTCGGCGGGGATGAACACCGTCTTTCCGTCCGGGAAGAGGCGGGTCAGCGCATCTCGGCTCATGCGTGGCCAGTAGCGCACCGAACCGCTGTCAATGTGCACCCAAGGGGTCATGCCCGTCGGATAGAAGCCGACGCCGCCCGCCTGCATGCGCATGGCGATGTCGCGGATGCGCCCGGTGCTGACGTCGAGGAAATGAGCGTCAATCGCCTTGCCTTGCATATGCTGCGAATGCTCGGCCACCTGTCGTGATCGCCGGCGCAGCATCGCGTTGGTTTGCGGCGAGCGGTATGCGGAGAGAACGTCGATCGGCTGCGTCGACCCGGACTCGCGATAGACTTCCCAGATAACGTCGAACAGATGCGGGTCCATCTTGGTCGGCTCATTGAGCCGCCAATCCCGGCAGAAATAATTCAGTTTGTCGAGCGTCGCCTGGTCATAGACGCCGTTGACCATGAACGTGAACGAGCCGGATTCGTTGGTGTGCTGGCTCGAAAGGATGATGGTCCGCGTGTCGCCGTTGGCGACCGCCAACTCGGTCGAGTTCGGAACGAGCCAGGCGACCGTGAACGCAGCCGCCACCGCCAGTTGCGCCGCCGCCCCGCCGCGGCCGATGCAATTGCTCACCTTAAAACCCGCCAACAACCCATCCTTCCCCAACACGTCACGACCGGCGGCGAAGCCGGCGGACTGTGCCTACCCGTGCCCTACGCTTACGCTTTTGCCGGCCTCTGCCGCCGGCCCTACGCGACCTCCCGAACGCACGTCCCCGGCGCTCTTGTTCGCATTGTGACGCTTGCGTCACAGTTAAGGCAAAAAGCGATCTATTGTGGCTATAGCCCGATACCGCCTCCCTTTCAATCTTGACTTGCCTGGGCGAGTATGCCCTCGACCTTGCGAATCAGCCCGTAGACGTCCGGCCGTTCCTGCAACTCTCCGAATTCATTAACAAAATCAGTGAAGTATACGATATGAATGGGCAGCGGGTGAGGCAGGAACACCGTTCGCTCCTTATCTCCGAATGAGGCCTCAATTCGCTCTTCCGTCCACCCGCCCGTCTCGCCGCCCAGGACAAGCTCAGCCAGACTCAGAGGATCCTCGACCCGAACGCAGCCGTGGCTGAAAGCGCGGGTTTCCTCGTCAAAAAGCTCGCGCGACGGCGTGTTGTGCAGATAGATCGCAAGGTCGTTCGGAAACATGAAGGCGATTCGCCCGAGCGCATTGTCCTCGCCGGGCAATTGGCGGACCGTCAGCCGCCCGCCGACGGTCTTCACCTCGTAACCGCGCTGGCTCAAGGCGCCGAGCTTCGACATCATTTCCTTTTTGATGATCGAATCGGGGACCTCCCAGGACGGGTTGATGAGCACGTAACGCATGACGTTAGAGAAGATCGGCGTCGGCGTCTGCGGCTTGCCGACGATGACGCGCGACTGGAGAATGATCCTGTCGCCCTCCAGCACCGCGACCGAAAAGTCCGCGACATTGACCTCGATCCGGCGCTCGCCCATGTCGCGCGGCTCCCACCGCCACATCTCCATGTTCGCAAGGATCTCCGCCCGTTGGCGCGCGGACGCGCCGACGGCGAACGTGGCGCTGGCCGACGCCGTATGAATGCGGCCGGCGGCGGGCCGCTTCGTCCGCTGCGGAGTCTCTTGAAGATCCAGCAGGGGATCGGGATCAAGATCGGTTCTGAGAACACGGAAGCGCCGTTCGGCGACTCCCGGCGCCTCGAGACGCTTTAATTCGTCTCGCAGCTCGCGGTACCGCTTCTGCGGCGGATTGAAATCGGCGAGCCGCCGAGCGGGATCCGCCGCGGCGGCCACTTCAGCCAGAGCGACGCCGGGATCGACGACGCTTGGCGTCGCGAAGATGAGCGGCGAGACATGCGACGGCGGGACGCGCGACCCGGTCGCCTGTTTCGCGTAAGCAACTACCGCCGACGCGATGGTCGTTTCCGCCTCGGCGATCGCGTCGGGGCCAAGGCCGGCCCCAAGCTCGCGCGGCAGCCTGAACGCCGACAGGTCGAGGCCGTCGTCGTGGGCGCGCTTGAGCTGCGACAGCGCCGCTCGCCCTGCCTCGGTTAGGCCGTCCTCGCCAACCCATACTGGCGCATAAGCGCGCGCGGCGTAGAACGCCGCGATGCCCCTGCGCGCGGAGCCCCAGTCGCCACTGCCGAGCGGGTTGCGGTGATCGTCGCGCGCGACGAGCCGTGCCATCGCCGCTTGCAACGCGCTCCGCATCGGCGACAGTGGGGGTCCGGCAGTGGGATCGTAGACGACCGGCAGCGTGCTGTCTGGCGGAGCTGGCGCTTCCCCAAGCGCAAAGGCGGACGCGAGGTCGAACTTCGGCTCGGCCGACCCGCCCGCCTCCAAAGCCGAGACTGGCGTTGCGTGTCCCGGCGGTGAACAACGGGCTCGCGTAAGGAATCTCGCCGAAGCTTAGCGGCGCCTCAGGGGACAGGATTGGGGCGCCCGCCAGCTGCTGAGGGTCGGCGAAGGCGAGGTTTGCGGCGCACGCAATCGCGAAGGCGCCCAAGCCTGGCAGCAGAAACGTGCGCCGCCTCCCGCGCCCCAACGCACTCATCCCCCGCTCCGACAATCGCCGCTTCGCCTGCATTATGCCGCAGCGTCGCCAAGCATGTCATCGCCGATTCCGATGTCTTTCATTTTGCGATAGAGGGTGGAGCGCCCGATGCCGAGCTTGCGCGCCATCTGCGACATCTGGCCGCGATAGTGGGAGAGCGCGAAGCGAATGACCTCGGTTTCGATCTCCTCCAGCATGCGCACGTCGCCGCTATCGTTGATCATGCGCAGCGAATGCGGGTCGCGGTGGTCGTGAACAGCCTGCCGGAAACCGACGGAGGCCGCGGGATCGGCGGCGATCGGCGGCGGAGCCGGCGGAATGCGCACTTCGTAGCCCTCGACCTGCGCGGCGATCTGCGGAAACTCCGCAGTCGTCAGTTCGGCGCCGTCGGCCAGCACCACGGCGCGAAACATGGCGTTCTCGAGCTGGCGGACGTTTCCGGGCCAATCATAAGTCGTCAGCAGCGCGAGCGCATCGTTGGCAATGCCGCGGATGCGCTTACCCTCTTCCACGCAGAAGCGGGCCAGAAAGCGCACGGCAAGATCCTGCACGTCGCAAAGCCGGGCCCTAAGCGGCGGAATGGAGATCGGGAACACGTTGAGGCGATAGAAGAGGTCCTCACGGAAACGGCCCGCCTTGACCAGTTCGATCAGGTTCTTGTTGGTCGCCGATACGAGGCGGAAATCCACCTTGACCGGGCGCCGAGAGCCGACCGGATCGATCTCGCCCTCCTGCAGCGCCCGCAACAGCTTGACTTGAGCTTCGAGCGGCAGTTCGCCGATCTCATCGAGGAACAGGGTGCCGCCGTTGGCCTCGGCGAACTTGCCCGCATGCTTGTCAGTGGCCCCGGTGAAAGAACCCTTTTCATGCCCGAAGAGAATGGATTCGACCAGCGTCTCGGGCAGCGCGCCGCAATTGACGATGATGAACGGCCTGCCCCGCCGGTCGGAGCCGCCCTGGATCGCGCGCGCCATCAGTTCCTTGCCGACGCCCGATTCGCCTTCGATCAGGACGGGAATGTTCGACTTGGCGGCGCGCTCGGCGAGCCGCACGGTGCGGGCCATCGATTCGGCGCGCGTGACGATGTCGCGGAAGCTGAGTTCGCCGGCGTTGCGGCGCGTGGCGCGTCTGAGTTCGTCCTCCAGCGCGTCGACGCGCAGCGCATTGCGGATCGACACCTGCAGGCGCTCGGCGCCGACTGGCTTGACGACGAAGTCCGTCGCGCCCGCGCGCATGGCGGAAATGACGACCTCGATCGAGCCATGCGCCGTCTGGACGATCGCAGGTACGGCGATATCGCGCTGGCGCATCCGCGCCAGCACCCCCATGCCGTCGAGATCAGGCATGACGAGGTCGAGGATCAAGAGATTGATCGGCGGCCGATCGTTCGCCTCGAGACGCGCAAGCGCCGCTTCGCCCGATTCCACAGTCTCGGCGTCGTAGCCAAATCGTCTGGCCATCGCCTCGAGCAAGCGTCGCTGGATAGGATCGTCATCAACGATGAGTATGAGAGCGGTCATCGTCCTCCGACGGCGGCTTCGAAGCAGCACATTGCGCCACATTGTGGCATCACGGTAAATGCGATGTTAACGCCGTCCCGTTCCGACCCACCGTCTTCGCAAAAGCGCCGCTTCGTGGCGCGAAACAACGGGGAAGCGTCAGCGGGAGCCAAACATAGAGGCTTGGCCAATGACCTTTAAGTTCCATTCCCCCGACGTCGCTTTGTCGCCTTCGCCTGCCCCGGCGGATTTTGGCGCGCTGCCGGAATGGCGGCTCGCCGATCTGTACGAAGGCATTGACTCGCCGCGCTTCGCCGCCGATCTTGAGCGCGCCGAGGGGCAAGCCAAGCTGTTCGCCGAAGCCTATCGAGGCAAACTCAACGAGTTGGCCGACCAGCCGGACGCCGGCGAAGCACTGGCCGCGGCGGTAAAGGCCTACGAGTCGCTACAGGACTTGACCGGGCGCATCATGGCTTATGCGTCGCTGCTCTACGCCTCTGACACCAGCAATCCGAGAATCGCGAAATTCCATGGCGACGCGCAGGAACGCGTGACCGCGCTGGCCGGCGACCTTTTGTTCTTCGAGCTCGAGCTCAATCGCCTTGACGACGCCAAGTTGAACGCCGCCATGACGACCCCAGTCCTCGGCCGTTATCGCCCCTGGCTCGAGGACATCCGCAAGGAGAAGCCTCATCAGCTTCCCGATGACCTCGAACGCTTGTTCCTGGACAAATCGGTCAGCGCCGCCGCGGCATGGAACCGGTTGTTCGACGACACGATGGCGGCGCTGAGGTTCGACTTTGAAGGCGAGAGCCTGACGCTTGAGCCGCTGCTCGGCAAACTGCAGGATCCGGACGCGAAGATTAGGGAAACCGCGGCCAACGCGCTCGCCGCGACGCTGGGCGCCAACCAGCGGCTCTTCGCGCTGATCACCAGCACGCTGGCCAAGGACAAGGAGATCTCCGATCGCTGGCGCAAATTCAAAGATGTCGCCGATTCGCGGCACCTCGCCAACCGGGTCGAGCCCGAGGTTGTCGAGGCGCTCGTTGCCGCGGTGACGGACGGCTACCCGCGGCTCTCGCATCGCTATTACGCGCTCAAAGCGCGCTGGTTCGGCAAGGAGCAGCTCGACCACTGGGACCGCAACGCGCCGCTGCCAAACGCGCCGCGGCGCGTCTACAAGTGGGAGACCGCGCGCGACATGGTGCTCGGCGCCTATCGCGCGTTTTCCCCGCGCATGGCCGACATCGCGCGACGCTTCTTCGATGAGGGCTGGATCGACGCGCCGGTGAGGCCCGGCAAGGCGCCAGGCGCGTTCGCGCATCCGACCACGCCGTCCGCCCATCCCTACATTCTGGTTAATTTCCTCGGCAAGGCGAGGGACGTGACGACGCTCGCGCACGAACTTGGCCACGGCGTCCATCAGGTGCTGGCAGGCGTCAACGGTCCGCTTATGGCGCCCACGCCGCTGACGCTTGCCGAAACGGCCTCGGTGTTCGGCGAGATGCTGACCTTCCGCTCGATGCTGGCAACGATCACCGATTCCACCGAGCGCAAGGCGATGCTGGCCTCCAAGGTTGAGGACATGCTCAACACCGTGGTGCGCCAGATCGCGTTCTACAAGTTCGAGAGGCTCGTTCACCTCGAGCGCCGCGAAGGCGAAGTAACGGCGGAGCGGATCAGTCAGTCATGGATGAGCACGCAGGCCGAAAGCCTGGGCCCGGCAATTGCGCTGAGACCCGGCTATGAGACCTATTGGGCCTATATCGGACATTTCATTCATTCGCCGTTCTACGTCTACGCCTATGCGTTCGGCGATTGCCTGGTCAATTCGCTGTACGGAGTTTACGAGCGCTCGAGCGATGGGTTCGCCGAGCGCTATTTGGCGATGCTCGCCGCCGGCGGTTCGAAATCCTATTCCGAGCTGCTCGCGCCGTTCGGCCTCGATGCTAAGGATCCCGGCTTCTGGAAAATTGGCCTTTCGGTGATCGAGCGCATGATCGGCGAACTGGAGACGATGGCTTAGGGGCTAAAAAATCGCAGGATTTGTCGGACGCGCTTCTGAAAGATTGTCTCGGACACAAGGGTTGAGGTCCTGAGACGATGGCGAAGCAGCAGACTCAGGCATCGTATCAGGCTCGAACTCGATCGGGTTGTCGATCACATCTACGCGCATCTCGATGGAGATATCCGCCGCGAGGGCCTTGCCGAGATTGCTTGCCTCTCACCCTATCATTGGCATCGCATATACGTCGCCATGCGCGGTGAGACGATCAGCGCAACGATCCGCCGACTGCGGCTGCTAAAGGCCGCCGATCGCCTCGCAAATTCGGACCTGTCCATCGGGACGGTTGCGGAGCGGGCCGGTTATAGCGGCGCCGACTCCTTCGCACGAGCCTTTCGCGCTGCCTATGGCAAGACGCCCGCCGACTATCGCGCCACTGGCAGCCACGCGGCGTTCAAGGCCGCCACGGAAGCCGAGGACCAGGCGGGATTTCCCGTCGCGATCGAGACGCTTCCCGCCACTCGTTGTGCGAGCGTTGCTCACACAGGCGCCTATATGCAGATCGATCAGGCGATGGGGCACCTGTTCACGGCGCTCGCGGCGCAGAAAATCATGGCGCCTGACCAGGCGATGCGGGCCGTTTTCTTCGATGACCCCGATCTTGTGCCAGTCGAAGCGTTTTGTTCGCGCGCCTGTTCCCCGGTGGCTGAGGCCCTACCTCTCGCTCCGCCGCTTGAAGAGACAGTCTTGCACGGAGGTCTCTACGCGCGCTTGCGCTATCGTGGACCCTACGCGGACATGAAGGGCGCCTATCGCTGGCTGCTCGGCGTATGGTTGCCCCAGTCGGGCTACGAGCCAGACGATGATCCCATATTCGAAGCCTATCTCAACAACCCGCAACACGTCGCGCCGGCCGAACTCATGACCGACATTCATTTGCCGCTGAAGACGCCGTGACAAATAAAGGATCGCGCCCAATGCCGGCCAATGTGGCCTCCGTCTTCGCCGCGTTCCCTGAGCGCGTTCGGTCGCGGCTTCTGGAGGTGCGGGATCTCATCTTTGAGACCGCCGCCGACATTGAGGGCGTCGGTCCCCTGACGGAAACGCTGAAATGGGGCGAGCCCGCCTACCTGACCGAAGCGACCCGCAGCGGAAGCACCATTCGACTGGGCTGGTTTCGGTCCTCGGAGCGCGATTGCGCGGTGCTCTTCAACTGCCGCACGACGCTCGTGGACGATTTTCGCAGCCAATTTCCGGGCGTGTTCGCCTATGAGAAGAACCGGGCCATTGTTCTCGACGCCCACGAACCGCTACCAAAGGCGCCGCTGTCAGCTTGTCTCGGAATGGCGCTCAACTACCACCGGCGCCGCTAACGCTTGGCCCTCCTGGCCGACGCGGAGCTCATAGTGCGTCGCTTTCTCGTCGAATCGGGCAAGCACGGCGCGTGCGGCCGGTGGGACAACGGAGACCTCCCAGTCCGGACCGGCGAAGGCCATCACCGCGTCCCATGACGCGAATCGCACCAGTGTCATGAACTCAACCTCGGCTTCATTTCGCTGGCGGAAGAGCTCGAGTCCTTCCAGTCCGGCGATAGTCCTTGCGAGAATGCCGGGGAAGATCGCGTTTCGGATGAGCTCCTCATAACGGTCGGCGTTCTGAGGCGTTGTCCAGCCGCGCCACAAGCGCAAGATCATCTCGTCCTCCATGTCGCGCCAGCTCGTGCAGAAAGACAGGGGCGTGACGCGCATCAGCGGTAACGGAGCGGCGGGCGCGGCTCTTGGGGAAAATTGCCATTTCTCCGCGGCTTCGGGGCCTGCTTGACTTTCGCTCGGACCGGGCCCGTCTTTTGCCTCCAATTTAACCAGACAGGCGAGGGAGGGGGCGATGGCGGGGGGCGATGGTCCCCCTCCGCTGGCTGAAATTGGGTCGCGCTCGCCCTACATCCATCCAACTCATAAGTGGGAATTTCGCGTTTGGATCAGGACAACGAAGCCAATCGCCTGAGCGCGCGGGCTAGTCGCTACGCGCGCCTCGGCGTCAATGCTGGCGCGCTCGCCGCGCGGGTCGGCGTCAATCGCCTGCGCGGGGGCGGCCGCGAGACAGACGCCAAGGCGCTCGCATCCGCTTTGGGCTCGATGAAGGGGCCGCTGATGAAGGTGGCGCAGATGCTGACGACGATCCCCGACGCCGTGCCGTCGGATTTCGCCGCCGAATTGACGAAGCTCCAGTCGCAGGCGCCGCCGATGGGAGCCTCGTTCGTGCGCCGCCGCATGCGGGCCGAGCTGGGGCCGGACTGGCGCGAGCGCTTCGCCGAATTCGACTTCAAGCCTGCGGCCGCCGCCTCGCTCGGCCAGGTGCACCGAGCGGTGAGCCTCAGCGGCGAGCAGCTTGCTTGCAAGCTGCAATATCCGGACATGGCCTCAGCGGTGGAGACGGACCTCAGTAATCTCGACCTTTTGTTCTCACTCCATCGACGCGCCAGCGCGGCGATCGACACCCGTGAAATCGCGCACGAAATTCGCGAGCGCGTGCGTGAAGAGCTCGACTACCAGCGAGAGGCCAAGACTGCCCGGCTCTATCGCGTCATGCTCGCCGACCGGCCGTTCGTGCGCGTGCCGCGGGTCGAGGATAGCCTGTCGACGCGACGGCTACTCACGATGCAGTGGCTCGATGGCGAGCCGCTGGTCGCCTTCGAGAACGCGCCGCAGGAAATGCGCGACGCTATCGCCGTCGGCCTGTTCGACGCATGGTGGCGCCCGTTCCTGCGCTACGGCGTCATTCACGGCGATCCGCATCTCGGCAACTATACGGTCGCGGCGGCGCGCGAGGGCGGCGAGCGTCGGATCGATGGCGTCAATCTGTTCGACTACGGCTGCGTGCGCATTTTTCCGCCGCGGTTCGTGCACGGCGTGGTCGAGCTCTATCGCGCGCTCGAGGCGAACGATAAGGCACGCACCGCCCACGCCTTCGCGATGTGGGGCTTTACTAGGCTGACGCCCGGCGTGACCGAGGCGATGACCATGTGGGCGCGTTTCATGTGCGGCCCCATTCTCGATGATCGCGTGCGCACCGCCGCGGACGGCGTCAAACCGTCGGAATACGGGCGACGCGAGATCGGTCAGGTGATGCGCGCCTTGAGGGCCGAGGGCGGAGGCCTGCAGGTGCCGCGTGAATTCGTGTTTCTCGAGCGGGCGACGATCGGCCTCGGCAGCGCGTTCCTGCGCCTTGGCGCGCGGCTAAACTTCCATCGCATGTACGAGGACGCGATCGCCGGCTTCGACGAGGAAGCGGTCGCGCGCCGGCAGGCTGGGGCGCTCGAGGCCGTAGGGTTGCCGAATGAGACTAACGGTTTTGTTGGTTCGACCTGATCACTTGGCGCTTTGCCTGATCACGCACCCGGCGATACGCGGGCCGCCCCATGCACGCATCCAACCATCGCGCCACCTCGGAGCACGCCGACAGGTTGAGCCGGGCGATTCTTCCCCAGGCGAGAATACTCGCCACATTGAGGTCGGCGGCGGTAAAGCTGTCGCCCGTCAAATACTCGTGACCGGTCAATCTGTCGTTAAGCACACTCAGCGGCTTTCGCAGCAACAATTCGCTGCGTTCCGCCTGCGAGGGGTCGCGAGCGAACTCCGGCAACATCGCACGATGCTCCAGGAGGCCAAGAAGCAGCTGTTCCATCTCTAAAACAGCCCAGAAGCTCCATTGGGCGGCGAGGCCGAGCTCTTTCGGCCCGGCGAGATGAACCGGTCCGTCGTATTTTTGCGCGAGGTAGATGTTGATGGCCATGGACTCCCACAACGTCACATCGCCATCCACGAGGGTAGGAATGCGCGCATTCGGGTTGAGTCGAGCGTATTCGGCAGTCTGCAAATCGTCGGCGCGGGTGCTTTTCTCGATCAACTGATAGGGCTGGCCCGTCTCTTCGAGCATCCACAGGCATCGCGTCGCTCGAGATCGGTGATTGCCATACAATTGAATCATCGTTCGCCTCCACGTCGTGTGCCGCGGTCTGACCGAGCTCCACCGAGGGACGCTCGGAGCGCTCGACTACTCTAGTCGCGCCCAGCGAGCGCGGCTACAAGCCGCATCGGTCCGCGCCGAGTTTGTGGGCGCGACTCATAGGGAATGAACATGGAGCGCACTCAAGTCGCGATCATCGGCGGCGGCCCGGCCGGCCTGCTCCTCTCTCATTTGTTGCATCGGCACGGAATCGACAGCGTCGTGCTCGAGCGGCAAACGAAAGCATATGTGCTGAAACGCATTCGCGCCGGCGTACTTGAACCTGGATCGGTCAGGCTTTTCCGAGCGTCAGGGCTTGACGAGAGGATGGAAAAGGAAGGCCGCGAGCATGACGGGAGCTTTATCGTCTGGCAGGACCGCGAGCCGTTTCTCATTGACACCAAGGGCTACACCGGCAGGCCAATGGTCTCGTATGGGCAGACCGCGATCACCGAGGAACTGTTCCGGCTTCGGGAGCGTGACGGCGCGCGCATTGTTGAAGAAGCGGAGAATGTCCAGCTCCACGATCTGACCACGGCGGCGCCGAAGGTGACTTACGACAAGGGCGGCGTAGCCGAGACCCTCGAATGCGACTTCATCGCAGGCTGCGACGGGTTCCACGGCGTGTCGCGGCAGAGCATTCCGAAAACCGTGCTCAAGATCTTCGAGCGCGCCTATCCGTTCGGCTGGCTCGGCATCATGTCGGAAACGCCGCCGGTCGGGGAAGTCATCTACGCGCGTCACGAAAGGGGTTTCGCTCTCGCCTCGCTGCGCAATCCGATGCTGAGCCGCTATTACATCCAGTGCGGCCTCGACACGCGGATCGAGGACTGGCCGGACGAGCGGTTCTGGGACGAGTTGAAACGGCGGTTTCCTGACGACATCGCCGCCAAGATCGTGACCGGGCCGTCGATCGAAAAGTCGATTGCGCCGCTGCGCAGCTTCGTCGCCGAGCCGATGCGATACGGCCGGCTGTTTCTCGCTGGCGACGCCGCCCATATCGTGCCGCCGACCGGAGCGAAGGGCCTCAATCTCGCGATCTCGGACGTCTTCTATCTCCAGCGCGCGTTCGGGGCGCATTTCCTGAAGGGCGACGAGCACTACCTAGACAGCTATTCCGACACGGCGCTGAGACGCGTCTGGGGGGCGGTGCGTTTCTCCTGGTGGCTGACCAAGCTGCTCCATGTCTTTCCCGAGGACGACACGTTCGAGAGCAGGATGAAGCTCAGCGAATTCGACTATCACCAACGGTCGAAGCGGGCCGCTGCCGAGTTCGCCGAACAATATGCGGGATTGCCGTTCGAGAGCTGAGCGGCCCGTCAAAGGCGGGAGAGAATCGGAAGTCTTGGCGCGATGGCGTAATTGAGCTGGATCAAGATGATGAGTGCGACGCCAAGCGGCACGCTCACGAGGGCCACGAACGCGCCCACCGTGTAGAGCGATTGAGCGATGATGACTCGCCTTCGGAAGGCGTTTGACAGCTCCGTGGGCGCGTCGGCGCGAATGAGCTCCGCCCGTTCGGCATAAGCCCAGATGAGATAGACAGTCACGCCCAGCAGCGCGAGGTTGGCCCAATAAATTAAAAAAGCGGTGCGGTAGGTAAAGAAGTCGGCCAGCAGCCGGGTCGTGAACGGCAAGACGGTGACGATCGCCAGAAACGTCAGGTGCAGCCAGGTCAGGTTGCGGTTCGAGCGCGCGAGCTGGCTGAGCTGCGTCTGTTGGGCGACCCAGAAGATGCCAAGCGTCAACAGGCTGAGAAGCCAGGGCATGAGCCTGTGCGACGAGGCGATCAAGGCCCTCACCAACTCAGCCTCCGAGTGGACATCAGCCGACTCAGGGGAGCGGAAGTCGAGCATCAGCACGGTCGCCGCAAAAGCGAAAATGCCGTCGCTCAACGCCTCGATCCGGCCAACGTCGCCGCCGGCGAACGCATTGTAATGACGGCGCATGGCGCAACCTTCGCCTCTCGGCTGAATCGGGTCAATCCGCGACCTCGTTAGGTCGGTCGGGAACGCTTCACGACCGAACGCCGTTTGACTGTTGGCCCGCCTCTATCTGAGGGTCGCCGGCAAGCCCTTACCGACGTGCCGCCTTCGCTCGCGAGCTGTAGACCGTTAGGACTAATTCATGAAGGAACCGCCGATGCCGCAGCCGTTCACATTGCGCGTTCCGGATAGCGATCTCGCGGACTTGCGGGAGCGGCTCGCGCGCACCCGCTTTCCCAATTCTGCGCCCGGCGAGCCCTGGCTGTACGGAACGGACGTCGCCTATCTTCGCAGCCTCGTCGACTATTGGCGTGGCCCATTCGATTGGCGTGCGCAGGAGGCGCGCCTCGAACGCCTTCCCGCAATTCAAAATAACGCGGCCGGACTACGACCTGCACTTTCTGCAAGTCCCGGGAAAGGGCCCGACCCGACGCCGTTGCTATTGATGCACGGCTGGCCGGGCTCGGTGTTCGAGTTCCTGGATATCATTCCTCGCCTCACCGATCCGGCGAGCTTCGGCGGCGATCCCGCCGACGCCTTCACGGTCGTCGCGCCGTCGCTGCCGGGCTATGGCCTCTCGTTCCGGCCCGGGCAGAAGCGTTTTGGCGTCGAGGAGCTGGCGGATACTTTCGCCGACCTGATGACCGATACACTCGGCTACAAGCGCTTCGCGGTCCAGGGTGGCGATTGGGGCGGCATCACCGCAGCGCGCATGGGCTACGCACATGCGGACAAGCTCATCGGCATTCACGTCAACTTCCTGGCCGTCCGCCGCGAGCCGGAGCGGATCAAGAATCCGACTCCCGAGCAGCGAGTTTTTGTCGACCAGCTCAACCATTGGCTCAAGGAGGACGCCGCCTACGCGTCGATTCAGGGTACCCGCCCGCAAACCTTGAGCTTTGGCCTGACCGAATTCTCCGGCTGGGCTAGCCGCGTGGATCGTGGAGAAATTCCGCACCTGGTCCGATTGCGGCGGCGATGTCGAGAGCGTCTTTACGCGCGATCAGATACTCGCGAACATCGGCTTCTATTGGTTCACCGGCGCGATCGGATCGTCGTTCTACACCTATTATTTCCGCGTTCACCGACCCTGGATGATCCAGATGGCGCCGCCGTCACGGCGCCTACGGCTTACGCCGAATTTCCAAAGGAGATGCTGCATCCGCCGCGGTCGCTGGCAGAGCCCATGTTCACGAACATTCGCCGCTGGACAATCATGCCGAAGGGCGGCCATTTCGCGGCGATGGAGCAGCCCGACGCGCTCGCGGAGGACGTGCGCACCTTCTATCGCTCGCTGCGGGGCTGAGTGGCGCGGCCCGTCCGCTCGGCAATGAGCCGCGCGATGTGAGCGCGCAAGTCGGCAACGCCCTCGCCGGTCCGGCCGGATGTCAACATCACCTCCGGATAGGCGGCAACGTGCTTTCGTAAGCCTTCGAGCGTCGCCGCAATTCGGTCGCTTTGTTCGCTCGACTTCACCTCGTCGCCCTTGGTCAGCACGACCGCGTACGAGACGGCGGCGGCGTCCAGCGCACGCATCGTCTCATGATCGTTCTCTTTCAGGCCGTGGCGGCCGTCGACGAGCACGAATACGCGCACGAGGGAGGGACGGCCGCGCAAATAGTCGCGCGCGAGTTCGCCCCAGGACGCCGACTTCGCTTTGGCGACCGCCGCGTAACCGTAGCCCGGCATGTCGACGAGACGCGCCCTGCCGCCAAGATCGAAGAAGATGAGCTCCTGTGTGCGGCCGGGCGTGCGCGACGTGCGCGCGAGCGCGGAGCGGCCGGTCAGCGCATTGACGAGCGAAGACTTGCCGACGTTCGATCGCCCCGCGAAGGCGATCTCGGGCGGCCCGACTGCGCCCGTCCGCAACCTGCCGAAATAGCGTGAAATCCGTCAAACGCAAAAGCCCGAAGGTGGGCTTTGTCAGCTTAGGCTGCCCCAAAGCACTGGTCGATTCCGAACGTATTCTCACGCGCTTGCGCGCGGAAGGGTATGAGGTTGCGGCGACCTACGGTGCGGCCGATCTGGTGGTGGTCAACACCTGCGGCTTCATCGACGCCGCGGTGGACGAATCGCTGGACGCCATCGGCGAAGCCTTGGCCGAGAACGGCAAGGTCATCGTGACTGGCTGCTTCGGCGCTCAGCCGCAGAAAATTCTCGATCGCCATCCGCCGTGCTGAAGATCACCGGCCCGCAGCGGTATGAGGAGGTGGTTGCTGCCGTGCATCAGTATCTGCCGCCCAAGCACGAGCCTTTTGTCGATCTGGTGCCGCAGCAAGGCATCAAACTCACGCCGCGGCACTATGCGTACTTGAAAATTTCCGAAGGCTGCAATCATCGCTGCAGCTTCTGCATCATTCCGTCGATGCGCGGCGACCTGGTGAGCCGGCCGGTCGGCGAGGTGTTGCGGGAAGCCGAGCAACTGGTGCGGGCGGGCGTGAAAGAGATCTTGGTGATTTCCCAGGACACCAGCGCTTATGGCGTCGATTTGAAGTACGCGGCCCAGACCTGGCGGGATGTGGAGCGCCGCGCGCGCTTTTACGACCTTGCCGCCGCGTTCGGGGAATTGGGGGCGTGGATTCGCCTTCACTATGTCTATCCCTATCCGCACGTCGATCAAGTCATCGAGCTCATGGCCGCCGGCAAGGTACTGCCCTACCTGGACATCCCCTTCCAGCACGCCAGCGCCCGCATTTTGAAATTGATGAAGCGTCCCGCGGCGGCGGAAAACACGCTGGAGCGCATCGGCGCGTGGCGGCGCGTGGTGCCCGACATCACGATTCGCAGCACTTTTATCGTCGGTTTTCCCGGAGAGACCGAGTCAGGACTTCGAAGAGTTGCTCGATTGGCTGCGCGACGCGCAGCTCGATCGCGTCGGATGTTTCGAGTACTCGCCTGTTGAAGGCGCCGCGGCCAACGCGCTGAAGGAAATGCCCGGTTGCGCCTGAGGTCAAGGCCGAGCGGCGCGCCCGATTCATGGAAACGGCGGCAGAAATCAGCGCCCAGCGGCTGCGGCAAAAAATCGGCCGCAAAATGCCGGTGCTGATCGATCGCATCGAGCGTGAAAGCGACGTCGCCGTTGCGCGCTCAGCGAGCGATGCCCCGGAAATCGACGGCACGGTCCGTATCGCGGGCGCTCGCGGCGCTGCAAAAGTGCTCGCCGTGGGATCGATGGTCGATGTGCAGATCACCGGCGCGGGCGACTATGATCTGGAAGCGCAATTGCTGGAAGCGGTTGCTTAAAGCTGTAACTTGGGTGCTGCGCACCCCCCACTCGGAGAGCCCCTCTTGGAAATTTCTGCGGACAAAGTCGTATTGATTCATTACACCCTCAAGGACGACGCCGGCACCGTAATCGACAGTTCGGCCGGCGGCGAGCCGCTCGCCTATATCCAAGGGCACGGCAACTTGGTCTCGGGATTGGAGAAGGCGCTCGAGGGCCAGGCGGACGGCGCCAGCGTCGCGGTGTCCGTGACGCCCGAAGAGGGCTACGGCAAGCACGAGCCGGGCCTGATCCAACGCGTGCCGAAACGCACGTTGCAGGGCTCCGGAGAAGTGCGCAAGGGAATGCAATTTCAAGCGCGAACTGAGGAGGGTATGCGCCTCTTCACGGTCACCGGCATCATGGGCGATATGGTGACGCTCGACGGAAATCACCCGCTCGCCGACAAGACCCTACATTTCGATGTACAGGTGGTGGGCGTGCGGGAAGCCACTACGGAAGAATTGGAGCACGGCCACGTGCACGGCGCCGGCGGCCATCACCACTAGACGCGCTTTGAGCGCATGGCCTGATGAATCAGAGGGTTAGGGTCCGGAATCTGTCGCCGCGCTGCGGTCGGATTTTACTTATCGGCACGACGGCTTACATATCTATGGCGTTCTCATGCACCCCTTCGCTATCGCGATGGCGATGTGCATAATGGCGCTCCTAAGAACAATTCAACGAGAGATTGAACGGATGGAGCGTCGACTGCACACCCGGCACCGCGCCCGCACCACTGTGTACGTGGTCATGTCCGGCCGAAAGAGCCGGATCTGCAAAGCCAAAAACTTGAGCGCAAACGGCGTCTTCGTCGAGACGGAAAATCTTGGATTGCGCAAAGGGCAGCAAGTGCAGCTGGCATTCGCGATTAACTTAGGTTTGGTCACGAAGATTCATCGCCGCACCGCAATCGTTGCGCATGTTACGCGCGGCGGCACCGGCCTCATGATGGAGCAGTTCGCCGGCCGCTGAACTTGACACATCCTGTAAACTGACAGGATGCCACCCTTCGATCCTCCCCGCTCGGATGCCATCCGCATCCGCGGCGCCCGCCAGAACAATCTTAAAAATCTGGACCTCGACCTGCCGCTCAACGAGCTGATCGTCGTCACGGGCGTCAGCGGATCCGGCAAGTCCTCGTTGGTGTTCGACACGCTGTACGCCGAGGGTCAGCGCCGCTACGTCGAAACGTTTTCGCCGTACGCGCGCCAATTCCTGGATCGCATGGACAAACCGCAGGTCGAGCGCATCGAGGGCATACCGCCGTCGATCGCCATCGACCAGACCAATCCGGTGCGCACGTCGCGCTCCACCGTCGGCACCATGACGGAACTCAACGATCATCTGAAGCTGCTGTTCGCCCGCGCCGCCATACTGCACTGCCGGGGTTGCGGCCGCCCGTGCGCCGCGACAGCGCTGCCAGCGTCCACGAGCACTTGAGCGCGCTTAGCAGAGCTCACGGCGATCCGCAAGCTGCTGCTGACCTTTCCGGTGCCGATTCCGAAGAATTTCAGCGAGACTGAAATCAAGGCCTTGCTGTCCGCGCAGGGCTACACGCGCATCCATGAAAAGCGCGGCGATACGCTGCAGGTGATTCAAGATCGGTTTCGCTGGTCCTCGGTCGATGCCGCGCGCGCCGGCGATGCGATCGAAGCCGCGCTCAAAGTCGGCCAGGGCCGCATCGATGTCTATGCGGAAAGCGACGGTCCCGTTGCCGACTGCGCGGCGCCGTGGCGCTTTTCCACCGGGCTGCATTGCCCTGACTGCGACATCCGCTATAAGGAACCGACTCCCAGCACCTTCAGCTTCAATTCAGCCTTAGGCGCCTGCGATACCTGCCGCGGTTTCGGCCGCAGCATCGGCGTCGATTACGGCCTGGTCATTCCCGATACGGCGTTGAGCCTTCGCGAGGGCGCCATCAAGCCCTGGCAGACCGAGTCCTACAAAGAATGCCAGACGGACCTCATGCGGTTCGCGCGCAAGCGCGGGCGTTCCGCTCGATACGGCGTGGCGCGACCTGACCGAGGCGCAGCGCGCCTGGGTGATCGAGGGCGAAGGCGAATGGACCAAAAATGTCTGGTACGGCGTGCGCCGCTTCTTCGCGTGGCTGGAAACCAAAGCCTACAAGATGCACATTCGCGTGCTGCTGTCGCGCTACCGCTCTTACACCGAGTGCAGCGCCTGCCGCGGCGCCCGTCTCAAGCCCGAGGCATTGCTGTGGCGGGTCGGCGACCCGGGCATCAATATTCGCGATTTGATGCTGTTGTCCATCGACGAGAGCCGAGACTTTTTTGCTCGCTCTGAAGCTGCCGGCGCTGCTCGATGAGGCTACCGAGCTTCTGCTGCGCGAAATTCGCGCGCGGCTCAAGTATCTGACCGATGTGGGCCTCGGATATTTGAACCTCGACCGCCAGTCGCGCACCTTGTCCGGCGGCGAAGTGCAGCGCATCAATCTCACCACGGCGCTGGGCACATCGCTGGTCAACACGCTGTTCGTGCTCGACGAGCCGTCAATTGGATTGCATCCCCGCGACGTTGAACGCATCGTCGGCGTGATGCATCGCCTGCGCGACGCGGGCAACACGCTGGTCGTGGTTGAGCATGACCCCAAGGTGATTCAAGCCGCGGACCGGGTGCTGGACATCGGCCCCGGCCCCGGAGAGCACGGCGGCGAAATCGTATTCTACGGTCCCCTGCGCGAGCTGCCGGGCGCCAAAGGTTCATTGACAGGCGACTATTTATTTCGCCGCAGGCGCGTTGAAATTCCGCGCGCCGCGCCGCCGGGGGCGCGCAGCCCGGGCAGTCTGCGTCTCGAGGGCGTCAGCGAACACAATCTCAAGAACATCGATGTCGCCTTCCCGCTCGGAGCTCTGGTCTGCGTGACCGGCGTCAGCGGCTCCGGCAAATCCACCCTGGTGCACGACGTGCTGTATCCGGCGCTGCTGCGCGCCAAGGGAAAGCCGACGGAGAATCCGGGGATGCACCGCGCTCTCAAAGGCGCGGAGCTGATCGACAGCGTGGTCATGGTGGATCAGAGCCGCATCGGCCGCACTACCCGCTCCAATCCGGCCAGTTACGTCGGTGCATTCGACGCCATCCGGGATTTGTTCGCGCGTTTGCCGGAGGCGCGCGAACGCAAGTACACCGCCGGAACGTTCAGCTTCAATGCCGGCAACGGCCGCTGTCCGGCCTGCGGCGGCAACGGTTTCGAACACGTTGAAATGCAATTCCTGTCGGATGTGTATCTGCGTTGCCCCGATTGCGACGGGCGCCGCTTTCGAGCCGACGTGCTCGACGTCAAGTTATCGCGCGCCGGATTCGCAGCGAAGAGCATCGCCGACGTTTTGGATCTGACCGTCTCCGAGGCGCTGACGTTTTTTGCCGCGGACAGCGAAGTCTGCCTGCGCTTGGGTCCCCTCGCCGAGGTCGGACTCGACTATCTGCGCTTGGGCCAACCCGTGCCGACGCTCTCCGGCGGCGAGGCGCAGCGCCTGAAACTGGCCGGTCATTTGGCGGACAGCGCGGTGCGGCTGCAGCCGCCCAAGAGGGGTGCCCGCGGCGCGGCCAAAGCCGATCCACGCCGCGGTTCGTTGTTTTTGTTCGATGAGCCGACCACCGGCCTGCACTTTGACGATGTTGCCAAGCTGCTGCGCGCATTCCGCCGGCTGATCGATGCCGGCCACTCGCTGCTCGTCATTGAACACAATCTCGACGTGATTCGCGCGGCCGATTGGGTCATCGATCTGGGGCCGGAGGGCGGCGCGGCCGGCGGCAGCATCGTCGCCGTCGGTACACCCGGCGAACTCACGCGCGTTCCCGCTTCGCATACCGGACGCGCGCTCATCGAAGAAGAGAACGCAAGTTCGCGGGTGCACGACTCCGCGGCACTGCACTATGCCAACGCAGCCGCGCATCGGCCCGCCGTGCCGTCGGCCATCGAGATCCACGGCGCCCGCGAGCACAATCTCAAGAATGTCGACGTGAGCCTCAAGCTCAACAAATTCACCGTCATCACCGGGGTATCCGGCAGCGGCAAGAGTACTCTGGCATTCGACATACTGTTTGCCGAGGGCCAGCGGCGCTATCTTGAGTCCTTGAACGCCTATGCGCGGCAGTTCGTGCAGCCGGCTTCCCGTCCGGACGTCGATGCAATATTCGGCATTCCGCCTACCGTGGCAATCGAACAACGCACCAGCCGCGGCGGCCACAAGAGCACGGTGGCCACGCTCACGGAGATCTATCACTTCCTGCGGCTGCTGTTCGTCAAGCTGGGTGTTCAGCACTGTCCAGTTTGCGAGGCCCGCATCGAGCCTCAGTCCGCCGATGCCATCGCCGCGCGCCTGCTCCAGGAATATCGCGGCAAGCACATTACGCTGCTGGCGCCGCTGATCGTTGCGCGCAAGGGCTTGTACACCGCGCTCGCCAAGTGGGCGCGCGGCAAGGGATTCGAACAGTTGCAGGTCGACGGTGTCTCGATCCCGACGAAGAAGTGGCCGCGGCTGGACCGCTTCGTGGAACACAGCATCGAATTGCCGGTTGCCAGGCTCAAGGTCAGCGCAGCATCCGAAGCCGAATTGCGCGAGCAGCTGGATTTGGCCTTGCTCCATGGCCGCGGTGTGGTGCATGTGCAGAGTCAGCCCGATTCGCAATCCCCGGCAGCTGTCTTTTCGACCAAACGCGCCTGTCCGCATTGCGGCACCGGGTTCCCGGAGCTCGATCCGCGGCTGTTTTCCTTCAACTCGAAACATGGCTGGTGCAAAAGCTGTTTTGGCACCGGGCTGCAGTTGCCGCAGTTCGACGCCGAGCAAAGCGGCGAGGAATCGGTGTGGCGCGAAGACGCCGATGCGCCGCTTGCGGCCTGCCCGGAATGCGCGGGCCGACGCCTCAATCCGATCGCGCTCAGCGTGCTGTTTCGCGGCCAATCGATTGCCGCGCTTGCAAATTTGCCGGTGGGGGAATTTTCAGCCCTGCTGGCGACCCTGAAGCTGGCCGGCCGCGAGCGCGACATCGCGCGCGACTTGTTGGCCGAGCTCACCGCACGCACCAATTTTCTCTGCGACGTCGGCCTGGGATATTTGCAGCTGAATCGTGCGGCGCCTACGTTGTCCGGCGGCGAAGCGCAGCGCATTCGTCTCGCCGCGCAATTGGGATCCAATCTGCAGGGTGTCTGCTACGTGCTGGACGAACCGACCATCGGCTTGCACCCCCGCGACAACCTCACGCTGCTCGATACCTTGGATCGATTGCGCGCCAAGGGAAACACTCTGGTGGTCGTCGAACACGACGAAGACACCATACGGCGCGCCGATCATGTGATCGATCTGGGGCCCGGTGCGGGCACGCGCGGCGGCGAGTTGGTGGCGCAAGGCACCGCGCTGCAACTGGCGCAAATGCGCAACTCGGCGACCGGCCGATGCCTGGCCGCGCCGCTGCTGCATTCAAGCTCCCGGCGGCGGCCGATTGGCCGCGAAACGGCCATGATCGAGGTCGAGCGCGCAACCCTGCACAACCTTCGCGAGGTGAACGTGCGCATTCCGCGCGGCCGGCTCACGGTGGTTACCGGCGTGTCGGGTTCCGGCAAATCGTCGCTGGCGCGCGATGTGCTGTTGAACAACCTTCAGCGCCTGTTGGCCCGCCCCAGCCGCGCACAGCGTGCGCGCAAGACCGATGTGGTGCTGCAGGGTTGCGATGCCATGCTCGGCTGGCAGTCGATCAGCCGCGTGCTCGAGGTCGATCAGACGCCCATCGGCAAGACGCCGCGCTCCTGTCCCGCCACCTATATCGGTTTCTGGGACTCGATTCGCCGCCTCTACGCGGATACCACCGAGGCACGCATGCGCGGGTTCACCGCCAGCCGTTTTTCGTTCAATACCGCGGGCGGCCGTTGCGAGGCCTGCGAAGGCCAGGGAATGCAGCGCCTGGAGATGAGTTTCCTGCCGGATGTTCAGGTGCTTTGCGACGTCTGCAACGGCAAGCGCTTCAATCCCGAGACCTTGAGCATTCTCTTCAAGGGCAAGAGCATCGGCGAAGTCCTGGCCATGAGCGTTGAGGATGCGTTGCCGTTTTTTGCCGCGCAACGCAGCGTACATCATCCGTTGAGCCTGCTCGCCGATGTGGGCTTGGGATACTTGAGCCTCGGCCAGCCCAGCCCGACTCTGTCGGGCGGAGAAAGTCAGCGCATCAAGCTGGTCACGGAACTGGCCAAGGTTCGCACCGACGAGTTGGGACAGGACATCGCGCGCCGCGAGGGACAACATACGCTCTACGTGCTCGACGAGCCCACGGTCGGCCTGCATATGGCAGATGTGGAAAAGCTTTTGCGGGTTCTACATCGGCTGGTCGATACCGGCAACACTCTGGTGGTGATCGAGCACAATCTCGACGTGATGGCGGAGGCAGACTGGATCATCGACTTGGGTCCCGAAGGCGGCTTAGGGGGCGGCCAAATCGTGGCGCAGGGCCCGCCCGAAGCCATTGCACGCAAGCCCAACAAGAGTCACACAGCCAGAATCTTGGGCCAGTTTCTCAAGGAACGTGGTGCGGCTTAGCGACGGCTCCGTCAGCTCGCGGTTGCCGAACGGATCGCTTGAGGTTCAGCCGGGGCTCAAGGGTATCCGTTTCGGTTTCGGCGCCGACTTCGACACCCCAAAATCGGCCGGCAGCGGCGGAATGACCTGATTCGGATACCAGAACGTCAAGTGGCAGCCTTCGCACACGCCATCCATAGCCGCACCCGCGTTCATCATGCCGGTTGGATCCTTCTTATCGATGGCCGTGAGCATTTGAGTGCCCGCTTCTCGTAGCGCCTTGGCAAATTGCACGAAGGTCGGATGCTGCGCCTCGAATTTCTGTTGACCTTCCTCGGCGCTCAGCACCCCTGATGTCCCTTGGTCGAGCACCGGACTGCCGGGGGCCACGAGTTTGCGTCCGTCCATGACGAGCAAATTGGTGCCTTCGATAAGTGCGATGGCATGCCGGCGCACGTCTTGCCATTCTTCATCGGAGTGCGGCTGGTGAAAGAGCGTACTTTTCGCGGTCGCGGTAATGCTGACCGAATCCCAAAGCGCGTCCGCCGAGGGATCGATGACGGCGTCCATCAGTTCTTGGATGCTGGCCATGACTTGGAATGCGGGTGGCGCTAGCGGCGCTGCTGCCGGTGCGGGCGCAGTCGCGGCTGCGGGAGGCGGCGCGGCGGTGGTTACCTCGCTCTTCTGACAGCCTGCGAGCCCGGCAAGCGCCGAGAGAATTGAACCGGCCAGGATTAACGGACTTTTCACGCAAACCACTCCCTTGTTCGGAGTCGAGATCTCCGACGGCCGTTTAGTCTGCCATCATTTGAATCGCGGGTCATCGCCATAGGCGTACGGGACCGCGCGCCTGCACTCACTTCCCTGCGGGCAGATCGGACTCGGTTTTCTTGGGCAGCTTCTTGGGACGCAAGCCCTCGTCCTCGATCAAGCGCCGACGCACATACAAGAAGCGTATGGTTTCGTATTCGAACGGCGAACCGCCTGAGTAGTAGCGAAAATTCACATTGGCGCGCTGATCGATGCCGTTGACAAAAAGCAGCGCCCACGAGACCGTGCCGCGGAATAGACCCGCGACGTTGATGGCATAGCCCACGCCATAGTCGGCCAGATCCCCGACGCCGTCGCGCAAGGTAGAGGGGCCTAACAGTGGGATGACCAAGTACGGACCTGGATGCATGCCCCAGGTGGCCAAGGTTGCCGAGAAGCCGGTGGGCGAGCTTGGAAGCTTCAGCTTGGTGGCAACGTCGAACAGACCGCCGATCCCGATAGTGCTGTTGATGGTCAGTCGCCCGAGGCTGCGCAATCCGTACTTGAGACGCCACTGCAGCGTGTAATTGACGACGCTGTCGATCTCCCGCAAATTGTCGAAAAAATTGTGAACGCCGGATTGAATCGGCCGCGGCATCCGCCGATAAGCATTCGTCACCGGCAGGGAGATGGCTTCATCGAAACGCGCGTTGAACCGGTAGGTAAATCGGTTGAGCCTTTCCCAAGGATCGTAGGTGTACATGGGAGGCGCATCCGCCGGAGTCAAGGGCGGCGGCGCTTCGTGCGCCTCCTGCGTCGCAGCGCTCGCCGATTCCGAGGCAAGGGCATTGCCAAACGCCGCAGCATTGGCCGCGGCAGCAGCGTTGTCGGCCTCCGGCGTTTGATCGGGGACCTTGCGTATGGATATCACCTGCGAGGCGCAGCCGCCCAGCATCAAAGCAGTGCAGGCCGCCAGCAAGGCAAGCTTCATGGCGTGCTTCGCGGCCAGCGGCCCGCCAACATGTCCAGCATGTCCGCCACCTGCTGGCGTTCGCCCACTTCCCCAAGATGCCCGCCGTGGTCGTAGACGACGATCCTTGAACCCAACGTTTCCTTCAGCCACGCAAGTTCGGGCTTGTTCAGAATCAAATCGTTGCGCGTGGTTTGCGCGTAGTAGTCGGGACCCGAACGCAAGGCCGCATCGATGATGTCGAGCCGGTTGGCGGCAATCAACGAAGCGCTGGTCGCATCGGGTCTACGCCTGAGGTAGTACGGAGCGAATACTTTTGCAAAGTAGTCGGCGAAAGGCTTGATACGCAAATCGCGCTGAATGGCTTCGAGCGAGTCGCCCACCTTGGGCGGACTATCGGGATCGACGATGACGCCGGTCTTCGCGTAGAGATCGCCGACGAAAAACATATCGACCAGTTGCAGGCGAAATGTAAGTGCGATCGCCGCGGAAAACTCAGCATCGGTCTTGAGCGAGGCGGCGCCCGCGCTCAGTAGAAAGTTCTCATCGAGCTCGAGGCGATCCGAGGCTCGATATAGATTGGCAATTTGCGCGTAGAGGCGGCGGTAGAGCATCTCCACTGCCCGATCGCCGGGACCGATCGACGCTGCGAATAGCCTGTCGAGGCGGCCCACCGACGAAAATAGGCTGACGGGCGGGTTTATCATGACCACACGATGGATCTTGAGCTTGCCCTCGCCGGCATCGATCGACTTGACCATCGCGGCATTTGCGCCGCCCAGACTGTAGCCCAGCAGGTCGATGTCGGTTATGCGCACCTTGCGCGGCAGATGCGCAATGATTTCCTGCATGGCGGCATACAAGTCGTGCCCATCCTGCACGAGATCGCCGGCCACGCCGGTGCTCGAGGTCGAGACGATGAATCCCGGAAATGTCGGCGACGGGATGGTCAACACGTGGTAGCCGGCGCCATAGAGCGCGGCACGCAGCACGGAAATTGTTTTGGTGTTGCCGTCGCTGCCGGTGCCTGAAATGACGATGGCCAACGGCGCCGGTTGGTTTTGCGCCGACAACCATACTCGCAGCTTGGCGTCGAACCAAAGGGTCTGCGGCACCGGCAGCCGCCACGGCAGCGCGATGTTGATTTCGGAAAGCGGCACCTTGGCCGGCAGGGGCGCTATGTCCTCGGGAGGCGCACCGAATACCGTTGCGCGCAACCCTGCGGAATCGGAGAGACCGGCCGCCGGTCCCGGTGCGGGCGGCTGCGCCGCGGCGGCAGCTGGCGGCACCTGCGCGGGCGGGCGGCAGCGCTTCGACAGGCTGGGCCGCGATTACCAGAGAGGCACCTAGGATCAACGCAAGCGGGAGCAACTTCAGGTAGGCGCTGGTCAACAATGGCATTGTTGTTACGATAGCAGCTAGCGGGTGCAGTATCGACGAGTGTTGAACGTAGGACTGTCCCTACGCACGCTGATTCGCAAACCTTAGGAAATGCGTAATGGACGGCGGCAAGCGGCAAACTTCGGACTTCCACTCTCTGCGCACGCTGCTGGAATCAAAGGATGGCCGGGCGTTGCCGCTTCCGCAGAAGTTGTCGCGACTGTACGGCACGTTCCGATTGTCGGCGCCCCGCAAGGGTTTGCAGGTCTACAGCAATTTCGTCAGCACCTTGGACGGCATCGTTTCGCTGCAAGTGAGAGGGCACAGCGGCGGCGGCGATATCAGCGGCTTCAGCGCCCAGGATCGCATGGTGATGGGATTGCTGCGGGCGGCAGCCGATGCGGTGATCGTCGGCTCCGGTACCCTGGCTGCCGACCCGGAACATGTCTGGACTGCGCAAGCCATCTGCCCCGAATATGCCAACGACTATCGCCGCTTTGAATCCGCTCTCGGTAAACGCTCACCCTCATTGAATGTCATCGTCAGCGCATTAGGAAGCGTCGACCTGCGTCTGCCGGTCTTCGCCTCCGGCAAGGTTCCGGTCATGATCATCACGACCATGCCGGGAGCAAAGCAGTTGCGCTCGCGCAAGGTGCCGGATTCGGTGCAGATCCGCACGATCCGCCGCCGCGGCGGCGAAATTCCCGCGGTCGACATTCTCGCGGAGGTGAGCCGGGCCATCACGGGCAAGAGGATCCTGGTCGAGGGCGGCCCGCGGCTGCTCGCCACGTTCTACAAGGAGCGTCTTCTCAACGAGCAATTCCTCTCGCTTGCACCGCAGCTCGCGGGCAGAGAAATGGGCGATGCGCGCATGGGCCTGGTGATGGGCAGGACCTTTGCGCCGCGCGATCCTTTGTGGGGTCAACTCACCGATGCACGGCTCGGCAGACGCTTGCTGTTCCTGCGATATTCCTTCCGCAATCAGCGCCGCCGGGAGCCTGTCTGAGTACTCAGACAGGCTCCTAGACCGGCGGCGGCGGTGCTGCCGATTGAAAGGGCGGCAGTTCCCGGCAGGCAGCATCGATCGCCGAAATTCGCGGAAACGCATTCATGTCGACGGCGAAACGCCGTGCGTTGAACACCTGCGGGACCAGGCAAACATCCGCCATCGTGGGCGAGTTGCCGTGGCAGAACCGCCCCGTGGCCGCGTCCCGGACCAACCATCGTTCCAGGGCATCAAATCCAACAGCCACCCAATGCCGGTACCAGGCATCGCGCGTCTCTTTGTCCAAGAGCAACTTTTCTTGCAAATAGCCCAGTACCCGCAGATTGTTCAGCGGGTGAATGTCGCTGGCAATCGCCTGGGTGAGCGCGCGAACCCGCGCCCGCGCCAAGGGCTCGGCCGGCAGCAACGGCGGAACGGGATGCAGCTCATCGAGATATTCGATGATGGCCACGGATTGCGTCAGCACGACGCCCTCGTCCAACTTGAGCGCCGGGACGAAGCCTTGAACATTGATCTGCAGAAATTCCGACAGACGGTGTTCGCCCGAGCGCAAGTTCTTGATGATCGATGTGTATGGCAAGTTCTTAAGGGCCAGTGCAATTCGTACCCGGTACGAAGCCGAACTCAAGCCGTAGCCATATAGAATCATGCGTGCGAGTATATTGCAGACCATCGATTCCGACACGAAACGGGACTTTACTTATGCTTAAACAAGCTCTGTTGGCCTTTACTCTCTGCGGCGTGGCTGCGGCCGGGCCCTGCATGGCGCATGCGAAATTGCAGAGTTCAACGCCGGCCAATAACGCCCAATTGGCCGCGGCGCCCAAGACACTGACGCTCACGTTCAACGAGGCCGCGCAACTCGCGCTATTGAAGCTCGTGGTCGACGGCAAGGAGATTCCAATCCCGCTCGATAAGGACGCGAAGCCGGGTCTGACCTATACCTTGACTTTGCCGGCCCTGTCGCCGGGTCATTACACGGTGCAGTGGACGGCGGTGGCGGCCGATGACGGGCATGTCACCAAAGGATCATTCGTCTTTTCGATTGGCGCGTAGCCGCTCGGACCGAGGCTGAGGCCGGCGTGGAGATCAGCGGCTGGGACCTCGCCGCGATGTTCGCAAAGGCGGTCACGTATGCAACCGCGCTCGGCGTCTCCGGTCTGATCTTCTTTCTAGCCTACTGCAACACGCTGCTGCGGGATCGGCAGCGCGCCACCCTCCGCCGCCTCGTCGGTCTTTTGGTTGGTGTCGCGGCGATGGCGAGCATCCTGCGAATTTTGCTGCTCGCCGGCTCGATGGGCGGGGACCTCGCCAGCATGTTCAATGGACATTTCGTGGCTATGCTCTTGAGCGCCGGGGAGGGCCGGGCGACCGGCCTGCGGCTTGGCGGTCTCGCCCTCGCACTCTGCGCAATGTCGGCGAATCCCAGGCTTCGCGGACCCGGCATTGCGGGCGCCATCATTGCCGCAACTTCATTCGCATGGGTCGGGCACATCCATGGATTGGTCCCGAATACCACGCCGGCTCTGCTGCTCTGCCTGCACCTGCTGTGCGCGGCATTTTGGCTCGGAGCGCTGCCGGCGCTGGCGGTCATCGCCGCCGGCGACAACGAAGCGCAAATCGCCGCGGCCGCTGCGCGCTTCGGACAGGTGGCGCTGCGCGTCGTGGCATTGCTGTTGGCCGCCGGCGCGAGCCTGCTGTTCATGTTGATCAACAATGCCGCGCAGTTTTGGGGCAGCGGCTACGGACGCATGATGGCCGTCAAGCTGGTGGCGGTTGCGGGTTTATTGGGCATCGCTGCGTGGAACAAACTGTACCTCACGCCGAAACTGTTGAACCGTCACGCCCGCGCCGTACTGATGTTTCGCCGCTCCGTGTTCGCAGAGATCTTGGCCGGCGCGCTGATCTTGTTGATCACAGCCGCCTTCACCACGCTCAGCGGGCCGCCCTGAACCAAGAGCCCGGCCCCAAGCCCTTCAAGGCGACGGCGCATAATCCACATAGACACTGCCGGGCGCACCGGAAATACAGGCCGCGACATCGAAGGCCGAATGTATCAATTCGGGGGTCAGGGTTGATTGCGTCGCGCCGTCGCCCAGCACCCGGCCGTCCGCCAACGCGAAGATGCGACTGGCGTAACGGCCTGCCAGAGTCAGATCATGGATGGAGGCGATAACGAGCTTACCCGCACGCGCAAGTCCCTGCAGACGCCGCGCCGTATCGAGCGCGTGCTTGGGATCCAGGCCGGCGATGGGTTCATCGATAATCAGCACGTCCGGGTCGGCGACCAAGGCGCGCGCCAGCATGGCACGGGCAAGTTCGCCGCCCGACAAGGTCGTCGCAGGCTGTTCGCGGTGGCCGAGCAGATCGCAAGCTTGCAATGCCTGCGTAATTCTAGAATCGAAGCTTGCGGGCAGTCCGCCGAAAGCCGGCAATGCCGGCGTCAAGCCCAGTGCCACCAGCCTTCGCACCGAGATCGGCCATTCGCAGCGGGGATTTTGCGGCAGATAGGCGCGCCGCCGCGCCAATTTCGCACCGGACAAGGCGTGAATCGAAACGCCGTCGAGATTGACGGCGCCGGAATCAGGCTTCAGCAATCCCGCCAGCACCGACAGCAGCGTCGATTTGCCGGCGCCGTTCGCGCCGATGACCGCGACGAAATCGCCGGACTGGGCGCGCATGGTGACGCCGTCAAGAATCGTCCGGGATCCGCGCCGTACGCAGATCTGCGATGCGTCGAGTATGCTCATGAACCGCCGTGCATGGCCTGCAGCAGGCTGGCACGCAGCGCCACGGCGGCAGCAGCACTCTCGACCACGCCGCAATTGTAGAGCGCGCTCGGATACGTGACCGAGCGGCCGGCAATAGAGCTTGCGAAGGAGCGGATGCTGCGCCAAATCGGTGTTGAGTCCCGGCGTGTCCGCGATGTTGCTGGCGTAGGCGATGATGTCGGGGCGCGATGAAATCAGCTGCTCAAGATCAAAAGTCGTATAAGCACCGCCCGCCAAGTCCGCCGCGATATTGATGCCGCCGGCCGCCGTGAGAATGGCATCGAACATGGTGCCCCTGCCCGGAATCGATCCGCCCTCCCCCCAGGCTGCCACGCGAATGATCTGCCGCGGCTTGGAGGCGGCGAGTTGCCGCAGGGTCGAATCCATTTTCGCGATCAGCATTTCGCCGGCGGCTTCTCGCCCGAGCGCACGCGCAACCTGGCGGGTTACCGCGCGAATTTCGTCGAAATTCGCGGCCGGTGCGACTTCGAGCAGCGGCCAGCCGAATTTTTTCAGCAGTGCGCGCGCTGCCGGCGTGGTGTAGGTCCCCGCCAGCACCAGGTCGGGCTTTTCAGCGAGTACTTCCTCGACCGTGCCCCAGTTGATCCGCACCTTCATGGCCTGCGGCCATTGGTAGGAAATGCTTGGAATCGCGCGAGTAGTAGGTGACCGAGGCAATGCGCTCGGGCGGCAGCAACTCAAGCAGCAAGTCGTCGGTGCACATGCTGAGCGACATCACATGCCGGGGCGCCGAATCCGCCGCGGCGGCTGTGCGCGCCGGCGACAACGCCGCTGCCGACAGCATCGCAACCGCAAATACGATGGCGCTATTCATGATCAGCCGAATTTGCTGAAATCCGGCGGCGCGCCGTTGCGAAAATGCCGTAAATGCCTCTTTGAATTCCGCGGATTTGAGCTGCTTCAAGAAATGCGCCGACTCCTGGGCCATGCGCTCCAACAGCACCGACTCCTCCCGCATCAATGATTTGGTCGCAACCACGGAGGCCGGAGCGCGCGCCGCGATCGCCGCGGCGGCGGCACGCGCGGTCGCATGCAGTTCTGAGGGCGGCACCGCGCGATTCGCGATCCCCCAACTCACGGCCTTTTCCGCGTTCACCGGCTCACCGAGCACGAACATTTCAAAGGCGCGCGCGTGTCCGATGCGCAACGGCATCAATAGACTGGAGGCCGCCTCGGGAACCAGCGCCAGATTGACAAACGGAGCGATGAGCAAGGCATCTTCCGCGACGAAGACCATGTCGCAATGAAGCAGCATGGTTACGCCGACGCCGACCGCCCGGCCGTTGACGGCGGCGACGATCGGCGTGCGCGCCCTGGCCAGCGCCGGCAGGAACGGATTGGCATCTTCCGGCTGCGGCGCGGCGGCGGCATTGCCGATGGCGGCGAAATCGGCCAGGTCATTTCCCGCGGTGAACATGTCGCCATTGGCCTTGATCAAAATGCAGCGAATGTTGGGATCGCCATCCGCGGTCGGCGATCTCGGTCGCCAGTGTCTTGTACATGGCGCGGGTCAGCGCGTTCTTCTTATCCGGACGGTTCAGCGTCAGTAGCCAGCAGCTTCTCCGCTCTTCTCCACCAGAACATGCTCTGTCACGATGATTCTCCTTCGAACGCTTTAAGGCGCCGTCTTGCGCAGCCGCACGACCAGCCAAAAGAAAAAGGGCGTACCAATCATGCTGGTCAATACTCCAAGCTTCAGTTCGGTGCCGACATGAATCAACCGGGTCGCGACATCGGCCAGCAGCAACAGCAGCGCCCCGCACAACGCAGCCGGCACCAGGATGCGGCTGGGCTGATGGCCCAGCAGCGGCCGCACCAGGTGAGGCGCAACCAACCCGATGAAACCGACGACCCCCGTGACCGCCGTCGACGCGCCAATCGCCAACGCCGTGCCGAATACGGCCAGGAAATACAAGCCGGCCGAGATCGACGCCCAAACTCTGCGCCTGCGCCTCGCCCAACGCCAGCGCATCGAGGCCGCGGGCGGTGAACAGCAGCATGGCGCAACCCAATCAGGATGAACGGCGTCACCAGGATCACCTGGGTCCAGCTGCGGTCCGCCAGCGAACCCATCAGCCAGGTCATGATTTCGTAGGCGGCGTATGGATTGGGCGCCAGATTGAGCGCCAAGGCAATGCCCGCCGCGGCGAGCGCAGATACGGCAGCGCCCGCCAGCACCAAGGTGATCGTCCCGCCGCCCCGGCCCAGGGCGAAAGTCAGGGCGCTGGCGAGCAAGGCGCCGAGCAACCCCAGCAGGGGCGCGGCGATCGTGAGATGCGCTGCGAAACCAAAGTAGACGGCAATGACTGCGCCGAGCGCGGCCCCGGCGGACACGCCCAGTAAACCGGGTTCGGCCAGCGGGTTGCGCGTCACCCCTTGCAGCACGGCGCCCGACATTCCCAAGGCACCGCCCACTTCGAGGGCGAGAATGGCCCGCGGCAGCCGCAGCTGCGTGACGATGGCCGAGGCGAGATTCGACCTCCGGCGACCACAAGCCGTGCCACACCTCCGCAACGGGCAGCCATACGCGCCCGGCCAGCAGTGAGATTGCGAACATCACGGCCAACAGCAGCAAGAGAGCGCCGCTAATGATCCAACCCCTGTCCATGCCATCCTTATATCAGGCGCCGGGCCTGAACGTCGGCTGCGCTCCGACGCTCAAGCGTAGCTTCTACTGACGAACCAGAACACGCCGAGGCGCGACGAGAAAGCCCGAAGCAACATCGACGACGATCGGGCGCGGCAGTGCCAGCCGCAGGCGCTTCAGTGCGAGAACCAACAAAGTCGCAGCGACCACCAGCGCCAATTGACCCACTTCCACGCCGAGGTTGAAGCCGACCAGCAACTCGGCGAGCCGCTGCGTGGGCAGCTGCAGCTCCAGCAGATCGGCGGCGAAGCCAAAACCGTGGATCAACCCGAACACCAACGTCACCAGGATTCGCAGGCGGCCGGCGTCGCGAATGTTGCCCGAGAGCAGCAGGTAGTTCGCGGTGAATAATCCGGCGCCGAGCAGCAGCAGACTGGGCAGGCCGCCGAACCCTAAGAACTGAAACAACGCCATGAGACCGAGACAGACGCCGACCCCCAATGCGATCGGCGTGGGCCGGCGCGTCTGCACCACGATATTTTCCGCACCAATCAAGGCGATGGTGAGGGCAACCAAGGCATCGATATACTCAGCATGCGGCCGCAGGACGCCGGTGACCGCCAACGCCAGCGTCAGGCTGTGGCCAATGGTGAAGCCGGTCACGACGAACACGAGATCGCGAAGCCGTCGCGATATCAGCACCAATCCCAGAAGGAACGACATGTGATCGACGCCGGTAAAGATGTGCATCGTGCCCATGCGAATGAATTCGAAAAAGCTCGCGTTTTTGAGTCTCCCGCCCGCGCCGCCGGTCACCTCAATCGTTTGATGTTCGTTGGTGATCAATTGTTCGGTGAATTCGCCGGTCGCCGCGTTTTGCACCTGCGCGAAATTGGTATGACTTGGGACCAGGTCGAAGAACGCGCCGGAATGGATCTGCAGGTTGGACGCCGATTCGCACTTAAAGGTAAAGTCGAATTTGCTGAAGCCGGCCAATGCCGAGAGAATTTCGACCGGCGGGACCAGCGCGCAGCGCTTGCCGTCGGCAATGGCATATGTCTTGGACGTCAAGTAGTCCCGGACGCGTTCCGGGGTGACCGGACTTGCATCCGTCGCCAGCCGCTTTGCTTCGATGTCGGGAATCGTGACCACCACGTCCACGAACGGGCCGTTTATCTCCCAAACCGAATGCGATTGACTGCGCACGTGCGCCGCGGCGGGCGCGGCCGCGCACAGTGCGGCGCAGGCCCACAGCAAGAATGCGGCCGGCTTCAACGCAAATCGTCCGCGATCAGTACATTCGCCCGTTTGCGCAGGAACGACTCGCCGCTTGCCTTCAGGCGATCGACCGCTTCATTGCGATAATCGCTCAATACCTGGGCGCGCGCGGCGGCAAAATCGAACGGCACCGGTCGCTTATTTTTCTCCATATCGAGCACGTGTACGCCGTCGGCCAGCCGCAGGGGCGCCGACACCATGCCGTCGGACAAATCCTTGGCCGCGGCGAACAATTCATCGCCCAGGTGAATCTTCGCGGCAAAATAAAACTCGTCGTCCTTGATTTTTCCCGAGTCGCGGCCGCCAAGGCGCGCCAGAGTCTGTGGATCCGAGATTGCCGCCTTGAGCGCGCTTGGGGCTTGCCGGCAATTCATGCAGCACGGCGGCCGGGAAAACCAGGTCCCTGACCTTGATCGTTCCTTCGCTGACGTAGCGGTCCAAGTGCGCGGCGTAGAATTGCCGCAGCGCCGCTTCGCTCGGCTGCGCGGTTATCGCGTTTTCCGCAATTTCCAGCTCGACGGCATTGACCAGCGCGCTGCGCACATCCGGATCGGATGCGGCAACGTCGAGCTCGAGGCCCCGCTGCACGAACAGCTCTTCGCGGATCATGTCGTCCAAAACCTTGCGGCGCTGCTCCTTGGTAGCATGGCTCAGGTCGACGTCATATAAGGTCTGCAGGAGCGCCAGATAATCGGCGCGTGACAGCGGCTGCTGATTGACCAGCGCGACGTCCTCGCCGGGAACCACGAGAGTCGTGGAACTGCGCGCCGTAAACAGAGAATACCCCGCGAGCAATAGGCCCAGGAGCACGCCGGCGCTCATGAGTACGAACGACCGCGCACTGCTGACCTGTCCCGGATTGCGCCAGGAAGCAGGCTCGAATTGATCAATTGGCATTTTGATAGGCACCAGAATGTGAAATTGAATAGACGTACACAGCCAGTTCGCGGATTTTGGCCGGGCCCAAGCGCTTGAGCCATGCCGGGCACACGCCCTGTCTGCCGTAGGCGATTGACATGAACAGCGCCGCGCGGCTGCCGTCCCCATAGAGGGTGATGCCGTCGGTCAGATTCGGTGCGCCGATTGCGGCGTCGCCCTGGGCGTCGAGGGAATGGCAGTCATAGCAGCCCGCTGGGCCGTCAAACAGCGCGGCACCGCGCTTGGCCGCCTGCACCGTCCGCCGGGCCGCCTTGTTGCCGCACGAGAAATTCGACCACATCGTCGATCTCCCGCGGCGCCAAGGGTTGAATGTTCTTATCCGCGGGATTTGGCTGCGGCCGCGCATACGCCGGCATGATCGCGAGATTCCAGGCTCGGGAATTGCGCGAGCGAATCCCAAACTCGATCACCTTCTCGATATCCGTGACGCGGCCTGCGCCGTAAAGCCAGTCGCCGTCGCTCAAGTTCGGCACTCCTTTATCCTGATCTCCGGAACCTGATGATCCGTGACAGGCCGCGCAATGCGCGCCGAACAGAGGTGCACCGCGAATGACCGCGAATTGGAACAACGCCGAGCCGCGCGGCATTGCATCGGGGTCGGCGCGCAATAGCTTTCGTTCGGCATAGCTGCTTTCCGCGAAAACAGCCGCGCCCACAATCAGCCACAGGATGAAGACAACGGCAATGCGCATCCAAACAATAATAACGCAGGCAACAGTGCGACGTTCGCATGCTATATAGGCGGCATGACTCGTTTGATCCTGCTATCGCATCGCTATCTGGGTATCGGCGTGGGCGCGTTGATGGTGCTGTGGTGTTTGTCCGGCGTCGTCATGATGTATGTCAGCTATCCGGCATTGGCGGAAAATGTTCGTCTCAAGGCGTTGCTTCCGATCGCCTGGGAAGGCTGCTGCAAGATCGCCGACTCGGCGCTCGACGCCTCGCTCGAGGCCGGATCCCGGATAGAGATGTTGGCGGGCCGCCCGGTTCTCTTGGGGCGAAATTCGCACCCGATGGATTTACGGACAGGCGCTTTTCTCGCCGGCATCACCGCCGAACAGGCGGCCGAGGTTGCCGCGGGTTTCGCCGCGGGCCGGCCGGCTGCACCGCATTTGCTGGGTCTCATCGACAGCGATCAGTGGACCGTATCCGGCGATTTCAATTGGCAGCGGCCGTTGTACCGTTTCGGTTTGAACGACGACGCCGGCAGCGAAATATATGTATCGAGCGTCAGCGGCCGGGCAGTACAAATGACCACCGCCCACGAACGCTTTTGGAATTGGTTGGGTGCAATTCCGCATTGGTTGTACTTCACGGAGCTGCGCCGGCACGCAGCGCTTTGGAATCAGATCGTGATCTATGCATCGCTGCTCGGCTGCTTTCTCGCCGGCATCGGGATATATCTCGGCGTGCGTCAGATGGCCGCTCAGCCTGCCGGCCGCTGGTCGCCCTACGCCGGTTTCCAATTGTGGCATCACGTCGCGGGACTGCTATGCGGCATCTTCACCCTGACCTGGGTGCTGAGCGGCCTGCTGTCCATGAACCCCTGGGGTTGGCTCGAGGGCGGCGGCGCGCGCGCGGAAACCGCGAGAATTCACGGCACCCCGGCGCCGGCGGGACCCTCTTTCGCGGGCGCGTTGCAGGCGATTGCCCTGCGGCGGCCGGCCGCGGTATCCGTGCAGGCGGCGCCGCTCAACGGCGAGCCTTACTTCATCTTGAGCGCCGTGAGCGGTGAACGTCGGCGGCTCGATGCCGGCGGCGTGCCGGCGCCGCTCGCCGGCCAGGACTTGCGGTTCCTATCGAGCACCTTGAACGGCGGCCGGGCAGGCGGTCTCGAACTGCTGGCACACGAGGACAATTACTATTTCAACCACCATGCAGAGACGGTGGTTCTGCCGGTGTATCGCGTCGTCCTGTCATCCGGCACGCGCTACTACCTGGATTCTGTGTCCGGAATGATAACCGCCAAACTCGACACGGAGGCCATGGCCTATCGGTGGCTGCACCAAGGGCTGCATCGTCTGGACTTCGCGGCTGCCATCAGAGCGCGGCCGCAGTGGGATGCAATCATGCTGCTTCTGATGTCGGGCGTGACCGTGGTGTGCGCGACCGGCGCATATCTTGGCTACCGCCGGCTTACGGCAAGGCTCCGCGCCGCTAAGTCGTGAACCCGATCCATCGGCCCGCAGCAACAATCGCGCTCCACAACAGCAACGAGGCCCCGCCGGCCAATTTTGCCGGCCAGGGCGGCCGGCCCCGATCCCAGATATCGAGATGCCGCGTACCCAAGCCGTGAAATACCGCCATGTTGACGCCGGCGGCGAGCAGGCAGGCCATTTTCAATCGGAACGGAATGTTGCCGTAGTAGATCAGCGCCTTGGATGAAAACATCAGCAAGCCGGCAAGCGCTGCCACGCTGAAGGCAACCCAGGTCCATGGCAGCATCTCGGCCGCTATTTGACTGAAGGGACGCTCCTTGTTGACCAGGCCCAAGAGACGCAGATCGACAGTCATGATCGTGCCCACGACCAGCACCAGTGCAAATACGTGGACGGTCTCGATCGTGGGGAATAACCACACCGACTCGCGAATCTGGGTGGGCAAGCTGAGATCTTGCAGCCGCTCCAAGACTTGTTCGAGAGCCACGTGCTTAAGGCGCCGGGCGGCTCGGGTTAAACATAGGCGATCCAACGTCCGGCTGTGACTATGCCGGCGCCGATGATGACGGCGACGATACCGAGAGCGCGTGCACTTCGACGCCGCAACGGCGATTCAACCCAGTAGTCCGGATTACGGCGCGTGCGTACTTGCACGATCAACAGGATTGCCGCGAGCGCCAGCACCAGCAGCATCTTCACGCGAAAAACCCAGTTGAGCAGTTCGCGCGCCGGTTCCGTGATCGTCAGCAGGATGCCGGTGCCGAGCAAGACGCCAAGCGTTATCCAGACCCACGGCGTCGACCTGGCCGTCAAAACCGCCAGCGGCTGTGTGCCGCGCGTAAGCCCAATGAGCCGGAAGCTCACGACATATACGGAAGTCAGGAGGATCGCGATGGAAATGATATGGACCGTCTGCACCAGTGGAACAAACCAATTCGCCGATTGAAACGCGACGCTGATGTCCGTCCTCGACAACCAATCACAAAACTGTTCGATCACGGATCACCATGAATCTTTTAGAGCGCCTACTTTGAATGCAGCGCATCGCCCAGGCAAGAGCCCGCCTGAAGTATAGTCGGCAAATGCGATCCGCCGCGTTGAATAATCCAAAAGCGCTGATCGGCTGGGTTGCAGCCGCGTTGCTGCTGACGTGGTGCATCGGCATGTTCGGCCGCGGCTACTGGACGCCGGACGAACCGCGCGAGGCGGATATCGCCTGGCGCATGAGCTGGCAGGCCGACAAAGCCGTTCCCCTGTTGGCGGGCGAAGCGTTCTGTGAAAAGCCCCCGTTGACCTATTGGCTGGCTGCGTTGCCGATCAAGGTCCTGGGCAATGAGGCGTGGGCAGCTCGGTTGCCCAATTTGCTGTATGCGCTAATCACGGCACTCGGCGTGGGGTTGCTGGGGGCCCGCAGCGTGGGCCGATTCGCCGGCCTGGTGGGAGCCGCAGCCGTCAGCACCTTTCTGTTGTCGTATCAAACCGCGATTTGGCTGGCCACCGATGCACCGCTGCTCGCGACGGTTTCGGTCGCCTTGCTCGGCGCCTATATCGGATTCTACGCGGCGGGCAGCGCAGAACGCTTGCGCGGCTATCTCCTGATGCATGCCGCGTTAGGATTGGGTTTTCTATGCAAAAGCGCGGCGGCGTGGATGGTTCCGGCGCTGACCATTTTGGCCTTGAGCCTCTGGGAGCGGCGCTGGCGCGAGTTGCTGCGCTGGGAGTTGTACGCCGGACTCTTGCTGCAGGCGGCTCTGATTCTCACCTGGGTTTGGTTCGTGTACCGGGGCAACGACGGGCCGGATCATTTGAAAGTGTTCTTTTGGAACAATCTGGTCGGCCGCTTCGCAGCCGTGGATGCGCCGCCCGAATTGCAGTACGCAGCGGCGCATCGCAACTCACCCGGCAAATATTTGCTTGAATTGCCGATGTACCTGTTCCCGTGGACATTGTTGGTCATCGCGGCGGTGCGGCGCGCCTGGCGGCAACGGCAAACATCGCTGCATGACAATCGCGCCGTCCGCTTTGCGCTTGCCGCGTCCCTGCCGCCGCTCGTTTTGCTGTCGCTGGCCGCGACGGCGCGAAATATCTACTTTGCGCCCGCGCTTCCGGGAGCCGCACTCTTGGTGGCTTGGTGGGCGCGCCAAATCCTGCCGGGTCCGGACCTCTGGGATGTGCGCGCGCTGCGTGCCACCGCGGCGCTGCTGCTCCTCGCAGTCGCCGTGTTTATCGCGGCGTTGGTGCTGATCGGCGCCGACTCCTGGAATAGCATGAGTCATCGGCCGCTCTACGTGGCAATCCCATGCTGCGGGCTCATCGCGGCTGCGATATTGGCGTACCGCGCCTGGGGCAGTGCGCGCGATCAAGTAGCCTATTGTCTGTGGGCACTGCTCCTCGCCTACTGCGCGCTGCTGACCGCGCCGGCCTCGCAGATCTACCGGCAAGTGGACACCTGGCAGGATTTGGGCAGCGTCAGCCGGGCTATCGGCGACAAGATCCAGGGCAAGCCGCTGGTCCTGCTGGCACCCGATGAAACCACGCGTGCAATGATCGACATGTACACCAGCCGGTCGGTTCTGAGAATCTCAGGCCCGCTGGATGCCGCAAGCATCGAGCGCGCAAAGGCAGCGGCCGCCGCCGCGCCGGATAGTTTTTTCCTTGCGCTGCTTCCGAAGCAGTCGCCGCTGCAGTTGCCCTGGCGCCGCAGGACGCCGGAGCCCGAGTTCCCCGCCTGGATCGGCGCCGCAAACTTGAAGCTCGCCGAGGACTATGCGCTGCCTCACGGGCGCCGCTATGCGCTGCTTGAGGTCACGCCGTAGTCAAACTGCGGTACAACGATTCGTATTCCTTGATCTGCCGCGTCCAGGAGAAGTCCTTGGCCATCGCATTTTGCGTCAATGGCAGCCAGCTGCGCGGGTCGCCGTGCCAATCAAGCGCGGTGTTGAGCGCCCAGCGAACCGCCGGCGCATCGTAATCGTTGAACACACAACCCGTACCTCGGCCGGTGCTGGGATCAAAATGCTGCACCGAATCCGCCAGTCCGCCGGTATTGCGCACCACCGGGATGGTTCCGTATCGCAGGCTGTACATCTGATTCAAACCGCAGGGTTCGTAGCGCGAGGGCATCAGAAAAATATCGCTGCCGGCTTCGATCAAATGGGCAAGAGGCTCATCGAATCCCGAGCTGTAGCTGACTCGATCCGCAAAGCGCTGCGCCAGGCCTTCGAAGAATGCGGCATATTGTGGATCCCCGCTGCCGAGCACGGCCACGCCGAAATCCCGGGCCTGCAGCAGTGCCGGCAGCGCCTCGAACAACAGATCGATGCCCTTCTGCTCGGTCAGCCGCGTCACCATTCCGACCAGCGGGAGCGTGGTCGACATCTTGAGCTGCAGCGTCGCGATCAGCATTTCCTTGTTGATGAGCTTGCCGCGCAGATCCTGGGGTCCGAAGTGCGCGCTGAGATGCGGGTCGTGGCGCGGATCCCATTCTTGATAGTCGACGCCATTCAGTATTCCGTGTACGCGATCCTTGCGTTCCTGCAAGGCGGCCTGCATTCCCATGCCGAGCGGCGACTCGCGAATTTCACGCGCATAAGTCGGGCTGACGGTGCTGACCGCGTCCGCATGTTTGATCCCGGTCTTCAGCGAGTTGATGGTGCCGCGCCCCAAATCGCCCTGATCGAGCATGGACAAGGCGGCGCCGAGATTCAGATCCGGCGCAAAGCTGCCGGATATGACGCCCTGATATCCTATGTTGTGAATCGTCAGCAGCGACTTGGCGCGCGCCAGCTGCGCATCGCCCCGATACAGCGTTTTCAGATACAGCGGCAGGAACGCGGTGTGCCAGTCATTGCAATGAAATATATCCGGCGCGAATCCGAGGCGCCGGCAACTCTCGAGGGCGGCGCGGCTGAACAATAAAAAGCGCCGATGCTCGTCGGGATCATTGGTATAGAGGCCGTGCCGGTCGAACAGCGCCGGACAATCGATGAAATACACCGGGATATCGCTGCCGGGGTAGCGGGCGCTCAGCAGCGAAAACCGGTACTCGGTGTCGCCGATGGAGAGCGCCACGCCCTGAACGGCAGGCACCGGCTCGAAAGCCGCGTGGCCGCGGCGCACGGCCGAATAGAGCGGCATGAAGGCGCGAACCTCGTGGCCAAGAGCGCCCAAGTTGCTCACCAGCGCCCCCGCGACGTCCGCCAGACCGCCGGTCTTCGCGTACGGAACCATCTCCGCGCTCAAAATACACAGCTTCAACGCCGCCATGAAAGGCAGTCTAACAAAGGGTGAAAGCGGGCCGGAGAAAACCTGGTGCAGGCGTTCCCTGAGTGTGTCAGGCTTGGTGAATGCGACACGCCGCCCGCAACAACACCGGACGCTACGTCAGCCGTCTAACCAGCGGCACTCTGGCGGTAATCATGGCCGGCGGCCGCGGCGAGCGCCTCAAAGCGCTCACCCAACATCGCTGCAAGCCCGCGACGCCTTTCGGCGGAAAGTTCCGCATCATCGATTTTGTTCTGTCGAATTGCGTCAATTCCGGCATCCGGCAAATCGCAGTGCTGACGCAGTACAAATCGCAATCGCTGATCCAGCACATTCAGCATGGCTGGAGCTATCTGCGCGGCGAGCTCGGCGAGTTCGTCGAATTGATCCCGGCCCAGCAGCAGATCGGGACGCATTGGTATCGCGGCACCGCCGACTCGGTCTATCAAAACCTGGATTTCATCCGCTCGCATCATCCGACGCACGTGTTGATTCTGGCCGGCGATCATATTTATAAAATGGACTACGGCCCGATGATCGCTTATCACGATCAATGCGAGGCGGATATCACGGTGGGCGTGGTGGATGTGCCGATCGAACGCGCCAACGAATTCGGCATCATGACCACCGATGACACCAATCGCGTGCTGAAATTTGCGGAGAAGCCGCAAAAGCCCGATCCGATCATCGGTCACGAAAACTTTGCGCGCGCCTCCATGGGAATCTATGTAATTGCAACGGAACGCTTGGAGAAATTGCTGACCGAAAACGCCGCCAACGAATCGACCAATCACGATTTCGGCCGCAACATCATTCCTCCGGCCATCGCAAGCATGCGCGTATTCGCCTATCCCTTCCATGACGTTGAAACGCGCGCACAGAATTACTGGCGCGATGTCGGCAACGTGGATGCCTTGTACGAGGCGAACATGGAGCTGGTGTCGCTCAATCCCGAGCTGAACATCTACGATCATCAGTGGCCGATCTGGACCTATCAGCCGCAACAGCCCCCGGCGAAATTCGTTTTGGATGACGACGGCCGGCGCGGCATGGCCGTCAATTCCATGGTCGCCGGCGGCTGCATCATTTCAGGCGCGTACGTGAAAGAGTCGCTGCTGTCGAATAGTGTCCGCATCGAGGAGGCCAGCATCATCGAGAGTTCGGTGCTGTTGCCGGGCGTGAGCGTCGGCCGGCACTGCAAAATCACGCGCAGCATCCTGGATGAGGGCTGCGTGATACCGGACGGCCTGCAAATCGGACAAGACCTGGCCACGGATGCCAAACGATTCTTCGTCACTAAACGCGGCGTGGTGCTGGTGACGCAGGATATGCTGCGCGCGCCGACGCCTCCATAGGCTGAAGCGTCGGTCTGCGCGCCGGGCCTAGCTCCCGCGCAACTTAAGCCTGCTCCACGCGGCGATCACCGTGGCCGCGGCGATGCCCTGCATGTCCGGTTCGCCGTTGATCTCGCCGGCCAGTACCTGGACGTCCGCACCGGCAGCGCCCCACGGCCTATACAAGGACGGCAACGCCTTGCCGAACAGCACCACTTGAGGACAGCCCACCGCCGCGGCGGCATGCGCGGGACCTGAGTCCACGGTCACCAGGCCTTCGGCCCGATCCAGCAACGCCACCAGACGCGGAATTGGCAGATCATCGGCGACATTGTGCAGGCCGGTGATGTCCGCCAGCGAGGCGAGCTCCTGGTTGAGCTGATATTCGGGGCCCGTGCCGAGCAATGCGATTGCATGCCGGGGATGGCGATCGCGCAGGAAGCGCAGAACCTCTGCCCAGCGCGCCATCGGCCAATACTTGTTGTTCACCGCAAGCCGGCGCAGTCCGCGCCGCATGGTGCGCTTATTGCCGATCTGCAGCAAAATCAACGGCTGATCGGCAATGCCGCGCATTGCCAGCCAAGCGCTCAGCTCGCCGCGTTGTGCCGGTGTCACTTGCAGATAGCAGCCCGGAGCAATCGCCTCGAGGTCGGGGCGGGAAGTACTGCCTCCGACGCTCGGCATGATTTGCGCCAGACGCCGCCATTGTTCCGTCGCGTGTTCGCCCGGAAGCAAGGCGTGATCGCTCGCATCCACGATGTACCGGCTGGTTATTCCCGCGCGCTCCAGCATGGGTTTGGCTGCCTGATTGCCGTCGCAGAACCAGGTGGGACCTGCGCCGCGTGCGCGCAATTGACGCACCACGCGCTGCTGATCCAGGCTCAGCCAGTACGGCGTCTTGCGGCTGCGGACGCAGAAAATTTCGCCCACGCCGGGCTGCCCGCGCAGCAGCGGCTCGCTCCAGGGGCCTGAGGTCACGATATCGACGGGCAGCTCGAATTCCGCGTGCAGGACTCGGATCAGCGCCGTGAGCAGCACCATATCGCCAAATGCCCCGCATCGCACTGCCAGCGGCCGCTCGGGATTTTGCGGCGGCACTAGCGGATGACGCTGTCGCTGAATCTTTCCATTTCTTCCAATTGCGGACTGAATTGCAGCAGCAAAAGATCGACGCCCACCTCTTCGAACTTGCCGATCTGATCCTGTACCTGCGAAGGAGTACCGACCAGGCCTGAGCGCAATCCGCGGTTCGATACTGAATATTCCTGAATCGACATTTTTTGCTCGAGCTGCGTGCCTTGCAGCCATTGCTGGTAGTTCGCATAGCCCTTGGCGTTTTGCTTCACGTCGGTGATGCGCTCGATCTCCTTGGCGACCTCGCCCGCGGAATCGCGCGTGAAGGCGTATCCGGCCACGCCGAACTGCATCCGCCCGAGCCCGAATTTTTCCCGGCGCGCGCTCATGTCGGCGATCTTGGCGGCCACATGTTCCGGCGAATCGCCGTGCATGACATACGCATCGCATTTCTGCGCAATGAGATTTTTTGCGGCTTCCGATTCGCCGCCGGCATAGATCGGCGGCCGCGGCGAGCGCAGCGGCTTGGGCTCGAGCACCGTGCCATCGGTCTTGTAATACTTGCCGGCGTGATTGAAGGTCTTCTGCGACCACGCGCCGTTGACCACGTCCAGCCACTCCGAGGTGCGGCCATAGCGATCGTCGTGGCGTTCGAAGTCGACGCCGTACATTTTCGCTTCCTGCTCCCACCACGACGAAACCACGTTCAGCGCCAGGCGTCCATTGCTGATGTGATCGATGTTCGCGGCCTGCTTGGCGAACAGCGCCGGCAGGTGAAACGTCGGGCGTACCGCGACCATCAATTCCAGCGTCCTGGTGACCGCCGCAAGGGCCGCTGCGGTCGACCAGGCATCGAGGCTCGGCGCATCGATGCCCTTGATGTCGTTCATATTGAGCTCTGCGATCAGCGAGAGATCGAAACCGATCTCCTCGCTGCGCCGCGCCAGCTTGCTGGTGTAGTCCCAGCTGGCCTGCATCTGTTCATCTTCAACATTGCGCAGCCAGCCGCCGAATACCGGCATCCAGTAACCGTAGCGAATTCCTTTCTTAGGAGGCACGGCGCACCTCGTCCTGCAGATAATCGGCGAGATTTTCCACCGGGTTGAAGCCGATCACGCGCGGCGCATCGGCCACAAAATTCGAGAGTGCGTTGATGTCGTAGTAATAGATGTTGCCGTCGCGGTCATCGACGATGTATTCGATCCCGCCCACATCGATGCCGGCGGCGCGCACGATGCGTTCGATATCCTGGGTCACCTTGGCCGGCGCGTCATAGCCTTCAACTTTGAGCCCTGCTTTCGAGGCTTCCACCACGCAGGCATTGTCCAAGGCCTGTCCGGCCGAGGTCTGACAAATGTCGGCCGGACACAAATCGAATGTCTCGCCGCTCAGGTGTACCTTGATGGCGTACAGATACTTGCCGCCGATGGTTTCCACGCGCGTGATGAAGCCGCCGCGCGCCGGAATGAATTCCTGCACCAATGCCACGCTGTCATAGCCCAGATCCAGCTGCCGGGCCGATGCCGCCGCTGCCAGTTCGGCCGGAGTATTGAAGCGGACGATGCCCTTGCCGCTGCCGCCGGTGTTGGCCTTGACGATGATCGGATAGCGCAAGCCTTCCGCAGCGGCAACCGCCTGATGCGGCGAGTGAATGATGCGCGACGGCAAAAAGCGCAAACCCAGCGAGTTCAGCAGCGACGCCTGGCCGGCCTTGGATATTTCATAGCGAAACGCCTTGGCGCCGTTGAGGACGCGCACCCCTTGCAGTTGCAGATGCTCGAGATACGCCAGGGTATGAAAGATGCCTGAGCCGTGCTGGCGGCTGTTCGCCGAGGGGCTCATCCGATTGAACAACACTTTGAAGCCGGGCTTCTGCTGCCCCACTTCATAAAAATGCTCGGGTATGAAAATCTTTTCGAACGGGACCTTGCGACGTTCCAACTCCGCAAAAATCTGCGCGAACCACTGCGGATGTTCGTACAGAAATGCCAGCGCCGCGCGATCTGTTTGCGCGAGCTCGGAAAAAGCCACTGCACCGCTCGATATCGACATGAAACCGCTCCTACGTACCCCTGATGAATCATCTCTCGAGCCAGAAATCATGCGCCCCGAGCACATTGCTAAGCAACATGCTCAAGCCTGGCTCGAGCGCCGGCGGATGCGTCCGCCAGGCGGGCGGCCCGACGCGGCACGCAATTATAGGGGCGGCCGCCCGTCGGGCCGCGCCCCTTCACTGTTAAATTCTTGAGGACGCAGCCATTTGCCAGTCCGGGGTTATTTCGGCATCCTGCAAGGACGGTATCTCTTGGGAGAAAGGCGATGATTTCGGAGGAGTCGCCCGCGCCGGCCGAGTACCCGAGCAAGACCGATACGCCTAACAGCCTGCGGTTTGCGGCCCTGTATAGCGATTTGCGGCAGCTCGCCGAGCGGCAGCTGCGGCGCAGTGCGGGAGTGCCGATCAGCCCAACCACGCTGCTGCATGAAGCCTATCTCGATATGTCGGCAAAGGATGCGGTCTTTCCCGATCGCGAGCGGTTCATCGGCTATGCGGCGCGAGTGATGCGCGGGCTGATCATAGACCTGGTGCGCGAACGGCGCGCGCTGAAGCGCGGCGCCGCTTTTCACATTACGCAACTACCCACTGAGCTGGGTGCAGCGGATGCCGACGAGTTGGCGCTCACTCGTCTCTCCGATGCACTCGACGAGCTTGCCACTCATGACGCGCGGCTCGCCGAGGTCGTCGATCTGAAGTATTTCTGCGGCTACACCTTTGAGGACATCGCCGCGCAGCGCGGAACCTCGAAGAAAACGGTCCAGCGCGACTGGGAAAAAGCCCGCGTCATTCTCTTTAGACAATTGACCGACCTGTCGCCATAGCGTGAGGAAAGCTTGCCTCACACTGGCGGCGCTGGCCGGGCTTGCCGCCTCTCCTGCCGGCGCCTGGGGCGATCTCGGCCATGAAGTCACGGCGCTCATCGCCTACCGCCATCTACTGCCGTCGGCCCGCATGGCGTTGGATGCCCTGTTGGCGAGCGATCCGGACACCCTCACGAGGTCGGATTTTGCAAGCCGGGCGACGTGGGCCGATAAGTATCGCAACCTGCATCGAGAAACGGCAGCCTGGCATTTCGTCAATATCGAGATGGACAACCCGGACCTGCCGGCGGCGTGCTTTACCTTTCCGCCTTCCCCGCCGGGCGGTGCGAGCCGGGGCCCTGCGCAAGACTGCGTGGTGAACAAGATCGAGGAATTCAGCGCCGAACTCACGACCAGCGCTGCAGCGCCTGCTGAGCGTTTGCTGGCGTTGAAGTTTCTGATTCATTTCATCGGCGATCTGCACCAACCCTTGCACGCCGCCGACCATCAGGACCGCGGCGGCAATTGTATCGGGCTGGAGCCGCCGCAGGGTCAGGCGGTCAATCTGCATGCCTATTGGGATGTTGAGGTGGTCGCCGCGTTGGGGGCATCGGCCGGGGCGATTGCCGATAATCTCGATGCGCAGCTTACCCCCGCCGAATTGAAGGATTGGTCCGCAGGCACGCCGCGCAGTTGGGCGATGGATAGCTTCGATGTGGGGCGTCGCGATGCCTATGCGCTGCCATCCTTGCCGACCTGCCGAAGCGGCGGATCGGTCGCTTTGTCGCCTCAATACCGGGTCCAAGCCGACAAGGATGCCGCAACGCAGTTGCTCAAAGCCGCCGTGCGGATGGCGGCGGTGCTGAACCGGGCGCTGGGGTCTTAGTTCAGTGCGATTCCGTCCATTTCCGCGCCGCTCAAGCGAACATGCAGAATGCCGGCCAGAGTCGGCGCTATTTGCCGCATATCGATTTCACCCACGGACCGGCCCTTGGCTGCTTGCGGGCCCACCATGAAGAATGACGATCGCATTTCGAACCGCTCGGGAACATAGCCGTGCATGCCTAAATTGCCGGGTTTCGTTATGAGCGGCAGCGCGAGACTGTAGGCCGTTTCATAGCCGATCTTGAGCGACACCAAAAATGCTGCATTGGGAAAGCCTCCTCCGCGCTCGATCTCCTCCTGTGACCAGATTCGCTCGATGCCGTTGGCGGGATCGCTCGCCAGCTTGTCGAGCAGCGCTTTTACGCGGGCGCGAACCGGTTCATCCGTGGGATCGGCGAGCACCACGGCGGAGCTGCCGCCGGCCGGCCACAGCATGGCCTTCCACCCGGTGACTTGGTTTTCCTTATCGACGCTGAACAGCCCCGCGTCCAAAAATGCGGCATACAGATTGACGTCATGCTCGACCGCGGCAAATCCGTGATCGGACACCACGCAAACGGTCGCGCGTCCTGGCGCAGCCTTTTCCGCGGCGGCGCGCAGCAATCCGACCACGGCGTCCAGGCGCTCCAGGGTCTCGTTTGATTTCGGACTGAATGGGCCGGAGAGATGTTCCTCGGTATCCAATCCCGTCAAATAGACCGTCATGAAACTGGGATGCTTTTTCTGCAACAAGCGAATCGCGAAACGCGCGCGGATTTCATCTTCCGCAACGGTCTCTTCCATACCGCCAGGATAGCGGCCGAGCTCCGCCGACAATTCCTGTTCCAGGCCAGGCGTACTCAGCGCGCGCTGCAGCTTCAAATCGTCGTTGGTGCCGGCCCGCCAGATCTGCGGCAGATTGAAGGCAATATTTGCCCCGACACTCACCGGCCAATAGATGTTCGCGGTCTGCAATTGAGACGCCGCCGCTGCGTCCCATAAAGTCGGCACTTTGATGTCTTCGGCATACCAGTACCATCCGCGTTGGTTTCGCAGCAGCGGATCAAAGGTCGTGTTGTCGATGATGCCGTGTTTCGCCGGCGAGGCGCCTGTCAGCAGCGTGGTGTGACTCGGATACGTCAGCGTCGGAAGAACCCCGCGCACGCGGGTGGCATAGATGCCGTCCGTCATGAAGGCCCGCAAGTTCGGGACTTTGAGCCCATACTTCTGCGCTTCGAGAACCGCTTCCGGCTTCATGCCATCCACCGATATGAGCAAAACCACCGGAGCGTTTGCCGCTTCGGTCGCAGCCATGACAGGCGGGCAGGCGAGCAGCAATACGCACGACAGCGCCGGACAGTACTTCATTTTGACACCCCGGTTTTTTTCACAGAGAGCGATACAAACCAAGAAATGCTTCGGCCGCCAAGTGCACGTTGCGCTGCCAATCATCGGCTGCCGCATGGTCCGCACCGTCGGTTACATATTTAGCGCAGGCGAATCTCGCATTTTCATGCCAGCACACCTTGGCCAGCGCATACGCCTCCATGTCGAGCACCTCGCAGTCGACTGCGATTTCCGCCATGGCAAACGAATCCCCGCTGCCGCAGACAGCAGAAGGCAGATTCATGAACAGCGGATCGAAGCTCAGCATAGACGGCGCCGTATCGTACGGTGTCACGCCGAGCGGGAAACCCAATCCGCTGACGTCCATATCGCGCTGAACGAATTCGGGACAGGCCACCAGCATCCCCGACGGGCGGCAGCGGCTGCCCGCGGAGCCAAAATTCACAACCAAGGGCATCTCCTCGCCCTGGTGCCTGTAGCGCGATAATTCCTTGGTGAGCGCGATGGCCGCGTTGACCTTGCCGACGCCGCAATAGAGGACGGGTACGCCGGCCGCCTCGAATACCCCCGCAGATTCCACCCGCAGCGCAATAGCCACGATGATGCGCGGCAACTCAGTCACGATCGCCTGCGGCTAGTAGTTGATGGATGAACGTAGTCGTAGGTTCCGCCAGGAGAAATCCGGGACAATGCGCAGGTCGATCAACGCCGCGAGCGCCGTGAGCTGGTAGCCGGCGCGCTCGCACAGGTCGGCGGCCGCGCTCATGGTGCCCCCGGTCGCCAAGACATCGTCGATGAGCACAAGGCGGCCGCTGCCCTCCTGCATTTCCAGAATTCCCGAACCGTACTCGAGCTCATAGGCCACGTCGACCACAGGTGGCGGCAGTTTGCCCTGCTTGCGGATCAGGACAAATCCTTTGCGGCGGCGAATTGCCAGAGCAGCACCCAAGATGAATCCGCGCGATTCGATTCCGGCCAAGGCATCGACCTCATCCCATTCCTGGGCGCTCAGGAGCGAATCCAAGGCGCTGATGGTGGCTTCGAAGTGATCGCGCAGCAGAGGCGCAATATCTCGAAACATGATTCCGGGCCGCGGGAAATCCGGCACATCTCTGACTGCTCGCTTCAAATCCGGCATACACGCTCGCTGGCTTGGCATCCCCGCGCCAGTTTAGCGGCTAACCGGCGAAGATTCCTGCTGTATCCTTTTGGCGCAAGTCGGCCCCCCACGATGCTATCCTTGCCCGCTTGGCGGTGTGCTCGACGGCGCTTAAGGTAAAGAATTACGCATGATTTTGGTCATCGATGTCGGCAATACACGCCTCAAATGGGCTTGGCTCACGAGCACCGGATTGTCGGATCAGCAGGCCGTGGTCCACCGCGACTCCAAGCCGGGTATTTGGACCGCCGCGCTGTTTCAATCGGGCCAGAAGCCGAGCCGCGTGCTGGTCTCCAACGTCGCCGGTCCGGTGATGGCGAAGACGCTGGTGAAACTGAGCAAGAAAGCATTTCGCGTCGACGTCGAGTTCATCACGGCGAGCCGTGAATTTCATGGACTGACCAGCGGGTATCTGGATCCAACGCTGCTGGGTGCCGATCGCTGGCTGGGCCTGATCGGCGCGTGGACTCTGGCGCGCACCGCGCTATGCGTGGTGGATGCGGGGACGGCGGTCAAGGTGGACAGCGTGGATTCCAACGGCCAACATTTGGGCGGATTGATTGCGCCGGGCATCCATATGATGCGCGAGGTGCTGATGAGCAATACCAGCGATATCGCAAAGGCCGTCTCGAACAGCACCCCATCGCTCGCCGGGGTTCTCGCCAACAACACCATCGCGGCGGTTTCTCGCGGCGCGGTGTTTGCCTTGGCCGGCATGGCGGATCATGCCTGCGAGGTCATTCAGCAAAGCACCGGCACCAATCCTCGATTGTTCATCACCGGCGGCGACGCAAACATGATTGCAGGGACCATGCGCGCGCACGGGGAAATTGTGCCCGACCTGGTGCTGCAGGGATTGGCGGTGATCGCGGCGCAGCCGCGCTAGGCCGGCGTGTTTCGTCCCGGCCCCAAAAACCTCATCACCGATATCGCGGGGCTGAAGGTCGGCCATGCCACCAATGAACCCGTGCGCACCGGCATTACGGCCCTGCTCTGCGCAGGCGGCTGGGCGGCCGCCGTGGATGTGCGCGGCGGTGGACCGGGCACGCGTGAAACAGACGCGCTCGCGCTCGAAAATTTAGTCGGCCGCGCGCATGCCGTGGTGCTTGCGGGCGGTTCCGTGTTCGGGCTGGCCGCAGCGGACGGCGTCGCGGCCTCGCTGTCGGCGCAAGGCATGGGTCTGCAGCTGCGTCCCGGATCGCCGGCCGTTCCCATTGTTCCCTGCGCCGTTCTGCATGATCTGGCCAACGGCGGCGACAAGAACTGGGGGCTTTCACCGCCCTACCGGGACTTAGGGCTTGCCGCGGCGAGCGCGGCCGGGACTGAGTTTGCCTTAGGGTCAGTGGGTGCCGGTCGCGGCGCGTTGGCTGGCACGCGCAAGGGCGGCGTCGGATCCGCCTCTCTGAATCTGGACGGACTGATGGTCGCAGCGCTGGTGGCCGTCAATTCGGTCGGCTCGGTGCTGATGCCGGACGGCGAAACCTATTGGGCGTGGGCCTTTGAATTGGAAAAAGAGTTCGGCGGCGGCGGACCTCCGCGCAGCGCCATGGATTTGAGCGATCCCGCGCCCGACGAGGCGCGCCTTCTCGCGATCGGACGCCTGCGGCCGGGAGTCAGTACCACGATCGCGGTGGTCGCGTGCAACGCCGATTTGACTGCTGTGGAATGCAAGCGAATGGCCATGATGGCCCAGGATGGAATTGCACGCGCGATACGCCCGGCGCACACTCCGTTTGACGGCGATACGGTATTCGCGCTGGCGAGTGCGGAAGTGGCGCTCGATGACAGTCTGTTGCGCGCGGCGCAAATCGGGCGCATCGGATCGGCGGCCGCCGATTGCTTGGCGCGCGCCATCGCCCGGGCGGTGCATTCCAGCTAATCATTTTTGGCGATTCCATGGCGCAAACAGCGGCTATCGGTTTCTCACCGCACTCCGGCTGGGCGGCGGCGGTTGTGCTCGGCGGTAGCGCGGCCTCGCCCACGCTGTTGCATCGCTCGCGAGTGACCTTGATCGATGCTCGCGACCTCGAGTCCAAGCAGCCCTACCACGCGGTCGAATTCTTGTGCGTCGAGGAAGCCACCGGCCGCCTGGACGGGTACCTGGCGGTGGCGACCGCCATGGCTTATGCATCCATCCGCGCTCAGTGCGAGGAATTGAAGTCGCGCGGCATAGTGCTGCGCTCTGTCGGCATTCTCGAGTCATCAAGCCGCAAGCAGATTTCGTTGACGTCGATTTTGGCATCGCACGCGTTGATTCATGCCGCGGACGGAGATCATTTCAGAAACGCGCTGTCGGCTGCCGCCGAGCAGCACCGGCTCTCGGTGAGCCGGATGCCGGCGCGTTTATTGGAAGCTCACGCGGCGCAGTACCTGCATCGTCCGCTCAGGGGAGTGCTCGACGCCGTGAATAGACTTGGCCGCGGCATTGGACCTCCCTGGGGTGCCGATCAGAAAAAGGCGGCGCTGCTGGCCTGGACACTCTTGAAGTAAGGCTCTCTAACTCTCGCCAATCGCCGCAGCCAGCGCAGCTTCGAAATCGGACTGGGTTGCACGCAAGCGCTGCAACTCGTCCTTCGGCCAGACATGCCTGAGCCTGCCCTCGATCAATACGCCGGCGCGGTCCGCGTAGTGTTCGACGATATCCAAAGAGTGCGTGGCCAGGAGCAACGCCGCACCGCGCCGTTCGATGCGTGCCCGCAGATGCCGCTTGAGCACCAGAGCGCTCGCCGGATCGAGCCCGTTGAAGGCTTCGTCGAGAACAATCAACTGCGGATCGCCGATCAAGGCCAGGAGCACGGCCAGTTTCTGGCGCGTTCCCAGCGACAGCGTGTCGACGAACGACTCGAGATACGGCGTGAATCGCAGGTCGTCGGCGAGCGCAAATAGGTCATCGCCAATCGCTTGCAATCCTTTTGCCCCGGCGTGTATTTCCAAACATTGACGGGCGGTCAGCAGCGCAGGCAGGACGTCCGGCGCGCAACCGTATCCCAACTGGCGTTTTGCTTCATAGGCATTGAGCTTGAGGGAGTGGCCGGCGATGCGTATTTCTCCTCCTGAAGGACTGAGACGGCTGACCACGCAGTCGAGCAGTGTGCTTTTGCCGCAGCCATTGGGGCCCAGCAATACAAACCACTCCCCGGCTTGCAGCGCCATGGAAATATCTTCCAGCACTGTGCGCCGCCCATACCCAGCGCGCAGGCCGCTTATTTCAAGGATGCAATTATTCATAACCGCCGCCCCGGCTGTGCACTCCACAGAAGACCGGCGCCGATCGCCACGCAACCCGCCAGCACGCTGCACGCTCCTACCTCGGCCGAGATGCGATATGAGACGTTGAACACGAGCAGCAGCAATGTTTCAACCGCGCCGGCCGCGACAATAACCCCGCAGGCCGGCAACAAGAATGCTCGAATCGCAGCGCCGGGCCGCACCGGCAAAGGCGCCAACCAGCGCCGCGCTAAACGGCTCACTGAAATCACCGCCGACCACAACAGCAAAAGCGCGCCGCTCACGCCGAACATGGCGATCACCACCATGGCGTCGTCGGCCGTCGTACCCATCGGCATCATGACGAGAATGGGAATTATGGCGCGGGCGACGATTTTGGGCTGCGTCCACGCAAACACTTGACGAATCGGCCACTGGCCCAGCGCCGTCATCGCCGGCCGAACCGCTGAGGAGCGCTTGAGCCGCGGGTGGGGAACATAGCGCGAGCCCGGCGGCAGATCCACTGGCTTTGGCTGTGGTATCAGGTAGCTGCCGATGACACCGAGGGCAATGCCGCCGCTTAAATGTGCAAAGACCTCGAGGGCCGCGGCAACCTCCGCGCCGCGCGTCAACGCCAGCACCAGCACAGCCAATCCGCTCGCGAGGGCGAGCACACCCAAGGCCGCGAGCGCAGGCACGATCTCGATAAACAACGCCTCCCAGCGTGCGGTAGACGCAGGGATCGGCACGGCAGCCAGCCAGGAGCGCGCGAATTCCGTGCGCTTCAGCGCGCGGCGCCGTGCGATGAGCAGGGCACTGCCGACAACGGCGAGTGCCCCCGAGAACACACCGTGCAGCCGCAGCAAATGCAGCGTCGAGGCGAGCGCCTCGCGCTGCGTCCAGAACAAGGCCCCGATCGCGCTCACGCACAGCAGCACTGCGACCGGCATGACTCTGGTCCGCGCGCTGCGGTTGAGTCGCATCAATTTCGCGGCGGCAAGACGCGGAGCGGGCACTTAATTCGCCGGCAGCCGGGGCGTCGCTGCAATCAACGCCTGGGTGTATGCATGGCGGGGCGAGGTGAATACTGCTTCCGTCAGTCCCTCCTCGACTATTCGCCCCTGCTGCATGACGTATATGCGATCGGCAATGGCGCGGATGACGTGCAAGTCATGCGACACGAACAGATAAGCCAGCTTGAGGTGCTGCGCGAGTTCCGCCAAGAGCTTCAGAATCTGCTCCCGTATCAACACGTCAAGCGCGGAAACGGCTTCATCGAAGGCGATCAGCGCCGGCTCCATGATCAGCGCGCGCGCAATGGCAATCCGCTGGCGCTCTCCGCCTGAAAATTCACGCGGCAGACGCAGCGTATCGCTTGCCGACAGGCCAACCTGCTCCAGAACAGCCGTTACTCTGCGTCGACGCTGCGCCGCCGACGGCGGCGAACGCTCGAGATAAAGAGGCTCGCCAATGAGGTCCGCCACCGTCCACTTCGGATCAAAGCTGCCGTAGGGGTCTTGCAACACCACTTGGATGGAGCGCCGCAGGCGATTTAATGTTGCGTGCTTCGCTGCTAAAAAGTCTTCGCCCAACAAGCCGACCTTGCCGCCCTGGACGCGCTCGAGCGCGAGAATGACCCGGAGCAAGGTCGACTTGCCGGACCCCGATTCGCCCACCAAACCAACGGTTTCGCCGGGGTGAACGGTCAATGAGACTCCATCGACGGCGCGGAGAGGGACGGCCGGCCGCCACAGCGACGTTCGTCGGCGCGGGTACTCGCGCACGATGTCTCGAACCTCCAGCAGGGCAGGCGCCGCGGCTTGCCTGGGTCCGGCGGTTTTCATCGGCAACCTGGCGGCCCGCAGGAGCGCCGCGGTGTAGGCATGACGCGGCCCGCGCAAAAGTTCCGCCGTCGCGGCGCACTCGACAATCTCACCGTGATGCATGACCGCAACCCGATCGGCAAGCTGCGCAATCACCGCAAGATCATGGGTCACCAGAATCAGGCCCATGTCGCGGCTGCGAACCAGCTCCTGCAGCAGCAACAGCACTTGAGCTTGCGCAATGACGTCCAACGCAGTGGTGGGTTCGTCCGCGATGAGCAGCCGCGGCGACATGACCGTCGCCATCGCAATGGCGACGCGTTGACGCTGGCCGCCGGACAGCTCGTAGGGCAGTCTGTGGAGCGCGCCCTGCTCTGCTTGCAGCCCGACAAGATCCAACGCGGCGCGCGCCGCGTTCCGGGCCTCGGCGGCCGTGGCCTGCCGATGTATTTGCACGGTCTCCGCCACTTGTTCGCCGATGGGCATCAGAGGATTCAAGGCGCTCATGGGCTCTTGGAACACCATGCCGATGTCGCGGCCGCGGACCGACTGCATCTCGCGCTCTGATTTCGAGCTCAAGGTCTCGCCGTTCAGGCGCACGGTTCCGCTTGACCAAGCCGCTCGGGGCAGCAGCCGCACGATGCCGAGTGCCGTCATCGATTTGCCGGACCCCGATGCACCGACCAGTCCGAGGATTTCGCCGGCGCGCACCTGCAGTGAAACGTTCTTGACGATGGCGTTCGAACCGACGGCAATGTTCAAATCGACGACATCCAGCAGCATGGGTGCGTTCATGCGCATGTCCTCCGCCCGGCGCCGCAATCCCTCGCCCAGAAGATTCAGTCCCAACACGAACAGCAACACCGCGAGGCCCGGGAAGATCGCGAGGCCGGGCGCCAACGCCGTCAAGGTTTGCGCCTCATTGAGCATACGCCCCCAGCTGGGCGTCGGTGGTTGCGCGCTCAAGCCCACGTAGGAGAGGCCGGCTTCCGCAATGACGCCCAGCGAAAATTGTATGGTTCCCTGGACCACCAGCAGCCCGGCCAGGTTGGGCAGAATGTGTTCGCAGGAAATTCGCAACGGTCCCTTGCCGGCGACGCGCGCGGCCAGGGTGTAGTCGCGCGTCCATTGCAGGAGCGCACCGGCGCGAGCCACGCGCGCGAACACCGGGATATTGAAGATGCCGATGGCGATGATGGCGTTGACGGCGCCGGGACCGAACACCGCGGTAATCAGAATCGCCAGCAGCAATGCGGGAAACGCGAATATCAAGTCGTTGCCGCGCATCACCAGCTCCTCGATCGCGCCGCGCCGCGCGGCCGCAAAGAGCCCCAGCGGCACGCCCGCCAGCAAACCGATGACCACCGACAACAGTGCCACGCCCACCGAGGTCTGCGCTCCCACCATGATCATGGACAGAACATCGCGGCCCAGCTGATCGGTCCCAAACCAGTGGTGCGGTTCGGCGGCTGCAGTTTTTCAACGATGGAGAGTACGCGTGGATTGAACGGCGTCCAAAAGTGCGCAACCCCGGCGGTCGCAGCGAACAGCGCCGTGATGGAGCCGCCGGCGAGAAGACTGATGTTGCGCGGGAATCCTTTCATGCGCCGCGCGCCGCCCGTAGCTGAGGGTTGACCAGCAGGTAGCCCAGATCCACCAGGAAAGTCACGCTCACCACGGCAAAAACCAGGACCACGACGACGCTTTGCACGACGATCAAGTCGCGCTGCACGATGGCTTGAAACACCAGCCTGCCCAATCCCGGCAGAAAAAATACGTTCTCGATGATCACACCGCCGGCCAGAAGAAACGAGAATTGCATGCCGAGTATCGTCAGCACCGGTATCAAAGCATTGGGCAACGCGTGCCGCAGCAGCAAACGCCATTCGCCGGCGCCCTTTGCGCGCGCGGTACGAATGTAATCCTGTTGCAGCGTGTCGATGAGCGCGCCGCGTAGAACTCGCGCCAATATCGCGGCCTGCGGCATCGCCAGCGCAACCGCGGGCAGCGTCAATGCCTTGATCGCCGGCCAGAGGCCCGCCTCCCAACCGGGAAAGCCGCCGGCGGATACCCAATGCAGACCAACCGCAAACAAGAGCACCAACAGCATGCCCAGCCAGAAATTGGGTATGGCCAGTCCCAATTGCGTCACGCCGCCGACCACGGCATCGCCGGCGCTTCCCCTTTTTGCGGCGGCATACACTGCGGCGGGGAAAGCGAGCGCGGTCGAGAGCAACAGCGCGAACACCGCGAGCGGCAATGACACCTGCAGCCGCTCCGCGATCAGCGCGCTCACCGGGACGCGGTAGGTGTAGCTCAGCGCCGAAATCCGCATGCAGCAATCCGCCGACCCACGATACGTAGCGCTGCCAGGCCCCGGCATCCAACCCAAGCTGATGGCGCATGGCAGCCACCGTTTCCGGCTCGGCCTGCAGACCCATCATGTAGCGCACCGGATCGCCGGGCACGACTTGAACGATCGCAAAGATAATCGCCGTGGCCGCCAGCAGCGTCGCCAGCAGCACGCCCTAGGCGCTGCAGCAAGTAGGCGCTGCCGAAGCGGCGCAGCAGCAGGCCCAACAACAGCAGGCTGCCGGCGGAGAAAATGGCGCCGGCCACCTTGAGCCAGGGCAGTCTGCCGGTTTGTCCCGCGGCCAGTTCATCGTCGCGGTGGGCATACGCAGCGTCATCAAAGGACGGCGTGCGTGACATCCACCACGCCGAGCACATTGTCGAAATCGATGCCGTGCACGTGTGCATTCCAGATATCCAATCGCGGGTACTGAAATAGAAAACCGTTCACCGCGTCGGCAGCGAGCTTGCGCTGGATTTGCTGCAGCAGTTGCCGGCGGGCGGCGGGATCGACGCTGTCGTCCAGCGCCGCGATCAGCTGCTTGAATTCGCCATTGGAATAGCCGAAGTAGTAGTCGTCGCGCGCATAGATATCGTAGTCCAACGGCTCGGCGTGGCCCACGATGCTCATGTCGAAGTCATGGCGAGCATAGACCTGATCCAGCCATTGGGCCCATTCGAGATTCTCGATTTTGACCTGAATCCCGGCCTGCGCCAGTTGCGAGGCGACAATCTCGCCGCTGCGCCGCGCGTAGCTCGGCGGCGGCAGCTTCAAGGTCAGCGACAAGCCGCGCGGATACCCCGCCTGCGCCAGCAGCTCTCTGGCTTTGGCGATATCGTGGGGATACACGCCGGTCAGATCAAGGTAGGCCGGATTGGCCGGCGGGAAATGACTTCCGATCGGCGTTCCATAGCCGTACATGGCGCCATCGATAATCCCGCGGCGGTCCAGAGCGTAGGAAATCGCGCGGCGCACCAGCACATTGCTCAGCGGGCGACATGCGCTCATTGAGCCCCAAGACCGTCTCCATTTCTGTGGTTCCGGTGAATACCGTAAAACGGCGATCCGCCGCGAATTGCGCAAAACTCTCCGGCGCAGGGTAGTTCGAAAAGCCATCGACATCGCCGGCCATCAATGCAGCGAAAGCCGCGGTCGGATCGCTGATGAATTTGAAGGTAACCTGGCCCAACAGCGCGGACGATCCTTGATAGTCCGGGTTTCGCTCCAGGGTGATGGAATCGCCGCGCCGCCAGCGCAAGAAACGAAACGGACCGGTTCCGACGGGATGCACGCCATTGGCGGCCGCCGATGCCGGCGACACCATTACGGCGGATCCGAACGCAAGAGACTGCAGCAGTCCGCCGGAGCGGCGGCTGAGCGTCAATCTCAGGGTCAGCGGATCGACGACTTCCACGCTGCGAATCGCCTGCAGCCGGGATCGCTGCGGATTGGTCGAACCGGGCGCGAGTATGCGATCCAGGGAAAACTTCGCGGCCGAGGCGTCGAACAGTGCTGCCGTCATGAAAACGCGCACCGCCCTTTAAATGGAATACGTAGGTCAGGCCGTCGCCGGAGCCGTCCCACGACAGCGCCAGCTTAGGCCGCACCGAACCGTCCGCGGCAAATTGCACCAGACCTTCGTAGACGTTTCCGTACAGCACTTCGGAAATGGCCGCGGCGGGATTGGCGGTGGGATCGAGAACCGGCGGCTCGAGTTGCGATCCGATGATCAGGCGCTCTGCACCCAGAGCCGGGCGACGAGCATGCCTGCCCCGAGCATGGCTGCCCCGAGCAAAGCTGCGTGCCGCAAAGCACGTGCCGTCATGCGCCGCCGAGCAGCAACGAGCGGGCGGCCATCGCCATCACCTTCGCGGAATCCAGCATGTCATCGATGAGCACATATTCGTCCGGCTGGTGCGCCAGGTCGAGAATGCCGGGGCCATAGGCGATGCAATCCCGCAATTTGCCGACGCGATCGATATGTTTCTGATCATATGTGCCGGGCGAACAGATGAACTCGGCGTCGCGGCCCAAGACCCTCCGAACCGCCGCCGCCGTGCTGCGCGCCACCGGCCCGTTGCGATCTGCCATCGTCGGCTGCACCTGGAAAATATCGCGGATTTCGTAGGCGAATCCCGCTCGCTCCTCGGCCAGTTGCTCCAGCAGTTCGCGGACCTCGCCTTTGACGCTGTCCATGTTTTCTTCGATGAGCAGCCGCCGATCGATGACCATGCGGCATGAATCGGGGACACAGGGCGCGGGGTAGCCGGACGATTCCGCGTGGCCGCCGTGGATGGAATTGATGTTCAGCGTGGAATGCCGCGCACCGGACGGCACCACCGGCATGTCGGTGCGTCGCGCCGCGAGCTTAGGGTAGAGATCTCGTTCCAATCGATCGATGAAGGCATTCATGTGGCGCACCGCGCAATCGCCCAAAAAGGGCATGGAGCCATGCGCCATGCGGCCATGCGTTTCTATCTCAGCCCACCACACTCCGCGGTGGCCGATGCAAACCCGGTCCACATTGAGCGGTTCGGGAATAATCACATGATCGACGCGCGGCTGCGAGAACCAGCCGCGCTCGGCCAGATAGTGCACTCCGCCGTAGCCGCCGGACTCCTCGTCCACCGTGCCCGAAATCTCCAGAGCGCCCGGCAAGGCGGCATTTGAATCGATCAGCGCTTCGACCGCGATGATGGATGCCGCGAGGCCGCCTTTCATGTCGCACGCGCCGCGGCCGAAAATCTTGCCGTCTACAACCTGCGCGGCGAATGGATCCATGGTCCATCCGGCACCGGTTTGCACCACGTCGATGTGACTGTTGAAGTGCACGCAGGGTCCGGACGCTGCGCCATCGCGCCGCGCGATTACATTGATGCGCGGATAGCGTTCGCTGTCGCCTGGGGTACCCGCCGCGCGTACATACGCGACGCTGAAGCCGCGCGCGCTCAGGCGTCGGCCGATGAATTCCGCGCAGGGCCGATACGCTTCACCGGGAGGGTTGATGGTCGGAAATCGGATGAGCGAGCGCGCCAGGTCAACCATCTCTTCGCGGCGCGCGTCGATGGATTCGAACAAAATCCCCAATGGATCGCGGCTCATGGTTGTCTCGCGGCATGACGGGCGCGGGTAAGTGCCGCCCGGCTGCGCGCCTGTTCGGCCAGAGATTCCAATCCGAGTTTGCCATACACCACAGCCAGCGCGGAGTTTACCGGCACGCCGCAAGGGTCGGCGCTGCGCCGCAATTCCAGCAGACGTTGTGCGCCGGTCAAACGGCCGCTCTTGAGCGCCGCGTCCAGCAGCACTTGCTCGAATAGATCGCGCTGCGCGTGGCTGCCGCCCACCTCGGCCATGCGCGGCAGCGCGGCGCTCAAGTGCTGCCAGGCGCGGTCGTATTCGCCGCGTGCATAAGCATACAAGCCCTCGCAACGCGGGCAGCGCCACCTCCCGCCACACGCTTCGGTTGAAGTGCGGCGCGGTTTGCGCGTGGCGGCGCACGGATTCCAGCAACACTTCCGCTTGCGGCCGCTGCGCCCGCGCCAGTCCGTAGAGGTATTGGAGCGTAAGAAATGGCTGAACGGTGTCCTCGGCGCGCGCTGCCAGGTGATGGGCGAGATCCTGCCACCGCGACCCGACCGCAACGCCCGCGATCTCGAGCCGGGCGAGCAGCGAAACGGCGCCGACCTGATCCTGCGAGTAGTCTTTGGCAATCCCCCAGCAATGCGCGTCGTAGAGTTTCAAGGCCTCTGCGTCGCGGCCCTGACTCAGGTAGAACAGCGCCAAATGCCACCAGATGTGCGTGAGCATGAAGGAGTTCAACCCGGACCAGGTGTCCGCCGAGTCCTCCAAGAATTGCGCGCCCTCATCAATGCGGCCGCGGGTCAAGAACACATGCGCCAGCGCGTGCTGTGCCCAGGGCTCTTTGCGCCGCATGGCAAGCGCGGCGCGTGCTTCTGATTCAGCCTCGTCGAGAAGATGACATTGCTCGTAGCCGAACGCCTTCATGCCGTATATATAGGGAACATCGGCGTTGACCGCGCCGACTTTCACAGCGGCCCGCAGCATTTGCGGCGAATTGCCGCGGTTGAATTCGAAGTACTGGTGCAGCTTCACGATGGCGAGATCGCGTGGAAATTCATCCGACGCTTGATCGCATAGGCGGATGCTGCGCTCCAGATCGTCGTCGGCCCACGCGCGCAAAATGGCGGTGTTGATCTGCTCGCGCCGGGTGGCAGCCGGGGCCGCCCGCTCTGCGGCGCTCAGGTACTTGGCCGCGTGCACGGCGGCTTGCGGAGCTTCGAGCAGCATCCAGAGCAAGCCGGCATAGACATTCGCCGCGCAGGAATCCGGGTCCGCATCGGCGGCCGACAGAATGCGCTCGGCGCGCGTTTCGTATGCCAGGTAGCCTTCGATGAAATCATTGATGGCGCGAAGGGTGCTGTCGCGCTGTCCGCTGAGCGGGTTATCCAGGTAATCTCGCTGCATGCGCCCATGATACCGGAGAGGGCCGCGTTGGCAGCGCGAGGGAGCGAGGCTCCTAGTTGGATTTCAAGAATGCTGCCGCGTCCGCCGCCGAGCGCTGCGGAATCTCCAGCTGCGGCAGATGCCCAACCTTGGGATAGGTAATCACCCTGGCACCCGCTATGACTGCGGCAAATTTCTTCGCCGCGTTGGGTTCGATCAAGGGATCGCTCTCCCCCCACAGTATCAAGGTCGGAACTTTGAGCGCCGCCAGCAGCTCGGCCGTGGAGGTGGCTTGCGGGCCCATGCTAACGCTCATCAAGATTTCGCGGTGGCCCGGCGCCCTCTGAAATTCTGCGAAGCGATCCACGATAAAAGGGGTGATCAGCGTCTTATCGTAGACATCGGCCTTGAGACCCTGGTCGATCAACGGCCGGTTGTCGATTTTGCTTAAGATTTGGCGGCCAAGGCGGTAGCGCAAAATCTTGAAGCCCAGGGGCTCATCGCCTGGCGGCTTGTCGTTGGCAAATCCGGCCGCATCCACCAAGATCAGCGCGCTGACCCGATCGGGATGCCTGACGGCCAGCTGCCACGCCGCGCCGCCGCCCATCGAATTGCCGGCGACGGCAAATTTTGGCAGCGCCAGCTGTCCTGCGAACGCGTCGACAAAGTCCGCGAGGCGCTCGCCGCTCAACGTGGTGCCCGCGGGAGCCCTCGTCAACCCGTGCCCCGGAAAGTCCAGGCTGATGATGTGAAACTGGGACTTAAGCTCCCGCACCCATCCTTCCCAGGTGGTGAACGAATCTGCAAATCCATGCAGCAGCACCAGCGTCGGCAGATTCGCATCGCCGTCTTCGCGATAGTGCGCGCGATAGCCGCCGGGCAAGTCCACATAATGCGAATCCGCCCCGGCGTACTTCGCCTCGAGGGTCTCAAAAGGAATGTCGGGCCCGCGCAGCTTGAGCCACGCGCCGGCAATGATCGCGACAATGATGGCTAAAATGATGCCGACTGTTTTCCGCATCGCATTTTTCCTAGTATTTGTAAGTAAAGCGGACGCCGAAAGTCGCCGGTTCGCCGGCAGCGGCAACCTCGGAGGTCGGCAAAAAGAAATTCCGCGTGAGGTCATAGGACTTGTCAAAAATGTTTCGGCCCCACAAGGCCACGGTCCAGGGCGCGCCTGAGGCCGGCGCCAACGACAGGTTTGCGTTCGCCAGCCAGTATTTCGGGACGGTGAAATCGTCGCTGCCCAATAGAAAGAATTGACTGTAAGTGTCGTGGAAACTGTAGTTCGATTCGGCGGTCAGGCTGTAGGAGCCAACATTCCAGGTGTAACTTAGATCTCCGCCATAGCTCCACTTGGGGAAGCTCTCCGGTCTGCCGTTGTAATCGACGGGCGGGGCGGTGGGGTCCAGGGGCGCGTTGAGAAGCGTGCTGGTGTAATAGCCTTCCACGAAGCCGGCGTATTGTGTAATGGACATTCCCTTTAGCGGCTTCCATTCCAAATCGACCTCGCCGCCGCTCATGCGCGAGTTCGCGTTGACGAACCGGCCGATGAACGATTGCGAGGCATCGTCGAATATCTTGCCCAGGATCTGCTGATCCTTGTAGCGGTAATAAAACACCGAGCCATTCACCCGCAGCGTGTGCGTCACGTCCGATTTCACGCCGATTTCGTAGGCCGTGAGCTTTTCCGGCTCGAAGGGAGCGGCTGCCGGCGCGCTCAGCGTGTTGTGCGCGGTAAATCCGCCGGATTTCACCCCGCGGCTGACGCTCGCGTAAATCAAGGTGTCGGACAGAGGTTTATAGTCGAGCTCGAATTTACCCGAAGGCAAATTCGACGTGATCGAACCGCCCAGAGCGCCTCCCGTGAATGACGGCACGCCGGGCAGGAAACTGGTATTAAGCCCCTTCAATTCGCGGGTTTCGTGATCTTCGCGAATACCGAGAGTCGCCGTGAACCGATCAGTGATCTGATAGTTGCCCTGGGCAAACACGCCGACTGAATTGGCGACCTGCTCATACGTAGTGACCGCAATTCCGCCGTCCCGATCGGTGAGATCGGAATAAAAATCCTCATGAAGATCCTCGTTGGAATAGAAAACGCCCGCTACCCAGCCGAACCGCCCGCTGCTCGATGCCAGGCGTAGCTCCTGGGAGAACACATCGAGATCGCTGTTCAAGAATTCGTCCGAGTCGTTGAATTGCGTGGCGTCCCAATCGGCATATTCACGTCGGATGAGCTTGTTGTAGGCGGTAATGCTGGTGAGCTTCACCGTGCCAAAATCGATGTTGGCGGTCAGATCAACCCCGTCGTTGCCATTGTCGAGGCCCGGCTTGGAGTCTGCGTTGATGCCGATGAGCTTGGCGAATGCCGGGCTCAGCGCCCAACCCGTGACATATCGCGAGGTATCCGCCGGTATGGCCGGCGGCCCGCTGCCCGGCACAAAGGGCTGCAGCAGATACAGGCCTTGTCCATCGGACTTATCCTGTGCGGCGTGCACGCCAAGCCGAAAGTCCAGCGCCTCGGCCGGATCCCATTGCAGCTGACCGCGAAGCGCAATCTTGTCTTTGTCTCCCAGCGATTGACCGGTGAGGCGATTGCGTTGCCAGGCACCGCCTTGTTCGGTGGCTACCGATAGACGGCCCGTGAAGCCTTCGGCCAGAGTTCCGGACAAGAACCCTTCCGCGTTGACTTCATTGTGCGATCCGTACTCGAGCGAGAATCCCGCATGAGTTTCCGCGGTCGGCCTGTTGCTGATGAAATTGATCTCGCCGCCCGTGGTATTGCGGCCGTACAAGGTGCCTTGGGGCCCGCGCAAAACCTCGACGCGATCCATATCGAACAACTGGCCTTGCGTTTGGATGGGCAGTGCGAACGCCACGCCATCCAGGCTGACACCCACCGGAGAGGTATTGTTCGAGGTGTAGTCGATGAAGCCGACGCCGCGCAATCGAAATTGCGGCTGGCCGCTGCCGAAGGCCGGCTCTACTTGCAGACTGGGAACGGCGTTTTGCAGGTCGTTGACGTAGTTGATGGACTTGTCGGCAAAGCTCTGCCCGGAAAGCACCGACATGGCGATGCCCACATTCTGGGCGGACTCGACCCGCCGCTGCGCGGTTACCACGACCTCTTCGAGGCCCGCGCCGTCGACCGGAGACGCCGCAGACTGCGCAGCCGCAACGCCGCCCGCGCCGATGAAAATGACCCCCGCTCCTGCCGCGGCTGCCATTGACCGAATAAACATCCCATTCTCCCGATATCCGATTGCCAACAGGCTGCGCGCATCATCAACGACGCGCGGTTCGCTGTGAAGTGTTGTTTGCGCAGTTTATGATGCGGAATTGTTATTTCGATGCCGTGCCGATCAGTGCGCGTCGAAATAGGATTTCGCCGCGCGCAGGCAAAACGGCGCCACCAAGGCGGCGTGGTAAACCGCTAACACGGCGCTATCGCCGTTGTCGCCGGCGCCGCCCGCCACAGCATTGACCCTGACCAGCGCTTCAGCGGCCGCGAATCCGGTCTTAAGATCCGCATAAGGATCGTTGGCCACGGCTGCGGAATCCACATTGAGGACTGTGATCGGCGCGGCGGGTGCGGTCGCCGTCCAATAGTTCTGCATCAGCTGGGTATTGAAGAAAAACACCGTCGGGGTCGCCTCCGCCGCCGCATAACTGCACCGGCGCATTCGGTACCCAGTTGCGCAGATCATTCGTTTTCGCTGCCTGGCGAAATGCGTTGCCGGGATTCGCAGGCGGCAGACCGGTTGTGGGGCTTGGGAAACCGCCGTCAGGATTGGCCGCCGCGTCCTGAAGATAGTTCAACCGATAGCTGTTCTGGACCAGAAAGACGCTGCCAAAGCCTTGCGCGAACACCGTCGCCAAATTCGCCGGCTGCACGGCGGGCGTCAAAGCGGCGAACGACGGATCAGGCGGCGTGCTGCTGAACAATGCGTTCGGCAAGTCGCCCGCCGCTTCCAGCTGTCCCACCGGAGTCGTGCTCGGCAGCAGCGTGTCGATGCCATTGGCAAAGGGCTCGGCGAATACATCGGCGGCGTTGGCGTAAATATTGCCGTACACATGTTGATAGCTGGAAACGAGCATTATGGTGTTCGGCACCGCGCTTGCATTGACCTGGCCCTCGAACACCGCATCGGCGAAAGCCGACAATGCGTAAGGACCGGACATGGGCGCTGCAGCCGTCACCGCCATGCCGTTGGCCTGCATCGCGCGGTGCGTTGCCATCGCCACATAACCGCCCTGCGAATAGCCCGTCACGAACAACTTGCCGCCGTCGGTAGTGCCCGTGGCCGGCGACAAGAGCGAGAGCGCGCTGCGCCCGGCCGCGAGCGCGTCGATCATGTCCTTGGATTGCTGGTCGGCGTCAAGATAGGGGTGATAATTCAAAGTCGACGTGTCGTATCCCACGTAGTTCGGCGCGACGACGATGTAGCCTTCCGCCGCAAACACCGCAGCCAATACCAGGCCCTCATCGTTGCCGCTCGCCGCCAGATCCGCGATGTTGTAGTTGCGGTCGGTCGAGGTAGCGTGCGCATACAGCGTGATCGGACGGGCGCCTCCGCAGCCGCTCCCGCCGCTCGGCACCATCAATGCGCCCGATGCCGGCGTCAGGTTGCCGGGCGGATCGACGGTCTGGTACTCGAGCTGATAGACCGTAACGGTGCACAGGGGCGTGTACGCCAATTGCAGCAGAACCCGGCCTACGGCACTGGCGCTGAGCAAGCTCGACAACGCCGACGGCACAAAGGCGGACACCAGTTTTGGCGGAGTCTGCAGCAGCTCGCCACGCTGCGGCGTTGGCGGGGGAGCCGAAGGATCATGGCTGTTAGAACAAGCCGCCCCGGCCAGGACGGCGGATGACAATGCCAATGCGCGCCATAAGTATTTCCCCATGCAGGTTGAGATGTGCGCCGGCCGGGTAAGTTCGATGTAAATGCGATTCCGCGTCCAGGGTGTAGAAATTACACGGGCGCGCCCCGCGTTTCCTCCCCGGCGAACCATGCGTAAACTACTGGTTCTCCAGATGCTAAGGCTGCCGATGCTGCGGAATATTCTCGGGCTGCTTGCGTGTGCGTTGCCGACGGCAGCCGGTATGGCGGTTGCCCAGACCTCGCCCATTCCCGCGGCCGACTACAAGCTCGCGAGATCGTGGCGGATCGGCGGCAATAACGGCTGGGACACATTGGCGCTCGACGCCAGCGGCCGCCGCCTGTTCGTCACCCGCGACGACCACGTCGATGTGATCGAGACCGCCAGCGGCAAATTAAGCGGGAATATTCCGCGCACCGCCGGAGTCAATGGGATCGCGTTTGCGCCTACGCTAAAAAGAGGCTTCACGAGCAACGGCCGGTCGAATTCGGTTTCGGTATTTGAGCTCGATACCTTGCGGGTCGCTTACGAGGTGCCGATCTCAGGAACGGCGCCGGATGCCATCCTGTACGAACCACAGCAAAATCACGTTTTCACTGCCAACCGGGATAGCGCGAATCTGTCGGTGCTGGACGCAGGTACTCTGCAAGTCGTGGCCACCGTGCCCTTGCCCGGGCCCCCGGAATCCATGGCGACGGACGACGCCGGACATGTGTACGTGAACATCGACACCGCACCGGGCAAATTGGTGCTGGTCGATGCCAAATCACTGCAGGTGAAAGCCAAGTGGCCCTTGAAGGAATGCGCGAACCCGACTGCACTGGCCTTGGATGTCATGAATCACCGCTTGTTCTCGGTATGCGCCAACCAAATGATGGCCGTGACCGACGCGGGAAGCGGAAAGTCGATCGCGCAGGTGGTGATCGGCAGAGGCTCCGACGGAACGGTCTACGATCCGGAGCTCAATCTGGTTTTCAGCTCCAACGGCATCGACGGAACCCTGACCGTGATTCATCAGGATTCACCGGGCGAGTATCGGGTGGTCGCCACCGTCATGACGCAAGTCAGCGCCCGCACCATGGCGCTCGACCCGGTCACGCACAAGATCTATTTGGCGGCCGCACAGTTCGGGCCGCCCCCCGCGGCGACCGAAGATCAACCCAGGCCGCGCGCACCCGTGGTTGCGGACAGTTTTCTGATTTTGCTTGCACAACCGAAATAGGTGCAGCGATGAGCGAACGCACTCAAGTGGTCTGCGGACACTGCGACACGGTGGTGGGCAGCCCTAGCGAGCGGCTGAAGGACGCGCCGCGCTGCCCTAAGTGCCATTGGCCGCTTTTCGAGGGCAAACCGGTTGCAGTTGACCGAGACGAACTTCGACAAGCATGTGAGCCGTGGCGATCTGCCGTTGGTGGTGGATTTCTGGGCGCCATGGTGCGGGCCTTGCATCGCCATGGCTCCCTTCTTCGAAGCGGCCGCGCGCCAGATGGAACCCAGGCTGCGTTTTGCCAAATTGAACACTCAGGAGGAACCCGCTCCTGCGGAACGCTTCAACATCCGCGCAATCCCGACCATGATCGTGTTTCGCGCCGGCAAGGAGATTGCGCGCCAGTCGGGCGCCATGGACGCCGCGACAATGACGCGCTGGTTGAATTCAGTGGTGTGAATTTTTAGCGCGGGTGCCTCAAGTTTTGCGGAATACCAACACGAAGCGATCCGTCTTGCCGAGCGCGGGTCCCTTGTAGCTGACCAGATTCCGCGCATCGTCCGGCCTGCGCAGCAGGTCGCTCTTTGCAATGACTTTGAAGCCATGCGCGCTGAAATCCTGAATCGCGAAGGACTCTTCAATGCGATGCAATTCGCCGGCGTCGGATTTTCCACGGCCCGCCTTGGCAGAGTGATCGATCAACAACAGCACGCCGCCGGGTTTTAGCGCGCGCCACAGTTGATCGAGCACCGAGCCCACGTCGATCTTCGGCCAGGGACTCTTGGGCGTGGCATCCACCCAGTACATGTCGTGATATACCTTGACCAGCAGAATCGCATCCATGCTGTCGGCCGGTAACTTCATGTCGTTCAGATCGACAGTCTGCTGGGTCACATTGGGCAGGCGTCCTCCTGCCATTCGATCCTTGAGCGCAGGCTGACTCCAATTGTCGAACGCCTGATTGTTGATCAAATAGACGTGGCCCTTTGGCCCCACGGTGTAGCTCGCCAATTCGCTGTAGTAGCCGTCGCCCGCGAGCACATCGGCCACCTTCATGCCCGGCTTGATGCCTGCCAGCCGCAGCATCTCGGCGGGATGATCCACGGAATCGCGCGCCGAATCCGCGGCGGGACGGCCCGCGTGCGTGAGCGCCGCTTCATAATCATCGGCGCCGGTCGCGTAAGCATCGGCAAACAGGAACGTTGCGCACAACAATGGCAACGCGAAGGCAGATTTGTGTTGAATCATGGTTTCTCACCCTTGACGAATATCAGAGCAATGAGGGTAATGAGCCCAACGGTGGACAAATAGTACCCGACAAAGGCCGGTCCGTAGCGGGTCGCCCTTGGGAAAGAACAGACGCGGGAACACCAGCACCGCCGCGGTGGCATAAATGCAACCCCGGCATTGCGTTATCGGTTTTGCCGATACTACACCAGCCTCCGAGCGCCGAGGGTGCGATATGCTGCGAAGCATGAGCATCAAGTCGTCCGGCTATCGAGTCAACGAGCGCGCCAAGATCGACCTCAAGAAGTGGCCGACCTTGGTCCAGCCTGTTTACCGGACGAATCGCCGGTACCGCGACATGCTGAGCGAACACGTCAAGGAACTGAGTGCGCAGCAGGAACTGCTGTATGCGTCAAACCGCTATTCGCTGTTGATGATTTTTCAAGCCATGGATGCGGCCGGCAAGGACGGCGTCATCGAGCACGTGATGTCGGGCGTCAATCCGCAGGGCTGCCAGGTGTTCAGCTTCAAGCACCCCAGCGCCGAGGAACTTAAGCACGATTTCTTGTGGCGCACCACCCGCAATCTGCCGGAACGGGGCCAGATCGGAATTTTCAATCGTTCTTATTATGAAGAGGTTTTGATCGTCCGCGTTCACCCGCAGATACTTCATGCCGAAGGCCTGCCCGATGAACTCATGGACGAAAAGAGGATCTGGCGCGAACGCTATCGTTCCATTGTGGACCTGGAACGGCATCTCACGCGCAACGGCACGCGCATCATCAAATTTTTTCTGCATTTGTCCAAGGACGAGCAGCGCAAACGATTCCTGAAGCGAATCGAAACGCCAAACAAGAACTGGAAATTCTCCGCCGCGGATATAGCGGAACGGCAGTATTGGAAACAGTACATGAAGGCCTATGAAAAATGCCTGAGCGCGACCAGCACCGAGGACGCTCCTTGGTACATCGTACCGGCGGACGATAAGCAGAATGCCCGCCTGATCGTGTCGCGCATCTTGCTTGATACGCTTGCGGCACTGCCGCTCAGCTACCCCAGGGCCAGTGCGGCCCGGCGCCGCGAATTGCGCGCACTGCGCAGGCAGCTCGAGGCATAGCCGCTAAGAGCCTGGAATACTCAGACAGGCTCCTACGGCTTGCGCGCGCCGATTACGATGAGCACCACGCCGGCCAGCATTGCCCCACCGCCGGCCCAGGGCGGGATGGCGTGCTGCTGCGATATCTTCGCTTCGACATCGCCGACCTTCAGCAGGCTCTTTTCGCTCGAGTAGGACGGCGATTTGACGAGTACAAACAATCCTCCCAGGATCAATATCGCCCCCAAGATCTGTAGTGCGCGCATGTCAAAACCCCGCTCAAGGTGCAACCCCGGCGGCAGTGTAACCTCAGACGGACCTGTTCCGTCAGATTACATCCGGTATGAGCGTTACTAGCGCCTAGGCGTTTCTAGTTTCAGTTTCAGCCAGAAGGGCAATGCTCTGACGATCGCAGCGAGCCATTTGTAGCGCCAACCCGGGATGACGAACAGCTTGTCCCGATCCAATCCCGCGAGGGAATCGTTCACCACCTCATCGGCGGTCAGCCAAAAGGAAGCCGGCGCGATGCGGGTGCGATTCTCGCCCATCGCATCGTGAAATCCCGAATACGTGAACCCCGGGCAGAGAGCCTGAATCTTCACCGCTGATTGCGCCTGTAGCAGGTCTAGATACAACCCCTCACTGAAGGCGGCGACCCAGCTTTTCGTCGCTCCATAACTGGCGCTGCCGGCGCGCTGCACGAACGACGCGATCGACGCCAAGTTGATGATCGCGCCGCGATTCTGCGGCACCATGACGCGCAGCGCCGCATGGCTCAAGCGCACCAGCGCCATGATATGCAGTCGATGCATTTTCTCAATCCCGTCGAGGTCGGTCTCCCAAAAGCGGCCGCGATGGCCGAAGCCGGCATTGTTGACCAGCAGCGCAAGATTGGGCTCGGACGCAATTCGCTCGGCGACCGCCGCCAACTGCAGCGGATCGCTCAGATCGGCAGCCATCACGTCCACGCGGCCCGCGTGCCGGCCGGCCAGTTCCGCAGCTAACAACGCCATTCGTTCCTTGCTGCGTGCAACCAGCAGCAAATCGTATTGCGCGGCGAGCTTGCGCGCGAACACCTCGCCGATGCCGCTCGAGGCACCGGTGATCACAGCCAGTGGTCTTTGCATAATTTTCCCGTGCTCGCTCAGCGCCGTTGCAGCCGATCTCTGCAATAGATGAACAAACTGTTGCCGACGATGCTCACGGCAAATAAGGCGAGCGAGGCCGGCACGACCTCGAATACCTTGTGCAATCCCAGCCAGCTCGCCGGCGACTCCCACCAGTGCAGAAATCCGGCGAGGCGGCCGACGGCCTCGTCCCTGACGCAGCAGTGCGTCAGTCCGATGCGGATGCCGTCGCCCATGCCGATGTGGGTCCACTCCCCCTGGCGAAACCAGCGATACAACTGCACGCTGACCAGCCAAAGAAATGCCGCCAAACATCCATAACCGATGAGGGCGCCGATGCCGCTCATCACGCCCAGCGCTACGGTCCGCACGTTCATGTCGGGCCGCAGGCTCGTGTCGGTCCGCACGTTCATGTCGGTCCACCCGCCGATGGACAGCCTTTGACCTCGAGCCGCACGATCCGGCCGGACTCGCTCTGCAAGTCGGACGGATTCAACAAACCGTCGGTTGGTTTCAGGTCAATGTCGATCCAATAGACATTCCCGTTCCGTTTGCGGTCCGCGATGCCGGGATTGAACCCCAGCGCCTGCGCCTGCGCCACCCGTGTTTGCGCACGCTTCGGTTCGCTGTACAGTCCGAGCGAAATCACCGAACCCTCGTTCGGACCGGGCATTTCCAGCGCATCATCGATTCCGCCGGCCTTGAGTTTGGCAAACGTCTGCTCAGCCACGGATCGCGTCGCCGGCAGCGGCAAGTACACCCAGACGCCGGCCCAAACCTCGCCATCGGCGACCCGCTGCCGCGGATCGTATCCGCCGCCGCGTAGCGTAGAAGCAGCATGCGCGGCTTCCGACACGTCGCGAAACGGACCGACGCTGATGCAGCGCTTCACATTGGTCAGCAGGCCGGAGCTGCCGTCGCGCGCGGCCTCGGCAGGCGCCGGTGCGACGCCGGCAGCGGGCGGCGCAGCGGCCGCGCCGCTGGAATTGCCCGGTTCAGTGCGCGCAAATTCCGGGCTTTCCGAGGCCAGCCTCAGGGTGGCCGGAGCGGGCGGCACGAGTTGCGTCTCGGGCGCCTTCGCGATACCGCGCTCCCACAGGAAGTAGCACACGTTGGCGAGCACCAAACTTACGACAATGGTTTTCAATAGCGTCAAGGCGTCACCCATGAATCAAACGCAAACTAGCTTCGCCCGAGACAAACCTCTGCGTGCGATCCTCGGTCTCGAGCAACAGCGCTCCGTCTGAATCCACCCCGCGCGCGATCCCAAGAATCGCGCTTTCTCCGACCAGCACCTGCGCCGCGCGGCCATTCAACCCATCGAGCGCCGTCCAGGCATCGCGAAATGCCGCAAAGCCCCGCTGCTGGTACTGCAGCAGCATACTCAAAAGTTCGTCCAAGATGGCCCCGGCCACCAAATTGCGCGACGGGGGCTGCTTGCACGCGTCGGCGACCGCCGCAACCGCGACAGCTCCCGCCTCGATTTCGCGGCGAGCCTCGTCGGGCAGAGACACATTGACGCCGACGCCGATGACGACGTGCGCCGGCCCGCCCGCCTCGGCGCGCAATTCAATCAACACGCCTCCCAGCTTGCGGTCGTTGAACCAAATATCGTTGGGCCACTTCAACGATATTCCTGCCGCACCCGCTCGCGCCAGCGCCCGCGCCACCGCTACGCCGACACCCAGACTCAAGGCCGGTAAGGTACGCACGACGTCGCTGCAGGTCCAGCCCAGCGACATGGCTATGCCGCCGCCGAAAGGCGCCAGCCAACGCCTTCCCAAGCGCCCGCGGCCGGCGTGCTGCAATTCGGCAATACAGACGTCGGCTGTACTCGGCGGCGGCGGCGTACCGCTCAGCAAGCGCGTATTCGTCGAGTCCGACCTCGAACAGCAACTCGAGGCTGTGCAGGTGCGCGCGGCGGTCCGCGGCCAGTTCGGCGCCAATCCGGCCCGCATCCAGCAGTTCCACCGGCCTTGCCAGACGGTAGCCGCGCCTTGCCAGGGCCTGCACCTCGATGCCGAGCTGCACGCAGGCGCTCCACTCCCTTCCACACCGCAGCACGGGTCTGGCGCAGCTCAGCAGCCAGCCATTCCCCGGAATGCACCTCGCCGTCCGCGAGCAGCACCAACAGCGGCGGGAGGTCTATGCCGCTCGTGAGCGAAATAGCCATAAGCGCCGCACGCGATTTTCCTTGCCCGCGCGCATACGCGCGATATTGCTGCGATGAGTAAAGATTACAAAGGCGGCGACCGCGGCGCAGAAGCTGCACAGCGGAATGTTGCCGGGCTCCAGCATCACGACGGCTGCCGCAAGCACCAGGGTCGAGACCATGGTGGCGAGGCCGACATATCCGGATACCAGCAGCACGATGATCCAACTCAAGAGCAGCGGCAGCAGCAGGCGCAATTCCAGCGCCGCAACCACGCCGACCACGGTTGCCGCCCCTTTGCCGCCGCGAAAATCAAACCACACCGGATAGACATGCCCGACGATGACGGCGAATCCGCAGGCCACGGTGAGCCATTCGCGCGACACGCCGGCATCGATGCCGATGGCCGGCAATGCGGCGGACGGCAGCCACCATACGGCGAGCATGCCTTTCGCGATATCGATGAGCAATACCAGAAATCCGAACAGCTTGCCCTGCGTTCGCATCGCGTTGGTCGCGCCGGCATTGCCGCTCCCCATGCTGCGAATGTCGACCCCGCGCAGTCGGCCCAAGAGCAGACTACCCAGCAGCGTGCCCAACAGATAGGCAATGAGGAGTTTGACGCCGAGTTCCAGCATGGCGGCAATTATGACTTAAGTCTGGCGTCGGCCGTACCGCGCTTCGGCAGGTGGATCTCCGCCAACATGCAGCGCACACCGCCGCCGCCGATCCGCTCGATGGTGGGAATCTTCGCCGGAATCAGGCTTGCATGAGATTCGAGCGCTGTGCGTTGCGCCGGCGCGAGGCTGCTCAAGGCGGTCGTCGACAGCGCGATTAGCGTGCCGTTCGGCGCCGCCAATTCCAGCACATTGGCCGCGAATTGCGCCATTTGCGCCAGGCTAATGGCGACGATCTCATGGCCGGTTGAGCGCAGCTTGGAGAACACCGCCGCGCGATGCGTCTCATTGCCGATCGACTCGCCGCACACCACGGCAAAACCCGTGCCGATCGCCATCAAAACGTTGGTGTGATAGACGGGACGGCCGTGGCCGTCCACCGCATCGAAGGTCATGAGTTCATAGTCCAGCAGCTGCGCGAACTCGCCGAGAACGTCCAGATCCGTGCGCGGCGACGAGCAGGCATAGGCGACACGGTGCGCGCGATCCAGCACGAGGCTGCCGGTGCCTTCAAGATACTTTTCCTCCGACTCTCGATGAGTGAGATCAACCGTACGCGAGACCCGGAATCCGCCTTTGCGCACCACCTGTTCCAGCACCTCGTCGCGGCGCTCCCAGCGTCGATTGACCGCCAGCATGGGATAGAGCGCCACGGTGCCGTCGTGGTGAAAGCTGACCCAATTGTTCGGGAAGATGGCGTCCGGCTTGGGCGGATCCTCGCTATCCGGCGCGATCAACACTTCCACGCCGGCGCGCTCCAGGGCGTGCGCCAACCCGTGAAACTCTTGCAAAACAATGCCCTGTGGGTCGCCGGCGGGCGATGCTCCGGGCTTCTCCTGAAAGGCATTGCTGGCGGCCGTCTGCGGATTGCAGCCAAATCTCGCAGGCCGCACCATAAGCACGGCCCCCGCGCTTTGCGGCTCCTGGCCAGTGTGATCTGCGACCGACATAGTGCAGGCACTATACTAGCTGTTTTTTGGGGGATCACTTGCGGGTATCGATCGCCATATCAACCGGGGCGCTGGCGCTCGTGCTGGCCTTGCAAGCGGACGCTGCCGCGGCTGCGGCGCCTGCAGAAGGCGCCCGCCAAACCGTTGCTCGGCAAAGCCCGCGGCCACCTATGCCTTCACCTTCGACACCCTGCTGGAGGATGCCAAACGCCGGGCGGCAACCGCATACGCCCCGCAGCGCAATAGCGAGCCGTCGGGGCTCGATAAACTGAGTCCGGAACAGTATCGCAGCATCCATTTCAATCCCGACGCCGGCATCTGGCGTGCGGAAAACCTGCCCTTTCGGCTCGAACTGCTGCGCGCGGCCTACAATCTGCCGACCTCGGTAAAAATCTCGACCGTGGAAGACGGGGTCGCCAAGGATGTGGTGGCAACACCCGCGATGTTTCAAATAAGCGGCACCATCCCGGCCCAGCTGAACAATGTCTCTCTGCCGCTGTCGGGCTTCAGGATTCGCAGCCGCATCAACTCGAATAAAGTTTGGGATGAGTTTTTGGTCTTCCAGGGTGCCAGCTACTTTCGCGCGGTCGCGAAAAACCTGCTGTACGGGTTGTCGGCTCGCGGACTTGCGCTCAATACCGGGGAGCCTTCCGGCGAAGAGTTCCCGGCGTTCACGCACTTTTGGATCGAGCGGCCAGGCCCGCGCGCGACTGCCATCGTCATTTACGCCCTATTGGAAAGCCAATCCACGACCGGCGCCTACAAATTCACGGTGCAGCCCGGCGTGGAGACACAAACCGAAGTTGAGCTCACCTTGTTTCCCCGCACGCGAAATGCGCTCCGTCGGCATTGCGCCGCTGACCTCGATGTTCTTGTTCGACGAGACCAACCGCGGCGTCTCGACGATTACCGCCCCGAGGTTCACGATTCGGACGGATTGCAGATCACCACCAAGAGCGGTGAGCACCTATTTCGGCCGCTGGCAAATCCGCTCAAGCTGCAGGTCTCCAGCTTCACCAGAGAGGTGCCGCAGGGATTCGGGCTGGTGCAAAGATCGCGCCAGCAAAGCGATTTCCAGGACTTCGACGCGCAGTATGAACGGCGTCCGAGCGCCTGGATCACGCCCAAGGGCGACTGGGGAAGCGGCGCCGTCGAGCTGGTGGAGATCCCTTCCGGCCGCGAAACCAACGACAACATCGTCGCCTTCTGGCGCCCCACGCAACCGCTGCTGCCGAATCATCCGGCGCAATTTGCCTACAGCATCACCTGGAACGACGAGCCGCCACTACCCAAGGGTCTGGGCCGCGTAATCGCAACGCGCTCGGGCGCGAGCATCGACCGTAAGCGGCGCGTATTCCTGCTCGATATCGTCGGCGCCGGCGAGAAGCTCGACGGTCTGCGCCTGGACTTGAGCTCCTCCACGGGCGCAATCTCCAATGCCACGCTGGTCTCGAACAGCGAACTGCACGGGTTGCGCGCCAGTTTCGAGATCGATCCAAAGGACGCCGACCTCATCGAACTGCGCCTGCGGGTCATGCGCGGCGACACGCCTGTTTCTGAAACCTGGTTGTATCGATGGACCACCAGCTGAATTCCGCCGCGGCAGTCGAGAGCAGCGCGTTGCCGGGCGCAATGCCGCCGGAAGCGCCCCTCAGCATGCCTGCGCAGGATTTGCGCTACAAACCCTGGCGCCACAACCGGCAGCTCATTTCTGCCGCGGTACTCTATGCACGCTTCATTGTGATCGCCGTAACCGTCGGGGTAACCACGTACGGCGTCTATCAGATGCTGCAAGTCGTGCGTTTCGCGAGCATGACGTTCCTGCAAGGCACGATGATTTTCTTCTTCACGATCTCCCTGGGCTGGATCGCATTCGCGGCGGGTTCGGTGCTGGCCGGCGCCTCGAAACGGCGCGATCCGACTCCCGCCGCGCAGGCTCCGGCCGGCGCGCTCACGGCGCTGGTGATGCCGATCTACAACGAAGATCCCACGCGCACAACCGCCGGACTGCACGCCATGGCGGAAGCGCTGCAGCGCATCGATGCGCATCGCGGCTTCGAAATCGTCATCCTGTCCGACTCCACCGACGCCGACGCATGGATTCGCGAGACGCTCAGCATTGCCAGATTGCGCGCCGCATTGCAGCCCATCATGCCGGTCTGGTACCGGCGGCGCTGGCTCAATATTGCGCGCAAATCCGGCAATCTCGAAGACTTCGTGACGCGCTGGGGCGGCCGCTACGACCACATGATCGTGCTGGATGCCGACAGTCTCATCGACGCGCCGACCCTCCAGCATCTGGCGCAAGCGATGCAGGCGGACCCCGACGCTGGGCATCCTGCAGACCGCGCCGCAGCTGATCTGCGCGCGCACTTTTTTTGCGCGATTGCAGCAATTTGCGGCTTGCGTATACGGACCGGTGATCGCGCGCGGCCTCTCTGCCTGGTCGGGGGACAGCGGCAACTATTGGGGACACAACGCCATCATTCGCATTCCGGCATTTGCTCAATACTGCGGGCTTCCCAAGCTACAGGGCCGCAAACCCTTCGGGGGATTCGTGCTGTCCCATGATTTCGTCGAAGCCGCACTCATGCGCCGCGGAGGCTGGAAGGTGCGCATGGCCACCGATTGCGGCGGCTCCTGGGAAGAGTCGCCTCCCACCCTGATTGATGTGGCCATTCGCGATCGCCGTTGGGCACAAGGCAATCTGCAGCACCTGAAGATCATCGGCAGCGCCGGGTTAAGGTTCATCAGCCGCATGCACCTCGGCGTCGGCATCATGAGTTATTTATCTTCGCCCATGTGGCTGGTGATGATCGGCATCGGCTTTGCGCTTGCGATTCAGTCGCGGCTGATTCGTCCCGAATATTTCAGCCATGACTTTCAGCTGTTTCCCACCTGGCCGCGATTCGACGTCGCGCTCATGATGGCGCTGTTCTGGTTCAGCATGGTGGTGCTGCTCATCCCCAAGATGCTCGGCCTGATTCGCGCCCTGCTGTCGCGGCGCATGCGGCGCGGCGCCGGCGGCGTCATCGGCATAACCGCGAGCTTTCTGCTGGAAGCCATCCTCTCGGCGCTCTATGCGCCGATACTCATGATCGTCCAGTGCCGTCACGTGTTCGAGGTATTCATGGGGCGCGATTCAGGCTGGAAGCCGCAGCGCCGCGACGCCGGTCATACGTCATGGATCGATGCCTGGCGGTTTCACCGCCGGCACATGCTGCTCAGTTGTGTAACGGCCGTGATCGTGTACTTCATTTCGCCGCCGCTGCTTGCCTGGGTGTCGCCCGCGTTGCTGGGCTTGTTCCTGGCGGTTCCTCTGTCGCAGCTCAGCGGCAGCGAGGCGCTGGGGAATTTTTTGTCGCGCCTGGCGCTGCTGCGCACCCCGGAAGAAGTCGACATCCCGGCCTTGGTGGCACGCCGCGAGGAATTGCTGCGAGCCAGCGAAACCCTGCCTGCAGAAGGCTTGCGGTTTCTGGCGCGGCACCGCGAGGCGCGGCTCGCACACATTAGCGGCAATCTGCCGCGGCCCACGGACCCGCGCGGCAATCCGGATGCGCACGCGCTCACCGCCGAACGGAAATTGATGGACGCCCGATCCTTGGACGAAGCCTTGCAATGGCTGACGCCGATCGAATGCGTCGAGGTTGCCGCGGACGCGCGATTCCTCAATCAGCTCTCCCTGCTTCCCGATTCCATTCTCCCCACGTTCTCGATCTAGGATTCCAAACTCATGGTTCGTCGCCGCGAAATCTTGAAAACCGCGATGGTTTTGGCCGCTGGGCAGTTGCCCTACGCCGATCTTGCCCAGGCAGCCGCGGCTGCGCCCGCACCGGCGCCGTCCTCGGGTCCGCAATCCCGCGGCCGCGGGCAGCGGGCCGGCAAAGCCTTTCGATTACGCCTGGCTCAAGGGTCAGGCGCGGTTTCTTGCCGGCAATCCCTATGAAACCTCCAAGGACGTGATGCCGGCCAGCATGGGGGGCTTGAGCTACGACCAATATCAATCGCTGCGGTTTCGCACCGATCATTCGCTGTGGGCGGATGCGGCGTTGTCCTTCCGCCTGCAGTTCTTCCACATCGGGCGAGGCTTCGCGCAAGCCGTGCACCTCTACGAGGTGAGCGAGGGTCAGGCGCGCGAAATAGTCTACGACCCGTCAATGTTCGAATTCGACAAGGCCGGCATCGATCCCGGAATAATGCGCGATCACGCAGGATTCGCAGGATTTCGCGTGCAATTCGTAACGGACTGGAAGGCGGACGTGGCTGCATTTCTCGGCGCGGCCTACTTCCGCGCGGTGGGCGGCGACACGCGCCAGTATGGATTGTCGGCGCGCGCATTGGCGGTGGACACCGCGTACCCACGGCCGGAGGAGTTCCCGCGCTTCACCTCCTTTTGGTTCGAGCGGCCGGCGAAGGGATCCGGAACGCTGACGATGTACGCACTGATGGACTCGCCCAGCATTGCGGGCGCGCTGCGCTTTTTCATCACGCCGGCGGGTACGCTGGTGATGGACATCGATTCGGCCCTGTATCCGCGCAAGCCCATCGACCGGTTGGGAATAGCTCCGCTCACCAGCATGTTCTACTACGGCAAGAACGACCGGCGCGCGGTGACTGACTGGCGTCCTGAGATTCACGATTCCGACGGCCTGTCGATGTGGACCGGAGGCGGCGAATGGATTTGGCGGCCATTGATCAATCCGGCGGAAAATCATCTCAATTCTTATTTCGATGAAAATCCCCGCGGCTTCGGTCTGCTGCAGCGGGACCGCAATTGGGATCATTACCAGGACGATGGCGTGTACTACGATCGGCGCCCGAGCCTATGGGTGGAACCCAAACCCGGTCCGCACGGGGGCTGGGGCAAGGGTGCCGTTCAGCTGTTCGAGATTCCGACGGCGACGAGACCTCGGACAATATTGTTGCTTTTTGGAATCCCGCTGAAAAAACCAAGGCGGGCCAGGAATTGCTGTTCAGCTATCGACTCTATTGGGGCACTCGCATGCCTTACTCGTCGCTGCTGGCGCAGACCATTGCCACGCGCACCGGCATTGGCGGAACAGTCGGCCAAAAGCGCCAATACTATTCCTGGCATTTCGCGGTTGATTTTGTCGGCGGCGAACTTGGCGCACTCGCCAGGGATGCCAACGTTGAAGCGGTTATCAGCACATCGCGCGGCAGCACCACCGAGCACGTGACGACGCACTATGTCGAGGAAATCAAGGGTTATCGCGCGTTGTTCGACGTCAGGCCGCCGGAGGACAGCAACGAGGTCGTCGACCTGCGCATGTATTTGCGCATCGATGGCCGGCCGCTGACGGAGACCTGGAATTATCAGTGGTCGCCGCCGCCCGCGAAGGATCGCAAGGCGGCGCTCGGCTAAGCCGCCCGGTCGGGTCTTCGCTTATTTGCCGCCCGATTTTGGAAGCTTGAGCAGCCGCATCTTTTGGGTGTCGCCGGCCGGACGGCGAAGTTCTCTCTCGCGCTGCAGATATGGCATCGCCTGCTTGGGATTCAATATGACCCAACGCCATTCAGCGAGCTGATGCTTGAGCAAGGGCAGCAGCGCCGGTTCCGGTTCGGACGGCGCGTCCGCGTGGAGCAGCGTCGAGCAAAACAGTTCGAAATACTCCGTGAACAGGGTTTCGTACTGCTGCATCGGATCCAAGAATGCCGGGTCATGTACAACGTCGGTGCCGAGATGGCTGGCGCACAACAAGCTGGCCGATTTGCGCACATAGACCATGTGTTCCGCAACGACCGCGTGCTCGTAAATCAACGTGCGGTGAAAGTGCGCAAGAACCCTCGCCCGCGCGTCGCCGCGCAAGTTGTGCTTCTTTAAGTATTCAAACAGCGCTTTGCCGTGAATCAGCCGCAGCGCCGCGTGCCGGAGCGCTACTGCTTGATTGCGCAGTACGACAAAGGCGGCAACCTGCCGCATCACGACGGAGTGCTCCCGCTCCCATGCGCTCCACGCCACGGGCGTCGCGAGAATGCGCTGCGCGATCAGGTGCTCGTTCGGATCGTCGCTGCGCAGCGCGCTTTCGATGCGGTCAGTGGACTCGCGCATGAGTCTTGCGTGACTGAACGCGCTGCGTTGCACCAGTGTTTCCCCCAACGACGCCGGCTCTGCGGGCCGGGAATATGTTTAACAGTAAGCTTAGGCGCAAACGCAGGCAATCACTAAGAGTCGCCAAGACGCGACGTAGGACAAGTGTAGGACAGCACCCTGCGTGTAGGACAGCTCCGCGTGTAGGACAACTCGCGTGTAGGACAACACTCGAGTAGGACAACTGGCGTGTAGGACTTAAGCGAGCGCGGGCGCCAGGTGAATCTGATTGCGCCCCAATCGTTTTGCCACATAGACAGCCGCGTCTGCTTGCGCGAGCAGCGGTTCGCCCCAGATGCCGAGCATGTCGCTGGTGGCGATGCCGATGCTGCACGTCACGCTGATGGGTTCGCCGAATCCCATCACGCGCACATCCGCGACCTGCTCCAGAATGCGCTGGGCGATGGGAGTCGCGGCCGCGGCATCCGCGCTGCTCAAGATCACGACGAACTCTTCGCCGCCGTAGCGTCCGATGACATCGGATTGGCGCAGCTCCGCGTGAATGGGATCGATGATGGCGCGCAGGCAGGCATCTCCGGCCGGGTGCCCGAACGTGTCGTTGATTTGCTTGAAGTGATCGATGTCGATGAACAGCAATGCGATGGGCAAACCGCGCGCCTTGGCCCGTGCACAAGCTGCCTCGAGCCGCTCGATCAACGATCGGCGGTTCAACACGCCCGTGAGAGGATCCGTCTGCGCGCGGCTCTCCGCGTCCGACAGTGCGACCCGCTGTGCGCGCAAACGGTCCGCGACGCCCAGCGCGACCAGTACCGATGCCGCCACCATGGAAAGCGGGAGTCCGTAGTAATACAAAGCATCGGAATCGGCCGAAGAGGCCAAGAGGCGTATGGCTGTGGCGACCGTGAAGCCCTCGAGCAAGCACCAGGCGATCAAGAACCAACCCGCGGCGCGATTGCCGCGGCGCCAGGCAAGCAAGCAAACGATCACGGTGAATAGCGACGCGACAATGAACATGACATTGCCGATGGCGTTGACGACGCCTAACAGCCCGATGGAGTCCGCCACATTCGCCGCGCTGATGACGACGAAAGCCACCGCAAACCAGCCGAATATCTTGTAGACGCGCGGCGAGAAATGTTTCAAATCGGCGATTTCGCGGGTGAAGAGGCTGGCAACCGCGCCGCTCAATGCCACCGGCACGTTCCATGCGTACGCATCGAGGCCGACTCCGTAGGAGAGCACCGGCCAATCAAATCCCTGTCCCGATATGTACGCCATATACAGCGCCTGCAAGGAAAACAGGGTTGCATACAAAATGAACAATGGATCGCTGAGCACGAACCAGATGAGCAGCGCGGCCAGCGACACCGCCATGAGCGCGCCGAACGTCCATGAGATCATGCGCGCCCGCTCGACGCCCAATGTCAGGGTGCTGTCCAGCGCTCCCAGCGAGACGCTCAGATATTGCCGCGCCGTGCTCTCGGTGGTCAGATGAGCGTATACGGGCTGCGTGGCCGGCACATCCTCCGGCAGCGTGAATATGTTGTCGCGTCCGCCGAGAAATGCCGGCAACTGCGTGATCAGCGGCAACGGCACGGCGGCGCCATTGCGAAACGCCACCACCTCGGCATGCAGGCCGCGCGTCGTGTTTATGATGACCACGGGCATTGCCCTTGATCTGCGCAGGGCCCTGCGGCGTGATTTTCAGCCAGTAGTCGCGCCAAAAATTGTGGCCGGGCGCCTTCGAGAATGGCTGGAAGCTATCGTCGAGCGAGCCGCTTGCAACCGCCTGGGCCGGTGCGGGCGTATCGCCCGGGGCGAGCGCCCTGAGTTTGACCGCGGTGCGTGGCAAAAGCTCCGCATCCGCGCCGATCGCTTGCGCGGAACTCAAGCTTCCAAGCCAGATCATCACGCCGGCTGCCAGCAGAGCGCGCACGCACAGATCCGGTCAATACTGTCGCGACAAGAGCCAGTGGGCTAGTGAACGGAGGGATTCAGCTCGTTCACCGAATGGCGCGAGCGCGTGAATGGCTTGATTGTGCAATAGCCTGACGCGCTGCTGTGATGCGGAAATGCCAATGATGGCAGGATGCGTCGGCTTCGCACGCTCGCTGTCGGCGCCCGTGGCCTTGCCCAGCATCGACGCATCGCCGGTGACATCGAGCAGATCGTCTTGAATTTGGAAGGCAAGACCAACCGCGTTCGCAAAGCGCGCGAGCGCAGCATAAAGGTTTGCATCCAGCGGCGGTGCGCATTCCGCCGCCATCAAGACGCTGGCTCGAATCACGGCGCCGGTCTTGCGGGCATGCATGTCTTCTACCTCGCTGATATCGAGGCGCCTGCCCTGCACCGCCAGATCGATCGCCTGCCCTCCGGCCATCCCCAGGGTGCCGATGGCTTGCGCCAGCATGTCGATCAACCGTAGGCGGATGGCGGGTGAGGCCGGCAATTTAGGATCGCGTGCCAGGAGCTGAAATGCCAGCGGCTGCAGCGCATCGCCCACCAGCAGCGCAGTGGCCTCGTCGTAGGCCTTGTGGCAGGTGGGCCGGCCGCGGCGCAAATCGTCGTTGTCCATCGACGGCAGGTCATCGTGCACCAGCGAGTACACGTGCACCAGTTCGATTGCGCAGGCCGCAGCCTCGACGTCGTCCTCCGTGAGCCCTACAGCGCGAGCGGTCGCGAATACCAAGGCCGGCCGTATGCGCTTGCCGCCGCCCAAGACACTGTAGCGCATCGCTTCGTGCAAACGCGCGGGTACGACGCCGGCTTCCGGAAGCCGCAAGCCCAAGGCGCTTTCCATGCGGACGCGCCATGTCTCAAGCTGGGTGCCGAAATCGTCCGCATCCTCGCGCCGGATGCGCCGATCAGCGGAGTCGTTCACGGGGCTCGGCTCACACGCTTGATTTCGCTGAGCGGAATCGCAGTTACGGCGGCATAGCGGGCGCCGCCATCGGTATATTCGAACGGCAGTTCGGGAGCCATGGGACCCGCGACGCGCGGTCCCCGCAGCGAGGCCAGCAACGCCTTGACCGGGTTGCTGAACGCATCATTGACTGCGGTTCCCTCGAATCCGCAGTGTGCCATGCAGTTGTCGCAGCGCGGATTCTTGCCGACGCCGTATTTCTCCCACTCCGTATCCTCGATCAGGGCCCGGTAGCTCGGTGCATAGCCCTCATCGGACAATAGGTAGCACGGCTTCTGCCAACCGAAAACGTTATAGGTCGGATTGCTCCACGGCGTGCATTGGTAGGTCTGGTTGCCGGCCAAAAAATCCAGGAACAGCGCCGAATGATTGAACGACCACGCCGGCCTTCCCGAAGGGCGCTTGCTGCGGCTGAATATGTTGCGGAACAGCTGCTTGCTGGCATTGCGCCCGAGGAACACATCCTGCCGCGGTGCATGGTGGTAGCTATAGCCGGGAGAGACGGTAATGCCCTCGACCCCCAATTCCATCGCGGTGTCGAAGAACTCCGCCACATCGTCCGGATCTTCGCCGTTGAACAAGGTGCAATTGACCGTCACGCGAAAGCCCTTTTCGCGGGCCAATTTAATGGCGGCGACCGCCTTCTCGAACACGCCTTCCTGGCACACCGATTCGTCGTGACGCTCTTTGTTGCCGTCCAAGTGGATCGAAAAGGTCAGATAAGTGGAGGGCGTGTATTCGTGAATGTGCTTGGACAGCAGTATCGCGTTGGTGCACAGGTAGACGAATCTCTTTCGCGCCACGATGCCGGCGACGATTTGCGGCATTTCTTTGTGAATCAACGGCTCGCCGCCGGGAATGGACACGATCGGAGCGCCGCATTCATCCACGGCGCGCAAGGCGTCCTCGAGTCCCACCCGCTTTTGCAGGATTTCCTTCGGATAATCGATCTTGCCGCAGCCCGAACAGGCCAGGTTGCATTGAAACAGGGGTTCCAGCATGAGAACGAGGGGATAGCGCTTGTCGCCGCGCAGCTTGCGCCCTGCAATATAGCGGGCGACCTTGTACATTTGCAGGAGTGGGATGGCCATGGCCCTATATTACCAGCACCGCTTGCCGGTGGTCGCGCCAGATTCGGGTCCATTCCAGCAGGAACCAGGGGGTAAAAGTGCGCCTCCCCTGCGCGGCAATTTCCTTCCGCAGCGCCTCGGGGCTTATCCAGCGCCAATCGAAAATCTCTCGGGGGTTCGCCCTGACCGGTTCGCGGCAACGTCCCACAAACACTGAACAAAGCTCATTTTCCGCGCCGGTCGCGTCGAATTGCGCCTGATATTGAAACTTAAACAAGAATTGCAAGGGACACTGGATCCCAAGTTCCTCGTACAAGCGGCGCTGTGTAGCCGTCTCCATCGACTCATCGCTGCGCGGATGGCTGCAAACGCTATTGGACCAATACATGGGCCAGAGACGCTTGGAGGCGGCACGCTGCTGTATCAGCAGGTCGCCTGCCTCATTAAAAATCAGCAACGAAAATGCCCGGTGCAGGATACCCCGGCCCTCATGACATAACGTTTTGCTGAGGAAGCCCAGACTGACGTCGGCCTCGTCGACCAGAATCAGCGCATCTGAATCCCCTGAAACATCGCTCATGCGAGAATCATAGCAAGCCGCTTTCGCGAAACCAGCGGATGGCATCTTCGAAAGCCTGCACCGGCGCGCGTGCTGCGTAGCCTAAATCGCGCGCCGCCTTGGAGCTGGAAAAGAACATGCGCTTGCGCGACATGCGTACCCCCTCCAAGGTGAGGCGGCCGCTGCGTCCCGAGAGCTTGGCAAATCCGTGGGCCACATAAGCCATCGGCAGAACCACGCCGTAAGGCAGCCGCACCTGCGGCGGCCGCCGTCCGGTCAGCCCGCCGATTACCGCAAGGATCTCCCGCAGACTCATGTCCTGTCCGCCGAGGATGTAGCGCTCGCCCGCGATGCCGCGCTCATAGGCAAGCAGGTGACCGTTGGCGACATCGTCGACGTGTACGATATTCAGGCCCGTGTCGACGTAGGCAGGCATGCGGCCGGCCGCTGCGTCGAGCACCAATCGGCCGGTGGGCGTCGGCTTCACGTCCCCGGGCCCAACCGGGGTGGAGGGATTGACGATCACAACGGAAATGCCCTCGCGCGCCGCGCCAAGCGCCACCTCTTCAGCCAGGTATTTGGAGCGCTTGTAATGACCGATCATGTTTGCGAGCGCGTTCGGCGTTCGTTCATCGCCCGGCGTGCCGTCCCCCGGAATGCCGATGGTGGCGACGCTGCTGGTATAAACCATTCGTTGCACGCCCGCACGGCGCGCGGCGCTCAAGACATTCCGCGTGCCGTCGACATTGGCGCGATACAACTGCGCAGGATCCGGCGCGCCCAATCGATAGTCCGCGGCAACATGGAATAATCCTTGGCAGCCCTGCGCGGCGTGCTCCAGGGAACTTGAATCCATCAGGTCGCCTTCGATCACATCGACGTCAAGATTCTGCAGATTGCGCCGATCCGATGTCTTGCGCGCCAGCACCCGCACTTCCCACCGCCCATTGAGCAGCGCTTTGGCGACCGCCGCGCCCACAAATCCAGTAGCCCCGGTCACCAATGCCTTCATGCGAGATGAGCGCCGATGGCTCGCAAGGAACGCATCGCAATTCGATAGCGTTGCGCGAGCTGCATGAGCGCCGCAATGTCGCCGGGCGCCATCGCCAGACCTGCAATCAGCCGGCCGAACTGCAAGCGGCCGGCACGGCTTGCCGCAACCACCGCGCGCGGCAGCTTGTCCGCCGCCGTATCGACAATCACGCGGACTGCAATGAACGGCAGTTTATGATCGGCGGCAACTGCTGCCACCGCGGCGCTTTCCATGTCGACCGCTGCCGCACCGGTCGCGCGAAATGCCGCAGCCTTGTCCGCAGGCGTGTTGATGGCATGAGGGTTGGTGAGCACGGCGCCCTCGCTGACGGCACGCAGTGAGCTGATGGCGGCTGCAACCCGTTCGCGCCAGGCCCGATTCGCGGGGTAGCGGATTCCGTCGGCGCCGATCACCTCGTTCGGAATCACGACGCTGCCGGACTTCAGCGCAGGATCAAGGCCGCCGGCCAACCCAAAGGTTATCAAGGCGGACGCGCCGGCATCGATCAGTGTGCGTGCCGCAGCGTCTGCCGCCGCACGGCCGATGCCGCTCACCGCCAGCAATGATCCTTCGCCGAGTGCAGCCAGTTCGCTCAAGGGTGTGGTTCCCCCGCGCGGCATCGAAGGTCCCAACGCACGCGCTTCCGACGCGAGCGCCGCGACCACGCCAACTCCGCTCAATGACGGGTTCCGGTACTCAATGGGTGATTCCGCGCCGCGTCAGGTTGCGATACGCGGCCAGCGCCCACAGGGGAAAGTAGGCCGAATAGCCGTGATAGCGCAGATAAAACACCCGCGGAAAACCCGGCGCCGTGTAGCTGGGATGGGTCCACAAACCATCGGCTTGACGGGTATGCAATAGATAATCCGCCGCCCGCCGCGCAGCCGCGGATGCGGCCTCGCCGGCCGACAGGAGTCCCAAGAGCGCCCACGCGGTGTGGTAGGGCGTGCTGCCGAATTCTTCCGCCGCACGCGCTTGCAAGGCGTAGCTGTCGTTGCTCTCGCCCCAGCCGCCATCCGCATTTTGGTTGTGCCTGAGCCACGTCACCGCGCGCTTCACCATGGGATCATCGTGCGGGATATGCGGCCTGGGCCAGCGACATGAGCACCGACCAGGTGCCGTAGACGTAATTGGTTCCCCAACGGCCGAACCATGACCCATCGGCTTCCTGCTGCTTGCGCAGATAATCAATCGCCCGGTCCATCGCGGGTTTGTCCTGCGGCCGGCCGACCCGTGCCAGCACCGTAACCACCCGCGCGGTCACATCGCTGGTGGGCGGGTCCAGCAACGCGCCGTGATCGGCGAACGGAATTTTGTTCAAGTAGTAGCAGGTGTTGTCCGCGTCAAACGCTGCGAAACCGCCGTCGCGGCTTTGCATGCCCACGAGCCAATCCAATGCGCGGCGCACGCTCTCGACGTAACGGGAGGAATCGTGGGACTGGTGCATGCCCCAGGCAACCACCGCGGTATCGTCAAGATCCGGATAGAAGTCGTTGGCGAATTGAAATGCCCAACCGCCCCCGGGCAGAGTCGGGCGCTTCACCCGCCAATCTGCGGGTTGATCGAGCAACTGCTTGGTCTTGAGCCAGTCGAGCGCGCGCGTAGCCGCATCGCGCGCCGCATCGTCGCCGGCTTCCTGCATCGCCAATGTCGCGAGTGCCGTATCCCAAATCGGCGAGACACAGGGTTGGCAGTACGCGCTCGATGGGCCCACCACCAGCAGCTTCTGCAAGGCGCGCTTCGCGGTGAGGCGCCGCGGATCATCGGCCGCATATCCCAGGATCACCATCGCCTCTAGCGCGTTTACCATCGCCGGGAAAATAGCGCCCAAGCCATCCTCGCCGTTCAAGCGCTCCACGAACCAGCTCTCGGCGCGGCGCGTCGCGCGCCTGCGTATGCGCGCGGGGACCAACGGATCGATCAAGCGTCCGAGCCGGTCAAATAGCAGGAATGCCTTCGCCAACACGCCGGCACGCCGAAAATAATGCCGTTCCGTCTCGGGCGGCGTCGTGAACAACTCACGGATACCGATATTACGTGGGTTCTTGGCTTTGGGCTTGTGCGTGCACAAGATAAACAACGGCACCATCACCGTGCGCGACCAGTAGGAAACCTTGTCGATGTGAAACGGAAACCATTTCGGCAGCAACATGATTTCGACCGGTATATAGGGCACGCCGCGCCAGGGCAGCTCGCCGAACAGCGCCAACGCGATGCGCGTGAAGACATTGGTTCTGGCCGCGCCGCCACGCTCCAAAATGGCAGCGCGCGCCTTGACCATATGCGGCGCCTGCGTATCATCGCCGGCCAGCTTCAAAGCGTAATACGCTTTCACGGTGCAGCTTAAGTCCAGTTCACCGTTGTGATACAGCGGCCAACCGCCGTGCTCAGCCTGACGCGCGCGAAGATGATTTGCGATTTTCGACTCGAGGCCGGCGTCGATCTCGTCCAGGAAGTGCATCATCATGATGTACTCCGCGGGAATCGTGCAGTCCGCTTCGAGCTCGTATAGCCAGTAGCCCTGTTCGTGCTGTTGCGCAATCAGCGCATCGCGGGCCTCGGCGATGGCGCGATTCAGCGGCGAAGAATCAGCCACGCGCTTGAGCGTGTACGGGATGATTTCGCTGCGCGCGTTCGGCAGCTCCCCGGGATACGGAGCGGGTTTCGGGGCCGTTCTATTCATGACCCCGAACTCCCGTAGCGGCGCAACTCGTGCGCCTCTTCGCCGACATCCTCGCTCAAGACCGGCGCGGAGCGCGGCCGGCGCATCTCAGGCAACGGCGCCAGCGGCAAGCCGAACGCGGCCGCCGCGAACAGGCGGCGCAGCATCCGGTCGTTGCTTATAAAGGTGTTTGTCATGAGCATGGTCAAGCTGACCGTGCTTCTCTTGACCTTGACCTCGGCGCCTGAAATAAATCCGGGATTGTGGGCAATCTTGCGCAAGGTCAGAACCGCCAGACCAATGGCCCATAGGCAGAAGCGGCGAATGCCTTTCTCTCTGCCGGGGATTAATAATGTGTAATCCAGGGCATTGCGCAGGTGGGCATGCGCAACTGCCACCAGCTCAATCATGCCTGCCTTGAAGCGGGGATCATGGGAGGCGCTGGAGACAAGGGCCAGATCGACGCCATGGCGGGAAAACACCTCTTGCGGCAGCCAACAGGCGCCCCGGCTGCGGTCCTCCCAGAAGTCCTTGAGGATATTCGTCATCTGCAGACCTTGCGCAAACGAGGCTGCCAAAGCGCCCAAGCTGGCGCGGCGACGGGCAATATCCAGGGAATAATCGCAGAACAGATCGGTGAGCATTTCGCCCACCACCCCGGCGACGTAGTAGCAATAGTCGTCCAGATCGCTCGACCGGGCGAGACCCCTGATGCTTGCATTGAACTGAAAGCGAGGCATGCCGTAGCACATCAGCTCAACGCAGCGATTTATTGCGGCGCGCTGGCTGGCGCCTAGGTTGCCGGTGACCCGAAGCACCCGGTCCATATTGCTCACTAAATCGCGCTCAGTCGGCAAGGTTCGGTCCGATAGCCGGTGCTCGAGATCCCGGGCTAAGGCGGCGGGTTCACCATTACCGCCCACGACGGCGCTGAAACGCTGCAGGAATGCCAGTGTTTCCGGTGCCGTCAGTGCCGGTTCATCTTCAATGGTATCGGCAATTCTGCACAGCAGATATGCGCTGGTTACGGGAACGCTCAGAGCAGGCGGAAGCTGCGGTATGGTCAGCGCAAAAGTGCGCGAAACATGCGGCAAAATCTGATCCTGGTAAACCTCATCGGAACTGACGGAATCCATGCTGGCAGTATCTCGGAAACCCGCAAAAATAGCATCATCTCAGCCGGTTAGGACTGGTGCAAATCTGCAACACCCCCTGTACTCCATTGCCACTATGCGGGTCGCGCAGTATAAACTGGCACGCTATGGACCTCCCCCCCGACGGCTATCCGCTGCTTGAAACCATTGCCTCTCCCGCCGACCTGCGCAGGCTGCCGGCCGCGAAATTAGCCGATTTGGCGCAAGAACTGCGCCAGTTCCTCATTCATAGCGTAGCCACCCGCGGAGGCCATTTTGCCGCCGGATTGGGCACGGTCGAACTCACAATTGCGCTGCATTATGTGTTCAATACCCCTGATGACCGGCTGGTCTGGGACGTCGGCCATCAGGCGTACCCGCACAAGGTGCTGACCGGGCGCCGCGACAAGCTGCACACGATCAAACAGGATGCCGGGCTCGCGCCCTTTCCGACGCGCAGCGAGAGTGAGTACGACACTTTCGGCGTGGGCCACTCCAGCACTTCAATCAGCGCGGCCCTCGGTATGGCCGTCGCGGCAGCGCAACGCGGCGAGCAGCGGCGGGTCGTGGCCATCATCGGCGACGGCGCGCTGACCGCAGGCATGGCTTTCGAGGCGTTGAATCATGCGGGCTCGCTGCCTGCGGACCTGTTGGTCGTGCTCAACGACAATGACATGTCGATTTCGGAGAACGTGGGCGCGCTGTCGAATTACCTGGCGCGTGCGCTCTCCGGCCGCATGTACTCGCACCTGCGCGAAAGCGGCAAGAAGGTGCTGCGGCAAATGCCGACCGTGTGGGAACTCGCGCGCCGGTCCGAAGAACATTTGAAAGGCATGGTGCTTCCCGGCACGTTGTTCGAAGAAATGGGATTCAACTACGTCGGACCCATTGATGGTCATGACGTGAAGGCGCTGGTAAATACTTTGCGCAATCTGCAAAAGCTGCGCGGTCCGCAGTTTCTGCATGTCGTGACGCGCAAGGGCAAGGGCTACGCACCGGCGGAAGCTGATCCGATCAAGTGGCACGGTCCCGGTCCCTTCGATCCTGCGAGCGGCATGATTTTCAAGGAAGCAAGCAGCGGTCCTTCCTATTCGCAGATCTTCGGCAAGTGGCTGTGCGACATGGCGGAGCGCGATCCCGCGATCGTCGCCATCACACCTGCGATGCGCGAAGGTTCCGGGATGGTCGAATATTCGAAACGATTTCCCGCGCGTTATTTCGATGTGGCAATCGCCGAACAGCACGCCGTAACGCTGGCGGCCGGCATGGCGGTGGAAGGGCTCAAGCCGGTTGTCGCGATCTATTCAACTTTCCTGCAGCGCGCCTACGATCAACTCATCCACGACGTTGCCCTGCAGAACCTGCCGGTGGTTTTCGCCGTCGATCGCGCAGGCCTGGTTGGGAGCGACGGTGCAACTCACCAGGGAAGCTACGACCTGTCGTTCCTGCGTTGCATTCCCAACATGGTCATCATGGCTCCGGCCGATGAAAATGAATGCCGCCAGATGCTGTATACCGGCACCACCTTGAGTTCACCGTCGGTGATCCGTTATCCGCGCGGCACCGGACCGGGCGTGCCGATCGCGGCGGAAATGACGGCGCTGCCCGTGGGCGTGGCGCAGGTGCGCCGCGAAGGACGCAGCGGCCTCGCGATTCTTGCGTTCGGTGCTCTGGTCGACTCGGCGCAAAAAATCGCCGAGCGCCTCGACGCTACCATCGTGAACATGCGCTTCGTCAAGCCGCTTGATGAAAAAACGATCGTGTCGATTGCCGCACGGCATCGCGCAATCGTCACCATTGAAGAGAACGCCGTCAGCGGCGGCGCGGGTTCAGCCGTGAGCGAACTGCTGGCAACGGCCGGATTGCCGCTGGCCACGCTGCACATCGGAATTCCTGATCGCTTCATCGAGCATGGAACCCGCGATACCTGTCTTGCCCGAGCCGGGCTCGATCTTGCGGGATTGAGCGCCAGCGTCGAACAATGGTGGGCGCTGCAGCGTCAGGCGCGCATCCGTTCGGTGAGCATCGCCTGACAGCCGCATGGTCTAGCGCGCCCCCGCGCTTTCCAGCAGCGCGGCAACATCCCGCAAATGGAGTTCCTGCGCCTGCTGCAGCGGCGTTTGGCCCATGTTGTCGGCCGCGTTGGGATCCGCGCCCCGCTGCAGCAGCAAGCGAACAACCTCAAGCCGCCCTTGAGCGACGGCCAGCATCAACGGCGTGCGGCCCGCTTCATCACGAGCGTCAACGGCGACACCCCGATCCAGCAGCAAGGCCGTGCGCGTGACGTCGCCCAAGCCGGCGGCCGATTGCAGGCCCGCGGGCGTAGCCATGCTGCTTGCACGAGCGGCGCGACTCTCAGCGATGGCCACTGCACCGCCTCGGACAGCGGCCGCGGATTCCGCAGCTGCGTCCTGAGACGCCGGCGCGGCGAGCGAGTCTGCGGCCGGCGATTGCGACGGCGGCGCGGCGGCGTAATTCTGCACGACGCTCGGGGTATTGCTCGGGGTCGGTGCAGCGTACGGTCGCCCGGCGTCGGCGCTCGGCTTGGAGGTTTTGCGCTCAGCTTGCGCCACAACCCCTTCCTGCAGCGGAGTCGGTAGGCGCCGAGGGTGCGACGGATTCCAGCTTGGGCGACGGCGCAGCTGCCGGCGCGGATGGTGGTGCGCGCGCCGGCGCGGCTGCGTCCGAGGCCGCGGTTTTTTCGGCAGGCGCGCTGCTGACCGATGCGGTGGGCAGGCTTTCCCAATAGCGCGGCGCAAACAACAGCGCGGCGAGCAATGCAACGCCGACGGTACCGAACGCCGTTATTTTCCAACGGGAATCATTGGCCGCGGGACGCGACACATCGAAGGGATGCTGCGGCGTCTTCTTTGCCAGCTCCGCAGCAACGCGGCGGCTTTCCGCGAGAATGGCCGCGCGGACGGCTTCGCTGGGCGCGGAACCTTGCGTCTCGCTGGCGCTTCGATAGCGAGCGAGCAACTCTTCGTCCGGCGAATTCTCTTTGGAGGTCATGCGTATTCCCACAACAGCTGGCGCAGTTTTGCTCGCGCATAACGCAGGCGGCTCTTCACCGTTTCGAAACTGGATCCGGTCGCGCCGGCTATTTCCTCGACACTGAGCTCGCCTTCCGCCTGCAGCAGAAAGGCTGACCGTTGCTCCGCCGGAAGTTCCGCCACCGCATCGATCAATGCCGCGGCCTGCTGTTGCGATTGGACCTGCGCCGGCGGCTCAAGTTTCCCATCCGCCGGGAGCCGCTCCAGCAGAGTTGCGGCTTCGGGATCAGCCCCATCGCCGTCATCCAAACTTTGCAAGCGATGATTCGCGCGGACCAGGTCGACCATACGATGATGTGCGATGGTGAACAGCCAGGTGGTAAATTTGGCCGTCGGCTGATAATTCCCGGCGCCGCGCACCACGGCGAACCACACCTCTTGCATCAGATCGTTGGCAGCGGCCTCATTCTTCACGCTGCGGCGCAAGTAGCGAAACACCCGTGACTCATGGCGCCGGTAGAGGAGTTCGAACGCGGCGGCCTCGCCGCGTCCGAAGCGCAACATCAAATTCTCGTCGCTCTCCTGCGATAGGCTCACTCACCCATTATCGGCCGCCCGGCGGATCCGGTACATAGCCCGGGGCAATTGAATCGGGAAACGGATTCGGCCTCACCGGCCACGCCGGACGTGAAGGCACAACGCCCATTGCCACCAGATTCTCGAAGCTGTCGTAGCGGATCTTGATAATTTCATTGGGCGTGCTCGACAGGCGATCGAAGGTCGTGTTCTGCACGTACGAATACTCGCGTGCGCCATGTCCGGTCCCGAGCTTCTCCGCCGGCGCCGCATTCTGCTGCGGTTTGACTTCCGCCAAGCGCGGCGCGTTTGCGACCCCTGCGCCGATACCGGGCGGCGCAGCGCGCGCGGCGTCCGCGCTAATTTCATTTTTTGAGCTGCTCGAATCGCGTGCGCCAGGGACGTAGAAGCTCGATATTCGGCGGCGGTGCCGGCCGCTCGAGAAACAACGCAACGCCGATGACGCCGACATTGGCCGGCCGGCCGGTGCGCTCCGCATAGGAATTAGCCGCCGTGGTGAAATTGAAGGCTGCTACCTCCGAATTGCTTTTGCGCCAACCGGCGATTTCATAGCTCTCGCCCGGGCCGAAAACATAGCCGCTTTGGCCCCATGCGCCGGTTTCGCCGCTGATCACATTGACACCGTCCACCGCGGTTACCGCGAGAATACGCTCGCCGCGATGGTTCCGAATCAAGATCGAATAACGGGTTCCCGGTTTGCCGGCGACCCAATATTCGCCACGGCTTCGATAGGTGGGCAACGTGTTGCCGGAATCACGGTCGATAATTTGCACATCCGCCAGCCTGCCCGCGGCGTGTGCATCCACCCATAAGCCGATAACTAAGTATCCCAAGCCATGCCCGTTTCATATCGATCTCCAGTGTTGTCTGTCCCACTTGAATCGGTGGACCCGCGCAAAAGGGGTTAGGATCGGCACCGATGGCATGGCTTGCCCCAGGCAGGCAAATGGCGCTCTATTTGATTTTTCATAATAATGGGGATGAAAAAATGATCCTTCGACATATTCGGACGTTCATTGGCGCGGCTGCCGCTGCGTTGCTGATGATCGGCAGTTCGCCTGTCCTTGCAGACACGGTGCCGTCTACCCCGCCCCCGGCAGGCGGCGATATCCCCTCAGACTTCAAGATCGTCACCGACGCCGACGACTACCTCAAACGCGACGTCATGATTCCGATGCGCGACGGTGTCAAGCTGCATACGGTCATCATTATTCCTAAGGGCGCGGCTCATGCGCCGATGATTCTCGACCGCACTCCGTACAATGCGAACAAGTTCACGTCCAGTGCCGACAGTCCGCGCCGCGCGCTGGTGCTGCCCTTGAGCTACGGTGAACTCGCGGATGCCGGCTACATCATCGTCGCCCAGGATGTGCGCGGGAAATACAAGTCAGAGGGCGACTATGTAATGAACCGGCCCCTGTCGGGCGATCTGAACCACACTCCGGTGGATCATTCGACCGACGCCTACGACACCATCGACTGGTTGGTTAAAAACGTGCCGGAATCCAATGGCAAGGTCGGCACTATGGGCACGAGTTACGACGGCTTCACCGTGCTGATGAGCCTCGTCAATCCTCATCCGGCCCTGAAGGCGGCCGCCCCCTTCAATCCGATGGTCGATCCCTGGATGGGCGACGATTGGTTCCACAACGGTGCCCTGCGCCAAACGTACGCCGACTACATCTTCGAACAAACTGCGGAGAAGTCCTCGGACGACAAGTGGATTGCGCCGCGCTACGATGCCTACGGCACCTGGCTCGCCATCGGCTCAGCCGGGACGCTCGGCAAGGCGCTGGGCATGGACCAATTGCCCTTCTGGCAGCGTCTCACGCAGCACCCAGCCTACGATCACTACTGGAGCGAGCAGGCAGTCGACAAAATTCTCGCCGCACGTCCGCTCACCGTACCGACGCTGTACATCCACAGCCAGTGGGACCAAGAAGACATCTATGGCGCCATCGCGGCCTTTTCCGCAACCCGGTCACAGTCGGGACCGGGACGTGAGAACTCCCATCTCGTCATTGGACCCTGGCGCCATGGCGGCGGCAACGGCGACGGCTCCTCCCTGGGAGCGATCAAATTCGACGGCGATACCGGTCATTGGTTTCGGCTGCATGTATTGCTGCCGTTCTTCGATTCTTATCTGAAGGACGGCGCACCGAAGGCGGATATCGCGACGGTAACCGCATTTGAGACGGGTGCAAATGTCTGGCGCCGCTACGATCAATGGCCGCAGTCCTGCGCCAGCGGCTGTCCTTTCAAGTCCGCGCCGCTGTTTCTGTCCGCCGGCGGAAAACTGTCCTTCGACAAGCAACCGGCCGGCGCCGCCGCTTTCGACGAGTACGTCTCGGACCCGGCAAAGCCCGTCACCTACCGGCCGCGGCCCATCCGCCCGACCTATGCGTCCGATTCGACCTGGAGACGCTGGCTGGTGGATGATCAGCGCTTCGCATCGGACCGTACCGATGTGCTCACCTATACCTCCGATGTGTTGACTGCACCGCTGCGCATTGTCGGCCAGCCGATTGCGCATCTGTTCGCCTCGACCAGCGGGACCGATGCCGATTGGGTGGTGAAGCTGATCGATGTGTACCCGGACGAAGTGCCCGGCAATGTCGAGATGGGAAGCTATCAACTACCTGTGGCCATGGATATTTTGCGCGGCCGCTACCGCGACGATCCGGCCAATCCTTCGGCCATCCCTTCGGGCAAGATCGTCAGCTACTCGCTGAAGTTGCCGAACGCCGATCACGTATTTTTACCCGGCCATCGGATCATGGTGCAGATACAGTCGAGCTGGTTCCCGCTTTACGATCGCAATCCGCAAACCTTTGTGCCGAATATTTTCTTCGCCAGGCCTGCGGACTATGTGAAGGCCACACAACGCGTGTTCCACAAACCCGACGCGTTAAGCTACCTTGATCTGCCGGTCGCGAAATGAACCTCGACAGTTTCGCGCGGCTTTTGCTGCAAAAGCCGAGAATCGCATCGGTAACGCAGCACCGGACCGGCCTGCCGGCTCGTCATGTAGTCGCCGTCGCGCTTGGCAATGCACTGCAGTTTTACGATTTCGTCACTTACGCGTTTTTTGCCGCGCAAATCGGCCGAACATTTTTCCCGGCCGATATCCCGGGCGGCAGCTTGCTGGCATCGCTCGCGACATTCGGCGCCGGATTTCTGACCCGGCCGCTCGGCGCATTCGTGCTGGGTCGCCTCGGCGATCGCATCGGCCGCAAGCCGGCGATGATCGCTTCGTTCACGCTCATCGGCATCGGCGTGGTCGGTCTGCCTTTGATTCCCCCCTACGCGTCGATCGGCCTGCTCGCGCCGATTCTCGCGATCTGCTTCAGGCTCATACAGGGATTTGCGCTCGGCGGCGAAGTTGGGCCCAGCACGGCCTTTCTGATGGAGGCGGCACCGCCGTTGCGGCGCGGCTTATACATTTCGCTGCAGGCCACCGGTGCGGATGTCGCGGTCATGGTGGCGGGTCTGGTCGGCGTGGGCCTCGCAGCGCTCCTGGAACCCGCCGCACTCAATAGCTGGGGGTGGCGCGTTGCGCTGCTTGGCGGCGCGGTCATCATCCCTTTCGGCTTGCTGCTGCGCCGGACGCTCGGCGAGACATTGCAGCCGCTGAACGATAAGGCACGAGGTGCCGACGTTGCGCAGCTACCGCCGGGTCGCCACAGCGGGGGCCGCTCTGCTCGCCTCGGCAACCAGCACCAGCTACTTGCTGAATTACATGACGAGCTACGCCAATTCGACTCTCGGCATGGCCTCGGGGATCGCCTTCGGAGCGACCGCCGTTGTCGGTCTCAGCGGAGTCATATGCGATCCCCTTGGAGGCTGGCTTTCCGATAAGTTCGGACGCAAACCCGTGATGATCGTTCCCTGGCTGTGCCTCGCGTTCGCTGTCTTTCCGTGTTTCATGTTGCTCGAGCGCGAGCGCAGCAGCTTCGCGCTCTATCTCGCCTGCGGAGTACTGGCTTGCGCTTCGACACTTTCGGCTTCCGCGTCGCTGATCGCGGTCAACGAATCGCTTCCGCACCGGGTTCGTTCCGGCGCGTTCGGCATCATTTATGCGTTGTCGATCTCCATCTTCGGGGGTTCGGCGCAATTCCTCGTGGCGTGGCTCACGCGCCTGACCGGCAATCCGCTGGCGCCTGCGTGGTACATGATCGGCGGCGTGATCGTCGGCCTGATTGCGCAGAGCGCAATGCCCGAGAGCGCGCCAATCAAGGCGGATATCGAGCGGCAGCAAGCCACTGTTTAGAGCTCGGCTTCGCGTGCAACTAGTGCCGCACCACGACGCTGACCTCGCCTTCGCGCCGCGTCTGCGTGACGGCAATTTCATCCCCATGCCGCTTCAGATGCACGTCGGCCGAGCCACCTTGAACCTCGCACAAGGCAACGGCCCCGGTCGCGTAGCGACCGTCGCTGTGGAATATCGCGTCCTGCGAATCCTTCCAGCCCTGATTGGCAAGGCCGCTGCCGGTCTGCCGGAGATATTCCACAAAACCGTCTGCCCCAGCGACGTGTCTGTGATCAGCATGTAGAGGTCCGCGATGGAACGGCGCATCACTTCGTTGAACACCGAATTCGAACTGTCGACGCTCGCCGCCCTACTGCTGGAATTACGCAATGCTTCCCGGGATTTGCGCATTTGGCGATAAAAACGACGCCCGTCCCAGTCGGCGGCCGTGCTGCCCAATCCGGCGCGTATGAACACTAATGCGTTCGATCTGATCGAGCCCCACATAGCGCAGAGTCACCTTGCAATCGTTATCTCGAAACGCCGTCGTACGACCGCGCGCCTTGCGGCGCTCGCCGCGTACCTCGAAGAGGTCGGCGAAATCGGCCTCGAAACACAGTTTCAGCCTGAGCTGCAGCGGCCGGTCGCTGAAATTGCGCACCGACAAGCGCTCATAACAAGCGCCGCCCCATACAAACATTAGCCTATGCAAGTGGACCTGTTCGCGCCGCAGCGCCACTTGATCGCCAACGAAGAAGTCCGGGTTGCTCAAGTCGGCGATGGACACACTGTTATCGTCCTGAACCATAGAACTCAGCAGCAGCGGGCGCGCGTCCTCGAGTAACAGGCTCAGTTTCGACAGAATCCGAGTGTCGCGATGGTACAGACCTTCGGTACTGCCCGGCTCGATACCGATGTTTCCACGATGATCGAACACGACGAAAGTGTCGCCCTGCTTGAGCGTGCGGATGGGCCGCTCTTGAAAGGCGGCATTCGCCGCGATGCTGTACTGAGACGCCGGTGCCTGTTCCAGGATTGAATGGAGTTTGATCACAGCTTTTTCCCGAGCCTTCGCAATTTCGGTGCCCCCGTCAGAGCCGTCCTGCGCGAATTTGGCCCGCGCGCCACTGCTCCATTGGAACTGAATCTGTTTGCATACTCAAAGTGATTTTTCGAATTCGCATGTTGCCAGGGAGAAACTTATGAAGATCGCGCAGGTTGCCCCGCTCATCGAGGCTGTACCGCCCAAGCTTTACGGCGGCACCGAGCGTGTAGTTGCTTATCTGACCGACGCCTTGGTGGAACTCGGGCACGATGTCACTCTATTTGCCTCTGGCGACAGCAGGACAAATGCGAAACTCGTCTCGGTGTGGTCGCGCGCGCTGCGCCTCGATCCCGAGGTGACGGATTACTTCGCGCCCCTGTTCATGCAGCTGGAAGCGGTTGCGCGCCGGGCGCATGAATTCGACATCATTCATTGCCACTTGGATTACTTTGCGTACCCGATGTTGCGCCTGCTCGGCGTACCCTGCTTGACTACGCTGCACGGACGGCTGGATCTGCCGGAACTCAAACCATTGTACAAAGTGTTTGCGGATATCCCCGTCGTCTCGATTTCCAACGCGCAGCGCGAGCCGCTCCCTGAAGCTCATTATCTGGCCACGGTGCACCACGGACTTCCGCAGCACTCATTGCGCAAGTGCGAAGGCGGCGAGTACCTCGCGTTCCTAGGGCGCATATCGCCGGAGAAAGCGCCCGACGCCGCCATTCGCATTGCCTCTCAGGCCGGCATGAAACTCAAAATCGCGGCGAAGGTCGATCGCGCCGATCGGGAGTATTTCACCACCAGCATCGAGCCGCTGCTGGCGAACGCCGACGTAGAATTCGTCGGCGAAATCGGCGAACATCAGAAAAGCGAATTCCTCGGCAATGCCGCCGCGCTGCTGTTTCCCATCGCCTGGCGCGAGCCTTTCGGCTTGGTCATGATCGAAGCGATGGCCTGCGGCACACCCGTCATTGCATTCAGGAATGGATCCGTACCCGAAGTGCTGCAGCACGGCGTCACCGGATATATCGTCGACTCAGAAGAGGAAGCGGTGAAAGCCCTTGCCCGGCTCTCCCTGTTTGATCGCGATCGCATCCGTGCTGAATTCGACCGCCGATTTACCTCCCGGCACATGGCGCAAAATTATCTGAAACTGTATTCCCGCCTACAGCACGCACGAGCGGCAGCCCCCAAGGCGCATGGCGGGTCATTCCTGCAACAAGCCGCGCAAGCCGTCGCGATGCCGCTCCTGCCTCGGTCGCGGGCGCCTACCTCGCGCTGAAATCACGGATTCTTGCCACCGTTGTCTGCAGCGATATGGCGGACAACACCCCCGAGTTCATCCATGTGCGCGCTCAACATCACTCGAGGACCATGAGTGCCCTGAACGGCGACCACTCGGCCGAGTCCGTCGTAGCGCAGGGCTGCGTCCGAGAGCGGACCCATCTCCTCGCGCATGATTTCTGGCCGCGCGGCGATTCTCGCTCTCCAGAAACGAAAAAACCCTCACCAACTTGCGTCGGTGAGGGTTTCGTTTTCATCAAATTAAGAGCCTGGCAGTGACCTACTTTCACATCGACAAAGTCGACACTAGCATCGGCGCAGAGCGTTTTCACTTCCGAGTTCGAAAAGGGATCGGGTGGTTCCCACTCGCTATGGCCGCCAGGCAAACCGGTTGCAAAGGGGCTGAGTCATGGCTAGCCCCTCACGCAATTCGCACAATTTGTTTCGACCCCAGAATTTAATCCAGGTTTGTCGCATTCAAGTCTTCAATTGATTGTACCCATACACGATTCGACGTTAGGCAAATCGCTTGGGTGTTATATGGTCAAGCCTCACGGGCAATTAGTACTGGTTAGCTAAACGCATTACTGCGCGTACACACCCAGCCTATCAACGTCGTAGTCTTCGACGGCCCTTTAGAGACCTTAAAGGTCTAGGGAGATCTAATCTTGGGGGGGGCTTCCCGCTTAGATGCTTTCAGCGGTTATCCCGTCCGTATATAGCTACCCGGCAGTGCCACTGGCGTGACAACCGGAACACCAGAGATACGTTCACTCCGGTCCTCTCGTACTAGGAGCAACTCACCCTCAAATCTCCAACGGCTACGGAAGATAGGGACCGAACTGTCTCACGACGTTCTGAACCCAGCTCGCGTACCACTTTAAATGGCGAACAGCCATACCCTTGGGACCTGCTACAGCCCCAGGATGTGATGAGCCGACATCGAGGTGCCAAACTCCTCCGTCGATGTGGACTCTTGGGAGGAATAAGCCTGTTATCCCCGGAGTACCTTTTATCCGTTGAGCGATGGCCCTTCCATACAGAACCACCGGATCACTATCACCTACTTTCGTACCTGCTCGACATGTCCGTCTCGCAGTTAAGCACCCTTATGCGATTGCACTCTATGCGCGATGACCGACCGCGCTGAGGGTACCTTTGCACTCCTCCGTTACTCTTTGGGAGGAGACCGCCCCAGTCAAACTACCCACCATACACTGTCCCCAACCCAGATAATGGGCCAAGGTTAGAACTGCGAAGTTGTCAGGCTGGTATTTCAAGGTTGCCTCCATGAGAACTAGCGTCCCCACTTCGTAGGCTCCCAGCTATCCTACACAAACAAATTCAAAGTTCAGTGTAAAGCTATAGTAAAGGTTCACGGGGTCTTTCCGTCTTTCCGCAGCTACGCCGCATCTTCACAGCGATTTCAAGTTCACTGAGTCTCGGGTCGAGACAGTGGGGCCAGCGTTACGCCATTCGTGCAGGTCGGAACTTACCCGACAAGGAATTTCGCTACCTTAGGACCGTTCAATTAGTTACGAGGGACACAGATCGCGTCTCTCGCGAAAAACTCTCCGTAGAATTTTTCCTGCATGTCGCCATGCAGATCGGACTTTATCATCTTCAGAAGAGCTGCCTCTTTGAAGCCTGGCGTTAAGTCTCTGAGGATTCCTGACTTGCAGTCAGGCCTTTCCTGCTGATTGACCGCACCACGAGGATTTTCACTACCGTTCAGATTCGAACGATGAGTACCTGTGGATGCTCGGCTTTTCCAGCATATGGCCAAGTTTATTTACGTAACTACAACTTTCTGTAGTCCTAATTTACCCGAACTCTACATCGTGACTCGACTCTACGTTTACCAAACAATGCCTATAGTTACGGCCGCCGTTTACCGGGGCTTCGATCAAGAGCTTCGCCTTGCGGCTGACCCCATCAATTAACCTTCCGGCACCGGGCAGGCGTCAGACCCTATACATCCACTTTCGTGTTCGCAGAGTCCTGTGTTTTTGGTAAACAGTCGCAGCCCCCGATTATCTGAGACCTCTATCCGCTCAGGGAGTAAATCCCATCACAAACAAAGGCACACCTTCTCCCGAAGTTACGGTGTCAAATTGCAGAGTTCCTTAACCCGAGTTCTCTCAAGCGCCTTAGAGTTTTCCTCTCACCCACCAGTGTCGGTTTGCGGTACGGACGATCATTACCTGAAGCTTAGAGGCTTTTCCTGGAAGCGTGGCGTAGACAACTTCGGTTTCCGAAGAAACCTAGTACTCAGTTCTTGGGGTTAATGAGACTCCGGATTTACCTGGAATCTCCCCCTACAACCTTGAACCGGGAACCAACCCCGGATTGTTTAGCCTTCTCCGTCACCCCATCGCAGTAATGCTCGGTGCAGGAATATTAACCTGCTTTCCATCGACTACACCTTTCGGTCTCGCCTTAGGATCCGACTCACCCTCAGCTGATTAACATAGCTCAGGAAACCTTGGGTTTTCGGCGTGCGGGTTTTTCACCCGCATTAACGTTACTCATGTCAGCATTCGCACTTCTGATACCTCCAGCAAACCTCGCGGTTCACCTTCGCAGGCTTACAGAACGCTCCCCTACCGCTTAAACGATCCGAAGATCATTCAAACCCATAGCTTCGGTGCTTGGCTTAAGCCCCGTTAAATCTTCCGCGCAGGCCGACTAGACTAGTGAGCTATTACGCTTTCTTTAAAGGATGGCTGCTTCTAAGCCAACCTCCTAGCTGTTTTAGCCTTCCCACATCGTTTACCACTTAGCCAAAACTTTGGGACCTTAGCTGATGGTCTGGGTTATTTCCCTCTTCACGACGGACGTTAGCACCCGCCGTGTGTCTCCCGTGATAACACTCCTGGGTATTCGGAGTTTGCATAGATTTGGTAGAACGGGATGTTCCCCTAGTCTAAACAGTGCTCTACCCCCCAGGGTGAATTGCACGAGGCACTACCTAAATAGCTTTCGGGGAGAACCAGCTATCGCCAGCCTTGATTAGCCTTTCACTCCTATCCACACCTCATCGACGCACTATTGCAACAGTGGTTCGTTCGGGCCTCCGGTAGGTGTTACCCTACTTTCACCCTGGACATGGATAGATCGACTGGCTTCGGGTCTACTCCTAGCGACTGAAACGCCCGATTAAGACTCGGTTTCCCTACGGCTCCCCTATTCGGTTAGCCTTGCCACTAAAAGTAACTCGCTGACCCATTATACAAAAGGTACGCAGTCACCCCCTTGCGGAGGCTCCCACTGCTTGTACGCACACGGTTTCAGGTTCTATTTCACTCCCCTCTCCGGGGTTCTTTTCGCCTTTCCCTCACGGTACTTGTTCACTATCGGTCGACAGAGAGTATTTAGCCTTAGAGGATGGTCCCCCTATGTTCAGGCAGGATTGCACGTGTCCCGCCCTACTCTTTGTGCTCCATGCGCTTGTTCTTTCATGTACGGGGCTATCACCCGCTATGGCCAGACTTTCCAGACTGTTCCACTAGAACTTACACAATTATGAGCACTGGGCTGTTCCGCGTTCGCTCGCCACTACTAACGGAATCTCGGTTGATTTCTATTCCTCCGGTTACTGAGATGTTTCAATTCACCGGGTTCGCTCCTTTTACCTATGTATTCAGTAAAAGGTACCTCCTAAGAGGTGGGTTTCCCCATTCGGAAATCTTCGGATCGAAGCATATTTGCCGGCTCCCCGAAGCTTATCGCAGGCTACCACGTCCTTCATCGCCTTCTGTCGCCAAGGCATCCACCATGTGCGCTTATTCACTTGACCATATAACCCCAAGCGATTTGGAGTCATAAAAAAAATCACAATCAACTGGTTCTCGAATGCGACATCTCAAATCGTAGATAGAGATGTATCTACTCTTTGAGCGTCAAAACAAATTGCCGAATTTTTAAAGAACACATACGAGTCCTTCCGACCCGCATGCCATGAGTCATGCAACAGATGAAATCCTGATGCATGACTCATGACACGCTGTGACTGAATAGTTGGTGGAGCCAGTCGGGATCGAACCGACGACCTTCGCGTTGCAAACGCGACGCTCTCCCAGCTGAGCTATGGCCCCGTCCGCTATGAACCCATGCTCGACGCGACCCTCCGACGATTCTGGTGGGTCTGGGAGGAGTTGAACCTCCGACCTCACCCTTATCAGGGGTGCGCTCTAACCAACTGAGCTACAGACCCTAATAAAGGTCCGCGTCGGACTACAGCCCTTAAGGGCCCAACCAACTAAACATTTGAATAAGTAACTTGTGAAGGGGCTCGCGCCAACTTGCCGTTGATGCTGTCTCTTTAAAGGAGGTGATCCAGCCGCACGTTCCCGTACGGCTACCTTGTTACGACTTCACCCCAGTCATTGAACACACCGTGGTAGGCGCCCCCCTTGCGGTTAGGCTACCTGCTTCTGGTGCAATCAACTCCCATGGTGTGACGGGCGGTGTGTACAAGACCCGGGAACGTATTCACCGTAGCAATGCTGATCTACGATTACTAGCGATTCCGACTTCACGGAGTCGAGTTGCAGACTCCGATCCGGACTACGATAAGCTTTATGGGATTGGCTCCGCCTTGCGGCTTAGCAACCCTTTGTACCTACCATTGTAGCACGTGTGTAGCCCTGGTCATAAGGGCCATGATGACTTGACGTCATCCCCACCTTCCTCCGGTTTGTCACCGGCGGTCTCCTTAGAGTTCCCAACTAAATGATGGCAACTAAGGACAAGGGTTGCGCTCGTTGCGGGACTTAACCCAACATCTCACGACACGAGCTGACGACAGCCATGCAGCACCTGTGTTCAGGCTCCCGAAGGCACCCCCTCATCTCTGAAGGGTTCCTGACATGTCAAGACCAGGTAAGGTTCTTCGCGTTGCATCGAATTAAACCACATGCTCCACCGCTTGTGCGGGTCCCCGTCAATTCCTTTGAGTTTCAACCTTGCGGCCGTACTCCCCAGGCGGACAACTTAACGCGTTAGCTGCGACACCGAGAGGCAGACCCTCCCAACATCTAGTTGTCATCGTTTATGGCGTGGACTACCAGGGTATCTAATCCTGTTTGCTCCCCACGCTTTCGCACATGAACGTCAGTATTGGACCAGGAAGTCGCTTTCGCCACTGGTGTTCCTTCCGATATCTACGCATTTCACCGCTACACCGGAAATTCCACTTCCCTCTTCCATACTCTAGCCATGCAGTTTCAAATGCAGTTCCCAGGTTGAGCCCAGGGATTTCACATCTGACTTACAAAACCGTCTACGCGCGCTTTACGCCCAGTAATTCCGATTAACGCTCGCACCCTCTGTATTACCGCGGCTGCTGGCACAGAGTTAGCCGGTGCTTTTTCTTTGGGTTAAATCAAGACCACAGAGTATTAATCCGTAGCTTTTTGTCCCCACTAAAAGTGCTTTACAACCCGCAGGCCTTCTTCACACACGCGGCGTCGCTGGATCAGGGTTTCCCCCATTGTCCAATATTCCCCACTGCTGCCTCCCGTAGGAGTCCGGACCGTGTCTCAGTTCCGGTGTGGCTGGTCGTCCTCTCAGACCAGCTACGGATTGTCGCCTTGGTAGGCCATTACCCCACCAACTAGCTAATCCGACTTTGGCTCATCCAATAGCGCGAGGTCTTACGAGCCCCCGCTTTCCCTTTACAGACGTATGCGGTATTAGCCAATCTTTCGACTGGTTATTCCCCACTACTGGGAAGATTCCAAAGCATTACTCACCCGTTCGCCGCTCGTCAGCATGTATTGCTACACCTGTTACCGCTCGACTTGCATGTGTTAGGCACGCCGCCAGCGTTCAATCTGAGCCAGGATCAAACTCTTCAGTTAATAACACTTTTTCACTGAAGCAATCTCGATCCCAAACTCTCTTCTGTTCACGAATGAACATCTGGTCGTTTGGAACTCGAATCATCAATTGCACCAAAGGCGCATCGACGCGAGTCCCTGCACAAGTTACCTATTCGAATTTTTAAAGAATATCCCGGGACGACAAAGGTCTCGGGCGAACTTCCAAGTATAGCGCGTTTTTGGACTCCGTCAATCGCCGGAAAGTCTCGAAAAACGCGTTTTAGGTGGGAGGGCGCGCAGTATAGCGGTGCGTTCGAGCCTGTCAACCGCTCGTCACATTCGCCGCTGTCCGGCGCTGATTTCGCGGGATTCCGGGACAAACCCTGGTTGCCTTGTCAGGGATTGCGCAACGGACACGGCGATTTTTGGCGCTTGCTGCACGCCAATCCAGTGCAAAATGGCCGTTTTTGCGGGCAACGATTGCGAGGGTTCTTTCAGCGATGGGTCCATTCAAGTCCGATTTTCTGCGCTCTTTGAGCGAGCGCGGCTTCATTCACCAGATAACGGACCCCGCAGGCCTGGATGCGCGTGCGCAATCCGGCGTGATTTCAGCCTATATCGGCTTTGATGCCACCGCCGACAGTCTGCACATCGGCAGCCTGGTGCAGATCATGTTGCTGCGCCACCTGCAGCAGGCGGGCCATCGCCCGATCGTGCTGATGGGAGGGGGCACGACCAAGGTGGGCGATCCGTCGGGCCGCGATGAGACGCGCCAGCTGCTCACCGAGGATCAGATCAACGCCAACATCAGCGGCATTCGTGCGACTTTTGCGCGCTTTCTGGATTTCAGCGCCGGCCCTTCGGGCGCCATCATGGCCAACAACGATGACTGGCTGAAGACGTTGCAGTACATCGACTTTCTGCGCGATGTCGGCCGCCACTTTACGATCAACCGCATGCTCACCATGGACAGCGTCAAGCTGCGCTTGGAACGCGAGCAGCCTCTCACGTTTCTAGAATTCAACTACATGATCATGCAGGGCTACGACTTCGTGGAACTGTTCAAGCGCCATGACTGCAGCCTGCAGATGGGCGGCTCAGATCAGTGGGGCAACATCGTGCAAGGCGTCGAACTCGGGCGGCGCATGGCCGATGCGCAATTGTTCGGGCTCACCTCGCCCCTCATCACCACCTCATCGGGCGCCAAGATGGGAAAAACCGCCAGCGGCGCCGTGTGGCTCAATCCCGAATCGACTCTCGCCCTATGACTATTGGCAATTCTGGCGCAACACCGAAGACGGCGACGTCGGCCGGTTTCTGCGCATGTTCACCGATCTGCCGCTCGGAGAAATCGCACGCCTCGAACAACTCAAGGATGCCGAGATCAACGTCGCCAAGGAAATTTTGGCCACCGAGGCTACGCGGCTGTGTCACGGCGACGACCACGCGCGTGATGCCGCGGCGATCGCGGCGCGCGCCTTTGCGGGCGGCGCTGCGGAAGGATTGCCGACGTTCCACCTGAAGGGCAGCGAGCCTGCGCTCATCATCGACGTGGCCATCGCGCTCGGGATGGCGGGCTCGAAAAGCGAAGCGCGCCGCTTGATCGGCCAAGGCGGCGTGCGCCTGAACGATCAGCCGGTCAAGGCCGCCACCGCCAGCGTCACGGAAGCCGATCTCGACGGCAGCGGCACCGCGCGGCTTACCGTGGGCAAGAAGCGCCACGGCATCATCCGGCGCGGCTGATCCGCACGCCGCCGCTTCTTCGACCCCGACCCGCGGTAACGCGTCACATCTTAAGAGATCCTTAATTGACCGCGCGGGAAGCGACAGATAGCCTACGTAGTTATCCCGCTAGGAATTATTGGTGCCAAGCAACATATTCGGATCCTGGAAAAATCCCTCACGAATCCGAGTGTTAGCGGCTAGCGCGGCGATCTGCGCTCTTGCCGGCGCGGCGTACTGGGGATGGCGATTCGTCGGGCAGCGCAGCATCCGCGCCCGTTGCCACTCTCGCGCAAGCGCCGGCCGGTAACGTCGCCGCCGATTCGGCGCCGCTCTCCGCCGCCGTTCAACAAGCCAGCGTTGCCTCGATCATTCAGGTGGTGGTCGGCAGGAATGACACTCTCGATGCCATCTTTCGACGCATGTCTCTTAACAAGGCCGACCTCACAGCGATCCGCAACCTGCCGGGCATACGCCAGAGTTTGGATTTCTTGAAGCCTGGCGATGCCATCAAGCTCACGCACACGGATGGGGACATCAAGGAACTCAGCCGCAAGGTGAGCGAGACGCAAACGCTCAATGTGGTGCGCCAGGACAATGGCTTCGCGGCGAAGATGATCGTCAACCCGGTTGAGGTGCGGGTGCGCACCGCCGCCGCCACGATAGACTCCTCGCTGTTTCAAGCTGCCGGCGCCGCCGATATCTCGGACACCGTGGCACTGAAGCTCGCCAATGTTTTCGCCTGGGACATCGACTTCGTGCTCGACATCCGCGAAGGCGATCGATTCACAGCGGTGTATGAACAGATTTATCAGGACGGAAAATACCTGCGCGATGGCGAGGTGTTGGCGGCCGAATTCGTGAACAACGGCAAGGTGTACCGCGCGGTGCGATTTGCCGGGGATGGCGGCGGTGTTGGCTACTACACTCCCAATGGCTTGGCGATGCGCAAAGCATTCTTGCGCGCGCCGGTCGAATTCACACGCGTGAGTTCAGCATTCAATCCGCATCGCTTTCACCCCATCTTGAATACCATCCGCGGCCATATGGGTACCGATTACGCGGCCCCCACCGGGACGCCCGTGCACGCCGCGGGCGATGGTCACGTCAGCTTCGAGGGTCAGCGCGGCGGATATGGCAATGCCATCGTCCTGACTCATGGAGCCAATGTTTCGACGCTGTACGGTCACATGTCCCGTTTCGCGCGCAACATCCACTTGGGTTCGAAGGTGCAGCAGGGCGAGGTTATCGGCTACGTCGGCATGACGGGACTGGCCACCGGTCCGCACTTGCACTACGAGTATCTGATAGGGGGCGTGCACCGCAATCCGCAGACCGTGCAACTGCCCGGAGCCGAACCGCTGCGGGCGCAGGATTTGCAGAAATTCCGTGAAGCCGCAGCGCCGTTGCTGGCCAACCTATCGAACTCGCGGCCGGTCAATCCGGTTCCCGCCGCGGTTGCCGCCGCAATGCCCGGCGGCCCCGCAGCGCCGGCGCCGAGCGCCTCGAACGCACCCGACCCGGGTGCCAAATCCGGCATCTATTGAATTAGATCCGCCATGGGGATTTACCTCGGTTTGATCTCCGGAACGAGCATGGACGCGATCGATGCCATCGGCACACACTGAAACCTCATGAACGACGTCGACCTTCAAGTACCGCAGCTCTATTTCAACCGCGAACTGTCGTTTTTGGAATTCAATCAGCGTGTGCTCGAACAGGCCAAGGATGCGAGCATTCCATTGCTCGAGCGGGTCCGCTTCCTGTGTATTTCGTGCGCCATACTCGACGAATTTTTCGAGATTCGCGTCGCCAGCCTCAAGGAGCTGCAGGAAGCCGGCGCCGTCCAAGCCGGCGCGGACGGATTGTCGGTGCCCGAGCAGCTGAAAGCCATTCGCCTCCACGCCGTGCGCCTCGTCGACGAGCAATACGAAGCGCTGAACGATGTGCTCATTCCGGAGCTGGCAAAAAACGGCGTCATCTTCGTTGAGCCGGAAACCTGGACTCCCGCCCAGGCGGCCTGGCTCAAGGACTATTTCACGCGCGAAGTGGAGCCGGTGTTGAGTCCGTTGGCGCTCGATCCCGCGCGCCCCTTCCCCAAGATACTCAACAAGAGTTTGAATTTCGCCATCGTGGTCGAGGGCGAGGATGGCTTCGGACGCAACAGCGGTCTGGCCGTGGTCCAGGCGCCGCGCTCCCTCCCGCGCCTCATTCGATTGCCCGACGAACTCGGCAGCCGCAACTTCGTCTTCTTGGGCACCATCGTCGAGGCCTTCGTATCGAGGCTTTTCGCCGGCATGAAAATGCGCGGCTGCTATCAATTCCGTGTCACGCGCAACAGCGACTTGTTCGTCGAGCAGGAAGAGGTCGACGATTTGCTGCGCGCCGTCGAGGGCGAGCTGGCGGCGCGCCGCTACGGCGATGCGGTGCGGCTGGAGACTGCGCACGATTGCCCGGATGAGATTCTCACCTATCTGCTGGAGCAATTCGCGCTATCGGCTGACGATCTCTACAAAGTGTCCGGGCCGGTCAACGTGAATCGCCTGATGGCGCTGTACGATCTGGTGGATCGCGCCGAACTGAAGTATTCCGCATTTACACCGAGCATCCCCGACCGGTTGAAGTTGGGCGGCGATCCGTTCTCGATCCTGCGCGCCGGCGACGTGCTGCTGCATCACCCGTTTCAAGGATTCGGGCCGGTCACCGATTTCATCAAACAGGCGGCCACCGACCCCCAAGTGCTTGCCATCAAGCAAACCCTGTATCGAGTCGGCAGCGACTCCGCCATTGTCGCCGCGCTGGTCGAGGCGGCCGCGGCCGGCAAGGACGTCACGGTGATCATCGAGCTGCGTGCGCGCTTCGACGAAGAGGCAAACATCGAACTGGCGACCAAACTGCAGGAAGCCGGGGCGCACGTCATGTACGGCGTATTCGGATTCAAGACCCACGCCAAGCTGGTCATGGTGGTGCGGCGCGAGGAAAAAGGTCTGCGCCGCTATTGCCATCTGGGCACCGGCAACTACCACGCCAAGACCGCGCGCCTCTATACCGACTATGGACTGCTCACGGCCGACGAGTCGATCGGCGAGGACATCCATGAGATCTTCCTGCAACTCACGGGGCTTACCCAGGTACCGAAGCTGCGCAAGCTGCTGCACGCGCCCTTCAGCCTGCATCAAGCGCTGATCGCAAAAATCGATCGCGAAAGAGAGCATGCGCTCGCGGGCAAGCCGGCGCGCATCATCGCCAAGCTCAACGCGCTCACTGAAACGACCGTGATCCAGGCGCTGTACCGCGCCTCGCGCGCCGGCGTGGACATCGATCTCATCATCCGCGGCGTGTGCTGCCTGCGGCCCGGTGTTCGCGGCGTTTCCGAGCGGATCAAGGTGCGTTCCATTGTCGGACGCTTTCTCGAGCACTCGCGCGTTTATTATTTCGAGAACGCCGGCAAGCGCGAAGTGTATTGCGGGAGCGCCGATTGGATGGACCGGAATCTATTCCGCCGCATCGAGATTGCGTTTCCGATCGAAGCCCCGGAGCTGCAGGCGCGCGTCGCCGACGATTTAAAACTCTATCTGGAAGACGATATGCAGGCTTGGATTCTCGACACCGAGGGACACTATGCGCGCACGCCCAGCGACAAGAACATCTCCGCGCAGGCCGGCCTCATAAATCTGTACGACGAGCGGGTCGCTTTGACCGAGGGCTAGGAGCCTGTCTGGACATTCAAGGCCGCGACAGGCTCCTAGAGGATGGTCAGGCGAAAGCCGGCCTCCTTGAGGTAGGCGCGCTCTTGCTCGAGATCCTCGAGGGTCAGCGGGTGCTCCTTGATCCAGCGCTGCGGCAATTCCAGCGTGATATTGCGGCTCTTCACGCTCAACTGCACCTCGGGCAACGGCTGCGGGCTGCGCCCCCGATGCAGCAGCACCGCCAGGCGCAGAATCACGATCAGGAACTCGGCCAGACGGTCCCAGGGCGGCAGCAAGTCCTCCAGCGACTCGAATGACAATTGACGCCGATGACCGCCGACCAGCGCGGACAGCATCAGCTGTTCCTCGCGAGGGAAGCCCGGCATATCGGCATGCTCGAGCAAGTAGGCGCTGTGGCGGTGATATTTGGAATGCGCAATGTCGAGGCCGGTTTCATGCAGCCGCGCCGCCCAGCGCAGCACCGACTCGGCCAGCGGATCCTCCAGGCCCCAATCGGATTCGACCTGTTCGAGAAGTCCCACCGCCGTGGCCTCGACGCGGTCGGCCTGCAGTTCATCGATGTGATAGCGCTTTTCCATCGCGCGCACGCTGCGGACGCGCGCGTCTTCATCGGTGAAGCGGCCCATCAGATCGTAGAGCAACCCCTCGCGCATCGCGCCCTCGGCGACCCGCACGCGGTCGATGCCGAAGTTCTCCACCACCTCCAACAAAATGGCCAGGCCGGCGGGGAACACCGGCGCCCGCTCGGCATCGACGTCGGCCAGATCGAGTTCATCGACATGCCCGGCCGCGATCACGCGGTCGGACAGGCGGTTCAGATTATCGAGCGTGATATGCGGCGACTCGGGATTCACTTTGTGGAGCACATCGCTGATGACGCGCACCGTGCCGGAACTGCCGAAGGCTTGCAGCCAGCCCATTTTTCGATAGGCCTCCTGCACCGGCTCCAATTCCAGCCGCACCGCGGTGCGCGCCCGTTCCAAGCGCTTGGCCGAAATCCTGCCGTCGTCGAAAAAACTCGCGCTCAAGCCGACGCATCCGACCGACAGGCTTTCCAGCAACAGGGGATTGAAGCCCTCGCCGATGACCGCTTCGGTCGAGCCGCCGCCGATATCGATCACCAAGCGCTTATCCGGACTCATGGGACTGGTGTGCGCCACGCCGGAATAGATCAGGCGCGCCTCCTCCAGTCCGGAGATGATTTCAATGGGGTGGCCGAGCGCCGCGCGCGCCCGTTCCAGGAACCAACGCTTGCGTCGGGCGCGGCGCAGCGCATTGGTGCCCACAACGCGCACGCTGTCGGCACGCATCGCGCGCAACCGCTGGCCGAATCGCTCGAGACAACGCAGTGCTCTGTCCGTCGCCGTATCGTCGAGCCGGCCGCTGTCGCCGAGCCCGGCGGCCAGCCGGACCATTTCGCGCAATCGATCGAGGATGACGAGCTGGCCGTGCGAGTAGCGCGCGACCACCATATGAAAACTGTTGGAGCCCAGATCGACGGCGGCGAGCACGTCGGGTACCACGACCCTTCCGCCGCTCATCTACTCGCTCAACATTCTTGGGCTGCGAACTCTTAGGCCGCGAACGAAGACCCGCAGCCGCAGGTGGTTTTCGCGTTTGGGTTGCGAATCACGAATTGGGCGCCCTGCAGATCCTCTTTGTAGTCGATTTCCGCGCCCATCAGATACTGGGCGCTCATCGGATCAACCAGCAACTGCACGCCATGCTTCTCGACGCAAAAATCGCCTTCTTCGATTTTCTCGTCGAAGGTAAATCCATACTGAAAGCCTGAACACCCGCCGCCCGACACGAATACCCGCAGCTTCAAGTTGGGGTTGGCTTCTTCGCGGATGAGTTCGCCGACCTTGCCGGCCGCGGCATCGGTAAAAATCAGCACGTCCGGGGGCTGCGGGACGAGATCGGAAGACATTGTCGATTCAGCTGTCGTACTCATACCGGTAGTCTACTCGGCGCACCCTGACCAATCAAAGCTATGCGCCTTCTTTGCGACTTGCGTTCGCTGCGGCAGCGGCCGAATCGCCCGACCCGGCCCCTGTTTTCGCATGATGAATCAATTTCCCATTTATTTGGGCGCCCACGGCCGTTTCAATGGTCGTGTAATGAACGCTGCCCAGAACCTTGGCTTTTGGCCCCATTTCGACGCGATCGCCCGCCTCGATGTCGCCCTTGACGACGCCGTTCAGCACAACATTGGTCACCATCACCGAACCCTCGATGCATCCTTGCTCGCTGACGGACAAGGTGGCGCCGCTGCCCATTTCACTCTTCACGTTGCCGTTGATATGGCCGTCGAGATGCAGGCCGCCGACGAATTCGACGTCGCCGTTGATGCGCGTCTTCGCGCCGATCAACGTATCGATCTCCGCCTTTTTATTCGGTTTCGGTTTGAACATCCGCTTCACCTTTGCCCGGAATATCGCCGTTTGCTTCCGTTTCCACCGACATGCCCTGCGCCTTCCACACGAATGCCTGGCGGAAGCTGTGATTGGCATCTCTGCCGCTATGAATCTCGACACCCACGCGCGTCGGCTCAAAACCCGCCGGCAACTCTATGGGCTCGTTGTAGTCCTGAAAGTACTTGAAGGAGTATGCCAGGCTGACCCGGTGGTTAGGCGAGACTTGCGCATAGTTCAAGCTCAACGGTTTGCCGCCGAGCAGTCCATCGAGCGTCACGGTCGCGTTGCCCACCACTTCTTTGTCCGGCTTGCCGGTCTGCATGAGCACGAACTTGAGGTGATACTGCCCCGGCGGTCCGTCCGGAACGATCTGCATCTGCTGCACCTTGACGTGAATGAGCGACTCCGGCTGCACCAGGCCCCGGTAGAAAGACAGATCCTGATTCAGGCGCGCAATCTGGCTTTGCATGTCTCCGAGACTGCGCTCGACCTGCGCATAGCCCTCGCGATCCACACGCCGGGCGGTCTCGGCCGCCTCGAGCTGACGGCGTTGATTTTCGTTCTCCGACTCCAGCGTGCGGATGCGCCGGCTCGCCGACAATGCGCCGCGTACCGAATCGACCACGCGATATCCTGCGTCATAGCGGCCGAGCTCGAACGCCGCATACAGGACGCCGGCGATCAGCAGCGCGGCACAGGTCCACAGCACCGCGCGGCGCTTAGGCGCATACGATCGAACGACCAGCTTGCCGAACGAATCAGCCATACTTTTGCCACACACTCCTCGAGGAGGCTTTGTCCATTATACGAAGCCAGGCCCCCCAACACAGAGCCTCACGTTATCATCTATTCTCAATCACAATGGAACACCCATGCTCTGGCTCAAAGCGCTGCACGTCATCGCGGTTGTTACCTGGTTCGCAGGTCTGTTTTATCTGCCGCGGCTGTATGTCTATCACGCGGATGCACATGATCCGATCAGCACGCAGCGCTTCGAGATCATGGAGCGGCGCCTTTTCGTCATCATGACCATAGGCGCTACGCTGAGCGTCTTATTTGGCGCATGGATGCTGATCGCTTCGCCGGGATATCTGCAAATGTCCTGGCTCAAGGTCAAACTACTGTTTGTCGCGTTGGTCATCGCTTACCACGCGGTCTGCTACAAGCTGATGCGCGATTTTGCCGCGCAACGCAACACGCGCAGCTCGAAGTGGCTGCGCGGCTTCAACGAGGTGCCGTCGCTGCTGCTGATCGCCATCGTCATACTCGCGGTGGTCAAGCCCTTCTGAGGCGGTAGGAGCCAGTCTGAGTATTCAGAGAGGCTCCTAGGAGACCGCCTGAATCTCCGGCCACCAATCGGGGTACGGCGGCAGCCCGTCGGGAAACATGTGCTGCGCCAAATCGTGCAGGGCGCGCACATAGACGCGCCGTTTGAAATAGACCACCTCGCGCACCGGCGTCCAATAGTCGGTCCAGCGCCAGCGATCGAATTCCGGCTGAGTGGTCGCATCGAAGCGCAGTTTTGATTCGTCTGCGGTGAGCTTCAGCAGGAACCAGCGCTGCTTTTGGCCGATGCAGCGGTCGCGCACGTACTGGCGCGGCAGACGATACCGCAGCCAGCCCCGGGTCGAACCCAGCATCTCGACGTCCTGACGCTCCAGGCCGATCTCTTCCTTGAGTTCCCGATACAAGGCGTCCTCGACTTGTTCGCCGCGATTCACGCCGCCCTGCGGAAATTGCCAACCGCGGCCGCCGACGCGGCCTCCCAAAAACAGTTCGCCGGAACCGCGCGTCAGCACAATGCCGACATTCGCACGGAATCCATCCTTATCGATGTAATCGCTGACGGGCTGCGCGGACATGCTTACCCGGCGCCTACTTGTACGCGATTTCGGCCCAGCGCCTTGGCGCGGTACAGCGCCGCATCGGCGTCTGCGATCAGCCGGTCGGCCACCGCCTTTAGATCCGCTTCGTCACGCCCGGGCGAAACCGCCGCAACGCCCACCGACACCGTCAGATTGCGCGAAATCTGCGAATTGAGCACAAACGGATGCGCCGCGATGACCTCGCGAATGCGTTCCGCCAGCGTTGCCGCTTCCGCAGCGGTGGTTTCGGGCAGCAGAATGGCCAATTCGTCGCCGCCAAAGCGGGCCGCGGTGTCCATGCTGCGAATCTGCGCCTCGATGTGGTGCGCAATCTCTTTGAGTGCGCTGTCGCCCGCCAAATGCCCATAGCCGTCATTGATGCCTTTGAATTTATCGATGTCGATCATCAGGCAGGCGATGGTGCCGCCGCGGCGCTGCGCGCGCGCCAGCTCTTCCTTCAAGCGCTGCTGCAAATAGCGCCGGTTGTGCCAACCGGTGAGGAAATCCGTGATGCCGGCCCGCAGGAGGCGGGCGCGATTCACCGCATTCTCGATGCACACGGCGCCGACCGCGCCGAGATGAGCGAGAAAATCCGTGCCGTGGTGGCGCGTGAAGCGGGTTGCGTCGCGGCTGCCGAAGCACAGCGCGCCGGTGGCCCGGTCCTTGCGCGGCAGCGGCACCAGGGCGGCGCTTTTCAGATTGGATATGCCCGGAAACAACAAATGATGGTCGGCGCCGATGTAGGGCCCCAGCCAGGGCTTGTGCAGCACCGCCAGTTGCGGCGCCAATCCCACCAAGGAATCGACGAAGAATATGTGCTTCAATTCCTCCGGCCGCTCGCCGCCCGCCACCAACAGATGCCGCACCTCATGCTGCGGATCGAGCAATACCACGCTCACGGCATCGAGACCATAGGAGTTGCGCAAGCCGCTCACCATGGCATCCAGCAGCTGCGACAAGCTGTCGGCGCGCAGCAGCGTCAGCTCGCGCGCCTGCGTCCGCTTCATGATGGTCTCGTTGTTGGATGCTTCGGCGGTCATTTCCGCAAGACGCCTGCGAAGGTCCTCGATTTCCTTATCCATGTGTTCCAATTCAGCCATTGCCAATTCCTTCAGCCCTCTCGCGCGGCCGCGCGCCCATCCAAGTAGGCCCTGCCGCGGGTCATCAGCGCCGTGAACTCCTGCGCATTATTGGTCCGTACTGTCGCTACCAATCTTTCAACCGCCTTTTGCAGGGCCAGCAGCGACTCGTTGCCGTAGTCGTTCGAACTCTGGATCTCGAAGTACAGATCCGGGCTCTCGGCCGCCACCCGGCTCGCCACTTCCAGCTGCGAATCGAAGGTGGTACTCGACAACCTGGCCAGCCGCGGCGCCGCTTCACCGCTGTCGGCCAGCGCCGTAAAGAAGGCGATGTTCAGCGCGTGCGATAGCCCGAGCACATAGGCAATCAAGCGATCGTGTTCGTCCAAGCCCATGACGACGCGCTCCGCCATGGTGGGCGCGAACAGCTCCTGCGCCTGGGTCAGCGCCTCTTTATTGCCCAGATCAATGAAAATTACGTGCCGGCCCGAAAGCAGTTCGGTGTCGGGGCCGAACATGGGATGTATCGAAGTGACGCGGCAGCCTGCCTTGACCAGTGCATCCAATCCCACCCGCAGCGGCGTTTTCAGCGAGCCTAAGTCAAAAATCAGTCCGCGCGGCGCCCGGCGGGCGAGCACCTGCAGCAATTCGGCAGTCGCCGACAAGGGAGTCGCCAGCACGATGAGATCGAAATCCAAGGCATCCGTCTGCCAGTCGGCAACGGTATCGAAGCCCGCGAGACCGCCCTTGGGATCGGCGATGGCGACACGGAAACCTTGGGATGCCAAAAATTCAGCGAACCACCCGCCCATTTTGCCGTGGCCGCCGATCACCAACGCCCGTTTACCGCTCCCGTGCGCTTGCGCGGCCACACGGGCCTGTTCCTGGGTCGCGAGCGACGATTGAATCAGCTGGCGCAGCAAAGATTCGGCCAGGTCCGGCGAGATTTTCAGGCGTTCAGCCGTCGTGCGGCCCCGCAATATGACCTCTCGCTCGCGTCCGAAGTCCCGGGTCGCCCGCCCCGTGGCCCGCTTCACAGCAGCCACTTGCTCGCTAAGCGCCTGTCGGCGCGCCACCAATTCCAACAACTGAGCGTCGAGGTCAGTCAGCGCCGTTCGCAGTTCGTCCAGATCCATATTTAAAGAAAGCCCCCTATTTTCATCGGCACGGCTACCATTCTCCAATGAGCAGCGGCAAAAAGACATTTTGGACCGAAACCCTGCCCGATCCCCTGCCCGGCAACCCGCTCCAGATCGCGGCGGGGTGGCTGGCGCAGGCGCAGCGGGAAGCCGCCCAGCCCAATCCCAATTCCATGGTCCTGGCGACTGTCGACAGCCATGGCCGCCCTTCAGCCCGGGTGGTGCTCTGTAAGGAAATTGCGGCGCAACAGGGGTTCCTACTGTTCTACACGAACTACCGGTCGCGCAAGGGCAGCGAGTTGTCCGCCAATCCCCGCGCCGCTGTCGTACTTCACTGGGATCACCTGCATCGCCAGGTGCGCGCCGAAGGCGAGGTGGAAATGCTATCCGACGCCGAAAATGACGCTTATTTCCGCACGCGAGCCTGGCAAAAACAGGTGGGCGCGTGGGCCAGCCAGCAAAGCCAGCCTGTGGATTCCCGCGAGGCGTTGACCGCGGCGGTCGTTCGTGAGGCGCACCGCCTGGGTATCCCTTATGCCGGTCCAGGATCCGCCGAACCGGAGCAGATCTCCGTCACCGTGCCGCGGCCGCCCAACTGGGGCGGCTACCGACTGCGCGTCGATGCGCGTCGAGCTTTGGGTCGAAGGTGAATACCGCATTCACGATCGCGCGCGCTGGAGCCGCTCTCTCGCGGACGGCCGCCGCGACCCCTTGAGTCCGTGGTCGGCGACACGTCTGCAGCCATAGCTGCATCCTTGGAATATACTTGATGCATCTGACGCCCGGGCTAGGCGTGCATTATGGGCGAGATTTCACGAGAGAAATCATATGGTTAAAGGTGCAAGCGACGCGCTTCGAGCGGATTCAGTGACCATACAGCTCGGGCAACGACAGTTTTCTTTCTGAGCCCGTGCCATGGCTGAGCGTTCTTTCGCCAAAGAGGTCCAGTCGCTGCGCCTGACCGACGGCGCCGAATTTGAAGGCGAAGGGATTCTGGCCGTCACCAAGGCGCTGCTGCAATCGGGCGTCGGCTATGTCGGCGGTTATCAGGGTGCTCCGGTCTCTCACTTGATGGACGTGCTCGCGGATGCGAACGCCATCTTGAGCGAGCTCGGCGTGCGCTTCGAATCGTCCGCGAGCGAAGCGACCGCGGCGGCAATGCTGGCTGCGTCGGTGAACTATCCGATTCGCGGCGCGGTCACCTGGAAATCCACGGTCGGCACCAACGTCGCCTCCGATGCGCTGTCCAACCTCGCCTCCGCGGGCGTACTCGGCGGCGCGCTCATCGTGCTGGGCGAGGACTACGGTGAAGGCGCCAGCATCATGCAGGAGCGCACGCATGCCTTTGCCATGAAATCGCAGATCTGGCTGCTCGATCCCAAGCCGAATCTGCCGTCGATCGTGGCGGCGGTCGAGCAGGGCTTCGAATTGTCCGAGGCGAGCAACACGCCGGTCATGCTGATGATGCGCATCCGCGCTTGTCACGTGGTGGGCCAATTTCGCGCCAAGGACAATCGCCGGCCGCCGTTCACCCTGCAGCAGGCGATGAACAATCCCAGCCGCAACTTCGACAAAATCATTCTGCCGCCGTCCACGTATGCCCAGGAACGCGCAAAAATCGAGCAGCGCTGGCCCGCCGCGGTCAAGTTCATCAAGGAACGCAAGCTCAATGAGTTTTTGGGACCGAATGAGCCGTGCGACGTCGGCATCGTGCTGCAGGGTGGTTTGTACAACACTGTGTTGCGCGCACTCGAACGGCTGGGGCTGGCCGATGTGTTCGGCGAGTCGAAGATTCCGCTGTATCTCTTGAACGTCACGTATCCCCTGGTGCCGGACGAGTTCACGCGCTTTGCGCAGGGCAAGAAAGCCATCCTGATCATCGAGGAAGGCCAGCCGGAGTTCATTGAACAGGCAGCGAGCTTGTTTCTGCGCCAGGCGGACCTGCAAACACGCATCGTCGGCAAGGGACCGCTGCCCATGGCGGGCGAATACACCGGCGCGGTGGTGATCGCAGGCTTGCGCAGATTCCTGGCGGAATACGGCCGCTTGCCGGCCGCGGATATCCCCTTGGTGCCGGCAGCCATGCTGGCGCGCAACGTGCCGGTACGGCCTTCGGGGCTTTGCACAGGGTGCCCGGAGCGCCCGCTATTCGCTTCGATGAAGCTGCTCGCGCGGGAAATGGGACCGATGCAAGTCAGCGCCGATATCGGCTGTCATTCCTTTTCGACGCTGCCGCCGTTCGATCTCGGCGGCAGCATCATGGGTTATGGCCTGGGCGCAGCCGGCGGTGCGTCGTTCAATATCCCCAATCCGCGGCGCGCATTGTCCATGATGGGCGACGGCGGTTTCTGGCACAACGGGCTGACCAGCGGCATCGGCAACGCGGTATTTAATCGTCATGACGGCGTGACCATCATCGTCGACAACGGCTATTCCGCCGCCACCGGCGGCCAGTACATCCCCTCCTCCTCGGCCGAAATCAAAGGACGACGCGCGAAGAACCGCATCGAGACTGCGGTGCGCGGCGTCGGCGTCGAGTGGGTGCGCACCATTCGCACCTACGACATGAAGCAGACCATGGGGGTTTTAAGAGAGGCGCTGCTCACCAAATTCACCGGCCCCAAGATCGTCATTGCGGAAGGCGAGTGCCAATTGAACCGCCAACGGCGTATCGCGCCTGCAATCAGGAAACTGGTCAGCGACGGGGAGCGCGTGGTCCGGGAACGCTTCGGCATCGATTCGGACGTCTGCACCGGCGATCATTCCTGCATCCGTTTGTCCGGCTGCCCCTCGCTCACCGTCAAGAGCAATCCTGACCCGCTGCGGCGCGATCCCGTAGCCTATGTTGACAATAGCTGCGTGGGTTGCGGAGTTTGCGGAGAGGTTGCGCACGCCGCCGTGCTCTGTCCGTCCTTCTACCGCGCCGATGTAATTGTGAACCCAACCGCCTGGGACCGGCTCGTGGCACGGCTGCGTTCTGCGGTCATCCGATTGCTGGCTTGAGGCGCACGCGGCCCATCACCATGACGATTGCAGCTTTGGGCGGCCAAGGCGGCGGCGTCGTGACCGACTGGCTGGTGACGGCGGCCCGGCACTCAGGTTGCTTCGTGCAGGCAACTTCCGTTCCCGGCGTCGCGCAACGCACCGGTGCGACCATCTACTACCTGGAATTTTTTCCGCGCAGCGACGTCCCTGCCGGACGCGAACCGGTCATGGCCTTGATGCCAAATCCGGGCGATGTGGACCTCGTGGTCGCTTCAGAGTGGATGGAAGCCGGCCGGGCGATCAATCGCGGTTTGGTCACCAAGGACCGCACGACCTTGATCGCCTCGACGCATCGCGACTACACCATCAGCGAAAAGATGGCCCTGGGCGAGGGCCGGGTCAGTTCGCGCGAACTCTTCGAGGTCGCGTCGGCCAACGCGGCGAAACTCATCGGCTTCGACATGGTCAAGGTGGCCGAGACCGCCGGAGGACGAATCAGCGCCGTCATACTCGGCGCCATCGCCGGCGCCGAGGCGCTGCCTTTCAGCCTCGAGGACTATCGTCACGCGATCAAGGAATCCGGAGTGGGTGTCGAGGCCAGCCTCGCCGCATTCGAAGCCGGCCGCCAATCGGTGATCGCCGCGTCCGCCAGGCCGCTCACCGCGGCAGCATGGCCCGATCATCACGGCGCCATCGACTCTTCTGACTACACGCTAGGGCGCGTGTCCGCAGCACTGCGGGCGCGGATAGAAAACCGTTTTCCCGCGGCGCTGCACGAATTGCTGGGAATGGCGGCGGCGCGCTTATCCGACTATCAGGATGACGCCTACGCCGGCTTGTTCCTGGATCGCTGCGAGTGCATCTGGGCAATTGATGCGGTCAAATCGGGCGATCCGCAGCTCACCGCCGCAACCGCGCGCTCCTTGGGATTATGGATGAGCTTCGAGGACGTCATGCGTGTGGCGCAGGTGAAAACACGGCGCGGCCGCGCTGAACGCATTCGCCGCGAGGCTAAAGCCGCGCCGGGCGATGTTGTTCAAGTGCGTGAATTCGTCAAACCGCGGGTGGAGGAGATCTGCGGCACTTTGCCGGCGGGATTGGGGCGCCGTCTGTTGGCTTCCCCCGGTGCGCATCGCGCGCTGGCTCGATTCACTGCGGGACGGCGCATTGCAACCACCACGATCGGCGGTTTTGCCCTGCTGCGCGCAATCGCGGCGCTGCGGCGCTTCAGGCGCGGCACTTTGCGCTTCAATATCGAGAACCAGAGGATCGAAACGTGGCTGAAGCAAATCGCGGAAATTGCGGCGCACAACCACGATCTCGCAGTGGAACTCGCAGAATGCCAGACGTTGGTCAAGGGCTATGGCGATACCCACGAACGCGGCTGGTCCTCGTTCAATCAGATCTGCACCTTGGCGCCGGCCCTGCTCGATGATCCGCAAGGCGCGATTCGTCTGCGCTCCCTGCGCGAGGCCGCGTTGGCGGACGATGGCGGCACGCAGCTCGAGCGTGCCGTCGCCGCCCTGCGCGCCCGAATACAAGCGGCGGCCTGACCTTTAAATACGTTCCGTCTGCGCGCGCCACTCCGCCGGGCATGCGCCGCGCGGCCGCGATATACTTTATATATAAACTATTTATATATGGTATAATGAGGCATGAAGCGAATTGTCTGCATGGGCGGCGGTCCGGCCGGCCTGTATTCCGCCATTCTGTTCAAAAAAGCGCTGCCCGGAGCCTCGGTGGAGATCTTCGAGCGCAACCGTCCGGACGACACGTTCGGTTGGGGGGTGGTGTTTTCGGACAAGACCATGGGGAATTTTCTGGAAGCGGACGCGCCCTCGCACGCGCGCATCGTCGATGAGTTCTATCATTGGGACGATATCGACGTGCACTTCAAGGGCAAGACCATCCGTTCGGGCGGCCATGGTTTCGCCGGCATTTCGCGCCGCAAGTTGCTCAATATTCTGCAAAAACGCGCTGCGTCCCTGGGCGTAAAGCAAACCTTCCAGCACGAACTCGAGGACACCGAGCAGTTCGATGATGCCGACCTCATCGTGATCGCCGAGGGCGCCAACAGCAAGGCCCGGGCGCGGCAGGCCGGGAAGTTTGAGCCGAGCATCGAGGTGCGCAAATGCCGCTACATCTGGCTGGGCACGACCCAGAAATTTTCGGCTTTCACCTTTGCGTTCGAGAAAACCGAATTCGGCTGGTTTCAGATTCACGCCTATCAGTTCAGCCAGGACCTTTCTACGGTCATCGTCGAGACTCGTGAGGAGACCTGGGCGGCTCACGGCCTGGACAAGGCCGATGCCGATCAGTCGATCGCGTTTTGCGAGAAACTGTTCGCCGCCTATCTGGACAAGGCGCCGCTCCTGTCCAACGCGCGGCATCTGCGCGGTTCGGCGTGGCTCAACTTCAATAGAATTGTCTGCCGACATTGGCACGACGGCCGGCGCGTACTGATCGGCGATGCGGCGCATACCGCGCATTTCTCGATCGGCTCCGGCACCAAACTCGCGATGGAGGATGCCATATCGCTGGTGCAGCACGTCAGTCATGCAAGCGACGTCCCTTCGGGGCTGGCATCGTATCAATCCGAGCGCAGCATCGAGGCGCAAAAGCTGCAGAATGCGGCGCGCAACCGCATGGAATGGTTCGAGAACGTGGTGCGCTATGAAAACATGGAGCCGCTGCAATTCGCGTATAGCTTGCTGTCCGGCAGCCAACGCATCGGCCATGCGAACTTGAAGCTGCGCGACGCGGAGTTTATCGACCGGATCGAGACCAATCTCGCGGACAAGTGCGGCGGCGCGCGGCCGAGGCCGCCGATGTTTCTGCCGTTTCGCCTGCGCGGCATGCAGCTCGTCAATCGCGTTGTGGTGTCGCCGATGGCCCAATACCGGGCGGTGGACGGCGTGCCCGGCGACTGGCACCTCGTTCACTACGGCGCGCGCGCGACCGGCGGCGCGGGACTGCTGTTCACGGAGATGACCTGCACGTCCGCCGATGCGCGTATCTCGCCCGGCTGCACCGGCTTGTGGAACGAGACGCAGGCCGCCGCTTGGCGCCGGATTGTGGATTTCGTGCATCGCGAATCGCAGGCTCGCTTTTGCCTGCAACTCGGGCACGCAGGCCGCAAGGGTTCGACGCAACTGGGATGGCAGGAAGCGGACCGTCCTTTGAGCAGCGGCAACTGGCCGTTGCTGGCGCCCTCGCCGCTGCCCTACCTCGCCGGCATCAGTCAGGTGCCGCAGCAAATGAATGCGGCACAAATGGAGGCGGTGCAGAACGATTTTGTGCGCGCGGCGCTGTTCGGCGCCGCAGCGGGATTCGACATGCTCGAGCTGCACATGGCGCACGGCTACCTGCTGGCGAGTTTTCTCTCCCCGTTGACCAACGCGCGCAACGACGAATACGGAGGGTCGGTGGAAAATCGCTTGAAGTTTCCGCTGGAGGTACTGCGCGCGGTACGCGCTGCGTGGCCCGCCGAAAGGCCCTTGAGCGTGCGTTTGTCCGCATGCGATTGGGCCGAGGGGGGCATGAGCGAAGCGGATGCGATCGTCGTTGCCAAGGCCATGGCAGCAGCGGGCGCAGACATTCTCGACATCTCAAGCGGCCAAACGGTGGCGGCGCAGCGGCCGGTTTACGGCCGCATGTGGCAGACGCCGTTGTCCGACATGGTGCGAAATCTGGCCGGCGTTCCCACCATCGCGGTGGGGAATATTTCCGAGCCCGATCAGGTCAATTCAATCATCGCGGCGGGCCGCGCGGACCTCTGCGCGATCGCGCGTCCGCATCTTTCCCATCCCTTCTGGACGCTCGCCGCGGCGGCCGCACAGGGCTACACCGAGCAGTGGTGGCCTGATCCCTACCGGTCCGCCAAGAGTCAGCTGGAACGAGCGGCCGAGCGCGCAGCAGCAGGAACCCCGGTATGAATGATCACGGAGCGCTCCAGGGCCGGCACGCACTGGTCACCGGCGGCGGCCGCGGCATCGGCGCGAGCATTGCGCGGGCGCTGGTCGGCCATGGCGCCAAGGTGAGCATTTTGGGACGCGCCGCCGCCACGCTCGAATCGCTGGCGGCGGAATTGCGCCCCGCCGGCGCGCAGATCTTCTGCGCCACCGCAGACGTCGCGAAGCGCGAATCCGTGGACGCCGCCTTCGCGGCTGCCCGGACGCTGTTCGGTCCGATCGAAATATTGATCAATAATGCCGGCCAGGCGATCAGCGCTCCCATCACCAAACGCGACGATGCCTTATGGGATCGATTGCTGGCCATCAATCTGTCAGGCACTTATTTCGGCATGCAAGCGGCTCTGCCCGACATGTTGCAAGGCAGTTTCGGGCGCATCGTCAATATTGCCAGCACCGCCGGGCTCACCGGTTACCCCTATGTCGCCGCCTATTGTGCGGCGAAACATGGCGTCATCGGATTGACGCGCGCCGTCGCGCGCGAGGTCGCGGCGCGTAACATCACGGTCAACGCCGTGTGTCCCGGATACACCGACACCGATCTGGTCAGAGAGGCCGCCGCGAAAATCTCCGCCGTCACCGGCCGCAAACTTGAAGATGCGCTGCAGGCCATGACCAAATCCAATCCACAAGGCCGGCTCATACGGCCGGACGAGGTTGCCAATGCCGTTGCCTGGCTATGTCTGCCGGGCGCTGAGTCGGTGACCGGGCAGAGCATCGTGGTCGCCGGCGGGGAATTGATGTGAGCGCTGCCGTCGGGCTTGATACGCGCTTGACGGATGATCATCACGAATCACTGCGCCTTTGGTTGCGCCTGCTGACCTGCACGCATCTCATCGAGAACCACGTGCGCAAGGCGCTGGCGGTGCAATTCAAAACCACGCTGCCGCGCTTCGACCTGATGGCGCAGCTGGAGCGTGCTCCGCAAGGCTTGCAGATGGGCGAGCTGTCGCGGCGCATGCTGGTGACCGGCGGCAACGTCACGGGAATCGTCGACCAATTGGAGGGCGCCGGCTTGATCACCAGAGCGGAAGACCCCGGCAGATCGGCGCGCCTACCGGGTCAAGCTCACCAAGGAAGGCCGCCGGCTTTTCGCACAAATGGCCGTCGAGCACGAATCCTGGATTGTCGAGCTCTTCTCCGGCATTCCGAAACGCGAGCAGCGGGCGCTGAACGAATCCTTGTCGCGCTTGCGCGCACAACTGACGCGGGACACAACATGAACGATTTGACCGGCTACCAAGCCCAACACTTCCTTTGGTCGCTGCGCGATCAAATCGGCTGGATCACACTCAATCGGCCGGAAAAGAAGAACCCCCTGACTTTCGACAGCTACGCCGAACTGCGCGATCTGATGCGCCGCCTGCCCTATGCGCCGGAGGTGAAAGTCATCGTCATTGCCGGCGCGGGCGGCAATTTCTGCTCGGGCGGCGATGTTCAGGAAATCATCGGTCCGCTGACGCGCATGAGCATGCCGGAACTGCTCAATTTCACCCGCATGACCGGCGATCTTGTACGAGCGATGCGTGCCTGCCCGCAGCCCATCATCGCGGCGGTCGATGGCGTGTGCGCAGGCGCGGGCGCCATCCTGGCCATGTCCTCTGATATTCGGCTGAGCACGCCCCGGTCTAAAACCGCTTTCCTGTTCACTCGCGTGGGTTTGGCGGGCTGCGACATGGGGGCTTGCGCAATTTTGCCGCGCATCGTCGGCCAAGGCCTGGCAGCGGAATTGCTGCTGACCGGCCGCAACATGGGCGCCGATGAAGCACTCGGCTGCGGATTCTTCAGCCGTCTGCTGCCCGTCGATGACCTGCAGGCGGCTGTTGCGCAGCTTGCACGGGAACTGGCCGAGGGTCCGACATTTGCCCACGGCATGACCAAGACCATGCTCAACCAGGAATGGAACATGGGCCTGGAACAGGCGCTGGAATCAGAAGCCCAGGCACAGGCGCTGTGCATGAAGACCGAGGATTTTCGCCGGGCCTACGAAGCGTTTTCCGCCAAACAACGTCCCGCATTCAGAGGCAATTAGCGTGAGCACCGAGACATTGCAACCGGCGGAGTGGCCCCGCCCCAAAGGGTATGCCAATGGCATGGCGGCCAGCGGCCGCATGATTTTCGTTTCCGGCCAGATTGGCTGGGATGAGCGCGGGCAATTTCACAGCGGCGTGCTTGCCGATCAAGTGAAGCAGGCACTGCGCAATATCGTGCGCGTGCTGGAGGAGGCGCACGCCGAGCCGCGCCATTTGGTGCGCCTGACGTGGTTTGTGCTGAGCCGGGACGCATACCTGCGGGAGGTGCGTGAGATCGGCGCCGCCTACCGGGAAATAGTGGGAAAGCATTTCCCGGCCATGTCGGTTGTGGAAGTGCGGGCATTGGTCGAAGCGCGGGCGCTGGTCGAGATCGAGGCAACCGCTGTGATCCCCGACGGCGAAGTGCATGGCCGTTTGGCGACCACCTGAACGCATCAAGTACGCGCCGCTCGCGGCGCCGTGGCCCAGTGCGTCGCAAATAGAACGCTCGCTGCTATTCCAGCCGATCATGGTTGGATCGCTGCGTCTGGCGTCGCGCACCTGGGTTCCCGCCATGGTTCCCTGGCGCGCGTCCGAAGACGGCGAGGTGACCCCTGCCGTACTCAAATGGTACGAACGTTTTGCTCAAGGCCGTCCTGCGGCGCTGGTCGTGGAAGCTACCGGCGTGCGCGATGTTGCGAGCGGACCTCTTCTGCGGATCAGCGATGATCGCTTCCTGCCCGGTCTGAAACAGCTGACCGAGTGCGTGCGCCGCGCCAGCAAGGGCGAAACCAAACTGCTCATTCAAATAATCGATTTCTTGAGTATTCGAAGGCGCCCCACGCCGGAGAAATATTTCGCGCGATTTTTGCAGATAACCGCGCGGCACCGCGAATTTCTGCAGATGCAAGGCAGCGACGAGGCCGCCGTTCGATCCCAATTGGCGGCGCTCAGCGCAGAGCAATTGCAGCAGGCACTGACCGCACGCGAACTCGAATCGCTGCGTCACGGATTTCGCGAACGGGTGACCGATACTCATGTTCCTGCGATACGCGATTTGCCGGCGACGCTGCCGGCGGTATTCGGCGCCGCCGCGGCCCGCGCCCGCAATGCGGGATTCGACGGCGTAGAGCTGCACTTCGCGCATGCATACACCATGGCATCATTTCTATCGGCGTTGAATACGCGCGACGACGGCTACGGCGGCACGCGGGAGCACCGCGTGCGGCTGCCGCTCGAGGTCTATGCCGCCGCCCGGGCGGAAGTCGGACCCGGGTTTCCGGTCGGTTGCCGGATGCTGGCCGAGGACTGCATCGAATCCGGCAGTACCGTCGAGGATACGGAGTACTTTGCGCAGCGCTTCGCGGGCGCCGGTATGGACTTCATTTCCTTGTCGCGGGGCGGAAAATTTGAAGACGCGTCTCAGCCGAAAATCGGCGAAGCCGCCTACCCCTATACCGGCCGCAGCGGCTACGAATGCATGCCGTCCTATTATTCGGATGCGAAAGGCCCTTTCGGCCGCAACCTCGACGCGAGCGTGCGTATCCGCTCCCGTATCCGGCAGGCGGGATTCACAACGCCCGTTGTGCTCACGGGCGGAATACATCACTTTAACCAGGCGGAGCAGGCGCTCAAAAACGGCGCTGCAGATATCGTCGGACTCGCGCGGCAGGCGCTGGCTGATCCTGATTGGTTTGCCAAGGTTCGCGCAGGCCGGGGCGATCAGGTTAGGCTCTGCCTGTATACCAATTATTGCGAAGCGCTGGATCAACGTCATCGCGAAGTCACTTGCGAACTGTGGGATCGAGCCAACCTCGACGAACCGGGCGTGATGCTATCCGCGGACGGCAAACGCCGATTGGTTCCTCCTTAGTCTGATCCGGCGCACTTTTATGACTCGGGTTGCCGTCGTAATCACCACCCCACCGCTTCTCCATCCTTGCGAAAATCCGAGCCGGAGCGGTAGTAGCCGTCGGCATGCATGAGAATTTGCACGCCGCCCATTTCTTCGCCGCTGACGGATTTGACCGTGTGACCCATGGCAGCGAGCTTCGCACCCACCAAGTCGTACAGCGGCGTCTCCAAGCTCAAGGAGTTCGGCACCTGCGAGTGCCTGAACCTCGCCATATCGGCGCCGGCTTGCAAATTGGCGCCAAAATCCAAAATGTCGATCAGCAACTGGGCGTGCCCCTGAGCCTGCATGTCGCCGCCCATCAACGTCACCGTCATCAGCGGTTCCTGGCCGCGCATCACGAATCCCGCGGACAGCGTGTTGAACGGCCGCTTGTGAGGCGCGATTGCATTGGGGCTCTGCGGATTGAGCGTGAATAGCGCGCCGCGATTGTGCAGAATGAAGCCATAGCCCGGCACCGTGACGCCCGAGCCGAATGCCGAGAAATTGCTGTTCACCCAGGAAACCATGTTGCCCTCGGCGTCGCCGGTGGAGAGCACGATGGTGTCGCCCGCCATCGCAAAGTTTCCTTGCGGCCCCGGCGTGGAGGCGTGCTGCGGATCCACCTTGCCGCACAGCGAGGCGGCATAGGATTCCGACAGCAATTTCGCGAGCGGCACGGAAACAAAATTCGGATCGGCGTTGTACCGATACAGATCGGCATAGGCGAGCTTTTTGGCCTCGATCAATAGATGCCAGTATTCGGGATTCGCGGGGCCAAGCGAGGCCAGCGTTTGGCCGCTGGTCCATTGCGCCACGCAGGCGTGCAGAATATTCAGCAATTCGCCCGTGGCCCACGCTTGTGCCGGCGGCGGCAACTCGAGCAGGTCGTAGCCATGATATTGAGTACGGGCGGGTTCGACCCATTCGCCCTGGTACTCAGCCAGATCTTGCAGCGTCATGGATCCGCCGAGCGCCTGCGATTTCGCGACAAGAGCCTTGGCAATCTCACCGTGGTAGAACGCCTCGCCTCCCTTGGCTTGGAGCAAGCGCAGCGTGCGGGCAAGGTCGGGATTCTTGAAGATCTGGCCCGGCAACGGCGGCGCACCGTTCACATACCAAGTCTTGATGGAGTCCGGATCCTGCGAAGTGCAGCACGCCTGGAGGGGCAGCGCGTTGGGCAGGCGCCAGTCATGCGCGATACGCTCGGATACCGGAAAGCCGTCTTGCGCATATCCGACCGCAGGCTCGAGCACCTCTTTGAAGGTTAATTTTCCGAAGCGTTTGAGCACCGCCTGCCAGCCCCACACCGCCCCGGGCACCGTGACCGGCAGGATACCGCCTGCCGGCATGCCCGACCCCGGGCCCCAGTTTTTTGGATTCCACGCGTAACCCAGTTTGTTGAATCGCTCAACGGTCGCGCCCGTCGGCGCCATACCGCTGGCATTGAGCACGTAGACCTTGTGCTCCTTGGCTATATAGATGAGGGCGAATAAATCTCCGCCGACGCCGACCATCATCGGCTCGGTTACATTGAGGACTGCGGCGGTTGCCACGGCGGCATCGATGGCGTTTCCGCCATGCCTCAGAATCTGCAATCCGGCCTGCGCCGCCAGCGGCTGACTGGCGACGACCATTCCGTGCTGAGCCATCACTTCCGAGCGGCTTTGAGGCGGCCAGCCTTCGCTGCGCACGCCGCGGACCGCGCTGCAAAATGCGGGCTGCGGAACAGATTCGCAGGTTTGCATCTTGGGCGCTTGAGCAAATAGTTGGCCCGCGGCGGCCGAGAGCAACGCAACACCTGTTAGTAGTTTTTTCATCAGCGCCCCTTTTTTGCTTTGAGAACCTCGTCACCATACCTTAGCAAACCCGCCCCCGCCGCGGACTTGCACGCTAGACTGGCACGGTGAACACGCCCTTGTCGGGGACATTGTCGGTTGCAGAGTTACGCTACGGCCTGCTTCCGCGACTGCTCATCGTCGTTGGATTTTTGGCGGTTGAAACGCTGCTGATCTCGGGCTTGATCCAAAGTCCGTTGCTCGACGGGCTTACCGGCGCCGCTCGGTTCATCCATCAAATCCAGCATTGGGCATTTCGATTTCTCATCGCTTACGCGGGCTCGTTCGCGATTCTGCTGTATCTGCGCGGCGCCGACAATTTTGCAGCAGCTTCGGCCTTTGCCGGGGCGCCGGTGAGCATGGGCTGGCTGGCCGCTCATGGCGCACTGCTGGTGCCCTTTGCACTGCTGTCGATGCTGCTGTACCGCGAGGGAGCTATTCCGTTTCCACTGCTCGCGGTCGGCTGGCACGCCTTGGGGTTCACGGCGGCGCTCGCGCTGTTTGCCGCAGCCGCTCCGCTCAAAGCATGGTTCATGGCCTTGCGGCAATCACGGGGCCTGCCCGTGTATGCCTTGATTCCCGCTGCCGGCGCCCTATTGGGTTTCAAGGCGAGCCAGCATCTGTGGGGACCTGCCGCTGCGCTGACCTTCAGGCTGGTGCGCCTGATAGCGCAGCCTTTCAGCCCATCGCTCATCTCCGATCCGTCCACACTCACCTTGATCACTTCCGAATTTCTCGGTGCAGGTGACCGAAGTCTGCTCAGGCCTCGAGGGCGTGGGATTGATGCTGGTGTTTTCCACGGCATGGCTTTGGTACTTCCGGCGCGAGTATGTTTTTCCGCGCGCGCTCGTCATTCTGCCCGGCGCCGTGCTGCTCATTTTTCTGCTGAACGCGGTGCGCATCGCCGCCCTCATGTTCATCGGCGATGCGGGGTATCAGAGAATTGCAGCGGTCGGGTTCCATTCCCAAGCCGGGTGGATTGCATTCAACCTGGCGGCTTTTGGCGTCGCCTACGCGGCCAGGCACAGCGCCTGGCTGAACCGCACCGTGCGTCGAGCACCGCCCGTTGCTCACGATGCGACCGCGGCCTATCTGATGCCGCTGCTGGCGATCTTGGCGGCCGGCATGGTGGCGCATGCATTATCGGCGGGATTTGACCTGCTGTATCCGCTCCGCCTGCTGTGCGCGGTGGCCGTACTCGTCGTCTGTCGCTCTAGCTATCGCGGCTTGGATTGGAACTTCAGCTGGCGCGGCGTGGCGGCCGGCGCAGCCGTCTTTGCGGTATGGGCAGCATTCGCGCATTTTTTCAGCAGGCCGGCGCCCATCCCGTACGACTTGGCCAAGCTGTCCCGCCCGCTGCAAACGGCTTGGATTGTTTGTCGAGCGGCGGCTGCGGTCATCACCGTCCCGATCGCCGAAGAACTGGCGTATCGAGGCTATCTAATGCGGCGGATGGTGCGTGCCGATTTCAGCACGCTGCCGTTCAAGGGATTGCCTTGGTGGGCGATCGCGGTCAGCGCGGTTGCATTCGGCGTCATGCATGGCAATTTGTGGATTGCCGGCGTCATCGCGGGCCTGGTGTACGGCGCCGTGGCCGTTAAGACAGGGAAAATGGGTGAGTCCGTCATCGCTCACGCGACGACGAACTCATTAGTTGCGGTTCAAGTGCTGCTCTTTGGGCAGTGGCAGCTCTGGTAAAACCGTTATTTCTGGGTGGCCACGCGGCTGCGCAACACCGTCACGCCGCCGAGCAGCAGGGTAAGCGCAGTGATTGCCGATGACGGATCGATTTCCGGAGCCGTCATATGATTCCAGCCATGCGGTCCGCCGTTGCCGCCTGCACCCCAACTCGAGGGGGGTGCGAAGTACACAACAGATACCACGCCAGACAAAGACAAAATGAGCGCCGCGATCAACTTGATCATGTCCGTTTCCATCCTGCTAAGCCAAGGGACGAGCGGATAGTACCGGACGCGCGTCACCATGCCGTGAATCGGCTCGCAAGGTGAAATACGTTATGTTAAATCAAATCCGTGCAGTGGCTTAGGACCGTCCGCTTCGCGCGCTAGGGTACTCTTGAGGGGGGTGCTGAAAATGTATTGCCGATAGGAGCCGTGCGATTGATTTGGCTGCTGCAATTTAAAACGCTTCTCAAGGATCTGCTCCTGCCGCCGGCCGGTTTGTTGCTGCTGGCGCTGCTCGGCATGCTGCTGCTGAAGCGCCGTCCGTCAGCTGGCGCGGATCTGCCTGATCAGCGGTGTGGGCTTGTTGTGGCTGCTCGTCGACCCCGGTCGTGTCCGATGCGCTGAGCCGCTGGTGGAGCAATACCCGCCGTGGACCTGCGGCGCGCCGCCGGCGCACAGGCCATCGTGATCTTGGGCGGCGGCGGCCAACGAGCATTTGCTCCCGAGTACGCAGGGCCGGCGGCTGATCCGTATTGCTGGAGAGATTGAGCTACGGCGCGCTATCTTGCGAAGCAAACAGGCCTGCCGGTTCTTGTCACCGGATTTTCGCTCGAGGCACGGCCATGCACGACACGCTGCAGCGAAATTTCGGCATCGAGGCGCGATGGATCGATGATCAGGCTTTTGACACTTTTCAAAATGCACGCAATTCGGCGCGACTGCTGCAGGCGGCGGGAGTGCGGCGGATGCTTTTGGTGACACGCGCCACGCACATGGGACGCTCCGTGCAGGAATTCACGGCCGCCGGTTTCGACGTCGTCCCGGCACCCGTGGGAATCCTCGCGCCGCGCGATATCGGAGTGCTGCGCTGCCTGCCGAACACCGATGCGCTGCTGCGATCGCACGCGGCGGTCTATGAAATGCTGGGTGAACCGGTGCGCGCTATTTCTTTCCGCCACCCACTTGCGCCGACAAAGCCTCTACGGCAGCCTGTCTCAGCATTCGCATCCGCGCCGCTAGCGGTAGCGTGCCATCAGCTTATCGAGCGCCGCGCTGCCCGGCGACAGTTTCTCGAAGGGAATGCTGTTGAGCGGCACCTTGGCGGTGCGGTTCAGGTTGTGGAATTCGGTATTGTCCGCCTCGTCGATGTGGATGAGCCCGGTCACGTATTCGTTTTGCTTGAGCTTGTTCTCGATGTAGTTATACGCCGCGGTGCGATCCGTGGGGTCATAGGCAGGATCGAGCTTGCGCAGCACCACCCGGCTGCCGTCGTGCAAAGCTGACCGGAATCGCCTCGCCCGCCGGATAGTCCACGGCGATTTCCTCGGCGCGCGGCACGAAGTCCGCCTCGACCGCCGCATGATAGTGCTCGCGGGTGAATTCGTAGCTCTTGGTCGAGCCCTCGTGATCGTTGAAGGTGACGCAGGGCGAAAGCACATCGATCAAGGCAAAGCCGTTGTGGCGCATCCCGGCTTGAATCAGCGGCACGAGCTGTGCCTTGTCGCCCGAAAAACTGCGTGCCACGAAGGTCGCCCCCAGGGTCAGCGCCAGCAACACCGGATCGATCGGCGGCGATGAGTTGGTCTCGCCGCGCTTCGCCTTGGTGCCGATATCGGCGGAGGCCGAGAACTGACCCTTGGTCAATCCGTAGACGCCGTTGTTTTCGATCATGTACAGCATGTTGACGTTGCGGCGGATGACATGCACCAATTGGCCGACGCCGATGGACAGCGAATCGCCGTCGCCCGACACCCCCACGTAAGTCAGCGCGCGATTGGCCGCATTGGCGCCGCTGGCGATCGAGGGCATGCGCCCGTGAACGGAATTGAATCCATGCGAGCCGCTGACGAAATACGCGGTGGTCTTCGAGGAGCAGCCGATGCCGGACAGCTTGACCAATTGTTCGGGCTGCAATCGACAGGCCCCAGCAGGCCTCGACGATGGCGGCGGTCACCGAATCGTGGCCGCATCCCGGCGCACAAGGTCGACATGCTGCCTTCGTATTGGCGGCGCGTGAGCCCCAGCGCATTGGTGGGCAGCGAGGGATGGGCGACTTTGGGCTTGTTGATGTATGACATATGGGACTCTTTGGTTTCAGCGCGGTACCGCGCTCAGGCGCGGCGCTTCGGCGAGCTTGGCGCGGATCTCATCAACGATGGGCTGCGCCGAGATCGGCAGGCCGCTGTAGTTCAAGATCGAGAATAACTTGCTCTTCTCGACGGCGCGTCTCGAGCGTCAGCAGGGACTTCAGCTGCGCATCGCGATTCTGTTCCACCACGAAAATCGTCGCATGCGACTTCAAGAAAGCCTCTACGTCGCTGTTGAACGGAAATGCCTTTACCCGCAGATAGTCGACCTCGATTTTTTGCTGCGCCAGAACATCGAGCGCCTCGCGGATCGCGCCGTCGCAGCTGCCGATGCTGATGATGCCGACCGCATTGCTGCCCTTGCCGATCAAGACTGGTTTCGGCACATATTTCTGCGCGGTCGCGAATTTGCGCTTCAGCCGGTCGAGCACCACCTGGTATTCCGCGGAATCCTCGGTGTAGCCGCCGTACTGATTGTGGCCGGAGCCGCGCGTAAAGTACGCACCCTTGGGGCTGATGCCCGGCAGGGTCCGATACGGAATCGCATCGTCGTCGCGGTCCAGATAGCGATAGAATTTCTCCAGTCCGTCGATTTCCTGCTTCGACAGAACCTTGCCGCGATCCGGCTTATAGGCATCGTCCCATTTCAGGTCCGGACACATCCAATCGTTCATGCCGATGTCCAGATCCGACATGCACGAACACCGGCGTCTGCAGGCGCTCGGCGAGATCGAAGGCCTGCACGGCCATGTAGAAGCATTCTTCGGGATTGGCGGGAAACAGCAGGACATGCCGCGTATCGCCGTGCGATGCGTACGCGCACAGCATGATGTCCGACCTTGCTGCGTGCGCGTGGGCATGCCGGTGGAGGGTCCGACGCGCTGCACGTCGAAAATGACGCAGGGCACTTCGGCGTAGTACGCGAGGCCGACGAATTCGTTCATCAATGAGATGCCCGGCCCGCTGGTCGGCGTAAAGGCACGCGCGCCGTTCCACGAGGCGCCGATCACCATGCCGACCGCCGCCAGTTCATCTTCCGCCTGCAGCACCGCGAAATTTCTCTCGCCGGTCTGCGGATCGACGCGGTAGCGCTCGCAGAAACCCTTGAATGCATCCATCAAGCGACGTCGACGGCGTGATGGGATACCACGCGCCCACGGTCGCGCCCGCATAGACGCACCCCAAGCCGGCGGCCGTATTGCCGTCGATCATGATGTGGCCGCGGGTCTTGTCCATGTGCTCCACGCGCAGCGGCAGCGGCGCCGTCAGGTTCTCCTTGACGTAGTCGTACCCCAGCCGCAGCGCCTTGGTGTTCGAATCGAGCAACTTCGGCTTCTTGCCGTAGCTCTCGCTCAACAGTCCGCTGATGACATCGAGGTCGACATCGAGCAGCGCGGCCAGGACGCCTGCATAGGCGATGTTCTTCAACAGAATCCGATTGCGCACGCCGTCGAAATTCTCGTTGACGAGCTTGGCCAGCGGCACCGGAATCACCGTGATGTCGCCGCGCTGCAGCAGTGCGCTGCGCGGCCAGGTCGAGTCATAGATCAGATATCCGCCGGAGCGCAGTTCGCGAATATCCTTGGAGTAGGTTTCGGCATTCATCGCGACCATGATGTCGACGTGGCTGGCGCGCGCGGCGTAGCCGTCGCGGGTCACTCGGATTTCATACCACGTCGGCAGCCCCTGAATGTTCGACGGAAAGTAATTCTTTCCGGTGACCGGCACGCCCATGCGAAAGATCGCCTTCATGATCAGCGAGTTGGCGCTTGCCGAGCCCGTGCCGTTGACGTTGGCGAACTTCACCACGAAGTCGTTCACGCGGCTGGCCTCGGCAATCAGGCTGGGCATGCGCGAACCTCCTCGTCGATCGCGAGCGGAATTCGAATGGTCGACTTCTGCATGTCCCACGCAGCCGTCGGACAGCGCTCTGCGCACAGCCCGCAGTGCACGCAAACATCTTCGTCCTTGACCATGACGCGCGCGGTTTGCGGCAACGGCGCCGACACGTACAGCGCCTGGGTCGGATTGGTGGCCGGCGCCGTCAGGCGTGCGCGCAGCTCCGCCTCCGGACCGTTGCGCGGTGATGGTGAGGCAATCCACCGGGCAAATGTCGATGCAGGCATCGCATTCGATGCATAGCTTCGCGGCGAATACGGTCTGGACGTCGCAATTCAGGCAGCGCTGCACTTCGAGCGCCGCCTCTTCCGCGGTAAACCCCAGTTCCACTTCGATGTTGATCTTCTTGAAGCGCTCGACCAGCCCGACGTGCGGCACCAGGCGGCGCTCGACGCCGTTATATTCGTTCTTGTAGGCCCATTCGTGCATGCCCATCTTGCGGCTGGACAAGCTCACGCCGCGCGGCAGACGCTCCTCGATCGGCTCGTCATGGCAGAACTTATGGATGGAAATTGCGGCCTGGTGGCCATGCTCGACCGACCAGATGATGTTCTTTGGCCCGAAAGCCGCGTCGCCGCCGAAGAATACTTCGGGGCGCGTCGATTGAAACGTCTTCGCATTGACCTTGGGGACATTCCATTTGTCGAGTTCGATGCCGATGCCTTTCTCGATCCACGGAAAGGCGTTTTCCTGGCCGATGGCGAGAATGACGTCATCGCAGGGAAAGAACACATCGCCCAACGAACGGGTCGCCGTGATTTCGCCGTTCTCGATGTCGTATTCCAATTTTTCGAACGTCATGCCGGTCAGCTTGCCGCCTTCGACGACGAAAGCTTTGGGCGCGTGGTTGATGACGATTTCGACCTTCTCGGCCTCGGCATCTTCCAGCTCCCACTCGGATGCCTTGAAGAATTGCCGCGGTTTGCGCGCCATGACTTTGACGTTATTCGCGCCCAGCCTGAGCGAGCTGCGGCAGCAATCCATCGCGGTGTTGCCGACCCCGATGATCAAAACCCGTTCGCCGACCTTGTCGATATGGCCGAACGCGATGGACTCGAGCCAGGTGATGCCGATGTGAATGCGGTCGGTGGCGTGCCGCCCGGGCAGTTCGAGCTCTTTGCCCTTGGGCGCACCCGAACCCACGAACACGGCGTCGAATTCTTCCTTGTCGAGCAGATGCTTCATGCTCTTGATCGGCGAATTCAAGCGCAGGTCCGCGCCCATGTTCACGATGTAGCCGATCTCTTCATCGAGAACGCTGGCGGGAAGCCTGAATGCGGGAATGTTGGTGCGCATCAGGCCGCCGGGCACAGCCGTACTGTTCAAAGATGGTCACTTCATAACCCAGCGGCAACAAATCATTCGCGACCGTGAGCGATGCCGGGCCCGCTCCGATGCAGGCAATGCGCTTGCCGTTTTTCTCGCGCGGCGCTTTCGGCAGGAGCGCGCTGATGTCATCCCGATTGTCGGAAGCGACGCGCTTGAGGCGGCAGATCGCGACCGGTTTTTCTTCGATGCGGCCGCGGCGGCAAGCCGGTTCGCAAGGCCGGTCGCAAACGCGGCCAAGGATGCCGGGAAAACGTTCGACTCGCGATTCACCATGTAGGCTTCGGTGAACTCGCCTTGAGCGATCAGGCGGATGTACTCGGGAACGTCGGTGTGTGCTGGACAGGCCCACTGGCAATCTACAACCCGATGGAAGTAATCGGGTTTTGAAGTATCGGTCGGCTCCATGTTTCCTCGTAATTTTATCCCCAAAAGCCAATACCCGAAGTATAGCGGTCAGAACTCTCGGGTAGGGCCCTGATGCGGAGAGAATCTCTCCTTGAAATTCAGCGGTCTAGGCGAAGATCTGCGCTGCGCGCTCCAACACGCATCCCAAGGTCTTAAAGGAGGCGCGCCTTGCGCGCGGCTGAACCGCCGGATACACTGATTTCTCGGGTGTGCGGCTTTATAAATCATTGAAATTATTGAATCTTTTTTACGAGTTTCGCCCACATGATCCTCATCCAAGGTCACCAGGCCACCTGCCCTCATTGCTGGGAATCGATCACGCTGACGCTGGACCTGTCGGTCCCCGAGCAGTCCTATATCGAGGACTGCCCGGTTTGCTGTAAATCGCTGATTGTCTCGTACCGATCGGACGGGGGAGAGGTTACTGAATTCGCGGTCGAGGCTTCGGATTGAAACCGCGCTGCACTTCGCCGCTTCAAGCCAAGGCCGCGAGCACCGGTGCGTGCATCGGCCCGTTGCTCGCCAACACCGTGGTCGACTTGAGCGTGATGGGTGCGCCGCTCAATTCCGTGAATCGGCCTCCGGCTTCGTTGACGATGGCCACGCACGCGGCGATGTCGAGAATATTGATGTCGGTTTCAATCACCGCGTCGATCTTTCCGGACGCCAACAAATGGTAGTGCAGGAAATCGCCGTAGCCGCGAATGCGGCTGAGCTTTGCAATCATCTCACCGTAGCGCGTCCATTGCGGACCGGTCGCCAGACTCTTCATATTGCCGCAGGATAAATGCGCCGACTCAACGGCGGCTACTTTGCTGACCGCTATGGGTTTGCCGTTCAAGAACGCACCCCGGCCGCGCTCCGCATACGCGATCTCGCCGTAGACCGGCGCGCTCGATACTCCCAGCACCACTTCGCCCTTGTGCATCAGGGCAATTTGCGTGGAAAACATCGGGTACTCACGCACGAATGCCTTGGTGCCGTCGATCGGATCGACGATCCAAAGGTATTCCGCGTCGCGGCGATGCAAGCCGGTTTCCTCGCCGTAAAACCCGTGCGCCGGAAAGCGCGCTTCGATGATTTCGCGAATGGCCAGTTCGCAGCGTACATCGGCTTCAGTAACCGGCGATTTGTCGGCCTTGATGCGGATCTCGATATTGCGCTGATACAATGACCGGGCTATAGCCAGCGGCCTTCTCGGCCGCATCCAGCGCCGCTTGCAGTTCCGGGGAATGATTCATGGGCCGCCACCATAGCAAACCTTGTGCTACCGTCGCAGCAGCAAAGATGTCGTTGAATCATGGGCAATCGGCTTAGCAAAATCTATACGCGCACCGGAGACGACGGCAGCACCGGCCTCGGCGACGGGTCGCGCGTGGCCAAGGAGAACCTGCGGGTCGAGGCCTACGGTACGGTCGATGAAACCAACAGCGCCGTGGGAGTCGTCCTGGGCAATGCGGATCTGCCGCCCGAAATCCGCCGCTCCCTCACGGAAATCCAGCACGACCTCTTCGACCTCGGCGGCGAACTGTGCATTCCCGGCCACGTCATGATCTTAAAGGAGCATGTCGATCGGCTCGAAACGGAACTCGACGGCTTCAACGAGGACCTGCCGCCGCTTAAGGAATTCATCCTGCCGGGCGGCGGCCCCGCAGCCGCCGCCTGCCATCTCGCGCGCGCGATCTGCCGCCGGGCGGAGCGGCGCTGTTGGTCACTGGCACGCGCGGAAAGTGTCTCACCCGAAGCGCTGAAATATTTGAATCGTCTGTCAGACCTTTTGTTTGTGATGGCGCGGGTACTGGCGCGCGGCACCGGCGGCGAAGTGGTTTGGCGCCGCAGCGCCGTGCCGAAAGCCTAGCGGCTGCGCAGCGGTCCGCAGGCGGCAGCAATACAGCGGCGGGCGCGCTGCCAATCGAACGCAGGACCGGGATCGGTCTTGCGTCCCGGCGAAATATCGCTGTGGCCCACCAGGCGATCGGGAGACAGTCGAGGATATGCGTCACACAGCGCCGCCACAGCCTCGGCGAGGGCTGCGTATTGCGCGGCCTCATATGCAACCGTATCGCTCCCTTCGAGTTCCACGCCGATGGAGAAGTCATTGCAGGCAGGGCGTCCGTCGTAGCTTGACAATCCCGCATGCCAGGCGCGATCGGTGAATTTAACGAATTGCGTCAGGCCGCCGTCGCGCGTCACCAGCAGGTGCGAAGACACGCGCAGATCGCCGATTTCGGCAAAATAAGGATGCATGATCGGGCGGTAGCGTGTTCATGAATAGCCGTTCAATCCACGGGCCGCCGAATTCTCCCGGCGGCAGGCTGATGCCGTGCACCACGATCAAATCCGCCTCCACTGCCGGTGGCCGCGCATCACAATTTGGCGATGCGACTTGCCGGGTGTTTCGCATCAGCCCGCTTTCGAGGTCAACTTGCAAAGGTTCATCCTGCGTATCCGATGCCGCCGCTAGCATATGCGACAATTGCGCGCATATGAATGCCACAGCCGCGCGCGTCCGCACCCCATGCGGCTGACCCGCATATTCATCGACGGCGATTTGAATCCAGGCGCGAGTGTCGAGCTGGCGCGGGATACGGCTGCGCATCTGGCCAAGGTCCTGCGGGCGCGCAGCGGCGATGAAGTCGTTCTGTTCAACGGCGACGGCCGTGAATTCAGCGGCACCATCGAGGCCGCGCGTGGCTCGCGTGTCTCGGTCACGATCGGTGCGGCACGTTTCGTCGACCGGGAATCGCCCTTCCAGGTGACCCTTGTGCAGTGCGTGCCGCGCGGCGATCGCATGGACTTCATCGTGCAGAAAGCCGCCGAACTCGGGATCGCACGCATCGTGCCCGTTTTGAGCCAGCGCAGCGTAGTGCGCCTCGACGAGAAACAAGCCGCCTCGAAGCAGGCGCATTGGCAAGCCGTCGCGGTGAGCGCCTGCGAGCAATGCGGCCGCAATCGGCTGCCGGAGGTGGCAGACACCGCAACCGCTGCTTCACTACCTCGGCGCCCTGCCGCCGCCCGGCGCCCGGCGGCGGCCTTGCGCCTGGTCTTGGAGCCTGAGCGCGCGCAGCAAGCGAAGCACGAGCCGGCGGCAATGGACATCGACGCCTCCCGCGCGAGCGGCGCCGAGATCGCCATCGGACCTGAGGGTGGTTTCGCCGCAGAAGAACTGGAGGCATTCGACTTGTCGGCATTCTGCCGCTTGAGGCTGGGTCCGCGCGTGCTGCGCACCGAAACCGCGGCGATTGCCGCGATCGTGGTGCTGCAGGCGCGTTTTGGAGATATGTCGGCAGTTTCCGACGATACGTCGTGGGCCGCCGACTCTTGATCGCAGTATCCGCCAAGCCTATAAAACACTGATGGATCGCTGCACCGGGATGCCCAGGACTTCGCGAATCTTGCTCGTGCTTGCGGCGCAGTTCTGCCTGCTCCTGCTCGGCTGCGGCGGGCGGCGGCGGGAGTGGCGCCGCGAGCGCCGTCGCACCGGCGATAACCACACAGCCCGCGGACCAGCGTGTGGTCGTCGGCGCAAAAGCGACCTTCGCGGTCAGTGCCACGGGCACGGCACCGCTCGCTTACCAATGGCAGAAAGGCACGACACCGATCGCAGGCGCGACCGCCGCCACCTACACCACGCCGGCGACGGCACTGGCCGATAATGATTCAACTTTTCAAGTCGTTGTTTCCAATATGGCTGGGAATGTAACGAGCGGCAGCGCAAAGCTCACCGTGGCCGCCGGCACAACGATGCCGCGCGGCGTCGATGTGGTCACTTATAAGAACGACCTGAATCGCAGCGGCCAAAATCTCTCGGAAACCGCGCTGACGCTGGCGAACGTGGCATCGGCCACCTTCGGATTGCTGCGCCTCTTGCCGGTGGACGGCAAGGTCGACGCGCAGCCGCTGTATCTATCGCGGCTCGCCGTGGGCAGCAGCTTTTTCAACGCCGTTTTCGTCGCCACGGAACACGACTCGGTTTACGCTTTCGATTCGGATTCCGGCGCTGTCTTGTGGCACGTGTCCTTGGTTGCCAGCGGAGAAACACCGAGCGACAACCGGGGCTGCGGTCAGGTCACTCCTGAAATCGGCATCACTTCGACCCCGGTGATCGATCGCAATGCGGGGCCGCACGGTACGATCTATGTGGTTGCGATGACCATCGACGGCGGCTCGACTTATCATCAGCGCCTGCACGCACTTGATGCCGCCACCGGCGCGGAACTGCTGAACGGTCCGGTTGAAATCAGCGCCTCGTTTCCAGCCACGGGAACGGCGACTTCGACGTTCGACGCGAAGAGCTACGAAGAGCGTGCGGCGCTGCTGCTGCTGAACGGCACCATCTACACCAGCTGGACGTCGCATTGCGACATCGCTCCGTACGGCGGTTGGATAATCACCTTTGCGCAGAACACGCTGACGCGCAACGGGGTGCTCAACATCGCTGCCCACGGTTCCGCGGGACCGGCGATTTGGATGGCGGGAGGCGGCCCCGCGTCCGATGCCGCGGGCAACGTTTATCTGCTTTCCGCGAATGGTGCATTCGAGACGACCATGGACGCCAAGGGCTTTCCGAGCAGTCAGGATTACGGCAACTCGTTCCTCAAGATATCCAATGCCGCCGCCGGCTTGGGCGTCCTGGATTACTTCACCATGTTTAACGAGGTGGCCGAGTCGAATGCCGATCAAGACCTCGGCTCGGGCGGAGAAATGCTCTTGCCGGACCTGATGGATTCCACCAATACCGTGCGGCACCTCATGGTCGGCGCAGGCAAGGACGGGAATATCTATGTAGTCGACCGGGACGCCATGGGCAAATTCAACGCCGGCAGCAACAAAAATTATCAGACCTTGAGCGGAGCATTGCCCGGCGGCATTTTGTCCACGCCTGCTTATTTCAACGGCACCGTCTACTACGGCGATGTCTCCGGCACGCTGAAGGCATTTGCGGTCTCAAGCGCGAAACTCGCCGCCACGCCGCAATCACAGTCCGCGACGCAATTTGCCTATCCGGGCACCGCACCCAGCGTGTCGGCCAACGGAACGGCCGAACGGCATCGTGTGGGCTCACGAGAACACGGGACACCGCGGTGCTGCATGCTTACGACGCGACGAATCTTGCGCATGAACTGTACAACAGCAATCAGGCGGCCGGCAGTCGGGATCAGTTCGGCACCGGCAACAAGTTCATCACGCCCACCGTCGCCGACGGCAAGGTGTTCGTCGGGACCACCAACGCTGTGGCGGTATTCGGCCTGCTGCACTAGGAGAGAGAACCTACTGCATCACCGAGGTTTCCTCGGCGATCATCTGCTCCAAGCGCTGCAAGTCCGGAATCAGCGGTGTTTCGTTCACCATGCGCACCTGGCAGATCACCGGCGAACGTTCCGGAAAGCTGCGCGACGGATCGGCATGTACGACATCAGCGTTGACGCGCACCAGCTGCGGAAATCCTTGCGTGAGCATGCCGAAGTAGCCGGCTTTTACCTGGCCGCCTGCGGCGTGGAAAATGACGATGCGCGTTCGCGTCGAAATGCCGGGCAGCGGTTGTCCAAACGCGCCCTCGAAGGACACGACCGGTACGTTGCGTCCGCTCCAACTCACGACGCCGACGTACCAGGGCGGCGCGTTGGTCATTTCCGCTGGCGCCTGATAGCCGATGACTTCCGCGACGCAGGCGCGCGGCACGATCAACCGCTCGCCCGCCAGGGGCACCAGCAAGCTGTACAACTCGTCGCGCAAATCGGACATAGACCCTAGGAGCCTCTCTGTGCCACGGCGCTGCGGCGATTGACGAGCGGCTCGATCGCATCCAGCAGCTGGCTTTCTTGATAGGGCTTGCCGAGGTAATCGTCGACGCCGAGCTCTATGGCGCGCGCGCGGTGCTTTTCACTCACCCGCGAGGTGATCATTACGATCGGAATTTGTTTGAGGCGCGGATCGTTGCGCACGTGCGCGGCCACTTCGTAGCCGTCCATGCGCGGCATTTCGATGTCCAGCAGAATGATGTCCGGCAGGTTCTCCTGCAGCAGCGATACGGCATCCACGCCGTCCTTCGCCGTCAACACCCGCATGCCGTTGCGTTCCAACAACCGCTGGGTCACGCGGCGCACCGTGATCGAATCGTCCACCACCAGCGCAAACGTGCGCCGGTCGCGTTGATCGAGCACCACCGTTTCGGCGGGCCGTGCGCGCCATTCCGACCGGACCAACGAGCCCATGTCGAGGATGAGGACGATGCGTCCGTCGCCCAAAATGGTCGCGCCCGCGATGCCGCGGATGCCGGAAATCTGCGGCCCCAGCGACTTCACCACGATTTCACGGCTGCCGACCAGTTCGTCGGTCACCAGCGCGGTCGAGTGCTCGCCGGCCCGGATCAGCACCACCGACATGGATACGTCCGATTCCGGCAAGCGCGTGGCGCCCAGGCCGACGAACGATCCCAAATGCTGAAAGCGGTATTTCTGGCCGCCGTATTCAAACAATGGCGCGTCCTTGCCCAGATGACGCGCCACGATGTTTCTCGGCAGCCGCACAACGCCTTCCACCGTTGCCAGCGGCAGGGCATAGGTCTCCTCCGCCACCCGCACGATCAACGCCTGGCTGATCGCCAACGTGAACGGCAGCCGGATCGTGAAACGCGACCCTTTTCCGTAGGTCGAGTCGATGAATAGTCCGCCGCCGAGCTTTTTCACTTCCGTGGCGACCACGTCCATGCCGACGCCCCGGCCCGCGGCCTGCGTCACGTTGCCGGCGGTGCTGAAGCCGGGCTCCAAAATGAGCTGCACGGCCTCTTCGTCAGTCAGCTTCGCGTTGGCATCGATCAGCCCCAGTGCAATGGCCTTTTCGCGGATCAGCCTGACGTTGATCCCGGCACCGTCATCCGCCACGACGATCACGATCTCAGCTCCATCGCGCTCCAAACTGATGGAAATTCGTCCGACGTCCGGCTTGCCGAGCAGAGCGCGCCGATCCGGCGGCTCGATGCCATGCACGACCGAGTTGCGCAACATATGTTCGAGGGGAGCAACCATGCGCTCCAGCATCTGCCGGTCCAATTCCGCGGCAGCGCCCTGGACCGCAAGTTCCGCGCGCTTGCCGGTGTCATTCGCCGCCTGGCGCACCAAGCGGGTCAATCGCTGCACGTGCCGCTGGAAGGGCACCATGCGCGTACGCATCAAGCTGTTCTGCAGTTCCGTGATGACCCGGGCTTGCTGAGTCAGCAGGCTTTGGGCCTCGCGCGTCAGGGTCTCGAGCAGCCCCTGAATGCTGGCGACGTCGCCGGATGTTTCCGCCAGCGCACGCGAAAACTGCTGCAGCGCCGAATAGCGGTCCAACTCAAGCGGATCGAAGTCGTTGCGCCGCGGCTCGATGTCTTGGTGGCGATGCAATACCTGTGCTTCGGTCTCGATTTCCAGCCCGCGCAGCTGCTCCTTCAAGCGCGTCACCGTACGGGCCAACTCCGCCAGATTGAAATCGATGGAGTTGACCTGCTGATCGAGACGCGCGCGGAAGATGCTCACTTCGCCGGCGTTGTTGAGCATGGTGTCGAGGAGGTCCGCGTCGACGCGCGCCATCTCGACTCGCTCCACCGGCGGGGCTTCGCGGCCCGGCAGGATGGGCGCGCTGCTCAGCTCAAGATTCGAAACTTCTTCGTTGCTTGCTGCGGATTCCGCGATTTCCGACGCGGCGGGACGGGCAGGAGGCGGCGTCGGCATGGCGCGAACCGCAGGGGCGGCGGCGGCGGAGCGGCGGCTGCCGGAGCCGGCGTGCTGGTCGGGGCCTGCACCGCTGCCGGCGTTGCGGCCGGCACGGTCGCCGGCGCGGCGGCTGCACGGGCGCGCTGCCGCGGGCTGCGCCCTTGCCGCGTTGCTTTCGGCCAAGCCGCGAATTTGCGCGATCAGATCGCGTGCACCGCCTGGGATTTTGCCCGCGCTCACCATATCGCGCATGCGCGACAGTTCGTCCAGGCTGGCCTGCATCACAGCGTGCGCATGATCGTCATCGACCACGGCACCGCCGTCGATCTCCAGCACCAGAGTCTCGAGTTCGTGGCTCAGGTCGCCCATGGCGCTCAAGCCCGCCATTCTGGCGCCGCCTTTCAAGGTGTGCAGCTGCCGCTGCAGTTCCGCAACCGGTTGCTTGTCCTTGCGGTCGGCGTTCCAGGCGGTCAGCGATCCTTGCGCGGCTTCCAGCAGCTCCGTCGCCTCTTCGCTGTAGATGTTCGCAATCTCATGATCGAACTCTTCGGCGGGGGGCGGACTTACGGCCGTCGCCGGCAGCGCCGCGGCCACAGGCTGCGCCGCGGCCACCGGCTGCGGTACGGGGGTCGGCGGTGCGGGGGCCGGCTGCGGCGCGAGCGCAGGTACCAGTGCCGAAGCGCTGGTGTCGCGCGCAGCACTGGCAATCGCCGCATCCACTTCGGCTTCGAGTTCGCGCAATCGAGTCAGCAGGGCCGGCTGATCGGAGAAAAATCCAGTCGACTCATTGATGTGGGACAACACGTCGTCGATCGCGCGCACCGACTGTTCAAGGGTTGCAAGGCCCGCATTCGACAGTCCATGCCCGCTGTCGAAAACCTTGCGCATGACATGATTTAGCGGTTCGGTGATTCGAATGCCGTGGCGCGCCTCCGCCATCTTCGAACTGCCGCTCAAGGTATGAATTGCCCGATACACCGCTTCCGGAAGATCGTGCGGCGCAGGCTGGCCGCCGCGCTTACGCAGATATTCGCGGATTTCCGTCAAATGGCTGGTGGTTTCCTTGGCGTAGATATCGTGCAGCGTGGCATCCATCACCGGCGCTTGTGCCGGCGCCGCAGGTGCCGCCGCGGTGCTGAAGCTGGCCGTTGCGCCGGTCGCATCGAGACCGCCGCGATCCTCCGGAGCTACGTTGACCTTTGCCTGTTCGGAATCGCGGCCATCGGCATACGCAAAAGCGCGCGCCATCAGCGTCTCGATGGGCGTTGAGCCGGGACGTCCGGTCTCCAGCTGCTCCGCCAATTGCGGCAGGGCGGCGACCGAGTTGCGCAGCAATGCCATCATTCCCGGGGTTCGCGACAGAGTCTTGTCGATGATTCGATTCAGCAGGTTTTCGATCGACCAGGCGAACTCGGCGATCGAGCGTGCACCGACCATTCGCCCGCTGCCCTTCAAGGTATGGAAGCTGCGGCGCATGGTGGACAGCGCTTCCTGGTCCATCGGGTTTTGATCCCACAGCGGGAATGCCTTTTGCACCGAAGCGATTTCTTCCTTGGCTTCCTCGATGAACAGCTCGACGAATTGCGGATCGACGGCTTCGGGCTCCGGCACGGCGATCAGCGGGTTGGTCGCCGCATGAGCGCGCTTGGTGCGCTCCATGGCGATGGTGTCCGCAGGATCGAGCTTCATCGTCTTGGCGGCTTCGCTGCTGGTAAGCGACAAATTCGGCACACGCGACAGCGTGTCTTCGTCCGCCAGTGTCTTAAGGCACATCTCGGCGTTGTCCAGCATGTACCACGGATCGGTGCGCCCGTTCTGCAGCGTCTCCATGTAGTACTCGATGCTGACGATGGCGTCGGCCACCCGCTCGAGGCGGATCGGATCCGGCGGCGGAGCGCCCGGCTCGATCAGCTTTCGGACCTGCATGCCGATCGCGTCCATCAGTTCCACCGCGCGGCCCTTGCCGAGCATGAGCAGCCCCGCGGTGATGCCGCGCAGCAGCTGCGGAACGTTGTCCAGGCCTTGCGGCGAGAATTCGTTGGGCTTTTGAACTGCGGTCGAGACGGCTTCCTTGATGCGCGCCAGGTTGACGATGCATTCGCGCAGCACCGCCTCGCTGACCTGCCGGAATTCGTGATCCAGCTGATCGGGCGGCATTTCCGCGGCGGATTGACTCGCGGGCGAGGGCAAAATCAGCCGCACCAACTGATCATCCAGACTGTCTTCGACGGACAACAGAACGCCGGCGACTCGGACCAGCGCGTCCTCGGAGGGCGGCTTGCCGTCCTGCACAATCTGCGCGAGCGCCTGAATTTCTTCCTGCACGCGCTGGCGCAGCTCGCCCAAGCCCAGCACGCCCAGCGTGTCGCTGATCTTTTTCAACAACTCGAGCTGCGGCAACAGCTCCGCGCTCTGCCCGCCGCCGCGGCGTACGAAGATATCGAGCACATCCTTGACCTTCGACAGGTCTTCCTTGATGGCGGCAGCCACCGTGCGCATCAATTTGACGCTCGGCGCCGACAGGCTCTCCCGTTCGTGTTCGATCGAATCGTCGACCGGCAGGAGTTCAGCCAGCTTGAACGAGGCGCGCACGGCCGAGATCCGCCCGCCGCTGGTGGTCGCCCGTGCCACGTAGTAGAGCAGGTTGTTCAGCAGGTCGATCGGCGGGTCCTCGCAATAGCGCGCCTCGCCGAGTTCGTACAGCGCCTTGATTTGCCGGTCCGCCTGGCCGAGCAGACGCTTCAGGGTCGCGCTGCCCTCCAGTCCATTGGCGCGCACCGCCTCGAGAATGGCGCCGGTCACCCACCACAACTGGAACACCGGCTGCGTGGTCGCGACCTGCTCCAGCTTTTCGGTGACTTTCGCCAGAATTTCCAGATTTTGAACGGTACGTTCGCCGCGAATGTAGCCCAACAAGCCGATTTGAAATCGCGGCCGCAGCCGTCTCGCCCATTGCGCCACCGTGATCGATTGCTCGCCTTGCGTCAGGGACTGCGGCGCCGCGTCCTGATCCGACTTCAGGTTGAGCAGCAGCAGCGTGCCCTCTGACAGCAGCGGGCTGCCGCGCACCGAACGCAAATCATTCAGCAGCGGCAGCAGTACCAGCGCCAGATCCCGTCCGCCCGACAGCACGCGTTCGAGGTAGGTCGGCAGCTGCACCATTGCCCGCATCAAGGCGTCGAGGCCGTCAATCTGCCGCTTTTGATCGCTGCCGGAACTCAGCAGGTAGCGGGTGACGTGCTCCATCTCCTCGGCGAGCAGCGCCGCGCCGTAAACCTCGACCAAGCGCAGCACCCCATGTGCCGAGTGCAGCTGGTCGGCGCATTTCTCCAGGAGAGCCCGCTGATCGGGACGCTCTGCGTAGCCTTCGAGCGCGGCACGCGCATCGTTCAACGTTGCGCTAAGTTCCTTGGCGACGATGTGCAGGGTTTGGGAGCTGATATCAGTCATGACGAAAACGTCGTGAGCCTAAGCTCCGATGCCGCTCGCCTTGCGCAGTTTTGCGGGAGGCGCGGCCGGCTCGCGCAAGGCCGGCAGCTTGCTCGAAGTCGCGCCCGCGCCGCTGCCGTAATCGGGAAGGCGGAATCCCGCCACCGACTTGCGCAGCTGCGCCGAGAGCGCCGCCAGCTTGGCGATCGAAGTGGAGGTCGCTGTCGAGCCTTCGGCGGTTTGCGACGAGATCTCGCGCACCACATGCATGTTCTTGGAAATATTGCCGGACACCGCGGCCTGCTGACGCGCGCTGGCCGATATGTTCTGCACCAAACTCGCAATCTGATTCGAAACCTGCTCGATCTCCTCGAGCGCGGCGCCGGCGTTTTCCGCCAATAACGCACCACCGACGACGTCCGTGGTGCTGCGCTCCATGGAGACCACCGCTTCGTTGGTGTCCGTTTGGATGGTGCGCACCAGCACCTCGATCTGCTTGGTGGCGTTGGCGGCGCGTTCCGCCAGTCTCTGCACTTCGTCCGCGACCACGGCAAAGCCGCGACCGGCTTCGCCCGCCATGGATGCCTGGATCGAAGCATTCAACGCCAGAATATTGGTCTGCTCGGCGATGTCGTTGATCAGCTCGACGATGTTGCCGATTTCCTGGGAACTCTCGCCGAGGCGCTTGATGCGCTTGCTGGTCTCTTGAATCGTTTCGCGGATGGCATTCATGCCGTCGATGGTGCGGCGTACTGCATCGCCGCCCTTGTGCGCCACGTCGACCGAATGCCGCGCGACATCCGAGCATCGTTCGGAATTGCCGGACACCTCTTCGATCGAGGCGGCCATGTCGGCCATGGATTCGCTGGCGGCCGAGATTTGCCGCGATTGGGCGCTGCTGGCCTTCGCCATGTGCGCCGCAGCCCCTTGAGTTTGCTTGGCGGCGCCGTCCAGCTGAATGGCGGAGTCCTTGATGGTGGTGACGAGCTCGCGCAGCGCTTCGATGGCATAATTGATCGAATCGGCGATCGCACCGGTGATGTCTTCGGTCACGGTCGCCTGCACCGTCAGGTCGCCGTCGGCCAGACTGGACAGCTCATCCAGCAAGCGCATGATGGCTTCTTGGTTGCGTTCATTTTCACGCACCCGAAGCTCGTTGCTGCGCCGCTGATCTGCAGTCTTCGAATACGTCCAGGCCAGCGCGCCCAACAGCAGCGCCGCCAGCGTCAAAAATCCCAGTATCCAGATCCTGTAGGCGCCGCCGGTTTCCACGCGCGGGGCGGCGCCTGCCAACTGGACCTCAAGCGCATTGGCGAGCGCCGGCAGACCGCGTGCCGCGCTCTGCGCCTTGGACAGCGAATCGGCCGCGCCGATCGCTTTGCGCACGCTGTTGGTGTATTGCTGATTGCGCTGCACCACCGTCTTCAAGCGCTGTTCCGGATCGGCGCCGGTTACCTTCTGAATGGCAATGCCGGACTCTTCTCCCGATAAGCCGCGGATCACCTGATTGAGAAATTCCAGGCTGTCGGCGAGACGCTGCGCGCTCGGTCCGGCATCGCTGACGCCGGCACCCAAGCCGTTCAAGTCCTGTTGAATCCGCTGTACGGTCAGTTCGAAGCGCTCCAGATAGCGGCTCATGCCCTCGAGCTTCTGGACGCCGACCGAGCTGCCGAGATCGCCGAGCTCGGATAGCAGCTTGGGAGCCAGTTCGCGGACTTCCTGATTGGACGCCTGAATCGCCTCGACGGCGGGCCGAGCCTCGGAGACGGCGGTCACGGCATCGTTCAGCTTGCCCCACGTGGCGGCATCGCCGCCGGCCGGCATGCCGCCGCGCAGAGCCTTGAGGCGCGCCGTGCTCTTGCCAAGGGCATCGAAAGCGCTTGATTCGCCGCGCAGGGCGTTTTGCGCCTCGAACGGCATGCGCTGCACCACCAGCGATAGCTGTTCGGCCGGCGCGGCGATGGGAGCGGAACTGCGGGTGAGCGCCGTCAGCACGGCGGCGCCGATCAGGCACAGCACGACCAGCGCGGCCAGCACCGGCAGCAGATTGAGATTGGGTGATTTATCGATTCGCCTTGTCGTCATCTTTCGTTCCACAACCTAACTTGCCGCCTGCAGGAAGCTCTGGCTCTCGACCAGACTCTTCAAGCTCAAAACCGGCCAAACTTCGCCCCCGCGGCGAAAGGCGCCGGCAAGATAGCTATCGCAGCGGATCACCGTCGGCGGCGATTCCGCACTGAATTCCGATTCGGCAAAACGCCGAAACCCCAAGACCTCGTCGACCATCAAACCTGCCGGAATATCCCGGTGATTGACCACCACGATCCGTGTGTTGCGCCCCGACGCGGTCGGGCCGCTGCCCAGGAATTGCCGCAAATCGAGCATCGGCATCAGCGCACCGCGCACGTTTGCCAGCCCCTTGACCCAGCCCTTGGCGCCGGGGATTCGCGTAACAACCGCCGGATACCCCAAAACCTCGCGCGTCTCCTCGCGGGCCACCAAAAAAGTCTCGCCGCCCATGCGAAACGCAACGCCAACCCACTCCTGCCCCGCGTCCTTTTCCGCAACACTGCTCGCCGCCACGTTGCGGCTGCGCTTCTCCAATTCCTTGAGCAATTCAAACGGTCGGTCGCGCAAGCCGCGCAGGCTCGTGTCGGAACCGCTAGTCGTACTCGTCATGTGGCCAGTGCGGCCTGCGCCTTCTCGACCAGCGCCTGCGCGGACACCGGCTTCACCAAATAATCCACCGCGCCCTGGCGCAAGCCCCAGACGCGATCGGTCTCCTGTCCCTTGGTGGTCACCATGATGATGGGGATCAAGCTGGTCTCGGGATCGTTGATGAGCATGCGCGTCGCTTGATAGCCGTTGACGCCGGGCATCACGATATCCATGAAGATGAGGTCGGGCTTCATTTCCCTGGCCTTGCGCACGCCCTCTTCGCCGTTTTCGGCGGCGGCGGTCTTGAAACCGTGCTTCTCCAGCGCCTTTTGCATGACGAATACCTCGGTGGGTGAATCGTCAACAATTAGAATCAATGCCATCGCGTATTCTCCGTCATTTCCCGACGTGAGCTTCGATCGCTCCCAACAATTCGTCTTTGGTGAACGGCTTGGTCAAGTAATGTTCCGACCCGACGATGCGTCCGCGGGCCCGATCGAACAGGCCATCCTTGCTCGACAGCATGATCACCGGAATTTGCTTGAAGACCTTGTTGTGCTTGATCAGCGAACAGGTCTGGTATCCGTCGAGGCGAGGCATCATGATGTCGACGAACACGATGTCGGGCTGATGGTCGGCGATCTTGGATAGGGCGTCGAAACCGTCGACGGCCGTAAACACTTCGCAGCCCTCTTTGGTGAGGAGTGTTTCAGCGGTTCGGCGAATGGTCTTGCTGTCATCAATCACGAGAACCTTGAGGCCCGTGAGTTTAGGCTTGCCGCTGGTGATCATGCTCTCCATGACTTGCGTAGGTGCTGGAATCTTGTGGCTTTTTAACATATCCAGGCCGCGCAAGCCACGGTACGGGGTCGACATTTCGAGGCATCCGCGCGCAAACAACGGAGGCGTGGTTCACAGTTTTCCCAAGAGGGCGGGCTCAAAAGCGGCTTGCGCTAGACTGGAGGAATGAACATGTCGTCTCGAGTGCGTCTCGCCGTGGTCATGGACCCCATCGGAGCGATCAAGCCGGCGAAGGACACCACCTTGGGGCTGCTGCTGGCCGCGCAAGCTCGCGGCTGGGAGCTGCATTACGCGGAACAGAAGGATCTGTGGCTGCGCGACGGGGTTGCGTGGGGACGGCTCGCGCCGCTCAAAGTCATGGACGATGCGGCACACTGGTTCTCGCTGGCGCCGCCGAAGGCTGGCAAACTCGGCGAATTCGACGTGATTCTGATGCGCAAGGATCCGCCGTTCGACACCGAGTACATCTACAGCACTTACATTCTGGAGCGCGCGCAGCTGCAGGGCGCGCATGTCTACAACCGCCCGCAGGGCCTGCGCGACATCAACGAGAAGGTCTACACCGCCTGGTTCCCCGAGTGCTGCGCACCCACGCTCATCACGCGCGACATGCACGACATGAGCGAGTTCTTGCGCGAACACGGCAAGGCGGTGTGCAAGCCGCTCGATGGCATGGGCGGTAAATCCATCTTCGTGCTCGAACACGGCGACAAGAACCGCAACGTGGTGTTCGAAACCCTGACCGGCTACGGCACCCGCTATGCCATCGTGCAGCGCTATCTGCCGGAAATCGTCGCCACCGGCGATAACCGGATCATTTTGGTGGACGGTGAACCGGTGCCCTTCGCCTTGAGCCGGATTCCGTTGCCTGAAGACAATCGCGGCAATCTGGCCGCCGGGGCGCGCGCCGAAAGCCGTCCGCTCACCGATCGCGACCGATGGCTCTGTGCGCAGATCGGCCCCAAGCTGCGCGCTGCGGGCATGATATTCGTCGGGCTGGACGTGATCGGCGAATACGTGACCGAAATCAACGTCACAAGTCCGACCGGTATTCGCGAACTAAGCAAGAAGCATGGTGTCGATATTGGTTCCCTGCTGGTGGACGCGATTGAGAGGAAATTGGACGCCGCGTGACTTCAGAAACGCTCCAAACGGCCGGCGCGCAAGCCGGCGATGTGCTTCGCAGCGGGCTGCCGCCCGCCAACGACCGCATGCTGACCACCTGCTTTCTCGCCGCTTTGCTGCACGGAATCATCATCTTGGGCGTCACCTTCAGTTCCACCAGCAGCAGCTCCAGGGACGAGGGCGCGCCGGGTCTCGAGGTGGTGCTGGTGAATGAACGGGCTCCCGCCGCCGCCGCCAATCCAAACGCCCGCTACCTATCCCAGCGCACCCAATTGGGCTCGGGCAACACCCTGAAACACGAGCGCAGCCTGATTCCGAAGTCATCGTTGATGCCGGTGGATCGCTTGGGCGTACCGAGCGGCGCGGGGCTGGACGTGCAGCGTTCCGGCGCGGACAGCGGCGCTGAGGATCTGGTTTCGACCCACAGTCCGGCGCAGAAAATCTTCTATTTCGCCGCCTCAAGCGCCGCCAAGGAGGCCGCCGAGCTGCCGTTGTTGCTCGAGAAACGGCCCGATCTGGCCATGACGCCGAATGACGATGGAATCGAACTGCGTTTGCGCGGCGAGTCGAAACGGGAGCTGTGGATTGCGGCCGACACCCGCGAATCCGACGTTGCGGTGTACTTGGATAGCTGGCGCAGGAAAATCGAACGGGTCGGCACCATGAACTTTCCGGATGTCGCCCGGCGGCAGAAGCTTTCGGGAACACCGGTCATCGAGGTCACGATCGGCGCCGACGGCAAGCTGCTGCAAACCATCGTCAGACGCAGCAGCGGCCACGCGGAAATCGACGAAGCCGCCATGAGAATCTTGAAGCTGGCCGCGCCTTATGATCCTTTCCCGGCTGAATTGTCCGCGAAGCACGACCAAATACGCATTGCCTACGAATGGCAATTCCTGGAAGGAGCCACGCAGGGAGGCGCGGTGTTTTATTCAGAACCGACCAAACCGCATTAGCACGGGCTGCATATGAGCGATTCAGGCTACCTGACCAACCAGCTGCTGATCGCCATGCCGTACATGGGTGATCCTAATTTCGCGCAAACCGTGGCGCTGGTCTGCGATCACAGCTGCGCAAGGTGCGCTCGGATTGATTCTCAACAAACCCCTGCCGATGCGCATGGGAGAGATCTTCGACCAATTGGAAATCGAGCTCGGCAAAGGACCTCTGTGGGAGCGCCAGGTTCTGCGCGGCGGACCCATGCAGACCGATCGTGGCTTCGTCGTGCACCGTGCCTGCGGCGAATGGGACTCGACGCTGAAAGTCTCCGATGCCCTGCACGTGACCACCTCGCGGGATATTTTGGCGGCCATGGCTCGCGGTCAAGGGCCGGACGAAGCGGTCGTGGCCTTGGGCTACGCCGGCTGGGACGGCGGTCAGCTGGAGGAAGAGCTTCGCGCGAACGCCTGGCTGAGCGCGCCGGTGGACTTGGAATTGATTTTCGATCTGCCGTTTGAATCTCGCTGGCAGGCCGCGGGACGTTTGCTGGGCGTGGAATTGTCCCGGGTCAGCCCCACCGGCGGAAATGCCTGAGTCTTCGCGGCCAAAAATCGTTCTGGCGTTCGATTTCGGCCTGCGCAGGATCGGCGTCGCCTGCGGCGACACGGTGAGCCGCAGCGCCTCTGCTCTTCAGGCCGTCCCCGCGAGTCCCGCGGGTCCCCGCTGGGAGTTGATCGGCTCGATGCTGCGCGAGTGGCAACCGGATATGGCGGTGGTCGGGCTGCCGTATAATGTCGACGGTTCCGACAGCGACATGACGGTTGCTGCCCGGGGATTCGCGGCAGAACTAGGCCGCCGCTATGCGCTCGAAGTCGTCATGGTGGACGAACGCTACTCCTCGCTCGACGCCGCGGCGCGCTTGAAGTCGGCGCGCGAATCCGGTGCGCTGCGGCGGCGGGTGGCGAAGTCCGATGTCGATGCAGCGGCGGCCTGCGTGATATTAGAGCGTTGGTTCACCAAAGAAGAACTGAGGCGCAAATGCGATCACAACAGGACAGCGCGGGGGGCTTGCGCCACCTCATCACGCTCGAGGGGCTGACCCGCGACGCGTTGACGGCCATTCTCGATCGGGCGGAGCGCTATCGCCGGGTGCCCGGCCAACCCGCCTATGAAGGGCGCGAACTGGCCGGCGTGACGCTGGCCAATCTGTTTTTCGAACCGAGCACGCGCACGCGCGCCTCCTTCGATCTCGCCAGCCGCCGTCTCGGGGCTCACGTACTGAACCTGGACCTGCATTCCAGTTCGCGCGCCAAGGGCGAAAGCATGCTGGACACCATTTATACGCTCGAGGCGATGAATACCGACGTTTTCGTGATTCGCGATTCCGAAGCGGGCATGCCGGAGTTCCTCATCGACCACGTGGCGCCGCACGTCTCGGTGATCAGCGCCGGCGAAGCGCACCTGTCGCACCCGACCCAGGGACTGCTCGACGTACTGACCATTCGCACGCACAAGCGCCGCTTTGCCGGCCTCAAGGTCGCCATCGTCGGCGACGTCAAACATTCGCGCGTCGCCCGCTCGGCGGCCACGGCGCTCGGCACCTTGGGAACCACGGATCTGCGCTTGGTCGCGCCGCAGGCGCTGTTGCCGGAAGAAGCCGAATTCCGCGGCGCCCAGCGCTTCACGCGCATCGAAGACGGCATCGCCGGCGCGGATGTGGTGATGATGCTGCGCATCCAGAAGGAACGCATGGCCAGGCCGCCTCGCTCGACGATGCCGCGTATTTCAAGGATTTCGGACTGACGGCGCAGCGCCTGAAATTAGCCGCGCCGAGCGTGCTGGTCATGCATCCGGGGCCGATGAACCGCGGCGTTGAAATCTCCTCCGAGGTCGCCGACGGCCCGCGCTCGGTCATTCGCGAGCAGGTGAACAACGGCGTGGCGGTGAGAATGGCCGTGCTGGCGTCGATCGCCGCCACTCTGACCCGGCACCGCAGACCGCTTTAGGGCGCAGCAGTCCGGCGGCGCGGCCGCTTCCCCCTCAAGGCAGCCGAATCTCGGCAATGCCCGCCTGCTCGAGGGTTCGCGCGGCGGCAAGACACAAATCCTCGCGCCACGGCGCGCCGATCAGCTGCACGCCCACGGGCAATGCTCGTTCCGGCGCCGTTTCCCCTTCCGCGGGCCAGACAGGCGCGGTGCACACCGGCAGGCCGATGCACGATATGGGCTGCGTGAGCACGCCCAGACCGGCCTTGGTGGGAATGCTGCGGCCGTTGATCAGCAGTGCTTCTTGGCCGATGCGCGGCGCAACCGAAGGAGCTGCCGCCGCCAGCAGCAGGTCGAAGCGGCCGAATAAATCGAGTGCTTCTCGATAGGCTTGCTGTCTTATCCGCTGCGCCTGTACCACCCACGAGGCCGGTATCAAGCTGCCCGCGACCAGGCGGGAGCGCGATGAGGGTCCGAATTCCTCATACCGTTCGATCAAGCGCGGCCGATGCAGCGCGCCGCCCTCGGCGCCGGTAATGACATAGGCCGCGGCGCGCGCAACTTCTGCGTGCCTGAATTCGGTCCACTGGGTCGCACCGAGCGCCGCCGCCGCCAATTGCACGGCGCGGCGCGCGGCGGGATCCGCCCACTCGTGAAACCAGCCGCCGAGTATGCCGATGCGAATTCCGCGCGGAAGAGCCGGCGAGCTGCCGACCGGTTCGGCAGCGCGTTGTGCACAGGCGGGATCGTTGGGATCCGGTCCCTGCATGGCATCGTAGGCGAGCGCCAGCCCGGCGACGCTGTTCGCAAATGGTCCGACATGATCGAAGCTGTTCACGAAGGGATAGGTGCCGCTGCGCGGCAGCCTTCCATAGGTGGGTTTCAACCCAAAGACGCCGCACAGTGAAGCGGGCACGCGAATCGAGCCGCTGGTGTCCGACCCCAGGGTGATCGGCAACATTCCCGCCCCCACTGCGGCTGCCGAACCACCGGAGGATCCTCCGGCGCCGCGTGTGAGGTCGTGCGGATTGCGTGTGGTGCCGTAGTGATGATTTTCGGTCAGGAAGCCGTAAGCCAGCTCCTCCATATTGAGCGCGCCCACCAAAATCGCTCCGGCACGTTTCATCCGTGCCACGATGGTTGCGTCGGCAACGGCCGGGGCATTGGCCGCGTTGATCTTCGCGCCCGCCAGCGTCGTCAATCCTTCGATGTCGAACAGATTTTTCACGGCATACGGTACGCCGGCCAGCGGCGGCAGCCGCCGGCCTTCTCGGAGCTTGGCATCGATCGCCGCGGCTTCGCGCTCAGCGCGCTCGAATGTCTTTGCGGTGAAGCAATTCAGGGGCGGATCCTTCGCCTCAATCAGCGCCCGGCTTTGCGCCAACACGGCCGCGGCGCTGCGTGCACCGGCAGCGACTTGCTGCACGATGTCGGCAGCCGAGCCGATCACGGACGAAACACCGGCGCGGCTTCCGATGCGAACGGCAGCGGCCAGATCAAATACCGTTTGCGCGATGGCTTCGAGGCGCGCGAACTGCGCGGCAATTTCGGCAATCTGCGCCTCGTCGAAACTGTACCCCTGCAACTTCAAGGCCGCACGCACGTACGATTCGAGCGGGTTTTCCTGTGCCTGCGTCATCGCCCAATCATCGCATTTCGCCGCTCGTCCTGCCTTAAGTCCCGCTGATCCCAGCGGCGTTGATGGGATTCATTCCTGCGCTAGGAGCCTGTCTGAGTATTCAGCGTGAGCCGCGTTGGCTCCCAGGCTAGACCAGCGCCGCACCACGCTTGGCGCGCACCACCACGGTGCCCGCGATCTTGTCGTGCCAGGCCTGATGGTTGTCGTCAAACGCGATCCAGATGAAGCCGAGAAAAACCACGAACAGCGAGAGAAAGCATCCCAAGGCGCGCACGATGGCCGTCTCCCAATCCACCGGCCGCCCGTCGACGCGTACCACATGCAGGTCGAACACGATGCCGCCGACGGTTGTGCCGCGCAATTTCCACATTACCGCGCCATAAACGGCCAGCACCACGATGTGAAAGTCGCCGAATGGACGCAGCAGACTCATGGCAATGCCGACCAATAGAACATCGAGGAACAACGCGCCCATGCGCACCCAGAAGCCCGCGCGCGGCATGGCCGCGGTGATGGGCGCGGCGGCTGCCGACGATGCGGCTGCCGGCGATGCGGCAGCAGGCGATGCCGCAGCAGACGTATAGGGCGGCGGCGCCGAGGCCGGCGGTACCGCCTCGGCGGCAAACCCCCTGTTCGGGGCCGCTGCGGCCGCACTGGCTGTGCCGTCGGCTGTCCACCCTGGACCTGCCATCGTCGGCGAACTTGGCGGTGGCGGCGGCGCGCCGGCGGAGGTCGCCGGACCTGCCGTTCCCGCGCCGGCTCGGCGCGCGCGCAGCCGCAAGACCAACGTGTAGACCACTGCGCCGAATCCGAAGAAGCCGAGCAGCTTATAGACCAGGAAGCCCAATACCGGGACGACGTACAGCACCAGTGCCACTGCACCGCCGATGAGGACGGCAATCGCGGGATGACCGGCGGTCCCCGGCCGGCGGCCGGAAATACGGCCGCCCAGCCACGCGAGCATGACTGCCTTGCCAAACAGCGACATGCAGAAGAGAGCTGCCGACCACAAAGGGCACGGCGGCAATGCCGATCAGCGTGATGCACAACAAGATCAGAAGGACGGGGGTCGATAAAATGCCGATCAGCGCTGCCAGCGCGGTGTGCCCCGGCGCGGATTCAAGCGTGTGCACGCATTGGTCGACGGCAGAACGAAACAGCAACGCCAGACAGGCATAGAAGGCCAACAAGCAGAGGGCCAGTGTCCACGCCCAGCCGAGTCCCGGCGTCAATGCCAGCGGCCTGCCGAGAAACAAACAATGAGTGACCCAGGTATTCAGCCAGCTGAAACCCGTGATGCCGCCGAAATCGACGTCGATGATTCTTTGCACGGAACCGTGAACAATCGCGGCCGGATCGCGCTGCAGTCTTCCCATGACTGCGACCACGTCGCCGCCGACCTCGGCATTCGGCCCGAGCTCGACATTTCCCAGCACCGCAACCACATCGCCCGCCACTTTGTTGTCGACATAGACGCTGCCCAGAACTGCGACGGCAGTGTCGCTCACCGGGCCGGTGACTCGCGTGTTGCCGATCACCGAGACGACCTCCTCCGCCTCGCCATCGCTGGTGGAGGAACCCAGTATCGACACCACCGATTCGGCTTTTTGTCCGCTCTCCAAATGGCTGGAATGGAACAGGCTGACGATGTTGCCGTCCTCGTAGAACTCCCATGATGCCGAGGCCGGCGCGATTCTGCGCGGTCGCGCCGCTCGGTGGGTTCATCGTTGAAGTCGTCGCTCGCGGCCGCCGACGCTGCCGATGCCGAATCGTTCGAAGGGGCCGTTGCGGGCGCGGGCGTGCTCGCGGAGGCGGCGGCCGGCGCGGTTTTGGCGACGACGGTGCCGGGGTGCGTGACCGCCGCCGTTACACAGAGCAGCGCGAACAGAAAACCCAAGCGCCGTAAAATTGAAATGCTCATAAATCATCACCTGCCAATGGGGAGCGGGAGATAGAGCGTCCGATAGGCCGCCGCACCCAACCCGAATAACGTCACGTAAAGGAAGATCCCCAGCGCCAGGCCGCCGTACCACCACAGCGGCGGAATCACGTGCACCAGGAGTGCCGCCAAGCCGCCTGCCGATGACATGACCGCCAGGAACGGCTGGCTCCACGAGAGCAGCAGCGCCCGAGGCCTCGTTCACGGATCGCCCATCCAGATACGCCGAGACTCCCCCCAGGATCGTCACCGCAACCAGCCCCGCGCACAGGAGTACGAACGCAATGCGTGCAGCGGCCGGCCAGTTCGCAAAGCTCGCGCGCCACCAGGGCAATGCGGCGCGGCGCGCCAATTCGTTGGCCACGCGCATTTCCAGGCTTGCGGGCGCCCGGCGCAAGGGCAGATCACGGAGCGCCCGGCTCAAGGTTTGTTCGAGCTTCTCGGCGGATTCGGTGCGCTTATCCATGGGCATCAACCATCCAGTGTATCGCGCGCGCCGCCGCTGACTTGCAGCAGCGGCAGCAGCGCCGCTCGGGCGCGGCGAATGTCGGTTTTGATCTTGGTCAGCGAGACATTGAGTTTGTCTGCGATCTCTTGGTAGGACAGCTCCTCGAAGTGATACAGCACCAGGGGCAGCCGTTGATGATCGGGCAGCTGACGCAGCGCAGCGTCAACGATGGCGCCCCGCTGCTCCGCGCTGAGATCCGCCAGTATGGTGTCCGGCACCTCCCACTCCAGTTCCGGGGCGTCGCCATCGCTGTCCTCGTGCGGCGCCGCGCATTTCTGAGAACAAGCGCCAGCGCTTGCGATAGCGGCTCAGGTAATTGAGAGTCAGATTCGTCGTGACGGTCTTGAGCCAGCCGCCGGCCGTCACGCTGCTGCGCAGATCGGGGAAATGTTCGTACGCACGGATGAACACTTCCTGGGCGATGTCTTCCGCCTGCGTCTCGTTGCCCGCCAAGCGGGCGGCAGTCGAAAAAACCATGTCCTGATAGGCACGCATAAATGTCGTGAACTCGGCCGTTAGTTGCGTTTGCACTGGAGTGTGTTCGTTTAGAAACAAAACACCGCTGGCCGACAATAGTTGCTGTTTTAGCCTATCTGGAGCAGGGCTTGCCCCATTTTCACCCGGGCGCCCTCGAATACCCCGCCGGCCAGGCTTATGCCTGCCGGAGCCAGCACTATGATAGTGGAGCCGTGCTCGAACCACCCCATTTCTTCGCCGCGCTGCAATATGGCATCGCAGGAGATCACATTGGGCCCGGGATAGCGCAGATGCAGCAGCACATCGAGGAATTTGAGCCGGATACTGGCGACCAGAATGGCCGCGACCGGAACCAGCGTCAAAAGGTCGCCGGCCGCAAGCCGGCAGCGGATGACGGCGCGTTCGTTTTTGCAGTACAGCTTGTCGACGCGCTTCAGCGCGATGGGATTGACGTTCCAGGCGTCTCCGGCGATGTAGTTGACCTGTTCCACCCGGCAATCGGCCGGAGCATGGAAGCGGTGGTACATGCTGGAAGTCAGCCGCAACGTCGCGTACCGGCCGCCCTCGTAGTATCGGGCCAATTCAGGATCCGCCAGCAGTTCCTGGAGCGAGTAGGGAGAGCCCTTTGCCTGCACCACCATGCCGCGGTCGATGGAGCCGCAGGCGCCCACGATGCCGTCGCAGGGACTGATCAGATGGGTAAGGTCCGGGTCGATCGGGCGGGCACCCTCCTTCAGCTCCCGCGTAAAGCAGGCGTGCAGGCTGGCGAACTGTCGTGCTCTTGGCCTCGCTCAAGTCGAGTTCGGAGAACAGGCGCCACAAGGCGATGCTGCCGTTGCACACCAAAGGGTGCTCGATGCGGCTCCACCAGCCCACGAATCGCGTCACCAGCCGCCGGGGGATGCGGTTGCTGAACAGGAAGTTGATGTCCTCCTGTTGCGTCAGCCGCCCGATCAGGGATTTAGCGTTCATCTCAGTGTCATTCGCCTGCAATACAGTCCGCGCTTTCCCCGTGAGGAATCGGGCCATTAATACCATCGGTTATGTGCTTGCCGGGCTCGTCCTGGCTGTCCTGCTGCGGAAACTGTACGTCAGGCTGCAGCTCTCCTTCGCCAAACACCGCTCGCTGGCGGGCCACTCGCGCATGGCGCGGCGGTTTGCTTCCTGGGTGCCGTTTTACGAGTACGACGAATCCGGCTTCTTTGGCGTGGATCGCGCTCCGGCGGAGATCGTCGCCAGGCGCCGCGCAGGTTTCACGCGGCTCGCAGAACTGTTCGCCGCGCGCTTCAAGAACACTCTCGAGAAAACCGCGGAACTGGCAAACAGCGTCTCCGATCTTGAATTCACTTCGCGCTACCGGGTGCCGTTCCAATTCAGCCGCTACGTACGCCAACATCTGAAGTCGGGCTCGTTCCTTGAGTCCTCCTCGGGCGTTACCGTCACCGATCTTGACGGCAACCGCTTCTACGATGTCACCGGTTCTTACGGCGTGAACGTCTTTGGCTACGATTTCTACAAGGAATGCATTGACCGGGGTGCCGACCGCGCCCGCGCGCTGGGACCGGTGCTGGGGGCGTACCATCCGCTGACCGCCCACAACGTACGGCGGCTGCTCGAAATATCGGGGCTCGACGAGGTCTCCTTCCACATGTCCGGGACCGAAGCTGTCATGCAGGCCGTACGACTTGCGCGCTACCACACGCAGCGCTCGCATCTGGTGCGCTTTTGCGGCGCCTACCATGGTTGGTGGGGCGACGTGCAGCCCGGCGTCGGCAACCCGGTGCCGGCTCGCGAGACCTACACCCTGAAAGACATGGATCCCGCAGCGCTTCGAGTGCTGCGCACCCGCCGCGACATCGCCTGCGTACTGGTCAATCCGTTGCAGGCCCTTCATCCCAATGCGGGGGCTCCCGGCGATTCGACGCTGATCGACAGCGCGCGCAAGGCGCATTTCGACCGCCACGCTTACTCGGCGTGGCTTCAGGAATTGCGCAAAGTGTGCACCGAGCGGGGCATCGCCTTGATCTTCGACGAGGTGTTCGTGGGCTTTCGCATTGGCCCCCGGCGGCGCGCAGGAATACTTCGGCGTGCGCGCCGACATGGTCACGTACGGCAAGACCGTCGCCGGCGGCTTGCCGGTCGGGGTGGTTTGCGGCAAGCACGAGCTGATGAGACGATTTCGCGACGATCGTCCCGCGGACATTTGTTTCGCCCGCGGCACGTTCAATTCGCATCCCTATGTCATGGGCGCCATGTATGAATTCTTCGCCAGACTCGACACGGAGCCGGTGCGCGCCTTGTACCGCGACCTCGATGCGGTCTGGAACGGCCGCGCGCAGCGGTTGAACGATCGTCTGGCGGCCGCGCGTCTGCCGGTGCGCGTGGCCAACCTGTCCACGATCTGGACCATTTATTACCCGCAGGCGTCGGGCTACAACTGGATGCTGCAATACTATTTGCGCGCCGCCGGCCTGGCGTTGAGTTGGGTCGGAACGGGGCGTCTCATATTCAGTTTGAACTATACGGAAGAGGATTTCTCCGCGGTCGCCGACCGAATCGTGTCGGCGGCCGAGGAAATGCAACGCGACGGTTGGTGGTGGTCCGATTCGAAGCTGACCAATAAAGCCATCAAACGCCGCGTGCTCAAGGAGATGCTTCAGGCGCGATGGGCTGCGGGTTCGACCTCGCCCATCGGATCGATCAGTTCGCCGCGCATCAAGTAAAGCGGGGCCTTGGCGTAGATGACGGCGTCATTGAACGGATCGGTGAGGATCTTGGTGGCCCACACCAGCCCGGTTTGCACGCCCTTGATGAAGAACAACTGAATCATTCTGAAGAGCAGCGCGCCGGCGCCGACAACGAGCCAGATCGCGCCCACATGGCGCACGAAGCCCCAACCGTCGCTGTGCACGGGGAATACGCCGAAGAACGTCGGGTCGAGCCAGAGAACCAGCGGAACCAGCGCCCAGACGGCGTGCAGAATCACTTTACGGCGCAGGTTGTAGCCGACTTTGATTTCTTCCTTGTGCTCATGGGTCGCGTGGTTGACCCGGTCGTATCCCTTGGGCTCAAAGAAAAAATGGCCGGATTGACGGCTGACCATGGATACCAGCCAGCCGATCAAGGCGGATTTCACCGGATCGAAGAACACGGTGACGTAGGCAATGATGAAGCTGATGGCGCTCAACAAATGCAGCGACTGGTTGATGCGGCTGTGGTGATAGTAGCGGTGATCGTCCCAACGCTGAGTCTTCAGTTCCGCCAAAAAACTTTGCATGTGGATTCCTTGCGGTTAGCTTGAACAGACCCATGAAACAAATATAGGAATTACGTTACAACCCGATGACATAGCCGGGATTCTGCGCGTCTTAAGTCAAAAAAGTGAAGCCGGTCGTCATCGTATCGTCATCCTTGGCTGCCATTGTGACAGCTCATGAGAATCATGATCGTCACCGATGCCTGGTTTCCGCAGACCAACGGTGTGGTCAGCACGCTGGCGCAAACGGCGGCGTGGCTGGGCCGCTTCGGCCACGAAGTCAGGATGCTGACGCCCAAGGACTTTCGCAGCATCGCCTGCCCCACGTACCCGGAAGTTCGCCTCTCGCTGTTTCCTTACAAGAAGGTCGAGAGCGACATTCGTCGCCTTCGCTCCCGCAGGCGCTGCATATCGCCACCGAAGGCCCGCTGGGCTTGAGCGCGCGGCGTTTCTGCGTCAAGTGGGGGGTGCGCTTCACCACCTCCTACCACACGCAATTTCCGCAGTACTTGCGCGCGCGATTCCCCATTCCCTTGAGGGTCTCCTACGGCAGCGTTGCGGCGATTTCATGGCGCGCGCCGTGCGCTGCATGGTGAGCACGCCATCGATGCGCGCCGATCTTGGGCAGGCATGGCTTACGCAATCTGGCGCACTGGCCGCGCGGCGTCGACACCGAGAAATTTCGCCCAAAGCCGAAGGATTTTCTGCAGCTGCCGCGTCCCATTGCCGCCTACGTGGGACGCGTCGCCATCGAGAAGAACATCGACGCGTTCCTGACCATGCCCTGGGCGGGCAGCAAGATCGTGGTCGGCGACGGCCCGGAACGTGCGCGGCTGCAGCAGCAGTATCCCGGCGCGACTTTTACCGGTTACAAATTCGGCGACGAACTGGCCGACCATCTGGCCGCGGCGGACGTCATGGTGTTCCCCAGCCGCACCGATACCTTCGGCCTGGTCAATCTCGAGGCGATGGCCTGCGGGGTGCCGGTCGCCGCCTATCCGGTCACCGGTCCCATCGATGTCATCGAGGATGGCGTCACCGGCGCATTGGACACATGACTTGCGGCAGAGCCGCGCTGCGCGCGCTCAAATCGAATCCGCAAGGCTGCAGGAACGCGGGCGCTCAAGTCGGGATGGGATATTTCGAGCCGGCAGTTCGAGAGCAATCTGGCTCCCTGCGGCGATGTCGCCGCGGGACAGTTCCGGGTCGCCCGGCCGGACGTCGCTCAGCCGAAGTTGATCTTGGCCTCGAGATTGGTGCGCGAATCGGCGCTCGACAATGCCTCTTCCAGCTCGATCCGGCCCTCGCGCACCAGATTGTAGAGCGCACTGTCGAAACTCAGCATGCCGCGTTCCGTGCCGGTACGGATCGCCTCTTTCACGCCGATCACATCGCCCTGCTTGATGAGTTCCGAGATATGCGGCGTATTCACCATGACTTCGGAGGCGGCAACCCGGGTTCCGGTCTTGGCGAATACCAGGCGCTGCGACAGGATGGCGCGCAGGTACTGCGACAGATCCAGAAAGATCTGATTGTGTTGATCGCGCGGGAACATGTTGATTATGCGGTCCAGGGTTTCGGCGCAATTGTTGGCGTGCAGGGTCGCGATGCACAAATGCCCGGTGCCGGCGAGCGCAATGGCCGCTTCCATGGTTTCACGATCGCGGATTTCGCCCACCAAAATCACGTCCGGCGCGGCGCGCACGGCGCTGCGCAAGGCGCGCGCGAAGCTCTTGGTATCCAAGCCGACTTCGCGCTGATTGATGATGGATTTCTTGTTGCTGTGCAGGAATTCGATCGGATCTTCGATGGTCAGAATATGATCGGATGAGGTCTCGTTGCGGTGGTTGATCATCGCCGCCAGCGTGGTCGACTTGCCGGCACCGGCAGCGCCGACCATGAGGATCAAGCCGCGCTTGAGCATCACCAATTCTTTGTAGATATCGGGCATGCCGAGATCTTCGAGCTTGGGCATGTCCGCGGTGATGTAGCGCAATACCATCGCCGGGTAGCCGCGCTGATAAAACACGTTGACGCGAAAGCGTCCCAGGCCGATTTCGGAGATCGCGAAATCGATTTCCAGCTCTTCGTTGAAGTGCTCGATCTGCTCCTGCGTCATGAGGCCCAAAGCCGCCTGCCGCACGGTCTCCGGCGTCAATATCTGCTTGTTGACCGGGAAAATCTTGCCTTCGATTTTTATTTTGACCGGCGCGTTGCAGGTAAAGAAAAGGTCCGATGCCTTCTTCTCGACCATGAGCTTGAACAGCGGCTTGGTGTTCATCACCTGGGCCGGAACGTCGGCAGGCACGCTCATGGACTAAGACACCCGGCTCATGAACTAGAACACCTGTCCTTCTTCTTCCTCGACGATCTGCAGCGACTGACCGCCCTCTTCCGGGTTCTTCATCTCGCGCTTGCTCTCGAGCTTGACGCGCAGGCGCAGCTCGTTCTTCGAGTCCGCGTTGCGCAAAGCGTCTTCATAGGAGATCAATCCGGTTTCGTACAATTCGAACAGCGCCTGGTCGAAGGTCTTCATGCCGAGGCGGTTGGAGCGCGCCATGACTTCTTTGATCTTGGCGACTTCGCCCTTGAAGATAAGATCCGAGATCAAGGGCGAAGCCAGCATGATCTCCATGGCCGCGATGCGTCCGGAACCCGTTTCGCGCGGGATCAAGCGCTGCGAAATCAGCGCGCGGATGTTCAGCGACAGATCCATGAGCAGCTGCTCGCGCCGCTCCTCGGGGAAGAAGTTGATGATGCGGTCCAGCGCCTGGTTCGAGCTGTTGGCGTGCAGCGTGGCCAGCACCAAGTGGCCGGTTTCCGCAAACTGGATGCCGTATTCCATGGTTTCGCGATCGCGAATTTCGCCGATCAGAATCACGTCCGGGGCCTGGCGCAGGGTGTTCTTGAGGGCCAGATGCCAGCTCTCGCAATCGACGCCGACTTCGCGGTGCGTGACCACACAACCCTTGTGGGCATGCACATACTCGACCGGGTCTTCGATGGTGACGATATGGCCGCGGGTCTTTTCATTGCGGTAGCCGACCATGGCCGCCAAGGATGTCGACTTACCCGAACCCGTGCCGCCCACCAGAATCACGAAGCCGCGCTTGGAGAGCACGACTTCCTTCAAAACCGGCGGCAGTTCGAGTTCCTCTAAAGTCGGGATCTTGGCATTGATGGTACGCAGCACCGCACCGGTGAAGCCCTGCTGCACGAAGGCGCTGACGCGGAAGCGGCCTATCCCCGGCGGCGCGATCGCGAAATTGCATTCCTTGGTCGAATCGAATTCCTTGGTTTGCCGGTCGTTCATGATGGCGCGAACCATGCCGGCGCTTTGCTCCGGGCTCAACGAACGGTCGGACTGCGGCCTGATTTCTCCGTCGACCTTGATGGCCGGCGGGAAACCGGCGGTGATGAACAGGTCCGAACCCTTCTTCTCGACCATGCGCCGCAGCAGGTCTTGCATTAAACGTATGGCTTGCTCGCGTTCCATTTAAATGCTGTCCTTGTTCTGCGCCTTGTACTTCGCTTCTTCGCGGCTGACGACGCCTTTCGCGACCAGTTCCTGTAGGCACTGATCCAAGGTCTGCATTCCCTGGCCCTGGCCGGTCTGGATGGCAGAGTACATCTGGGCAATTTTGCCCTCGCGAATCAAGTTGCGGATGGCCGGGGTGCCGATCATGATTTCGTGCGCCGCAATACGGCCGCCGCCCACGCGCTTCATCAAGGTCTGCGAAATGACAGCCCGCAAGCTCTCGGACATCATGGCGCGGACCATGTCTTTTTCCGCCGCCGGGAAGACGTCCACGATACGATCAATGGTCTTCGCGGCGGAACTGGTGTGCAGCGTGCCGAACACCAAGTGGCCGGTTTCCGCGGCGGTGAGCGCCAGCCGTATGGTCTCCAGGTCGCGCATTTCGCCGACCAGAACCACGTCGGGGTCCTCGCGCAGCGCCGAACGCAGCGCCTCGCTGAACCCGAGGGTGTCGCGGTGCACTTCGCGTTGATTGACCAGGCAGCGCTTGCTCTCGTGCACGAACTCGATCGGATCTTCGATGGTTATTATGTGATCCGGACGATTGTCGTTGCAGTGATTGACCATGCCGGCGAGCGTGGTCGACTTGCCGGATCCGGTCGGCCCGGTCACCAGCACCAGGCCGCGCGGCAGCATGCATAGATCTTTGAAGGTCTTGGGCGCATTCAATTCGTCCAAGGACAGAATGGTGGATGGAATGTTGCGAAACACCGCACCGGCGCCGCGATTTTGATTGAATGCGTTGACGCGAAAGCGGGCGAGCTTGGGGATTTCGAACGAAAAATCGGTTTCGTAGAACTCTTCAAACGCCTTGCGCTGCTTGTCGTTCATGATGTCGTACACCATGCTGTGCACTTCTTTATGCACCAATGCAGGCATGTTGACGCGTTTCATGTCGCCGTCCACGCGGATCATCGGCGGGACGCCCGCCGACAGATGCAAGTCCGACGCATTGTTCTTCACCGCAAAGGCGAGAAGCTGCGCGATATCAACCGCCATTTACGGCTCCTAGTTCGATTGGCCTTAAGCCACCAGCAGTATATAAGAGGGTGTTGTCACCCAATATGTTAATTGGTCCGCAGAATTTGACGCTTACTGTGAACCACGTCCGGTCTCGCATACGTAGTGCCGCCATTGCCGCGGGGAGGGACCCCGATTCGGTCACTTTGGTTGCCGTTACGAAGGCTAAGACTGCCGAATCGGTACGCCAGGCCGCCACCGCCGGCGTCACGGATTTCGGCGAAAACTATCTGCAAGAGGCTCTGGCCAAAATGGATCAGCTCGCCGATTTGCAGCTGGTTTGGCATTTCATCGGCGGCATCCAGTCCAACAAGACCAAGGCCATCGCCGAGCGCTTCCACTGGGTACAGAGCCTGGATCGCCTGAGCGTGGCCCGCAGGCTGTCCGAACAGCGGCCCTTCCACGCGCCGCCGCTCAATGTATGCATTCAGGTGGCCTTGGTACCTGAGTCGACCAAAGGCGGCGTCGCGCCGGACGCCTTGGCGGGCTTGCGGCCGCGGTGGCCGGCTTGCCGCGGCTCAAACTGCGCGGTCTGATGTGCGTGCCGCCGCCGCAAGCGGACCCGGCCGCCGAGCGGGCGGTTTTCGCTCTCTTGAGGCAGGCGCTTCTAGATCTGAACGCCGGCGGCCTCAAGCTGGATACACTGTCGATGGGGATGAGCGCGGATTTCGAGTCTGCCATCGCCGAAGGCGCCACGCTGATACGGGTCGGAACGGCGCTTTTCGGCAGCCGCTAAAGTCAGAAGGAATCAGAATGCACAACATAAGAAAGCTGGCCTTCATCGGCGGCGGCAATATGGCCGCAGCGCTGATCAGCGGGCTGACCAAGCGGGGCCTGCCCGCCGAACGCGTGGTGGTCGCCGACCCCAGCCAGGATCAGCTGCAGCGGTTGGTGAGCAGTTACGGCGTGCGGACTGCGCCGGATAATGCCGCCGCGGTACCGGGAGCCGAGGTCGTGGTGCTGGCGGTCAAGCCGCAGCAAATGCGCAGCGTGGCGCTGGGGCTGGCGCCGCATCTTGCAGCATCGCGGCCCTTGGTGGTCTCGGTTGCCGCCGGCATTCCCCATGCGTCGCTCGCGCGTTGGTTCGGGCCGCAGATACCGGTGATTCGCACCATGCCGAACCGCCCGGCGCTCAACGGCTTCGGCGCAACGGGTCTTTACGCGCCGGCAAGCGTCGGCGCCGCCTATCGTGCATTGGCGGAGAAGATCATGGCCGCCGTCAGCGCCACCGTGTGGGTCGAACACGAATCGCAGATGGATACGGTGACTGCCGTTTCCGGCAGCGGCCCGGCCTACTTCTTCCTGTTCATGGAGGCGCTCGAAGCCGCGGCGCACGAGCGCGGGCTGCCGACCGACGTCGCGCACCGCCTGACCTTAGAAACGGCATTCGGAGCGGCGCAAATGGCGCGCCAATCCGCCGATTCCCTGGCCGTCTTGCGCGAACAGGTGACCTCCAAGGGCGGCACCACCGCCGCGGCGCTGGAGGTGCTTAACGGCGCCGGCCTTCGTGCTATCGTCGCGCACGCGGTGGCCGCGGCCGACCGCCGTTCAGCGGAACTCGCCGCCGAATTCGGCGCCCCATAAATTTATTTTTTCGGTCGGGGTCGCTTCGACCCCGTTGAAGGGTGGCGCGGAGCGCCTAAACATGGAAGCGATCAGATATATCGTCGATATGCTGCTGTGGCTGCTGCTGCTGGCTTTCGTGCTGCGGCTGCTGTTTCAATTGGTAAGAGCCGATTTTCGCGATCCGATGGCCGATGCCATTGTCCGTGTGACGAACTGGCTGATACTTCCCTTGCGCAAGGTGTTGCCGCCGCTCGGCAAGATCGACACCGCCACGGTCATCGCCGTGCTGCTGATAGCCGCGCTGCGCACGCTGATCTTGCTGGCCTTGAGCGGCGGGGGCACCGCGGATCCGCTGGTATTCCTGCGCATCACCCTGCTGGATCTGGTGGGCTTGGTGCTGCGCATCTACCTGTTCGCGATGCTGTTGTACTGGCTGACCAGTTTCGTCAGCCCAAGCGGCTATGCTCCTGGAGTGCGCTTGCTTGCTCAGGTGTGCGAACCGATCTTAAAGCGCGTGCGCCGGATAATTCCGCGCATCGGACAAATAGATTTTTCGGTCCTGTGGGTTTCCATCGCGATCGGTGCGCTGCTTGTGCTGCTGCGTTGAACATCGCCTCGTACATGCCTGATATCACAGTGAACGAAGCGACTCGCCGCGCGTCCAAGCCTGAAAAACCAGGGTGAATTGCACGTCGCGGAAAAATCTTTTTTCGCAATTGCGCTAAACATCGGCTTTTTTCTATGTTATTTTCGGCGCCGAGTTGAAATTGTGGGCACTTAAACGCCCGCTCGCGCAAACAATTAGCAGGAGATTAACTATGGCGAAAAAGAATGCAGCACCGACCAAGTCTGAAATTCTCGCTACCATTTCGAAGGAAACAGAGCTCTCAAAGAAGCAGGTCGGAGCCGTGTTTGACTCGCTTGGAGGCACGATCAAGAAGAGTCTGCGGAGTCACGGCTTGTTCACCTTGCCCGGACTATTGAAGATGAAAGTCGTCAAGAAACCCGCCACCAAGGCACGCGAGGGCGTCAATCCGTTCAACGGCGAAAAGATGATGTTCAAAGCCAAGCCGGCGAGCAAGAAAGTGCGTATCGCCGCACTGAAGACGCTGAAGGAATTCGTGAACTGATTTGATTGGGGCTTTCGGAGCGGCTGAGGGAGCTCGGCCGCTTCAAATCGCCCTATTCGATGCCGACGAGTTCGACGTCGAAGACCAAGGTTGCGCCCGGCGGGATCACGCCGCCCGCTCCTGCATCCCCATAGGCCAATTCCGGCGGAATCGTGAGCCGGCGGCTCTCGCCCACCTTCATACCGACCACACCCTGATCCCAGCCCTTGATCACAGAGCCGGTGTCCAGGGCAAATTTGAAAGGTTCCCGGCGCGGCAGCGAACTGTCGAACTGCTTGCCTTTGTGATCCGCCGCTCCGGCCTCATACAGCCAGCCGGTGTACTGAACCACCGCAATTTGCCCGCCGCCGATGGCTGCGCCGCTGCCGGGCTTCAGCGTAACGGTCTGTAAGCCCGTCACGGGCTTGGCCGCCGGCGCCGCGCTGCTCGCCGGGGCTTCGGATTTGCTGCCGCAAGCCGCAGTCAGGACGATCGCCAATACCAAGGCGACCTTTGGAAAATTCGTGGATGCCATGGCGACATCATAGTGGAATTCGCGGCGGCGCGCGCCTTCAGACGACCCCGCGCAGCACCGCGGCACACACCGCGCAGGTCGCGGCACCGCTGGCGACCGTGAGGCCGATCTCCTCGCTCCACCCCAGAGCAAACAGACGCAGCGCGCCGACCGCGTCGTCGACCTCATCAACCACTTGCAGCACCCATTCCATGGGGCGAAGTCTAGGTGCACGGCTTACAGCTAACCGTGAGTGACATCACAACCTTAAGCGGGTCATCGGCTTGCCATGCTGCCTGGGGCTGCGTAGGCTCTACCGACATGCAGCGCATTCTCGTCCTGAACCCGAAAGGGGGCTCGGGAAAAACGACGATAGCCACCAATCTCGCCAGCTATTTTGCAATTTCTGGCGACCGTCCGCAGTTGCAGGATAACGATCCTCAGGCATCCAGCACCCGGTGGCTCAAAAAGCGCCGGCCCGATCAGCCGTTCATCTACGGCGTCGCCGCCTTCGAGCGCAATGCGCGCATGACGCGCGCCTGGCAGATGCGCATTCCGTCCGACGCCGCGCACGTCATCGTCGACACGCCCGCCGCGGTACCGGCCCAGGAAATGCCCGACATGACGAAAAATGCCGATGCCATCATCGTGCCGGTGCTGCCGTCCGACATCGATATTCATGCCTGTTCGAAATGCATCGCCGATCTGCTGCTGATCGCGAAAGTGCGGCGCGATGAATACCGCATCGGGGTGGTGGCCAACCGCGTCAAGCGCAACACGGTCATTTATCAATCGCTGATGCGCTTTCTCGAGACCTTGCGCATACCCGTGATCGCCACATTGCGCGATTCGCAAAACTATGTGCGCGCCGCCGAGCTGGGCTCGGGCATTCATGAAATGAAGCGCTACGTGGTGGAGCAGGACCTGGAGGACTGGCAGCCGATGCTGGCGTGGCTGAAAGCGAAGGAAGATAAGGCCGCGCAAACTGCGGCGCAGCCGGATGAAGTCATCAACAATGTGCTGCCGGTCCCCGCTTGAAAGGCGCTCGCGGCGCCGCCTGATTATTTTTTCTCGTCGAAATTACCGCGGGCTTTTTCGGCCCAGTTTTTGTAGCTGTGCCAGCTGTAAAGACTGTTGGTGATCGCCGCGTGGCGACCTCCGGTTTTGGCGACAGCCGAATCACCGCGCGGCGCCCTGCGGTCCACTCCGGTGTATCGAGTCTGATTCTTGAGTTCGCTCATCTCGTTTGCCTCTGTCGATGGGGACGACAGTAAGTGCCGTGCCCCTTCATCGACAGGAACTGTGTCACGCGCGGCCGGCACTGTCGCGCGGCCGCGACGCGCATTGGGATGCGCATCTCACGATGCGTCGCGGTAAGTTAAATGGGCGAATTTTGACTCGCTCGCCAGGCATCGAACAGCGGCTTGAGTTCCTGCAGCGAGGACTCGACTGCGGCCGGCAGTAGCGTCGTATAAGAGTCCAGCAGCGCCATGGCGTTGCGCGCCGGATCGGTCCGGGTGGCCGCGCCCAAGCGACGTGACATATCGCGATTTACCACGTGCAGATTTTCATACAGATCCGTGAGCGTCGCGAATCCCGGCGATTGCCCCGCTCCGACCAGCTCGCGCGCCAGCAGAAACATGCAGACGCTGCGATATACCGTTTCCGCCTCGCTTGCGAAGGGAAGATGAAAGCGCGCCATCGGACGCAACCGGTCGGTCCATGGGCAGCCCGAGGTTGCCATGATCAATCCCAGCACCGAACTCATCGCCTGCTGCGCCGTGGTCTCGGCATGAACCGTGCGTTCGGCTTGCGTGACGGTCACGCCCACGACATCGAACGACACCAGCTCCTTGAGCGATTCCACCGCCGGCGCCATGTGCAGCGCGGACGGGCAGTGCGTGTGCTGCTCGCTGCTCAGGGGACAATTCGCGCATTGGCTGAACTTCAATTCGGTCCAGAACGGCGGTTCGCTCGGGACATCGTTGGTTATGCGGAAATTCGTCGCATCGAACAGCAAATCCACGTGCTTTTGCGAGCCGTCGGGCAGGTTGAACCCATAGCGGATATGCAGCGGGCCGCTCATGCCACGAGACGATAGCAGGGCCTGTATTCCGCACCCGTGAATTTCATCCGGCCCTGCGCCACGAAGGAGCGCAGCAGATTGTCCAGCGGCTCCATGATGGCGGCTTCGCCCGCCAGCTCGAAGGGGCCGTAGCGTTCGATTGCGTTGACGCCATATTCTTTGATGTTGCCCGCGACAATCCCTGAGAACGCACGCCGCAGATTCGCGGCGCGCTCATGCACCGGCTGATCGAGCGCCAGGCGCAGGGCGCGCATCGAGGCGTGCGTAACCTCGAACGGCCGTTGAAACTCCAGCGGGATCTTCAGCAGCCAGTTAAAGCCGTAGGAATCGCTCGCCTGGCGGCGAAAATCGCGCACTTCCGCCATACCTTGCACCATGGCGCGCGCCACACCGGCAGGATCGTCGATGATCACCTTGTAGCGCGATTGCGCCGCCGGTCCCAAGGTTGCGCCGATAAAGTTGTGGATCTGCTGGAAATAGTCGGCGCTGTCCGCAGGCCCGGTAAACACCATGGGGAATGGCAGCTTCTGATTCGCGGGGTCGAGCAGTATGCCGAGCAGATAGAGGATTTCCTCGGCGGTGCCGGCGCCGCCCGGAAATATGACGATCCCGTGGCCCAGGCGCACAAAGGCTTCCAGGCGCTTTTCAATGTCCGGCATGATGACCAGTTGGCTGACGATGGGGTTGGGCGGCTCGGCGGCAATGATGCCCGGCTCGGTGATCCCGAGGTAGCGGCCATCGGTGATGCGCTGCTTGGAGTGGCCGATGGTCGCGCCCTTCATGGGCCCCTTCATGGCGCCCGGACCGCAGCCGGTGCAGACATCGAGGCTGCGCAGCCCCAGTTCGTAGCCGACCTTTTTGGTGTAGTCGTACTCGAAGCGGCGGATGGAATGGCCGCCCCAGCAGACCACCAGATTCGGCCGCACTTGCAATTCCAATACCCGGGCGTTGCGCAGGATGTGAAATACGGCGTTGGTGATGCTGGCAGAGGAATTCAGGTCGTAGCGGCCGCTCTCCATGATCTCGTTGGATATGAACACCACATCGCGCAGCACCGCGAACAGGTGGTCTTTCAGACCGCGGATCATCACTCCGTCGACGAATGCGGCCGCGGGTGCATTTTTGATCTCGAGCTTGATGCCCCACGCCTGGCGCACGATGCGCAGCTCGAAGTCGCGGTACTTCTCGAATATCAGGCGCGCATCGTCGATCTCGCTGCCGGAGTTGAGCACCGCGAGCGCACATTTGCGAAACAAGGGGTAAAGGCCGCCCTGGCCGGAATCCAGCAGTTTGGCGATTTCCTGCTGGGAAAGGTGCTCCAAGCTGCCTTTAGGGGCCACTCGAGCATCGACCATGTCAGACGATAGAATCGAGGCTTCCACGCAGCACCTGTTCTTATGGGTAGATATCGATCGGAATATTGTCCTGCGTAAGCATCCACACTTCGACCATGTCGGAATTCGAAAGCGCTATGCAGCCGTCGGTCCAGTCATTCGACGCATAATACTCTGAAGGATGGTGCGGAGAGTTGGGGAAACCGTGGATCATGATGGAGCCTCCCGGAGCCCAGCCCCTTTTGTGGGCGCGCACCTCATCGGCTTTGTTCGGGTAGGAGACTTGAATGGCCAGAAAGTACTCGCTGCGGGTATTGCGCCGCGCCAGGAAATAGTGGCCTTCAGGCGTTCTGAAGTCCCGCTCCCTTTCCTTCTGACCGACCGGGCTCAATCCCAACGCCACCTTGTAGACGCCCATCAGATGCTCGCCGTTGTACAAATAGAGCTTGTGCTCCAATTTATGAACCACGACGCGATCAGCGAGAACGCCGTCCGCGGAAGAAGCGCTGCTCGTCCAGAGCGACATACCCGTCGCCAACACCAGACACATCCACAGACTTGTGGCCGAATAAGGGCCGCATCGTTTAACCATCGCCAAAAGTATACCTGGTCGCCGCAACTCGATAATCGGCTCTAGCTCACGTCCCGGTATACTTGCGCCTATGCGCCTGCCATCAATCGCCATTGCCGTTGCTCTCCTGCAGCTCTCTGCCTGCTCCACTCAATCGTCGATCAAGCCAGTGGAGTACTTGGACGATAGGACCGCCATGACCGTGGGCTCGCTCAAGGAGCCGATCGAGTTGGTGCCGAGCCTCCGGCAAGGGGGGCTGCATGTCATCACCAATCTCGGCAAGCGACTGAGCTTTGCCTATCTCGGACCGGTTGAATGGGACCGCAGCGGTTCGATCGTGTACGGATTGTGGGTGCATATCGCACCCGGCACGGATCGGCCGATCGCCGACATTCGCTCGAACGGTGCACTCACCATTGTGCTCGACAGCGGCACGCGCGTTCTGACGCCCATCGATGCGCCGCAATTGGGCCGCGGCGCCTACCAGCCGGTCGCTTCCTGGGGTCAAACGGCCTATTTTGAACTGACCGTGGAAATGCTGAAGCAAATGGCGGCCAGCGAAAAACTGGAGCTCAATGTTCGCGCGACGGACGATTCCATCGTCAATTTCGTAGCCACCGTGGACACGCGCGCAACGCTGAGCGATTACTTGCATTCGCGCGGCATCACTGGCGATTGATGGCTTCGACCCGCGGCAGGGTAATGCGTGGCACCCGGCCGCACGTCGCCAAAATCAACATCGGGGTTGTATTCGGCCACCAGCCATACCGGCAGGTCCGCATGCTGCTGCGCGATGATCCACAGCGATTCACCTTTCTTCACCACGTAGTTTTCCGTGCCGGCAATCCTGTGGGCGGCAAAGAAAGCCTCCTGCAGTTGCCGATGGTAGTCGCGCCGTGCCGCCACGAATTGCTCCGCGCTGACCTGCGATAGGTCGAGCTTCACCTTGTGGCCCAGCGTCACCATCGCATTCTTGTGCAGCTTGTTGAGCGTGCGCAGCGAGGCCGAACTGACCTTGGACCAATCGGCGAAATGGCCGAGGGTTTCCGCTGCTTGCACCACCACGGTGTTGTCGGCGCCGACGCTGTAATCCGTGTTGTCGCCATTGCCCGAAGGAGAAGCCGCAGGCAGCAGCGAGGCGCTTTCGGCTTGCCGCTCCGACACCGGCTCCTTGGGCGGCGGCGGCAACCTGGCGGTTGGCGGTACGGAAGGCAGCGCGGGCGCCGGCTCGCTCTCATTGGCCGCGACGATCGCGCGTGCGGCGACCGCGGGCGCAACCGCGGGCGCGGCGACGACGGGCGCGGCTGCCACAACTGGCGCGGCAGGCGCACCGGCGCTTTCAGCGCGCGATGCCGGCATCGGTATATGCACCACCTCGCCTCGGGCCAGCTCGCGCGGGCCGGCTAACCCGTTGGCGGCCAGCAGGCGATTCAGCGTAACACCGCTGGCCGCGGCAATACTCGCCAGCGTCTCGCCGCGGCGCGCACGGTGCGACCCGTCGTTTCGCTGTACCACATAGCGCTCGGCGGGCGGCAGCCGCGCCCACGCGGCGGCGATATCGGCAGCCGCCGGAACGCCCGGTATGCGCAGCGCGTAGCCGCGCGGCACGAAGCGCGATTTGTTCCAAATCGGCGGCCGCAGCGCCGGGTTCAGGACGCGCATCGCCCCCAGATCGGCTTTAAAGGCTTTGGCAAGGGAATCGATCGGGACGTAGTCGGGCACGGTCACCACGGTGCTTTGCGTGTCCGGCAGATGCGTCAGAGCGCCGAAATATTTGTCGGCATTGCGATCGACCTCGAGGGCTGCCAGAAAGGCGACGTAAAAATTGCGCGAGGCAAATCCAAAAGTTGCGCCCTGATAGCGCTTCACGATCACTGCGATGTCGCTGGTGCCGAGTTCATCCTGGGCGCGGCGCAACCCGCCGGGACCGTGGTTGTATGCCGTCACTGCCAGCGGCCAGCTGCCGACCAGGCGGTAGTTGTAGAGCATCAGATTGGCGGCCGCCTCGGTGGCGCTGTAAGGATCAAGGCGTTGATCGACGATTCCGTCGACGCGCATATAGCGCCTGGCCGTCCCCGGCATGAATTGCCAGAGGCCGGCCGCGCCGACGCGCGAATAGGCGGCGGGGTTGAAGGAGGATTCGACGTGCGGCAGCGCGCCGATTTCCGGCGGGACGCCGCGGTCGGCGAGAATCCGCGAAATGCTCGCTTCGTAGGCTTGCGCGCGAATCAGGCCCTCATGAAAACGGTCCGCCTGACCCAGCTGAAAGCGAATGCGCTCGATGGCTTCGCGATATTGAGACGGCGTGGTCTTGTCGCCGAAGGAGTTCAGAATGCGGCGCTCATGCTCGGTCAGATTGTCGGTGTCGCCCGCTGCGAAGCGCCTCAGCAGCGCCGCATAGCGCGCCTTGGCCTGCTCGACAATGCGCTCGCGCTGCCGCGGCGAATCGGAGGGATCGAAGCGCAGCACTTCATACACGAGGCCAAGATACCAATCATCATGCAGCAGGCCGCCCTCCGTGGTGACCTCGGTATAGACGCGAATCCAAAAACGTACGTCGGGCTCGAGCGCCGGCGGATAAGCGAAGGGATTGCCCGCATCGGCGCGCGCCGCCGTGCTCCAGATGAGCGGCATCATCAGCAGTAGGGCGGCCAACGAACGGACGCGTTTCAACTTAAACTCAAGCAAATCAACAGCCTTATTAGTGATCGCGCGCGTAGCGGCAGCGGGCCGCCCCGCTGCGCCGACGATTGTCGCGCAATAGCGTCGCGGAGATGCTTACGGCCTTGTAATATCTGCGCGCCGCCAGCCCGTCCGCCGATGCACCGAAGCCAATACCTTAAGCTTTCGCCGCGGCGGCGATCTTGAGATCCTTGCCGGGCCGGAACACCAGCCCGAACAGCAAAAAGATCCCGAGCGCCGCGGCGGCGGGAATCGGCCAGATCGCGTGCCAGTCGTGCGTCACCTGCAGGCAGGCACGCGCCGCTGCCGCCGCGTCGCTGCAGTTCAAATCGCGCACCGCGTAGCGGTTCACGATCGCGCCGGACACAAATGCGCCGACAAAATAGCCGAGGCCGTTGGTGACAAAATTGATCAAGCCCTGGGCGGCGGCACGGATGGTTTCGCCGGCGCGCTGGTCGGTGTACACCTGGCCGCCGACGAAGAAAAAGTCATAACAGACACCGTGCAGCAGAATGCCGGCGTAGATCAGCCACATGGCGCTGCCCGCATTGCCGTTGGCGAATGCAAAATAGCGCAGCGCCCACGCCAACATGCCGACCAGCATGATGACCTTGATCCCGAACCGCCGCAGCAAATACGCCAGCAGCAACATGAAGAACACCTCGGACATCTGGCCGAAGGTTTGGATGAACGCCGCCTCCGGCACCTTGATTTCATTCAGAAACGGGTTGGCGAAGGTGTAGTAGAACTGCAGCGGAATGCACAGCAGGAACGAGCCGGCCACGAAGATCAAGAAATCGCGCTTCTTCAGCAACTGCAGCGCATCCAATCCAAGCGCGTCGCGAACACTGAAAGCGCCATGCGCGGCCTTCGGGGGGGTGTGAGGCAACAGCAGCGCGTATCCGGCCATGAACAGCGAGGCGCCCGCCGCGATTTGCATCGGCAGCACCAGCGCGTCGGCATGCAGGCTTTTGCCGACCAGAATGCCCGCCGCGATCCAGCCAATGGAGCCGAGCACCCGTACGTAGGGAAAACTGTTCGATTCTTTAAGGTGATGAAAGGCGATGGAATTGGTCAGCGACAGGGTCGGCATGTAGCACAGCGCGTAGAGAATGAGCAGCGGATAAAAGTCCGCAAATTCCCTCTGTCTCGACACCATCCACATCAACACGGCGCCGGCCAGGTGCAACGCCGCCAGCAATTTCTCGCTCGCGAACCAGCGGTCTGCGACGATGCCGATGAAGAACGGCGACAGCAACGCGCCGATGGCCGTTGCGCCGTACGCAAGGCCGATGTGCGAATCCGTAAAGTGCAGGGTTTGGCCGAGGTAGGTGCCCATGGTGACGAACCAGACGCCCCAGATGAAGTATTCCAGGAACATCATCAGCGCCAATCGCGCCTGGGTCATGGCAGTTCGCGGATGCGAATGTGGCGCAGCGCCAAGGCGCCGGAATGATCTCCTTGAATGCCGATGAAGCCTGATTTCGCCAGACCGTAGTTGGGATACTTCGCGAATTTGCTGGCGGCCACCTTGGCTTTCCAGTCGGGGCTGCCGAAGTCGTACTCAACGACCTTCTGTCCGTTCAACCAATGCTCGACATGATTGCCGTTGACGATGATGCGCGTCTTGTTCCACTGGTCGAACGGCTTGACCACGCCGGCGGGCGGCCCATACAGCGCGTACGCCGATCCCGCGGAGGTGAGCCGGTTGAGGCCGTCATGTGCGTTGGCATCGTCCAGCAGTTGATATTCCGGGCCGCTCCAATAAATATGGTCGTATTCGCGCGTCGCGCGATAAAAGACTCCGCTGTTGCCGCCTTTGCCGATGCGCCATTCAAGCTCGAGTTCGAAGTTGCCGAACTGCTCCTTGGTCACCAGATCATCGACATCGCCTTCCTTCACGAGCAAACCGTCGGCGACATGCCAACCCTCCGGCATGCCTTCCGAGCGCCAGCCGCGGAAGGTATCCGGCAGTTTGCCGTCGAACAGCGTACGCCATCCGGGCGCCGGCGCCGACGGTGCCGCGCCCGCCGCGGCGCCCATATCCGCCGCCATCAGGGCGCACGCGAGCAGCGCTGCGTGTCTTAACATCCGGCCGTGCATCATGGCGATCTCCACAGTCCGCGTGCGACCGCGGGAACGAATGATTCAAGGCCGGGCGGCGGGAAATCCAGCGTCTTGCCCTGTTCGGCGCTCATGTAAGCGGCCATCAACAGCGATACCACGTCGAGACCGTCGTCGAATGTCAGCCGCGGCGCTTCTTTGCCGAGGAACGCGCGCACAAAATGCCGGTCTTCATTTTCATAGCCATAGGCGGCAGCCTCGCTGGCTACCACAGGCATCGAGCCGACTTCGGCATTTTGTTTCTCGACCAAGTCCTCGCCGCTGGCGCCGCGCACCTCGCGCGAAAAGAACAGATTCAAGCCGCTGTCCAGCGTATTCCAGGACATCGAATATTCCGGCCCCAATAGTTCAGCGGACAGGCGCAGCCCGGCGCCCACGAAACTCCAGGAGGTGGAGGCTTCGCCGATCAAAATCTGGCCGTCGGCGGTCGCGAATTCGATCATGACGCTGGCGAAATCCTCGGAAGGACGCTTGGCATAATCGACCTCCTGCCCGAAAGCCGCGCGGAGTTTCGCGGCGTAGGCCGGCCGCGACCATTTCAGGCTGGCGATGTGTCCGGTGATGCGCACAGGCCGCAGCGAGCTGCGCGCAGCACCCGGCTGCGTCAGCAAATGGCGCACGAGCAGGACCGAGTGGCACATCATGTCATTGAGCACGCCGCCGCCCTGGAGCTCGCCGCGCCAAAACCAGGGCGCGTGCGGCCCGCTGTGCTCCTCGGACGCACGCGCAAGATAGGGCCGGCCGGTGGTGCTGGCGCCGCGCGCCCAGATGCGGGTGCGGCCCGCTTCGATCTGCGGCGCGAACACCTGATTTTCCAAGTAGCCATGCGCGGCGCCGGTCCGTTTGATCAATTCCACCATGCGCTTCGCCTCGGCGACATTGCGCGCCAGCGGCTTCTCGCAGGCGATGCCGCGCAAAGCCCCGACGCCGCCCTCGATGGCGTGGACGATTTCTTCCATGTTCTCGAGGCGCATGTGATTGGGTCCGGTGAGCCACAGCGCATCGATCAGCGGGTCCGCGACCATGTCGCGGATCGAGGCGTAGGCCTTCGCCGGGCCGATGTCCAGGCTGCGCGCCAGCGCCGCGGCGGAACTCGTATGTTCGAGGTTCGGGCTCCACACGCCGCGCACGTCGGCATCGCGCACGGCTTGAAAGGCCTGCATATGAAAGCGTGCGTTGAAGCCCGAACCGACGAAGCCGACGCCTAGGCGTCCGGGGCCATGATGGCTCATGTTGCTGCTCACTTGGCTTCCGGGCCCAAGCCCAGCTTGCGCAGCAATTCAGGCGGCGGTCCTGCGAACGCCGACAGCGGCACGTTGCCGATGTAGCCGATATCCTTCCAACCAGCCGGCGTGGAATAGAAACCGCCGACGGTCAGGTCGCGATAACGGCTAAAGAAGGCGGCCGGCCGCGCGAATTTCGGCTTTGCGTTGGGTTCGTAGCAGATGTCGTCGCATATCGCGTGCTGCTGGGAGTCCATCAAGTTCCGCGAAGTATTTCTCGAAACGCAACAGCGCCTCGGCATCCATCCATGCCAGGCCTTCCAGAACGATCGGACGATCCTCCAGCTGACGCGGATAGGGGGCGCTCACCCATTCGTCGATGAAATCCACCACACCCACGCTTTCGGCACTGGGCGAGCGGCCATCATCGGGCAGGATCACGTTGCACAGCGCCGCCGCGGTGCGCCGCTGCGTCGGCGTGAGAGTCAGCGGCCAAAACTCCCCGGGACGATAAAGCTTGGTCAGGTCGGGATCGGTACCGTAACCATGGACCGACGGCTGAGCGGTCACCTCCTGGGCGAACGCTCGACGCTGCAGCAGCGGCATCGAGACGGCCGCGGCCAACATCCACTTAATTGTCGTGCGCCGATCCGTCACAGCTCCTTCCTCCGCATCCGGTCGGCGATGTGATCGGCCGCGCGCCACGCCATCGCCATGATGGTCAGGGTCGGATTTTTGTCCGCATTCGAGGCAAATACCGCGCCGTCGGTTACGAATAGATTCTTCACATCCCAGGTCTGGCACCATTCATTGGTCACCGACGTGCGGCGATCCGCACCCATGATCGCGCCGCCAACCTCGTGGATGATGAAGCCCCCGGGAGCGATCGCTTCGGCGCCGTCGGTTTTCACCGTGCCCAGCACGCGGCCGCCCATGGCTTCGATGATGTCCGCAAAGGTTCTCTGCATGTGCGCCGCCTGGCGCGTTTCATGATCGGACCATTTCCAGTGAAAGCGCAGCACCGGAATGCCCCACTTGTCCTTCACCTGCGGATCGATTTCGCAATACGAATTCTCATTGGGGATCATTTCACCGCGGCCGGCGAACCCGACGAACGAACCATAGTAGCGCCGCGCATCCTCCTTGAGCTTCTTGCCGTAGCTGCCGCCGGTGAAGCGCTCCAGGCCATGCAGCGTACCCGCGTCCGGCATGCGCCGCCCGCCGCCGAATTCGATGTGATAGCCGCGCGCGAAGCCAAGCTTGCCCTTCTGCTGATCTTGATAGCCCCACCACGGGGCGTAGAAGGCGTGTCCGCTGGCGCCATCCTCGTTCTGCGGCGGCAGCGATTCGAGCAACGGGATCTGGCCGCCGACGCTGCTGCCCACGGTATCCATGAGATAGCGGCCGACTTTCCCGCTGGAATTCGCGAGTCCGTCCGGAAACAGCGCGCTCTTCGAATTGAGCAGGATTCTGGCGGTCTCGCAGGCGCTTGCCGCGAGCACGACCACCCGGGCGTTCGCTTGCTGCTCGGCGCCGGTGCGTTTGTCGATGTACTTCACGCCCCGGGCGGTGCCGTTGCGCCCGAGAACGACCTCTCTGACCATGGCATCGGTCACGATATCGAGGTTGCCCGACGCCAGCGCCGGCGGCAGATGCACCGTGGTCGATTGGTAGTTCGCGCGGATCGAGCAGCCACGCCCGCAGTCGGTGGCCCAAATGCAGGCCGCCCGCTGCTGCATATGGGCGGCGATTATTTTCTGCGCCTTGAGATTTCCCGGATGCAGCAATGCCGGCGAGCGCCTGTAGTCGAGCTGCTGCGTCAACACGGCGCGATGACCCGGCACCACGGGAATTCCCAGCCGCCTGGCGCGCTGCTGCACCAGATAATCGCTGATCAACGGCGCCGGCGGCGGCAGCAGGCAGCCCGGCGAGGAATTCGGCGTGTTTTCCAGGCCCTCGGAGGTCCCATAGACGCCGATCAGCCGTTCGACTTTGTCGTAGTAAGGCTCCATGTCTTCATACGAAATGGGCCAGTCGAACCCTAAGCCGTCGCGCCGATGAGGTTTAAAATCGTAGGGACCGTTGCGCAGGGAAATGCGTCCCCAGTGGTTGGTTCTGCCGCCGAGCATGCGCGAGCGCCACCACGTGAATTGTCCGTGCGGATCGTTGCCGGATTGCACGTACGGTTCGCCCGGAACGCGTCCAACCGCCATCGATGGTGGCATCGTAGAAGCCGAAGGGCTTTTCCGGACTCGATGCACCCCGCAGCGGCGCCTGATCCGCCGTTTGAAACATCGGAGTTTCTTGTTCGGGCGTGTATTGCCGCCCGGCTTCCAGCATGAGGACTTTGACGCCCTCCATGCTCAACGTGTAGGCGGTCTGGCCGCCCGCGGCGCCGGAACCAACGACGATGACGTCGTATTGCTGCTTAGCCGCTCGGGAGGTCACGCGCGGCGTCCGCTACGCGCAAATCATCCGCACTTGGAATCGCCGCAATTCAGGCAGGTATGGCAGCCATCCATCATGACCACCGCGGCGGTGCTGCACTTCGCGCACAGCTGCGCGCCTTCCGGAAAATGCGATTTGGAAAATGCATCGGTCTGCTTGGCGCGAGCCTCGAATTCGGCGCGCTTTTCCGCAACCAGTTTTCGCTGATGAACGTCCAGTTCCGGCTTCTTCAGCAAGCCGATCGACTGCAAATGCCGCTCGATGACATACCCCAGTTCCGCGATCGTCGAGGGCATGAATTTTCCGCCAGGCTGCCAATAGCCGCCCTTCGGATCGAATACCGCCTTGAGCTCGTCGACCAGGAACGTGGTGTCGCCGCCCTTGCGGAACACCGCCGAGATGACCCGCGTCAGCGCCACGATCCATTGAAAATGATCGAGGTTCTTCGAATTGATGAATACCTCGAACGGGCGCCGCTGTTCATGCGGCGTTCCCTCGTTGAGAACGATGTCGTTGATGGTGACGTACATCGCATGATCGGATACCGGAGTCTTGATCTTGTAGGTCGAGCCGATCAGGACTTCGGGACGCTCGAGCTTCTCGTGCATCCAGATGACGTTGTCCTGGGCCTTCAACGCGTCCTTGGCCGGCGCAGGCGACTCCTTCGCTTCAGGCTTCTGCACGCGGTACTTGGCGATCTTCTTGCCGATTTTGATGTGAGCCATGATCAGAACTTCCCGTAATAGCCTTCTTTGAGCGCATCGAAGAGATTCGCGGCGGTATGCATTTCCCCGTCGTATTCGATCTCTTGATCGCCTCTCGCCTCCACCTCGGTGCCATCCTCCAATGTGAAGACGTACGTGGTGTTCTTCAAGTCATCCTCTTTGACCAGAACGCCCTGGAAAGCCTCCGGATTGAACCGAAATGTCGTACAGCCCTTGAGACCGGAGTCGTAGGCGTACATGTAGATGTCTTTGAAGTCCTCGTACTTGTAATCGGTGGGCACATTCGCGGTCTTCGATATCGAGGAGTCGATCCACAGCTGCGCCGCGGCTTGGATGTCGACATGCTCCTTCGGCCCGATGTCGTCCGCGGATATGAAGTAATCCGGCAGTTTTTCGCCGGGAATCTGCGAATTCGGCATGGCGCGCGAATTGACCAGTTCGCGGTAGGCAAACAGTTCGAAGGAAAATACATCGACCTTTTCCTTGGATTTCTTGCCTTCGCGCAGCACGTTGCGAAAGTAGTGATGCGCAAACGACGGTTCGATGCCGTTCGAGGCATTGTTGGCGAGCGACAGCGAGATGGTGCCGGTGGGCGCGATCGAGGTGTGATGCGTGAAACGCGCGCCGACTTCGGCGAGTTCGTCGACGAGTTCGGGCGATGCTTCGGCGATGCGCTGCATGTAGCGGCTGTAGCGCGCATGCAGTACGCGGCCGGGCACCCGCGCGCCGACGCGCCATCCGTCCTTCACCATCTCCGGCCGCTTGCGCAGCATTTCGCGCGTGACCGAGAACTCCTCGTTCATGATCGGCGCCGGGCCTTTTTCCTTGGCGAGATCCAGTGCCGCTTCCCAGCCCGCAACGGCCATTTCGCGCGAGACGTTCTGGGTGAAAGCCACGGATTTTTTCGAGCCGTACTTCATGCACAGCATGGTGATGGTCGATCCCAATCCCAGGAATCCCATGCCGTGACGGCGCTTGCGCATGATTTCGTCGCGCTGCTGCGCCAGGGGCAGGCCGTTGACCTCGACCACGTTGTCGAGCATGCGCGTGAAGACCTTCACCACCTTGCGATAGGTCTCCCAGTCGAATCGCGCGTCCTCGGTGAACGGATCGAGCACGAATTTGGTGAGATTCACCGAGCCCAACAGGCAGGAACCGTAGGCAGGCAGCGGCTGTTCGCCGCAGGGATTGGTGGCGCGGACATTTTCCGTCCACCAGTTGTTGTTCATCTCGTTCACCTTGTCGATGAGGATGAATCCCGGCTCCGCAAAATCGTAGGTGGAGCTCATGATCACGTCCCAGACGCGCCGCGCCGGCAAGGTCTTGTAGATCTTGCAGGCGACCAGCCCCTCCTCGTTGGCGACGTAGCCTTCGGTGTACGGCCATTCGCGCCAGACGAACTTCGCACTGTCCGAGAGGTCCGGCTGCTCCGCCTCGAATTCCTGGCGGCCGATGGGGAAAGCCAGCGTCCACTGATCGTCGCTCTTAACCGCCTTCATGAATTCGTCGGTGACCAACAGCGACAAATTGAATTGCCGCAAGCGGCCGTTCTCGCGCTTGGCGCGGATGAATTCCAGGGCGTCGGGATGTCCGATATCGAAGGTGCCCATTTGCGCACCGCGACGGCCGCCCGCCGAGGAAACCGTGAAGCACATCTTGTCGTAGATATCCATGAAGGACAGCGGGCCCGAAGTGTAGGCGCCGGCGCCCGAGACGTACGCGCCGCGCGGCCTCAAGGTCGAGAATTCATAGCCGATGCCGCAGCCGGCCTTGAGCGTAAGTCCGGCCTCATGGACCTTCTTCAAGATGTCGTCCATCGAGTCGCGAATCGTGCCCGAAACGGTGCAGTTGATCGTAGAGGTGGCGGGCTTGTGGTCCAGCGCGCCTGCATTCGAGGTCACGCGGCCGGCCGGAATGGCGCCCTGGCGCAGCGCCCACAGGAAAGACTCGTACCACTGTTCGCGGCAATTCTCCCCTTCCACATCTGCCAGCGCACGCGCGACACGCTTATAGGTATCGTCCATCGACTTGTCGACGGGCGATCCGTCCTTCGAAGTAAGCCGATACTTCTTGTCCCAAATGTCGAAGGAGGCTTCTTGATAGGGAATGCTGCCAACATCTTTGGGCTGTATTTTGACCACCGTATTCATGGGTATCTACGCCGCTCCGTTATAATTATCGAGCTAAAGCCTGAACACAAATGGCGGTGTTCGCGCGAAAAAAAAACGTTGGTGACTTTCGTAAAACCGACGGGACTTATGGTTGACCTTCGAACACAACATCTTGTGTTTGAGCCGAGAGGGTACGGCGCGACGGCAATCATCGTCAAGACTTTTTTTGCAGTATTTTCGGCTAAAAAACCACTGATATATCAATAGGATAGCCGATTGTCCGCAGAAATTAGCTGATTACACCTCCGGGTCCACAGGTCAAGCGAAAATAGCGCGAATCGCAAGATATTGTGTTTACACACCTTATCCACATTATGTTCCATTGACTTTGTCTGCGTCACAGCTCTGGCACCCCGGTGACCTTCGCCAAGATTCGCCTGCGCTTTGCTGCGCCAAGTTGAAATGCCATTCATTGGCCCAATTTCGGAGTCACGCGCGTGACTTTCGATTTATAGGAAAATTTTTGCTGTTCAATCTTATTCTCTTCAATTAGGAGTTTTTACACATGACTGTCGTACGTTATGAGCCGTGGGCACTCGTCAGCCGGCTCCAGAAAGAAGTTGATCGATTATTCGGGGCGCCGTTGACCACCGCCGCCGATTCCGGCGCGTGGCTGCCGCCCGTAGATATCCACGAGGAAGCCGGCCAGTTCGTGCTGCATGTGGACCTGCCGGGCGTCGATCCGAAGGCGGTGGAAATCACCTCCGATCAAGGCGTGCTGACCATTCGCGGACAACGCGAGGATTCGCGCAAAGAGACGCGCGAGGGCTTCCGCCGCATTGAGCGCACCACCGGCGAATTCCAGCGCCGCTTCAGTCTGCCGGAGAGCGCGGATGCGCCGAACATCAAGGCGAAAGTGACCAACGGAGTGCTGGAAGTCTCAATTCCCAAGCTGGCCCAAGTGCAGCCGCACAAGATCACGGTCGAAGCCGCCTAAGGGATCCTTCGTACACGTCCTTCCGTGTAATATCGCGTCGATGCCGGCGAGGAGACCGGACCCTTGACAGGGTCCGGTCGCGCTTTTCCCGCCGGAAACTAAAGACTCGGAAGGATTGCGCATGAATTTGCGTACCAGGTTTGCAGCAGCCGCGCTCGCCGCGGCCGCCATCAGCGGGCCGGCGTTTGCCGCCAGCCCGGCCGATGCCGTCGCTCCCATGCCCACGCTGGCCCCCATGGTCAAGCGCGTCTCTCCTTCCGTCGTGAACATTGCCACGCGCGGCACCATCAAAGAACAGCAGGGCCGCAATCCGCTGCTCGATGACCCGTTTTTTCGGCGATTCTTCGACGCTCCGCCCGACTCCAAGCCCCGCGAACGGCAGTTTCAAAGCGCCGGATCGGGGGTCATCATCGACGCCAAGAACGGCTACATCATCACCAATCATCATGTGGTCGAGAATGCCAGCGAGATCACCATCACGTTGCTCGACAACCGCACGTTCAGCGCCAAGGTCATCGGCAGCGACGAAGGCGCTGACGTTGCGGTGTTGCAAGCCAAACAGCCGAATCTCGTCGCCATGCCCCTCGGAGATTCCGCAAAACTCGAAGTCGGCGACTATGTGGTCGCCATCGGCAACCCCTTCGGTCTGCAGCACACGGTAACCGCCGGCATCGTCAGCGCGCTCGGGCGCAGCGGCATCAATCCGGAAGCCGGCGGCTATGAAGACTTTATTCAAACCGATGCTTCCATCAATCCGGGCAACTCAGGCGGGGCCCTGGTAAATCTGCGCGGCGAGCTGATCGGCATCAATTCGGCCATTCTGTCGCGCTCGGGCGGCAACATCGGCATCGGATTTGCAATCCCGGTCAACATGGTCCGCGGCGTCATGGACCAATTGATCAAGTACGGACAGGTGAAACGCGGCGTCCTGGGCGTTCAGCTCTATAGCGTCACGCCGGAAATCGCCAAGGAATTCGGCCTGACCGAGACGACCGGCGCCTTGGTTGCCGGCGTCGTGCAGGGCTCGGCCGCGGAGCGCGCCGGCATCAAGACCGGCGACATCATTACCTCGGTCAACGGCGTCACCATGAAAAGCTCCGGTGAGCTGCGCAATGCCATCGGCATGCTGCACGTCGGCGACAAGGTCGAACTCGGCCTGCTGCGCGACGGCAAACCGCGCAAGGTCACCGCGCTCATCGCCGAGCGCGAAGAAGTGGAATCCGCGGGCGCGGCCGAGATCAATCGCGGTCTCGACGGCGCCGAATTGACGGACGCGCCGGACGGCGGCGGCGTTCTGGTCAATAAGGTGCAGGAGGCCAGCGCCGCGGCCCAGGCGGGTATGCGCACCAATGATGTCATCGTGGGCGTGGGACGAACGCCGGTGACGAACATGAAGTCATTCCGCGAAGCGGTCAAAGGGGCAACGGTGCTGTTGCTCAAGGTTCGCCGGGGCGGCGACACGCTGCTGATTCCGGTTCGCTAGCCCATGCGTCTGCTATCCATCGTGGTTCTCGGCGGCACCGGTTTCTTGGGCACCCGGCTGGTCGCGCGTTTGATCAAGGACGGTCATCAAGTCACGGTTTTGTCGCGAGACCGCGAACAGCACAAGCATCTGCTGGTGCTGCCGGGGCTCAACCTCGAGAACTGCGATGTGTATCAGGAACCGCAATTGAGCGAGCGCTTTCGCGGCAAGGATGTGGTGATCAATCTGGTGGGCATCCTCAATGAACGCGGATTCGGCGGCGCCGGCTTCCGCCGTGCCCATACCGAACTGACGCAACATGTGCTGCGGGCCGCAAAGTCCGCGGGGGTCGCGCGCCTGCTGCAAATGTCCGCGTTGCAGGCGGCCCCCAATGCACCGAGCTACTACCTGCGATCCAAGGGCGAAGCGGAAAAGCTGATTCGCGAACAGACCGCCGTGGACTGGACCATCTTCCAACCTTCGGTGATGTTCGGTCCCGGCGATTCCTTCCTCAATCGCTTTGCCGGATTGCTGGCCGCGATCCCCTGGATCTTCCCGCTGGCCAGGCCGAACGCACGCCTGCAGCCCGTCTGGGTCGACGATGTCGTCGATGCGCTATTGCGTTGCCTGCATGGCGGCGAATGCAGCCATCAGACCTACGAGCTCGGCGGGCCGCGGGTCTACACCCTGCGGGAAATCGTTGCCCTGGCGGCAAAGTTGACGCGCCGGCGCCGCTGGATCATGGGTTTGCCGAACTTTGCCGGACGCATGCAGGCTTTCCTCATGAACTTCGTTCCCGGGCGGCCGTTCTCCAGCGACAACTACCGCTCGCTCACTGTCGACAGTGTCTGCAGCACCGACGGCTTCGCGAAACTCGGCATCAAAGCCCAAATCCATGGCGGCTTCCGCACTGTTGTTCCTCGGAGCGCAGGAGGACAACGCACGCCTCAGCCACAATCGTGCGGCGGCAGGACGAGCCAAGTCCAGCCCTTAAGGGCGAACCGTCTAACCTGGCGGGTCTTTCGCCTGCGGATGTGCATCCGGAGGCCCTGGGAAGGCGCCCGCTGCGGCGAAGATCCAATCGCGAAACTGCGCGACCTTTGGCAGCGCCAGAAAACTCTTGGGACAGACGAAGTAATAGGCCGAGGCGTACGGCAGCGCGCCCTTGCCGGCGAGCTTGAGGGTTCCCTTTTGCAGCGAACGCGTCACCAGCGTCCAGCGTCCCAGCGCGTAACCCAATCCTTCTTCCGCCGCGGCCAGGAGCCCGGCGGAATCCTCGATGCTGGGCGATCTGGAATGCCATGCGGCCTCCTCGGATGCCTGCGCCCACATGCGCCACGGTTCGTCGCCGCTTTCGAGCAGCGGGTACTTGTGCAACGAAGCACCGCGCTCGATCATCCCGTGCTGCTTGATCAGATCGGGGCTCGCAACCGGCACCAGCCAGTCGTCGAGCAATTTTTCGCAGTGCATGTTGGGATAGTTGCCGCGGCCGAAGCGGATCGCGACGTGCATGGCGGAGCGCGAGAAATCGACCAGATCGCGCGAGGTGTGAAAGCGCAGCTCGATGTCGGGATATTTGCGGCGAAACGAGCGTATGCGCGGCAGCAGCCAGATCTGCAGAAACGAGGACAGCAGGCTTATCTGCAAGGGCCCGGCGCGGCGATGATGCTTCATCTCCTGCAACGCGGACTCGAGTTTTTCCAAACCCGACCTCACCGCCGGCAGCAATTCCAGGCCCTCTTCGGTGATTTCCACCCGCCGTCCGCTGCGCCTGAACAACGGCACCTGGATATAGGACTCCAAGGTCTTGATCTGCTGGCTGACCGCCGCGGGCGTGACATTGAGCTGCATCGGCGGCTTCCGAGAAACTCAAGTGCGCGGCGACCGCCTCGAATACCCGCAAGGATCCCAAAGGCAATCGGTCGTATGCAGATGGCACTTTAAGCTTTCCTTAACAGTTGATCAGAGATTGAATTTGTTCGGAACAGGCGCGAGGAACAACCTATGCACCGTGGGTTCAATTCTCAATCGGAGTGCATATCATGAACGATTTATTCTTTGTCGCAAGACTGGTACAGGGACTTCTCGCGGTGACCGTGGTGTCGGCCATCGTGCTGGCGATTCAGTTCTCACTGGTTGCCGGTCTAGGCACCGGCCGATGTTCCGCACACCAGCGGATCGCGCTGTTCCTGATCGAGTTTCGCCAGCTCGCGAACGCGGCGGTAGAAGGCAGGCAGGTCGCCGCCGACTGCCTGCAAGCTCCCGCTCGAAGCCGGGCACGCAGGCATAGTAGGTGGCGATCGACGCCAGGTGGGCGTTGTTGATGTCCTGGCCGAACCAGCCGTCGAACGGCGCATGACCTCCCCATTGCATGCGCAGAGGAGGCATAGGATTCGCGCAGCGCGGCGAGCGTCTCGCGCTTGCGCTCGCGCATCAGCGGCGGCGGCAGCCCGGACTCATACAGCGTGCGCAGTTGGTTGCGCGTGGTCGCTCATCAGCGCGATCACCTCGCAGATAGCGCTTTTGCTGCAGCAGGTGCTGCTGCCAGATCCTGCTCGCGGTCCTGCTGCTTGAAGCCAGCGCCGCACGCCCTCTTCCTCGACCGTGGTCGCAAGCGCCTCGTTGAACGACGCATCGTTGGCGCACGTACAGCAGCTGATGCGTCAGCTCGTGGAAAATGATCGCGGCCAGCTCCACATCGTTCCAGCCCACCATGGTGTTCAAGATCGGATCGTCGAAGTGTCCGAGCGTGGAATACGCCGCGACGCCGCCGACCGCCACATCGAAGCCCTTCGCGCGCAGACCCGCGGCGAAATGGCGCGCTTCGGCCTCGACGAAGTAGCCGCGATAGGCGACGCATCCGACGATGGGAAAGCACCACTTCTTGGGATCGACCGAAAATTCCGGCGCCGCGACCACATTCCACACCACGTAGGCGCGGCCGACGTCCGCGTACTTGCGATAGCTGCCGTTGTCCGGCAGCCCCAGCTCGACGGCTGGCGAAGTCGCGTATCGCCGTCACCGACTTCGAGCTGCGCGCGCAGCGCGGGCGGCGTGGCGGGCTCGTCGATGACGATCGCAGATGGGCTCGCCGCTTGGACATGAGCGCGAACTGGCCTTCGGCGCTTTGCAGAAGGTAGCAGCCGCCGCTCAACGCGGCGATCGACGCGATCACCGCGGTCGCGCGGATTGTGACGACGATGCTGTTAATATTCACGCATGCAAGTGTATCTGGTTGGCGGCGCCGTTCGGGACGCTCTGCTCGGCCTGCCGGTCAAGGAACGCGACTGGGTCGTGGTGGGCGGCGCGCGCGATGAGCTGCTGCGCTTGAAGTACCGCGAAGTGGGCCGCGACTTTCCGGTGTTCCTGCATCCCGACTCCCAGGAAGAATATGCACTGGCGCGCCGTCGAACGAAAGACTGCGCCCGGCTACCGCGGCTTTGCGGTCGAGTTCGGTCCCGAGGTCACGCTCGAGGAAGATCTTGCGCGCCGCGATCTGACCATCAATGCCATCGCGCAGGCTGAGGACGGCTCCTTTATCGACCCGCACGGCGGCCGGCGCGATCTGCAGGCCAAGCGTACTGCGCCACGTTTCGCCCGCGTTCGTCGAGGATCCGGTCCGCATGCTGCGGCTGGCGCGCTTCGCCGCGCGCTTCTCGCGCGCTGGGATTTACGGTCGCGCCCGAAACCATGGCGCTGATGCGCGCCATGGTCGAGCGCGGCGAGGCCGATGCCCTGGTCGCCGAACGCGTGTGGCAGGAAACCGAGAAGGCGCTGCGCCAGCCCGGCGCCAGCGAGTTTTTCCGGGTACTGCGCGAGTGCGGCGCGCTGCAAGGTCGTGTATCCGGAAATCAATGCGCTGTTCGGCGTGCCGCAACCGGAGAAATGGCACCCCGAAATCGACACCGGCGTGCACACCATGATGGTGCTCGATCAAGCCGTGCTCCTCAGCGACGATCCGAAAGTCCGTTTTGCGGCTCTGGTGCATGATCTCGGCAAGGCCACGACGCCGCATCGGGAATGGCCCGGCCACAAGGGTCACGAGGAGCGCAGCGTGGCGCTCATCGAAGCGCTCTGCGATCGGTTGAAGCTGCCGGGTGAATATCGCGAACTCAGCATCATCGTCGCGCGCTATCACGGCAATGTGCATCGCGCATTTGAGCTGCGGCCCAATACTATTTTGGGCATGCTCGAAAAGACCGACGCATTCCGCCGGCCTGAGCGGTTTGCCCAGGCGCTCATGGCCTGCGAAGCGGATTCGCGCGGACGCCTGGGCTTGGAAAAAAATCCTTATCCGCAGCGGGAATATTTGCAGGCGGCGCGCGATGCGGCAGCCACGATCAAGCCGACGCCGGAGGATATCGCCGATCGGGTGGGACCGCTGATCGCGGAACGCATCCACCAACGGCGGCTCAAGGCCATCACCGAGTTAACCTCTCGAATCCAGCCACGCAACAATGTTTGACACCGTATCGCGGTAGAAGCGTTCGTACAGACCGCGCGACACGTAGCCGATGTGAGGCGTTGCCAGCAGATTGGCGGTTTTCCTGTAGGGATGATCCGGCGGCAACGGCTCAATGTCGTAAACATCGATCGCCGCGCCGGCAATCTGCCCGGCATCCAAAGCTGCGATGAGCGCCGCTTCCGCCACGATGGGCCCGCGCGACGTATTGACCAGGCGCGCGCTCTGCTTCATCAGCGACAATTCTGCCGCGCCGATCAGTCCGCGTGTGCGCTCGCTCAACACCAGATGAATCGAGACGAAGTCGGAACGGCGCAGCAGTTCTTCTTTCGACACCAGCGCCGCGCCGCCCGCAGCGGCCTTGTCGGGAGTGAGATTTTGACTCCAGGCAATGACCTGCATGCCGAAGGCTTGGCCGATCCTGGCCACCTTGGAGCCCAAATTGCCGAGGCCGATGATCCCTAAGGTCTTGCCCGATATATCTTCGCCGATCGAATGTTGCCAGCCGCCTGCCCGAACCGCGCCGGCCTCGGCCACGATGTGGCGGGCGCCGGCCAGGATCAGCGCCCAGGTCAGTTCAACCGTGGGACTGCCGAAATAGCCGGTGTGCACGACCTGGATGCCGCGCGCCTCCGCCGCTGCAAGATCGATCGACGCATTGCGCGGACCGGTCGACGCAATGAGCTTAAGATTCGGCAAGCGCTCAATGAGACCGCGGCGCAGCGGCGTGCGCTCGCGCATGACGCAGACAATGTCGTAGGGAAGCAGCCGCTCGGCCACCGCATCCGCATCGGCGAGGTGGTCGCGGAAAATATCGAGCTGCGCGCGGGCAGCAACGGCGGACCAGTCCGCCAATGTCAGCGCGACGCCCTGATAATCGTCCAACACTGCAATCTTCATGTGTGCTCCTAAAGGCTATGCCGCAAATCCAGCAGCGCAAAACCCGACAGTGCAATATCCAGATTCTTGAGACAGGCCATGGCCTTGAAGCGTTCGCCCATTTCGCCGGGCAGCAGCAGCTGCCGCGCTTGATTCGCGAGACGCGCAAATAAATTATCGTCGCCGGCCGCGGCGCGCTGCATTTCGCGGTCGATATTGAGGCCGGCCAGGAAATGCGCCTGCGTGGTGAAGCCGGCCACCTCAAAACCGGCGTCGCGCGACGCCTCGGCAAGCGCGCGTGAAATCCACCCAGGCGGTGATGTCCTGGAGTCCGACATTCGCGAACGGGTTGTCGCTGATCTGATGGCGGAAATGACTTATCAGCGTGCCGTCGCGGCGCTCCGCCAGATAGTATTGCGCGCGCGGCAGGCCGTAGTCGAACCACAGCGCCGCACCCTTGCGCAGCGAGTGCGTTACGGCCAGAACCCAGGCGGCCGCGCGTGGACAATACTCCGACACGTAGCCGTCTTGCCAACCGCCGCTTGCCGCCAATAAGTCCGCGCAAGTCCGCGTCATCGCCTCGGCCGCGGGACGCGCCGCCCAGCCCAATTCGCCGTCGATAAAGGCAACTCCGAGTTCCTCGACGGAGATTCGCTGCCACCGAAAGCGCGCCACCGGCAGTGCGTCCAGCACCTCGTTCGCGACAATGATGCCGTCAAAGGGTTCTTGCGGCGGCTGATCGAGCCACTGCACCCGATCCATTAAATGCGGCAGCCGCTTTGCCAAATGCTCGCGCTGGCGCTCGCGCAAGTCGGCGCTGATTTCCAGATATGAAATAGCGCTCCGGCAACCGGCCATCGCTTTCCAAACGTGCCAAAAGATCCGCCGCCAAGCGGCCGCTGCCGGCGCCGATTTCCAAGATTGACCCAGAACGCCAAGGCCGTCAAGATCTCGGCGCACTGCACGGCCACGCAGGCGCCGAACAACGGCCGAGATTTCAGGCGCTGTGGTGAAGTCGCCGCCCCGACCCAGTTTTTGCGCGCCGCCGCTGTAGTAGCCCAGCTCCAGGCGCGTACAGCACAGCATCCATGAATCGTTCGAAGCGAGAGCCAGCCGCCGGCGGACGCGATTTGCCGCATGCAGATGATCGCGGGTCAGCGCGCTGTGCCGGGCGGCCGCGTCTGCCAAGTTCATTTCGCGCGGCTGCAAGTGTTGGGGTATCGTTGCGGCGCATGGTCGTCACGACTAACAATTCGCGCTGCGCGAGCAGACGGTGCTGATCACCGGCGGTGCGCGCCGCGTGGGCGCTGAGATCGCGCGCACGCTGCACGCGGCCGGCGCCAATGTGCTGATTCACTATCGCTCCTCGGCGGCCGCCGCCGATCGCATTGGCGGACGAATTCAACCAGGTGCGCGCGCATTCCGCGGCAATCTTCGCCGCGCATCTGTTGGATGCGGAGGCACCGGACAAATTGATCGCGGCGGCGCTGCTCGAGTTCGGGCGCCTGGACATCTTGATCAACAATGCCTCTAGCTTTTATCCGACGCCGGTCGGCCAGATCACGCTGCCGCAATGGGACGATCTGGTGGGCAGCAACATGAAGGCGCCGCTGTTCTTGTCGCAGGCCGCCGCCCCCAGCTTGCGGGCGCAGCGCGGACTCATTATCAATATGATCGACATTCATGCGCTGCGTCCCCTGAAGGCGCATCCGGTTTACAGCGCGGCCAAAGCGGGGCTTGCCATGCTGACCCGCGCCTTGGCGCGCGAATTGGGACCGGAAATCCGCGTCAACGGCATAGCGCCCGGACCCGTGTTGTGGCCGGAAGGCGCCATGGACGAGGATCTGAAAAGCGAGATCGTCGACAAGACCGCGCTTAAACGCCACGGCACGCCGCAGGATATCGCGCGCACCGCGTTGTTCCTGGCGAAGGACGCGCCGTATATCACGGGCCAGATCATCGCGGTGGACGGCGGCCGCAGCATTTAGTCCCGCGAGCACATCAGGCTTTCGTCACCGCTGCCCGGGCGCGCCATGTGGTCAAATCCGCGGCGCTGCGCTCCAACATCACGCCGACGTCGCGCGAGCTGCGAATGGCGCCGGGCTTGCTCAAGGCAATGCGCACCCAGGCGACCGTGAACTCGTCGAGAATCAGCATGGCAACGTGCTCGGCCAGCGTTTCCACCAGGTGAAAGCTCGACTCTTCGACAAAGGCGAGCACGCGTTTCGCGACCCGTTTGTAGTTCAGGGTGTCGTCGATGGAATCGGACAACGCGGCCTTGCGGATGTCGGCGCTGAACTCGATGTCGATGAGCACCGTCTGCTTGACCTGCCGTTCCCAGTCGAAAATGCCGACGATGGTTTCGGTTTTCAGCGCATGAATGAATATTTTGTCCATCGAACAGATTTAATCCCCTATGGCTCCGAGTTCCCAACTGGCGCGCGCGGCCAGCCCCAAACCGGCCGCGCATGCCCGCGCCCAGCCGCAGGCAGCCGGCCAGCGCGATCATGGCGCCGTTGTCCGTGCAAAATTCAGTGCGCGGAAAGTACAGCTCCGCGCCCAAGTCGCGTCACCACGGCCGCCAAGCGCTCGCGCAAGCGGCGATTCGCGCCCACGCCGCCGGCGATGACCAGGCGCCGATGGCCCGTCTGCTTGAGCGCGCGCCGGCACTTTTCGGCCAGGGTCTCAACCACGGCGTCCTCGAATCCGCGCGCGACATCGGCGCGGACCGCGCCCTGCAAGATCGCGGCCGCGCAAGGCTACTAGCGCAGCGGTCTTCAGGCCACTGAAACTAAAATCCAAGCCCCGGCCGATCCAGCATGGGCCGCGGGAAAACGAACTCGCCGCCCCGGCCCTCTCGCGCGAGAGCGGCCAGCGCGGCGCCGCCCGGGTAGGGCAGCCCGAGCAGCTTGGCGGTCTTGTCGAAGGCCTCCCCCGCAGCGTCGTCCAAGGTCTCGCCCAGGATCCGGTATTGCCCCAAACCCGCGACGTCCACCAGCTGGGTATGGCCGCCGGAGACCAGCAGGGCCAGAAACGGGAAGGCCGGGGGCTCGGTCTCCAGCAGGGGCGCCAGCAGATGCCCCTCCAGATGATGAATGCCCAGCGCAGGCTTACCCCAGGCATGCGCCAATCCGGCGGCAAAACCCTCGCCGACCAGCAGGGCCCCGATCAGTCCGGGACCTGCCGTATAGGCGACCCCGTCGATCGATCGCCCGATCGGACCCTGCCTCCGCCAACGCCTCTCTAACCAGGGGTAGAAGGCGGCGAACATGGTCCCGGGAGGCCAGTTCCGGCACCACACCGCCATAGGCTTGGTGCATCGCGACCTGACTGTGCAGGCGATGCGACAGGAGGCCGCGCGAACCGTCATAGACCGCGACCGCGGTCTCATCGCACGAGGTCTCGATGCCTAAAACACGCATATTTTGCCTTTTGCGGGGGCGCACCTTAGAATGCGCCCCCCTGTCGCCGAATCCCGGCGACCGTGCCACCAATTGAGGTTTGAATGCCCAGCGTTCGCGTTCGTGAGAATGAATATTTTGACGCCGCCCTGCGTCGCTTCAAGCGTGCCTGTGAAAAGGCGGGCGTCCTCACCGAGCTGCGGCGCCGTGAATTCTACGAGAAGCCGACCCAGGAGCGTAAGCGAAAAAAGGCGGCGGCGGTGAAACGGCATTTGAAGCGTCTGTCGCGGGAGAACATGCGCGGCACCGGCCAGCAGCCGGCCAGTCCTCCGGCGGCGGCTCCGTCTCGGCCCTCCTACTAAGGGACCTGGCCGCGGTTTGGCTACTCTCAAAGAGCGAATTACTGACGATATGAAGGCGGCGATGCGCTCCGGCGAAAAGGAGCGGCTCGGCACCATCCGCATGATCACGGCTGCCATTAAGCAGCGCGAAGTCGATGAGCGCATCACCCTGGATGACTCGCAGGTGTTGAGCGTTCTCGAAAAGATGATCAAGCAGCGCAAGGAATCGCTGGAGCAGTTCAAGGCCGGCAATCGCCAGGATCTGGCCGACAAGGAATCCGCGGAAATCACCTTGCTGCAGGGTTACATGCCCACGCAATTGAGCAGCGCCGAATTGGACGCGCTGATCAATGAGGCAGTTGCCGCCGCGGGCGCAACCAGCATCAAGGACATGGGCAAAGTCATGGGCCTGATCAAGGCCAAGGCACAGGGCCGTGCCGACATGGGCGCGGTCGGCGCTAAAATCAAAGCCAAACTGGGCGGCTGATCTTAACGGCCCGCCCGGGTGTTCCACGTGGGGGGCGGTCCATGACCGGCCGGATTCCAGACTCGTTTCTCGACGAACTCGTTTCGCGCTCGGATATCGTCGATATCATCAGCGCGCGCGTGCCCCTGAAAAAAGCCGGACGCGAGTACAAAGCCTGCTGTCCGTTTCACAACGAGAAGTCTCCGTCATTTTCAGTGAGCGCCGACAAGCAGTTCTATCACTGCTTCGGCTGCGGCGCGCACGGCACCGTCATCGGCTTTCTCATGCAGTACGAAAAGATGGAATTTCTCGACGCCGTGGCGGATCTGGCGCAGCGGGCCGGCCTCGAACTGCCGCGCGAGGCGCAAGTTCCGCGCGATTCCGGCAGCGGCGACCTGCACGATCTCATGCAGCGCGCGGCGCGCTTTTTTGAGCAAAACCTCGCCGACAATGGGCGCGCCCAGGCCTATGTGGAACGCCGCGGCATCGATGCCAAGACGTCCGCCAAATTCGCCCTGGGCTACGCACCGGATGCGTGGGAAGCGCTGCTGAAACGCTTCGGAACCCAGGAAGAGGATCGCAGCCGCCTGCTGCAAGTGGGCCTGATCCTCGAGCGCAGCGGCGATCGAACCAGCGGCTTCTATGACCGGTTTCGCGACCGCCTGATGTTCCCGATCCGCGATTCGCGCGGCAGAATCATGGGTTTCGGCGGCCGGGTGATCGATCAAGGCGAACCGAAGTACATGAACTCGCCGGAGACTCCGCTGTTTCACAAGGGCCGCGAGCTCTACGGGCTTTACGAGGCGCGCCAGGCGCGCGGCGACTTCAAACGGCTGTTGATCGTGGAAGGCTATATGGATGTGGTCAGGCTGCACCAGGCGGGAATCACCTATGCAGTGGCCACGCTCGGTACCGCAACCACTCAGGAACACCTCAACAAGATTTTTCGCATCACCAGCGAGGTCGTGTTTTGCTTCGACGGCGACCGGGCAGGACTCAAGGCGGCCTGGCGAGCGCTGGAAAATGCGCTGCCGCTGGCGCGGGACGGCAGAGAACTCAAATTCATGTTCCTTCCCGAGGGACACGATCCGGATACCCTGGTCGCGGAGGAAGGACCGGAAGCCTTCGAGACCCGCATGAAAGAAGCGCTGCCGCTCTCGGAATATCTGGTGCAGCAACTGATCGCCGATGTGAATCTGGATCACATAGACGGCCGCGCGAAGTTAAAGGCCCTGGCAGGGCCCCTGTTTGCGCGCATGCCGGAGGGCATTTACCGGGAAATGCTGGCCGACCGGCTCGCCTCTCAAGTCGGCATGCCGGCCGCCAAACTCAAGGAATTTTTTGCCTCCGGTGCCGAGCCCAAGCGCGCCGCAAGCGCCGCCCCGGAACTACCGGTTCGGCAGCGCGGTCGAATGAGTGTCGGGCGCGGTAACTTGCTGACTCAGGCCATTACCCTGGTCCTGCATCACCCTGCAGCGGCGGGCACCCTCGAGGAGCCCGATCTGCTCAACAGCATTGAAAAACCCGGTGTTTCCGTGCTCAAGGAGCTGCTGGAGCAAGCGACTACGGCCTCTTCGCCCAGCACCGCCGCCCTGTTGGAGCGCTGGCGGGACCGCCCGGAGTATGAGCGATTGACTGAACTCGCCATGCAGGACCCTCTGGTCGCCGATACCGGCGCGGCGGCCAAGGAACTCAAAATGGCGGTCGAAAAGCTGCTTCAGGAATACGGTCCAGGCCGGCGAATGGACGAATTATTGAAGAAAGCGGAGGAATTGGGCTTGAATTACGAGGAAAAGGCCGAATTAAGCAGTCTTCTCAAGTCCAAGGGCCGCTTTCGAGCGCCCTCATAAAGCTGAAGCAAAAGTGGCTACGGAATGGCCGGAATCGTATACTGCTCGGCTTGCATTTTAAATGTCCAGACTCTCTTAAGAGGCGTCCACCTTGATCAAAAAAGCGCCAGCAGGCACAGCGACTCAAATCGCGGACGAACGTCAGTCGCAACTAAAACTATTGATCGCGCGCGGCAAGGAGCAAGGCTACCTCACGTACGCTGAAGTCAACGATCATCTGCCGAGCGAAATCGTCGATCCGGAACAGATCGAAGATATCGTCAACATGATTAACGACATGGGTATTCCGGTGTACGAAAAGGCACCGGATGCCGAGTCGTTGCTGTTGACCGACGCCACCGCCGCACCCGACGAGGAAGCGGTCGAAGAAGCCACCGCGGCCCTGGCCAACCTGGATGCGGAATTTGGGCGCACGACCGATCCGGTGCGCATGTACATGCGCGAAATGGGAACGGTCGAACTGCTGACGCGCGAAGGCGAAATCCGCATCGCCAAGCGTATTGAAGAAGGTCTCGAAGCGGTCAAGATTGCGCTCGGCAGCTATCCCGGCACCTACGACCTGTTGTTGCGGCATTACGAAACCGTCAAGGCCGGGCAGATGCGCCTGGTCGATGTGATCGTCGGCTTCGTCGATCCGAACGCGCCGGACGAGATTGCGCAGCCGCAAAATCCGAAGATGATGGCGCTGGAGCGCGAAGAAGCCGCCAACGACGATGACGAGACCGAGGGCGACGAGGAAGAGGAAGCCATCGACACGGGTCCGGATCCCGAGGAGGCGGCGAAGCGCTTCAGCTCGATAGCGAAGGTGCATCATCAGTTCTTGAATGCGCTCGACAAGCTCGGATCGAAGGATCCGAAGACCTTGAAGATCCGCAAGAAGATCTGCGGCGAATTGATGGAGCTCAAGCTCTCGCCCAAGATGTTCGACCAGTTGATCGACAACCTGCGCCAGCACGTGACCGAAGTGCGCCTGCTCGAAAAGGAAATCATGTTCCTTTGCATCAAGCAGGCGGGCATGCCGCGCAAGGATTTCATTTCCACGTTTCCGAAGAACGAAACCAGCACGCGCTGGCTCGACAAGCACATCAAGGCGAAGAAGCGCTATTCGGGCCCGCTGGCGAAGTTCAAGGACGAAGTCGAACGCCGCCAGAACAAGCTCAAGGATCTGGAAGGCTTGTTCCACGTCCTGATCAACGAGATCAAGGAAATCAACCGCGAGGTTTCCATCGGCGAAGCCAAGGCGCGGCGCGCCAAGAAGGAAATGGTCGAGGCCAACCTGCGTTTGGTGATCTCGATTGCCAAGAAATACACCAACCGCGGCCTGCAATTCCTGGATCTGATTCAGGAAGGCAACATCGGCTTGATGAAGGCAGTCGACAAGTTCGAATACCGGCGCGGCTACAAATTCTCGACGTATGCGACTTGGTGGATCCGGCAGGCAATCACCCGTTCGATTGCCGACCAGGCGCGCACCATCCGCATTCCCGTGCACATGATCGAAACGATCAACAAGCTGAACCGCATTTCGCGGCAAATGCTGCAGGAGATGGGACGCGAGCCCACGCCGGAAGAACTCGCCGTGCGCATGGAAATGCCCGAGGACAAAGTTCGCAAGGTGCTCAAGATCGCCAAGGAACCGATCTCCATGGAGACGCCCATCGGCGATGATGAGGACTCGCACTTGGGCGATTTCATCGAGGACACCTCGGTGTCCTCGCCCATCGACTCGGCGACCACGGAAAGCCTGCGTGAAACCACGCACTCGGTATTGGCGCAGCTGACCCCGCGCGAGGCCAAGGTATTGCGCATGCGCTTCGGCATCGACATGAATACTGATCACACGCTCGAGGAAGTGGGCAAGCAGTTCGACGTCACCCGCGAGCGGATCCGGCAGATAGAAGCCAAGGCGCTGCGCAAGCTGCGCCATCCCAGCCGCTCCGAGCAGCTGCGCAGCTTCTTGATGGATGACTGATCTTGATCGATGACTGATCTTTAGAGGATCAGCACTTCCATCGTCAGATGTCGCTCGCTGTTGAGTGAGTTGGAGACCAGGCAGGTGCTCTCCGCCTTCTCCAACAGCTTCTTCGCCCGCTCGACGTCGGCGCCGGCCGCGACGTGCAGCTTGGCGTGAGTTTCGAAGCGCGTGAAGCGCATCCTGCCTTCGACCCGGTCCAGCGTTCCCTGCGTGCGCGCTTCGAGGCTATGCCAGGGGAACTTCGAGGCGGTCGCAATGGCTCTGAATCCTAAAACGAAGCAGTCGGCTACCGATGCGGTGAGCAGCCCTTCAGGGGACCATTGATTGCCGGGTCCGTCGAACTCCTTGGGCGAGGAGGATTCGATCACCCGCACGCCTTCCGTGGACAGCGGGACATCGCCGTCGGGACGAATGGAAGCATTGACGGTGTAGCGATGCGGGAAGGGATGCATGAGGATCTCCTGGGGATCAGCGCGCCAATCCAAAAAGCTTGAGCTCGGGACTCTGATCGACAAGCCTTATCATGCGCTCGAATTTCAGGCCGATCTTTTGCAAAACCGCGATTGACGACCAGTTGTCGGGCGAGGTGATCGCAACCACGTGCTTGATATTGAGAACCTCGCGGGCGTGAGTCAGAACCGCGGCCGCGCACTCGCTCGCGTACCCCAAGGAGCGATAGCGCGCCAGAAAGGCAAATCCCACGTCAGGATGGTTCAAGCCCTCGCGCTTGACCAAGCCGCAGATTCCGATGGCCGTCGCATCATGCAGGCAGGCTGCGTACAAGCCGAAGCCGTTGCGCGCGTAGCTGTCCATCGGTCCTTGCAGGATGTAATCGCGGGCGTCGGTCAAGGTTCTTACCCCCTTGTCGCCGATATAGCGGATGAATCCTTCCTCGTTCAGCAACTCCAAAATGAATTCGGCATCGCCGAAATCGAGTTCCCGCATTTCGACCCGCGGGGTTTTGATGGTTATCGCGGGCATCATGGCGCTCGCAAACCCAGCGCATCCGCCAAGAGCGCATACGAATGCCGCCGTGCGGCTGCATCGAAGGTCCAGGTATTGATCACGATCTCGTCCAGCTGCAGTCTACGGGCCAATGCGTGCAGCTTTTCGGCGACTTGCGCGGCATCTCCCACCAGCGCCTTGGCCCGCAGTTTCTCGATCATGAGCCGTTCCGCCTCAGTATAGGGATACGCGGCGGCATGCTCCGGAGATTCCAACGGCAATCTCAACCCTTTCTCGAAACCGGCTCGCCACAGTTCGCGAGTCCTCAACAGACGCCGCGCTTCGCTTTCAGTGTCGGCGGCCAATGCCCAAACGCAGATGGTCGCCTCCGCATGGGGATAGCGCTCGGTGGGGCGATAGTTTCGACGATACAAGCCCAGCGCTTCCTCGACGCCCGCGCCCTCATTGAAGAAATACGCGTAAGCATAGGGCAGCCCAAAATGCGCCGCGAGTTGCGCGCCGTAATCCGAGCTGCCCAATATCCACAATTGCGGGCTGGTGGCACCGGTCGGGAAGGCCATGATGTTTCGGTAAGGGTGGCCCGCCGGCAGCGCAACGCCCGACACCCAATGTTGCAGTTCCTGAACCTGCCTTGGAAACTCCTCGGCGGCGTGTGAATGCGGATTGAGCGCGTGGGCGGTCAGCCCGTCGGATCCCGGTGCACGGCCCACCCCCAAGTCGATGCGCCCGGGAGCGATCGCCTCGAGGACGCGGAATTGTTCGGCCACCTTGAGCGCCGAATAGTGCGGCAGCATCACCCCCGCGCTGCCCACGCGAATGCGCCGTGTCGTTGCCGCAACCGCAGCGATCAGAATTTCGGGGGCCGTGCCCACGATGCTGGCGCTGTTGTGGTGCTCTGAGACCCAGTAGCGCTCATACCCCAAGGCATCGCAGTGCTGCGCCAGCGCCAGGGATTCGCGGATCGCGACGTCCTGGGTGCTGCCTGCCGCCGACGGCGACTGATCGAGTACTGACCATTTCATCGGGCGGTGGGCGATCCTGATCCTGCATCAAATGCAGCCAGCAGCGCCGCAATTTCATGCGAGTCCGCATCGCCCGCCTGCCGAAGGTGGCGAACCACGCCTTCGCGATCCGCCGGCGGCCTGTTCTGACTCACTTTCCATTTGCCGCTTAAAGCCGTGATCGAGAATTCGAATCCGACAATCGAGCTCAGCATGTGGTCGATGTATGCCGCCGGGGCGTCGTCGATCTGCCACGGCAAGGAGCGCGGCGACTCGTGTGTCCGGGTCAATCCGGCGACGAATTCCCGCAGCCATGCCGGATCTTCTATGAACCGCAAGGTGCCGCTGGCGTGCACCACCGCGTAATTCCAAGTGGGTACGACCTCGCCGGTTTTCGCCTTGGACGGATAGAAGGAAGGCGAAATATAGGCCTGCGGTCCTTGGAAGATCGCCAGTGCCTGCGTGTCGGCACAAAATTCCCGCCACAAGGGATTGGCGCGCGCGACGTGGCCGCGGATGCAACCGAGCGGCAAAGGTTCATCCAGGGTTTGCACCGGCACATGATTGGCGACCAGGCCCGACACGCATTGCGTCGCCAGGATGCACAAGGGATGTGCGCGCATCAGCGCGCGCATGACCTCGGGGCGAGTCTCGGTGAATTGCGCGGGCAGGTACAAGAATTCGCTCCTCGGCGGCCGGTCCGCCCAGCCTAATTGTTATCGGGCCCTGTGGCGAGCAGCCGGTATCCTGCCATATATGTATCTATATCGCGTTTTTTCATGAGAAAATAGATCTATATAGGGGTACTTAAGGAAGTTTTATACAGATGCCCGATAATCCCTCCCTGTACTCTCTCGAACAAGTCGCCGAGCGGCTCGGGCTGCACGTGAGAACCATACGTGGCTACGTGCGTAACGGGAGCCTGAAAGCGGTTCGAATCGGCAAGCAGTATCGGGTGGCACGCGAAGATCTTGAGTTGCTCGCAGGCCCGCAGGATCGCCCCGCGGCACCGGCGCGGCATCGCTGCGCCGAAGTGTCGAGCGTCGTGCAAGTCGACGCCGTAACCCAGGATACGGCACGTCGGGTAATGGATCGTCTTTCGGAGGCAGTGAAAGCTCCGCGCGATGACGGCTCCGCGCTCCGCATCGAGACGATTTACGACCAGGGGCACGCCCAGATGAAGGTGATCGTGATCGGGACCCTGCCCGTCGCCGCCCATATTTTTCGTCTGCTCGACGTGATTCTGGAAGAATGAGGCCGGAGAATGCGAGCGCTGCTGCATTTCCCGGATTCTTGACAAACAAACCGGCCGGCGCGGATTATTTGCAGAATCATGTGCCGAAACATCAAGACCTTATTCAACTTCGAGCCGCCGGTGACGGACGACGAAATTCGCGCGGCGTCGCTGCAATTCGTACGCAAGGTGAGCGGATTTCACGGCCCTTCCAAGGCCAACGAGTCGGCCTTCTACGGCGCTATCGATGAAATCGAGGCGGCGTCGCGCAAGCTGCTCAACTCGCTGCAAACCACCGCACCTGCCAGGAACAGAGAAGAGGAAACCGCCAAGGCCAGGACTCGCTCCGCGCTGCGTTTCTCCAGAGTGAGCTAGATCGACAAATCCCATCAAGCCGATGTGCTCATCGTCGGCGCAGGTCCGACCGGCTTGGTGCTGGCCCTGTGGCTCACCCGTCTCGGCATCCGGGTCAGGATCATCGACAAGCTGGCGGCATCCGGCACGACCTCGCGGGCGCTGGCTGTGCAAGCGCGGACCCTTGAGTTTTATCAGCAAATCGGACTTGCCCAGGCCGTGCTTGACCGTGGCTACAAAGTGCCTGCGCTCAACCTCTGGGTCCGAAGCAAGCAGGCTGCGCGCGTTCCGATCGAGAACTTGGGACAAGGCCTCACTCCCTTTCCCTTCCCCATTATCTTTCCGCAGGACCAGCATGAGATTCTGCTGATCGAAACCTTGCGAAAAGACGGCGTGGAAGTCGAACGGCCGGTGGAACTCGCCGGCTTTGAGGACACAGGCGCAGCCATCCGCGCGACTTTACGCAATGGCGGCAAGGAGGAGACCGGCACCTACGCCTACCTTGCTGGCTGCGACGGTGCCCGCTCGCGGGTGCGCGAAGTTCTGGGCACCGGCTTCCCGGGCGGGACCTACGATCATTTGTTCTACGTCGCCGATGTGGAGTCCACCGGTGCGCCGATGAATGGAGAATTGCATGTGGATCTGGATGATGCCGATTTTCTTGCCGTGTTTCCGTTGGCCGAGAACGGAAGAGCGCGGCTGATCGGTTCCGTGCGCGACGACGCCGCGCAGGATCATGAGCATCTGCGGTTTGAAGACGTACAGGGCCGTGCCATGCGGAATCTCAAGGTGGAAATCAAGCACGTGAACTGGTTTTCGACCTACCGGGTACATCATCGCGTCGCGCAGCAATTTCGCAAAGGACGGGCGTTTCTGCTCGGCGACGCCGCGCACATTCACAGCCCCGTCGGCGGCCAGGGGATGAATACCGGCATCGGCGACGCGGTCAATCTCGCCTGGAAACTGGCGGAAGCAATCAAACAACCGCTCTGTGCTCCGCTGCTTGACAGCTACGAGCCCGAACGGATTGCATTCGCACGGCGGCTGGTGGCGACGACCGATAGAGCATTCACGGCCGTGATCAGCAGCAGCGGCCTCGCGCGATTCGTGCGAACCAGAATGATTCCGGCCCTCGCTCCCATGTTGTTCCGTGTCGCCAGGATCCGCGCTTTGGTATTTCGCACGATATCGCAGATTGAAATCAACTATCGCGACAGTCCCTTGAGCCGCGGCGCGGCCCAGGCTCTGCGCGGCGGCGACCGCTTGCCATGGGTAAGCACGACAGCACGGGGCGATGAGTTCAATTTCGCTGCGTTGACTTCGATGGACTGGCAGGTGCATGTATACGGCGAAGCCTCCTCTGCGTTGCGAACGGAGGCCGACCGCAGCCGGATCCCGCTGCACGTATTTGCGTGGCTTTCGCCAATGAAGCAGGCAGGCCTTGCACGAAACGCCGTTTATCTCATCCGGCCCGACGGCTATGTGGCGCTGGCCGATGCCGAAGGCAGCGCTGCCGCGCTCGGCGCCTATCTGGACGAAATGCACATCGCCGGACCTGCTAGAGTTCGAAACCCGAAAACCATCAGGAATCCACCGTGTTAAAGACGCTCGAGGCGGTCCGACCGTTGACGTTGGCCGAAATGCAGGAAGCGCGCCGCAGAATCGCCGGCAGCATCGTGCGCACGCCGCTGGTACGTCTTGACCTCGGACCCGAATTCCCCGACATCCGCTTAAAGCTGGAGAATCTGCAGGCCACCAATTCCTACAAGCTTCGCGGGGCGGTCAATGCCGTGGCGATGCTCACGGAAGCCGAGCGGAAACTTGGCGTTTGGACCATCAGTGCCGGCAATGCGGGTCAGGGGGTCGCGTACGCCGCGCGGCAAGCCGGCGTCCCGTGCACCGTGGTCGCGATCGAAACCGCACCGACCGCCAAGATCGAACGCATGCGGGCGCTGGGCGCGAGGCTGGTGCTCGTCTCCTACGAAGCCGCGTGGCGCGCCCTCGGCGAGCGTTCTTACCCGGGGGTCAGCGGAACGTTCGTACATCCGTTCGATGATCAGAACTTCATCGCGGGCCATAGCACCATGGGCTTCGAGATTCTTGAGGACGCGCCGGATACGGTGGCCGTCATTGCCGCCATCGGCGGCGGCGGGCTCATTACGGGGGTAGGCAGCGCCATCAAGGCATTGCAGCCGGGCATCGATATCTGGGGTGCTGAGCCCGACACGGCGGCGCCGACGGCGCTGTCGTTTGCGAAGGGATCGGCCCAGGTATTCGCCGACTGGAAGGCTTCGTTCGTCGATGGCGCAGGCGGTAAAAGCCTGTTTCCGCGCATGTGGGAACGGCTGAAACCCGTGGTTGCGGGCTCCATCGTGGTAAGCCTGGATGAAACCAAAGCGGCCATGCGCCTGATGGCCGAGAAAGCACGCGTCATCGCCGAAGGCGCCGGATCCTTGGCGCTGGCTGCAGCACTCACCGGAAAAGCAGGGCGAGGGCCGATCGTGGCCATCGTCTCCGGCGGCAACATCGATTTGCCGAAGTTTTGCGACCTCGTAGCACCGTCTACGCATTGAGAGCCGCCGTCTAAACCATACGGCCGCTGCGTCTCTCCAACCATGGACATAAGGAATGTCCATGGAACTGCACCCCATACTCTCGGCCATGCGCCGCAACAAGGTCGGCGCTTTGGTGATCGTCGCACAGACGGCGATTACCCTGGCCATTTTGTGCAACAGCCTGTTCATCATTCAGCAGCGGCTGCGCCTCAGCGAGCGGCCGACGGGCTTGCAGGAACAGGACATTTTTACCATTACCAACCAATGGGTGGGTAATCCTCCGGATCTTGCCGCCCGGACGCGGGCGGATTTGGCGGCATTGCGCTCTCTGCCCGAGGTGGTCGATGCGTTTGTCTCCAATTCCTATCCGCTTTCCCCTGGAGGGTGGTGGGACGATGACAATCATGCTCGAAGCCAGCGATGCGCACTGGGTGGCCACGGGCGCATTGTACTTTGCCGACGAACATGCTCTGGCAACGCTCGGCCTCAAGCTCATTTCAGGCCGCAACTTCGATGCGGCCGAAATCGCCGATCGCAACGACATGGACGCCAAGCCGCCCGGCGCCTTGATTGTGAGCCGGGCGTTGGCCATGAAAATATTTCCGAATGGAGATGCCCTGGGCCGGTCGATCTACCTGAGCACCTACAAACAGAAGGTGCCGATCATCGGCATTGTGGAGCGATTGCAGCAGCCCAATATTTCGTCCACCAACCTACGCGTTGAGGATGCCATGCTGCAGCCGTTTCGCTACATCGAGACCTATGCTCACTATGTGGTGAGAGCGAAGCCCGGGCAGCTGGCAGCTGCGATGCAGAGCGCGCAAAAGCAGTTGCTGACGCTCAATCGTGCGCGCATCAACGACAAGACGCGCACCATGCTGGAAAGCCGGCGGCGCGCGTATCGGGACGACCGTGGACTTGCGATCATTCTTGCCATCGTGAGCGTCGTGCTGCTGATCGTCACTGCCTTCGGGATCATCGGCGTCACCAGTTTCTGGGTGTCGCAGCGGCGGCGGCAGATCGGCATTCGCCGGGCAATGGGTGCGACCCGGACGGCGATCCTGCGTTACTTCCAAACCGAAAATCTTATGATCGCCTGCGCCGGGGCGGCTCTGGGAATACTCCTGGCCCTGAGCGTTGAATATTTGGATGGCCGGAAGGTTCGAGATGGCGCGGCTGAATGTCGCCTCCACGATCATTGCCTCAGGCATTGTGCTGCTGCTGGGTCAGCTCGCCGTACTATGGCCCGCGCTGCGTGCGGCATCTATTTCGCCGGTGATCGCGATCCGCAATGTCTGACGAAAATTGCAGCTGTGGCACTCGCGATGCGACAATCAGGTATGTCCAAGCCCGCAGATACCACCCTCAACTCCTCAGACCGCAGGCGAATACTCGAAGGGAACCGCCTCTGTCGCCTTGCTGATGGCTGCGCGCCCGGCGGCGAGCTCCGTCCCGCAACCTACGATGGGGGTGCCCGCTCAGCGCCGTGCGCTTGCTCCCGTCGCCGTATCTGACTGCGGTAAGCGTCAATCTGACCTACCTGCACCAACTGGAACCCGATCGGCTGCTGCATAATTTCTTGAGCCAGGCCGGGCTTACGCCGAAGGGCGCTGTGTACGCGGGTTGGGAGAGCGACACCATCGGCGGGCATACCTTGGGGCACTATCTCTCTGCGCTCGCTTTGATGCATGCGCAGACCGGCGACGCAGAATGCAAGCGGCGGGTGACTTACATTGTCGACGAGCTGGTGCGCTGCCAATCTCAAAGTGCCGACGGTTTTGTAGCCGGCTTCACCCGCCGGCGTGGCGATGTGGTGGAACCGGGAAGACTGGTGTTCGATGAGGTGCGGCGCGGCGATATCAGGACGCGCAGTTTCGACTTGAACGGCTCCTGGGTGCCGCTCTACAGCTGGCACAAACTGATGGCAGGATTGCTCGATGCCGATCGCCATTGCGGCAATGCGGCTGCCGTGAAAGTAGCTCGAAAAGCTCGGAGGGTATATCGGCGGGGTGTTCGACGCACTCGACGATGCGCAAGTCCAGAAAATGCTGGACTGCGAGCACGGCGGACTGAACGAGAGCTTTGCAGAACTGTACGGACGGACGGGTAATCGGCGTTGGCTGGCGCTATCCGAGCGTATTTATCACCGCAGAATCCTGGAACCCTTAAGCCGCGGCGAGGATTGCCTGGCCAATGTCCACGCCAACACCCAAATTCCCAAACTCATTGGGCTGGCCAGATTGCATGAATTGACCGGCGAGTCGCGTCACCTGAAAGCCGCCAGCTTTTTTTGGGAAACGGTCACCGACAACTATAGTTATGTCATCGGCGGCAATGCCGATCAGGAATATTTCCAGGCGCCGCGTTCGATTGCTCACCATATCACCGAGCAAACCTGCGAATCCTGCAACAGCTACAACATGATGAAGCTGACGCGCCTTCTCTACGCGCAGAATCCGAGCGCGCGTTATTTCGATTACTACGAGCGCACGCATCTGAATCACATTCTGGCTCAGCACCACCCGAAAACCGGCATGTTTGCCTACATGGTGCCCCTCATGTCAGGCACCCACCGGGAATTCTCGCGCCCGATTGATGATTTCTGGTGCTGCGTGGGTACCGGGATGGAGAGCCATGCCAAGCACGGCGATTCGATTTTCTGGACCCAGGGAAACGATGTCATCGTCAATCTCTATATTCCGGCGCGTGTTGAACTTGCCGCGGCCGGGTCTCGGAATGCGGCTCGAGACGGATTATCCCTTTGCGGACGATATTGCATTGACGGTGACGGCGAGCGAGGCGAAGCGGCCTGCGGCGATTTCTCTGCGCATTCCGGCTTGGTGCGAGAAGCCCAGTGTGAGCGTGAACGGTCATCCGTGGACAGCCCGCGCGACCGATGGCTACCTGCGTCTGCGGCGCACTTGGAAGCGGGGCGATGTCATTCGTCTCGTTCTGCCGCGCAAACTGCGGCTCGAAGCGACCCGCGGATGATCCGAACACGGTTGCCGTGCTGCTTGGGCCTTTGGTGATGGCCGGCGATTTGGGGCCGGCGGCTGAAAAGTTTATCGGACCTGCTCCGGTGTTGGTCGGCGCCGACATCATGCCGCGCATTTTGCCCACCGCCGAGCCTGCCGTATTCCGCACCCAGGGTTTGGTGCAGCCAAGCGACATTACCCTGCGTCCTTTCGCATTCCAGCATGACAACAACACGGCAGTATATTTTCGCCGCTTCACAGAAGCTGGGTGGCAACAGGAACAGGTCAATTTGCGGGCACTGCAGGCGCGCCAAAGCGAACTCGATGCACGCTCCACCGACATCGTGCGCCTGGGGGACGCCGATGCGGAACGAGATCATTTACTGGAATCGAAGATCTCGTATCCCGTTGCCTATCGCGGGCGCACCGGCCGGGACGCGCGCACCGGCGGCTATTTCGAGTGCACAGTGAAAATCCGCCCGGGGCTACTGACCCTGCAAGCCACCTATTGGGGCGAGGAGCGCGATCGTCATTTCGCAATCCTCGTCGATGGAGTAGCGGTGGCAAACGAGCAGCTGAACGGCGCAGGGCCGAGCGATTTCATCGAGCGGGAGTATTCCATCCCTCCGACACTCACGAATGGCAGGACGGTACTGCGAGTACGATTCGAACCCGAGGCGGGCTTTTCCGCAGGCCCCGTTTATGGACTGAGGTTGTACGCCGGCGTGCACGTGCCATCGGCATCGATTACTGAGTCTTGATCTCCATTTTCTTGAAGCCCGCCGGCACCGTGAACACATCGGTGCTCACGGCGTTTGTCGACACCGAAACCACCTGCGAGGCCACCGTGATCAGGGCCACATCGCCCTCCGGCATCACGACCGGGGCGGCAGCGGGTGCCTGCTGTGCGGCGGGCGCTTCGGGCTTCTTCTTTTGGAAAAGGCCGCCGAGCTTGCCGACCACCGCGCCCGCGAGGTCGTTGGGGCTTTGCGGAGTGCGGTCAGGTTGGCTCGTTTGGGCGTGTTGCGAATTTGCGTCTTTGCACTGGGCGCCGCCCAGGCCCAGCGTAAAGGTGCTCTTTACGGGATAGCCTTTCACGGTCTGCATCTTGGCCGCGACCTCCGTCCAGACGCCCTTGTACTGGGCGAACAGAGCTTTGGCTTTTTCCGACACGTCTTGGGAGTTCGACATGTCGATGCCCATCTTGGATGCGTAGGCGGCATAGAATTTGCGAGCCTCGCTGCTTTCCGCGAAGTCGCCGGAAGTCCACTGATCCAAGACCAAGACAATCTCGCAAATTGCTCCCGTGTCCTTGTCCTGACAAGGTTGGGTGGCCGTGACGGTCACACGTTGCGCATCAAACCCGGCGATTTGCGCCTTCTCTCCTTTCTTGACGTCGACTTTGGCCGGCAGCCACACGCATTTGGACTGATCGACGGCGGACGGCTGCTGCTGATTCTCGCTGGAATTCATCTGATCCGATATTTTCTGCACCCGCGCGCGCAGCTGCTCGAAGGTCGTCTCGGTGTATTCCTTCTTGTTCATGCTCAGGTGATACAGCTTGTCCTCATCGAGCAGAACGATCTCCGCGCTTGGTCCCAGGGCGTTGCGCGCCAGAAAGCCGACGAGCTTGGACTGCATTTTCATGTCGCTGTCGGTGCGTGACTTGTCGCCGGAGATGCTGGTTTTAGAGGTGCCCGACATATTCGCGAACGCCATCGCGCCTATGCCCTCGACGGAGGTGCTGCGTTCGACGGTTATGTCTGCCTGCACCGTCCCGGCGGCGAACCCGAGAATACTTCCCAGCACAACCAGGACGATTGATCGCGGTTTTTGTATCTTCATGAGAATCTCCTCATCGGTTGCATCCACTTGGAGCGGATGCTACTCAAAACCCGCCATGACAGAAGAGAAATTAGTGGCGGTCCTCGCTGGCCTGGGCGATTGGCAGGCATAATCCCCTCGCCCACCTCCAGGAGTTCCGCCGATGCCCTATCGCCTGCGCCGCCACCGGTGCCTTTCCCCAGTTAAACACATCGCGGGTTCCCTGATCGCCGCGTCGGCGCTGATCAGCGCATGGGCGCAAGCCGCGCCCGAGGCTAAGGATCCGACGCTCGCGCGCGAGATCCTGCGCGAACTGATCGACACTCGTTCGACGCACGAGGTCGGGACGACGGAATTGGCGCGCAAGGTGCAAGCGCGGCTGCTCGCGGCCGGCTTTGACCCGGCGGACGCGCAACTTCTCATACCGGCAGACCACCCACGCGCCGGCAACGTCGTTGCCCGCCTCCATGGCAGCGGCAAGGGCAAACCGGTGCTTTATCTATGTCACCTCGACGTTGTCGCGGCGAATCCGGAAGACTGGACGCGCGATCCCTTTCACCTGACTGAGGACAACGGGTGGCTGTACGGGCGCGGCACGATAGACATGAAGGGACAGGACGCGGCCGTACTCATGGCTCTGCTGCGTCTGAAGAGTGAACATTTCACGCCGGAGCGCGACATCATCGTCGCCTTCACCGCAGACGAGGAGTCGGGCGGCGAGCGCAACGGCGTCGACTGGCTGCTGAGCGAACACCATGATCTCGTGGATGCCGGTCTGGTGATCAATCCGGACGGCGGCGAAGCCGGCATGAAAGCCGGCCGCCGGCTCTATATCGGTGTCCAGACCAGCGAAAAGATTTCCATGGCGTTCGAAGCGGAAGTGACCGACAAGGGCGGCCACAGTTCGCGGCCCACCGCCGACAATCCGATCTACCGCTTGAGCGAGGGATTGACGCGGCTCTCGAAGTTTCGGTTTCCGACACACCTTACCGATACGACCCGGCAGTATTTCGAGCGCCGGGCGGCCATTGAGACGGGCTCGATCAAGGCCGACATGCTCGCAGCGGCGAGGATGCCCCCTGATCCGGCGGCTATCGAGCGGCTTTCGGCCGAAGTCGAGACGAATATCCTGCTGCGAACCACCTGCACGGCGACCCAGATCGATGGCGGCCACGCACAGAACGCATTGCCTCAGCGCGCACGGGCAACCTTGCAGTGCCGGATCATCCCCGGCGAGTCGCAGGACTCGGTGCGCGATACGCTCGCACGCGTGCTTGCCGATCCCACCATCAAGATCAGCGTCATGACACCTGCGACCCCAAGCCCGGAATCGCCGCTCTCGGGCAACATCCTGGCGACCGTTGAAAAGGTGGCGCACCAGTTATGGGCGGACGTCGTCATCCTGCCGCAGATGGGCGCCGGAGCCAGCGACAGCAAGTACACGCGCGTCGCCGGCATACCGAGCTACGGCATCGATGGCATGTTCGACGATCTGGATGACGCCCGCGCGCACGGCCGCGATGAACGCATCGGCATTGCGGCCTTCGGGCAGGAAGTCGACTTTACCTTCCGGCTGATGCGCGAGGTCTCGAAAGGGCGCTAACGAACACGAATTGGTGGGCCCGCTCGGACTCGAACCGAGGACCAAGGGATTCACTTCTGCCCCACCGTTTCCGGAGGGAGTGGACTATCTCTTCACCCCTGTGGGGTGCGGGACGCTCTAGCCTGTCATTAAGCGCGGCTTATACGCGCTCAGGTAGTCTCTGCACCTTCCGGCGGTGCACCGCCGGCTTGGCTCAGGGTTGCCATCAGCTTCAAAAGCTGGTCAGGTTTCCCTGAATTCATCCCGTCCACTTCGCACCTTGCGATGCGAAGGCACCATTTATTGATGAGTCCCCTGCTCTAACCAACTGAGCTACAGGCCCGACCAAGGGCATCTTACCACGCGGCTTTCCCAGCCCTGCAGGTCCTTGGGTTATCGGCAGGTCCTTGGGTTATCGGCAGGTCCTTGGGTTATCGTACGGCGCCTGTGAAAACACCATCGCTACCCGACCTGCCAATTAACGAGGCCCTGCCGGCGCTCAGGGAGGCATTGATTGCGCGCACCGAGGTGCTGCTCGAGGCTCCGCCAGGAGCAGGTAAGAGCACCATCGTTCCCCTCGCGCTGCTGGCCGCGCCGTGGCTCAAGAATCAGAAGATCTTGATGCTGGAGCCGCGCCGCATTGCGGCGCGAGCCGTGGCAAACCGCATGGCAACACTCCTCGGAGAACCTGTCGGCCACACCGTGGGATTTCGCACTCGCATGGAAACGCGCGTCGGCCGAGAAACACGCGTTGAGGTGGTTACCGAAGGCATTCTTACCCGCATGCTGCAGCAGGACTCGGCGCTCGCAGGCATAGGCTGTGTCATCTTCGATGAGTTCCACGAGCGCAGTCTGAACGCCGATTTGGGTCTCGCGCTGAGCATCGAAAGCCAGCAAACCCTGCGCGAGGACCTGCGCCTGCTGGTGATGTCCGCCACGCTCGATCTGGCACCCCTCGCGCGCCTGCTGCGAAGCGCGCCGATCGTGTCCGCGTACGGGCGCAGCTTCGAGGTCAAGACGCATTTCGTTCCGCGGCGCAACGACCTGCATTTGGAACTGCAGGTCTCTCAGGTCGTGCGTGCTGCATTACACCAGCATGCCGGAGATCTATTGTGTTTTCTGCCGGGAGCGGCGGAAATCCGCCGGGTGCAGCGCAACTTGGAGGAGAGCGGTCTCGGACACGGGATTCTGGTACTGCCTCTGTACGGCGACCTCGACGGCGCGGCGCAGGACGCGGCGCTCGCACCGGCGTCGCCCGGACAGCGCAAGGTTGTGCTGGCGACCAGCATTGCCGAAACCAGTCTGACCATCGAAGGCGTCCGCATCGTTGTGGATTCGGGAATGCGGCGCTATTCGGAGTTCGACCCTGAAAGCGGAATGAGCCGCCTGGTGACGGGAAAAGTGTCGCAGGCCGCGGCGGATCAGCGGCGCGGACGCGCCGGCCGTCTCAGCGAAGGCGTCTGCTACCGTCTCTGGTCGGAAGGCACGCATGCCTCGCTGAGCTTGCAAACTCCGCCCGAAATCCTGCACGCCGACCTCGCGCCGCTGGCATTGGAACTGTCGTGTTGGGGCGCGGCCGAGGCGGACAAGCTCGCGTGGCTGGACCCCCCGCCGCCGGCGCCGCTGGCGCAGGCCCGGGAGTTGCTGCTGCAGCTGGAAGCCATCGATGCGGGGTTGCGCGCCACCGCGCATGGGCGCGCGCTGGAGAAGCTTGGCATGCACCCGCGTCTCGCGCATATGCTGGTCAAGGCACGCGATCTCGGCGCGGAGCGTCTGGCCTGCGATCTCGCGGCCGTTTTGAGCGAGCGGGATATATTGCGGGCGGGCGTTGGTGCGCGCGATGCAGACCTGCGCCTGCGGATAGCGGTGTTGCGGGGCGATGAGCGCGAAGTGCCTACGGGCGTCGCCGTGGATCAGCGCGCGAAGGCCCAGGCGCTGCGCAGTTCATCGCAATGGCAGCGCGATTTTGCGCCCGCCCCACGCGACACCGCGGATGCGCATTGGGCAAGCGGAATTCTTCTGGCGTGGGCCTACCCGGACCGCATCGCCCAGGCGCGCGGCGACAGCGGACGCTATTTGCTCGCGAACGGCCGCGGTGCCCGCTTCGCCGAAGCACAGTCGCTCGCGAAGTCGGAATTCATTGTGGCGGCGGAGCTTGACGGCGCAGACCGCGAGGCGCGAATTTTTCTTGCGGCGCCGATCGGCGTGGACGATCTGCGCAAGCATTTTCGCGCTTTGATGAAGGAAACCGCCGAGATACGCTGGGATGAGCGCGCCGCAGCGCTCAGCGCCAAACAGGAATTGCGCCTCGGCGCGTTGCTGCTGGCGTCAACCGACATACGGGATCCCGATCCGGAAGCGATGCAACAGGCGGTGCTGACGGGACTGAGGCAAGTAGCGGTTGCCGGTCTGCCGTGGACCAAGGAACTGCGCCAATGGCGCGCCCGGGCGATGCTGATGCGGCAATACTCCGTGCCAAGCCCCGTGCCGTGGCCGGATTTGAGCGATGAGGCGCTGGACCGCACTCTGGAGGAATGGGCGGCACCCTGGATTGACGGCTTCACGCGCCGCGAACATTTTGCGCGATTTGATCTGGGCAACGCGCTGCGATCCTTTCTCACGCACGCGCAGGCGGTCATCTTGGAACGCGAGGCGCCGGCGCACTTCACCGTACCCAGCGGCTCGCACATCGCGATCGACTACGTGGACCGCGAAAATCCGAGTTTGTCCGTGCGGCTTCAGGAATTGTTCGGACTGCGCGAAACGCCGTCGGTCGCCGGCCGCAAGTTGCCGCTGGTGCTCAAACTGCTCTCGCCGGCGGGCCGGCCGGTGCAGATCACCAAGGATCTGGTGAGCTTCTGGAATCGGGGGTATCACGAAGTGAAGAAGGATCTCAAAGGCCGCTACCCCAAACACTATTGGCCGGATGACCCTTATACCGCCCAAGCCACACGCCGCGCCAAGCCGCGCTGATCCCTTGGATCGCCAAAGAATTCGAAGGAAATCTGCTCATGCGCTTCATCGCTATTCGCGGCTCTATTGAGCTGGCCCTGCGTTCAGCGCGCCGCGGCGGCCGGTACGGACACCGCCGTATCGATGGATCCGGCCGCGGCCGGGCGCTTCGCCGGTCTGGCGCTGAAGTGCCTGCATGATGAGTATCCCAATCACATCAGTCTCACGATGGACCGCGACAGCGACGCGCATCCTCCGCGCGAATTGACGCCGGCATTCTATGGATGCTTCGACTGGCATTCGGATGTGCATGGCCATTGGTTGCTGGTGCGTCTGCTGCGTCTGATGCCGAATGCGCCGTTTGCGGCACGGCGCGCAGCGAACTTGCGCGCAGTTTCACCGCCGAAAACATCGCGGGCGAGCTGCGCTATCTACAGCATCCTGGACGCGCATCGTTCGAGCGCCCTTACGGACTCGCATGGCTGCTCAAGCTGTCGGCGGAGCTACGCGAGTGGAACGATCCGCAGGCCAGACAATGGTCCGCTGACCTTGCAGCCTCTGGAGGCCGAGGCGGCATCGCGGCTCAAAAGCTGGCTGCCGAAACTGCACTATCCCATCCGCATCGGCGAGCACGATCAGACGGCTTTCTCCTTCGGATTGGTCTGGGATTGGGCGGGTGTGGCCGGCGACGCCGAGATGCGCGCGCTCTTGAACGATGCGGCGCGACGGTTTTATGTCCACGATCGCCATTGTCCGTTGAGCTACGAACCCTCCGGCGAGGACTTTCTCTCGCCCTGCCTCGCCGAGGCGGACTTCATGCGCAGGGTGCTCGAAACCAAGGCTCTTCGCCGCCTGGTTGGCGGCTTTTCTGCCGGGAACTACCGCAGAGTGCGGGCGTCATCTGGCTGCAGCCCGGCGTGGTGACCGACCGCTCCGACCCCAAGCTCGCCCACATCGACGGATTGAACTTAAGCCGCGCCTGGATGCTCGAGGGATCGCGCATGGACTTCCCAAGGGCGACCGGCGGAGTGGCGGGACTGCTCGCGCCATGCCGCACAGCATCGAGACGCGGCACTACCGGCGGTCACGGGTGAGCACTATGAGGGCGGCCACTGGTTGGGAACCTTTGCGGTGTATCTGACGAGCGGCGCGGGCCTGCGCTGATATAATCAATCGATCAAGCCGGCATCGAACGGGAGCGAACAACACGTGTCAGACCATAGCGAAATGGATCGCGCCAGTTTCACGGCAATGACAGAGAGCACACAAGCGGACTGGAAAAAAATCGCGACGGCCGCAAACGCCTTCAACGGCGAACTCGCCAATCGCGTGCTCGCCCACCTGCAAATGCTCAAAGGCGATTGCGGCGGATTCTCCGTCGATCGCCTGGAACACTCGCTGCAGTCCGCGACCCTGGCATACCGCGATCGGACGGACGAGGAATACGTCGTGTGCGCGTTGCTGCACGATATGGGCGACATTCTCGCCTCAACCAATCATGCGGAGCTTGCGGCAACCGTATTGAAGCCCTTCGTGTCAGAGCAGAACTGGTGGCTGCTGCAGCATCACGGCATCTTTCAAGGCTATTACTTCTTTCATCACCTGGGATTGGATCGGAATATGCGTGAGCAATTTCGCGGCCATCCCAATTTTGAACGCACCGCGCTGTTCTGCGAGCGCCATGATCAGAATGCGTTCGATCCGAACTACGACACGATGCCGCTGGAGGCGTTTGTGCCCATGGTGCAGCGGGTTATGGCCAGGCCCAAGCGCTCCATCTATTTGCGCGAGGACCAGGCGCAAACCAAGGAATTGCTCGAAGTCTAGGAGCCTGTCTGCTTGTTCCCCGCCGCCATTTCAGCGGCGTCCTTCTCGACGGCGATGACTGCCGGCGTGCGCCAGCCGCTGCGAACTCCCCAGAAATAAAACCCGAGCGCCGTCACGGCGACGCACAGCTGATCCCAGCCGTAGCCAATGTAGCCGTGGCCTTCAAACTCCTTGCTGCCCGCCCAGGACAGAATCGTGATGGCGATCAGATACGCGAGCAGCCACCACGATGCGCGCATCTGACGGCCGAAATCGCGCCAATCGCCTTTCGCCTGATAGTACAAGTACACCGGCAGCGGCAGAATCAGCAGCAGCATGATCTCGCCGGTATGCGGCCAGCGCGCCCAAAACAACATCAGCGTGGCCAGCACGAAGGCGATGGGCGCGAGCACCGGCAAGCCGGGCACCCGCAACGGGCGGTGCAAATTGGGCGCGGTGCGCCGCAACACGATGACGCTGATCGGCACCACCAGGTAGGTAATGATGGTGGCCACCGAAATCACCGCCGCAAGCTTGCCCCAGCCGCGAAAGAAGAACAGGAAGACGAAGGACACCGCCAGGTTGAACCACATGGCCGGGCGCGGAATGCCATATTTCGGATGCACGCGGCCGAGCACTTCCGGAACCGTGCCGCTGCGTTCCATGGCGTAAATCATGCGCGCGGTGGTTGCCGTGTAGGTGCTTCCGGTACCGCTGGGGCTGACGAAAGCATCGGCGTACAGCAGCAAAGCGAGCCAATTGAGATTGAGCGCCAGCGCCAATTGCGCAAAAGGCGAGCTGTACTCCAGCGCCGCCCATCCCTCGCCCAAATGTTCCGGTGCCACGGAGCCCAGGAAGGCGACCTGCAGCATCAGGTACACGACTGTACTCAAGGCGATGGAACCGAATATCGCGAAGGGCACGCTGCGGCCCGGGTGGCGCGCCTCGCCGGCCAGATTCACTGGACTTTGAAATCCGTTGTAGCTGAAGACGATGCCGCTGGTGGCGACCGCGGTGAGAATCGCGGCCAGATTTCCGACATGCGTTCCGCCGTGGACGCCGACGTGAAAATTTTCCGCATGAAATCCGCTGCACATCAAAGCCACGGCCGTGGCGGCCGGCACGATGAGCTTGAAGAACGTAATGGCGCTGTTGGTATTCGCAAATACCTTCACGCTCCAGAAGTTCACCAGAAAATAAATCACCACCAGCACGGCCGAGATCGACAATCCCGCGAAGGTCAATTCGCCCTGCCCGTTGGCGGCGTGCACATACAGGGCATGCGCCCAGTCCCACGGCCATGAACTCATGTACTGCACCGATGCCTCAGCCTCGACCGGAATCACCGAGACGATGGCGATCCAGGCAGCCCAGCCCGCCACGAATCCCACCAGAGTGCCGTGCGAATAGTGTCCGTAGCGAACCGCGCCGCCGGACTCGGGAAACATGGCGCCGAGTTCGGCATAGGTGAATGCGACGAACAAGATGACGACCGCACCGATGATCCAGGCATATACCGCACCGGGACCGGCCAACTGCGCGGCGCGCCACGCGCCAAACAGCCAACCGGAGCCGATGATGGAACCCAAGCCCGTGAACATCAATGCGATGACGCCGACATCGCGGCGGATCGCACTTTCATTGGACATTCATGATCTCCTTAACGGACTATAGCTCAAGAAACCCTTGAAGAAATGGCTGTATCGCAGGCTTCTGGAACCGCTGCTGGCGTTGCTGCGGCAGGGCGTGGCACCGCAGCGGCTCGCGCTGTGCGTCGCAATCGCCATCGTCATCGGCAACATTCCCGTCCTGGGCATATCGACCATTCTCTGCGGCATCATCGCCCTGGGATTGCGGCTGAATTTGCCGGCGATTCAGCTGGTGCAGGCGGCGATGGCGCCGACACAATTATTGTTGATCATCCCCTTTGTTCGGCTCGGAGAATGGATGTTGGGCGTGCCGCCGCAGCTGGTCTCGGTCAAAGGCGCGTTCGCACTCATGTCGCAGGGGATCTGGCAGGCCATTGTGGTGCTGCGTGACGCGATTTTTCACGCGGTATTCGCGTGGTCATTGCTCGCGCCTTTTTGCATTTACCTGCTGCATCGATTGCTCACACCGCTATTCGAGCGGATGGCGGCGCAGATCCGCAGGACGCGGGGCGACTAGTTGTTTATCGGGGAGCATCGCGATTATATTTGACGCCACTTGAGCGGCGGCGCGCAGCACCGAGAGAATCATGATCGGCCGGATACGAATGACTTCCATCGGCGTATGCGCACTCGCGATCACCGGCATGGCTGGGAATACAGTGGCGCCGGTAATGGCCGCCGCGCCGAAATCAAAATTTGTGCTGTCGGGCTCCGATCCGGAACTCGCCGTTAGCGTTCCCTTGGTCTACACGGCGAAGGCCTTCGGCTGTTCGGGCGGAAACCTATCGCCGGAACTGCACTGGTCCGGCGCGCCGGACGGGACCTTAAGTTTCGTCGTGACCTTGTTTGATCGCGACGAGCGCAGCACGCCGTCGGGATGGTGGCACTGGGTGGTCTACAACCTGCCCAAGTCCGCCAATAGCTTACCCAAGGGAGCCGGCGCTGAACACAGCACCGCGCTGCCGGCCGAGGCCCTGCAAGGCCGAACGGATCTTGGGGAGGACGCGTATCACGGGCCGTGCCCGGCGTTGGGCGATCCGCCGCACCGCTATGTCTTTACGATCTACGCGCTGAATGTCGCAAAACTTCCGGTACCACCGGACTCCAGCGGCGCGATGGTCACCTCAATCGCGCAAGAACATCTACTCGGCAAGGCGGTGTTTGTGGCGCATTACGGCCGCCCGAAGCCTTAGGCGGCCGCCTCGTCCTCGCAACCGTGCGCGCAGCGATCCCGCTCGATCTGCAGAGTCGCGTGTTGGATTTGAAAGCGGCGCTTCAGATCCGGCGTCAGCGAAGTCAGAAGCGCGTCCTCCGCGCCCCGGTCCGGCACGACCAAGTGCGCGGTCAGCGCTACGCTGGTGGTGCTCAAGGCCCAAATGTGCAGGTCGTGCACGTCGGTCACGCCGCGCTGATCTGCGAGATAGGACATTACCGCGGACGAATTGACGCTGGCGGGAACGCCGTCCAAGGACAAGGTCAGCGAATCGCGCAGCAGCCGCCACGTGGTGATCAGAATCACCGCCACAATCGCCAAGCTGACCAAGGGATCGAGCAGGCTCCAGCCGGTTAACATAATCAAGAGGCCGGCCAGCAAGACGCCGGCCGATACCGCGGCATCGCTGAGCATGTGTATATAGGCGCTGCGCCTATTGAGGTCCCCGTGACTGCCGGCATGCAGCATCCAGGCGCTGATGCCATTGAGGACAATGCCGACGGCGGCAACCGCCATGACGGTTCGACCCATTACCGGCGGCGGCGATCCAAGGCGGCTTGCCGCCTCCCAAGCGATCGCTCCGCAGGCAAGAAGCAGCAGCACCGCGTTCACCAATGCGGCCAGCACCGAGGATCGCCCCAAGCCGTAGGTAAACTTGGCACCCGGCGGCCGGCGCCCCAAGAGCAACGCACCCCAGGCACAGACCAATCCCAGCACGTCGCTCAAGTTATGGCCGGCGTCTGCGATCAACGCCACCGAATTCGACATGATTCCGAAACCGCCCTCCACGACCACAAACACCAGGTTGAGGGCTACGGCAACCCCCATGCGAAGATTGATGCCGTCTGCGGGTAGGGCGTGCGAATGCCCATGAGCGTGACTATGACCGCCGTGGCTGTGGGCGGCGGCGTGATCGTGCGCATGGGCTTCGTGCGCATGGGCTTCGTGCGCATGGGCTTCGTGCGTATGCGCGTGTCGTGTGGGCATCTTTAGGATCCATTGGGTTCGTGTTCCCCTTGCTCGAATGTCTGCATGCGCCAAAGCGCAGGAAATAAAACTCGCGCCCACAAAACAGTCACCGCCATGGTGGCGGCGCCGCCGATTACAATGGCCGGCACCAGTCCAAACCACGCTGCCGTAATTCCCGACTCGAACTCTCCCAACTCATTCGAGGCGCCGATAAACACCGAGGTCACGGCGCTGACCCGGCCGCGGATCTGGTCGGGCGTTTGCAGCTGCACCAGCAGCGAACGCACGAATACGCTGATCATGTCTCCAATTCCCAAAATGACCAACGCGATCATCGCGACCATGAACAAATGCGTCAGCCCCAGCACCACCGTGGCCATGCCGAATGCTGCGACGCCGGCAAACATGGTAACACCGACATTTCGCGAAATCGGCCGGAATGCCAGCCAAAGCGCGGTTGCACCCGCGCCGATTCCCGGCGCCGCGCGTAAATAGCCGAATACGTCCGGTCCGGCGTGCAGCACATCCCGCGTATAGGCCGGCAGCAGCGCCGTCGCACCGCCAAACAATACCGCAAACAGGTCCAGCGAAATGGCTCCGAGTACCGTTTTGCGATTCCAGACGAAGTGGATGCCCTGCAACAGGGTGGACCATGTCAGCGCGCTGCGGCTTGCCGTCGGTCGGCGCTTGCGGATCAGTAGGACCAGCGTAATTGCAGCGGACAGCAGTATTGCTGCTGCGCCATAAACCACGCCGGCGCCGGTGTTTTGCCCGATCCGGCTTTCGGCGACCGCGTAGACGATGCCGCCGACGCTGGGACCCAGGATGGCCGCGACCTGATTGGCGGACGAATTGATGGCCAGCGCATTGCGCAGGCTGGCCGTGGTCACGATTGTGGGGACGAATGATTGGGCGGCCGGCATTTGAAAGGCCCGGGTTATGCCCAGAATCGCAAGCACTGCGAATATCGGCAAGGTCGTGCGCAGGTTCAGCCACGCGAAACTCAAGAGCAGCAGCGTACAGACTGCATAGGCGCAGTGGCCGAGCACGATGATCAAGCGTCGATCGAACTGATCCGCGACGTGGCCGGAAAACAATACCAAGCACAAGAAGGGCAGGAACTGCGAGAGGCCAATAAGCCCGAGATCCAGCACGCGGCCGGTGATGTGGTACACCTGCCAGCCGACCGCCATGACGACCATCTGCGTGGCAATCGCGGCGAAAAACCGGGAGCAAAGATAAAGCGAGAAATCGCGATTCCTGAGTACGGTGAATCCGCCGGTCACAATCCCGGATTACTCGGTGAGGGACTGATCATGCACCGCGGATTCGCATCCAGATCCTGCGTGAAAAGAATATTCAACAATAGACCGCGGCGATGCTGCAATCCCTTGAGGTGTTCGGCAAATTTTCCCGGACCGAGAAACAGAATGGGAGCGCCGAAGACGTAGGCCGACTTGAAATGCCGCTCCACGGTCTCGATAAACTCGAGCGCGCTGCTGCCTTGTTCGCGCAGCTGTTCCGGAGAAAATTCGACATAGAAATTGCGGGTCTTGGCCAGGGTGCGCGGCGCACCGCGCATCGCCGCCACTTCGCTGCCCTCGGTGTCCATGACGATAAGATCGATTGCATCCCACTCCGGCGGCAGGTTGCGATCCAGCGTTTCCAAGTCCACCGTGATTTCGCCGCCCGCGGGCGCGATCCGGCTGTTGCCGGTATTTATGCTGTTTTCCGTAAATTGTATTTTGCCGGGCCGCTCTCCCAGCGCGGCATTGACGGTAATCACGTCCGTGATGCCGTTCAAACCCAGGTTCATGGTCAGCAGCTTGAAGTTGCGCGGACTCGGTTCATAAGCCACTGTCGAGCCGGTTGCGGCAAGCTGCACCAGAGGGATCAAGACCGCGCCGATATGGGCGCCGGCGAAAACCACCCTCGAGCCGGGCCGCAGCAACTGCCGCAGCCAAGTGATCTGCGGCCAATCGTATTCGCCGCTTTCGAGCAAAGCGCGCGAGACATTGAAGTCGCCGGGGTGCACCGCGAGACGGCCGTTTTTCGACTCGGCCACAATGGCGATGGCGTGCTCGCCCAGCGATTTCGTGCGCCAGCGGCCGCGCAATTGTCGCGAGAGCCGTTTTACGTAGGGGTTGCGCATCAGAGATTAGGCTCGTGGCGCAACCGGCTCATGATGGATTCCTGTTCAACCGCCGGCGCGCAGCGATTGAATTTCAAATCCGCCGGCGCCGTTCACCCAGGTATCCTTGTCGCGGATGATGGCTTGCGCGGGCAGCGCGGCGGTTTTGACCGCCATTCCCGGCAGCTTGCGGATGGCGGTGCCGACCGCGAAGATCTCGACCAGGCTGGAACCGAGTTCGACGATGTAGGTCTTGATGCCGACAACTTCCTCGGCACCGAGCGCGGCCGCCTCGCGGTTCACCCGGTCGAATACTTGCTCGCGGGCCTCGTAAATCAACTTGGTCAGATCGCCGAGTTCGCCCTTCAGCAGACTTTGGAACGCCGCTCGGATTCCGCCGATCGCCCCGAGTGAGTACACGGATGTCGAAATAAGGAGCTTGACCGGCATGTAGCCCAACTGCGTCATCCCCCACAGCTCCTCGCCGGTCAAATCGCTGCTGACGGGCGAACCACGCGCGTCCGGCGGCAGCGCCGGATGGAACGCCGCCGTTCCCGGCCATGTACATCTCGTGAAATCCGGCGAAGTGCAGCACATTGGTGCGCACGCCGACGACCGCGTTCGCTCCCACGGCTTTCGCGTGCGTGACCAGCCGGTCAAGCGCGTGATGGCGCGTCTCGTTGAACACATCGCTGAATTCTCTGATTTCGCCGCGCACCAACGTTTTCAGAGTGCCGGCGATGCCGCCGACGGCGCCGACCGAGTACGCGATATTGCCGAATACGAATTCCTTGGGTTCGTAGCCGGCGTCCATGTGGCAATACAGTTCCTGGGCATCGCCGGAGCTGGTGAACAGCGCGGTGTCGGGGCCGCCGCTGACACCCGATCCGACGAACAGGAATTCCGAATTGCCGCCAAGACCGCGCAATTCGGAGCTCACGCCGACGACTCCGTGGACCTGTTCGCGATCGGCTTCCGCCCGCATGCGCTTGAACGCCGCTGCACGGCCTTCGTGAATCATTTGCGTCACATCGGGAATTTCGCCGCCCACGATGCCGCGGAATGCCGAGCGGACGCCGCCGAGAAAGCCCATCGATTGCATGCTGTTGCCTATTACAACGCCGCGCGGGGTGAATCCCTTGAGGCGCATGCAATAGATTTCGTTGCCCGACAAACCGGTCAATTTGAGTGTGCTTTGCATGCCGCGATCCTAAGTTATAGCGGGCTAGCTGTCGACGCGCATCCGTTGCGCCGGGGTTTTCGTGACCTCCATGGCTTGGCGGCGCTTAATTCGCAGGCAGATGGCGGTTGACGAGCGCCGTCATCCGATCGGTCGCGGAATGAAAAATATCCAAACCCAGATCGGGCAGCTCGACAAACGTGGCGCTTGGTTTGAGCAGCGCCTTCACCCGCAAGGTCTGCTCGATAGTATCGTCATGCGGTGCAAACACGGTCAGCGGGGTCTTCAGACTCTTCAATTTTTTATCGACGGCGTATCCGCACGCGGCCCGAAAGGCAGCTCCCGGATTTGCTGCGAGCACGTGTTCGACGAAGCGGTTATGGGCGTCGCTCAGATCGTAGGGCGGCTCGCGAAAGGCCGAGCCCGCCTCTCCAGGCGCCGAGCACGTGGCCGCCCTCGGTTGCGGGCCGCAAAGGCTGCTCGCTGTATTTCTCCAGCTGGCGTTGCTGCTCCTCCGCCGTAAAAAGCGGCATGCCCACCGCCACCACGCGCCGCACCTGGGGACCCAACTGATGCGCGATTTCAATCGCTTCGATGGAACCCATGTGGATGCCGAGCAGGTCGATCTGGCCCTGCATTCCGGCGGCTTTGAGGCCATCCACAGTGCCTGCGCATACTGTTCCAACGACAACGCCCACGGCGGCGCATCGGAGTAGCCGTAACCCAGACGATCCGGCGCGTGCGTCGGCCTTTCCAGCTTTTCCTGGAAGGCCTCCCACATTGCCCCGGAACGCGGCGACATGTGCAGCAATACCAGCGGCACTCCCCTGCCGTCGTGACTGCGCAGATGCAGTTGGCCGAATCGCGTCGGGTAAATGCGGCGGATCATTTAATGCGCGTCCAAAAATGCCTCGATCAGGGTTGCGACTGCCTCGGGTCGCTCAATGTGCAGCATGTGGCCGGCAGCGTCGATGCTGACCACTTCGGCGCCGGGATAGGCGGCGCGCAATGCCTGCGATCGTGCCGTCCGCACCGAGGCGCGTCATGTAATCCGATTCTTGACCGAGCACCATCAGAGTAGGCGCACGAATCTCGCGCCAGGTTGCCTCGGCGTCCTCGCGTTTGTAGAGAATCGGATTCACCCAGTGATGGCGCGGATCCGCCGCCAAACGCACCCGGCCATTCTCATCGGGAGTGCCCCAGACGCGGGCGATGAACTCGGCGACGCCGGGAGAGAATCTCTGGTAGCGGAATTGGATGACGGAGGCCAATTGCTCGAAGGAGATTGTAATTCTTTTCGAGCGTGGGACTTTTGATTTGATCCAGCCACTTGCGCATGCGGTGCGGCGCATCCTGCGGTACGGTGCGCGGCAACCCCAGTCCTTCGAGATTGATGAGGCAGCGCACGCGCTCGGGCCGCAGGCCGGCATACAGACTCGCGATATTGCCGCCCATGCTGTGGCCGACGAGGCGTGCCGGCGAGTCCGGCGAGATCCGCTCCATCAATGCGTCGAAATCGCCGAGATAATCGGGAAAGCCATAGCCTTCTTGGGGCCATTCGCTGCGCCCGAACCCGCGCCAATCGGGTGCGATGAGCGGCCAGTCCTTTTTGAATGCATCCACGATGAATTGAAACGTTTCACCGGCATCCAGCCATCCATGCAGCAGGAATACCGGAGGCTGCTGCGCTGAAGGCGCAGGACCCCAGAGAGTCAAATGCATCTGAAGACCACGGACACGCAGCGTTTCGTGCCGCGGCTGCCGCAGCGCCTGGTAGGCCGTTACGTTATCCAATCATCTCCTTAGGTGCCCAAGAACAGCTTATAGGCCGGATTGTCGGTTTCTTCGGTGTAGGCGTACTGCAGTTCATCGACATGCAGCAAAAAATCCGTGTGGGTTTCGGGCGGCACTTGAATGCCGGCGAGCACGCGGCCGTGGTCGGAGCCATGGTTGCGATAGTGGAACAGGCTGACGTTCCACTGCGTTCCGATGGCCTGCAAAAACTTGAGCAATGCCCCGGGGCGTTCGGGGAACTCGAAACGGTACAGCTTCTCGTCGGCGAGTCCACGGGCATGTCCGCCTACCATGTAGCGCACGTGCAGCTTGGCCATTTCATCGTCGCTCATGTCGCGCGCGGCAAAACCCGCCGCGATGATCTCCGCGAGCAGGGCAGCGCGCTCCGTTCTGCCCCGATTCAGCGCCAGGCTGACGAACACCTGTGCCGCCTTGACGTCGGAGTAGCGGTAGTTGAACTCGGTGACGCTGCGCTTTCCGAGCAATTCGCAAAAGCGCAAGAATGATCCCGGCGCTTCCGGCATTTGCACCGCAAACAAGGCCTCGCGTTGTGCGCCGATGTCGGCGCGCTCGGCCACATAGCGCAGGCGGTCGAAATTCATGTTGGCGCCGCCATTCACGGCGATCAACGTGCGCCCGGTGCAATTCTCGCGTGCCGCGTATTTCTTGATGCCGGCCACGGCCAAGGCGCCCGCCGGCTCGGCAATCGAGCGCGTGTCCTGGAAAATATCCTGGATGGCGGCGCAAATCTGATCGGTGCTCACCAGGACGATTTCATCGACGTACTGGCGCGCCAGGCGAAATGTCTCCTCGCCCACACGCCGTACCGCAACACCGTCGGCAAACAGGCCGACGCGTTCGAGGGTGACGCGCTTTCCGCTGCGCAGCGATTCGTACATGCCGGCGGAGTCTTCAGGCTGCACGCCGATGATCTTGATGCGCGGGTAAAGCGACTTGGTGTACGCCGCGATGCCCGCGATCAGGCCGCCGCCGCCGATCGGCACAAAGATGGCGTCGATTTCATCGCCGTGACGCTGACGCAGGATCTCCATGGCAATCGTGCCCTGTCCGGCGATGACGTCCGGGTCATCGAATGGATGCACGAAAACCAAATTTCGCTGCCGCCCCAATTCAGTCGCGTGTTCGTAGGCGTGATCGTAGTCATCGCCGTGCAATATGATTTCGCCGCCCAGGTCGGCCACCGCCTGTACTTTGATTTCGGGCGTCGTCAGCGGCATGACGATGACCGCGGGAATGCGCCGGGTGCGTGCCGCGAGGGCAACGCCTTGCGCGTGGTTGCCTGCGGAGGCGCAGATGACGCCACGCTGTGCGCTGATGACCGACAATTGCGCAATTTTGTTGTAAGCGCCGCGAATTTTGAACGAAAACACCGGCTGCAGGTCTTCTCGTTTGAACCAGACGTGATTGTTCAGGCGTTGCGAAAGCCGCAGCGCGGGTTCCAGCGCGGTTTCGACGGCAACGTCGTAGACCTTGGCCTTGAGAATCCGATCGACGTAGCTTTCTTGCATGAGCGGCACCTGGGGATACATTAGCTGAAGCGGCCGCACAGCGGTATTGCCGGGCCATACTGTGAGACGGTCCACACCCCTTAAGGAGCCTGCGCTCGTGGGCGGCATTAATTGGGTAACATAGGGCCATGCGCGCACTCAAAATCTGGCTATTTGCCTTGCTTTTCGCTTCTTCGGCGGCGTTCGCGCTCTCCGGAAACACGGTGGCCACGGACAACGTCAAGGCACGCCTGGTCAGCGAGGTTGCCGCGGTCGGACCGGGACAGTCATTCTGGGTCGCTCTCGAACTCGACATTCGCGACGGCTGGCACACGTATTGGCGCAATCCGGGCGATTCCGGCGAACCGACCAAACTGACTTGGCATTTGCCGCCGGGATTTACCGCCGGCGACATCGTGTGGACCACGCCGCATCGCTTCGAGATCGCACCCCTGGTCAATTACGGCTATGCCAAGCATGCCGTCCATCTGGTGCAAGTGACGGCACCGAAGGATTTGAAGGCTGGTACTCCGGTCGCACTGTCCGCGAAGGCCAGTTGGCTGGTGTGCTCCGATGTCTGCATTCCGGAAGATGCGAACTTGCAGTTGACGGTCCCGGCGGGCGCGCAAGCCGGCGGCGTCGATCCCGCCGCGGCTGCGCTGTTCAGCGCAGCACGCAGCGAATTGCCCAGCGCGCAGCCGGCTGCGACCTCCGCTCGAATTCAAGGCGACAAGCTCGTGATTTCCCTGGGCCGCGAGTGGGGCCCCACCCTGTCGCAGATCACCTCGCTGGCGTTCTTTCCTTATGACGATGGCGGCATCGAGTATGCGGCGCCTCAGGTTCTGACTCGGACCAAGGATGCGGTCGAGCTTGCGATGAAAGTGGGCTATCAGCCGCCCAAGGCGGGCGCGATCCGCGGCGTGCTCCTGGTCACCGAACAGAACGGCGCGCAGACGGACAGCGTGCCCATCGAATTGGCGGCCGACTTCTCCGGCGCCGGCGTTGATCAGCTCAAGGCCGCGCCGCGGTTTGCGCCGCTGACGCAGGCGTCCAAGGAACCCGAACATTCCCTGCCCACGCTGCTGCTGTTCGCCTTGTTGGGCGGGTTGATTTTGAATCTCATGCCCTGCGTGTTCCCGGTGCTGTCGATCAAAGCCTTGAGTGTCATGGAACAGGCGAAAAAAGACCCCGCCGCCGTGCGCCTCAAGGGTCTGGTGTTCGCTGCCGGCGTCATCGTCTCGATGCTCTGTCTCGCCGGGGTTCTGCTCGTGCTGCGTGCCGGCGGGGAACAATTGGGCTGGGGCTTTCAGTTGCAGTCGCCGCTGTTCGTCACGCTGCTGGTTTATCTGCTGCTGGCGGTGGGCCTAAATCTGTCGGGAGTATTTGAAGTCGGCGGGGGCCTCGCGGGCGTCGGCGACGACCTGACGCAAGGCGATAGCTACAGCGCGTCGTTCTTTACAGGAGTGCTGGCGACGTTGGTGGCCACGCCGTGCTCTGCGCCGTTCATGGCACCGGCCGTCGGCGCGGCCCTGACCCAGGCTCCCATCAACGCGCTGTGCATCTTCACCGCCCTCGGGGTCGGAATCTCATTGCCCTTCGTGCTGCTCTCATTCGCGCCCTGGATGCGCCGCGTGCTGCCCAAGCCTGGCGCCTGGATGGACACCTTGAAACAGGTATTCGCGTTCCCTGTGTACGCGACAGCTGCGTGGCTTTTGTGGGTGGTCGCGCAGGAGACTTCGCCCTTCGGACTGGGCGCGGCGTTGGCCGGCAGTATTTTGATTGCTCTGGCCGCGTGGTCCTTTCAAAAGGCGCGCTCCACCGCAGGCGGCGGCCGGGTTACGGTTATCGCCACCGCGGTGATTTCGATCTTGCTGGCGATCTTTCTGCCGATCCGTTTTGCGGATGTTGCCTCCGCCGCGCCGGGCGAAAACGCGCAAGCAAGGACGCGTGCCGGGACCGACGAGTGGCAGCCCTACAGCGCGGCGAAAGTTGCGGAACTGAACGCCGCGGGCCGCCCGCTGCTGGTCAACTTCACCGCAAGCTGGTGTCTCACCTGCATGGTCAACGAACGCAATGCGTTCGCCGATGCCGCCGTGCAGGAGATCTTTCGCGACAAGAAAGTGACACTCATGAAAGGTGATTGGACCAATCGCGATCCGGCGATCACCAAAGCGTTGGCGGCATTCGGCCGCGCCGGCGTTCCCCTGTACGTCGTCTACAACCCTCGACCGGGTGTCACTGAGCCCGTGGTGTTGCCGCAGCTCCTGACCGCAGGCATTGTGCAGAGCACGTTTGCCGACACTGCGGCAAAATGATCTTGAGGTGTGGTTGAATGCGTGGACGTGAATAACGTCACCACCATTTCGGTCATCGATTTTCGCCGCCAAAGCATGGTGCTGCAGTGGCACGCTCTCGGCGGCACCTGGACGGCATGCGATGCGCCGCCTGCATTGGTTCACGGCATCGCGCTGATCCGCCCCGCCGGCCCCAACATCTGCGTATTCGGCCACGGCGGGCGGCTGCGGCTGCAGGTGGGCGCCAATCAATATGCGCTCGCGGAGAATTCGCCGCGCATCAGCTGCACGCGCGGCGTTGCCAGTTTCGGGTTTCGCCGGCGCTTCACCGTGAAATCGAGCAGCGGCGGCGTCCTGTTCACCCATTCCTATTGGACCAACCAAGGCCGGGATTTCTATCGCTGGCTGGCGAGTCATGCGGAGGATCCGGACTGGCGCGTCAGCTGCGCGCGGCAATGGTCGGACGGCGTCCCCTCCGCAACGCTGCGGACAGGTTAGCCGTTCGACCCGGTTAGTCGATCAATCCGGCGAGTTCCGCAGGCGTCAAATGACGCCAGTGGCCGGGTTTCAGCCCACCCAGGTGAACGTTCATGATGCGCACGCGTTGCAGACGCTGCGCTCTATAGCCGAGCGCCGAGCACATGCGGCGGATTTGTCGATTGAGACCTTGCGTGAGAATGATGCGAAACGTTTGCCCATCGATGCGGCTGACTTTGGCGGGTTTGGTCAACTCGCCCATGATCTTGACGCCGCTCCGCCAGCATGCGCAGCGACAAATCGGTGATCGGGCGATCGACGCTCACGACGTATTCCTTCTCGTGATTATTTTCCGAACGCAGGATTTCATTGACGATGTCGCCGTCATTCGTCAACAGGATCAGACCTTCTGAATCGCGGTCCAGCCGGCCGACGGGAAAGATCCGGTCCGGAAATCCCACGTGGTCGACGATGTTGTCCTCGATGTCTGCCTCGGTCGTGCAGATGATGCCGACGGGCTTGTTGAGCGCGATGTAGACCTGCTTTTTCTTGAGGCCGATGAGATCGCCGTCGATGCGCACCTCGTCGCCGTCCGCCACCTGGGTGCCCAATGCGGCAGGCCGGCCGTTGCAGGTCACGCGGCCGGCCGCGATCCACTTGTCCGCTTCGCGCCGCGAACACGCGCCGGTTTCGCTGATGTATTTATTGAGCCGCACGGCGCTGGTGGTGCTAGCCGGCCAAATACGCGTCAATCTGTGTCGCCAGTGCTCTCGGCGTGGCATCGAACTGGTCGGGGGCAAAGTCCGCGATATCCACGAATTTGCCGTGCGGCACGGCCGCTTTGAGCTTGAGCGTGCTCTGGGCGGTCTCCAGCCGGGTGCGCATCACCAGGGCGTGCTGATTGACGATCGGCAACTGCTCGGTGTCGAGCACTCCGACCAGAATCAAGCGCCGCACCAACTCCGGGCGGGCCGCCGCAAGATCCAACGCGACCCTCGCCCCGGTGTGCAGCCCTAAGACGTCGATCTGACGCAGTCGCAAGTCGCCGGCGAGGTCGGCAACGGCGCCGGCGGCCTCGGCCAGGCTTGCAGTCGGCGACGGGTCGGACTCGCCCAGGCCGGGCAGATCCGGCGCGTACACCGAACGTACGCTGGCAATCTCGGGCAGAAATCGCGCGAAAGCCCGGCTCGAGCTTTGATCGGCATGCAGACAGAACAAGGTCACCTGTTCATCGAAGCCGCCCGTAGTCGGAAACGCCGTGCGTACATGCAGTTGCCCAAATCGGCAGTCGAAATAAGCGCGGCGAGTCCGCACCGCTGCCGGCGGTATCGTCACTTTGGGTTGCTTTGCCATGGGCTTAGCATATCGAACTTTCTCAACACGCCGACCGACGCTAACAAAAATTGTTGCTATTGCGCAACATTAATTTTCACACTTCTTTGCAATAGGGCTAGCTTCGGTGACGGCGCACAGCTAGAGTGTTGCTCGAACGCAATTGGACGTAGGGAAACAAAAAAGACCGATCATCGTCGAGCGCTCTTGAATAAAGCGTCACGAGAGGCATGGGGACTTAAAAGCCGGGCGATAGCCCGGCTTTTTTATGGGCCGGTCCTAAGCCCCTTCCGCTCGGGTCGCGGACGGCTTTTTTTCATTGACTCAGGCCGCCACGTTTGTATCATCCCCGACCATGCAACACCTAAAGCTCCTATTGGTTTCCTTGTGTGTCTCGGTTTCCTGGTGTGTCGGCGCACTTTCGCCAGCGCTGGCGGACGATCCCGCCGCCGGCGGCAGTGCCGGCGACGCCTGCTTCCGAGCGCACCGCCACCAGTCATCGACCGCTGCTGCGAGCGCGGCTAAACCCGAAGATGCGACGGCGGCGGCGAGCTTGGAGGCACAGACAAAAAGATTGAGGTCGGCAGGCTACAAGCCGAAGATTCACAACGGGGTTACGCTCTTTTGCCGCAAGCGAGAACAAAAATAGGCACTCGCTTCGAAACCAAGATCTGTTCGGACGGCGACAACATAGAAAAAGCCGCCCAGGACGCCAAAGACGCGGTGCAAAAGAATCAGAGGCAGAATCCGCTTCGCTCGTCGTAGCACGCTTTAGGGTAGTCGATCCCACACGCGGGACATGACGAACCCGCTGGAACGTCCGCCTCTGAAATTCACTTCCTCGATCAATCGTTGACCATTGTCAGAGATGCGGTAGTGCTCCTCGTATGGCGGACGATCTTCGGCGGCTTCACTACTGCGCACGATCAGAGTTTTCTCGGACCACGCGCAGTGCGGCGGCGGCGCATCGCGCTCGGCCGGCAAAGGCGCATCGCGGTCCGAGGGGTTGCTGTGGTGTCGCGGAGTTTTGGCATCGCCGGGCTGGCACACGCGCGTCGTCCCCTCGGAACTAAATGTGACGACGCCGGCCATCTGCTTGATATCGAGCTGTTTGCCCGGAAATCGCGAGGCATCGGCCAGGAGGCTGATGGAAGGCGTCGCCGGGGGCATGATGCTGGGATAGCCCGCACCTTGACCGTGGCCGCCGTGGCCGCCGCGTCCCGAATTGGCGGTGTTGTCCGGCCGCAGCGGCCTGAGCGCTGGCCATCTGCAAGCAGGTGCATTGGATCGTCGCTGTCGGCGGCATTGAACTTCCACCGGCCGCTGAAATCCACGCCCGGCGGCGGCGCCAGGTTCTGCTCCTCGGCAGCGCAAGCGCTCAAGAAAATGACTGCCGCAAAAATCGCGCTGCGCATGGGACCCCCTGACTTCAAGGGGAATCTTATAATGAATTCAGCTTATGGAGTGATGGGCGCGGCCGGCCGATCGCAGATCGTTCGGACCGCAGATCCAGACCCGCCCTTCGAAGGGCTGGAAGCACACGCGCACACCCTCGGTGCGGCGCATGGTCTGCGATCCGCAGGCAATCTTGCCGTCGGCGAGATCGGCCTGGATCAGATCCACCAGCGAAGCGCTGGGTTCGCCGGCATCGGTCGGCGGCAGCGCATGCGCAAGAATTCGCGCCTGGACCTCGTCGCGCCGGGCCGCGTTGCCGAGCACGGCGCGCTTGAACTTGTCGAGTACCACCAGGACGGAACTCAGTGTGTTGTCCGTCACATCGCTGGGCCGGCCGGTGCCCCCCATGAACTTCAGGTGCAGCAAGCCGCCCACGCCGCGTCCTTCATCGTGCAGGCAAAGCGCCAGCGCCCCGTGCAAATCGGCGATCAAAAGCATGGGCTCGGGCGACACATGGTAGGTGTCCGGCGCGACCGATACTTCCGTGAGATCTTTAGGCAAATGGGGACCCTTTGTTGCTCCCGCGATGCTGCGCCGAACCCCCGATTCGCTCTGCCAAGCAAATCACGGTTTTTACCTATTACAAAAGGAACTGCAGCGCGGATTGACAAGGATCGGCAATGACTGACACAGAGCGGCAGTCATAAGCTCATATCGCACAGTAATTGGCGCAATCGGAGCTGCGCGACGTATGGTGTTTGCCTATGTATCGGTACGACACCACCGACAAAACTCTCGTGCAGCAGCGGGTGGCGCAGTTTCGCGATCAAACGCAGAGATTCCTCGAGGGAGCGTTAAGCGACGACGAATTCAGGCACCTGCGCTTGCGCAACGGCCTGTACATCCAGCGTCACGCGCCAATGCTGCGCGTCGCCATTCCCTACGGATTGCTGTCGACGGCCCAACTGCGCACCCTGGCAAGGATCGCGCGCGATTACGATCGCGGCTACGGGCATTTCACCACGCGCCAGAATATTCAGTACAACTGGCCCAAGCTGGAACAGGTTCCGGACATTCTCGCCGAGCTCGCCGACGTGGAGATGCACGCCATCCAAACCAGCGGCAATTGCATCCGCAACACGACCTCCGATCATCTGGCCGGCATCACGCCCGATGAACTCGAGGATCCGCGGCCGTGGTGCGAAATCATCCGTCAATGGTCGACATTTCACCCGGAGTTCAGCTATCTGCCGCGCAAATTCAAGATCGCGGTCACCGGCGCGCCGCAGGACCGGGCCGCCTCGTTGGTGCATGACATCGGCGTGCATATCGTGCGCTCCCCGGCGGGCGCTCTCGGCTTTGAAATCCTGGCGGGCGGCGGTCTCGGCCGCACGCCGATCATCGGCCAGGTGGTGCGCAGTTTCCTGCCGCGCGAGCATCTGCTCTCCTATTTGACGGCCATTCTGCGGATCTACAACCTGGAAGGGCGCCGCGACAATTTGACCAAGGCGCGCATCAAAATTCTGGTGCGCTCGTTGGGAATCGAGGAGTTCACGCGGCGCGTGGAAGCCGAATGGGCGCTGTTGCGCGACTCGCAGCTGCGCATCGATGACGCGCAGATCGAGCGCATGCGCAGTTTTTTCGTCCCGCCGGCCTATCGTCCGCTGCCGGACATCGCCGCCGATGCGGGCAAGGAAACGGCCTTTCGGGCCTGGTACCGCTACAACACGACGGCGCACAAGGTGGCCGGTTACCGCGCCGTTTTCGTGTCGCTGAAAAAACCCGGGGTACCGCCCGGCGATGCCACCGCGGCGCAAATGGATTTGATTGCCGATCTTGCCGATCGCCATAGCTTTGGCGAAGTACGCGTGACGCACACTCAGAATTTGCTGCTTGCCGACGTCGAGCAGGGCAAGACTTACGAACTGTGGCGGGCGCTCGAGAGCGCGGGACTGGCGACCCCGAACATCGGCACGCTGACCGACATCATCTGCTGTCCGGGACTCGACTTCTGCAGTCTGGCAAATGCCGGGCTCAATTGACGTCGCCAAGCTCATCAACGAGCGTTTCGACGACTACGACTATATTTATGACCTGGGCGAGATCGATATCAAAATGTCCGGGTGCATGAATGCCTGCGGACATCACCATGTCGGCAATATCGGCATTCTCGGCGTGGATAAGGGCGGCGAGGAGTGGTACCAGATCACCATCGGCGGTGCCGCCGGCGCCGATGCGTCGCTGGGCTCGGTGATCGGCCCCTCCGTGCCGAAGCAGCAGGTCGCCGAAACCATCGAACGCCTGTTGGAGGTGTACGTGGAGGAGCGCGGTCCCGAGGAACGCTTTCTCGACACCGTGCGCCGACTCGGCGTGAAACCCTTCAAGGAAAGAGCGTATGCCGCGCCGATTGCTGCGTGACGGCCACATAGTCGTCGATGAGTGGCGCTATGTGGCCGAGGCAGCGGGCGAGACGGCGGCGCCGCTCATCGTAACCTTTGCTCAATGGCAGCTGGAACCCGATACCTGGCTGGCCCGCGGCACGCCCTTGGGCGTGCTGCTGTCTCCGGCACAAGCCGTTGAGCAGCTCGCGCCGGATCTCGCACGCTTCGCACTCGTCGCCGCGGAATTTTCCGGGCCCAGCGAGGGGCGCGGCTACACCCAAGCGCGGCAGCTGCGCGAACGGTTGCGGCTTCAAAGGCGAGCTGCGCGCCGCCGGCTATGTGCGCCGCGATCAGCTGTTTTTCATGGCGCGTTGCGGCTTCAACAGCTTCGAGCTGCCGGACGCCGATATCGAGGACGCGTATACGGCTTTCACCACCTTCACCGCCGCCTATCAGCCGTCCAACGACGCGGGATTGGCGCACAAGCTGCGGCGGGTCTGGCGCCGCAAGCCGCTCAGGCACGTCGCGCAACGGAATGACCAGATCCTTCAGGGTCCGGTCGACTTCTTCCTGAGTTTCCAGTTTCTCGACTTCGCGCACCAGCTTGCGCGGCAGGTGCGGCGCCAACAATTCGATGAATTCATACATGTAGGCGCGCAGCAGCGCGCTGCGGCGAAATCCGATCCAGGTGGTATGGCCCTCGAACAAATGCGAAGCATCCAGCACCACCAAATCGCTGTCGGTTACCGGATCGATTGCCAGTCGGGCCAGGATGCCCACGCCCAAACCGATGCGTACATACGTCTTGATCACGTCCGAATCGCGCGCCGTCAATGCCACATCCAGCGACAGCCCGGCGGTTTCGAACAGCGCCGGCAGCGATGAACGCCCGGAGAAGCTGAAAACGTAGGTGACGATCGGGTACTCGGCCAGCTTTTTCAGAGTGAGCTTTCCTGCGCCGGCAAGAGGGTGTCCCCGCGGCACGACCACCGCGCGGTGCCAGTGATACACAGGCAGGCGCACCAGGTGCGGAAACAGCTCATCCGAGCCCGTGGCAATTGCGAAATCGACCCGGTCGCGCGCGACCATTTCCGCGATCTGTTCGGAGGTGCCCTGGTGCAAATGCAGGCGCACCTTCGGATACTTGATGCGGAATGCGCGGATGACCTGCGGCAGCACGTAGCGCGCCTGGGTGTGCGTGGTGGCAATCGACAAGGTGCCGCCGTCGGCTTTGCGCAGCTCCGCCGAGGTGCGCCGAATATTCTGCATTTCGCGCAAAATGCTGCTGGCGCGCGAAATGATCTCTTCGCCCGCGGCGGTTGTGCGCGTCAGCGCCCGGCCCTCGCGTTCGAACAATTGAAAACCGAGTTCCTCTTCCAGCAGCTTCAGCTGGCGGCTGACGCCCGGCTGGGAGGTATGCAGTTGCCGCGCGGCGGCCGTGATGTTCAGTCCATTTTCATGGACGGCTACGAGATAGCGCAATTGCTGGAATTTCATCGCCGCTAGCATATAAGGTTATGACGCATCACGAATAGGCATGTACTCATGCTTCGGAATTCGTTTTGCCGCGATCCCAAGCGGTCTTATAGTTGCTGTCGAAGACTGCGTCTACTGCGCGGAAAATGCGTGTCTCGCCAATAACTTAGGGCCTAAAGACTCAAGGTTTTTGCCAAATGAACTACTTTCCGGTTTTCTTCAATCTCAAGGCGCAGAAAGTGCTGATCGTCGGGGGCGGCGAAGTGGCGCTGCGCAAACTCGCGTTGCTGGAGCGCACGGGTCCTTCCATCACCCTGGTGGCGCCGCAGGTTCTGCCCGAGATTCAAGAGCGCGCGGCCGCAGGCAAGATCAGCGTCGCGTTGCGCGAGTTTCTGCCGGCGGACCTCGAGGGCGCTCGGCTGGTCATCGTGGCGACCTCGCGCCGCGCAGTGAATCGCTGGATTGCGGCGTTGAGCGAGGCGCGCGGCGTTCCGGTGAACGTGGTCGATGACCGCGAGGCTTCGCGCTTTATCGTTCCCGCCATCATCGATCGCGATCCGGTTCTGGTGGCGGTTTCCACCGAAGGCACCTCGCCGGTGCTGGCGCGCCGGTTGCGCGAGCGGCTCGAGGCGATCATTCCAAGACGAATCGGCGAATTGGCACTGTGGCTGCGCGCCTTGCGGCACAGCGCTCGGCGGCGGTTGCGCGATACCGCCGCGCGCCGGCGCTATTTCGAGGACGTCGTTGACGGTGCGGCCGCGCGGCGCTTCGTCGCAGGCGACACGCAGGGCGCAGAGCGCATCGCGCGGCAATTGTTGGGCGGCTCCACGACGCCGCGTGCCGCCGGCGAAGTCACGTTGGTCGGCGCAGGCCCCGGCGATCCGGAACTACTGACCTTGAAAGCATTGCGGGCGCTGCAAGACGCCGACGTCATCCTGCACGACAGGCTGGTGCCTGCCGCCGTGCTGGAAATGTCGCGCCGCGACGCCGTGCGAATATGCGTGGGCAAGGCCGCCGGCAGCCTCGGCAGCACTCAGGAAGAGATCAACGAGCTGCTCATCGAGCACGCACGTCAAGGCCGGCGCGTGGTGCGCTTGAAGGGCGGGGACCCGTTCATTTTCGGCCGCGGCGGCGAAGAACTCGAAGCGCTCAGCAAGGCGCGCATCGGATTTTCGGTGATTCCCGGCGTCACCGCCGCGGCAGGCTGCGCGGCCTACGCGGGCATACCGCTGACCCATCGCAACTTCGCGCACAGCGTCACGTTCGTCGCCGGGCACAGAGATGCGGGCGGACGCGAGCCCGATTGGCGGGCGCTGGCCAAGCCCGGAATCACAGCCGTGTTCTACATGGGACTGGCGCAGGCGGAACATATCGCCGAGCGACTGATCGAGCATGGCGCCGCCGCTACGCTGCCGGCCGCCTTCGTGGCGCAGGGCACGCTCGAGAATCAACGCGTCATCTGCGGCACATTGGCCACGATCGCAGCCCGGGCGGCGCAGGCAGGGCTCAAATCGCCTGCGCTATTGATCGTGGGCGAGGTGGCAGCCCTGCACGGCTCGCTGGCCTGGTTCAACAGTGCGGCGCCGCTGGAAGTCCCTCAATCGGCCTGAAGCGCCTGAGGTCAGGCGATCGCGTCCTGAAAGCCGCGCTCGGCAATCCACGCTTTGTTGAACAATCGCGATTGATACTTCGCGCCGCCGTCGCACAGCACCGTGACGATGGTGTGTCCGGGACCCATTTGCTTCGCGAGCGCGGCGGCGGCGGCCACGTTGATCCCGGCGGTGCTGCCGAGCAACAGGCCCTCCTCGCGCAGCAGGCGGTAGACGAAATGCATGGTCTCTGCATCGGAAATGCGCAGCGCATCGTCGATCGGCGCGCCCTCGAGATTCGCCGTGACGCGTCCGGTGCCGATACCTTCCGTGATGGACGAGCCGCCGTCGGACTTCAGTTCGCCATCCTTGAAGTAGTGATACAGCGCGCTGCCCGGCGGATCCACCAGCACGATGCGCACCGCGGGCGATTTGGATTTCAGGAAGCGCGCCGTGCCGGCCAGCGTTCCCCCCGTGCCCGTGGCGGCGCAGAAGACATCTATTTTTCCGCCGGTATCGCGCCAGATCTCCGGCCCCGTGGACTCGAAATGCGCCTCGCGATTCGCAGTGTTGTCGAATTGGTTGGCCCAAATGGCGTCGGGTAATTCCTGCGCCAGACGGCCCGCGACTTTTTGGTACTGGTTCGGATTGCTATAGGGCACCGCGGGGACTTTGCGCAGTTCCGCTCCCAGTGCTTCGATGATCTGGTATTTCTCGGCCGCCTGATTGTCCGGCATGACGATGACGCACCTGTAGCCGCGCGCATTGCACACATGTGCAAGTCCGATCCCGGTGTTGCCGGCGGTGCCCTCAACCACGGTGCCGCCCGGCTTCAAGGTGCCGCGCCGCTCGGCATCCAACACGATCCACTTGGCCGCGCGATCCTTCACCGAACCGCCGGGATTCATGAATTCGGCCTTGCCCAAAATCTCGCAGCCCGTCTCCTCGCTCAGGCGCCGCAGCCGGATCAGCGGCGTGTTGCCGATCGAGTCCGTAAAACCATCTCGTATGTTCATCAAAGCGATGCCTCGAGGACTGGCGCGGCGTTGCAGAGCCGTGCCGTCGAGTTCACGATTCATTTTTGCGACATCCAATTCCCCGGTCCATTTGGCCACGACCAGGGTCGCGACGCCGTTGCCGATCACATTGGTGAGCGAACGCGCCTCCGACATGAAGCGATCGATGCCGAGAATGAGCGCGAGACCCGCGACCGGCAGCGTGCCCACGGCGGAGAGCGTCGCGGCCAGCACGATAAAGCCGCTGCCCGTCACGCCCGCGGCACCCTTGGAGGTCAGCAACAGCACGGCGAGCAGCGTCAGCTGCTGGAATAGGTTCATCGGCGTGTTGGTCGCCTGCGCAATGAATACCGTCGCCATGGTCAGATAAATCGACGTGCCGTCGAGATTGAATGAGTAGCCCGCGGGAATAACCAAACCCACCACCGGCTTCGAAACACCCAGCTTTTCCAGCTTGGCCATCATTCGCGGCAGCACGGTTTCCGACGATGAGGTGCCGAGCACGATGAGCAATTCGTCCTTGATGTACCTAAGATAGCGCCAAATGCGAAAGCCGTGCAGGCGCGCAACGATCCCCAGCGCCGCGAAGATGAACAGCAGGCAGGTGAGGTAAAAACTGCCCATCAGGGCGCCCAAGGATACCAGCGAGTGCACGCCATACTTGCCCATGGTGAATGCCATGGCGCCGAATGCGCCGATCGGCGCGAGCCGCATGATCACGCCGACTATCCAAAACAACACGTTGGAGAACGACTCGATGAAATTCAGCACGACGGCGGCGCGCGTGCCCAATTGCTGGATGGCAAAGCCAAAAAGAATTGCTATCAACAGCACCTGCAGAATTTCTCCCTTCGCAAACGCGTCGGCAAACTGCGAGGGAATGACGTTGAGCGCAAAATCCGTGACCGACTGGAGTTTGCCGGGCGCGGTGTAATCCTTGAGCGGTCCGGTGTCCAGGGTTTGCGGGTCGGCGTTCATACCGGTGCCGGGCTGCAGGATGTTGACGATCACCAATCCCAGGATCAGCGAGAGGGTGCTCATCACCTCGAAGTAGATCAGCGCCAAGCCGCCGGTCTTGCCCACTTTTTTCATGTCTTCGACGCCGGCGATGCCCATCACCACCGTGCAAAAGATCACCGGAGCGATCAGCATTTTGATGAGCTTGATGAACCCGTCGCCGAGCGGCTTCATCTTGGCGCCGGCCTCAGGATAGAAATAACCCAGCAGGATGCCAAGACCGATGGCGACGAGGACCTGGAAATACAGCGAGCGGTACAGGTTTTTCACTGTGCGAATTTAAGCGATTCCGCGGCTAAAACGCAGGATTTAGAAAAAAGAGTCCCCGGACTGGCCGGGGAATTCAAGTGGAACAGGTGCGAAGGATTTGACCCTGCACGTCCTTTAATGGCGGATACGCCGCACAAAAGTGCTCAAACGTTCAACCTTGTTTGTGTCTTCCAGTGTTGCAAGTAAGTAACGCTGGCAAAAAACACAGAACCGCTTCGTTGGCACTATGATAGGCGATAATGTAGATAAATCCAATAGTTAACACTTTTTAACCCCGATCTTGCCATGCTATGTCAAACCTGTTGTCAATTGGCGACAAAGCAACACTTAGCTCCAGTCCTTCGCTTTGGCCTCAAAATCGGGCGAACTTGCCCTAACCACGCAGAACCGGTGCCCGGTCGGCGCCTCCATGACCACCCAGGTGCGAACCGCTTCGATCCGGGTGGCCCCGAGCCTCTCCAGTCTTTGCACTTCGGCCTCGATGTCATTGGTCTCGATGTCGATATGCACGCGGCTCGGATGGCTCACGGCCTGCACCTCGATATCCAGCCCATGCTGAACGTCCTCGAGCTGCTTGTAGATTTCGCCCTCGCCCGGCGGCAGCGCGCGCACGCGCATGCCGAGCGCCTCCCCCCAAAAATCCGCGGAACGATCCAGATCCGTCGTCTGGCAGTCGATAATGAATCCCGACAGTTTGCTTTTGTGCACTTGTTGCTCCAAATTCGCGGCTTTCACGAGAAAAGCTCATGAAATACCTACATACCATGGTGCGGGTGACCGACATCGAGCAGTCGCTGCGCTTCTACCGCGATGCGCTCGGCCTGAAAGAATTATCGCGCAAAGACAATCCGCAAGGGCGTTTCACGCTGGTGTTTTTGGCGGCCCCGGGCGACGAAGAAGCGCAGGTCGAATTGACGCACAACTGGGATCCGGAGCAATACTCCGGCGGCCGCAACTTCGGGCATTTGGCCTATGCGGTCGACGACATCTATGCGGCCTGTCGGCGGCTCATGGACCACGGCGTCCCCATCAATCGTCCGCCGCGCGACGGACGCATGGCCTTTGTGCGCTCGCCCGACAACGTGTCGATTGAACTGCTGCAAAAGGGACCTGCTCTCGCACCGGCGGCACCCTGGACGGAGATGCCAAACATAGGACAGTGGTAGGGCCGGGACTAGAACATCTCCGAGGCGTCCGGTGCTTTGGCCTCGACCTCGGTGCGCGAGGCAATATGATCGCCCGTTATCATCTCGCTATAACCCTGTCCCGGGCCGACCATGGGATAAACGCCGGCATCGCGATCGATGATGACCTCGAGGAACGCAGGCCCCTTGAATCGAATGAACTCTGCAACGACTCGCGGCACGTCGGCTTTCTGATCGAGCCGCACCGCATACTTGAATCCGTCGGCCAGGGCGGCTTTGACGAAATCCTTGGTGTGCAGGCTCTTGTCGCTGGCGCTCATGCGCCCCTTGTGGAACAGCTTCTGCCATTGCCGCACCATGCCGTCGCCAAAGTTGTTGAGCACCACGACTTTGATCGGCAGATCGTAAGTCGTGACGGTTTCCAGCTCGCCGATGTTCATGCGGATGCTGGCATCGCCGTCGATGTCGATGACCAAACGGCCGCGCTGCGCGAATTGCGCACCGACCGCGGCGGGCAGGCCGAAACCCATGGTGCCCATGCTGCCCGAGGTGAGCCACAGCCGCGGACTGCGAAAGTCGAAGTACTGCGCGGCCCACATCTGATGCTGGCCGACTCCGGTCGTGATGATGGCTTCACCCTGCGTGAGCCGGTTGATCTCCTCGATGACGTAGTACGGCTGAATGAAGCGGCTGTCGCGATCGTAGTTCATCGCGTGGCGCGTGCGCAGTTCGGCGCAGTGCCGATGCCAGGCCGACCAATCGCGCTTGAAGTGCCTGGCTTTGCCGTAGTCCAGCAGCGCCAGCAGCGCATCGGCCATGAGGCCCACGTGACTCCAGTTCACCGCGCTTGACCTTGTCGATCTCGGATGCATCGATGTCGAAGTGTGCGATGAACCTGGCGCGGCCGGCGAACTTGGCGACGTTGCCGGCGACCCGGTCGTCGAAGCGTGCAGCCAAAAGCGAGCAGACAATCGCAATCATCGACGGCGTAGTTGGCGAACGCGGTGCCGTGCATGCCAAGCATGCGCATTGAAAGCCAATCTGTGGTGTCGACGGCGCCGATACCCATCAAGGTGGTCACCACCGGAATCTGGAATTGCTTCGAGAATTCGCGCAGCGCGTAGGCGGCGCTGCCGTTGATGACGCCGCCGCCCGCGTAAATCAGCGGCCGGTTCGCGGCAGTCAGAGCCGCGAAGAATGCGGCACAGGCCGCCTCCGTCAGGCCCGCGGCTTCGAGACGGTTCATCCGCTGCCGGTATCCCGGGACCGGCAATCGTCCGGAACCCTGGAAGACGCCCTTCCAGTTCTGTACATCCTTCGGTACATCGAGCACCACCGGCCCCGGCCGGCCGGTGCGCGCGATCTCAAAAGCGGTTCGCACGGTCGCTTCCAATTTGGCGGGGTCGGTGATCAGAAAAACATGTTTGGCAACGGCGCCCATGATGGACGGCACCGGGGCTTCCTGGAATGCATCGGTGCCGATGGCCGTGGTCGGGACCTGACCGCAGATGATCACGACGGGAACCGAGTCTGCCAGGCTGTCGCGCACCGGCGTTACGGTATTGGTGGCGCCCGGTCCGGAAGTCACCAACGCCACGCCGACTCGGCCGCTGGCGCGCGCGAACCCGGCCGCCATGAAGGCTGCTCCCTGTTCGTTGGCCGGCACCACCAAGGGCATCGCCGAGGCGTGTTCCTGGTTGAAGCGAAACACCGCGTCGTAAATCGGCAGTATGGCGCCGCCGCTGTACCCGAATATGGTGTCGACGCCTTCGTCGGCCAATACTTGAACAAGCATATCCGCGCCGGTCATGACGGTGCCCGCCAGCGGGTGCGCAGTCTGATTTTGCATGTCGTCGCGCTGTTTCACGCCGAGAGACTAGCAGTTCTCTCCCTGGCGCCCAAGCATCGTCCTCCCGTATCCTAAGCCGCAATGCGCCACATCATTGCGATTCTTCTGCAAAACGAAGCCGGCGCGCTCACCCGCGTCACCGGTCTGATTTCCGCGCGCGGCTACAATATCGAGTCGCTGTCGGTGGCCCCCACCAACGATCCCACCGTCTCGCGCGTGACCCTGGTTACCATCGGATCGGATGCGGCAATCGCGCAAATCAATGCACAGCTGTTGAAACTCGTCGATGTGGTGGCGGTCGAGGACATGACCGGCGGCGATCATCTGGCGCGAGAATTGCTGCTGATCAAACTTCAGCTTTCGGCGCAACAGGCCGACTCGATCGGCACGCTGCTGCGCCGCGCCGGAGGAAAGGTGCTGTCGTCCAATTTGTCGAGCTACATTGTCGAAGTCGCCGGCACAGAGCTCGAGATCGGCGAATTCATTGCCAACGTCGGCTCGTTCGGAGAAATCATCGAGGTGGTGCGCAGCGGCGTTCTCGGCGTCGCGCGCAGCAACCCTAAGATTGCACGTGCTCAATGAGCTCTTGATCCCGCGCGCCCATCACCGCTGCTTGATTTTGGCGACGGCGGCCATGACCGCGCCGGAATCGTAGTCCTTGCAGTAGATCTCCCAGGCGCGGTGGATGCGGCGCGCCGCTCGCTCCGCCATGCGCTCCACGGTGTGGTGCCAGCGTTTGGTCGCCGCATACTTTTGCAAGACTTCCGACGATACCGCGCCGTAATGTCCGCAGCCGCGCAAATGCGCCCAAGCCGCGACATGTCCCATGCCCTCGACGGCCTGCAGAATGCGGCGTTGCTTGCCGCGCCACAGCGCAAGATCGAGACGGTCGATGCTGGGTTGCAGTTCTTTCAGGATGAAGTGCCGCTCGTCGAAATAGACCGCGCGCAATAGCGCCGGCGAGATGGCCTGCATCTTGCGTTGGATGGCCACCACCCGGGCCGCCTCGCCGGACCATTTCGGCTGCGGCCGCTCAAGCCATTCGGCAACCGCGGAAGGCGCGGCGAATTTGAGATCGAGCACATAATTCTGGTCCGGAGAGCCGCGGCCCTCGACCAACAGCACGTATCGGGGGAGACCCAGGCTGCCGTTGCCCGCGATGCGTCGCGCGGCATCGAGCAGCTTGAAAAAGGCCTTGTGCGAGGGGGGCACTTCGAGTTGCGCGACGAAGCGGCGCAGACGCTCACGCTCGAGCGAATCGATGCGCAGCGCCCGCACGCCGTCGCTGCGGATGCGGCGTTTGCCGGCTTTCAGCTTGGTCAGCCTGGTCAGCAGTTCGCGGCGCGTCCGGCTGATCGCCCGTTGCAGCAGCGCGCGAAACACGCCTTGCGCCAGCGAGCGTTCCAGCCAGCGCGGTTTGCCGTCAGCGATGCATTGCAGATAGGACTGCATGAATCGCCTAGCCAACACCTTGCCCTGTGCCGGGGTCATGCCAAGGCCCCGGGCCGCAACCTTGATGCTGGCAACGAAGCGCACGATCTCGACCGTGAACGGCGCCAGGCACGCTTCGTCGAAATCGTTCATGTCGAAGTAGCACAGCCGATTGTCCCCTTTGAACGCGCCGAAATTCTCAAGGTGCATGTCGCCGCAGATCAGAATATTGGGTGCGTGGAACAGCGGGTGAGAGCGCGGCAGAAAGCCGAGAAACACTGAATTGGTGCCGCGAAAGAAGGCAAAAGGGTCTTTGCGGAGCAGCGACAGCTTCATGCTCAACCTATCGAAGTCGCGTTGCGCGTTTTGCGCTAAAATTTGCCGCGTAGATTTGCTCAAGGTCCGCATAAAATACCTAGGTAATGTAAAGCATGCAGCTTGGTACGGATTCGACCGCCAGGGAAGCCCTGTTGATCCTGTTGGCCTTGGGGCTCGGCGCCATCGTGGGCCTGGAGCGGCGCCTCGAAAGCAACGGCTGCCGAAGATCTTTAGAAATCAATTGAGGAAATTCAAACGCCATGCCTGAACTTGAAGTCACGCCGGAACATGCCGCTGATCCCAATACCCGCCGCGTCGGCATTTTGGTGGGCGTTGTCGGCATCCTATTGTCCGTGGTCACCATCGCTTCGCACCGTGCGCATACGCATGCGGTGATTCACCGTACCGAATCGAACGATCAATGGGGCTATTACCAAGCCAAAAAGATCCGCGAAAACACCGAGGAAGTGGCGATGGCGCTGATCAGCACCCTCAACACCGATCCTGCCAAGATCGAGGCCGTCACGCACAAGCTGGAGGCTGCGCGCGCCAAGTACGCCGCGGACGCGGAAAAGATTCTCGAGGAGGCAAAAGCGAAGGACGCGGAGACCGACGTCGAGGAAAAGCGTGCCCTGCGCTTTGACATCGGCGAAGGATTGTTGGAACTCGGGCTGGTGCTCTGTTCCCTGTATTTCCTGGCGCGCAAGATGTTCTTTCCAATCTTCGGCGTGCTGTCGAGCATTGCCGGCACGGTCTTGGGCGTCGCGGGTTTCATGCTTTGAAGCTCTGGCTCGCATGCCTTGCGCTGGGCGCCTTGTTCCACGCACCCTGGGCGGCGGCTGCGCCGGGGAGCGCGCGCGTGGAAGCGCGCTCCAGCGACCTATTGGCTGTAGGCGTGGTTCACGATGACACGATGAGCATTCACGTGAGCCGCCTTGCCGACAATGCGCCGGTGCGCGATGCGGCGATCAGCGTCATATTGCGCGGCACGGTTCACGCCGCAACCGCGCAAGCCGATGGCAGCTATTCCATGCGGACCAAGGATCTGACGCTGCCGGGGGCCGCGACCGTCGATTTTGAAATAGACATGGGATCGGTGAAACAGAGCCTCAAGGGCACTTTGGACAATGCGGCCGCGGCCGGCCATGAGGACGACAGGAACAGCAGCCGGCAGCTCTGGTGGTGGGTGCTGAATTTCGCCGTGTGCGGCGCGGCTTTGTGGCTTTTTTCGCAGCGGCGCAAGGCCGCGAAAGACAAGGAAGCTTAGAGGTCTGATCCGGCCGGGAGTCTAGAGGGCCGCGTTGTCGCTCTCTCCGGTGCGGATGCGCAAAACCCGCAGAATATCGGTAACGAAAATTTTGCCATCTCCCACCTTCCCCGTCTTCGAAGCGCCCACGATGGCCTCCATTACCTGGTCCACCAGCTCATTCTTGACGGCGACCTCGATACGGGTCTTTGGCACAAAGTCCACGACATATTCCGCGCCCCGGTACAGCTCCGTATGCCCACGCTGCCGCCCGAAGCCCTTCACTTCGGTCACGGTCATGCCGGAGACGCCGATTTCGGATAGCGCGGCACGCACGTCATCCAGCTTGAAAGGTTTGATGATTGCGGTGATCAATTTCATTCTCGACTCCGATCCCGAAGCAGTCTGGGTAATACTATTACGATTCCGTCGGAGGTACACGTGATCTCTACATATTAATGCCCCGCATCACTTTCATTGAACCGGACGGTTTCCGGCACGAAATCCAGGCGGCGCTCGGCATCACGCTGATGGAGGCGGCCAAACAAGCCGGCGTGCAGGGAATCCTCGCGATGTGCGGCGGTGCTTGTGCCTGCGGGACCTGCCACGTGTATGTCGATGCCGCGTGGTTTGCCAAGCTCGAACCGCGCGAGGAAATGGAAGAGGGCATGCTGGAGTGCGCTTGGCAGCCGCGCGACAATAGCCGCTTGAGCTGTCAGATTCATATAACCGCGGAGCTCGACGGGTTGGTGGTAACCATTCCGCAGCACCAAGGAGCAGATTAGAGGATGTTTGGCATAGCAATTCACGGCGGCGCGGGAACCCTGCCGCGCGGCGAAATGAGCAGCGAAGCGGAGCGCAGATATCGGGACGGCCTGCAAGAAGCCGTCGACGCCGGGTATTTGCTGCTGCAAAACGGCGGCTCCAGCATGGATGCAGTGACGCGCGCCGTGATGCTGCTCGAGGACAATTCCTTGTTCAATGCCGGGTGCGGCGCGGTGTTCACGCTCGATGGCCGCAACGAGTTGGATGCCTCGATCATGGACGGCCGCACGCTGAAAGCCGGAGCGGTGTGCGGCGTGATGCGCATCCGCAATCCGGTGCAGCTCGCCCGGGCTGTCATGGAGAAATCCGAGCACGTCATGCTGGCGGGCGCGGGAGCCGAGGAATTTGCCGCAACCGAGGGGTTCTCTTTTGTGGAACAAGGCTATTTTCATACCCCGGAGCGCTGGCAGCAGCTGCAGCGGATTCGCGGCGGAGACCGCGGGCTTTCCGGCCACACGATTTCGCACGTGGGCACCGTCGGTGCGGTCGCGCTCGACGACTGCGGACGGCTGGCGGCGGCGACCTCCACCGGGGGCATGACGGGCAAGCGTTTTCAGCGCATCGGCGATTCACCGATTATCGGCGCCGGCACCTATGCGGACGACCGCAGCTGCGCAGTTTCCGCCACCGGTCATGGGGAGGTGTTCATACGCGCTGTGGTTGCGCATGACATCTGCGCGCGCATGCGTTTCGGCGGACGCGGCCTAGGCCAGGCGGTGCGCGAAGTGATTCACGGCGAGCTGCCGGCGCTGGGAGGCGAAGGCGGTGTCGTCGCAATCGATGCGCGTGGAGAAATCGCCATGGAGTTCAATTCCGAGGGGATGTTCCGCGCCGCCCGGAAATCGGGCGAGGAAACGCAGATCGCAATCTATCGCTAGGCATCCACATGATGGCGGCGCTTTTCGAAGCGTCCGGTCCGCATGGTGTGATATTCAGCCTCCATCACGATCACGCGGTTTCTGCCCTCTTCTTTCGCGCAATACAGGGCTTCGTCGGCGAGCTGAATCAATCCCTCGAGCGTGCGGTTGGCGGCCGGCAGCACGAATGCGGCACCGATGCTTACCGTGAGGCGGCTCGCGACTTTGGATGCCTCGTGCGGAATGTTCAGCTCGGCGATGGAACGCTGAATCCGCGTCAAGACCTCGGCGACATATTCGCGGCTCGCCTCGTAGAGCACGATCGCGAACTCCTCGCCGCCGTAGCGCGCGACGAAATCGAGCGGGCGCCGCGCACACTGGCTCAAGGAAACGGCCACTGCGCGCAGGCATTCGTCGCCCGCTTGATGGCCATAACGATCGTTGTAATCCTTGAAGCAGTCCACGTCCGCCAGCAACACCGCGACGCGCTCCTGTTCGCGCACCGCCTGTTGCCACACACGCGCAATGTGCTGGTCGAACATGCGCCGATTCTGGATGCCGGTCAGCCCGTCGCGGGCCACCATTTCGCGCAGCAGGCAGGCCTCGAGGAAGCGCAGACGGCTGGTCTTCTCGTGCATGTAAGTGACGGACGCGCAGAACAGGTTGGCGGCAACGATGGCCAGCGCACTGTAGCTGAACTCGCGGCCCGGCAGCGCCAAAGCGGTGCCGGCGGCCAGATAGACCAGCATCACGATGACGTTGGCGGCGACCGCATGATAGAAAATCAAGCCGCTCATGAAATAAATAAACACAATGCTGAGAATCAGACAGGAAATCAGCACTGAGATCCCGCCCCGCGAGGCCATGATCTGGATGGCCGCCACACTCAAGCCGAACAGGGTCATGATGACGATGGTCAGAGGCGCGTGAATCCGGTGGCTCCGCCGTGAGAAGCTCGACGCCAGTCCGATGAGCAGCAACGGAATGATGACGAGTATTTGGATGCGGCCGGGAATGCGATCGAGCTGCGGCCCGAGCAACATCGCGTCCATGGCCGAGAAGGCTATCGCGATCAGGATCGCGAGACACAGGTTCACCCGCGTGGGCAGCAGATTCTCGTCGAAATTTCTCAGTCTGAACTCGGCCTCGAGCTCTGCGCCGAAGGTCAGCCAGGGAAATCCCGCGCGCAATTGGCGGCCGTGCGCGGAATTGGGCAGATCTTCGCTGGAAAGCCCGTGGGTACTGCTCATTCGCGTCACCGTACCGGCCCGGCGTTATGTACTCAATGAACTGTGGCACTTTTTACAAAGTAACCTGCCGCAACGGCCTGCCGTTATGTCAAATAATCGTCAGTCCGCTAAGTAGTGCGCAAGATAGGTGTCAAAATTGGTCTTGTCGGCCGCTTCAATGCTGCGCTGCGCCTGAAGCGAATCGGCCGCTTCACCGGCGAATTCGCGCAGGCGGCTCTCGTTGGGCGGATACAGACCGAGAAAGTAGTCTTTGTGAAGCTTCGACATTCGCAGGGCGAGCTGAAAGAAGGTCTCGCCGCTTTGGCGCATTTCGGCGAGCAGACGCGCCGATGGCGTCCGCTCCACGTCGTCGATTTTGGCACGCTGCTGCTCGAGAGCCGAGGAATAAGGACGCGACGGCTCGCCGTGGTCGAGCATTTCACAAAGTCCTTGCATTGAATCGAGCAGCTCCCGGGCCCATTCGGCCATCGCAATGCTGCGTCCTTCACGGCCGAGGCGCAGATTGGGTTCCCGGCCGCGCCTCGCAACCAGCAGATGATTCGCATCCAGCGCCGCCTGTTCGCCCTGGCTGATCGGCGAGCTTTCGCGCAACAGGCACAAGGCGAGAAAGGCCTCCAGGAAGCGCAATTTGTTTTGATTGACGCCGACGGGATCGAACGCGCTCACGTCCAGCGCGCGCACCTCAACGTATTCCACTCCGGCGCGATGCAGCGCCTTGGTCGGCCTTTCTCCCGAACGCGCAATGCGCTTGGGGCGAATGAAGCTGTAATACTCGTTTTCAATCTGCAGAATGTTGGCATTGAGCTGCTGATAGACGCCGGCGACCTTGACGCCGAGCTTCTGGTACGGAGGATAGGGCGTGCTGATCGCGCGCGACAAGTCGCGCACGTACTCGGCCAGACTATTGACCGACACGCTCAAAGTCGCTTGATTCTTGTTGCGATAGCCTATGTCGCTCATGCGCAGCGACGTGCCGAAAGGTTCGTACACAGTATCGCGATCGAGCGCCGGCAGCGTATTGTCCCGCCCGGCGAAAAAGCTGTTCGAGACCGCGGGCGAGGTGCCGAACAAGTACAGCACCAGCCAGCCATAGCGGCGGTAATTGCGCAGCACGCCGAAATATTGTTCGGAAATGAAGTCCTGCAACGGATGCTTGGATTGATTGACGGCTTCGAGGACGCCCCACAGTTTCGGACTGAACGAGTAGTTGAAATGCACGCCGGAAATCGCCTGCATGATGCGTCCGTAGCGCACGCCCAAACCGTGCCGGTAAATCGTCTTTATGCGACCGACATTCGAGCTGCCGAATTGCGCCAACGGAATGCTGGCATCGCCGTCGATCGCGCAAGGCATGCTCGTCGCCCACAGCAATTCGTCCTGCAGATGGCGGTATACGAATTGATGGATATCGCAAAGATATTGCAGCAGCTCCCAGGTCTCGCCGAACGGCGGCGTGACCAATTCGATCAGCGATTCGGAAAAATCCGTGGTGATGTGTTCATTGGTCAGCGGCGCGCCCAAGGCTTGCGGATGGCGGGTCGGCGCAATGACCCCGACGGGGGAAACCCGCAGCGACTCCTTTTCGACGCCCTTGCGGCCGCCGCGCAAAATTGCCCGCTCGCCGGAATTGACCAGTCCCGCGAGACGCCGCTCGAAATTTTGATCCACTACGTTGCGCAACGCCATTCTTTGGGTCCGCTCTTCAGGGCAGCTCAGCCACGACTTCGATCTGCACCAGGTAACCTGGATCCACCAAGCGCTGCACCTGCACCCAGGAGGTTGTCGGCAACCGCTCCTTGTCGTAAAACTCGAAGCGCAGATCCGAAGCCTTTAACAATGCATCCATATCGGTCGTGTAGATCGTCTCTTTAGCAACTTCTTCGAAGTCGGCCCCATGCGCGGCCAGGGTACGGCGTATATTGGAATATGCAGCGCGCATCTGCCCGGCCATATCGCCGGGCGACACCAAGCGTCCGTTCTGATCCGCGGCCACTGAGCCGGAAATATACAGGGTTTTATCTACCAGGACGGCTTGCGAATAGCCGAAGTCCTTCTCGTACGGATTCAGATGGAATACGCGCTTGACCCGCTGCGGCGCCTCAGGCTCGCGCTCGCACGCGCCGAGCGCGGCGGCAGCGATGCAAATTATCAGCAGCGCCCGGCGGGCCGGGCGTCGGGCTTCAAGGCTTGGAATTGGCCGCCGCTTCAGCACGAGAACGCAGCGCGCGCAGCATCTTGGGCAGGTCTTTGCGCAGCACCGACCGCACAATCCAGTGCGGCACCCAAAAGCCCGGCGCGAGGTCGACGGAATAGTGCGCAAGCGTGTAGTCCCCGTCGCTCTTCAATTCCCACGAGCCGCGCAGCGTGCGTAAATCGCCGGATACCCGTTCGATCGACACCTTCGAGGGTGGATCGTAGTTTGCGCGAATCACATAAGTCAGCTTCGGCACGTACCACGAGTAGTCCATGACGTGCCGGATTTTTTGCCACGATTGATCCGGCGCGGTCTCCAGTACGTCGCAGATTTGCAGCCCCGGGACCATCCGCACGGATTCCGGGCAGCTGGTGATCAGCGACCAGACAACCTCGCGGCGTGCATGAATCCTCACTGTCGCGCTGGCGCTGCCGCTTTGTTCCGCCGGGTCCAGCGATACCGATACGTCGATATCGTTGCTCGACGCGGCTTCTGCCGCGAGATCTGCGGCTTGCGCTGAAGCGGCGGCAAAAATGGCCGTCAACATAAATAAAATACGCACTAGATAATCTGACTCCAGTAAACAAATACCGTTCGAACGAAATCGCCGCCAGGCGGTTATTCCCGGTAAAACCACTCATTTCGATGCGTCCATCCAGAGCTTCATTTTTGTCTCGAGAATGTCCAGCGGCATCGCGCCATCCCGTAGAATTTCCGTGTGAAACTCGCGCAGGTCGAAGCGGCCCCCCAGCAGCTGCTTCGCACGTGCACGCAGCGCGCGAAACTTCGTTTCACCCATCATGCACGCCATCGCGTCTGCAGGGCTAGCCGCGTACCAGTCGATCAAGGATTGGACGTCGGCATCGTCCAAACCCAGGTGCACGCGAAGATAGTCAACAGCCTGACCTCGCGTCCAGCCTTTCGCGTGCAAACCCGTATCGACAACCAGGGCTGCGGCGCACTGCAATTCCGCCGCGAGCGCCCCCGCTTCGGCCGCCGCGTCGGGGAATGCGCCCAATGAATCGCCGAGCGAAACGGCATACAGTCCCCACCCCTCCGTAAAAGCCGGTTCGTCGCCAAAGCGGCGGAATCTCGGCAGGTCGGTACGCTCCTGCTGCAGGGCTGCCTGAAAATGCTCCCCGGGCAATGCGTGCTGCAGAAAGCCAGCGATGCTGGGGGTGGTTGCGTTCGCATTCTTGACATTTATGTACAGAACGGCAGGCGGCTCTCCGGCCGGTCCGCCGCGTTGGTAATACACCGCCGCGGCAGGTCGCGGCAGCTGCTCCGCGGCTCTAATATCCAGAGGCGTTTGCGGCAACTCTGAGAACGCATTAGGCAGCGCCGGCTGGATCTGTGCCTGCAATTCCTTGTAGGCGTTCACGAGCCCTCCGGCCGGCGCGGCGGCCGCCGCCTCTTTGGGCCCGGCAGGACCGAGACGTTCGACTTCGGCCACGCCGATGCGGTGGATTTCATCGGGCGAGAGTGCAGTGCCGGTCGCTCTTTTGGCGCGGAATGCGTACCACTGACTGCCCAGCGGCAACTCCGACAATGCGAGCCCGCTTCTGGCGCGCGGCAGGTATTCGTTCTGCAAGAAATCGTGCAGCGTGCGAATGGCAGGCAGCAATTTCCCCGCAATCGTGTTCGTGATGTCCCGGGTCAGGCGGCTGCGTTCCGGATCCTTGATGCTCGCGGGAAAATCGCGCAGCGGCGAATAGAACACGTTGGCTGAGCCGTCCACGCCGAGACGTTCCAGGATCGGCAGCATGCGTTCGATCACCGCGCGGGGAGAGGCATAGCCGCGGCGCAAGCCTTCGCGCATGTTAGCAACCGCTTGCTGAGTCCAGCGTACGTAGTCATCGATGCTCTTCAGCCAGTTGGCATATCCGGCGCCGTTTGCAAAAGGATGCTGCGCCAAGTTCTCCGCCTTGGCCGCGACTTGCTGCACCATTCCGCCGAACGGATTGATGGGCAGCAACTCGCCGGGAAAGGTGAAGCCCTCGATCGCGGTCTCGCGCCGCCGCCTGAAAATGTCGTAGTTCAGCCGCGACGGAACGTCCAGCGAGTCGCGCGGCACGCTGAGCAGCTCCGCCAGATAACGGCGCTCGATATTCAAGGAATCCGCGAGGACTTGGGGTGAAACCTCATTCTCAATTGATATGCGTTCGTCCCAGTAGCGGTCCACGATTCGATTGAGCTGATCGATCGGCGCGGCCGCTTTCGCCGGCGGCGCAGCCGCAGGCGGCGGTCGTGCGCCGCATCCGGCAAGCGCCAAAAGCGCGAGCCCGCAGCAAAGCCTAGGCGAAAATCCTCTCATGGATGGATTATATGCTGGCGGGTAGGTCCATAATCCTCAGCTTAAACGTAAAGGGGGCAGGCATGTTGGTTGGAGCAAGTCCGCGGCGCGTCGCGATTGTCGGCGGCGCCCGCATCCCGTTTGCAAGGGGCAACGGCGTCTATGCGCAAGTGGGGAATCAAGAAATGTTGATCGCCGCATTGCGCGGCGTGGTCGAGCGCTTTGGCTTGCGCGGACAACGGATAGACGATGTCGCGGCCGGCGCGGTCATGAAGCATTCCAGTCAATGGAATTTGACGCGCGAATCGGTGCTCGGATGCGGACTGGCCGCGGAGACTCCGGGCTTGGATTTGCAGCGCGCCTGCGGCACCAGCCTCGAGGCGGCAATCCTATTGGGCAACAAGATTGCATTGGGCCAGATCGATTGCGCCATTGCCGGCGGCGTTGATACGGTCAGCGATCCGCCGGTCGTTTATCCGAGAAGCTTTCAACAGCTGTTGCTGCGCAGTTATCGCGGCAAGACCGCGGCAGCCCGGGTAAAACCCTGGTTTGGGCTGCGGCCGAAAAATTTCCGGCCGGTATTGCCGGGAGTGGCAGAGCCGCGTACCGGTCTGTCCATGGGTGAACATACTGAGCTCATGGTAAAAACCTGGGGCATCACCCGCCAGGAGCAGGATCAGCTTGCCCTGGAGAGCCATCAAAAGGCTGCCGTCGCGTACGCTGGCGGGTTTTACAAGGACTTGGTGATCGAATATCTGGGCCTTGCGATGGACAACAACATCCGCACCGATACGACCCTGGAAAAACTTGCGGCGCTCAAGCCTTCCTTCGATTTCTCCGGCGCGGGTACATTGACGGCGGGAAACTCCACGCCGATGACCGACGGCGCCGCCGCGTTGCTTTTGGCCTCCGAGACGTGGGCTCGCGAGCGCAATCTGCCGGTATTGGCTTACCTGACTTACGGCAAAGTGGCCGCTGTCGATTACATTGAAAAGAAAGAAGGCCTGCTCATGGCCCCGGCCTACGCGGTTCCGCGAATGCTGAGCGACGCAAATTTGAAGCTTCAGGACTTCGATTTCTACGAAATCCATGAGGCTTTTGCCGGACAAGTGCTGTGCACATTGAAGGCGTGGACGGATCCGGCGTATTGCCGGGACAAACTGGGATTGCCGGGCGTGCTCGGCACGATCGACCGGTCAAAACTGAATGTGAAGGGGGGCAGCCTCGCCATGGGCCATCCATTTGCGGCGACCGGCGCGCGCATCGTCGCCACGCTGGCCAAAATTCTCGACGACGCGAAGGGAAAGCGGGGCCTTATCTCGGTCTGCACCGCCGGAGGCATGGGCGTCACCGCAATTCTCGAGCGTTGAGCGTTGCTTGAGAGCGGTCATTTGAACGCGCTATCCTCGCAGGCTGCACGGTGAGAGCACATGGGACAGAATATTGAATTGACTGCAAGCGACGGCCATCGTCAGGCTGCGTGCCCTTGGCCACGTGGGGTTGAAGCGTCATGTCCCTGAGACTCAATGATGGCGCGCTGCTGCGTGAACTGTGCTTCATCGACGGCGGCTGGAGCGCGGCCGACAACGGCGCCACGCTGGAAGTGACGAACCCAGCCTCCGGACAGAAGCTGGGCTCCATTCCGAATCTCGGCGCCGCGGAGACGCGCCGCGCGATAGCGGCGGCGTCAGCGGCGCTGCCGGCCTGGAGAGCGCGCCCCGCCAAGGAGCGCTCCGTTATCCTGCGCCGCTGGTTTGAACTGATGATTGAACATCAGGAAGATCTAGCGGCCCTCATGACCGCCGAGCAGGGCAAGCCGCTGGCCGAGTCGAAAACCGAAATCGTTTACGCCGCGTCTTTCATCGAGTGGTTTGCGGAAGAAGCCAAGCGATTGTACGGCGACATTATTCCGGGTCACCAGATCGACAAGCGCCTACTGGTGTTGCGCCAGGCCATCGGCGTGGTCGCGGCAATTACACCGTGGAATTTTCCGTCCGCGATGATCACCCGCAAGGCCGGCCCCGCCCTCGCCGCCGGCTGCACTCTGGTTTGCAAGCCGGCAACGCAAACCCCGTATTCCGCGCTGGCGCTGGCCGAACTAGCCCGGCGCGCCGGGGTTCCCAAAGGCGTCTTCAACATGGTCACCGGCAACGCCGCCGCGATCGGCGGAGAAATGACCGGCAACCCGGGCGTGAGAAAGCTGACCTTTACCGGTTCCACGGCAGTCGGCAAGCAGCTGATGTCCCAGTGCGCGGGCACGGTCAAAAAATTGTCGCTCGAGCTCGGCGGCAACGCGCCCTTTATCGTATTCGACGATGCCGATTTGGATGCGGCGGTACAGGGCGCCATGGCCAGCAAGTATCGCAATACCGGTCAAACTTGCGTTTGCGCCAATCGCCTCCTGGTGCAAACGGGCGTATACGATGAATTTGCGAATCGGCTCAAGGACGCCGTCGCGCGCTTGCGCGTGGGCGACGGACTGAAAGGCGCCACCGACCAAGGGCCGTTGATCGATGCCAAAGCGGTGGCGAAAGTCGAGGAACACATAGCAGATGCCGTGGCGAAGGGCGCCCGGATTGCGCTCGGCGGCAAGCGCCATGCTTTGGGCGGTTCATTCTTCGAACCTACGATCCTCACGGACGTCACGCCGCAGATGCTGGTGGCTCGGGAAGAAACGTTCGGCCCGGTGGCGCCGTTGTTTAAATTTGAAACCGAAGCCGAGGCGATTGCGATGGCGAATGACACTGAGTTCGGCTTGGCAGCGTATATATACACGCGCGACCTCGCGCGCAGCTGGAGGGTTTCGGAGGCGGTCGAGTACGGAATCGTCGGATTGAACACTGGTATTATTTCGACCGAAGTGGCGCCGTTCGGCGGCGTCAAGGAATCCGGCATCGGCCGCGAGGGATCCAAATACGGGATCCTCGATTACACGGAAATCAAGTACGTCTGTGTCGGCGGAGTGGGTTAGCGGCGCCGTGCTGGGACGCTTTCTCGAGTTCTCGCTCACCGCGCCGGATATTCAGGCCTCCTTGGATTTCTACGTCAGCCTGGGTTTTTCCTCGGCGGAAGTGGGCGATGCGTGGCCTCATCCGTACGCCGTGGTCACCGACGGCCGCATCTGCCTGGGGTTGCATCAGGAGGCCATGCCCGCGCCATCGTTGACTTTCGTGAAGCCCGATCTGCTCAAATATTTGGATGGCCTCGAACAAAAGGGGATCGAATTCGAGTTCCGCCGCCTCGGCAATGATGTCTTCAACGAGGTCGGCTGGCTCGATCCCTCCGGGCAGCTGATACGCCTGGTCGAAGCGCGTACCTTTTCACCGAGCAAGCGCCTTGCCAACGAGACCTCACGCTGCGGCTATTTTCTCGAGATCGCGCTACCGGCGCCGGACCGCGAGTTGGCGAAGACCTACTGGGAGGACTTCGGTTTTGTCGGCATGGACGAATCCGCCGACCTGCTACCGCATATCGCGTGCACCAGCGATTTCATCGATCTCGGCTTATATCACCCTGCGGATTTACGACGCGCCACCTTGAGGTTCGAAGTCGACGACGTCGGCGGTACGTTGGCTCATCTTGCCGACAAAGGCATTGTGCCGAACGGCGAATTGCCGCCGCGGTTGCGTTCCGTGCCTGCGGTGGTTTTGCTCGCGCCCGAGGGAACGCCGATTCTTTTGACTAGTTCGGCAACACCGTGATCTTGAATTTCAGCTGCATTGCATCCCGTACCAGCAGTGCGCCGTGCAACAGGCTGTAGGGTGTGATGCCGAGGGCCGTCTGGCGCAGTTCCATGGAACCCGATGCGGTCCATTGCTGCCGCGCACCGCCTGTAAGAACGAACGGCACCGATATTTTCGATGTGTGTCCTGCCGCGCCGATTTCAAGATCCGCGCTCAGGGCACCCAGCGCTGCCGGTCAGCGCCACGCCGTTTACCGTGATCTCGGGATATGCGGCGGCGTTGAGAACGGCGGCGCCCAGCATATTGCGCTGGGTAGCGGCCCTGGCGTCCTCGGGAACCTCGCCCGCAAAATCGCCGCCCTCTTCGCCGCGCGCTTGCGAGTCGTCGACGTCGAAGCCGCTCGCCGGGGCGCTCAACGAAAATGACGACGCGGAAATGCTCTCGGCAATTTGTACGAGGCCGGTCACGCTGCGATTGACCATGACGTGGTTGTGGCCGAGGCCCGCCAACGGTCCCGACCGGTAGACCAACAATCTCAGTTCCGATTGCGCAGTGTCGATTTTGTACTCACCGGGTGCAGGCAGCGCTTGTACGGCTGCTTCGGCCTCAAGCACCTGCGGTTCCGGAGGCCGCGGAGGCGGCGCGGCGCATGCCGTCAAACTCAAGACTAACGCGGCGGCGAAAATCCTCTTGAACACTGCGGCCTCGGTGACTTGCTAAACTAGACCCCAGTTTGCAGCCGGAGACGCGCGATGCCAAATCAGATTCCCCCGACCCGCTACTCTGCGGTCGCTCAGGCCTTTCATTGGATCATCGCGGCGCTGGTAATAACGCAATTCACCTTGGGGTGGATGGGCGACGATCTGCCGCTGGGAGCGCGCAAGCTCGCTCTCCTGGCGCGGCATAAGAGCTTCGGCATGACCATTCTGATGCTGGCAGTGCTGCGGTTGCTGTGGCGGCTGTTCAATCGCCCGCCGGAACTGCCGCCCGGCATGAATACGATAGAAAGAACACTCGCCCGCGGTACTCACATTCTCTTCTACATCCTGTTATTCGCCATGCCGTTGACCGGGTGGATGATGTCATCCGCGAAGAACTATTCGGTGAGCTGGTTCGACCGGTTTACGTGGCCGAATCTCATCGGACCCAACGAGCGCGCTTTCGACGTGCTGCGAACGACCCACGACACCTTGAGCTGGCTGCTGCTGGCCGTCGCGATTCTGCACATTCTAGCCGCGCTCAAACATCATTTCTGGAACAAGGATGACGTGCTGAAGCGCATGCTGCCATTCACCAAGCCGGAGAAGCGATCATGAGAACTGCCGTCGTTGCTATGACCGCGATCATTGTCTGCGCTGCCGCAGCCGCAGCAGCCGCCGAAGCCGCCGAAGCCGCCGAAGCCGCAAGCTATGTTTCCGTTGCCCAGAGCCGATTGGAGTTTGTCGGCGTCCAGGCAGGCGCGGAATTCAAAGGTGTGTTTCACAAGTTTACTGCCGCGGTCGACTTCGCCCCCGATGCACTCGCGAATTCGCGCATCGATGTGCAAATCGACATGAGTTCGGTCGATTCGCTGGACAAGGACCGCGACACCACCATTCGCGGCAAAGACGTCTTCGACGTGGCGCATAATCCCAGCGCGCACTATGTCACCAAAGCCATCAACAAGACCGCCGCCGGCTTTGCGGCGGTCGGCGCCCTGACAATGCACGGCGTCACCAAGGATGTGCCGATCGAGTTTCAATTCACGCCCGGCGCGGCGGACGCCAAGCTCACGGGCAGCGCCAAACTCAACCGCCTGGATTTCGGAGTCGGCCAGGGCGACTGGAAGAGCACCGAAACGATCGGCGACGCGGTGAAAATCAATTTCTCCCTGGTGCTGAAGCCCAAGAACTGACATGGCGCGCGTCTTTGACGATGTTGCCGAATGCGTTGAGGACACTTTAAGCCGCGTCGGCCCGCACATTGTGCTGGCGCTGCCGTTGGGTGTGGGCAAGCCGAATCCGCTCGCCAATGAGTTCTATCGGCGCGCGCGGCGCGATGCTTCCCTTTCCTTGAAAATATTCACGGCATTGAGCCTGCGCGCACCGCAATGGAAAGGCGAACTCGAGCGCCGCTTTCTGGAACCGCTGGTGGCACGGCTGTTCGGCGCCTGCGTGCCGCTCGACTATGTGACCGATCTGCACGGCGGCGGCGTGCCCGACAACGTGCAAATCGTGGAATTTTTTCTGGATCCCGGCGCGCTGCTCAATGTGGCGCATTCGCAGCGTCACTATGTCAGCAGCAACTACACGCACGTGGCGCGCGATGTTGCCGCCCACGGCGTCAACGTCGTCGGCCAGCTCATTGCCAAGCGCAGCGTCGAGGGCCGCACGGAATACAGTCTGGGATCGAACCCCGATGTCACGGTCGATCTGCTGAACGTATTGGCGCCGCAGCGGCTGGCAGGCCGGGAGCTGGTCGTGATCGGCGAGGTCAACCGCCAGATGCCATTCATGTTCGGGCCGGCGGCGGTGAGCGCCGACACGTTTGATTCTCTTCTTGAGCATCCGCGCTATGAGTACGATCTGTTTGCGCCGCCCAATCAGCGCTTGAGCACGGTCGACCACGCCATCGGACTGTACGGCGCCCGGCTGGTGCGCGACGGCGGCACGCTGCAGATCGGCATCGGCGAACTGGGCGATGCGGTGGTCTATGGCCTGCAGCTGCGGCAGCAGCAGAACGGGGAGTTTCGCGAAATCCTGCAGGGACTCGAGGCGGAGGAGCGTTTCGGACGCGTCCTGGACGCAGTCGGCGGCACCGCTCCGTTCGAAGCCGGCTTGTATGGCTGCACCGAGATGCTGGTGGACGGATTCTTGGATCTGTACCGCAGCGGCGTGTTGCGACGGCGCGTCTACGATGACGTGCGCATCCAGCGGCTGTTGAATGACGGCGCGATCAGCGAGCGCGTCGATGACCGTCTGCTGGCGGCATTGGCACGAGGAATTCGCCAGTCCCTTGAGCGCGGAAGACTTTTCACTGCTGCAGAATGCCGGCGTGTTCCGCCGCGACTGCAGCTACCGCGGCGGACGCATCGAGAACGGCGAGGGCCAGAACGCCGCCGCCAGCCTGGCGACGCCGGAGGCCAGGCGCGAGTTGTCGGCCACGTGCACCGGGCGTCAGCTCACCGGCGGAACTCTGCTGCATGGTGCGTTCTTTTTAGGGCCTCGCGGATTCTACGCGGCATTGCGCGACCTGCCCGAGGCGGAACGGCGTCAATTCTCAATGTGCGGCGTGTCTTTCGTCAATCAACTGGACGGCGCCGATCAAGCGCTGAAGATGGCGCAGCGCCGGCATGGGAGATTCTTGAATTCCAGCATGATGGTGACGCTATTGGGCGCAGCCGTGTCGGACGGGCTGGCCGACGGACGCGTCGTCAGCGGCGTGGGTGGTCAGTACAACTTCGTCGCGATGGCCCATTCCCTGCCGGAGGCACGCTCGATTCTCACGCTGCGCAGCACCCGCGAAAGGAATTCCACGGTCACATCGAATATTTTGTGGAACTACGGGAACACGACCATCCCGCGCCATCTGCGCGATATCGTGGTGACGGAATACGGCGTTGCGGATTTGCGCGGCTTGACCGATCAGGACGCGATCGCGGCGCTGTTGAACATCGCCGATTCGCGCTTTCAGGAGAGCCTGCAACGGGAGGCTCAGGCGGCGGGAAAGCTGCGCAACGATCATCGGATTCCGCAATTGCATCGAAACAATACGCCGCGCGCCCTGGAAGAACGTTTTATTCTGGCGCGAGCCCGGGGATTGTTTTCGGAATTTCCGTTCGGCACGGATCTTACCGCGAAGAAATCGTGCTGGCGAAGGCGCTCCGCGGATTGAAGGAGAAAACGTCCGGGGTTGGCCGCGGGTCAAGGCCCTCTAGGTGCCGCGGCATCGCGCGGCACGCCGGTCGCCCTCAGGCCGTATTTGGAGCGCATGTCATTGATGCACCCAAAACCCGCAAGAATGGCTCTGGCAACGTCTGCTGGTCCAGGAATTGCGTGATATCGCCTAAAGGACCGGAGGTTTTATTGTTTCTCGACGCCCGGGTGAGTAACCTTGCCATCCCGGAATACCCCTGCGGAGCGACTTTATGAAAATCGGCGTCCCCAAAGAGATCAAAATTCATGAATATCGCGTCGGACTGGTGCCCGCGGGCGTTCGCGAATTGGTCGATTCCGGGCATCAGGTCGTCGTGCAGAGCGGTGCCGGCGCCGGAATCGGTTTCGATGATTCGCACTACCAATCGGCCGGCGCCTCCATCTCCAAAAGGGCCGAGGACATCTTCGGCTCCGCGGATCTCATCGTGAAGGTCAAGGAACCGCAGCTCAACGAATGCAAGATGTTACGCAGCAAGCAAACGTTGTTTACCTACCTGCATTTGGCGGCCGACCGCGAGCAGACGCAGGCGTTGATCGCATCCGGCGCAACCGCCATCGCCTACGAAACGGTGACGGCGCCGGATGGTTCGTTGCCGTTGCTGACACCGATGAGTGAAGTGGCCGGACGCATGTCGGTACAGGTCGGCGCGAATTGTCTGCAAAAGGCCAACGGCGGATTCGGCGTGTTGTTGGGCGGCGTCCCCGGCGTGGCTCCCGCCAAGGTGGTGGTGCTCGGCGGCGGCGTTTCCGGCACCCATGCGGTGGAAATGGCGGTCGGCCTGCGCGCCGATGTGACGGTGGTCGATCGTTCGGTCAAGCGCCTGCGGGAGTTGTCGGCAATTTTCGGCAGCCAGCTCAAGACCGTGTACTCGACCGCGCACGCCATCGAGGAATTGGTGCGCGACGCCGATCTGGTGATCGGAGCGGTGCTGATCGCCGGCGCCGCGGCGCCCAAACTCGTGACGCGAGCGATGGTCAAAACCATGAAAGCCGGCGCCGTGCTGGTCGACATCGCGATTGATCAAGGCGGTTGCTTCGAGACCAGCCGTCCGACGACGCATGCCGAGCCGACGTATGTGCTCGACGGTGTCATCCATTACGCGGTCACGAATATGCCGGGAGCCGTGCCGAGGACTTCGACATTCGCCCTGACCAATGCGACGTTGCCATACGTGAAGGCGCTGGCCGATCATGGCTGGCGAACGGCGATCGCGAAGGACTCTGGATTGGCCCACGGCCTGAATGTACATGCCGGCCAGCTGACGCACGAGGCGGTGGCAAGCGCGCTGGGATTGGACTATCGGGCATACCGCGTAGCCTGACGGTTCATTTTTGGAACTCCAGGGATGGGGTTCGGCATAACAGGAATAAAAGGAATTAGATGAAGAAGAAGCCGCATGTACCGAAGTTTCGTCGTGCGACGCCCGCGGTACGCCGCGAAGCCCTGATCGAGGCCACTCTGCGCTGCTTGAAAAAATACGGACACGACGGCGTTTCTGTGCGCCGCATCAGCGCCGCTGCAGGCGTCTCCATCGGATTGATCAACCACCACTTCCCCAGCAAGTCCGGATTGATGGCGGAGACGTACGAGACCCTCGCGCTCTCGCTGCAGGACGAACTGCGTGCCCGCGCCCAAAATCGCGATGCGACGCCGCGCGAACGCTTGAGCGATTTCTTTCGCGCATCGTTCACGCCGGAACTGCTCGATCCGCAGCTCTTCAATGTGTGGGTGGTGTTCTGGAGCATGGTCGCGCACTCGCGCGAGATTCGCGAAGTCCACGATCGGACCTATGGGAAGTACCGCTCGATTCTGGAAGGCTTGTTGGGTGAACTGGTCAAATCCGGCGCGGCGCCCAAATTGAAGCTGCGCTCGGCCGCCATTGCGTTGAGCGCATTGCTCGACGGCCTGTGGGTGGAGCTGAGCCTCAGCTCCGAGACATTCAAGCCGCGCGAGGCGATCGGCATTTGCGAGGATTGGGTCAATGCCCTGTGCGCCGGCGCCTTTCCGCGGGTCTTGCGCGAGAAACATCACAAAACTTGAATCTTTCTCTTGTTATACTATCGTTCAACAAGAGCGGGAATGACCTTTATGGATGCACGTCGCCGAGCGATAGACGAAGACTTTAGCCTGCCCGGCTGGATATATCGGGACGCGGACTTTCTGCGCGCTGAAAAGCAGCAGATCTTTGCCGCCTCGTGGCAGGTTATCTGCCATCTCAACGACATTCCCAACCCGGGCGACTACCACACGCTCGATTTCCTCGGCGAACCGATGGTTGCGGTGCGCGGCCGCGATCGCAGCGTCAAAGCCTTCTTCAATGTCTGCCGCCATCGCGCGGCGCGGCTGCTCGACGGCGGCGCCGGCCATTGCCCCGGACGCATCGTTTGCCCCTACCATGCGTGGACATACGATCTCGACGGCACCCTCGCCGCCGTGCCGCACCGCCAGGAGTTCGTGGACTTTTCGCTGGAGCAATACGCTCTTAAAGCCGTGGAAAGCGAGATTTACAAGGGATTCGTGTTTGTACGCCTGAGGCCGGGTCTGCCCAGCGTCGCCGACATGCTGGCTCCGTACGAGGAGGAATTGGCCCTGTATCGGCTCGAGGAACTGAAGCCGATCGGGACGCGTGACCTTGAGGGTGCGGCACGTGAACTGGAAAAACGTGACCGACAATTATTCGGATGCAATGCACATCGCGGTGGCTCATCCCGGACTGTCTCGCTTGTTCGGTCAATCCTATGGCGTCGAGGCGCAGCTCTGGGTGGACAAGATGTGGGGGTATTTGCGCGATACACCGTCCTCCGCAGCCTGTCGGAGCGCATGTACCAGTCTGTGTTGCCGAAGTGCGCCCATCTGCCGCAGGATCGCCAGCGCCTCTGGACCTACTTCAAGCTGTGGCCGAACGTGGCCTTCGATATTTATCCCGACCAGGTCGATTTCATGCAGATGATTCCGGTATCGCCGACCGAAACCCTGGTGCGCGAGATTGCCTACGCGCTTCCGGACGATCGGCGAGAAATGCGTGCGGCGCGATATTTGAATTGGCGCATCAATCGGCGCGTCAGCTTGGAGGACAAGGCGCTCATCGAGCGGGTGCAGAGCGGCATGGGTTCGCGCAGCTACACGCCGGGTCCCCTGGGACACAGCGAAGTGTCGCTGCGAAGTTTCGCGCGCCGCATGCGCGAGTTGATTCCGGAGAGCCGTCTTGCGAGAATCCGCCCGGGCGCCGGCTGGCAAACCGCGGGCCCGAACGGGATGGCGCGGTCTTGGCTGAAACATCGCGCGACGCCGTTATTGTCGGCGGCGGCCACAACGGTTTGGTTTGCGCCGCCTATCTCGCGGCGGCGGGACTTAAGGTCACGGTGCTCGAACGGCGCAGCGTCGTCGGCGGAGCCGCGGTCACCGAAGAATTTCATCCGGGGTTTCGCAATTCCGTGGCGGCCTACACAGTGTCGCTGCTCAATCCGAAAATCATTCGCGACCTGGAGCTGCCGCGACATGGTTTGCGGGTGGTCGAGCGCAAGCTGGCAAACTTTCTGCCGCTGGACGAGAGCAGCTACCTGAAAGTGGGCGCCGGACATACCGCGCAGGAAGTTGCGAAATTCTCCGCGCCGCGACGCCGAACGCCTGGCGGCGTATGGGGAGCGTCTGGAGGTCATCGCCGACGTCCTGCGCGATCTGGTGCTGCAGACTCCGCCGAATGTCACGGCGGGCGGCTGGTTGGCAGCGTTGCCTGAACTGCTGCGCGGCGCGCGTCAGGCCAAACGCATCGCCAAGCTGGATCTGACGATGCGGCGCGAACTGTTGGATTTGTTCGTGAAATCGGCGGGAGACTATCTCGATTCCTGGTTCGAGAGCGCGCCGATCAAGGCGGCCTACGGATTTGACGGCGTGGTCGGCAACTATGCGAGTCCGTACGCGGCGGGTTCCGCTTACGTGTTGCTGCACCACGTGTTCGGCGAGGTCAATGGCAAGAAGGGCGCCTGGGGACACGCAATCGGCGGAATGGGCGCGATCACCCAGGCGATGGCCAAGGCCGCCGCCGAACGCGGTGTGGAAATTCGCGTCGCGAGTCCGGTGCGGGAAATGTTGGTGGAGGGCGGCCGCGCGGTGGGCGTGGTCACCGAGAAGGGCGAGTCGATCCGCGCACGCAGCGTCGTGTCGAATCTCAATCCGAAATTGCTGTACGGATCGCTGATCGACTCCGCGGTGTTGCCGCAGGATTTCCGCGAGCGCATCAGCCACTGGCGCTGCGGGTCCGGGACTTTCCGCATGAATGTCGCGCTGTCGGAGTTGCCTGACTTTCCGGACACTGCCGGGACGCACTGCGGCCGATCATCACACCGCCGGCATCATCATGGCGCCGAGCCTCGCGTACATGGATCAGGCCTATCTGGATGCCAAGGCCGACGGTTGGTCGAAGCGGCCCATCGTCGAGATGCTGATTCCCTCGACGCTCGACGACACTCTGGCGCCCAAGGGCCAACATGTCGCCAGCCTGTTCTGCCAGCATGTCGCGCCCACGTTGCCGAACGACGCATCCTGGGACACGCATCGCGAGGAAGTCGCGGACGTGATGATCGATTTGGTCAATTCCCACGCACCGAATTTCAAGGCTTCGGTACTAGGACGGCAGATCATGAGTCCGCTGGATCTGGAGCGCACCTTTGGATTGATCGGCGGCGACATCTTTCATGGCGCTTTGAGTCTGGATCAGTTGTTTTCCGCGCGGCCGATGCTGGGACACGGCGATTATCGCGGTCCTTTGCGAAGGGCTGTACATGTGCGGCTCGGGAACGCATCCCGGCGGCGGCGTCACCGGAGCGCCGGGACACAATGCCGCACGGGAAATCATCGCCGATTTTCGCCGCGGACGCCTGAAACAGACATAAGCGCCCCGCGGACCGCCGCTTACTTCTTGCACGGATCCGGATACGAGAACGGATCGGTCACCGCCGGCTGCGTAGGCAACTTCTTGCGCGGCAGCGGCTTGTCGCTGTTCGCGGCAGCCATCAGCACGGTCGCAAGAACCACCGAAGCCTGCCGCAAATCCAGCGGCCGCAAATGATCAAAAGTATCGAGGTCGGTGTGATGAACCCGGGTCTCGTAGTCCAGCGGATCTTGGATGAACTGGAACGCCGGCAATCCAAGGCGGCTCAGGAATACATGGTCCGTGCCCCCGGTCGGTTGCGCCACGACCGTATTCGCGCCAAGGCTGGCAAACGGCGAGAACCATTCGCGGAAGATCGGCACCACGGCGAAATTTCCCTCGGTGTGAATGCCGCGAATCTTGCCGGAACCGTTGTCGATGTTGAAATAAGCCGCCAAATCGGAAAAGCCGGGCAGCGTCTGCACCGGATACGTGTCGGTCGAAAAAAAGGCGGCAAATCGGCCTCGTCCGGATCGGCCGGCGCCGGACGATGCGCCAGATGCTTCTCGACATAGGCGGCCGATCCCAGCAGACCTTGTTCCTCGCCGGACCATAGCACGAAGCGGATGGTGCGCTTCGAGTGGATATTGAGGCTTGCCAGAATGCGGGCGGCTTCCATGACCACCACGCTGCCGGCGCCGTTGTCGGCGGCACCGTCGCCGGCCACCCAACTGTCCAAATGTGCGCCGGCCATCACGTAGCCCGCATGCGGATCGTCGCCGGGAAGATCCGCGAGAATATTGTAAGCGTTGTGGTCGGTATCCTCGAAATGGACGCGGCTATCGATCTCCAGCCGCACTTCGCCGCGCTTGGCCAGCCGCGTCAATCTTCGATAGTCCTCGGCCGCGAGTTCGAGGCCCGGAAGCTTCGGAGTCTTGCCGACGCGATAACCATTGCCTTCGCCATGCACCAGCCGGCCCTCGCTGCGCGACATTTGCACCAAAGCGACCGCGCCTTCCTACGCCAGAAATGCGTCCAGATTGGCCCTGAAGTGATAGCGATCGATGCGTTTTTGCCGCTGCGCGGGATCAAATGTCGGCTGCTGGTACTTGTCCAGCTTGGCGATATCGGCGTCGGTCAACCGTTGAAATGGAGCGTCGCCGTCGTCCTTGGGCGGCGCCGGCCAGGTTACCAACACGATTTTGCCGGCCAGCTTGCCCTTCCATCCGCGAAGTCGCTTTCGATCACCATGGGCGCAACTATGATCGGCGCGCTCAAGGACCCGTTGGTGGCGGGCGTCCAAGCCACGGGAATCGCCCGTAGCTCGAGCGGCCGCGGCGCAATCATCCGTACATGCGAGGACTCGATCCACCAGCCTCGGCCAAAGTCGAAGGCTTCGCGACGTACGTCCTTCAATCCCCAGTTCTTGAACTTCTCTTGCGCCCACTGTTCGGCGCGCCGCATCGCGGGCGAGTTGGTCATCCGGCCGCCTATCTCATCCGCCAGGTATTCGGCGGTATCGGCGACTTCGCTGTGGTTGAAACCCGCGTCGGCGATGCGGTTGATGGTCAACGACTCGGCCGACGGAAGATCCTCGCAGCCGCGTCGGGCGCGGAGGACTGCCGCCATGGCAGAGGCGCTATGCAAATCACGGCAAATGAAACCAATAGTTTTGTCAGCACCGTCTCCCCGCAAAATTTACGCGACGCATCGTCATCTCAAGCCGGGAAGGCGTCAGTCGTCTTCCCAATTGAATCGCCAGACAGCAATCAGCACGAAAAGCGCCGACCACGCCAGCAGGATGGCGGTGGGAACAAATGCCGATTGCAGCGGCTGGCCACGCCATGTCATCTCGTCCAATCCATCGACGGCCCAGCGAGTCGGCACGAACTCGGTCACGCGCTGCAGCCATTCCGGAAACAGGAACGCGGGCACCCATGCGCCGCCGAGCATGACCAGAATCAACACGGTGAACATGGACACTCCGCGCGTCGCGCCGACCGATCGGCCGAGGGCGGAAATCATCAGTCCGGTGGTGGCCGCAAGCAGTGCAAATGCGAACGCAACCATGATGAAACCCGGCACGCTGCCGGCGATGCGCACGCCGAAGACCAGGCGCGGCCACCAGGTAAACAACCGCGAGGATCAGCACCGCGATCAGCGTGGTGGCCGACCACGCGGCTGCCGAGCAATACGACGCGCGACAGCGGCGCGGCGCGCAGGCTGCGCCACATGCCTTCCTGGCGCATCATAAGCAGCGCGATGCCGGCGTCGATGCCCATGAAAAGAATGAATTGAATGCTCATGCCGGCGAACGAATGCGCATAGGAGTTGTACCGAGGTCCGGTGGTCATCGGGACGTTTTCGAGGTTGAAGGGAACCGGCCTGGCGTTGCCGACGAAATCGGGCGCGACAGCCGTTGCATGACGTGTTGAGTGACCAGTCCCGCCACCATCGGCCGGACCATGGACTGCGAGGGATCGTAGAGAAGCTTGAGGTCCGGCATCTGCCCGCACGCCGAGCAGGCGCCGGTCGCCAGCGACTCGAACTGCGCCGGAAATACCATGGCCGCGCGCAACTTGCCGGCACGCACCAACTGTTCCGCCTGCTGCCTCCGGGAGCAGCTGAATGTCCAGCGCATCGTCCTGGCTCAGGCTTTCGATCACCGCCTTGGTCAGTGCGCTCTGGTCCAGGTCGGTGATGCCGACCTTCATGCGCGAAATGAGGTTGCCGCCCGAGCCGGGCCCGGCGAATAGGAAACCGAAGAATGCCGCGACCACGATCGGCGTCAGCACGCTGACGACCAACGCGCGCCGGTCGCGCAGGAATATCGCGATGTCCTTGCGAACCAGGGCTCGAAATGCGGTCATGGTCGGGTTCATGTGTCGCGCAGCGTGCGTCCGGTCAGGCCGAAGAACACATCCTCGAGATTGGTGCGCCGGCTGGTCAATTCCTGGCAGCTGAAGCCGCGAGCCGCCAGCCGCTCAAGCACGCGCGGTGCCGCGGTGCCGAGATCCGTTGCGGATACCGACACTTCGCTGCCCGCGAGTTCGACCTGTATGACGCCCGGCAGGCCGTTGATCTCCGCGAGCGCCGCGCTATCCGGGGCGGCGTCGTATTTCAAGGTCAGCTTGTTCCCGACCGGCGCGCTCGCGAGAAGACCTGCGAGGGTGTCGTCGGCCAGGACGCGCCCGTGATCGACGATCACGATGCGATCGCACAGCCGCTCGACCTCTTCCATGTAGTGGGTCGTGTAGACCACGGTTCGTCCCTGGCCTGCGAGCGCCTCAATGGTCTCGAAGATCGCGTTGCGGCTCTGCGGATCGACTCCCACGGTCGGCTCATCCAGCAAAAGAATCTGCGGCTCATGCAGGAGCGCGCAGGCAATGTTCAAGCGCCGGCGCATGCCGCCGCTGAATTCACTCGGCGGGTCGCCGGAGCGATCCGTGAGGCTCGTGAACTCCAGCACGGCGGCGATTCTGGCGGAGAGAGCACGGCCCGACAGTCCGTATAAACCGCCGAAAAATTCCAAATTCATGCGCGCCGGCAATTCCTCGAGCAGCGCAATTTCCTGTGTGACCAAGCCCAAGCTGCGCTTGATCGGATGCGCGCCCGTCCCCAAGCTGGTGCCGCCGATCTTCACCGAACCGGATTGCGGTATGGTGAGGCCGGCGAGCATGCTGATGGTGGTGGACTTGCCGGCGCCGTTCGGGCCCAGGAGCCCCAATATTTTGCCGGGCTCGGCGGCGAAGGATACTTCCGCGACGGCGGTGATCGCGCCGAATTTCTTATGGAGACGGTCGGCGATCAGATTCATTGGGCGAATACTGCCAGCGGGCCGCCTCGAGCGCTATGTCTCCACGCCCTGCTCTTTCAGATATTCGTCGTAAGTCCCGCGGAAATCCGCGATCTTACCGTCGGGGCGCATTTCGATGATGCGGGTTGCGAGGCCGCCGACGAATTCGCGGTCATGCGACACAAAGATGAGCGTGCCGGCATAGTGTTCCAGTCCGATCTGCAGCGACTCGATGGTTTCCATGTCCATGTGGTTGGTCGGCTCGTCCATCAGCAGCACGTTGGGCTTGGTCAGGATGAGTTTGCCGTAGATCATGCGGCCCTTCTCGCCGCCCGATAACACCTTCACGGACTTCTTGGTCTCCTCGCCGGAAAACAACAGACGCCCCAGGGTGGCGCGAACAATTTGATCGTCGTCCGCCTTGCCGGTGTACTGAGACATCCAGGCAAACAGGTCGATCTTGTCCTCGAATTCCGCCTGCGGGTCCTGCGGCATGTAGCCGGGTTGCGCATTTTCGACCCAGACAATGCGTCCGCTGTTCGGCCGCAATTCGCCGGCGAGACAGCGCATCAACGTGGTCTTGCCGACGCCATTGGGACCAATTATCGCGATGCGCTCGCCGGCCTCGACGTTGAAGCTCAGATTGTCGAGCACTTTTTCGCTCGATCCCGGATAGCTGAAACTCAATTTCTCCACGGTCACTGCGGAGCGGTACAGTTTCTTGCCCTGCTCGAAGCGGATGTAGGGATTCTGCCGCGAGGAGGGTTTGATTTCCTCGATCTTGATTTTCTCGAGCTGCTTCTTGCGCGAGGTGGCCTGACGCGCCTTGGATGCATTGGCCGAAAAGCGCCGCACAAACTCCTGCAGATCCGATATGCGGTCCTTGGCCTTGGCATTGGCCGCTTCGACTCGGGCGCGTGCCTGCACCGAAGCCAGCATGAAGTCGTCGTAGTTGCCGGGATAGATTTTTAGCTGCTGAAAGTCCAGGTCCGCGATGTGCGTGCACACCTGGTTCAAGAAATGCCGATCGTGGCTGATGATCACCATCGTGGCGTTGTAGTTGTTGAGCGCCCCTTCGAGCCAGCGGATCGAATTGATGTCCAGATTGTTGGTGGGCTCATCGAGCAGCAGTACATCGGGGTTGGAGAACAATGCCTGCGCGAGCAGCACGCGCAGCTTCAGTCCCGGCGGCACCTCGCGCATCGGACCGTTGTGCCGCGATTCGTGGATGCCGGCGTCGGTGAGGATGCTGCCGGCGCGAGCCTCGGCATCGTATCCGCCGTATTCGGCAAACACACCCTCCAGCTCCGCGGCCTTCATGTAGTCCTCATCGGAGGCCTTGGGGTCGGCGTAGATCCGGTCGCGCTCCTGCATTGCCGCCCAAAGCTCCGTATGGCCGCGCATGACCACATCGAGCACGCGCTCATCTTCGTAGCCGAATTGATTTTGATTCAGCTTGCCGAGCCGCATGCCGACCTGCAGCATGACATCGCCGGCGCTGGCCTCGAGATCGCCGCCCAGCACCTTCATAAGGGTGGATTTGCCCGAGCCGTTCGCGCCGATCAGGCCGTAGCGGTTGCCGTCGGAGAACTTGACCGTCACCTGCTCGAAGAGCGGCTTGGCGCCGAATTGAACGGCAACGTTGGAGGTGGAAAGCATATTGTCCAATCACAGTGAAAATGCGGCCGAGGCCGCGAATGCCAAAAATCCCGTTTATAAATGGAGTGCCGTGTCGCTGCCTGGTCGCACGCGAGGCGTTAAAGTCGCCCGTCCGGCCCGCCTATTCTAGCCGAGTTTGGGATGGGAGTCCCTAGCTTTTCGGTCAAAGCCTGGGCGAGTCGTCCGACAATCGCCAAGGCGGGAATCGCCGCGTGCTGCCGGCGTGATAGAGACAAATAATGTTGCCGTCCGGATCCTGCAAGTAGGCCTCGCGCCACAGCCAAATTTGATCTTTTGGGGCCTGATTGAATTCTATTCCCAGTTTGCAGAGACGCTCATAGGCGGCGTCGACGTCGTCGCACTCGAAGTAGAGCACCGTCTGCGACGGCACCACCGTATCGAACGCGTGCAGAGAAAATGTCGCGCCGTCCTGGCATTCGAATCTGGCGTAACGCGGCACCGCATCGACGATTTGCGTAAATCCAAGGCGACGATAGAACTCGGCCGACCTTTCCACGTTGCTGGCGGGTAGGGTTACTTGGTTCAGATTCATGGCGAGTCAACCTTTGATGAAAACCGGCGGCACGATTATCAGGCCAATCGGCTCTTGACAGTCTTTGGGCTGTTGACGCGATGCACAACGCCGGCTCGCGGCGGCGAGCCGCCAGCGCTACTTCTTGCGCCGCACGGAACGCGCCTTGCCCCTAAAGCCTTGGCGCGCTTCGGCGCCGCTTTGGCCTTGACGGCTGAGTTGCGCTTGCCGGGCTTCGCAGCAGTTTTGGCTTTCTTTTTCGGAGCTTTCTTCTTTGGAACTTTCTTCTTTGGAGCTTTCTCTTCGCGCCTTCTTGTCGGAGCGTCTTTTTTCGCTGCATTGGGAGCCGCGACTGCTTTCCCGGCAGCGGCAGGCGCGGCGCCGCGCAACTGCTCGAGTATCGCGGGATTTTCCAGCGTTGACATATCCTGGGTGATTTCCTCGCCGCGGGCCAATGCGCGCAACAGGCGGCGCATGATCTTGCCGGAACGTGTCTTCGGCAAATTATCGGTCAGCCGGATTTCATCCGGTTTCGCGATGGGGCTCAACTGGTCGCCCACCCACCCCCGCAGTTCATTGATCAGCGCCGTCGCGGCGGCACCCTGCGGCCGCGGCACGTTCAGCACCACATAGGCGAATGCCGATTCACCCTTGATGTCATGCGGTTTGCTGACCACCGCCGCCTCAGCGACCTGCGGATGCGCAACCAAAGCCGATTCGATCTCCATGGTGCCGAGCCTGTGGCCCGCGATGTTTATGACATCGTCGATGCGCCCCATGATCCAGTAGTAGCCGTCCTTGTCGCGGCGCGCCGAATCGCCGGCGACGTAGTAGCGATTGCGGAATTTTTCCCAGTAGGTCTTGATGTAGCGGTCGTTGTCGCCCCAAATCGTGCGCAGCATCGAAGGCCAGGGCCGCTTGATGACGAGGTACCCGCCCGCGTCCGGGGTCTTCACCGGCCGCCCGTCTTCATCGACGATGTCCGCGAAAATTCCCGGGAGCGGCCTGGTGCAAGATCCCGGCTTGGTGGGCGTCACGCCGGGAATAGGCGCCATCATGGCGGCGCCGGTCTCGGTCTGCCACCACGTGTCGACGAGGGGACAGCGCTCGCCGCCGATCACACGGTGATACCACATCCACGCCTCGGGATTGATGGGTTCGCCGACGCTGCCGAGAACCCGCAGCTTGCGCAGGTCGTACTTTGCGGGAACGGCGTCGCCGAGCTTCATGAGCGCGCGAATCGCGGTGGGCGCGGTATAGAAAATGCTTACGCCATGCGTCTGGCACATTTTCCAGAAGCGCCCGCCGTCGGGAAACGTCGGCGCACCTTCGTACATGAAAACAGTGGCGCCGGCCGCCAAAGGCCCGTAAACCACATAAGTGTGTCCGGTGACCCAGCCGACATCCGCGGTACACCAATAGACATCCTCGTCCTTGAGATCGAAGGCCCACTTGGTGGTCAATTTGGCATTCAGAAGATAGCCGGCGGTGCTGTGTTGAATACCTTTGGGTTTGCCGGTCGAGCCGGAGGTGTACAGCAGGAATAACGGATGTTCGGCATCCAGCCATTCCGGCTCGCAGTCAAGAGGCTGACCCGATATCGCATCGTGCCACCAGACATCGCGGCCGGACCGCATATCGCATGCAGTACCCGTGCGCTTGTAGACAATGACTTTCGCAATCGATTCGCAACCCTCGGCGAGGGCCTTGTCGACCGCAGCCTTGAGTTCTATCGCGTGGCCGCCGCGCCATCCCGCGTCGGCGGTAATGACCAGCTTGGCGCCGGCATCTTCGATGCGGTCCTTGACGGCGTTGGCGGAGAATCCGCCGAATACCACCGAATGCACGGCACCGATGCGCGCACACGCCAGCATCGAGACGATGGCCTCGGGAATCAGCGGCAGGTAGATGATGACGCGGTCGCCGCGACCGATGCCCTGTGCCTTGAGCGCGTTGGCGAACCGGCACACATCCTGATGCAGCTGTGTGTAGGTCAATTTGCGCACTTCGCCGGGCTCACCTTCGAACAGCACGGCAACCTTGTCGCCGCGTTTCGTCAAGTGCACATCCAGGCAGTTGTGCGCAACGTTCAGCTGCCCGTCGGTAAACCAGCGGTAGTTGGGCGCGCGCGAATCGTCGAGCGGAACCGTGAACGGCCGCTGCCATTCCATTTCGGCGGCCGCCAGGTCCGCCCAGAAACCCACGTAGTCGCTCGCGGCCCTGTCGTACATGCTTTGCAGTTCGGCGGCCTTGAGCGTGGCCTGCTTTGCAAACGCCTTCGAGGGCGGAAATACACGGTCCTCTTGCAGGACCGATTGAATATCTTTCTGCTGCATGGTCTTTCCCCGTCTCATGCAGCGGTGGCAATCCGGCGCACCTGCTGCCGCAAAATGTTCCCGAATCCATGGGTGTCAAAAAAGAAATCGAGTCCGCTGCGATCCTGCGGCCTTCTTTTCAAGTCGTCCAGCGTCGCTTCGATCGGAATGTCGCACACGATGCCGGTCAAGCGGCGCGCCAGGTAGGCGGCTTCCTTATGAGCCAGCAGTTTAGCAGCCACTGCCGCCGCACCGCGCAACTTCAACGATGGAATTCGATGAAGATTGGCATACAGCTCATCAAGAGAGCCGAATACCGCGAACAGTTCCGCCGCTGTTTTCTTGCCGACCCCCGGCACACCGGGAATGTTGTCGACGCTGTCGCCGGTAAGCGCCAGATAATCGGCGATCAACTCCGGCGCCACGCCGAAGCGCGGGCCGATGTCATGGTAGTGATAGCGGGTGTTGCCGCTGTAATCCCAGAATATGTCGCCATCCCGAATCAACTGCGACAGATCCTTGTCTCGCGTCACCAGGACATTGCGCAGACCCGCGGCGCGCGAGCGTGCGGACAGGGTGCCGATGATGTCATCGGCCTCGTATTCCGCGCTTGCGAACTCCGCCAAACCCATGTGCCGGCAAAATTCGCGGCACAACGCAAATTGCCGCTGCAAATCCGCAGGCGGCGCCTCGCGATTGGCCTTGTAGGCCGGGTAAATGCCGTTGCGGAACGAAGTCACGCTGCGCAGGCTCAGGTCGAAGGCGACGCAGATTCTTTCCGGCCGTACCTGTTCCAAAAGGTCCGACAAAAAGCGCGCGAATCCATACAAGGCGTGCGTTGCATTGCCGTCGGCGTCCACCATGTCGGGCGGCATGGAATGGTAGGCGCGAAAGATGAAATAACTGGCGTCGATGTAGTACACCACGCCGGACCGCACAACGGGCATCCCAGCGGTTACGCTCACATCGGCCAGCGTTGCATGCGCTCGTGCAGCGGGCTGGAGCGCGGGAAATGCGCGACCAGGTATTCCATTTGGTCGGCCAGTACGCGCCGGCCCTTCAAGAAAATATATTCGGCATAGGTGGGCGTGAAAGGCACGGCCAGCAGCTGCATGCCCGCCTGTTCCGGCGTGCGCGAAGCTTTGGCGTTGTTGCAGCGGCGGCACGCGGAAACGACATTGCTCCAGGTATCGTGGCCTCCGCGGCTGAAAGGGGTCACGTGGTCGCGCGACAGCAGGCTATAGGTGAAGCGCGCCCCGCAATACAAGCATAAGTATGCGTCGCGGCGGAACAGCGTTTGGTTGTTGAGCGGCGGGGTATATGCCGCGCCGCGCAGATTGCCCGGATTGCCGGTCACGCCGAGCGTGGCAATGATCGAATTGACGTCGACGATGGTGCGCAGCCCCGTCCTCGCGCACGTGCCGCCGTACAAGCGGTACAGCAGCGTTCCACAGGTGTAGGCCACCTGCTCGGTGTGATAGAGCCGCGCCGCCTCCCGATAGTCGACCCATTCCAACGGCATGCCCGAAACGTCGGTGCGCAGTATCTGCTGCGACAGGGGAGAACCACGCGAAACCAGCGCAAGGTCATCCCGCCAATCGAGTAGTTGATACTTGTCCGGCTTTCGCACGTTCATAACACACTAAAGATAGTCGAGTCTTATGCCATAATTCAATGTTTGGCGCTTACTTTCGGCTTGGGAGAGTTTTGCATGTCCGTCGTCGTCGGTGTCCTCAAGGAAACCGCTGCCAAAGAAACCCGCGTCGCGCTCGTTCCGGAAATCGCCGCGAAACTCAAAGCCCTCGGCGTGCGCATACTCGTGGAGCGCGATGCCGGAGCGGCAGCGCATTTTCCGGACGCCCTGTACGCGGACGTCGAGTTCAGCGATGCCGCCGCGATTCTCGGGTCCGCCGACGTTATCTTAAAGGTGCAGCCGCCCTCCTTGACGGAGGTCGCAATGCTTAAAAGAGGCGCCGTCGTGGCGGGGTTCATGCAGGCGTATGCGCGTCCCGATCTGGTCAAGGCGCTGAAGGAGCGCGGCATCACCAGCTTTGCCATGGAATTGGTGCCGCGTATTTCCCGCGCGCAGTCGATGGACGCGCTCTCCTCGCAGGCATCGGTCGCCGGCTACAAAGCAGCGCTGATTGCGGCGAATACGTTGGAACGATTTCTTCCCATGCTCACCACCGCGGCGGGCACGATTCGGCCGGCCTCGGTATTGGTGATCGGGGCCGGCGTCGCGGGACTCCAGGCGATCGCCACCGCCAAGCGGCTTGGGGCGGTAGTCGAAGCGTACGACGTACGTAGCGCGACCAAAGACCAGATAAAATCGCTCGGCGCGAAATTCATCGAGACCGGTGTTTCGGCGGAAGGCGCGGGCGGCTATGCCCGCGAGCTTACGGCCGAGGAAAAGGCCAAGCAGCAGGAAGTGCTGGATGCCCGCATTGCCGCCAGCGACGCGGTCATCAGCACGGCGTCGGTTCCCGGGCGGGCCGCACCGCGTATCGTGTCGCGGGCGGCGGTCGAACGCATGAAGGCCGGATCGGTGGTTGTCGACATCGCCGCCGAGCAGGGCGGCAATTGCGAACTCACCAAAGCCGGCGAGACGGTGCTGCACGGCGGCGTCAAGATCGTCGGGCCGGTCAATTTGCCCGCTTCCCTGCCGTATCACGCCAGCGAAATGTATTCGCGCAATCTATTCAATTTTTTGAAACCGGCTTTACCCAAGGGCGAACTCGCCATCGATTGGGGCGACGAAGTATTTGCCGGGGCCGTGCTCACGCACGACGGGCAGATCAAGCACGAGGCCACGCGCGCTGCATTGGAGGGACAGAAGACATGATCGACGGCGTCATCGCTCTCTACATATTCATGCTGGCGGCATTCACCGGCTACGAGGTCATTTCGCGCGTGCCGGTGATATTGCATACACCGCTCATGTCCGGATCGAATTTCGTGCACGGCATCGTTCTGGTCGGTGCAATGGTGGCGCTGGCGACCGCCGATACCACCCTGGTGCGGGTAATCGGCTTCATCGGCGTGGTGCTGGCGGCCGGAAATGCCGTCGGCGGCTATGTCGTCACTGAACGCATGCTGAAAATGTTCGTGTTGGCCGGCAAGAAAAAAGGAACGTAAGGAATGCCTGCCGCGACGATCCAAACACTGACGCAGCTCTCGTATCTCATCGCGGCTGCGCTGTTTATCCTGGGACTCAAGCGCATGAGTTCGCCGGTGACCGCCGTCAGCGGTGTCCGCTGGGCCGGCCTCGGCATGGTGCTCGCCACGGTCGTGACGCTGGCCTTCATGGGCGCATCCTCGCTCAACCTGATTCTGGTCATCGCCGCCATTGCGATCGGCAGCATCGTGGCCTGGGTCAGCGGCAAGCGCGTTGCCATGACCGATATGCCGCAAATGATTGCCTTGTACAACGGCATGGGCGGCGGCGCAGCGGCGGCAATCGCCGCCGTGGAGCTGTACAGCGGCAACGAACACAACCTCGTGCACCTCACCATGGCCGCCATCGGCGGCTTCATCGGCGCCGTGTCATTCAGCGGCAGCTTGATTGCCTTCGCCAAATTGCAGGGTTTGATCACCAAATCCGTGCGTTTCGGCGGCCAGAAATTCGTGAACTTGGGCATTTTGCTGGTCACGGTCGGCTTCGGCTTCATGGTGGTCAGCGGAGCCGGCGCGGAATCGGGGTTGCCAGTGGTGTCGCTGTTTTTCGGGTTCGCGCTGATTCTGGGCGTGGCCATGACGCTGCCGATCGGCGGCGCGGACATGCCGGTCGTCATTTCCTTGTACAACGCGCTCACCGGACTTGCGGTAGGTTTCGAGGGTTTCGTGCTCGACAACGCCGCGATGATCATTGCCGGCACCGTGGTCGGCGCGGCCGGCACGCTGCTGACCCAGCTCATGGCGAAGGCCATGAACCGCTCGCTGGGCAATGTGCTGTTCTCGAATTTCGGGGAGTCGTCAGCCGCGGGCGGCGGCGGCGTTACGGGCACGCAAAAGGCCATCGAGGCTTCGGACGCCGGCGTCATGATGGCGTATTCGCAAAAAATCATCATCGTGCCGGGATATGGCCTGGCGGTGGCCCAGGCGCAGCACAAGGTATGGGAACTCACGCAATTGCTGATAGATCATGGCGTGAAGGTGCGCTTCGCGATTCATCCGGTTGCCGGCCGCATGCCTGGCCACATGAATGTGCTGCTTGCCGAAGCCGGCGTGCCTTACGATTTGATCTCGGATCTGGACGAGATCAATGCCGAGTTCGACACCGCCGACGTCGCGCTCATCATCGGCGCCAACGACGTGGTGAATCCGGATGCGCGCACCAATAAGAACAGCCCGATCTACGGAATGCCGATCTTGAACGCGGACAAGGCCAAGAACGTCATCGTCATCAAGCGGGGCCAAGGACAGGGGTTCTCCGGCATCGACAATGCGCTGTTCGTGCTCGATCAAACCCGCATGTTGTACGGCGATGCACAGGCTGCCGTCAGCCAGCTCATCCAAGCAGTCAAGGCCGCAGGATAATCTCGAAACGATCCTTGATTTGCCAGCGCCGCGGAACGGCCGCGGCATAGTCCTCGAGTCGAATCATGGTGCCGGTCAGCGTTTGCCCGTGCAACTCGAAGCGCACGTAGTGATAGTTCGGGAATTCCTTGTCCTGATAAAGATCCGGCGCGGTGCGATCCACATCGTAGGGCGTCGCGCCGCCGCCGCCGGACACGAGATAGGTCACCCCTTCCTGCGCGAGCCGCTCATAATTGTGAATATGGCCCGCGCTGACGATGAAACGGGCCGTTGAGCGCGCAGCCGCGGTTTTCAAGTACGCCGCCAGCGCTTGTTCATTGGGGCGGGCATTGTGGTCCACAAGTTTCACCGTTTGCACATCCGCGACCGGCGGGTGGTGCATGACGATCAGAACCACGCGCACTGCCGGATCGAGCGATGTTATCTGGTCCTCGAGCCACGCGAGTTGCTCGCTCCCCGGCAGCAACTGAAGTATCGCTGTCCAGTGCGATTCCGACGACCTTGCTGCCGATGGCCGCCGAATACCAGCGGCGGCCGCGCAATTCCGGAAAGGCATTCCACCAGCGATCCAGGCAGGCCGACTCGACGCAAGCCGATAGTTCATGGTTGCCGAGCGCCGGATAGACACGCAAATGCTCATCGCGCCAGGGCTGTGTCTCCCTGCGATACACCTCATAGTCGGCGGCAACGCCGTGGTACGGCAGGTCGCCATTGATGAAAATCGCCGCTGGATTCTCCGCTACGGATCTTGGCGATCAAGGCACGCCGCACTTTCGGCGAACTGGCGGCTGTTTCGCCGGTTTGCGTGAAGCGGATGTCGCCGTAGGCAGATCAATACCAAGGGATCCGGCAGCGCCGAGTCCGGGACGCGGAAGGTCGCCGCCGCGCGGACCGTGCCGGCAAAAATCACGGCCAGATATAAAACGACAGGCAAAGAGCGGCGCATTGCGCGATGCTACGGTCCCGGAGGCTTAGAAACCATGAAATTATTATTGGCGGCGCTGTTGTGTTTTGCCGCCGCTGTCAACGCCGCGGACTTGGGCGCAGGGGAAAACTCGCGCTGGCAACGGCATGCCGCGCAGGTCCACATCATCCGCGACAATTGGGGCATTGCGCATATCTATGGAAAGTCCGACGCGGACGCCGTATTCGGCATGATCTATGCGCAGGCCGAAGATGATTTCAATCGCGTCGAACGCAATTATCTCATCGGCCTCGGCTGGTTGGCTCAGGCCGAGGGCGAAGCGGCCGTTTACGGCGATCTGCGCGAACGCTTGTTTATCGACGTCGGCCGCTTGCAGCAGCAATATCGCGGCGCTCCTGCGTGGCTGAAGACGCTGATGGTTGCCTGGTCCGACGGCCTGAACTATTTCCTGTCGAAACACGCAAGCGTCCATCCGAAGGTCATCCGCCGCTTCGAGCCTTGGATGGCGTTGTCTTTCACCGAGGGCAGCATCGGCGGCGATATTGAGACGATCGATCTAAAATCCCTGGAGACCTTTTACGGCCGGGCCACGCCGGCGACAGTGCGTGCCGCAGCTGATGCCGGCGAGACGGTACCCGAGGAGTTTCCCGGCGGCTCCAACGGATTCGCACTCGCACCGAAGCTCACGGCGTCCGGACACGCAATGCTCTGGATCAATCCGCACACCTCTTATTATTTTCGCTCGGAACTGCAAATGGTCAGCGACGAAGGACTGAACGTGTACGGCGCCGTTACCTGGGGGCAGTTCTTCGTCTACCAGGGCTTCAACGCGCATAACGGCTGGATGCATACCTCGTACGGGGGCGATGCCATCGACGAATACGCCGAAGACATCGTGAAAAAGACCGACGGGCTGTACTACAAATACGGCACTCGGCTGCGCAAACTGAAAGTCGCCCACATCAGCATACCGTTCAAACAAGGCGCGCAGACGGGGAGCCGCTCATTCACGGTTTATCACAGCCATCACGGTCCGATCATCCGCGCCGAGAACGGCAAGTGGATCGCCATCAGGCTGCTGCAGGATCCGGTGCCGGCGCTGTCGCAATCCTACCTGCGCACCAAGACCGACGACTACGCGTCGTTCCGCAAGACGCAGGATATGCGCACCGACACTTCGAACAACACTGTGTATGCCGACGCCGACGGGACGATTGCCTACTTTCACGGCAACTTCATCCCCAGGCGCAACACAGCGTTCGATTTCACGCGACCGGTGGACGGCAGCAACCCCGCGACCGAGTGGCAGGGTCCGCACCCCATCGAGGACACCATCACGCTGCTGAACCCGAGCAACGGCTGGCTCTTCAACAGCAATAACTGGCCATTCTCGGCGGCGGGGGATCAGAGTCCGAAACAGCGAAATTATCCGCGCTACATGTGGACCAAGGGCGAGAATCCGCGCGGTCCGCACGCCGTCGAAGTCTTGAGCAAAATCCGCAATGCGACCTTGGACGGTTTGATCGCCGCAGGCTATGACGGACACTTGACCGCCTTCGACGTCCTGCTGCCGCCGTTGTTTGCCGCCTACGACGCGCTGCCCGCCGCGGATCCGCGGCGCGCCGGCCTCAAGGATGCGGTCGCCACATTGCGTGGCTGGAACAGGCGCACCTCTCAGGACTCCGTCGCCACCGCGATCGCTATTTTCTGGGGTCAAGGATTGATCGAGCGCAATGGTTCCGCGGCGCGCGACGCCGATGAACCGGTTTACGACTACTTGGTCGATAAGCTGACCGACGCCCAGCGCATCGACGGCCTGAGCGCCGCGCTCGAAAAATTGCAGCAAGATTTCGGGCGCTGGCAAATTGCCTGGGGCGAGGTCAATCGCTTTCAGCGGCTGACGGACGACATCGTGCAGCCATTCGACGATTCCAAACCCAGTCTCGCCGGTGGGCTTTGCGCCTTCGCAGTGGGGCGCGCTGGCCTCATTCGATTCAACCAAGCCGCGCAAGACGAAAAAGATCTACGGTTCGATGGGCAATAGCTTCGTGGCCGCCGTGGACTTCGGTCCCACCATCCAGGCCAAGGCCATCATGAGCGGCGGGGAAAGCGGCGATCCATCTTCGCCTCATTTTACCGATCAGGCCCTGATGTTCAGCCAGGGACGCTTCCGCGACGTGTTGTTCTATCCCGAGGAAGTCCGCGCTCATGCGGAGCGCAGCTACCGGCCTTAAGGGTGCATGAAAAGGCGTCAGCGCGGAGCGTGCCGGGCCGGCGGCGGCGAGTGCATTGATTGCACCGCGTGATGGCGCTGTTCCGGCGTCATTTGGCGCCATTGTTGGCGCAGTTGCTTGCGCTTCTCCGGCGGCATCTGGCGGAACCGATTGAACGATTCGCGCACTTCGTGCTGCCGCTCGGGCGGCAACGACTTGAATTCCTGATAGCGCTGACGCAGCAATTGCCGCTGTTCGGGCGGCATGGCCCGCCATTGTGAAAAACGCTGCTGCGCGCCGGTGCGCTGTTGCGGCGTCATCGTCAGCCAACGCTGGCTGCCTTTCGCGAGCGCCTGCTGCCGATCGGCGGGCAGGCTGTTCCATTTGCCCTGATAGCCTTGCAGCAGTTGCTGTTGCTGGGGAGACAGCGACTCCCACGCGCGAGGAGCCGCCGGCGCGGCGGGCGCGGCGCTCGGCGGGGCAGCGGATTCAGGAGGCGCGGACGCAGGTGTCTGCGCGAAGCTGGTGGCAACGCTCAACGCAAGGCCTGCGCAAAGAAGCAAATTCCTGATCATTTCTTCGCATCCTGCGGCGGCGTTGCAGGAGGAGGATCACTCCCCCGCGGCGGCGCCTTCTTCAAAAACTCCCACCAAGCTGCATCACCCACATCGTCCGACCCCAAAAACTCGAGAAAACTCTCATCGGGCGGCACCGCCGGTTTGGCCGATGACGCCGGCGCTGTCGACGGCGGCGCCGTCGAGGCGGCGGTGTCGCAGCCGGCGCCGGCGTCGCCTGCGGCCCTGCGGCATTCGCCGTCGCGCACAAGACGCCGAACAACAGACAGCTCCTTGCGAAGCCTGCGAAAATCAAGCTACGCAGCCGGTCCCGAATTCGCGGCCTTGTCCGCAAACGCATAAAAATCGATGTCGTCTTGCAGCATTTCCATGGCATCAGCCGAACCTTCGTCCGAAGCGGCCACCAGGTCAAGATCTTCCAGATTGAACTGCGCGTCGGCCAGGGTTGCCGACTGATGACTGATCGGTGAATTGATCCATAGGGCCGCGCCCAAAATGGCCGCGGCGGTCACGCCGGCAGCCGGCGTCCACATCTTCCAGCCGAACTGCCAAGGCCGCCTGCCTGCGCAGCCGCAAGCGCGGCGCTGCGCGCCTGCGTCAGGCGCGAGCGAACCGCGATGTCCAGTCCCTCGACGCTGTCTCGAAACAGCGCGCGGCTGCGCTCCTCGAATGCTTCGTCATCTTGCTCGCTCATCACCAAACCTCGCCTAGCTGTTCGCGCAGCGCATGCACTGCGCGCGAATAATGCGTCTTCACGCTGCCTTCCGAGCACGCCATGGCACTCGCCGTCTCGGCCACATCCATTCCTTCAAAGTTGCGCAGCATGAACGCCTCGCGCTGCCGCGCCGGCAATGCCCGCAGCGATTCTTCCAGCCGCTGCATGGCCTGCTTCTGCATCAGTCTCTCAGGAATGGTCGGCCCTAAGTCCGCGACATTTTCCAACGGATCCTGTGCCTCATTGTCCGGATCTTCCTTCGGTCCCGGCAACCAGGTCATGACTCGTTTGCGCACCGTTCTGCGCCGCTGCAGGTCCCGTATGCCGTTCTCAAGAATTCGATAAAACAGCGGCCGCCATTCCGCGCTGGGTCGCGAGGCGTAGCTGCGCGTGAGCTTCAGCATGGCGTCCTGCACCACATCGAGAGCATCGTCAGGATCACGCAATGCAACTTGCGCCATGCGGAAGGCTCGGCGCTCGATGTCTGCCAAGAATTTCTCGAGTTCTCTCGTGTACTCCAGAACCGCTCCCTCACGGTGCTGGAGCGGGATTATCCCAGACCATCCAAGCTGAATTGAGCGTATCAAAGCGGGCCATGCGTATCATCTCCGTTCCAGGTATAAACGCTTACCCGCCGGGTTGGTTGACGTCGCGAACGGCGCAAGATCAGCAACTTACGCACATCGCATGTGACTCCCGTTGCAATATTTTCGATCCAACCCTTGGCGCGATATCCAGTGGGGGCCGTAATCCTTTGAATTTAAACGAGTCATTTGCATATCGGCCATTTCTTGACCAATCTGACGCGACCCGAAACGGAACGGGCACTTAGGCTAAATGACCCCTGCTTCTCAACAGAGTTATCCACAAGCTTTGTGGACAAAGGATTCGGTCATTTTTCAGGTCGCGCTCGACACTCCACTGCGCCGGGTCTTCGACTACCTGCCGCCCGCGATCCAGGAACCCAGGACACAGGTGCCGCAGCTGGGCGTTCGGGTACTGGTGCCCTTCGGACGTCAACGCTTGATCGGCATCTTGGTTGGCATTGTTTCCGAATCCGCCCTTCCCGCCGCCAAGCTCAAGGCGGCGTTGGAGATCCTGGACGATGCACCGGTTTACGATCCGGTCACCTTCGAATTGCTGCGCTGGGCCGCGGACTATTACCACCATCCGGTCGGCGAGGTTTACGCCGCCGCGTTGCCCGTCTCCTTGCGCGGAGGCCAACCGGCCGCCGCAAGCACCTCGCATTGGAGCCTGACCCAAAAAGGCCGCGAGGAACTGGCTGCGCCCAGCTCCCGGCGAGCCCCCCAACAACGCGCCCTGCTGGCGTGGTTGGCCGATCACCCCGCCGCGGCAGCCGATGAAGTCGGCGGAGCCTTTCACCTTGGGCTGCTCAAGACCTTGGCGGCTCGCGGCTGGATCGCGGCAGAAGCGATCGATGCGCTCCGGACTTCGACCCCGATGCAGATGTATCCCGGAGATCTGGCGCTCACCGGCGCGCAACGCCAAGCCGTCGACTCCATTCTCACCACGCTGGCGAGCTTCTCCGTGCACTTGTTGTTCGGCGTCACCGGCAGCGGCAAGACCGAGGTGTACTTGCGGATTATCGCCGCGGCCGTTGGCGCGGGCGGTCAGGCGCTGGTCCTGGTACCCGAGATCGCGCTGACGCCGCAGCTGGTCGAGCGCTTTCGCCGTCGATTCAGCGCGGGAATCGCGGTGGTGCACTCCGGTCTGACGGACGCCGAGCGGCGCGACGCCTGGCGGGCGGCGCACAGCGGCGAAGCTCGCATCATCATCGGCACGCGCTCAGCCGTGTTTACCTCGCTGCCCAGGCTGGCCCTCGTCATCGTCGACGAAGAACACGACGCCTCGTACAAGCAGCAGGAAGGATTTCGCTATTCGGCCCGCGACCTTGCCGTCATGCGCGCCCGCGGCGCCGCGGTTCCGGTCATTCTGGGCTCGGCCACGCCCTCGCTTGAATCGCTGGAAAACGCAGCCAGTGGACGCTACCTGAAGCACTTGTTGCCGCAACGGCCCGGAGCCGCGCAGCCGCCGCGCATGTCGCTCATCGATCTGCGCCGGCACGCCGCCGAACAAGGTCTTTCGACGCCTGCCATGCAGGCGATCGCTCAGCATCTCAAGGCCGGCGGACAGATAATCGTATTTTTGAATCGGCGCGGTTACGCGCCGAGTCTGTTCTGCAATTCCTGCGGGTGGGTCGCTCCCTGCGCGCGTTGCGATGCACGCATGACATTGCATCGCCGCGCGCAGCAACTTCGCTGCCATCACTGCGGCGCGCAGGGCCCCGTGCCGACGGTATGCGCCAACTGCAGCCAGGCGCTGCTTCCCGTCGGACAGGGTACAGAGCGGGTCGAAGAAACCTTGATGCGGCTCTTTCCGAACGCGCCCCTGGCACGCTTGGATCGCGACAGCGCCTCGGGCAGAGGCTCCATTCAGACCGTGCTTGAACGGGTTCACAGCGGCGAGGCGCGCATCCTGGTCGGCACGCAAATGCTCACCAAAGGCCACCATTTTCCCGAAGTCACCCTGGTGGTTATTCTCGACGCGGACCAGGGACTCTTCGCCAGCGACTTCCGCGCCACGGAGCGGCTCGCGCAGACCATCACTCAAGTCGCCGGGCGGGCCGGGCGCGAAGCGCGCCCCGGCGAAGTTTTGATCCAAACGGAGTTTCCCGAACATCCCTTGTTGAACCGGCTCATTACCGACGGCTACGAAAGCTTTGCGGCAAGCGCCCTGGAGGAGCGCCGCGAGGCGGGATGGCCGCCTTACTCGCGTCTCGCGTTGCTGCGCGCCGAGGCCAAGGATAGCGCGGCCTTGGACGCATTCTTGCGCGCCGCGAGCCAAGCGGGCCATGCGCTGGGAGAAGCGGAGTTGAGGATTCTGGGGCCGGCTGCGGCATTGATTGCACGGCGGGCCGATCACTTTCGCGCGCATTTGTTGATCGAAACGGCCTTACGGCCCACTTTGCAGCGCTTTTTGAAGGCTTGGTTGCCGAAAATCGAACAACTGCAAGGGCCCAGAGGCTTGCGGTGGTCGATCGATGTCGATCCGCTGGAAGTCGATTGAGCGCTTTGCGGTAAACTGCGCGGCGTTTGTCACTCGGGATGCATTTTGAAGACTCTTATTGAGACATTGCTCAAGCACGCGTTGGCTGCGCTGCCGCAGGAATTGGTGCCCCATGCCGCGCGCGCCGTCGGCATCGAGATCGAGACTACTCGCGATGCGCAGCATGGCGATTTCGCCAGCAATCTCGCCATGCGTCTGGCCAAGGCGGCCCGCCAGAATCCACGCAAGCTGGCCCAGGCCTTGGTGGATGCACTGCCGGCGAACGATGCGATCGCCAAGGTGGAGATAGCGGGCGCCGGCTTCATCAATTTCTTCTTGACCGACGCCGCCTTCCACCGGGAAATCGCCAATGTCCTGCAGCAAGGAGACGCTTACGGCCGATCGAGCGGCGGTGCCGGGCGGCGCATTCAGGTGGAGTTCGTTTCCGCCAATCCCACGGGACCTTTGCATGTTGCCCACGGGCGGCATGCGGCCTTTGGAGCATCGCTTTGCAATCTTCTGGACGCGGCGGGCTACCGTGTGGAACGCGAGTACTACATCAACGATGCCGGCCGCCAGACCGACATCTTGGGGGTAAGCACCTGGCTGCGCTATCTCGAGCGCTGCGGTGAACGGTTCAATTTTCCCTCCAACGCTTACGTCGGCGAATACCTCGTGGCCGTCGCCGAGCAGTTGTTCGCTGCCGTAGGCACGGAACTGCAGAGGCCGGCCTCAGAAGTGTTCGAGGGCCTGCCGCCGGATGAGCCGCAGGGCGGCGACAAGGACGTGTATATCGATGCGCTCATCGCTCGCGCACGCGAGCTGATTGGCGATACCGCGTACCAGAAGGTGCTGCAAACAACGCTCGACGGAATCGTCGGCGATATCCGCGAGGACCTGGCCGAATTCGGCGTGACCTTCGACTGCTGGTTTTCCGAGCGCTCCTTGAGCACCAGCGGCGCCATCGATCGATCGATCGCCGCCTTGCAGAAATCCGGCCACGCGTATCTCAAGGACGGCGCGCTGTGGTTCAAGAGCACCGATTTCGGCGACGAGAAAGACCGGGTCATCGTGCGCGACAACGGGCTCAAGACCTATTTCGCCTCCGACATCGCCTACGTGATGAACAAACTCGAGCGCGGCTTCGAGCATCTCATGTACATCTGGGGCGCGGATCATCACGGCTACATCACGCGCCTGCGGGCCGTGTTGATCGCGCTGGGCGGCCCCCCTGAACGCTTCGAGGTGCTGCTCATGCAGATCGTGTCGCTGTTTCGCGGCGGCGAAAAAGCCAAGATGTCCAAGCGTTCAGGCGACTATGTCACCTTGCGGGATCTGCGCAAGGAAGTCGGCAACGATGCAGCGCGTCTGTTCTACGTGATGCGCAGCAATGACCAGCATCTGGATTTCGACATGGAACTGGCGAAGTCGCGCAGCAATGAAAATCCGGTGTACTACATTCAATATGCGCACGCGCGCGTCAGCAGCGTCCTGCGGCAGCTGACGGAGCGCGGCCTGACCCACGACCCCGCGCACGGCATCGCCTCGCTGGGCAAGCTGCAAGAGCCCCAGGAACTGCAGCTGTTCAAACGCATAGCCGCCTATCCGGAACTGATCAAGCAATGCGCGGAGCTGCGCGCGCCGCATTCGCTGGTGCACTATTTGCGCGATCTGGCGAACGACTTTCATACCTACTACAGCGCGCATCAATTCATTGTCGAAGACGCCGGCGCACGCGATGCGCGCCTTGATCTTGCGCTCGCGGCGCAGATCGTGATTCGCAACGGCCTCAAGTTGTTGGGTGTATCCGCACCCGACACCATGTAGAGCGGATTCATGGCGCGCGACTACAAAACAAAACGCTCGAGGCCGGGCAGCTTCTCAGGCTGGCTGGGGCTTGGCTTAGGATTGGCGCTGGGGCTCGCGGTGGCCGTAGTGGTGTATCTGAAGGACCATCGCCTCGATGCACCCGCGGCCAGCACCGGCAAGATCGTCAAGAAGCGGCCGCACGGCAATGAGCCGCCGGAAGCAGGCGAGCCGGCCGCGGACGATGGCAAGAGCTACGCCTTCTACGAAATGTTGCCGAAATTTGAAGTGGTGGTGCCGGAAAAGGACAAGGACGTCCGGCCCGACATCAAGTCGGTGCCCGAGACGCGCAGCGGCACCTACGTCCTGCAGGCGGGTTCGTACAAGAACTTTGCCGACGCCGATCGCGTGCGCGCAAAGTTGGCCCTGCAGGGCATCGAATCCAATGTGCAGAAAGTGACGGTGGACAACGATACCTGGCACCGCATTCGCATCGGTCCGATTTCCAAGCTCGACGAACTCAACCGCATGCGCCAGATCCTGCGCAAGGCGGATGTCGACGTATTGGTGATCCGCGTCGGCGACTGGAGCCGCTCAATGCGCCAGGCTTTCGAAGGCCTTGGCGATGTGCATCCAGGCCGCGGTCGCCGCCACCGGTGCCGTCAGCAACTGCTGGGCGACCAGAATAATGCCGCCATACACGTAGACCGGGTGAGGTCTGCCGAGCATGCGCCAGTCGCGGACGATCGCCGCGACCAGGAACAGATCGGCCACCAGGCTGGGCGGCAGCGCCACAAACGGGGGCGGCGGACCGACCATGCCGGGCGGCGCGAAAAATGTCAGGAATACGCGCGCAATCGCCGGCGTCATGATGCCGATCATCAGCATCGTCATGAGTCTTTTGTGGACTTCCGGTTTGCGAATCTTGACGATCGCCAAAATGAAGAAGCCCGCCATGCAGCGGCCAAGCGGTCAGAGTAACGGCTGAGAAGCGCAGCGCCGCTTCGCCGTATCCCAGTGCTTCGTTTCGCATCAGCACGGTGGCTTGCCCGACGAGAATCGAGCACATCATGGCCGTGAACAGCGAAATTCCCGCCAGACCCCAGGCGCGATGATCCAGCGTGCGTCCGGTCGCAACCAGCAGCGTCTGCACGAAATAAAAACACGTCCAGGTGAACAGCAATGCACCGTGAATGTGAATGATGGGCTCGGCGTGAAAGGTGCCGGCCGCAACCTTTGCCCAGTAGGTCGGCGTGAAGCCGCCGAACGCGACGAGCAGAAAGCCGCCCGCCATCCACACATAGAAATTGCGGCTCGGAGCCCGCACCATCGACGCATTTGCGATCGCTTCCACTTTTCTTCTTCTCCGTCTTAATGCGCCGCCAAGTATGCCAGGTCGGTGGCCGAAAGTGTTAAGTTGTGTCAAGACCGCACAGAGAGCACTGATCCAATAGTGACGCTTTCGTGCGTCTCAATCCTCGCCCAATTGGCGAAAATCGACACCTAATGCCCGCAATTTTCGATATAGATGCGTGCGCTCCATCCCCACTCTTTTGGCCAGCTGACCCACTTTCCCATTGCAAAGCAGCAATTGCTGCTGCAGATAAGCGCGCTCGAACTGCTCGCGCGCCTCGCGCAACGGCAACGCCAGGAGGTCCTGCTTCACCAGCGGCTCGTCCACGGCGGTTTTCACCGCCAGTTCCCGCTCGATCTCCTCGAGCCGGATTTCCTCTCCCGCGCCGAGAATCAGCACGCGCTGCACCAGACTCTTGAGTTCTCCCACATTTCCGGGCCAGGGGTAGTTGCGCAACCGGTTCTGCGCAGCGACGCTGAAGCGCCGCAGCGGCAGATGCTGCTCGTCGACCAGGCGATCGACGTAGTAGCGCAACAGATCGGGCACATCCTCGGCGTAATCCCGCAGCGGCGGCACGCGCAGTGTGATCACATTGAGATGCGCGAGCAGATCGCGGCGGAACGGTTCGCCCGACGCGCGCGACTCGAAGCCTTCCTGCGCGGAGCTGATCCAACGCGCATTCAGATTCAGGCGCTGCCGGCCGCCGACGCGCGTATAGCCGTTTTGTTCGATTGCGCCCAGCAACGCTCGCTGTGCGTTGACGTTCAAATCTTCCAGCCCGCTGATGTACAGCGATCCGCCGGTTGCCTGATCGAAGGCGCCCGGCTCTACTTTGCCATCGCGCTCGCTGCCGAATAATGCCGCGGCCGGGTCTTGTCCGAGACTGGCCGCAACCACCATGAAAAACGGCTTGGCGGAGCGCGCGCTCAACGAATGCAGGTAGCGCGCATACGCCTCGCGCCCCGATCCCAGTTCGCCGACCAGCAGCACCGGCGAGGAACTGGATGCCGCCTGTTGTACTTGTTCGCGCAGCATTTGCGTGATCTTGGACTTGCCGATCGGCACGGCCAGCGCGGAGCCTTGGGTGCGGGCCGACAGCCGCTTGCGGCGCCCGGCATCGAGCGCGCGCTCCACGGTGCGCAGCAGCTTGGTCAACGACAGCGGCTTCTCGACAAAGTCGAATGCGCCGAGGCGCGTCGCCTCGACCGCCGTCTCCACGGTGCCGTGGCCCGACATCATCACCACCGGGCAATCGTAGCCGTCGGTGACCGACCATTCGCGCAGCAGGGTGATGCCGTCGGTATCGGGCATCCAAATGTCCAGGAGCACGAGATCGGGAACCTGCGACGCGCGCGAGGACCGTGCCTGGCTCGCGTCGGCGGCTATTTCAACGTCGTAGCCCTCTTCGGAAAGAATCTCTTTCAGCAGGCCGCGGATGTCCGCCTCATCGTCTACCACCAAAATTCTAGAAGCGGTCATACCCGTTCTCTCCTGTGTTCGCCTGTCCGCGGTTTGACGGAGCCCGCGACGCGGGCGCTGTCGGCCAGCGGTAATACAATTCGCACGCGGGCGCCCCCGGAGCGCTGATTATCCGCCTCAATGCGTCCGCCATGTTCTTCCACGATTTTCTTGACGATCGCGAGCCCCAGGCCGGTGCCTTTGGGCTTGCTGGTGACGTAGGGATCGAAGACGGTGCCGATGAGGTCCCGCTGAAATCCCGGGCCGTTGTCGGTCACCACGATCGCCACCCACGCTCCTGGCTTCTGGGCCTCATCGGCCAACTGAGTTTCGATTTCGATACGCGCGCCGACCCTGCCCTCGAGCGCTTCCAGCGAATTGGTCAGCAGATTGTTCAGAATCTGCCGGATGCGCATGCGATCTGCCGAGATCGGCGGAAGTTGCGGGCTCAACAGCAGCTTCATCTCCGCGCTGCTGTCCTGTACGCGGTACAGATCCACGACTTCGGTGATCAACTGATTGAGGTCAAAGCGCGAGAAATGCATGTCCGGGGCGCGCGCGTATTCGCTGAACGCGTTGACCATCTGCTTCATTGCGTCGACCTGCGCCACGATGGTGTGTGTCGCGCGTTCCAGGATTTGGGCGTCCGCCTCGTTCATTTGCCCTAGGAATTTGCGCCGCATCCGCTCAGCGGACAGTTGGATGGGCGTCAGCGGGTTTTTGATTTCGTGCGCCAGGCGGCGCGCCACTTCGCCCCAGGCCGCGTCGCGCTGCGCCTGCAACAGCGTCGTGATGTCATCGAACACCAACACCACGCCGGCGGCGCCGCCGGCATCGTTGGGCAACGCGGTGCAGGCGCACATCAGCACGTGCTTTCCCGACTCCGACAGCAGTTCGATCTGTTCGCGCCAGTCGAGCTGCTCCGGCTGCAGGCGCTGCTTGATGGCGCTCAGGAACTGGCTGAACAAGGCGCTGTCGCTGATCGATTCGTCGAAGGGTTTGCCGATGGCGGCTTCCAGATCGACGCCCAGAATGGCGCTCGCCGCTTGATTGGCCGTGCGCACTTTGAGATCCGGTTCGAGCGATACCACGCCGGTCGACAGACGCGCGAGAATCACCGCCAGCCCGGCGCGCTCGGCCTCGACCGCCTGCTGACTGCGGCGCGTCTCGGCGCGCGCCCTGCCCAGACGCTTGGTCATGTCGTTGAAGGAGGTCACGAGAAACCCCAGCTCATCGCGCCCCGGCAGCGGCAGGCGGGTATCGTAATTGCCCTTCGCCACGGCGCGCGTGCCGGCGATCAAATCCTGCACCGGCTGCACCAGACGCTGGGCGGCAAAGAATGCGCCGTACACGGCCGCAATCAGCGACATCAGCACCACGAAACTTAAGATCAGCACAAAGGTCGACTTCAACGGCTGACGTATCTGCACCAGATGCGCGTAAGAGGTCAACGAGCGCTGCACGGTGTCGGCCAGCTGGCTCAACTGCAGCGGCACCGGATACAGCGCGATCAGTACCCGCGGACCCGTGCTGCTGTCTTCGATTGGGGCGGCGGCACGAATCAAATAACCGCCGAGCGAATCGGTGTCCAGGCTTACATACGAACGGCCGCGCCTGAGCTGCAGCATCATCTCGTCGGTGGCAGGCACCGGCAGCGCATCCATCGGACGATCCGAACTGGTGGCGATGATGCGCGCTTGCGCGCCGACGACGGTGAACTCGATCGCGGTGCTGTCCTGGCGCTGACGATCGAGCGAGCCCGCCAGCTGATAGTTGGACAACCCTGACAGCGAACGTGCGACCAGCTCGGTGTGCTGCAGGAATTCACGTACGCGCACATCGAGGGCGGCATGCGACAGCTCGCGGGTGTCCTTCAAACCCTGACTGACTTCATTCTCGAACCAACTGTCGATGCCGCGATTCAAGAACTGCAGCGAGAAGTAGTAAACGACCAGGATCGGCGCCACGGCCAGCAAGCTGAATATCGCCACGGTGCGGCCCTTCAGGCGCGAACCGGGCACGTGCTTGCGGTAGTCGCGCACCAGGCGCGTGAGCTTGCCGGCCAGCAGTATCGCCAGCGTCAGCATGCCCGCGATGTTGATCAGCAATATCCACGGCGTCCACTTGTCGAACTTGTCCGAGTTCTGCGCAGCGGATGCCAGCATGAACAGCGCCACCACCCACAGCGCGACGCCGATGCACCCCAGCACTGTCGAGCCGTATTTGCGGATCATGGCTGGAACGTCCATGCGTACCAATCGGATTCGCGATGCCAGTCGCTGACCCAGAACATCAACAGGCGCATGGTAAACGGCACCGTGCCGAAATCGAGTTTTGCCCGGACATTGGCCTCATAACGTCGATCCGACGCAATCAACGCCTTGTCCAGCGCCGGCAGGCTGTGCACTTCGGACAGATGCTCGAGCGCCTCATCGACGGTGCCGAGCGATTCCTGCTGGCCGCTGTTGTCATTGCGCAGGACGTAGCGCGCACTCACCGCGTTGTACTGCAGGTGGTAGCGCTGTGTCAGTTCCGCCACGCTCGAATTCGGCAGCAGCTGGCGCACGCGCTTGATGTCGAGATCGAGCTCCAGAGACAGCGGCACGCCTTCGGCCACGCCGCGCCGCACCGCATCGCTGATCGGCAGGTCCAAGCGCGCATTCAAATGATAGACGCCGTCTTTGAGTTCCAGATCCGCGGAGCGCACCTCGAAGCGTCCGGCCAAACCTTCGGCATGCGACGTCTGCGCCATGAGCAGCGCCGCAATTGCGGCACCTGCGAAAGACAGCGAGTTTCGACGCGAGCGAATTTAGGGGAGGGGCATTCATGGTTTGGTCAAAGCAGCATAATAGAAGCCGTCGGCACCCGCCTCACCGGGAAGAATCTGCCGCCCGAACTCATCCGCTTCGCCGAAACCGGGCCAGCCTTGCCATTCTTCGACGGGAACGATGGCGGCATCCGGCGTGGCCGCCAGAAACGCCGCGATGAGGTCGTGATTTTCGCTGCGCGTGACCGTGCAGGTGACGTACACCAGGCGCCCCCCGGAAGCCAGAAGGCTCCATGCGGCCTTGAGGAGCCGGGCCTGCAACGCCGGCAATTTGTCGATATCCGACGGGGACTTACGCAATCGAATGTCGGGGTGCCGCCGGATGACGCCGAGCCCTGAGCAGGGCGCGTCGAGCAGAATTCGATCGAACGGCGTTCCATCCCACCACCTCGACGGATCGGCCGCATCGGCCGGCACGATGTCGGCATGCAAACCCCCGCGGCTCAAGTTTTCGCGCACCCGCACCAACCGCTGCGGGTCGACATCGACCGCCACGAGTTTCTGCAAATGCGGTTCGCGTTCGGCGATCAGCGCGGTCTTGCCGCCCGGCGCCGCGCAGGCATCCAGCACGCGCTGATCGGGCGCGAGAGCCAGCGGAAATGCCACGCACTGTGCGCCCAGGTCCTGCACCGAGACCCTGCCCGCTGCGAAGCCGGGCAATTCGTGCACATCGCAGGGCGAATCCAAAATAATGGCGAAGGGCACGCGTTCTTCCGCGCGCGCGGCGATCCCAGCGGCGTGCAGTTCTTCCAGGTAGCCGGCCGTATCGGTCAGCAGGCTGTTGACCCGCAGCCACATCGGCGCGTGGCTGTCGCTGGCCGCCAGCAACTGCGTCCAGCGCACCGGCCAATCGGCGCGAAACCGGTCTGCCAGCCAGATGGGCGCAGCATGACGCGTGGCCGGCTTGCGTCCAATCTCCGCATCGAGCGCCTTGCGCTCGCGCAAATAGCGCCGCAGCACGGCGTTGATGAGACCGGAAGCGCGCACCGCATCGGTCGCCTTCGCGGTTTTGACCGCCGCATCGACTACGGCATATTCCGGGGTGCGTTCGTCCTCGAGTTCATATAGCGCCACGGACAAAAGCGCGCGCACCAAAAAATCCAAGGACCGTACCGGCGTCGACAGCAGCTTTGCCAGAATGGCTTCGTGCCGATAATAGCCGCGCACCGCGCCGTAGCTCAAAGACCGCACCGACGAAAAAAGCTTGGGGTCCGCCGCCGCCAGCGCGTCCTTCAAGGCCGCGTCCAAGGTCACGCCCTCGCGCAGCACGCGCGCCACCGCGTGTGCGGACAATGAGCGTGCGCTGGCCGCTGCGGCGTTCATTGATCCGTGAAGCGCGTGCCGTCGAGGCGCTGTCCCCGCAAGAATTCCCCGGCCGGCAGCGGTTTGCGGCCGGCCAGTTGCAGCTTGAGAATTCGCAAGACGCCGCTGCCGCAGAGCACATCGATGCCTTCGCGCGTCGCCGTCAACACGGCCCCCGGAGGGCCTGACCCCCGGCTCAAAGCCGGCGATTCAATCGCCTCCGCCTCCCAGATGCGCAGCTGCTCGCCGTTGCTGCGCGATTCAGCGACCGGCCAGGGATTGAATGCGCGCACCTGGCGCGAAATCTCCAGGGCGCTGCGCTGCCAGTCGATCCGCGCTTCGGCTTTGTCGATCTTTGCCGCATAGGTAACGCCTTCGCGCAGGCTGCGCCGTTTCGCGCGACACTGCCGGCGCAAATGCCGGGCAACGTTTCGGCGATCAGATCCGCGCCCAATGCCGCGAGCCGGTCATGCAGCGTTTTGGCCGTCTCGCGCGCGCCGATCTTGACGCTGCGCGAGGCGAGCATCGGCCCCGTATCCAAGCCCGCCTCCATGCGCATGATGGTCACGCCGCTGACGCTATCGCCCGCGAGCAGCGCGCGCTGAATGGGAGCAGCGCCGCGCCAGCGCGGCAGCAGCGAGGCGTGAATATTGATGCAACCCCGCGTCGGGCAGGGCGAGCACCGCGGCGGGAAGAATCAATCCGTACGCGACCACGACCAACACATCAACTTGTGCGGCGCGCAGCATTTCGAGCGCCTCGGCTGTCCTGAACGTCGCCGGTTGATGAACCGTGAGCCCAAGCTCCAGGGCCCGCCGCTTGACCGGACTCAAATGCAGGTTCTGGCCGCGGCCCGCCGGGCGATCCGGCTGGGTGAATACGGCGGCGATGCGCTGCTCGGCCGCCAATCGTTCAAGCGCCGGAACTGCGAAATCAGGCGTGCCGGCGAAGCCCAGCTTCAAGGAAGGAACGGCGCTCAATGCTCAGGAGCCTCAAAGAGCCGGCGCGTGGGCGCGTGAATCGCTGCCTGTGGATCTTTGCCTGCGCTCTTTTTCCAAGCGGCGCCGGATCAGCGTGCGCTTAAGCTCCGAGAGGTAATCGACAAATAACTTGCCCTCGAGATGGTCTATCTCGTGTTGGATACAGACGCCGAGCAGCCCTTCCGCATCCATTTCGAATTCCTTACCGTCGCGGCCGACTGCGCGGACGCGGATGTGAGTGGCCCGCGTCAGCTTGTCGTAGATGCCGGGCAGGGACAGGCAACCCTCCTCGCCGGGTCCCTCGCCTTGCTTGCTGAGGATTTCAGGATTGATGAGCACCAGCGGCTGATCCCGGGTTTCGCTCACGTCGAGCACGATCACGCGCTTGTGCACATCCACCTGGGTGGCCGCGAGGCCGACGCCATTGGCCGAGTACATCGTGTCGAGCAGATTATCGATGAATTGACGCAATGCGTCATCGACCTGTTCTACTGGGGCGGCCTTCTTTCGCAGCCTCGGATCGGGATACTCCAGAATTACGAGCTTTGTCATGGGAGTTATGAGAGCAATATCGTGTTTTTGGCTTAAGAATGTTGCTAAAGTTCCGCCGCTGCTTAACTTAATGCCTAGATGCCGGCGCGTTACCGACGCGGGTCAAAAGGCAAAAACGGGCGTTGCGTCCCAGTCTTGAGCGGCAAGGCAGAAGTATACCAGTCAGTCTGCAACCATAAGCTGACTCATGGGAGCGAAACGAATGCACGGTCATCGACTATTAGGCCTATTTCTTGCGGTTGCTGCGGTCGCCGGGTGCCATACACAGGCGCCCAAGCCCGAGGGCCACGGCAATACGGCAGCTAACACCGAACCCACCACGGAAGGCACGGTGGTGGGCGATGAAAAGACAGCTATGGAAGCGGCCATTGAGGCGGGACCCTCTCGCACCGAAACCGCCGAAACGCCCCGCAAGGGCATACCGCTGGCTGACAATGCCCCCGATAGCTACGTGGTGAAGCGTGGCGACACGCTGTGGGGCATCGCCAAAGTGTTTTTGCGCGATCCCTGGTTCTGGCCGGAAATCTGGCAGGTCAATCCGCAAGTTCACAATCCTCACTTGATTTACCCGGGCGACACGCTGCGCCTGGTGTATATCGATGGTCAGCCGCAAATCGTGTTGCAGCGCGGCGATACCGCCCGGGTTGAACCGCGCGTACGCAGCCAGCCGCTCGATTCGGCCATCACCACGATCCCCTACGCGACGGTGGCGGCCTTCATGTCGAAGCCGACGGTTCTCGACCGGGACCAGATCAAAGCCGCCCCCTACGTTCTGGCGACCCGCGACCTGCACGTCGTCATGTCCGAAGGCGACACCGTGTATGCGAGAGGATTTACCAGCCCGGCTGAACTCGGCACTCATTACAATGTGATTCGCGTCGGCGATCCGTTGATCGATCCGGACGACAACCGCGTGCTCGGTTATGACGGCATCTTCACCGGTTCCGGCCACGTGACGCGCCAGGGCGATCCCACTACGCTTATCATGACCGAATCGGCCCGGGAATCGCGCGCCGGCGACAAACTGATCGCAGGCGGCGTCGATGTGCCGCTCGATTTCATTCCGAGCGCGCCGCGCATCAAGACCAACGGCCGCATCATTGCCGTCTCCGACGGCGTGAGCATCATCGGACAGTACGAGGTCGTGGTGGTCAATCGCGGCGCCCGCGACGGCCTGGCGCCCGGCAATGTGCTCGGCGTGTTCGACACCGGCCCCATCGTTCCGGACACCGACAAAAAGGGGTTCTTCAACCTCGACAAGTTGGGCGCCCAGAAAGTAGGCCTGCCGTCAGAGCGCACCGGCACCTTCATGGTGTTCAAGACCTTCGACAACATCAGTTATGGCTTGATCATGGAAGCCACCAACCTGATCCGTGTCGGCGACAAGGTCGAAAACCCTTAAGTTGACGGCGAATCTGCACATTCTCAGCGCGATAGCGCGCTGAGACCTTTTCCGCCCCGCGCCATAATCGGTCCCGATGCAACGGACCGACGAGGGATTTGCCTGGATGGCGCTGTCGCGGGCGCCGGCTCTCGATGCCCCGGCCCTCGCTTCCGTCATCGAACGCTTGGGCGGCGTCCGCGCACTGATCGACGCATCGTTCGCTGCCCGCCAAAGCGCCGGTCTTCCGCCGGCAGCGAACGAATTCCTGCAGCACGCAGGCGCACCGAGCGCCGCCGAACGGGCCTGGATCGAAGATCCGCGCCATCACATCGTGTCCTTCACCGATCCGCGCTACCCGCATACCTTGCGCGCGCTGGCGCGCTGCCCCATCGCTCTGTATGTCGCCGGCAATGCCGATGTCCTCAACGATCCGCAACTCTCGATCGTCGGCAGCCGCAATCCCACGCCGGCCGGGCGCGACATCGCGTTCGAGTTCGCCGAATCGCTCGCCGCGCTGCGGCCTTGGCATTACCAGCGGCCTCGCCCTCGGCATCGACAGTGCCGCACATCGCGGCGCGTTGGCGGCGCAGGGAATCACCCTGGCCGTGCTCGGCAACGGGATCGACCTCGTTTACCCGCGCAGCAACCAGGGGCTCTGCGACGAGATCCGCTGCAAAGGCGCGTTGCTCAGCGAATTCCCGTTGGGAACCGCGCCGCGGCGCGAGAACTTTCCGCAGCGGAATCGCATCATCGCGGCCTTGAGCCTGGGCACCTTGGTGGTCGAAGCTGCGCGCCGCAGCGGCTCTTTGATCACGGCGCGCCTCGCCGGGGACCACAACCGGGAACTGTTCGCCGTTCCGGGTTCGATCCGCAATCCATTGAGCCGCGGTTGTCACGAGCTGATTCGCCAGGGAGCCAAATTAACCGAAAGCGCAGCTGACATATTGAGCGAGTTGAACTTTTCAGCGTATTTCGACGGCGTGCGGCGCGCCTCCGGCGGCCTCGATCCGGCCGCAGACTTGGAGGCGGGCATGGACAAGGAACACAAAATCTTGTTAGATGCGCTCGGCTTTGATCCGGCGGACCTCGATATGCTGGTGGTTCGCACCGGATTAAAACCAGAAGCCGTGTCCTCGATGATGCTGATCCTCGAGCTAGAAGGCCACGTTCAGGCCGCCCCCGGGGGCCGTTACTCCCGAGTCGTTAGGAGCCGGAGGTGAAAGATAACGTTCTCGATCTACTCATCTATCTCTTCGAGAATTACATGAGTGCCGACGATGAGCCGCGGCCGGATCGAAATACATTGAAGCTCGAATTGGACAAAGCCGGCTTTGCAGAACCCGACATCGAACGGGCTCTGGAATGGCTCGACGGTCTGTCGGGCGAACAACTCGGCAAGGTCGCGGAAGCAACCGCACGGGCAGTGCGGGTTTTCAGCAGCCAGGAACTGGTGCGGCTGGACACGGATGTGCGGGGGTATTTGATGTACTTGGAGAATGTGCGGATCCTCTCGGGCGCGGAACGCGAATTGGTGATCGATCGTTTGATGGCGCTCGAGGCCGACGAAATCGACATCGAGCAGGTCAAGTGGGTCGTGTTGATGGTGCTGTTCAGCCAGCCCGGCCAAGAGTCCGCCTACGCTCAAATGGAAGACCTGGTCTTCGAAGAGCGCACCGACGCTTTGCACTAGGCTCCTGAACGACTTTGAGCAGCAATCTCGTTATCGTGGAATCGCCTGCCAAGGCGAAAACCATCAAGAAATACCTCGGCAAGGACTTCGAAGTGCTGGCCTCCTATGGTCACGTGCGCGATCTGGTGCCGAAAGAAGGCGCCGTCGATCCCAAGCACCACTTCGCCATGAAGTACCAGGTGGTCGAGCGCAACCAAAAGCACGTCGATGCCATTTCCCGTGCGCTCAAGAAAGCCAAGACGCTGTATCTGGCGACCGACCCCGATCGCGAGGGCGAGGCCATTTCCTGGCATTTGTACGAGCTTCTGAAATCCCAGGGCGAACTCAAGGGCAAGGAAGTCAGCCGCGTCGTTTTTTACGAGATCACCAAGAACTCCGTGCGCGAAGCGATGGCAAGCTCCGCGCGAGCTGTCGGTGGATCTGGTGAATGCCCAACAGGCGCGCCGCGCGCTGGATTTTCTGGTGGGATTCAATCTGTCGCCGCTGCTGTGGAAGAAAGTGCGTCCCGGTCTGTCCGCGGGCCGCGTGCAGAGCCCGGCGCTGCGCATGATCTGCGAGCGCGAGGATGAGATCGCCGCGTTCGTGGCGCGCGAGTATTGGACCATCGATGCCGAGCTCGAGCATTCGGAGCAGAAATTCCCCGGCAAGCTGGTCGAGTTCCAGGGCGCCAAGGTCGAGCAATTCAGCTTCACCAACGAGGCCAGTGCCCGGGAAGTGGAGCGAGCGCTGCACGAGGCCGCCAGGGGCGAACTGACGGTTCTGTCGGTCGACCGCAAACAACGCAAGCGCAATCCGGCGCCGCCGTTTACCACCTCGACCCTGCAGCAAGAGGCGGCGCGCAAGCTGGGCTTCAGCGCACAAAAGACCATGCGCGTCGCGCAGCAGCTTTACGAGGGCGTGGACATCGGCGAAGGCCAGGTGGGCTTGATCACCTACATGCGCACCGATTCGCTCAATCTGGCGCAGGAAGCCATCGGCCAGATCCGCGAGGTCATCGTGCAGCTGTACGGCCAAGCCGGCCTGGCCGAAGAGCCGCGCATATTCAAGACCAAATCCAAGAATGCGCAGGAAGCGCACGAGGCGATCCGTCCGACCGCGGTCAGCGTGTTGCCGGGCGACATCGAAAACAAGCTCGAATCCGACCAGTTCCGGCTGTATTCGCTGATTTGGAAGCGCACGGTCGCCTGTCAAATGGCGCCGGCGATCTTCGATACCGTGGCGGTCGAAATGCGCGCGGGCGCCGAAGGCCCGAAGCGCACCGTGCTGCGCGCCAATGGCTCGACCTTGGTCAAGCCCGGCTACATATCGGTGTATCAAGAGGGCATGGACGACGCCGTCCAGGACGATTCGGATCATGTACTGCCGCCCATGACGGAGGGCGACAAGGTCAAGCTGATCGGCATCCAGCCGAGCCAGCATTTCACCGAACCGCCGCCGCGCTTCTCCGAAGCCTCGCTGGTCAAGGCGCTCGAGGAATACGGCATCGGCCGGCCGTCGACCTATGCCTCGATCATTTCCACGCTGCGCGATCGCCAGTACGTCGATATCGAAAGCCGGCGCTTTACCGCCACGGATATCGGCAAGATCGTCAGCCGATTTTTGACCCTGTATTTCACGACCTACGTGGATTATGACTTCACGGCCAAAATGGAAGACTCACTGGACGCCGTTGCCAGCGGCGAGCAGGAGTGGGTGCCGCTGCTGGAGAAATTCTGGAAGCCGTTCATCGATCTGGTGAAGCACACCGAGAAATCGGTCAGCCGCGAAGAAGTCGCGCAGGCGCGGGATTTGGGCGTCGATCCGGTCAGCGGCAAGCCGATGAGCGTGCGCATGGGACGCTTCGGGCCGTTCGTGCAGATCGGCACCAAGGATGATGAGGACAAACCCCGCTTCGCAGGGCTGCGTCCCGGACAAAAGATGGATCAGATCACGCATGAACAGGCGATGGAGCTGTTCAAGCTGCCGCGCAAGCTGGGCACCACCGCGGCGGGCGAGGAAATCACCACCAATGTGGGGCGCTTCGGCCCGTACGTGAAGTACGGCGCCAAGTACGTATCGCTGAAAACCGACGATCCGTACGAAATCACGCCCGAGCGAGCGCTCGAGGTCATTCGCGAAAAGGAGATCGCGGACGCCAACCGGCTGATTTTGGATTTTCCCGACCACGGCATCCAAGTGCTGAATGGCCGCTACGGTCCTTACATCACCGACAAAGCGCGCAATGCCAAGATCCCCAAGGATAAGGAGCCGAAGAGCCTGACTTTGGAAGAATGCCAAAGCCTGCTCGCCGCGGCGCCGGAGCGCGGCAAGTGGGGCCGTAAAGGGGCTAAGGGCGGAAAGTTCGCGCCGAAAGACGCCGCAAAGGGTGCAAGGGGGCCAAGCGCGTCCCGGCGGCGGCCCCCGACGCATCACCCGCGGCTCCCGTAAAACTCGCTGCCAAGGGAAAGAAAACGGCCGTCAACAAGCGGGCGCCCGTAAAGAAACCGGCTGCGCCGGCCAGAAGCAAGGCTGCGGCCAAGAAGAGGCCTGCGAAAAAGAAGGCTTAGGAGCGAGGCCCGATGCCCACACTTCAGTCGGCTGACGCGTCCGCGGTCAAGCGCTACCTGAACGAGCTGCAGGATCGCATTACCAACGCGGTGGAAAACGCCGATTCGGTGAAATTTCGCCGCGATTCTTGGACCAGACCCGAAGGCGGCGGCGGCGAGAGCCGTGTGCTCGAAGGCGGTACGGTGTTCGAGCGTGCGGGGGTGTCCATTTCGCATGTGTTCGGCGAAAAGCTGCCGCCCTCGGCGTCGAATTTGCGCCCGGAAATTGCCGGCGCTCCCTTCGAGGCCATGGGACTTTCGCTGGTGTTCCATCCGCGCAATCCGCATGTACCCACCACCCATTGCAATGTCCGCTTCCTCGCGGCGCGGCCCGCCGGCGCGGCAGAAATCTGGTGGTTCGGGGGCGGCTTCGATCTCACCCCCTACTATCCTTACGCCGAGGACGTGCTGCATTGGCATCGCACCGCACAGCAGGCCTGTCAGCCATTCGGGGCCGCCCTTTACGAAAAATATAAGGACTGGTGCGACCGCTATTTTTTTCTGCCGCATCGAAACGAGACCCGCGGCGTCGGCGGATTGTTCTTCGACGATCTGAACGAAGGCGGCTTCGAGCGCTGCTTCGCCTTTCAGCGCAGCATCGGCGATCATTTTTTGCCCGCCTACACCCCGATCCTGGAACGGCGCAAGGATCAGCCGTACGCCGATCGCGAACGGCAATTCCAGCTGTATCGCCGCGGCCGATACGTGGAATTCAATTTAGTCTACGACCGGGGCACGCTGTTTGGATTGCAGTCCCGGGGACGCACCGAATCCATCCTCATGTCCCTGCCGCCGCTGGTTCGCTGGGATTACGATTGGCAGCCGGAACCGGGATCTCCCGAAGCAAGGCTGTATGAGAATTTTCTGCGGCCGCGCGACTATCTGACCGAACTCGCCGGCACCAGGAAACTTAAAACCCTTCTGCGGATCGCACAGTTGCGCTCTGCGCCATGAGCGGCCTACGCCTCAGAACAGCGCCCGGGTCAACGACGCCGCCGGGATCTCGCGGCAGCCGCTGACGTTTTGCCCGGCCCACAAGGGTGAAAAATCGCCGACACCGGCGTCCTCGGCTTTTTTGCGCAGCAACATCAGCGCGCCGCCGGCCAAGGGAAAGCCGGCGCCGCGGCGTTGATCGGGCCCAGGTCCGCCATCAGCCGATTCATGATGCCGCGGGCGGGCCGGCCGGAGAACAAATTGGTGAGTGCGGTATGCAAGGCGGCGCTGCTGTTCAGCGCGGCGCGATGCACCGCACTGGTGGCTGCCTCGGGACACAGCAGGTACGACGTACCGAGCTGAACGCCGGCGGCGCCCAGCGACAGGGCTGCCGCGACGCCCCTGGCGTCTGCGATTCCGCCGCCGGCGATCACCGGCACGCCCACGGCCTTGATCACTTGCGGCAGCAGCGCGAATGTCCCAACCTGGGTGGTCAAGTCTTCAGATAAGAACATGCCGCGATGGCCGCCGGCCTCCGAGCCCTGGGCAATAACGGCATCGACGCCGTGCTCATCGAGCCACCGCGCCTCCGCAACAGTTGTCGCCGAGGATAAGATTTTTGAACCCCAACCTCGCACGCGCGCCAACAGTTCCGCCGACGGCAAGCCAAAATGAAAACTCACCACGGGGGGCCGGAATGGTTCCAGCACGTCGGCCGCTGCGGGGCTGAAGGGGGTACGCGACGCGGCCCGGAATTACAGCAGCCGGGTCGATTTCGTACTCCTTGAAATAGGGCGACAGCAGCTTGCGCCAGGCCGCTTCACGATCCGCGTCGGCGGCCGGTGGCGTGTGGCAGAAGAAATTTACGTTGAAGGGCTTGTTGGTCCTGTTGCGCAGGGCCGTCAGTTGCGTGCGCAGTGCCTCCGGACTGAGCAGCGCACAGGGCAGTGAACCCAGTCCGCCGGCGTTGGACACCGCGATGGCCAGCTCGCTGTCCTGCGAGCCCGCCATCGGCGCTTGAATGACGGGAAGCTCCACACCGAACAGATCTCCAAGGTTCATGGCTGCACCTCCGGCGCCATTCTAGCGGGCGATTCGCCGGGCCGGCCAATTGACAAAGGAGGCGCGGTATTTTGTGATGGGGCGTGGACACGATCCAAGTTCAGATTCTGCCGGCACCGGACGATCGCAGCATCGAAGAATTGAGCGACGTTCTGATCGACTGCGTCGAAGGCGGGGCTTCGGTGAGTTTTATGCTGCCTATCGCGCGCACCACGGCGGTTGCGTTTTGGCGAACAGTCGCGGCAAGCGCCGGCCGCGGAGAACGAATCCTGCTCATCGCGCGGGACGCCGCAAGGCGCATCGTCGGCACCGTGCAGATCATCGTGGCGCAAGCCGAGAATCAGCCGCACCGCGCCGACATTGCCAAAATGCTGGTGCATCGGCGGGCCCGTAGGCACGGCGTCGGTGCCGCGCTGCTCGCCGCAGCCGAGCAAGCTGCCCGGGACGCCGGCAAGACATTGCTGGTGCTCGACACGGCGAGCGGCGACGCGGAACGCCTGTATGCCAGGTTGGGCTGGCGGCGTTGCGGGGTCATCCCCGGCTATGCGCTGCTGCCGGGCGGCGGCCTCTGCGACACGATTTTCTATTACCGCACCCTCGCAAGCCGATGAACGCGCCGATAAGCATTGCCGGGCATCCGCTGCGCTTTGACGCGTCAGGCCGCTTGCTCCCGTGGACCTCGTGGAGCGCGGCACTGGACCGGGAAATGAATTTCTACCAGCAGTGTCCGTTTGACCATGGGTATCCGCGCTTCGCCTGCGAGACCTTTCTGGATGTCAGTTGGACTCCCAGCAGCGAACGCACCGACATCATTCCCTCCACGCAGAATGGCATGGGCATTCTCTCTTACCTCAAATTTCACAGTTTACGCGGCGAGCAGCAACCGGCATGGTTGGCGACCGCGCGCTTGCTGGGCGACTACCTGCTCAAGGAGGCGCTGACGCCGGATTCCGGGAAATATCCCGCATTCACACGCTCCACGGGAAAACGCGCTCATTTTCCGCAGCCGGCGGATTGCGGTTCGCAATCGGACCGGCCGTACGAAATTCAGCCCGACAAGGGCGGAATCGCAGGCTATGCATTGATCGCGCTTTTCGAAGCGAGCGGCGATTCCCGCTACTTGCTGCAGGGATTGCAAAACGCGCGGGTGCTGGCGGCGAATCAGCAAAGCGGCGACGGCGCGCATTCACCCTGGCCGTTTCGCGCGGATTATCGCAGCGGCGAAGAACGCGGACCGATCTCCGGGAACATGACCTACATTTTGCGGCTGTACGATTTATTGACGGCGCACGGCTACGGAGAATTCGACTCTCCGCGCAAGGCGTTGTGGCAATGGATCAAGCACCACCAAATACCGAGTGCGGCCGCCGACGGGTCATTGTTTGCGCAATTTTTTGAAGATCACGATTCGCCGACCAACCGCAGCGCCTGGGCGCCGCTGAATCTGGCGCGCTACCTGCTCGAAAAGCAGGAACGGCTGGATCCGGATTGGCGTGAGGACTGCCGGACGCTGGTTGAATTCGTACGGGCGAATTTTACCCATCGCGAGTTGGGCGTGCTCGTCTGCCACGAGCAGGATGAGGACCACCAAGCCTGGGGAGGCGTGAATGCAACCTACGGTGCGGTCCTCGCGCAGTACGCCAAAGCGGTGGGTTCCCCCGCCCTGGCCTGTGAAGCGCGCCAGGCGCTGAATTTCACGCTCTATTGCATCGACGAACAAGGCCGGCCGCGGGACGTACCGCAAAATCAACAGCCGGGCGGTTGGCAGGAGGACGCGCACACCGATGTCATCCACAACTACGTCGACGCGCTGAATGCGTTTCCGCAGTGGGGAAGCGCCGACGACGCCGTCGGCGCCTGAAGTCACACCGGAGTCTTCAGTATTGCCGCAATGAGCGCGGAGGTCGCCGCATCGGTTTCGCCGAAGCGCACACCCGCGAGAAATCGGCCGTGGCTCACAGGCACGCAGTAGCGCACCTCGGCTTGGATATGGAACGCGCGGGTTTCACCGCAGGCTTGCAATTCCAAGTCGATGAGACATTGCTGCCCCTGCGCCAGTTCGAAGGGCACGGTGAGACTGGCGCCCGCGCGCGACATATCGACCGTATGTCCCGGCAGAATCGACATTCCCGGCACCGTCACTTTGGCGCGAATCGCGACGGACTTGCGTGCGTAATTGCGGCGCTCCAGCGTTGCGCGTCGGACCAGCAGGTCCTCGCCGTAATACTCATGCGCCTCGATCAAGCTGCCCGTGGCGATCGTGTCCATCAATCTCTCTCCCTGCCGGGGAATACCAGTGAAATGGTAGCCGATGCAGTGCGCCATCGACGGCGGCAATTGTGAACTGGCGCGCGAATCCGAGCGCTGCCGCCGCAACATGTCAAATCGGCCGGCCGTCAGCGGGCCGTCAGCCGGTCATCAGCAGACGGCTCATGGCCGCGAACGCCGGCAGCGTAACCGGATCGTTTGCCGCACTGGAGGCGACCGGGTGCGAGGCAAATCGCGCAATCACCAATTCCGCTTTCGGCGCGATGTACAGACGCTGCCCGTATATGCCGCGCCCCTCGAATACCTCGAGCGCGTTATGCGACACCCACCACATGTTGCGGTATGAGTAGCCAGGCAGCAGCGTGTAGCCTGCCATGACGAATTTGGCCGGATCGGATCCGCGGCGAATGTCGGCGATGACTTCTGCCGGCAACACCTGCTTGCCGCGCCAGGCGCCGTCGCATCGCATCAGTTCGCCGAAACGGCAAAGATCGCGCAGGCTCGCGCTCAGTCCGCCGCCGCCCATGGCAACCCCGATGGTATCCACCGTCAAATAGCCGTCTTCCTCGCAGCCGATTCGCGACCAGATTCTCTGGCTCAACAGGTCCGGCAACGCAACGCCGGTGACACGCTTCATGATCCAGCACAACACTTCCGTGTTGACGGTTTTGTAGGCAAACGCCGCGCCGTGCGCGCCTTCCTTGCGCAGCGTGCGCAAATACTCGTAGAAGTTGCCGGGTCCGCTGTAATCCGGAGCGCGTGGACGCAGGCCGCCCGCGCGCCCGTAGTCCCAGATGTGCGCCTTGGGATCCGCGTACAGTTCGGAATACTCAACGCCGATCTGCATGTCGAGGACCTGGCGCAGGGTGGCATCCTCGTAGGCCGTACCGCTCATCTCCGGCAGGTAGTAGGACACCGTTTTGGCGTCGTCCAGCGTTTTTTCGTGCAGCATGGCCGCCGCGAGCGTGGCGGCGTAGGACTTGGTGATTGAAAAACACGCATGCGGCCTCCGTTCCTCCAGCGCACCGAAATAACGTTCGTAGATGCGGCGCCCGCGGTGCAGGACCACGATGCCATCCGTATAGGTTTGCTGCAGCGACTGCGACCAGGTGAGCGTGTTGCCGCGCAAATCCTCGAACACGAGCGCGTCGATCGAGGCCGCAAGGCCGCTTGGTGCGACGCTCAGATCGCTCGGAGGCCCGCTGCCGCGCCATACCGCGGCGCTCGGCGCCAGCTCACGCATGTGCGATAGAGTCCAGCGAATCTGCGGAAATTCCAGGAAGCGATCGTCCTGGAAACGGATCTGCTTTGCCGCCGGCGGCGGCGAACCCTGCATCCAGCCCAACAAAGCGGGATCCGAGGCCTCGGCGTCGGGATATTCGACTCCGTCAATTTCGAATATTCCGGTTTTCATGGCGCGCCTCGCAGATCAAGTGTGTTCTTAAGACTGCCCACTTGAACAGGGCTTCGCAAGCGAGTCTTTTGCCGCACGGCCGCCATGACAGGCACAATGAGGCATGAATTACCGGCACATCTATCACGCGGGCAATTTCGCCGACATTGCAAAACATGTCGGGCTGCTGTACTGCCTGAAGGCCTTAAAGCGCAAGGACGCGGCTTACTTCGCACTCGACAGCCATGCGGGACGCGGTTTCTACGACCTGCAGGCGCCGGAGGCGAAAAAGTCCGGCGAAGCGGAGCGCGGCGTGCAGCAGCTGATCAAGAGCGCACTCGGCGACAAATCGCTGTCCGACTACTTTGCGGCAATCCGCGCACGGCGCGGCAAGCGGCTGCCGCGCTATCCCGGATCGCCGGCTTTGATCGCCGGCGAACTGCGGGCCCAGGACCGCGCGCTGTTCGTCGAACTCCTGCCCGCGGAGGCACGCGCCGCGGAACGCGAAATTGATTCGACCGGCAGAGTTCGCACGGAAATAGCCGATGGCTATGCGGCGCTCAAGGCATTCCTGCCGCCCGATGAACGGCGTGGATTGGTGTTGATCGATCCGCCCTACGAAAGCCTCGATGAGCTGAAGATGATGCTGCAGGCATTCATGGACGCGTATCGCCGCTGGCCCAGCGGCGTCTACTTGATGTGGTATCCCATTCGCAGCGCCGCTCAGCGCAGCATGGTGCACGCGCGCTTCGAGGCGCTGCAGATCCCGAAAATGTTGTTGGCGGATCTGGCGATTCACCCCGACGACGCCGGCCTGGGGCTTGCAGGCAGTGGGCTGATGATCGTGAATCCGCCGTATGGTGCGGATCAGTTTCTGCGCGATGCCTATGGCGCGATTCATGCGGCAATCGCGGCGCCGGGTGCGGGCTACGTCGAAGTAGCCCGCCTCACGCCTGAGCGAATGGCACAATAGCGAATCGCTTTACGAGGTAACTGTTTATGGACCCCAACACATTGCGCGAGCGACTCGCCAAATTGCATGACGAATTGGCCAACGCCCATCGGGAAAATCCTGCCGCCCGTCAATCGCTGGACGAAATTCTGCCGCAGGTCAAGAACTTGGTCGATCAACCGGGAACGGACACCTCATCGGCCGGCAAATCGCTGCCCCAGCGGCTGGAGTGGGTGGCAGTGCAATTCGAAGCGGAACATCCGAAGCTGGCCGCCAGTGCGCGGAGCCTCATCGAGCTGCTGAGCGATGTCGGCATCTAGGATGCCTGTCTGAGCACGAAGACAGGCTCCTAGCTCTGGCGCGCTCTAGCGCGTCCACTCGATTGCATCTTCGACACGCGCGGCAACGCGCTCGATTTCTCCGCGCTCGATGCCGGAGTCCTGCATGAGCACGGCAATGCTGCCGTGGCCCGGCATCGGCACGATTGTGCCGCGATAACCCTGCTCGTCGAACTGCACGGATTTTCGCAGCGGCTCGTGCACCAGCACCATGACGGTGACCGGTCCGGAGGGCGTTTGCACCACCAGATGCGGCACCTTGTGGCCGCGGAACGAGCAACTGCTGGCATAGCTGACGGTGCCGGCCGCCGGCAGCAAACGCAGCTTCGAGTCCTTCAGCACATCCTGCAACGCAGGATCGCCCACTGCGACGTTGCTGCTTGCCATGCCTCCGGCTCTCCTGCCATGTGCGCAACCACGGCGGCGGCGAGACTTCGCTGCGGCAGGGTGAGCCAAATGCCCGCGGCCAACGCGGTGCCCAGCAGCACGCTGGCGGCAATCGCCAGCCAACGCCGCGCCGCCCCGGGAGCCGGCGTTTGCGCGCGAACGGCAGTACCGCGGCGCCGCGGGCAGCCGCACGCGCACGGCGCGTTCAAGCTTCGATTCGAACTTGAGCAACCGTTCGGTGTACACGCGGCACTCTGCGCAAGCCTCGCGGTGCGCGCGCAGTTGCGCGTCGGCGCTGTGCGGATCGGCCAGAATCCCGGCGCGGTAGTCGGTGTGCTGCATCATTCTTGCGGATCCTGCGACGTATCTTCGCCGCAGGCCGCTCGCAGCTGCCGCCGCGCGCGGCACAGGCGCGTCAGCACCGCCGGCCCCGACAGATCCAGTTCGCGTGCAATCTCAGCGGTTGAATAACCCATCAACACTTGCAGAACCAAGGGCTCGCGATATTCGTCGGGCAATCTCATGATGGCGGCGCGCACATCGGCGACGTCTTGTTCCTCGGCGGCGGCTAACATGGGTTCCTCTTTGGCAATCAATTCCTCCACGTCCACCGTAGTGAAACGCTTGCGCTCGAAAGTTCGCGCATATTCGCGCCGGATAATGGTCAACAGCCAGGGTTTGGCGGCGTTCTCATCCAGCAGCGAATCCTGCGCTTTCCAGGCCCGCAGCATGCTTTCCTGAACAACGTCTTCGGCCAAAGCCCGGTCGCGGGACAGCCAAAACGCGAAGCGCAGCAGGTCCGGACGCAGCGACTGGCACAGTGCCTGGAACCGTGCGCGCCGCTGATTTCCACCAACCTCATCGTTCATGTATAAATCAGGGCCCGGCTTAAGATATCGTTCCCGCGATATTACCGCTTTAAGCGGGCGGCGCCGACGGTCAAATATGCCGACTGGGCACGGACGCGGCGATATTGCGGCGGCAAACTGGATGCTAGGAGTCACATTCGAGATGACCGGAATGGGCGGCAATTCATTTCCAGGCACCCGCATGCGGCGCATGCGGCGCGACGAGTTTTCACGCCGCTTGATGCGTGAAACCCATCTGAGCGTGGACTCGCTGATCTACCCGATTTTCGTGGTCGAGGGACGCGGCGAACGGCAGCCGGTGGCCTCCATGCCCGGTATCGAGCGGCTCTCGGTCGATCAACTGCTGCGCGAGTGCGAGGCATTGCTGCGCCTCAAGATCCCGGCGATTGCGCTGTTTCCGTTCACGCCGCGAGGGGAAGAAGACCCTCGACGCGCGCGAGGCCTGGAATCCGGACGGGATCGCCCAGGTTGCCGTCCGGGCTGTCAAGAAAGAATTCCCGGATCTCGGCGTAATCACCGACGTGGCGCTCGATCCGTTCACCACGCACGGGCAGGACGGGGTGATCGACGAGAACGGCTATGTGATGAACGATGTCACGGTCGAAACCCTGGTGCGCCAGGCGCGCTCGCATGCCGATGCCGGCGCCGACATCGTTGCACCGTCGGACATGATGGATGGACGCATCGGCGCCATCCGCAACGCCTTTGAAACCGCGGGACTGGTGCACACCCGCATCCTGGCGTACGCGTCGAAGTATGCGTCCAGCTTCTACAGCCCGTTTCGCGATGCGGTGGGATCGGCCGCGCAATTGGGCGGCGGCGGCAAGCACACCTACCAGATGGACATCGGAAATTCCGACGAGGCGCTGCGCGAGGTCGCGCTCGACATCGGCGAAGGCGCCGACATGGTCATGATCAAGCCCGGACTGCCCTATCTCGACATCGTGCGGAGGATTAAGGATGAATTCGGCATGCCCACGCTGGTCTATCAGGTCAGCGGCGAGTACTCGATGATCATGGCCGCGGCGGGCAACGGCTGGTTGAACGAACGTGCCGTCGCCATTGGAGGCGCTGATGTGCATCAAGCGCGCCGGAGCGGACGGCATTTTGACGTACTTCGCAAAGCGCGCGGCGGAGTGGCTCGCGAGTGAGCGGGCATGGGGTCTGAGGCGCCTGATCAATACGGGGTTGCGGGTCATCCCATCGCCCACAGCTGGTCGCCGTTCATCCATGGCATGTTCGCCAAGGCCACGGCGCAAAATCTCGTGTACCGGCTGTTCGACATTCCGCCCGAGAATTTTCGCCGCGAAGCGCTGCGCTTGTTTGCCGGCGGCCTCAAGGGGCTGAATGTCACATTGCCGCACAAGCAGGCGGCCGCGGAACTGGTCAATGAACTGACGCCGCGTGCCGAGCGCGCAGGAGCCGTCAACACCATCGCTTTTTTCGAGCAGACCTCGCTGCTCGGCGACAACACCGACGGTCTGGGATTGACTGGCCGATCTCGAGAACCAATCTAGGGATCGCGCTTGCCGGCAAGCGCGTGCTCATCCTGGGCGCCGGCGGCGCGGTTCGCGGCGTGCTCGGCTCCTTGATGGAACGGGAGCTGCACGAGGTGGTGATTGCCAATCGAACGCCGGAACGGGCCCGCAAGCTGGCTGCCGAATTTGCCGACTTGGGCGAAATATCCGGCTGCGGATTTTCGCGAAGTTGCAGGTCCGCCCTACGATCTCATCATCAACGCCACCTCGGCGAGCCTGCAGGGGGAGATGCCGGAGATGCCGGCGGGTCTCGTCGGCGAGGAAAGCATTTGCTACGACATGGCCTATGGCCGCGGGCATACCCCTTTTACCTTGTGGGCGAAATCCTTGCATGCCGCGCGCACCACCAAGGGTTGGGGCATGCTGGTCGAACAGGCCGCGGAGTCGTTCTTGCTCTGGCGCGGCATACGCCCCGACACCGGACCCGCGCTCGAGGCGTTGGCACAGCACGCCTAAGCGCGCCTCGGCCGCGTCCGCGGCCGTCGTCGCCTAGCGCATCGTGACCAATTCCTCGGCGCTGGTCGGATGAATGGCCACGGTATCGTCGAAATCCTGTTTGGTCGCGCCCATGCGGATCGCCACCGCAAATCCCTGCAGCATCTCATCGGCACCGCTGCCCAGGATGTGGCAGCCGACGATGCGCTGCTCGGGACCCACGCATACCAGCTTCATGTCGGTATGCGTTTTGCGCGTGGTCAGCGCGTGATACATCGGGGTGAAATCGGCGATATACACTTTCACGGCGTCTCCGTACTGCGCGCGGGCTTCCGCCTCGCTCGCCCCCACCGTGCCGATGGGCGGGTGCGTGAAAATCACGGTGGGGATCATGTTGTAGTCCAAATGCCGGTCAGGCTTGCCGCCGAACAGCCGGTCGCTCAAGCGTCTGCCCGCGGCGATCGCCACCGGCGTCAGTGCCGCCCGGCCTGTGACATCGCCGATCGCGTACACGCCGGCTACGTTGGTATTTTGAAAGCCGTCAGTGATGACGTAGTTGCTGTCGTCGAGCGCAATCCCGGCCTTGTGAAGATCCAGTCCGGCAATGTTCGGCCTCGCGCCCGATCGCCCATAATATGCAGTCGAATCCCGCGAATTCGCGGCCATCCTGCCGACGCCAAGGTCTTTTTGCCCGCGGCTTCGCGCACCGCGGCCGGCACCACACGCTCATCGATGATCATTCCCTGGGCGCGCACTTCCCGCATCAGGGATTTCCCCAGCATCACGTCGAAGTTCGTGAGCAGGCGATCCTTGCGGATGAATTGCTCGCACCTCGCTGCCGAGTTCCTGAAAGGATGAGGCCAACTCGCAGGCGATGTAGCCGCTGCCCACGACGGCGACCCGCTGCGGCCGCTCATTCAGGTCAAAAAAACCGTCCGAGCTGATGCCCAACTGCACGCCCGGAATATCCGGCAGCGTCGGTTTGCCGCCGGTCGCAATCACCATGTGGCGCGCGCTCAAGCGGTTGCCGTTCACCTCGACGGTGTGCGCATCCACGAAGCGGGCCGCCCCGCGCACGTACGCCACGCCCTTGGCCGCCAAGATTGCGCTCGTAGATGCCGTTCAGGCGCAGCACGTACGCATCGCGCTTGCGCTTCAGTTGCGCCCAGTCGGCGGCACCCGGTTTGACATCGAAGCCATAGTCGCCCGCGTCACGAACGGCCAAGGCAACGCCGGCCGCGTTCCACATGACTTTCTTCGGCACGCAACCCACATTGACGCAGGTTCCTCCCAGTCGGTGCGGTTCGATGACGGCGGTTTTCGCGCCGTATTCGGCCGCCCGTTGCGCACAGGCCAGGCCGCCGCTGCCGCCGCCGACGCTGATAAGATCGAATGCTTGGTCGGACACAGTCGATTTCCATCCTATGGGGACTGCAAGGGGCCAATGATACGTGTTCGCCGGCCATATCGCCCGTGGCCAAAGCCGCCGCGCACGTCTGCTAGAATCAGCGGGTGAACAATCCACTTCTGGAACTCGGCGCACTGCCGGACTTCGGGCGTATCGAGGCGCGTCATGCACGTCCGGCACTGGAAACGGTGCTGGCGGAGAATCGCGCGCGGCTCGCGGAACTGACGCAGCAAACCAATCCGACTTTTGCCTCGCTGGTCGTGCCGGTCGAGGAGCTGAGCTACCGCTTGAGCCGCGTCTTCAGTCCGATCTCGCACCTCAACGCAGTGGCGAATTCGCCGGAGATGCGCGAGGCCTACAACGAATGCGTGCCGCTGCTCACCGAATATTCCTCGGAGCTCGGCCAGAACGCCGCGCTGCAGGCCGCCTATGCGCATGTGCTGAAGACCGAAGGCGAGACGCTCGATCCGGCGCAGCGCAAGCTGCTGGAAAACGCGCTGCGCGACTTCCGCCTGGCCGGGGTCGATCTGCGCGCCGACCAAAAGACCCGCTATCGCGAAGTCGCACAACGACTGGCGCACCTGGCCACCAAGTTTTCCGAGAACGTGCTTGATGCCGGCCGCGCCTATACCCGCAGCGTCACCAACAGCGCAGAACTGGCCGGACTGCCGAGCAACGCCATCGACCGCGCCGCGGCGGATGCGCGCGAGGCCAATCAATCGGGTTGGCTGTTCAAGCTCGATCAACCCACCTACATGACCATCATGTCGAGCGCCGAAAACGAACAGCTGCGCCGCGACATCTACGAGGCCTGGATCACGCGCGCCTCGGAACTCGGTCCCAGCGCCGGACGTTTCGACAACTACGCCATCATCGCGGAGATCCTGCCGCTGCGCGATGAGCTCGGCCAAGCTCCTGGGTTTTCAAAATTTCGCCGACTACGCGCTGGCCACGCGCATGGCCAAGAGCAGCAAGCAGGTGCTCACCTTCCTCGATGATCTGGCGCGGCGCTGCCGGCCGGCGGCACGCGAGGAGTTCTTGGGACTCGAGGAATTTGCCGGCCGCAAGCTCAACGCCTGGGACATGGCCTATTACAGCGAACGGCTGCAGGAAAGCCGCTACAAGGTCTCGCAGGAAGCGCTGCGTCCTTATTTCCCGCTGCCGAAAGTGCTGGATGGCTTGTTTGCGCTCACCCAGCGCCTCTACGGCATCAGCGTTCGCGAACGCCCCGATGTCAGCGTTTGGCATCCCAGCGTGCGCTATTACGATCTGCTCGACAAGGAGCGGCGCGTCGTGGCGGGCTTTTTCCTGGATCCCTACTCGCGCAGCGAGAAGCGCAGCGGCGCGTGGATGGACGAATGCGTGGTCGCCAAAGCGCTGCCCTCCGGCAGCGCGCTGCCGGTAGCGCAGCTGGTCTGTAACTTCACCGCTCCGGTGGGACCGCAGCCGTCGCAGCTGACGCACGACGAGGTGATCACGCTGTTTCACGAGTTCGGCCACGGCCTGCATCACATGCTGACCCGCGTCGCCTACCCCAGCATCGCCGGCATCAACGGCGTCGCCTGGGATGCGGTCGAGCTGCCCAGTCAATTCATGGAGAACTTCGTCTGGCGCGCCGAGGTGCTGCCGCTCATTTCGGCGCATATCGACAGCGGCGAGCCGCTGCCGGTCGACATGCTGCAGCGCCTGCTGGGCACGCGCACCTTCAACGCCGCGCTCGATACGCTGCGGCAAATCGAACTCGCCACGTTCGATTTCGAATTGCACGCCAACTTCGACCCCAAAGCGGGGGCCAATGTCGCGGAAGTCCTGGCCGACGTGCGCCAGCGCGTCGCCATCGTGCCGGCCGCGGCGTTCAACCGCATGCCGGCCAGCTTCGCGCATATCTTCGCCGGCGGCTACGCCGCCGGCTACTACAGCTACAAATGGGCCGAAGTGCTGGCCGCCGATGCCTTCGAGGCCTTCGAGGAGGCCGGAGTTTTCGACCCCAAGACAGCCTCGCGCTTTCGCGAGTCCATCCTTAGCAGCGGCGGCAGCATCGATGCGATGGACGCGTTCGTGCGCTTCCGCGGGCGCCAGCCTGATGTGCGGCCGCTGCTCAAGCAAACCGGAATCGCGGCGTGAGACTGCTGAGCGCGCTGCTGCTGGCGCTGTTGGCTATCAAGGGTGTGGCCGCCACCGCCTACGTCAGCGACGAACTGGTGCTCGGCGTCTATGCGGAGGAAAACAATCAGGGGCAGCGGCTGGCCACCCTGCATTCGGGAACAAGCGTGGAGACGCTGGCGCAAAACGGCGATTTCACCCAGGTGCGATTGAGCGACGGAACGACCGGTTGGGTGAAATCGGCGTTCTTGACCAACAACGAGCCCGCCGTCGTTCGGGTCAAGCAGCTTCAAGAGGAACTGGATCGCAGCCGGGCAACGACGCCGGCGCTTGGCGGAGGCAGCGGCTCGCAGCGAAGTTGAACGGCTCAAGCTCGAACTTGCTGCCAAGCAAGGCGAATTGGCTGCGGCACGCGGCGGCGGCGCGGCTAAAGTGCAGGCACCGCGCTGGCCGGCGATCGCCGCGATCGCGCGCCGCCGCCGGGATTGGCATGCGGGTTTTGGCTGGGTTACGCCACGTTGGCGCGGCGCGTACGCCACAAATTCGGGGGGATCAAAGTTTACTAAATATCTATTTTTCGCGTCCACGGGTTGACTTAATAGTGTGAGCTGCGTCCAAAGGAGAAGGAGGCACGTGGCGGCGCCGATTAAGAGAGCCTAAACTCCCGCTGATGTACGACCTCAGACGTAACGATTACGACGTCGCGAATTCCGTTCAGGTCAGCTCCACGGCCGCGGTCAGCGCCGCGGTCCGCGAACTCTTCACCAGCGCGTGGCCGGCCGAATACTTCGACAAGGTCGCGATCGCTTTCGAAGATTTCGACAAGCTGTTCACCGGCCGCATGCCGGGCTATCACGGCGTCGATACGCTGTACCACGATCGCCAGCACTCCCTCGACATGACGCTCGCCATGGCGCGCCTGTTGGTGGGCTATGAGCGCACCGTCGAGAGCCGCCTGCGCTTCGGCGCCGAACGCGCCAGCATGGCGCTGGTCACTTCGCTGTTCCACGACGCCGGCTACATCCGCGAATTCGATGATCGCCAGCACAGCAACGGCGCGGAATTCACTCTCTATCACGTGACGCGCAGCGCGCGTTTCCTGGCCCGCTACCTGCCGAGCATCGGCATGGAAACCTGGGTCCCGGTCGCCACGAGGATCGTGCATTTCACGGGCTACGAGATCAAGCTCAACATGATTCAGCTGGCCGATCCCAAGGACCGCAAGCTGGGGCATCTGCTCGGCACCGCGGATCTGATCGCGCAGATGGCGGATCGCTGCTACCTGGAGAAATGCCGCGACCGGCTCTATCCGGAGTTCGTGCTGGGCGGAGTCGCCGCCACCACGGCGGTCGATGGCTCGCTGCGGGTCCGCTACAGCTCAGGGCTGGATCTGTTGCGCCAAACTCCGGAGTTCGTGCGCGAAACGTTCGTCGCGCGTCTCGAAGGTGAGTTCGAGCACGCCTATCGCTACGTCGAGTGTTTGTTCGGCGGCAAGAATCCGTACCTCGAGGCGATTGAGCGCAACCTGGGCTATCTGCACCGCGTGCTGCGCACCGAGCGCTGGCCGATGCTGCGGCGTAATCCGCCGCTGTTTACTTCCGATGACACGCAAATCAATCAGGTGCGCGGCTTGATGCTGGACCGGTTGAAGGCCCTCTGGGCTTAAAGTCTATTCAGCCGGACACCCCTAAGGCAGATCGATCGTTGCTACGTAGCGCGCGTGCAACTCGTCGAGATGCTGCAGAACGACTTCCTTTCCCAAAAGCGGCGCAGCGGCAATGGCCGCATACAAAACTTGCGGACTCAAGCGCTGCCTCGCCGGCTCCGCAATCGGCGCAAAGCTGAAATGCCAGGGCTCCGGCTGCACGCCGGAGCGCACACCTTGAAAAGGACGAAAGAAGCCGAATCGGGCCGCATGACGCGTGAGCCATGCGTCCAGACGCGCGAAGGGCCCGCCGGGCGCAAACGCCGCGCGGGTCAGCTTGTCCTTGAAACCTTCCGCGTTCGCGTTGCCATCGATGAGATCAAGGTCGGTGCCCCAATGATGCCGGCTCGCGCCGGGCAGCGCAGACCACAGCAAAATCGCGTCTATTCGTGCGCGCGGGCCTAAGGAGGCCGCATCGAGCCTCGCCCCCGCGGCGTCGTACATCGGCCTCGCGCCGCTGAATTTGTCATTCCAGATGCCGAGCTGGCGGCCAAAATCGCGAAAGCCGCTCACCGGCGCCAGGTCGATGCCCTCCGCTTCAGCGGCACGCCGCAAATTGAGAAAAGGCGTCACGGCCTGGGTGTGCAGCAAGCATGCGGGATCCGCGACCGCGGCGATATGAGTGCTCGCCTGCCCCGTCAGCTCGCCCTCGTTCACGAGGCAACGCCCCGGGAGGAGGCAAACTCGGCTACCTGGTCGAACACCCGGGCGAATACGCCGACTTCCTGCGCGCCTGAAATGGTGTACTGGCCGTCGAAGATATAGGTGGGTACGCCGGTGATCCCGAGCACGCTTGCATGGCGTTCTGCGGCCACCACCCCGTCCTGGCCCACCCGCAAAATCAGGTTGTTGCGGGCCTCGGCGGCGTTCAAACCCACCTCCGTACCCAGCCGCACCAGCTCATCCAAGTCGCCGATGTCGCAACCCTCCTCGAAATAAGCCCGCATCAAACGGTCCTTTACCGCCGCCTGCAGGCCGCGTCTTGCCGCGTGGGCAATCAAGAGGTGCGAACGGCGGGTATTGGGGACCCGGCTGATCAGGTCGAAGCGGAAATGGATGCCGCTGGCTTCGCCTTGACGCTCCAGTTCCACATGTGCTTGCTGCAGGCGCGCCTGATCCGGCATTTTCGCAGCCATGAAGGTCTCGCGGTCGACACCCTCGATGGGCACGTCCGGATTCAGCTCAAAGGGGCGCCAGACGACCACGGGTTCGTACTGGGGACGGGCCGCGACCGCGAGATCGAAGCGTCGCTTTCCCAAATAACACCAGGGACAAACCGTGTCGGAATAGATATCAATGCGCATATGAACGGCCCATAAGCCCTGATTGTACCCGCGCCCCTTGTGAGGGTTGGCCTGAACGCCCCTTATGGGGGTAGGCCTGACCAGGTATCATTATCGGTCAAGAGGCGGGGGACTGGAAAATCGATGGCGCGAAGCCTTAAAACCAGCTATTTGCTGCTGGCCCTCGGGGTCAGCGCGGTGCTTGCGCTGCTTTTGGGCGGGTTGGCCTACTACGAGCATCGGGTCACCACGTCCGATGCCAACCAACTCACCTACGCCACGGTCGAGCAAAAGCTCGAAACCGACCTGCAGGCGCGCGCCCGGTCTTTGAGCAACATCACCAGCACTTCCCTCGCCCCCGCGCTGAAAGAAGGCAACAACGCCGCGGTGGCTGCCATTGCGGCCAGGCTTCTGGATGAGCGCGACATCGAACGGGTCGAGGTCTGGGGCCCGCGCAACGACATTCTTTACTCGGGCAGCAATCCGGAAGCGCGGCCGACCAGTTCCGCCCCGCTGGTGCTGCGGACCGACCTGCAGCACGCCGGCAGCCTCGAGATTTGGATGAGCCGCGCCGAAATGCAGGAGACGCTCTCCAGCATCCGCAGCCAATTGCTGAGCAAGCAGGGAATTCAGAGCAAGCGCATTCGCGGCGTGTTCACCATCATCACCGTGCCGCTATTCATCCTGGGACTGTTCGGTGCATGGTTGATCGCGCGCCGGCTCTCCGGTCCCATCGCCGCCCTGGTGAAGAGCGCCGATCGCATCAGCGACGGCGACTACACGCGGCCGCTCGAGGTCGCGCGCCGCGACGAACTCGGCGATCTGCAATTTGCGCTCGAGCGCATGCGGCAGAACCTGAACGAAACCACCATCACCAAGAATTATCTCAACACCGTGCTCAACAGCCTGAGCGATGCGGTGTTCGTCACCTCGCCGGACGGCGTCGTCAAGAGCTGCAACGAAGCCGCGCAATTGCTGCTCGGACATTCGTCCGATGAACTGGTCGGCAAGCCGCTGCTCGGCTTCGTCGACGAAGTGCATCGCAGCGCCTTCGATCCGACGCATTCCGCGCAAGAAGCGCGCGAGACCGTGCTGCGCACCGCCAGCGGCCAGACCATACCGGTCTCCATCGCCAGTTCGGCCATCGATTCAGAAGACCCGCAATTCCAGGGCAACATCTATGTGGCGCGCAACATCACGGAGCGCAAGCGTGCCGAGCGCCGCATCCGCTATCTGGCGCGCTACGACACCTTGACGAAAATGCCGAATCGCATGCAGTTCCAGCATTTGCTGCAGCAGGCGATCGCCCGCGCACGGCGCAACCAGCGCTCGCTGGCGCTGCTGTATTTGGACCTGGATCGCTTCAAGGAGGTCAACGACACCTTCGGCCACGCCGCCGGCGACCGCACCCTGGAAATCTTGAGCGAACGCCTGACGCGCAATCTGAGCAAGGACGCGGTGATCGGCCGCCTCGCCGGCGATGAGTTCGCGATGTTCATCGACGATTTGCCGGTGGATACCGATAACCGCGCCGCCTTGGGCGCCCTGGCGCGGACTCTGCTCGATGAAATCAGCCGCACGTTCTATGTCAATCAACAAGAGGTTTATCTCACCGCCAGCGCCGGCATCGCGATCTGTCCCTACGATGCCGAGAATGTAATCGACCTCATCCGCAATGCCGATGCGGCGATGTACCACTCGAAGCAGAACGGCGGCAACTCGTGCGCCTTCTATGTGCCCAGCATGAACGCCGCGGCGGTTGAAAGATTGATGCTCAAGAGCAAGTTGCGCCGTGCGCTCGAGCGCGACGAACTGGTGATTTTGTATCAATCAAAGGTGGATCTGCGCAGCGGCCGGGTGGTCGGCGCAGAGGCGCTGCTGCGCTGGCGCCTGCCCGGACACGGCGACATTTCGCCTTCGCACTTCATTCCCCTCGCGGAAGAAACCAGTTTGATATTGGATATCGGCGAGTGGGTGTTGAACCGGGTCTGTTCCGATTATCGCGAATGGCAGAAGGTCGTGCCGCAACCCGGACGGATCGCGATCAACCTTTCGCTGCGGCAGCTCAAGCAGTCGAGCTTCATCGCCCGCTGCCGCAACGTATTTCGCAAACATGGCGTTTCGCCCGCCTGCTTTGAGCTGGAAGTGACCGAAACCACCTTGATGACCGATCCGAAGCGCACCATCGGTCTGCTCAACGAGCTGTATGCCATGGGCTTGAGCCTCGCCATCGACGATTTCGGCACGGGTTATTCATCGCTGTCGGCCCTGCAGCAATTTCCCATCGGCACGCTGAAAATCGATCAGTCGTTCGTGCGCGATGTTGCGGTGGATACCAACGATGCGGCCATCGTGCGCACCATCATCGACATGGGCAAGAGCCTCGATCTGGAAGTCATTGCCGAAGGCGTCGAGGAAGCCGAGCAGCTGGAATTTCTGCGGACGCACGGCTGCTACTACGCCCAGGGACGGCTGTTCGGCGACGCCATGGAAGCAAATAAACTCCTGGGCATTCTCGCCGGCCAGGAAGGCGGGACGCCGCATCACGGCAACCTGTGCGCGCCGACGGTGCTGCGGCCGGTGCGCCTCTCCTCGTAACCCGGGAACCTGTCTGAGTATCTGCGTCGATGCTGAGCGCCAGAGATCTCACGCTGCGGCGCGGTCCGCAGCCGCTGTTCGAGCAGGTCGATTTCACCGTCTTTCGCGGCAACAAGGTCGGCATCACCGGGGCCAACGGCACGGGCAAATCGAGCCTGTTCGCGGCGATCTTGGGCGAACTCGCCCCCGATCGCGGCGACATCGAACTGCCGGCGGCGCTCAAAATCGCGCATGTGGAGCAGGAGATTGCGGCGAGTTCGCGGCCTGCGATCGAGTTCGTACTCGACGGCGATGCCGAGCTGCGCAGCGTGCAAGCGGCCATCGAGGATGCCGAGCGGCGCAACGCGCCGCTGACGCTGGCCGACCTTTACTCATCGTTGGAGGCCATTGACGGGTACCGCGCCAAGGCCCGCGCGGCAGCCGTCATGCACGGCCTCGGATTCAAAGCGGCGGATCAGGAACGCGCGGTTGCCGAATTTTCCGGCGGCTGGCGCGTGCGCCTTGCCATGGCCCGCGCCCTGTGTTCGCGCGCCGACCTGCTGCTGCTTGATGAACCCACCAATCATCTGGACCTCGATGCCATCGTTTGGCTGGAGGAATGGCTCGGCGCCTACCCGGGCACGCTGCTGATGATTTCGCACGATCGGGAATTTCTCGACGCCATCATCGATCGGGTGCTGCACATCGAGAACCGCACCATCCGCGCCTACGCCGGCAACTATTCGCAATTCGAACAAAAGCGCGCCGAGGAGCTGGCCCTGCTCTCGGTGCTGCACGCGCGCCAGGTCAAGCGAATTGCGGAAATCACGGGGTTTGTGAACCGATTTCGCGCCTCCGCCACCAAGTCGCGGCAGGCTCAGAGCCGTCTGAAAATGCTGCAGCGGATGGAACGCATCGTTCCGGCGCACGTCGACAGCCCGTTCGAATTCGAGTTTTCAAAGCCGCTGAAGACGCCGCGGCCGCTCATCACCGTCGAGGATGCGGCGTGCGGCTACGCCGGCGCGCAGGTCGTCGGCGGCATCAATGTGTCGATCGGTCCGTTGGATCGCATCGCACTGCTCGGACCGAATGGCGCCGGCAAGTCCACCTTGACCAAGCTGCTGGCCGGCGAATCGGCGCCGCTGCTCGGCAAACGCACGCCGGCCCCGGATCTTGCGATCGGCTATTTTGCCCAGCAGCAATTGGAGCAGCTCAAACCCGACTGCGATGCCTTTTGGCATCTGCGCAATCTCGGCGGCGCGGACTTCGCAGCCGGCGACGAACAAAAAATACGCGATCACCTGGGAAGCTTCGGTTTTCAGGGGGACCGAGCGTTCGAACCGGTGGGCCGTTTCTCCGGCGGCGAGAAGGCGCGATTGACGCTTGCGCTGCTGGTGGCGCGGCGCCCCAATCTACTGCTGTTGGATGAGCCGACCAATCACCTGGACATCGAGATGCGCCAGGCGCTCACCGTCGCGCTGCAGAGCTTCGAAGGCGGCCTGGTGGTCGTCTCGCACGATCGGCATTTGATCAAATCCGTGGCGGACAGCCTGTGGCTGGTTGCGGACGGCAGGCTGCAGGAATTCTCAGGCGATCTCGATGACTACCAGCAATGGCTGCGATCGCGTGGCAACGCGCCGCAGACTGCGCCGGCGGCAAAGGCCGCGCCCAAGCGGGCGGCAGGGCGGGTGCGTCCGCGCGGCCCGAGAGGAAAACGCCGCGCCGCGATCCCTTGACCAGGCTGCGCCAGCAGCTCGAACAAGTCGAAGCTCGCATCGCAGCCGTCGCCGCCGAGCGCGCCCTGGTGGAGAGCGAATTGGCCGCCGAACCCTCGGCGGCGAAACTCGCAATGCGGCGGGCGAATTTGCAACGGGACGCAGCCTTCCTCGAAAGCCAATGGATGGAGATCGGCACGGCCATCGAGGCGGCGGAGGCTGCCCAAAAGTAGGCAATGCGGGTGCTGCGGCTGGGAGCCTGTCTCCTAGCGGCCGCTGAGCGTCTGCGCCGCGCTCTGCGCAATCTCCGCCAGGGCTTTATCGGCGGCGCGATTGTAGGCATCGACAATGGCGCTCATGCGGTTGTCCGCCGCCGCTTCGTGCACGTCGGGTTCAAAGCGCCCCAGCACAGTCCGGTCCGCGGAACTGCCGAGACGCGCCCGAAGATGCACATGCACGGTCGGTGCCCCGCCGGCCGCGGAATACTCCGCTTGGAAATCGCTCACTTCGATTTCCAGCCAGTAGGCGCTCGCAAAGACAGACGCATCCGCGCCCACATTGTGCAAAGCAGGATTGGCGTGAAATTCCTGCACCGCGAGGTCCTGAAGCACTTCATCGAGCGGTCCGCTCCAGCGCACGTCCGCGAAAAATTCCATGCGCCGATCCGGATAAAGCGCGGCGATTCGATCGGTGTCGAGACCGGTGCGCACCCGCGGCCTGAGCACCGCCAGTCCGGTCGGGCGCTCGGCGCCCGGGGGATCCGCGCCCGATCCCCGAGGAGCCGCCGACAGCATGTACATGGTGGGCGGAGCGGCCTTGTTCTTGAACAGCGATCCGGCGCAGGCCGCGAGCGACATGCAGAGCAAGACCGACAGCGCGGCACGCCTCACTTGGGCACCTCTATTCCGCGATAAGTCGATTCATAGATCAGCTGCGATGGATTTTGTTTCAGACTGCGCGAGAGATCGCGGAAATCCCGCACCGCCTGGCGGCTCTCGCGCAACAGCTGCTCGAATTCCGGGAGGCTTTGCTTGGAGAAGCGCGAGAAGCCCGGTTCATTGTCGAGCACAAAGGCGTTGAGGCGTGTGGTGGTTTGCGCCAGGTTGTCGGATATCTGCCGGATATTTGCGAACGCGATCCTAAGATCGGGCGACGCCTCGCTGACCACGCCGTGCAGGTCGGCCACCGTGCCTTGAACCTCCTGGGTGGTGAGGCGCACCTCCGCCACCAGCTGTTGAACCTCGCGCACCGTGGCGGGCAGATGTTCGCTGGCGGCACGTGCGTTCTCCAGCGTCGCCCTGAACGCACGCACGTTCTCATCGCTGAAAATCTCATTGAAGTGCTCGGCCAACTCCACCAGATGCGTGGTCAGCTCGGGCAGATTGCTCAGCAGCACGTCGAAATCGGAGCGCCGCGAACGAATCATCGGATAGTGCTGTCCCTGCGCCAGCGCGCCGGTCGCCTCCGCCTTGGGATCCTGCTCCAGATCGATGAACAGCAATCCGGTCACGCCCTGCAAGCTCAAGGAGGCGCGGGTTCGCTCGTCGATGGGCGCGGTCGAATCAATGTCCGCGAGCACCTGCACCGTCTTGCGCTGCTGCGGGTCCAGCATGATCCGCGCCACCTTGCCCACATCCACCCCAAGATAGCGCACCGGGCTGCCGGCGGTGAGGCCGCTGACCGAGCCGGGAAAATAGATCTCGTAGCGCTGATAGGTGCGCTTGTCCTGCTGGTCGGTGTACCAAAATACGAACGACACCGCCATGGCGATCACCAGCAGCACGAAGGCTCCGACCGCGACATAATTTGAATCCCTATCCATGGCCGCTCTTGTCCGCAGATTCCATCGCGGCGGCGCGGGCCCTGGGTCCGTGGAAGTATTCCTGTATCCAGGGGTTCGGATTCTTCAGCAGGCCCGGCAGCGTGTCGGTGATCATGCGGCCGTCGATGATCACGCCCACGCGGCTGCACGTCTGAAACAAGGTATCGAGGTCGTGGGTGATCATGACAACCGTGAGCCGCAATTGCGAATGCAGGTATAACAGTAGCTCATCGAACGCCGTTGCGGAAATCGGATCGAGGCCGGCGGTGGGTTCGTCGAGAAACAGCAGTTTCGGCTCCAACGCCAGCGCCCGAGCCAGCGCCGCGCGCTTGATCATTCCGCCGGAAAGCTGCGCGGGAAACTTCGCGGCGGCATCGAGCGGCAGACCCACCATGAGCAGGTTCATTTCCGCCAGCTCGTCCAGGGTCTTCTCGGACAAGGAGTAATGCTCCCGCAGCGGCAGCTGTACATTCTGAGCCACGGTCAGCGAGCTGATGAGCGCGCCGTTCTGGAAGGTCACGCCATAGCTCTGCACCAGGCTGTTGCGGTCCGACGCCGCCAGGGTTTCGACATCCCGGCCGTATAGTTCCACGCTGCCGCTGTCCGGGCGGCGCAACCCCAAGATTGAGCGCAGCAACACCGACTTGCCGGCTCCCGAGCCCCCGACCACGCCGAATATTTCGTGCTGCTGCACCTCCATGTCCAGACCGTCGTGGACTATCTGCGCGCCGAAGCGATTGTGCAGGCCGCGCACCCGGATCGCGGGATTGAAATCAGAATCCGGCATCAGAAATGAATTTGCACGAACAGCACGGCAAACAGGGCGTCGGCCAGGATCACCATGAATATGGATTGCACCACGGCAACGGTGGTGAGGCGCCCCAGCTCGCGCGCCGAGTCGCGCACCTGCATGCCGCGGTAGGTGCCGACCATGGCAATGAGAATGGCGAATACCGGCGCCTTGACCAATCCGGCCCAGAAGGTCGTGGGCGACAGCGATTCGCGCAGCCGCGCCGTGAATTGCGGCAGGGGAATGTGCAGATTGATCAGCGACAATAGGCCGCCGCCCGCCAGCCCCATGGCATCCGCAATGATGGTGAGCAGCGGCAGAGCGATGACCAATGCCAGCACCCGCGGAACCACCAACAGTTCGATGGGGTTCATGCCCATGGCGCGCAGCGCATCGGTTTCCTCGTTGAGCTGCATGACGCCGATCTCCGCCGCGAACGCGCTGCCGGACCGGCCGGCGACGATGATGGATGTCAGCAGCACGCCCATTTCGCGCAGCGTCGCAATGGTCACAAGATCAACGACAAAAATATCCGCACCGAAACGCGACAACTGCTGGGCGCCGAGATACGCCACGATGACGCTGATGAGGAAAGCGATCAGCGCGACGATCGGGATCGCGGTAATGCCGGTTTCATAGATGTGCCGCACCAGCGAAGAGATCCGCCACGCGCCCGGCCGGCTGAACGCCTGACCCACGACCGTGGCGATGCGGCCCAAAAAGACCAGCACCCCGCGCGCATGCTTACCCTGCAGCACCGACCAGCGTCCGAGTCTGCCCACCAAACGCTCCAGCGTGGGTTCCGCGGAAAGCGCGCTCAAGGCCGCATGCCGATCCACGTGAAGCTTCTGCAGCAGTTCCAAGAAGTGCGGCGGATTGCCGGCATGGCTGACGGTTAGCGGCGGAGCGGCCTCCGCCAGACGCCGCAGCAACGCCCACGCCGGACTGATCCCCGGCGTCCGAGCTTGTGTCCAATCGCAGATCAAATTCCCGTGCAGCGTTGCGGGCAGGCTTTTAAGCTGCGCTTCGATGCCCGGCATCGCCGCCAACGACCAATCGCCGTGCAGCGCCAGCCGCCAGCCGTCGCCTTGCGGCTCGAGCGCCAACGGAGCCGTCATGGTCGCACTCATAACGATATGCTAGCAGGCAATGGGGCATAACGATCCGCTGTTACAGATTCTGATTCTGCTGGCCGCGTCGGTGTGCGTGGTCGCGGCGGTACGCAAGTTGGCGTTGCCCGCAATTTTGGGCTATCTCGCCGTCGGCATGCTGGTGGGTCCGCATGCGCTGGCGCTGGCGGCCGATAACGAGACCACCCAGCTGCTCGCCGACTTTGGCGTGGTGTTCTTGGTATTCACCTTGGGGCTGGAATTCTCGTTGCCGCGCTTGGTGGCCATGCGCTGGGAAGTGCTCGGAGTCGGCGGTGCGCAGGTGCTGGTCACCATCAGCATCGTCGCGGCCATTGCCATCGTGTTTTTCAAAGTGGCACCCGCCGTCGCGGTGGTGATCGGCGGCGCCGTGGCCATGTCTTCCACCGCCATCATCATTGCGCAGTTGACCGAACAATCCGAGAATAACCGGACGCACGGACGCCTCGCCGTCGCCATTTGTCTGTTTCAGGACCTGAGCTTTCCGCTGCTGTTGGCGCTTATATCGGCCTTAAGCGGCGGCGCGGTCGATACAGAGCACATTCTCGGCGCGATCGGCATCGCCGCCCTGGCGTTGCTGTTGGTGCTCGCCGCCGGAAGATGGCTGTTGCGTCCCCTGTTTCTGATGATCGCCTCGGTGCGATCGGCCGAACTGTTTTCCCTGGCGGTGCTGCTCGCCGTGCTGGCATCCGCCTGGGCAACGCACGCAGTGGGGTTGTCGCTGGCGCTGGGTGCATTTCTCGCCGGCATGATGCTCGCCGAAACCGAGTTCCGCCATCAAATCGAAGCCACCATCCGCTCGTACCGCGAGGTGCTGTTGGGCCTGTTTTTCATCACGGTCGGAATGCTGCTGGATGTCGGCCCATTGCTGCGGGACCTGCCCTTGGTGACGGCGATCCTTCTCGCCATGCTGCTCTTGAAAGCGGCGGTGGTCGCGGTGGCCGCAAAACCCGCCACCAAGAGCTGGTTCAAGTCGCTGCGCACCGGCGTGATCGTTGCTCAGGGCGGCGAATTCGGTTTTGCATTGTTGATTCTTCTTTTGAGGAAGGAGTTGCTCGATCCGGCCATCGTGCAGCCTCTGCTCGCGGCGACGGTGTTGAGCATGGTGCTGTCGCCGCTGATCATCCGTCATAACCGGCGCATCACGCGCATTATTCTGCGCGAAACCGGCAACCCGCTGACCGAGGCAATGCGTCACGAACAGGTGACCCTGGCCGCGGCCGAACGCGAGCATGTGGTGATCTGCGGATTCGGACGCGTCGGTCAAAATATCGCGCGCGTACTGGAGCAGTCGGGCTTTGAATATATAGCCCTCGATGTGGATCCCTATCGGATTCGAATGGGGCGGCAGGTCGGCGATCCGGTGGTCTACGGGGATGCCGGTCAGATCAAGGTGCTGGAAAACGTCGGTGTCGCGCACGCCAGCGTCGTGGTGGTGACATTCGCGAACCCCGACGTCGCATTGCGCATCCTAAGAGCGGTACGCGAATTGCGCACCGATGTGCCGGTTCTGGTGCGCACCCAGGACGATACCAAGCTCACCGAACTGCAGGCCGCCGGAGCAACCGAGGTGGTGCCCGAGACCTTCGAAGCCAGCCTGATGTTGTTGTCCCATCTACTGCTGCTGGTGAAGCAGCCGGTCGCAACGGTGATTCGCACCATCAATGACATCCGCAGCCACCGCTACGGCATGCTGCGGCAATATTTTCGCGCCGAGGGTGCCGAACATCTGGATGAAACCCATGCGTTTCGCGAGGAGCTGCACAGCGTGATTCTGCCGCCCCAGGCCTGGGCCGTCGGCCGCAGCATTACGGATCTCACGGAGCGCGGCTCGCAGGCCACGGTGAATGCCGTACGCCGGGACGGCATCCTGGGACGCGACCCGGGACCCGACACGGTATTTAAGGAGGGGATGTGGTGGTCGTTTACGGGACGCCGGAGGCCGTTGAACACGCCGAAACCCTGCTTTTGATGGGGTAAACCCGCGCCTGGTGGCGTCCCGCAAATACCCCTTTACAAGACCGCACACCCCATCGCATAGTATTGACAGCTGTTTAAGGGCAAACCCGCCGAAAGGTGGGGACGCAAAACCACCGGTCTAAGGGGCTTCCGACGGAAGCCTGACGATAGCGGGGTCGCCAGTGAATCTCGAAGCGCACACGCGCCTGCACAACCGCCAGGTTTTGTGCCCCGGACAGCAAGCGTTTTTCCAGCTTGATTCTCTTCCGGGGGGAAGCACATGGTAAATAAAGTCATTGACCCGCGGGGCGCGGATTCATCCGGCCTTTATCGCCGGCCGCGCCTGGTCCTGCGCCTGAAGCGTTTCGAAGACATTCCCAGTCTGCTTGGAAAAGACCAAGAGTTATCCCACGCCCGTCCGCATGGTCGGAGCCGATTATTCGCAGACCCGCTGCGTGGGCGGCGACGGCGGCACCACGGTGGACACCGGCGGGCTCGATCGAATCCTGGAATTCGGCGAACACAGCGTGCGCGCGCAGGCCGGCGTGCGCGTAAGCACCCTGGTCAAGGCGCTCGCCGAGCGCGGGCAGGAACTGCCGTTGACTCCGGAAATGGGCCAGATTTCCGTGGGTGCCATGGCCGTGACGACTTTGCCGCAAGCCTCGTACGGGGAGGGCATGGCGCAATTGTCGTCCTGCATCTCCGAGGTCAAGATGATCACGCCGCAGGGCAAGCAAATGACGGTAACGGATCGCGAGCGCGATCTGATGCGCGTACTGCGCTCGAGTTTCGGCCTGCTGGGCGTCGTGCACGAGGTCGAGATTCGCGTACGGCCGTTGACGCCGGTCAAGATCGATTACCAGGTCATGACGCTCAAAGAATTCAGCTCTCGTTACGCCGGAATGATCGCTTCGCCCGGCGCGCTGCGCCTGCACGTCTCGCCTTTTCACGATCGCATCACGCTCGAGCGCCGGACGCTCGATGAATCCGCGGCCATCAACCGCTCCGGAATCTGGCAGATCAAGCAGTCCGTCATGCGCAACGTCCTGCCCGCCTTCGGCTCCACCGTTGGCAGCGTGCTGGCGGCGCCCGGCCTGCGCAACGCGGTGCTCTCGGGCATGCACCGCGCCTTGGGCGGCGGCGCGCACGGCGTGATGATGTATTCGCACGAATGGATGCGCGACATGCCGAAGGAAGCCTGGAAGGCGCGTCACACCTACAGCCTGTGGGCGTTCCCGCAGGCCGACTATCCGAAACTGCTTGCCGAGTATTTCGCGTTTTGCAAGTCGTACTACAAGCAGCATCACTATCGCGGCAATGTCGTCGAGCGGCGCGAGCCGGCTGCACCAGGATCGCGGCTCTTTGTTCAGTGCGAGCTATTCAGGTCCGATGTTCACGCTCGAACCGTCTTCCAGCGGCGAACAGGGCTGGGATGATTTCCTGATCGACTTCAACGATTTTGCCGCCGCGCACGGCGGTGTGCCCACTTTCAATCAAACCCGTGCGCTGCAGCCCGAACATGTGGTGAAGGCCTTCGGCGAGCGCGCCAAATTGTTCCGGGCGCTGCGCCAGCGCACCGATCCTTTGAACCGGCTGCGCAACAGCTACTTCGCGTACCTGTTGGGCTAGGCTGCTAGGCCGCCGGAGTTCAAAGGCCCGAAACGATCTTGGCCTTGATCGATTCGAATTCCGAATCGCTGATCAGCTTGGCCTCGAGCATCTCGCGCGCCTGCCGCAAGCGGCGCGCCGGATCGGATTCCGCCGCCCCGGCATCGGCGCCGCCGTAGGCCGGCTGACCGCTGATTTGCACGCCGCCGGACTTGGCGCGCAGTTCCTCGAGCTCGCGCACCCGGCGTTTCTCGCGCCAAACTTGGTCGTGCTGCTGGCAGATTCGATACATGGCCTGCGCCTGGTCCTTGTGCAGACCCTCGAAATGCCATGTGCGATTCACCTCGGCGCCGATATTCAAATCGGAACTGCTCTGCGCGACCAGGGTCAGGTCGGCGGCGATGATGCCGGCGCTGATGCGCGCCTCCTTCAGATCCTGCCAGCGGATGTCGGCCGAATCGTACCCGCCGAATATACGCCGCGTCAGAGAAATGAAGCGTCCGCTGGTCGCGGCGATGAGCGCGCGCCGATGCGTGAGCGCGTACCAACGCCGCTGCGCCGCCCAGGCTTCCAGCGGTTTCGCCATCGGTCAACAAACCCTGCAGGGTGGCCAGCGGCCCGCGCAGGCCCAGTTGGTCGGCGCGGCCCCGGGATCGCCCATGCTTTAGGCCTTATCCTGCAAATGCGCCTCGAGAAACCACAAGTACTTGTCGACATCCCGGGAAATGCCGGTGAACAAGTCCGCCGTATCGGCATCGCCAAGCTCATCGGTGTCGGTAATGGCCTCGCGCATCGCCTTGCCGTACACCGACAGCTGGGTGGACAAATAGAACAGGTGGTCCTTGCCGGCGGTGATGCTCAGCGGATAGTTCTTCAGCTTGCTGCGCTTGGCCGCCACGGCGACGGTGCCTTCGGCGGTGCCGCCGAGGCTGGTGATGCGTTCGGCGATATCGTCGATCTGTTCGAGCACGGCATCGGAGATCTTGTCGAACAGCTCGTGCAGCGCAATGAAATTCGGGTCCCTTCACGTTCCAGTGCGCCTGTTTGACCTGGCTTTGCAAATCTATGGCGTAGGCCAAACGATCGTTCAATATGACGGCAATATTGCGGCGGACTTTCTCCGACAGATCGATCTTCGTCTTATACATGGATGCCCCTTCGAGATAACAAATATCTTGCGCTATTTTGCACCGGTTTGGCGGCGAATCCCAAGAAAGAAAGTGATGTCCGGCGCGGTGTTGACAGCGGCGTCCTCCGCAAAACCGAATTCGATGCGCCAGCGATCTCCCAAACGGCGCACGGCGCCGACGCTCAACTGCAAGCTCGGCCCCAGGAATCTAAGGTCGCTGTCCTCGACGCGGCCGGTCTGGCCGTCGAGTTGTGCGCGCAACGACCAGAGCGGACCCAACGCGCGGCTTGCGGCAAAGCGTGCGAACAGCGAGGTTCGATGCGCGGCGCCGGCAAATAGCTCGTCGCCGAAAGGCTGCGCGGCCCCCAGCTCCGCGGCCAGCTGCCACCGCGGCCAGCGCCAGGCGGCGTGCGCCCACAGGGCGCCGTCCCAGGCACCATCGCCGGTGAGTTTCGCGGCCGAGCCGGTGGGTGCCTCGACGCCGCCCCAAACCGAGACGGTACGATGCGCGTCGTCGAGCGGATACCAGCCCAGTTCCGCGGAGATGTCGCCGAAGCCGGTTTGCGGCTGAGTGACATCGATGGAGCCCTTGCCCGTGTACGAATAGATGATTTGGTTGCGCGGATAATAGGGCCTGTTCCCGGGGTTGAAGCCGAACCAACGGTGCCAGTCGGCAATGATGGAATCCAGGAATCCGCCGCTGTCATGAATGAGCGGTACGGTGAATCGGAACCGCCACGCCTGATACAGGGCATCCCCGTAGCTCAAGCGCAGCACGTCGCTCTCCCCGTCGACGAGCAAGCTCTCGTTGGGCCTGTTCTCGACGTTGAGAGTATTGCTGATCGACAGGGTCGCCGACAGGTTCTGACCGTCGCTCAAGCGGCTGTCGCTCGGCAGAGGCAGATAAAACCCGCGAATCAGGGGATTTTCGTCGCGCACCTGAAAAAATTCATCGGCGCGGGAGGCGGGGGGAACCGCGGCAGCGAGCGCCGCGCCGAGCGACACGAAAAGCGGAGCGGCGCGACGCCATCCGTGGCGTCCCACACGCCGCATCAGCTCAAATCTCCGAGCGGCGCATCCGTAGTTGAATCGCAGCGACGATCAACACGACTCCTACCGCAGCGCCTATCCATGTCTCGGGGCTGGTGAAAAATCCACTGGGGTTGATCAGATGCCATACGCTGGGGGCGGAAGCGCCTGCGGCATTATCCACAAGGCCGCCCTCATGCGTCCACACATACTTGGGATCGTTGAACGAGACGAACGGCAATCCGGTCAGTCGCCGCCTGATCAGGTGACCGACCATGCTGGTCCCAAAAAAGACCCGCTCGAGGATGAACAAAAGGAGCGGCGGCAGCACCGCCCACAACATGACGGCGCGTTTCGCCCAGGCCGACACCAGCATCGCCCAGCCCGCAATCGGCAGGTACCAGACAATCGAGGTGACGATGACGTACATCCACAGCACTTGCACCTGCCACCAAACGTCGCCGTTCCACAGTGCGCTGCCGATCGCTGCCCGTGCCCGTATCGACAAGATGAAGGCGGCGATCAGCGCGGTCGCATCGGCGGCCGCGAAGTACACCAGCGGAACGATGACCATGCCCACCAATAGTTTGCTTAAGACCGTGGTCGCGTCCGATATCGGCAGCGACTTCCAGAACAGAATGCTGCGATCCCGGCGGTCCGCGTACAGGCAGTCGAGCAGATACCAGGTCGAATACACGCCCATGACCAGATAGAACATCGTGCCGACGACCACGAGAAAGGCGCCCGCCGCGTCCCTTGATTCATGCGGCGAAGTAAGATGGGGGATGCTCACCTGACCGAACAGCGCGGCCAGCAGCAACAGGCCGCCGAACACCGCGGGTATCATCCAGATGGCGCGGTTTTCCCAGAATTCCCGGCGAATCAGCCATGTGCTGTTGTTCATGCGGCACCTCCCGAAAGCTTCGCGACAAACAGATCGGAAACGCTGGGTGTGTGGATCTCGCCAAAACCCTCGAGTTTTCCGCGGTCGGCGTTTTCGAAATACAGCACCACCTTGCCGAGGATGTGCCGTTCGTAAAACGCCTTCTCTGCACGCGCCGCATCGAGGCGATCGGCCGTCACCGCAACCGCGGTAAAGCGCGCGGCAACATCCTCGAGCGAGGTGTCGAGCACGATGCGGCCCCTGTCGATGAATACGATATCGGTGAGCAGATTTTCGACTTCTTCGACCTGATGCGTGGTGATCAGGATGGTGCGCGTCTCGTCCATGTAGTCGTTGACCAGCGCGTCATAGAAGGCGCGGCGCGCGAGAATGTCCAATCCAAGCGTGGGTTCGTCCAGCACCAGGAGCTTGGCGTCGATGGCCATGGTCAGCGCGAGGTGCACCTGGGTCTTCATTCCCTTGGACAGTTCCCGCATGCGGCGGTTGCCGGTAATCTGGGTCTTCGCCAGCAGTGCCGTCGCGCGATCGCGGCGGAATCGCGGGTGAACGCCGGCCACGAAATCGATGGCGTCATCGACGCGCAGCCACGATGGCAGCACCGCCACATCGGCGATGAAACAGCATTCGCTCATTAATTCAGTGCGGTCGCGAAACGGTTCGCGGCCCAACACGCTCAGGTGGCCTTCGTAATTCGTCAGGCCCAGAATGGCGCGCAGCGCGGTGGTCTTGCCGGCGCCGTTGGGACCTATCAGTCCGACGATGCGGCCGGCCTCGACTTTGAGGTTGGCGCGATCCAGCGCAACGTGAGCGCCGTATTTTTTCGTCAGATCGCGAGCTTCGATGAGCGCAGCCATATTGAGTCTCATTCTTCTGTAGGCGAGCTGCCGCGGGGCGGCGGTGCCGGGTGGGTGAGCGCCGGTGTTTGCGCGAACAATTCTTGCGACGAGAATCCGAGTCGATTGATGACGGCGAGAATCTGCGGCCAGTCTTCGTTAAGAAAGCGCTCGCGTTCGCCGGCCAGCAGCAGCCGCCGGGCGCCTTCGCTGACATACATGCCGCGACCGCGGCGTTTTTCGACCAGATTCTCGTCGACCAGCTGCTGATAGCCCTTCAGCACGGTCAGTGGATTGAGCCGGTAGTCGGCAGCCACCGCCCTTACGGAGGGCAAGGGATCGCCCTCCTTCAGCGCGCCCTCGAGAATCAGGGCGACCATTCGATCGCGCAGTTGGCGATAGATAGGTTGGTTGTCGTTCCAGTTCGGGTCCATTGCTCGCTCGATGTGCCGACCCCGCGTGTGGGGGACATGTAGCACGGTAATCTACCAGAGCGCCGAGCTTCTAATGCTCAGGCCACATCGTTCGCGGAAGCCGCCGCGGTGCCGGCCAGCGACATCGCCGCCGTGGGCTGCTGCAGTTGCGCGTTGAACAAGTAGGCCATGCCGCCCATGATTACGCTGTTGAACATCAGAGCTAAGCCGAGGGCGGCCAGTTTGGTTGAGAGTGAAGTGTTCATGATCGTCTCCTATCAAGTGTTCGGTCTTTCGGTCGTGTCACGCGGTGTTTCGGTGACTTGGTGATATAGTAATATACAACACCACTACATGCAAGCACTTATCGAAAATATTTTTTGCACCTAACTCATTGTTTTTAATATATAAAAAGATAGACTGCTGGAAAATGGCGAAAAATTAGCTTGCCTCGCCGGCGGGGACTTTGCCGCGAGAGATGGCGCCCACGTATGCTGTTCTTCACCATGGAAGTACTGGACCATGACGCGGGGTTGATGCTGCGTTACCGCGACGGCGACGCGGCGGCGTTTTCGGCGCTTTATGCACACTACAAAGGCCCGTTGTATCGCTATCTGCTGCGCCATGTGCGCAACGCGGTCGCCGCCGCGGATTTGTTCCAGGAAGTGTGGTCGCACTTGATTGCGACACGTGCGCGCTATGAGCCGCGCGCCAAATTCGCCACGTTTCTATTTCATATAGCGCACAACTGCGCGATGGATTTTTTCCGGCGCGATTTATCTCTGCGCCGTGCGCTGCCCGCGCACGACGCGGACGCGCCGCTGTTTGAACCGGAGGTTCCTGAGCATCAGCGCCCCGACAGGGTTGCGGAGTTCGCCGAGCAGCAGTCTGCTTTTCTCGCCGCCGTCGCGGCGCTTCCGCAAGAACAGCGCGAGGCCTTTTTGCTGCACGAGGAAACGGGGTTGAGCGTCGAGGAGATCGCACGCGTCACGGACGTGCCGGCGGAAACAGCCAAGAGCCGTCTGCGCTATGCGGTTCGAAAACTGAAAAACTCATTGCAGCCGGCGCAGCAAGCCGGGACGCTGCCGTTGCGAACCTATGCCTGACGAGCCCTGCCAATGACCTCGATGCCTACTTGCGCGGCGAGAGCGCGGTATCGCGCCAGTACCGGCAGGAGGCTTCGCCCATGCCGCCGCACGCGCTCGATCGCGTGGTGCTCGACGCCGCCGCGCCGCAGATCCTCCGTCCAAGAGTGCCGTTAAAATCGCAAAGCCTGGCGCCGCTGGCATTCGCCGCCAGCGTCCTGTTGTCGCTGGCGCTGGTGCTCGCGCTGATCTTTGCACCGCAGATCAAGAAGCCCGACGAGAGGCCGCAGGTGGTGCGCGTGCGGATGTTCAAGAGCGAGCCGCCGCGCGCCGCGCCGGCGTCGCTGCGTGAGCGCGATCCGGCCGCATGGCTCGAAGACATCAATGCTCTGCGCCGTGCGGGCCGCGTCACCGAGGCGGAAGTGGAAATGCGCCGGTTTCGCAGCGCCTATCCCAACTACCTTGTTCCCACCGAGCGAGTGACCTTCCCTCCCGTGAACTACCCAGGCGTTTTGTCATGCGTCCAGCGGGTGCTGCCGCTGTTTTTTCTGGTGCTTGCGGCCGCCGATGCGGCGTACGGCGCGTCCGTGCTGATGATTTCGGTGGATGGGCTGAAACCGGAATACGTTCTCGATGCGGACGTGCACGGCCTGAAGATTCCATTTCTGCGCGGCTTACTGCGCGACGGTTCGCACGCCCGCGGCGTCAACGGCGTGTGGCCGACCGTTACCTATCCAAGCCACACGACGCTGCTGACCGGACTCTCGCCGGCCGAACACGGCATCTATAACAATCTCGAATTCGATCCCAAAAACACCTATGCGAATGCCTGGTTTTGGTATGCACGGCAGATTCGCGTGCCGACGCTGTGGCAGGCTGCGCATGAGGCCGGGTTATCCACGGCGAGCATCGGCTGGCCGGTGAGCGTCGGTGCCACGGCGGTGGATATTCTGATTCCCGAGTACTGGCGGGTGGCACGCCTGACCGATGTCGATCCCTCAGACGCGTTGCTGATGGCGGCGCTCTCGCGTCCCGAAGGCCTGCTGCAAAAGATGCAGACGCGCATTGGCCCCTACATGCGCGGCAACGATCCGAGTCCGCCCGGCGATGAAATAAAGACCCGCTATGCGCTGGATATCCTGCGGACGCAGAAACCGAAGTTCATGACCATTCATCTGAGTTCGCTCGACGAACAACAGCATGGGCATGGCCCGTTCAGCGTCGAAGCGAATCGGCAACTCGAAGTGATCGATGGGCAGCTCGCGCAGTTGTTTGCCGCGTCGCGCGCCAACGATCCCAAGGCCATCGCGCTTGGTGGTCTCGGATCATGGCTTCGTGCACATCACGCACAAAGTGAATCTCATGCAGCCATTTTTGCGCGCGGGTCTGGTGCAGAGCGACGGATCGTGGAAAGCGCAGCCTTGGTCCGGCAGCGGGATGGCGGCCGTCATGCTGCAGAATCCCGCGGATTCTCAAACCGAAGCTCAGGTGCGCGATTTACTGCAGGCGCTCAGGGCGGATCCCGCCAACGGAATCGCCGAGGTGCTGGAGCGCGACGCGATCAAGCAGCACGGCGCGTTCCCCGGAGCGTCGTTTCTGGTCGTCATGAAACTCGGGTTTTACGCGCTGGCCGATGCGTCCAGCCCGTTGGTGAGCGAGGTGCCGGGCAGCCTCGGCAGCCACGGCTTCTCCCCGGACTATCCGGAAATGCGCGCAGCATTTTTCATCGCAGGCGATGGGATCGCCCGAGGGCGCGATCTGGGCCTCATCGACATGCGGCAAATCGCGCCCACGGTGGCGCGGCTGCTCGGCGTGCGACTAAATTCGGCAACCCAGGCGCCGCTTGCCGTCGGTCAATGACGATGTTGGACAATTTCGGCTACCATTCCTGGTTTTTGCGCGGGAGTTCGTCATGAAGAAACCGGTCACCATCACCATCACGGGCGCCGCCGGCAATATCGGATATGCCCTGGCCTTTCGCGTGGCTTCAGGCCAGATGCTGGGGCAGGATCAGCCCATAAATTTGAATCTCCTCGAGATCCCGGCGGCGAGTGCAGCTGTGCAGGGTGTCGTGATGGAGCTGAACGACTGCGCCTTTGCCACCCTCAACAAAGTCACGGCGACTTCCGATGCCCATGTCGGCTTCAAGGACTGCGACTTCGCCATGCTGGTCGGAGCCCGGCCACGCGGTCCCGGCATGGAACGCAAGGATCTATTGTTGGAAAACGCCAAGATCTTTTCCGCGCAGGGCAAGGCCTTGGATGCGGCCGCCAGCCGCGACGTGCGCGTGCTGGTAGTCGGCAATCCCGCCAACACCAATTCGCTCATCGCGCAACGCAATGCGCCCTCGCTGCCCCGCAAGCACTTTACGGCCATGACCCGCCTCGATCACAACCGCGGGCTTGCGCAGCTGACGGAGAAAACCGGCGCGCCACTGGCCACGGTCAAGAAGGTCATCATCTGGGGCAACCACTCGGCCACCCAATATCCAGATCTGCACCACGCCACCGTCGGCGGGAAGGCGGCGCTCTCATTGGTGGATCAAAGCTGGTTCAAGGACAGCTTCATCCCCACGGTGCAGCAGCGCGGCGCCGCCGTCATCAAGGCGAGGGGCACTTCGTCGGCTGCATCGGCCGCGGCCGCCGCGCTTGATCATATGCATGACTGGATGCTTGGTACGCCGTCAGACGACTGGGTGAGCATGGGCGTTCCTTCCGACGGCAGCTATGGAATTCCCGAGGGGATCATCTATTCCTATCCTGTCACCTGCAAGGGCGGGGAGTACAGCATTGTTCAGGGATTGGACGTCAATGAGTTCAGCCGTGAGAAAATGCAGGCGACGCAGCGCGAATTGCTGGAAGAGCGCGACGGTGTCAAAGATTTGATCTAAAACTTGAAGGGGCGGTCCCATGCATGAGCTGCTGCTCGATGCCGGCCTTGTCATCGGCTGGCTGATATTGTTTGGGGGCGCCATTTGCTTTCTGGCTTATCGCCGCGCCGGCCTCGCCGCCAGTACCGGCGTTCTGCTGGTTTTGCTTGCCGTCTATTGGGCGCTCGGCGCGGCACCGACGTGGTGGAAAGTCCTTGTCTCCATCCCCTGCGCCATCCTGTTGATTTTAAATGCTCGGCCGCTGCGCGTACGCTTGATCACACGGCCCTTCATGAAGAAGTACCGCAAGCTGCTTCCCAGCATGTCCTCCACCGAACGCGAGGCTCTCGATGCCGGCACAGTGTGGTGGGATGGAGAGCTGTTCACGGGCGGTCCCGACTGGGCGAAGCTCATGGCCGCCAAAGCGCCGGCGTTGACGCCCGTCGAGCAGGCATTCATCGACGGCCCCTGCGAAGAGCTGTGCGCGATGCTGGACGATTGGGATATCACGCATCGCCGTGCCGACATGCCCGCGGCCGTGTGGGACTTCATCAAGTCCCGGGGTTTCTTTGCGATGATCATACCGCGCCGCTACGGCGGCCTCGAATTCTCAGCCTATGCGCACTCGTGCGTGCTGATCAAAATAGCCTCGCGCTCCACCACGGCCTCATCGACCATCGCGGTGCCAAACTCGTTGGGGCCGGCGGAATTGCTGCTTCACTACGGCACCGAAGCTCAAAAGAATCACTATCTGCCGCGGCTCGCGCGCGGCGATGACGTGCCGTGCTTTGCGCTCACGGGTCCACGCGCGGGATCAGATGCGGCGTCGATCCCGGACACGGGGCTGATATGCAAGGGACGGTGGCAGGGTCAGGAAATCACCGGCATCCGCCTCAATTTCTCGAAGCGCTACATCACGCTGGCACCCATTGCCACGGTAATCGGACTGGCATTCCGTCTCTACGATCCCGAGCATCTCATGGGAGACAAGGCGGACCTGGGGATTACGTGTGCGCTGATTCCGCGAGATTCCCCCGGGGTGACGATCGGCCGGCGGCATTTTCCCTTGAACATTCCGTTCCAAAACGGACCTATTCAGGGACAGGACGTGTTCGTGCCGATGGATGCCATCATCGGCGGCTTCGCGACCGCGGGCCAAGGCTGGCGCATGTTGGTGGAACAGTTGTCCGTGGGCCGCTGCATTTCGCTGCCGTCGAGCGCGACAGGCGGAGCCCAGGCGGCCGTGTATGCCTCGGGAGCTTATGCGCGCATCCGCCGCCAATTCAGCACGCCGATCGGCAGCTTCGAGGGCATCGAACAGGTTCTGGCGCGCATGGCGGCGCGCACCTACATCATCGACGCCGCACGCTCGGTAACCGCCGGCGCCATCGACGGCGGCGAGAAACCCTCCGTACCGTCGGCCATGCTCAAATTTCATGCCACCGAAATCGGCCGCATGATCGCCAACGATGCGATGGATATTCATGGCGGCAAGGGCATTATGCTGGGGCCGAAGAATTATCTGGGACGCGGCTACCAGATTGTGCCGGTCGCAATTACGGTCGAGGGCGCGAATATTTTGACCCGCAATCTCATCATATTCGGTCAGGGTGCGGTGCGCTGCCACCCGTATGTTTTGAAGGAGATGAATGCAGCGAAGAATCCCAATCGCGAGATCGGGGTGCGCGAATTCGACGCTGCGGTGATGGGTCATGTGGGATTTGCGATTTCCAATGCGGTGCGCTCCTTCATCCTCGGCCTGACCTCGGCGCGCTTCACCCGGGTGCCCGACACCGGCGCCACGGCGCGCTTCTTTCAACATGTCAACCGATACAGTGCATCGTTTGCGCTGGCAACCGACGTCGCCATGCTGGCGCTCGGCGGATACCTGAAGAAAAAGGAGACGCTCTCGGCGCGCCTGGGCGATGTGCTGTCGTCGATGTACCTGGCCTCAATGGTGCTCAAGCACCACGAGAATCAGGGCCGCCGGCCGGACGACCTGCCGCTGGTCGAATGGGCCTGCCGCAGCCTTCTGTACCAGGCCCAGGAGCAACTGCATCTTTTTCTGCGCAATTTTCCCAATCGCCCCTTGGCGATGTTCATGCGCCTGTGCATTTTTCCGCGCGGCCTCGCGTATTCGCCGCCGGGCGATCGGCTGGGCCACGCCATCGGCGAGCTGATCATGAATCCAACTGCCACCCGCGATCGCCTGAGTGCTCACATCTATAAGACACCGGCAGCCGGCAACCCCCTGGGGCTCCTGCAACAGGCGTTGATTCTCGCCGCCACGGCCGAGCCGCTCGAGAAACGCATCAGGGTCGATGGCGTTAAAACCGGCCGGATCTCGGCGCTCGACCTGCCCGGCCAGATCGATCAGGCCCTCGCGCTCGGCATCATCGACGCAGGCGAGGCGCAAGCGTTGCGCGACTACGACGCAAAGGTCTTGGATCTCATCAATGTCGATGATTTCGCCCCGCACGAGCTGGGCGTGGGCGCCGACGCCGCGTCATGAGCGCCATCGAACCGCGCGCCCAACGCGATGTTGCGGCCGCCGAAGCGGCGGCTCCGGCGCCCGCGCGCTGCAAGAATTGCGATGCCGTGCTGTTCGGCCGTTTCTGCGCCAACTGCAGCCAGGCCGCCGACGTGCATGTCCCGACCACCTTGGAGCTCGCGCACGAGCTGCTCGAGGGTCTCACGCACTCGGATTCACGGCTGTGGCGGACCCTGACCACGCTGTGGTTCAAGCCCGGAAAACTCACCGAGGAATTCGTCGCGGGCCGCCGAGCCGCCTATCTGCCGCCGTTCCGGCTGTATCTGATCTTAAGCATCATTTTCTTTTTGATGCTTTCATTTGTTCATACAAGCGGTGAACTCATTAAATTCGACGAGGCTTTAAAGCCTGGGACCATCCCGGGGACAGCCGCGGTTCCGGCCGAAATGCGCATTACCAATTGCCAGGACCTGAAGCTTCCGGATCGTCCCGCGTGGACTCCGCGCCTCCAGCATATTTGCGAGGCGATCAAACATGACAGCGCTGAGAATCTGCTGCATGTGGCCATCGGCACGATGTCGAAGGCGATGTTCATCTTCCTGCCGTTGGTCGCATTTCTACACATGCTCATTTATTGGCGCCCGCGGTATCGATACGCCGAGCAATTATTGTTCTTCGTGCATTTGCACGCCTTCTATTTTTCGATTGCAATCCTGCTGGTTGGGTTGATCGAGACGGCCAAATCCTGGCCTAAGATCGATGGAGTGACGGGCATTCTCCAAACCCTGCTGGGCTGGACCCTCCCCGTTTACACTCTTTTGGCGATGCGCAGGGTGTTCCGCCGGGGCTGGCCTGGTACTGTGTTCAAGGCCGTCGTGCTTTTCTTCATCTATATGATCGTGTTCGCCCTCACCGTGGGCGCCGTGTTCGTGTATTCACTCCTTCAGCTGTAAAATGTCTTCCATAAACCAAGGAGAGTCCCATGAGACGTCTAGTAGCAGCGTTGGGCATCTGTATGGTGGCTGCCTTTGCCATGGCGGCGGATCGCATGGCACCGCCAGCCGGCGCCGAGGTGTATTTCATAGCACCGCAGAACGGCGCGAAACTGCATAGCCCGGTGACGGTAAAATTCGGCCTCAAGGGCTTAGGGATTGCGCCGGCCGGCGTCAAATTCGACAACACCGGCCACCATCATCTTCTGGTCGACACCGATGCGAGCGAACTGAAACTGGATGCGCCCATGCCGGCCACCGACAAGATTGTGCATTTCGGCAAGGGCCAAACCGAAACGACGCTCACTTTGGCTCCCGGCAAGCATACTCTGCAGCTGATCTTCGCCGACTACCTGCATCAGTCATTCGATCCGCCGCTGACCTCGAAGAAAATCACCATCACCGTGCAGTGAGGCCATGCGCGCGATACTGCATATCGACATGGACGCCTTCTATGCGTCCGTGGAGGAGCAGGATCGCCCGGAACTTAAGGGCACCCCGCTGATTGTGGGCGGTACCGGAGGCCGCGGCGTCGTGGCCGCCGCCAGCTATGCGGTGCGCCGTTACGGCGTTCGCTCCGCCATGCCCATGCGTGAAGCGCTGCGCCGCTGCCCGCAAGCCATCGTCGTGCACCCGCGTATGGCGCGATACCAGGAAATTTCCGCGCAGGTTTTCGCGATCTTTCACGAATTCACTCCGTTGGTGGAGGGGTTGTCGCTGGACGAGGCTTTTCTCGATGTGACGGCAAGCCGGCAATTGCTGGGCGACCCTAAGCAGATCGGGACGGACATTCGCCGCCGCATTGCGCAACAAACCGGGCTCACCGCTTCGGTGGGAATCGCCACCAACAAACTGCTCGCCAAGATAGCCTCGGACCTGAACAAGCCGGACGGCATGTGCTCAATCGATGCGGACAATCTGCGCCAGATTCTCGATCCGCTGCCGATCCATAAGCTATTCGGTGTGGGCCAGAAGACATTGCCCACGGTATTGGCGGCCGGCATCCGCACGTTCGGCGATGCACGCAGCGCCGGCGATGAGGTGCTGTGGCGCGCTTTCGGAAAACACGGCAAGGCGATGCGCGATCGCGCCAGCGGCCTGGATGACCGGCCGGTCGAGCCGGATCGCGAGGAGAAGTCCATCAGCGCGGAGGAGACGTTCGCGACCGACCTGCGCGAACCGGCAGAATTGACCGCCAGGCTAAAGGCTTTGGCGGACCGCACCGCGTCGCGGCTCAGGGCGCAGGGGCTGCTGGCCGGGCGGGTGAGCGTGAAAATTCGCCGCGGCGACTTCACTACTTATACCCGCCAGCGTGCGCTCGAACCCCCGACCCAGGAGACCGCGAGCGTGTCCGCGGCCGCCGAGGCGCTGCTTTCCGGCTGGTTGGCCTCGCAGCCCCGGGCTGCGATTCGCCTGCTGGGGGTGGGTGTGGGCGATTTGCAGCTGCTGAGGCAGTCGGACCTGTTTTCGAGCCCGCTGCCGGATTCCGGGGCACGGCTCGATTCAGCCATCGATGGCATCCGTGACCGATTTGGAGTGGGCCTGCTGACCCGGGCCAGTCTGCTGCCCCGGGATACCTAGCACCGGAAACTAATGGCGCGCTGGTATTATCCTACTAGCCATGTACACCAGCTTCTTTGGGCTCGCTGAAAAGCCCTTTGCCATCACCCCGGACCCTCGCTATCTCTACCTGAGTGAGCGTCACGCCGAGGCGCTGGCGCATCTGTTGTACGGCATCAATGAGTCCGGCGGCTTCATCCAGCTCACCGGAGAGGTGGGAACGGGCAAAACCACGGTGGTGCGCACGTTGTTGTCGCGGGTGCCGCATCATGCCGATGTCGCAGTCATCCTCAATCCGCGCGTGACGCCGGTGGAGTTTCTCCTCACGATTTGCGAAGAACTCGGGTTGGCCATTGCCGACGCGGATCGCGACAGCGTCAAGCAAATGGTGGATGCGCTGAATCGGCGCCTGTTGAACGCGCACGCGGAGGGCAGGCGCATCATTGTGCTGGTGGATGAGGCGCAAAACCTCTCCATCGATGTCTTGGAGCAGGTCCGATTGTTGACCAACCTCGAAACGCCGACTCAGAAGCTGCTGCAGATCATCCTCATCGGCCAACCGGAACTGCGGGAATTGCTTGACCGTACCGAATTGCGCCAGCTTGCTCAACGCATCACCGGCCGCTATCACTTGCTGCCGCTGTCGCGTGAGGAGACCAAAGGCTACGTGCGCCACCGGCTGCGCGTTGCGGGTGCAACGGAGGAAATATTCACCCCCGGGGCGCTGGTCGAATTGCATCGACTGTCGTCGGGCATCCCGCGGGTTATCAATGTTGCGTGCGATAGGGCCCTGCTTGGTGCCTATACCCGGGAGACCAAGAAAATAACCGCCTCGTTGGTGCGCCGTGCCGCCGGCGAGGTCTATGGCCGGCGATTCTTTCCCACCTGGGTGGGCTGGGCCGTGGGTTCGCTGGCTGTTGCGGTGCTCGCCGGCACGGCCTTTCTTGGTTGGCAATTCTGGCGTCACCAAAGTCCGGTGCTGAGTGCGTCCCGCGCACTCAAAAGCGCCGCGGCGACTCAAGTCATGCCGCGCCCAGCCGCGGTTCCCGCGACGCTGCCGCCGGCCGCCGCTCCCGTCCCTAAACTGGCGGCGGTCAATGCGTTGCTCGAAGCCAATGCAGCCAATACCACCGATGCCGCCGCTTTCCGCCGCCTGCTCTCGTTATGGGGGACGGCGATGTCCGACGACCGGGATCCCTGCGGCCAGGCCGCGAAGGCCGGTCTCGCCTGCCTGGATCAGCGCGGCTCGTGGACTCAAGTGAGGACGCTCAATCGGCCCGCAATTTTGACGCTGACCGATGACCGGGGAGGCCGCCATCGCGTCGTGCTGTCGAACCTGGATGACAAGGTCGCCACTTTGAATCTGGGCGAACACAACGAAAAGGTGTCGATCGACGATCTTTCGCGCGACTGGTTCGGCGAATTTACCGTGGTTTGGAAACCCAAAACTTCGCGCACCCGCCAGCTGTCGCTCGGCATGCAGGGCGACGAAGTCCGTTGGCTGCGCCGCAGCCTGAATGCGCTGGGCGGCGGGTCATCGGATCCGGAGCATGCCGATGTTTACGATCAGGAATTAGCGATCGCGGTACAGAATTTTCAGCGTGAACATCGCCTCAACGTCGACGGCATCGCGGGCGTGCAGACCCAGGTCGTGCTCGATACCGCGCTGGCCGATCCGAGTTCGCCCCAGTTGTCTGCCCAACGCGTTGCGCGGCGGTTAGGAAAATCCATGTCTTTCATTCTCGACGCATTGAAAAAATCGGAAATTGAACGTCAGCGGCAATCGATGCCGGGATTGATGGACTCGCCGCCGGTACTGCGCCGCGGCGGACTGCCGCTTGTGGGCAATCTTGCTCGGCGCATTGCTGCGCGATCAACATTGCGGTACTGATCCTGGTGCTGATGCGAAACAGCAGGCCGGGCGGCTTCCGCTTTCGGCGGGGCGCGCGGACACGGTGGCAGCAGCCCGACGTCAGCCCGCGCGGTCGATGATCATTTCAGTCCCTTGCCGTCGGCCCCGGTCTATGCGCCGGAGATTCCGGTGCCGCCCGCCGATCAGGCGCCCTCGCACCACCTCGGTGGCGCCGCACGTCGCGGCGGCGTCCGCGATGCCGCGGCTGTTACGCCGGCCTGATCCGGTGCTGGTCGAGCGGACGCACAAGCCGACAATGAGGAACTGCTGCCCTCGATCAATGAGACTCAACCTGACCGGCGCACAGGCGCTGCCGGAATTGCATCTGGACGTGCATGTCTATGCGACCAGGCCGGCCGATCGCTTCGTCTACATCAATATGCGCAAGTATCACGAGGGCGACATGCTGCAGGAAGGACCGGTCGCTGGAGCGCATCCGGCGCGACGGCGTGGTGTTCAATTATCAGGGCGTGCGCTTCGTCCTGCCGCGGCAGTCATGATTTGCGTTCCTCCGCCAGGCGCCGCAGAGCGCATCGCCGTCATTCGGTAGTTGACCCACGCGGCATCCGCCTGCGCGCCGAGCGATTCATAGAAATCCCGCGAGCCGGCCGGTTCCAGTCGAGAACCTGCCATTGAAAGCGTCCGCAGTCGCGTGCCACCGCCAGCGCCGCCAGATAACTCAGCAGCGATTTGCCTATGGCACGGCCGCGATAAGCCGGGCCGCACGAATAGATCCTCAAGGTACAGGCCGGGCTTCCCGAGAAAGGTCGAGAAATTGTGAAAGAAAAGCGCGAATCCGGCCGGCTCGCCGTCGAATCGGGCAATGACCGTCTCGGCATGCGGCTTGGCGCCAAATAGTGCTTGGTGAATCGACGCTTCGGTGGCGACGCTCTCGTGCCGCAGCTTTTCGTACTCCGCCAGTTCATTGATCAGCAGCGAGAATCAGCGCCACGTCCGCGGATTTGGCCGGCGAAATGTCGAGGGCGGCAGGTCGTCATAGGCGGCGGATCCAGTGGGCGGCTCAGGCCCGATCATGCGATGATAATCCCATGCGCAAGATTCTAACGCTGACCATGAGCGGATTGGTGACCGTGCTGCCGCTGGCGCTGACGGTATATGTGATCTGGTGGCTGGTCAATACGGTCGAGAGCTGGCTGCGCCGCGCATTGATTGCCTTAAGGTTGGTCAGTCCGGAGCATTATTGGCCGGGCCTCGGGATTGATCACCGGTTTTCTGCTGCTGCTGTTCGTGGGCAGCGTGGTGAACGCGTATGCCGGCAAGATATTGCTGAAGTATTGGAACGATTTTCTGGGGCGCATCCCCTTTGTCAAAACCCTGTATGGCGGATTTCGCGACGTCCTGAGCCTGCTGCCGTCGGGCAGCGGCGAAAAACGCGATCTGCAGCGGGTGGTGCTGGCAAGATTCGCCGACGTCCACGCCATCGGATTTGTCACCCGCGAAGATGTGCCCACCGTTCTTTACGCGCACGGCGGCCAGGACTGGGTCACCGTTTACTTTCCGATGAGCTACGCTTTTGGCGGATACACGATTTATTTGCCGCGCGACCGTGTCCAGCCGCTCGATATTTCCGTCGAGGACGCCATGCGTCTGGCGATCACCGCGGGACTGACGGCAGCCGGCAACCGCGCGCGATTCGTAGATGACGGGTTTGATTCGTGGTCAAACACGCTTTCACGATTGTGATTTTGAGCCTTGCAATGTCGCAGCCGGCGGCGGCATTGGCGACGACCGCGTCCGGTGCGCAGGCGAAATCGCAGGCCGATAAATATCAGGTCTGGCGCACGGAAGCGGTTCGCGCGCTGGCGGCGCGCGATGACGCCAATTCCGTGGCGACGGCGGCGGCATTGAGCTTCACCAATTGGCGGTCCCGCGGCGGCCTCCACGGCACTGCAATTGATCGCGCGCGCCAGCGACCTGGCGCCGGAAAACGCCGCGATCGGGTGGCTGCATCTGCAGCTCTGCGCGGCGCAGCCCACTTGCGATACGCGCGACGCCGCCACCGTGCTGCGCTGGGTCGATCCGGACAATAGCGCGGCATGGCTGGCGCAATTGGCCGCCGCCCACAAGGATAAGGACACGGTCGAGATGGACCGGGTGCTCGGCGACATGGCGCGCGGTACGCGCTTCGATCTGTATTACAACCAGATCATGGTGCTGATGTTCGACGCTTTGAGCGGGGTGCGCCGTGATCTTCCCGGCGGCGTGTGCTTCCTCGGCTACGGCCACGTTGGCGACGTTGTCCGCGGTCGTGACCACGGAAATCATTCCGCCGTTTTCGCCGCTGATCGATTCCTGCCGCGAATCGGCGAGCCGCGACGGAACGGCGCGAGGATTGCTTCAAGCTTGCGAAAATCATGCAGAAGGGCGATACCGTCATCGTGCAGATGGTGGGATTCGGCATCGAACGACGTTTGTTGCGCGCCGACAGCAAGGAAGGCAAGAGCCTCGCCGAGCGCAGCCGCCTGCTCGAATGGCGCATGTCGGCCGCGGGCAAATTGGACGAGTCGATCCTGCCGTGGACGCAAAGTGCGCGGACGTGCATACGCGGCTTGGCGGAAATGCGCCGGCGGCCGCGCGAGGAAGATGTTTGCATTGCGCTTCTGCGCGATCACAAGATGGCGATCGAACCCACGGAGAGACACCGATGATCGATCTGTATTATTGGCCGACGCCGAACGGCCACAAAATCACCATGTTTCTCGAAGAGACGGCGATGCCGTACACGATCGTGCCGGTTCACATCGGCACGGGCGAACAGTTCAAGGCGGAATTTCTGGCAATCGCGCCGAACAACCGCATGCCGGCCATCGTCGATCATGCGCCGCGGGAGCGCGGCGCGCCGATATCGGTGTTCGAATCCGGCGCCATTCTCTTGTACCTGGCGGACAAGAGCGAGCGTTTCATCCCCAACGAATCGCGCGGCCGGGTGGAAGTGCTGCAGTGGCTGTTTTGGCAGGTGGGCGGCTTGGGGCCGATGCTGGGACAGAATCATCATTTCGCGCGCTACGCGCCCGAGAAGATTCCCTACGCCATCGATCGCTACGTCAAGGAAACCAATCGTCTGTACGGCGTCTTGAACAAGCGGCTGGCCGACCGCGATTTTGTCGCCGGCATGTATTCCATTGCCGACATGGCGTGCTATCCGTGGATCGTTCCTTACGAGGCGGCAGGGGCAAAAACTCGAGGATTTCCCGCACCTGCAAGCGTTGGTTCGAAGCCATCAAGGCGCGCCCGGCGACCGTGCGCGCGTATGAGCACGGCAAGCCCCTGAGCAGCAATGCGCCCATGACCGAGGAGGCGAAGAAGATTCTCTTCGGTCAGACGGCGCAGACACGATCGCCAGATAGCTATGGCGACTTCACATCGTGCGACTTGAACCACGCCAGCACATACGCCGCCTTGTCGATGAGCAGGCTCGGCCGGGCGGAAATGTCGTGCGAGGCATTGGGTACGCGCACCAGCGCGGTGTCGATCTTGCGAAGTTTCAGCGCCTGATAGAACTGCTCCGCCTCGCTTGACGGCGTTCGGTAGTCGACCTCGCCGGTCATCAGCATGGTCGGCGTCTTCACGTTGCCGACATAGGCCAGCGGGCGAGCGCTTCCAGTACGCTTGGATATCGTCCCAGGGAAATTCGCCGAACCAATAGCGATAGAAGTAGTTGTTCATGTCGCCGGTGAGCACGAAGCTGGTCCAATTGATGACCGGCTTCACGACCACGACCGCGGCCGAAAGCGGTCCGTGTGTCCGACGATCCATGCGGTCAGCACTCCGCCGCCGCTGCCGCCGGTCACGAACAGCCGTTGCGTGTCGACGTAGCCGCGCCCGATCACGGCGTCGACTCCCGACATGAGATCGTCGTAGTCCTTGTCGGGATAGTCATGATGAATCAGATTGGCGAATTCCTCGCCGTAGCCGGTGCTGCCGCGCGGATTCATGTACAGCACGACGTAGCCCGCGGACGCATACAATTGTATTTCCGCGGCAAAGCTCGGCGCGTACATGGCGAACGGTCCGCCATGAATTTCCAGCACGAAAGGATATTTCTTCGCAGGATCGAATCCCGGCGGCTTCACGACCCAGCCCTGCATGCGGCGGTGGTCGGCCGAGGAATCGAAGGTAATTTCTTCGAGTGCACCAATCGTACGCTGCGCCGAGCAGATTGTCGCTCAGAGCGCCCAATGTCGTGATGTCGCGCATCGATGTGCCGGTCGCGAGCACGGCGGGCGCGGCAGCACTCGCCTTGGTAAATGCGAATCGGCCATTCGGCGCGATGGAGAAGGAGCCGCCCGAGTAGGGCCGGGACACATCATTGCCGCCCACCCCGTCGGCGAGGTCGCGCATCTTGCCCTGAAGGTCGATGGCGGCAATCTTGGTCGAGCCATGATCGTCGTACTGGAAAACCAGCGTTTTGTTGTCGGCCAGCCATTTGGGCGAGGCGGCATCGCGATCCAGCGCCGCTGTGAGCGAGCGGGCGTGGCTGCCGTCGCTGTCCATGACATACAGCTGCGTGGCTTGATAGCCCAGCTGTTTGTCGTCAAAGCCCAGGTAGGCGATGTGTTTGCCGTCGGGCGAGGGCACCGGATGGCGGTCGGGACCGCGGCGGTCGGTCAACGCGTGGATCGAACCGTCCGACAGGTCGACCCGGTAAATTTCGCTGTCGAGAGGATCGTAGTCCGCGTCGGCGCGGCGATTGGCGCTGACCAAAACGCCGGTTCCATCGGCGGTAAATGCGGGCGGTCCTTGATGATCGAAATCACCCTGCGTCAATTGACGCGCAGCACCGCCGTCCGCGGAGACGACGAATACTTGGCTGAAAGTGCTCGGCAGGTAGCCTTCGCCGTCGACGCGAAACACCATCCGATCGATCAGCTTCGGCGGATCCGCCCACTTGACGTTCTTGGGCGTTTCCGGCAATTCGACCTTGAGCGGTTTGCGTTCCTGCGGCCACGGACATGGTGAAGGCGAGCCAGCGGCCGTCGGGCGACCAGGCCAGCCCGCTGGGCGATTCGGTGAAATTGCTGACCGGTGCGCTGACGCCGCTCGCCGTCCAATACATGAATAGCTGCGCGGATCCGTCCGACGCGCGCGCGATGTAGGCGATGCGCGTGCCGTCGGGCGACCAGCGCGGTGAACCGCTGGCGGGCGCGCCGGACAGAGGGCGTTCATTCTTGCCGTCGACGCCGACCAACCAAACGGTGCCGCGCGGCCGATCGGTCTTGATATCGAAACCCATTCGCACGTAGGCGATGTTGCGGCCGTCGGGCGAGACTTGCGGGTCGGCCGCCCATTGCAGGTCGAAAACATCGAGCGGCTTGAACGCCGGCTTCGAAGTCTGAGCCGGCACCGGCGCGCTTAAGAAAAGCACCGCAAGCGCGGCTGCGGAGAAGCTCAAACTCGGCGAAATCCGCTTACCCATGGATGGTCTCTTTGCCGGCAACCCAGCAGTGACGTTGATGTTCATTCACAATTCCCACGGCCTGCATGAAGGCGTAGCAGATCGTCGTTCCGACAAACTTAAAGCCCTTTTGTTTGAGATCCTTGCTCATGGCATCGCTCTGCGCCGTGGAGGCAGGAATGTCGCCGAGGTACAGAGGCCGCCGGCGCAGCACCTTACCGTTGGTAAATTGCCAGATGTAGTCGCTGAAAGATCCCAGTGAGGAGCGGATCTCGAGGTAGGCGCGAGCATTGGTAATGAATGCATCCACCTTCAGACGATTTCTGATGATGCCCGGATTTTGCAGGAGGCGGCGCTTGCGGGCCGCGTTGTAGCGCGCCACTTTCTCGGCGTCAAAGTCGTCGAACGCCTGCCGGTAGGTCTCGCGCTTGCGCAGTACCGTAATCCAGCTCAAGCCCGCTTGCGCGCCTTCGAGGCACAGCATTTCGAACAACGGTTGGTCGGCACGCAGCGGCACGCCCCATTCGGTGTCGTGGTAGGCAACGTAGAGGGGCTCCGCAGGACACCACGCGCAACGCAGCCTGCCGTCCTCATGGCGCTGCGCCTTCAGCTTCGCGTCGATCAGTCGCCACGAAACGCGCTCAATGCGGCTTGGCGGCAACGACCTCGATCTCGACCAGCGCCCCGGGAGCCGCCAGTGCAGCGACTTGGAAAGCGCTTCGCGCAGGCTTGTTGGGCTGCTCCGCTGTCGCGAAGAACTGCTTGTATCCTGCCATCATTCCGGCGAAATCCATTTTGTTGTCCTTGGCGGGATCGCCGACCAAGAATATGGTCATCTTCACCACGTCGCCCATGGTCAGGCCAAGCCGCGACAGCGTCCCTTTGATGGCATTGAGCGCGCCGACGGTCTGGGTTTCCGTATCGCCATAGGCCGCAACGCTGCCTTTCGGTGCGTCTTTGTTGACCACGGGGGCCAGAGCGCCGCTCAAGAAATACGTGTCGACTCCCGCCTTGACGGTAACGGCAGAAGAAATCGGAAAATCGTTGCCGTCGGGCAACGGCAGGCGCACCACATTTTTCTGGTCGGCAGCAAGTACGGCCGGGGCCAACGACACCAGGGCCAGTACACCCGCGAGAATGAGCTTGCGCCCATGATTCATGCTAGACATCGCATCCCCTGTTGAAATTAAACATGCAATCGAACGGCGTGACGAACTTTGTAAACTAATTCAATGCAGTCGACTCCGCGCGTCCGTCGCGCGGTGCTGCGAATCTCGTGCATGAGTTTGAGCAGGACGCGGGTGCTCAAGTCTGCTGTCAGGCTGAGGCGCGGATCGACGCCGAGATGCAGAACGGCAAAGCGCTCGTGGGCGGAACGGACAAAAACGGCCACCCCCACGGGTCTGCCCTCGTCGGATATGGCAAACAGTGTTTGCACGCCCGCAATGTCGCCGACCCGGACCCGTAGGTCGCCGTCCTGTTCGAAGATCTCGGGCACGCCGTAGGTATCGATCGATTGCTGGATGCCGACTCGTACACGATGCTGGTTTACGTTGAAAAAGAGCAGCTGCTCCAAGGCTGGACGCTGCCCCGCAGCTAGCTTCGACGTAATGCCGATTGACGCGCCCAATTAACCCCCGAGCATCCCCCGCTCCTCAAATGAGCGGCCAGTCACAGAACTTGATTGACGCAGTGCAACAGACATTGTCTGCGGCCTGAGAGTCCGTATCGTATAGCGTCGCTCGTTGAATGACACTAGCCGACGTATCCGCCAGTACGATGCTGCAGTGCAGAATTGCAGCGGCGTACGAAAATCAGGTCCTGTATGAAAGGAAACAACTAGTGCTAGCTTCTGACGAGGACGGCGGCACATTGGACGCGTTGAAGTTCAGCCTTGCGAGCGACATCGTCGAACTCGTGGTGCTGACCTCGGACGATGCCTTCCTGCAGACGCTGCGCGAAGCGGTGGGCGGCGCAAGGCGCCTGTGGCACGTTCCCTCCGCCGACAAAGTAAGCGATCTTCTGGTGGCGGGGGAAGTCGGCATTGTCGTGCTCGACGTGCAGACCCTGCATGAGGGGGCGCGGGTCTTTGTCGAACAGATTAAGCGTCAATTTCCTGATCTGGTGCTGGTTGCTGCCGGCCATCGAGATGATGAGACGACGCTTGCCGCATTGATCAGTGCGGGGCTGGTCTATCGCTTCATTCACAAGCCGATGTCTCCGGCGCGCGCAAAATTGTTCGCGGAAGCGGCCATTAAAAAGTACGAAAACCAGAGACGCCGGGCAGCCGAGACTCCGCGCCGCACCCGCGCCTCGCCGGCCAACCGGGTTTGGCTGATCGGCGGCGCGGCAGCCGCGCTATTGGTCGTCGCCGCAATCGCGTTGATTGCGCACCGAAGCAATGTCGAGGAAGCCTCGCCGCCCGTGGCCGGCGAAGCGGCAAAGCCGGCCGCCGCCGAATCGCCGTTGCTCGCGCGCGCGGCAGCCGCGCTCGCGGCGAATCGGTTGACGGAACCCCCGGGCGAGAATGCCTTGGAACTTTATCTCAATCTGCAGGCCCACAACCCCGCTGATGCCGACGCTCGCGCGGGCCTGGCGGAAGTTCACGAACGGCTGCTGGCCCGCGCGGAAAATGCCTTGCTCGAGGAACGCCTGGACGAGGCAGCCGCCGCCATCGAAACCGCGCGCAAATCCGGCGTCGAGAGCGGCCGAATCGCCTTCCTGACCGCCCAACTCGCGAAGTCGCGCGATCAGATCAAAGCGGTGCAGGCGCCGCCGGCGCCAAGCCGCGCGCGCACGGAACCGAAGCCGGAAGAAGACCGCGCAGCGCCCATCGTCAAACCCGCAGGGCAACGTATCGCCGAAGGGCGGGAGCCGGATCGCGACAGCGCGAAATACCACGTTCAGGAAGCCTCGCGCGCCGATCCGCAAAATGACGCGGCGCTCGAAGCGAAAACAGCGCTGGCCGCGAAACCGCTGGAAGACGCGCGCCAGCAAGCGGAAGCGGAAGCCAGAGGTCAACTGTTGAAAAATGCCAATGAACGGATATTGCAGGACCGGCTGATCGAACCGGCAAACGACAATGCCAAATATTTTTATCTGACCTTGAAGCAGCTCGATCCCGGCAATCCAGCACTCGCCTCGGTGCAGCAGGATCTTGGCACGCGTCTGGCCGCCAAAGGGCGGCGCGCGCTCATTCTCGGGCAACTCGAGGCCGCCAAGAACTGGCTCGACGAGGCGGCAACGATTGGCTTCAGCTCCGCGGAAACCGCTTCCGCGCAGCGCGATCTGGACGCCGCCGTCGCGCAGCACAACTTCATGACGGCGCTGGTGCCGGCCAGTCAGCTCACGGTCCTGAAGGCCGTGCAGCCCGTCTATCCCTCGAAGGCGATCGACAAGAAGATCGAGGGATGGGTGGATGTTGAATTCACCGTAGCGGAAACCGGCAAGGTGAGCGACGTCAGCGTTCGGGCCAGCAGCATTGCGGGTGTGTTCGAGGACGCCGCCGTCAAGGCGGTATCGCAATTCCGCTACAAACCGGTGTTGAACGACGGCAAAGCGGTGCCGGCGCGCAGTCAGATCCGCGTGCGCTTTACGCTGCCTTAGGCGGCTGAACTTCGCGCCAGCGCCGCGGCTGCCGTTTCCTGGGTCAATGCGCCAATTTCAGCGCCGATGCGCAAATCATCGACCACGCCAAAGGCGTGCTTGCGAACCAAGCCGTTGCGGTCTATGAGCACGAGGCTCGGCGTGCCGCGCATCTTGAAGCGTTCCATGGTGTGCGGAATTGGGCCGGCGGGATCGGCTTGATCCAAGGCTATTGGAAACTTCAACCGGTATTCGTGGATGAATGCCTTCAACACTGCGGTGTTGAACGCATCGTGATGCTCAAAGGTGGTGTGCATGCCGATGACGGTGACATCGCTGGGTGCAAAGGTTTCGAAAATCCGTCGCGCCTGCGGCACTCCGTGGGCAATCGAGTTCGGACATAAAACCTGGAACGCCGCGAGCACCACGACACGCCCGCGCAGCGCAGAAAGCGCGAGAGGGCGATCGGTGTTGAACCAGGTCTGTACCTGCAACTCCGGCGCGGCAGTCATTGGGCTTGTCATAAATAAAGAAACGCCGTGCCCGGTCCGCACCAGGTCGCGCGCGAGGTCCTTCATCGGTTTTTTTTAAAGATAACCTTAAATCAGGCTGCAGGGAAGCGCCTAGCGATGTGCAATGTCAGGGGAATGATTTCTTTCGCGCCGCTTGCGTTCTGCGACTTCTTCGCGGTCGACGCTGACATTGATCGGCGCCTTGATGCCAATGCGAACTTGCGAGCCGTTGACCGCCATGATGGTCACTTGGACATCGTCGCCAATTCGCAGCGCTTCTCCGGCCCGGCGGGTAAGAATGAGCATGCTTCATTTAGGCATGCACGAAAAAATTTGCCTGTGGGGCATCCATTTAAATTGTTGTAGGACTACGCCGACTAGTTGCCGCTGACCGCGCGTTCGTTGATCTCAGGAGTTCCCCAATTGCTGACCGTGGCTTCGTAAAAAGCCAACTCTTGCAGAAGATCTTCGAGGCGCTGTGCCTTGCCCATGGCGAAACCCTGCCCATAATCCACACCCAGATCCGCCATGCGCACCCGCAACACGTCGGTTTCGACGTACTCGGCAATGGTTTCCATGCACATCACCTTCGCCAATTGCGCAATCGCCTTGATCATCGATTCAGAACGCGCGTTGACAACGGCATCGCGCACAAAGCTGCCGTCGATCTTGATGTAGTTGACGGAAAGGTCCTTCAGGTATGCCAGCGAGCTGACGCCCGTGCCGAAATCGTCCAGGGCGAACTGGCACCCCAGTTCCTGCAGGGTGCGCATGAAGATCTGCGCTTTTTCCAAATTGCCGATCGTCGCCGTCTCGGTCAGTTCGAAGCACAACGCTCCGGGAGGCACGCCGCTGGCCTTGAGCTGGTCGATAACAAACCCGAGGAAGGAGTCGTCCTGCAGTGATTGTCCCGACAGGTTGATGGCGAACCGCGCGAACTCCTCGCCCAGCGACGCGCTGTGTTCACCGAGCAATTCGCACGCGCGGCGCACCACCCAGCGATCGATGGTCGGCATGAGCTGGTAGCGTTCGGCCGAGGATAGGAACTTGCCGGGCGGTATCATCTCGCCGCTCTCTCCGAGCATGCGGATGAGCAGCTCGAAGCGCGGGCGGCCGTAGTTGCCGCGCAACGGCAGAATGGGCTGGGCATCGAGGCGGAAGCCGTCGCTTTCCAGCGCCTCGCGCAGCTTGCCGATCACCAAGATATCGGTGTGGCGGCGGATGATGCTTTGGTCCGAATCCTGGAACATTTCCACGCGATTGCGGCCGCGGTCTTTTGCCGCCTTGCAGGCGATCTCCGCGGTGGCCAGGGCGTGCGCGAGCGGATTGTCGGACCGGCCTATCGGAGCAACGCCCAGGCACACGGATACTTCGAAGGCGCCCTGGCCGGCGCGCGGTACGATGCTCTCGGCGCTGGCGCGAACCTGTTCAGCGATCTGCGCGGCCGCCTCCATGCTGGAATGGGGTATCAGCGCCGCGAGCCGATCCCCCGAAATACGCGCGGACAGCGCCGCAGGGGGAAGCGTTTTGGCCAGGCGATCCGCCACGCTCACGATGACGTCGTCGCCCACGTGCATGCCGAAGGTCTCATTGATGACATGCAGCCGATCGATATCCAGATACAAAATAATGTGCGAAGCGGCAGCCGAGGCATCCACGAGCAAACTGCTTGCATGCCGTTCGAAGGCTTGGCGCGTCATGAGGCCGGTGCTGGTGTCGTATTGTGCCTGGATGATGTTGGTCGAGCGTTTCGCCAGCATTTCGGCGACGCGGGTCTGCTGTAGGTCGAAATCCTGCGCGCTCGGCGGATTGAAGAGCGCCAGCACGCCCATGACACGCTCTGAATGATGGCGTATTGGACAGGCCAAAATCTTGTACGGCGCAGCGACATCACTGGCAACCCTGGAAATGTGGTTGATGACGATGGTGCGCTGCTGCATCTGCATCCAAGCGGTTAAATGATGCTGAGCGCGTTGCAGAGCTTCCGGCGCCATTGGAGCTCCGCTGCGGGTCATGGAGACGGAGATGTTCTTATCCGGCACCCACAGCGCGGCCAGCGCGCAGCCCATGCGGTCGAGCCCGGTCTTCAGTATCTGCGAAAATTCGTCAGCATCGCTCGCAGCGGCTTGGTTGGAGGAGATTTCGACCATGAGCTCGAGGTCGCGCTCTTTGATGTTTCGATCGCGCTCGCTGGATCCTAATTTCGCGCGCAACGCCATCTCGCGGCGCAGACATTCGAGCGCCGGCTGGACCAGCTGGCGGATCGTTTGCAGGGGCCGCGGCTCGATTTGCGTTCCCGAGAGGCGCACCACCAGGCTGACGATTCCCAGCAATTCGATATGCTCGCCGCGCACGGCAAAGGCGTACACAACCCGATCCGCATCGATGGTTCGCGCGATGCCGGGAAACTCGCTGGTGTCCGAGAGAGCGTTCGCGATGGCCTCGTTGATGAGCTCCGGCTCATCGCTCAAGTCCCACTCATCGGAGGCCCAGATCAAGTTGGAATAGGCGTCATGCACGACCACCCCGCGCAGGCTCGGCATGAGCATCCGCAGCAGCCGGCCGTACGGATCGAACGATGCGTCCGCGGCAGGCGATTCGACGGCGTTAGGTTTGCTGTCCAGCACTGAAGCCATCTTTAGCGAATTCTTCGGGTTAAAGTCACGAATCAATGTGCTGCAAACCCCGCTCAGCAGCTTTGACGAGTGTCGCAATTCAACGCAAGATTTAGCAGCCGGCGCGTATGTCAACGGTGCAAAAGCTGAAAAATTGACAATAAACGCCGGTTCTGTGATGGACCTCCCGCTTCGAGGCGGGCGCTATTGTCCCCCGCGCTGCCGGGTCAGGAGCTTGAGCAAGTAGCGGCCCCCGGGAATGCGCACCAGGCGGAACACTCTGCGCCAAAATCGCCGGGCATTGGCATCGATGCTGGCCAGCGGCAAGCTTTCGTAAAGAGCCCCCAACGGCTCGTGCACCGTCGCGCTCGATGCCTCGACACTCGCGACTTTCTCGCCCACGAGGAAAGTCAGCAGCGCCTTTTGCGCATGCCACTCGATGCCCAAATCGACTATCGGCGATTTTCCGAACGCCTGCCTCGCGCCCCGTTCCGCCTCGCGAAGAAACACTTCGATTTCATGCGGCGCTGCGCGAGCGAGCCGCCACACTCCGTTGCCGCGATCCTCAGCCGTAAAAGCGCCGGAAAAATTGCGTCGCATCTTTGACCCCATTCACGCATCCTACCCGGGATTTCCCGCGCAGCCAGTGTAGGTAGGATTTTGCAGTGGATGAGCCGATAAAATTGCTTCCCGGGCAGGTCTTGAGCAGGAGCGGCCGACCGCGGCTCGACTACATTGCCGTCGCCAGCCTGGCGTTCCCCTTCATGGTGAATAGCGCCGTGCAGGCGGTGCTGAACGCCACCGATACCTGGTTCATCGGCCGCGTATCGCCGGCTGCCACAGCTGCCATCGGCGCTGTGTACTGGCCCGTATTGGTATTCGGACTGCTGTTTGGCGGCGTGGGTCTCGCGGTGCAAACTTTGGTGGCGCAGGCTTATGGCGGCCGGCGCTACGCGCGGGCGTCGCAGGCCACCTGGACCGCCTTGTGGGCCTCCTTGTTTACCGTGCCTGCATTCGTGCTGCTTGCCGTTACCGGTGCGAAAATTTTTGGGCCATTCGGTTTGCCGCCGGAAATTGCGCGACTGGCGTTGACTTACTGGTTTCCGCGCATGTTGGGCGGGCCCCTGGGGGTCGCGCTGTGGGCGGTATTGGGCTTTTTCAACGGCATCGGCCGCCCGACCATAACGCTGCGAATTGCGGCCGGCGTCGCGGTGATCAATGCCCTGCTGAATCAGCTGTTGATGTTCAATCTCGGCATGGGAGTTGCCGGATCCGCCTGGGCTACCAATGCCGCGCAGCTGATCGGCGTCGCCGCAGCACTGGCGTGGTTCCTGACCCCGGCAATGCGCGGGCGCTTTCGATCGCATTTGACCACGCGCCTGCACGGCCGGGCGCTGTGGCGTCAACTGCAATTGGGTTTTCCCATGGGCTTGCTGATTGCGGCGGATATTCTTGGATTTGCGCTATTCCAGCTGATGCAGGTGCGCTTGGGCACCATCGATGGTGCATCGACCCAGATCGTGATGATGCTGACATCCTTTTGCTACATGCCGGCCGTCGGCATTGCGATGGCGGGCACCACGCTCGTAGGTCAAGCGATCGGCGCGCATCGCAGAGATTGGGCGCTGAAAGTCGGCAACGGAATTATCTTGATCGCCGTGCTCTACATGGGGGCGATCGGCCTGCTGCTGGCGGCATTGGGCCCTTGGGTGTTGCCTTTTTCACCAATAATGCGGATCCGGATGCCGCGCGCGTGGTCGCGCGTGCGGCCACTTTGCTGTGGATCGCAGCCGGTTATCAATTGTTCGACGGCCTGAACATCAGCAGCAGCGCGAATTTGCGCGGCGCGGGCGATGTGCGCCTTCCGGCGCTCATGGTCCTCGCGTTATCGTGGCTGCTGTTCGTGCCGCTGGCGCATAGCCTGTCGTTTTCTGCGGGCCAAGGTTGGGTTGACTGGTTGCCGCAGTATGGGCTGGGCGCGGTCGGCGGCTGGTTTGCAGCGTTGATTTACATTTTTTTTCTAGGGCTGATGCTGTATCTTCGCTGGCGCTCGCGCGCCTGGCAGCGTATTGCGCTGCCGCTCAACTGACCAAATATCTCATGCTGGCACTCAAGCGCACCGCTCTGATCTGCATCTGCCATGCCGCGTTGTCCGCCGGCGCCGTTGCAGCAGTGTCAACGCACGCGGTGCCCGCGAGCGTCACGCAGCTGATGGCCGCGGAGCACCTGCCGTCAAGCGCGGTGAGTTTTGTAATCGTGGACCCGGACTCAGGCCGCACGGTGATGAGTCTCAATCCCGATACGCCGCGAAGCCCCGCCTCCACCATCAAGACGCTGACGACCTTTGCCGCGCTGGACATGCTCGGACCGGCATATACCTGGCAAACCCGCGCCTTCACCCGCGATGGCGATCTGTATCTGAAGGGCGGCGGCGATCCCTACATGACGCTGGAGCGTTGGTGGAGCTTCGTGCAGGGCGTGCGCGCGCAGGGCTTGAAGTCGATATCGGGCGATATCGTCATCGACAACAGCATATTTTCCCTGCCAAAGGAGGATCCCGGCGCATTCGACGGGCGGCCGAATCGCTCCTACAACGTCGTGCCGGACGGGTTGCTGATCAACTTTCAATCGATCGACTTTCGCATCGCCGCCGACGCGGACGCGCAGCGCGTGGAGATCGTCACCAGTCCGGCGCCCGCGAATCTTAAGGTCGAAAATCACATTCATTTCACGCCGGGCCGCTGCAGCGGGTCGGCGGGACGCGTCGATTTCAAGGTGGTTTCGGAGGATTGGGATCGGGTGATCTTTTCCGGTGCGCTGTCGCCTCACTGCACGGAACGTACCTTTGCGCGCGTGCTGCTGCAGCCGACAACCTACGCATTCGGTACGTTTGTCGAGTTGTGGCGCGAGTCGGGCGGCGAGTTCCGCGGCAATTTGCGCGTCGAGGCGGCGCCCGCGGATGCCAAACCTCTGTTTGCGCTCGATTCGCTCAGTTTGGCGGAGATCGTGCGGCTCACCAACAAGCACAGCAACAATCTAATGGCGCGGCATTTGCTCCTGACCCTGGCCAAGGAGCGCTACGGTGAACCGGCGACCATGGAGAAAGGCGCCGCCGTCATCGCCGACTGGAGCCGCGATCGAGGTTTCGACTTGAACGGCGTGGAGATCGACAATGGCTCGGGCCTCTCGCGCAGAACGCACATCACCGTACTGCAGATGGCAAAAATCCTAAGCGCCGCCTTTCACAGCCGGTTCGCACCGGAATATCTTGCCTCGTTTCCCCTCGCCGGGATGGATGGCACCTTGCGTTCACGCATGAAAAACAGCCCGGCCGGATCGGTGCGCCTCAAGACCGGGCACCTGGACGGCGTCAGCGGCGTGGCAGGATACGTGACGACTGCGACGGGCAAAGCGTACGTTCTGGTCTCGCTGGTCAACAATGCGCGCGCGGATTTCGGCGCGGCGGAGCCGGTGCACGCGGCACTGGCCTCATGGATTTTGGACAACCTGTAGATCTGGGAGCCTAGGACCGCTCCATTTCCCACAGGATGGCGGTGACCGATTTGCACACCCAAATACCGAAGCCGGCATGGCGAAACGATTTGTTGAGGCGCCGCCGATACCAATCCGGCAGATCGCAGATGCACCGCCCGATCGGTACGGCTGCGATCGCAATTGGCGCGCCAATCCTCTTGGGTGAGCGCCGAAACATAAAGCGCGGCCCGGCTCAGCCGCGCGAAATTTGCAATGGCACGCGCGGCTTGCGCGTCCGTCAAATACTGCAGGACGTCATAGCAAATCACCAGATCGAAGGGCTGGCGCGGCGCGAAGTCGACGATCGAACCACGGGTCCAGTCGAACCGGCTGCACAGGTACTCGCTCGCCTCGAGTCCCACGTAACGCGCGCGCGGCAGGAATTCTTTGAAAGGCTTGCGCAACAAGCCGATGCCGCAACCGCCGTCGAGGATTCGGCGCACGGGAATCTGGCATTGCCTCAAGGCACTCGCGATGATCGCCGCGCGGTTGCGCATCTCGCCGGCTGTGACCACGCGGGTCGCAGGGTTCAGATAAAATTTGCGGAAATAGGCGGCGCTGAAATCATTGGCAGAAGCCGCAGCGTGTAACTTTCGTGGTTTTTTTGCCTTTCGACGTACCGAGGATTCGCCCATGCGCGCCATGATATGTGCATTTGCGGCAGCAGCACACTTTTTGAGATGAGGCCTGCAGCCTCATGGGCAGCGAACTGGGGTACAATAATTCATGAGCGCCAAAGTCCTCAGGCGGGTCTTGACCGGACATCTGGTCGGCCCTCTGTGGTTGCTTTTCGCTGCCGCCGCTCTCGGCGGGTGCGCGAGCGTCACGGTGAAGAGCAGCTGGCAAGGATCGGCCTCCCACGACCAAAGCTTTTCGAAGGTGCTGATCGTCGGCGTCAGCCCGAATTACGACACCCGCTGCGCCTTCGAGTGGGCGCTGGCGTCGCAGATCAAAAGCGGATCGACGCAGGCATTGGTGAGCTGCAACGCGATGCCCCAGGATGTTCCGCTCACCCGCGAGAACATCGAACGTGCTGTGGCGTCGCTCCAAGCGGACGCGGTACTCGCGACCAAGCTGGTGGCCGCGAAACTGGGTGCCGGCGAATCCGGCAGCATGGACACCCGGGGCGGCGGCTACTACAAGCCCACCGATTACGGGTTTGGCTACGACTACGGCTATGCCGGTGGTTTTGGGGGATACGGCATGCCGGTGGTGTATGCCGAGTTTCAAACGGCGCCTTCGCTTTCCAGCCTCCATGGCGAGGTTCATGTATCGTCGAATCTCTACGAAACCAAAAATGCGACGCTGATCTACCGCATGGACACCCAGGCATCGGGCCAGAATCTCGAATCGACCCCGGATGCCATGCTTACCGTCACCGCCCCCATCGCCGACCGCTTGCGCCGCGATAATTTGATCCATTGACCGCACAGGCATCCGATTCGTTCGATCGCGGATGACCGATCAATACATCAACTGCCTGTGAAAGGTTGCCGGGTCCGCGTCGCCGACACGCTCTCCGGCCAGCGGAAAGTCGGGCGAATTCATCTTCATGGCAATCGCGCGATCGTCCTGCATGACAAACGAGATGCGGGTGTTTGCGGATGAACGCATGGAAAAACTGCCGTCATCCTGCTTGAGCAGCCGTTCCGGGCCCTCGCCCAGCGGCTGGATCATAAGCCGGCCATTTTCATCGAACACCCGGTAGGTCCGTCGGTATTGCGCGAATGAATCGTGCAGATTTCCGGAGACTTGGACGAGCTTCAGCACAAACGTTCCTGCCAGCCCGCCGCGCTCGCCATCGGATAAGGGCATATCGGCCAACACTCGTTCCGTTGCAGGCGCCGCAGGCGAAAGGGCAGGCAGTCCAAGGATGGCGCGAGCCAGCGCGCGCGTGATGGCATAAGCGTTCTGGCCCTCGGTATTGGTAAGCACGACAATCGTGAGTTGATCCGCCGGAAAATCGTAGAGGCTGCCGCTATACCCTAACAGCGAGCCATGCTGGCCGATGCGGCGGTGATCATCTTCGTGGTTCAGAATCATCGCGAAGCCGTACTGCGCTTTCGGGTCCTGCGCACTCATGTGTGCGGCGGCACCTTCGGCGGTGGACATGAGCTGAAAAGTTTCCGGGCGAATCAGGTTCTTATCCTTGATGGCTCGCCACAACTGCAGAATGTCTCCGACAGTGCTGCAGAAGCGCAGGTCGGAATTGTATGCCATGCCGTTTTCGTTCGCGGGAACATAGTTCCCCGCGAACCGGCGGTATGCATGTGAAAGTCCGCGCACCAGCGTGAAGTCATCGCAATACGTGGTGGACTTGACGCCTGCAGGCAGCAATATATTTTGCTGAATATAATCCGGGAAACTTTGGCCGGTAACCCGTTCCACGATTGTGACCAGGAGCTGGAACCCGGAGATGGACCAGTCCCATTTCGTTCCCGGCTCGTTCAGCCAATTTTTTCCCGCATACAGAGCCATCACTTCGTCCAGCGCCTTGGGCTGCCGGCTGGTGGCTTCAATGGGATCGCCGAGATAGTGATAGTCGACGATGCCGGAAGTGTGGTTGAGCAGCTGGCGGATCGTTACGCGATGACCCTGCAGGGGAAACTCAGGAATGAATTTGGAAATATCATCATCGAGCGACAACCTGCCCCGTTCGACCTGCTGCATCACGGCGATCCCGGTGAAGGGCAGCATGGGACCGACTACGTGATAGACGGTTTCGTCTTTGGCCGGTGCATCCAGGCCCAGGTCGGCAAAACCATATCCTTTGTGCAGAAGCAGCCGGCCGTTCCGCGCCACCAGCACGGAGGCGCCGACAACATGCTCCTGCGCCATGATCTGTTGCACGATGGCATCCAAATCGGGCGCGGGTTTGACCACCGGCGCCGAACTCGCGGCAGCGGCATTGAGAAGAAGCAAGGGTACGGATAATTTTTTTGCGATGCTCATGGCCGGCGAGTATAGCTGCGCCGGCCGCGCCTCGGGTCATTCGACCGTGAGGCTCTTCGCGAGATTTCGCGGCTGATCGACGTCGGTCCCCTTGAGTACCGCCACGTGATAGGCCAGCAATTGCATCGGAATGGCGAACACGATCGGCGCCTGCAGCGCCGTGGCGTGTGCCGGCATCTCGATGACCGTGATGCCTTCCTCGCTTTCCATGCCGGCCTCAGGATCAGCGAAGACGTATAGCCTGCCGCCGCGGGCGCGCACTTCGTGCAAATTGGATTTGAGCTTTTCCAGAAGATCGTTGCTGGGCGCCACTGCGACCACCGGCATGTCTTCATCGACCAGCGCCAGCGGACCGTGCTTGAGCTCCGCGGCGGGGTAGCCTTCCGCATGGATGTAGGAGATTTCCTTGAGCTTCAACGCCCCTTCCATGGCGATCGCCTGCAGAGGTCCGCGACCGAGAAACAGCGCGTGATGCTTCTCGACGAAAGTCTCCGCGAGCGCCTGGATCATGCCGTCGAGTTTCAGCGTCTTTTCCACCAACCCCGGCAGCTGCAGCAATTGCGATACCAATGCGCCTTCTTGGGCGGCGGCCGGACCGTTTTTGGCCAAGGCGATGGTGAGCATGATGAGGGCAGTGAGCTGAGTGGTGAATGCCTTGGTGGAGGCGACTCCGATCTCAGGGCCCGCCCGCGTGAGCAGCACCAAATTCGATTCCCTGACCATCGAACTTTCGGCGACGTTGCAAATGCTGAGAGTCGACAGGTACTTCTCTAGTTTGGCGTTGCGCAGCGCCGCCAAGGTGTCCGCGGTCTCGCCGGACTGAGAGATGGTCACGAACAGCGTATCCGGCGTGACCACCGGATCGCGGTAGCGGTACTCGCTGGCAATTTCGACGCGCGCGGGTATGCGGCAAATCTCCTCGATGAGATAGCTGGCGACCAGACCGGCGTGGAAGCTGGTACCGCATGCGGCGATGTGGACCGCCTTGACGCGTTTGAAAATCTCGGCGGCACCCGGTCCAAAGGCGGCGTCCAGCAGTTTGCCGCCGGCGACCCGCTCTTCCAATGTCTGCGCGATCGCGCGCGGTTGCTCGTGGATTTCTTTGAGCATGAAATGCCGGTACTGGCCGCGCTCGACCGCGTCCGCGGGCAAGTCGCTTTCTCGCACCTCGCGAGCGGCCGGCTGGCCGTCCGCGTCGAGGATTCTGACGGACCTGCGCCTGACCTCGGCGACATCGCCCTCTTCCAAGAACATGAAGCGGCGGGTAACCGGCAATAGTGCTGCGACGTCGGAGGCGGCGAAGTTCTCATCTATGCCCAAACCAATGACTGCCGGGCAACCTTGGCGCGCCATGACGATGCACTCCGGATCGGCCTCGCTCAACACGGCAAGCGCATAGGCGCCTTGCAGCTCGGTCACGGTGCTGCGGACGGCAGTCAATAAATCGGGAGAGGAGGCGAGATGGTGGTGGATGCGGTGCGCAATGACCTCGGTGTCGGTCTCCGAGGTAAAAATGTAGCCCAGCCTTTTGAGTTCGGCCCGCAGGGTCTCGTGATTCTCGATGATGCCGTTATGGACAATCGCGACATTGCCGCGGGAGACGTGCGGGTGAGCGTTTTCCGTGGTCGGAACGCCATGCGTCGCCCAGCGGGTGTGGGCGATGCCGATCGAACCATTGATGGGTTTGGCATTCAGCGCGTCTTGCAACGCTTGGACCTTGCCGACCGTGCGCAACCGCGCAAGTTGGCCGTGATCGAGCACCGCGATGCCGGCGGAGTCATAGCCGCGATATTCGAGGCGGCGCAAGCCCTCCATCAAGATCGGAACCGCGCTGCGCTCGGCGACCACGCCAACGATGCCACACATAAGTCGACTGACCCTGGAGATAAAAAGGGTGCCTAGTGTGCCCGAGGCGGGCAGGAAATCCAGCGCTTTACCGGTGCGGTTGTGCAGACTAGATAATAGTATTTGCTAAATAGTATTAGTAACTATATAGTATTAGCCTATGGATGATAGCAATGAGCGGAAATTCCAAAAAGAGCTCAATGGGGGCCTCGTTGGCCTGGTTTTGCTGGCGGTGCTGTCCGAATCCGATGAGGACCTGTATGGCTACGAAATCGCCAAGCGCTTGGCCAACGCCAATGACGGGACCTCGATCTTCAAGGAAGGCACCATCTACCCGGTGCTGCGCGCGCTCTCGGCCGGAAATTTGCTGACCAGTCGCATCGTGCCCTCCTATTCCGGTCCGCCGCGCCGCTACTACCGAATCACCGAGCAAGGCCGCGGCGTGCTCGCCGAGTGGAAACTGATTTGGGCCAGCACCCGCGATTTTGTGGACCGATTTACCGAACCAGAGCATTCGAACATAGGACATTCGTCATGAACCGCAGCGCGCCTCGTTCAATCGATCAATATCTCCGGCAATTGCGCGAAGAGCTTGCAGGCGCGGATTCCGCGCTCATTCAAGACGCGCTGTACGACGCCGAGGAATACCTGCGCGCGGAAGTCGCGGCGCATCCCGACAAATCGGAATCCGACGTGCTCGAGTTGATTGCCTCCACCTACGGTGCGCCGGATGAGGTGGCCGACGCCTACCGCGACACCGAGGTCAAGGTAAAGGCAGCCATGGCGACACCTCGCAAGGAGGCGCATTCCGCGGTGGGCAGATTTTTCGGCGTATTTCTGGACTCGCGTACCTATACGTCCCTGTTCTTCATGTTGCTGGGGCTGCCCAGAGGCATCATTTATTTCGTGCTGGTGGTCGCCGGGCTTTCCCTGTCAGCCGGCTTCTCGGTTCTGATCATCGGCGTGCCTTTCTTTCTCATGTTCATGGCGGTTTGCCGGGTGGTCTCGTTGGCCGAAGGCCGTTTGATCGAAGCGATGACCGGTGTTCGCATGCCGCGCCGGCCGGTACATCAAGGCGCGATCCTGGGGTTCTGGGCGCGGATCGGTGAAATGCTCAAAGATCCGCGCACCTGGACCACCATCGCTTATTTTCTGTCCATGCTGCCGATCGGAATCATCTACTTCGTCCTCGCGGTGGCGGGCTTGGCCATCAGCTTGACGCTCATTGCGCTGCCGATCGCCGTGGTGCTGAGCCAAGCCGGCTGGTTCGGTATCACCGCCAGTGAAGTCTTCTCGAACGCGCAGCCCGAGTGGATGTTCAACACGGGGATCGCCATTCCCATTCTCGGCCTTGCCGGGCTCTTGCTGCTCACGTCGCTGATGCACCTGGCGCGGGGCATCGGACGTCTGCACGCCCTATATGCCAAGTCCATGCTGGTCGCGAGGGCCGCGTCGGGCCCGGCGGAGTCGGCGGAGTCGGGGGCGCCGCTCGCCGCGTGAGCTAGAACTTGACCATGACGCCGGCGCCCACGACCACTTCGCGGGTTCTCAAATCCGGAGACCAATCAGCCGCACTGCAGTTGTTCGTGGTGGCGTCGGCACCGCCGCCGACGCAACTGCCGGGCGTACCGGTGTTGCCGCCGGGCGGCGTCACGCCGCCGGATCCCGACCAGTAGGGAACGCTCGAGTGTCGGAAGGTCGCTTCGGTCCACCAAGTGATCCAGTCCTTGGGCATGTACTGCAGATTGAGCTGCGCGTCCCACTGGTACAAATCCTGCCCCGGCTGTTGCGTGAAGTAGGGGGAGCCGCTTGCGGCGGTTGCGCCGTTGATGGGCGGCGTGAGCGCCAAGTAGCGGCCGGGATTGTTCATGAATCCGCCGCCAAGCGTCACCGCGTAGAGGTCGTTGTGGAACCAGGCGCGGTTGTAGAGCATCATGCCGAAAAAATTGTCCTTATTCGGTCCGTGGGTACAGTTGATGCCGCCGCCGTACTGGCAACCGAGATCGATCGTATAACTGAACGCCATCTTCGACAGCCCCGCGCCGCCATTGCCATGCGCATCGTAGTACTTCACCAAAATACTGTCGTCCATGTGAATGCGCTTCACTTGCGAGTAGTTTATGGGCGGCCCCGCCCCCACCAATGATCCGGCCGGGGCTTCTGGGTTACCACCGTTTTGCGGCTGACAGAGTGTGTCGACCGTTCCGAGAATACCGTTTCCGCCGCTTTGGCAGTTCAAGTTGTCCTGGCCGATGGAATAGCCGTTGAAAACCAATTTCAACGAGTCGTTGGGCATCCACAGGATCTGTCCGCCGAAGCCAGGCTTGCTGTTGAACTTTGCATAGGATTGCCAGCCGTTGATGAGCCAGGGCTCGATCTTCAAATGCTGCGTCGGCCACCATTGGACCCGAAGACCGTTGAAGAACCATGGTGTGTTGGAAGAAACGAATGAGGGCTGATAGGTCCAGTTGTCGTAGTTGTAGTAGCTGAAAAGGCCGATGTACGACACGAAGACACCCGCATCGACATTCAAACCGTGACTGACATCGAAGTGATAGCCCGCATTCGCCTCCGAGAAGTATCGATAGGCATTTTGCAGGTCCCATTGACCCACGGCGGAACTCGCGTCATTGCGCGGCGTGGTCGTCGCGAACATGCCGAACATCGACAGAAATCGGGCTCGGACATTGTCCCAGTGAAAATCACCGCCCAGGCTCACCTGTTCTATTTGAAATTCGCCGGAGCGGAACTCTTCGGTCGAGCCCACGATGGTATGGTCATGCGGATGATTCAAGCTTTGCAGGTAGTTCATGTCGAAACGGATTTCGGGCGTGAAGAATTTCGTGTCGAAGACCGGCGCCTTCGCACGCGACGTCCCGTTCATCCAACCCACGTAGCCGATATCGGCCCAGGGGGTCTTGGTGTCGTTCTCCGGCGCGGGATCGGGCGCTTGCAGCGCTTCGGGTATTCTCGTCACGGCCGCAGGCGCAGCGGCCGCCGAGGGCGCAATGCCGGGCGCCGGTGTGGGCAGCGGCACGGGAACCGCAGCAACAGCCGCTGCTCCGCACGAACCAAGTCGCGGCGAGTCGCCTGGCTGGCCGTTACTTGCAGAGCGCCCGCGCTCACATCCGGAACGCCGTCCGCCTGCACAGTGAGCGACCAAACCCCTGGCGCCAGATCCGCGAATGAGTAAACGCCGTCGCTGCCGGAGATCGTGGCGCGAATGGCGCCGCCGTCCGCTCTCACCGCGGTGACGGTCGCTCCGGCAATCGGCATGTTCTGGGCGTTGGTAAGCCTGCCCACAATCGCCCCGGCGGATGCTTTCACCGCAGGCGCGTTTGACGGCGCGGAAGCTGCGTCGAGCGCGAAAGACGGTGAGATCGCAATGAGTGTGGTGCCCAACAGCAGCGCCTGAAGACAAATAATACGTGCATTGATCATCGTAAGACCCTCCCGGCGGAGGTCCTTGGTTGCAATGAGATTCCACCATGATGGTGATCGGCGCGTAAAAAAGACGCGGGATTAATGCCGGCGATGAAAAAATCTTGATAAAAACCGCAGCCTGAGCTCGGCGTGCAGCAGGATCTCTCGGCGGCGAGGCGGATTACGGATCCGCAATCAGTCCTTGGGTTTTCGCATCGCCTTCGCGATGACGTCCGCCTTTTGCTTTTCGTCGAGCTTGACCGGCCGTACCCAATTTTCCTTGGTGACCTGCTGCGACGCGCTCGAACACGAGTTTGCCGTCCGGCGTGCTCGCGGTGATGGTCGATCCCGCGCCCACGGTGGTGTCCGCGCCGATCCGCACCGGCGCGACCAGCATGGTGCCGGATCCGATCGAGGCGCGGTCTTCGATGAGCGTGGGCCACTTGTTGGCACCGTCGTAGTTGCAGGTAATGCTGCCGGCGCCGACATTCACATCCTTGCCGACGCGCGAATCGCCCAGATAGGTCAAGTGATTGGCCTTGCTGCCTGCGCCGATCTCGGTGTTTTTCACTTCGACAAAATTACCGATGTGCACCTCCTCGTGCATGACCGTCCCCGGACGCAGTCTGGCGAACGGACCGATGCGGCAATTCTGCGCGACGGTGGCGTGATCGATGACGGAGTTGGCGAAGATCTCGGTGCCCTCGCCGATCTTCGAATTCGCAATGACGCAATTGGGCCCAACCTTGACGCCTGCTGCGAGATGCACCTTACCGATGAGCACGGCATTGATGTCGATGAAGACATCGCGGCCCACCTGGATATCGCCGCGTATGTCGATGCGCGTGGGATCTGCCAGCGTCGCGCCTGCCAGCATCAATTCTTCGGCGCGCAGACGGCGGTAACCCGCCTCCACCGCGCTCAACTGTATTTTGTCGTTCACGCCCGCGACTTCCAGCGCGTTGGCGGCGCGGATCGCTTCGATGCGGGTACCGGCCTTCGCCGCGCCCGCGACCACATCGGTCAGAAAGTATTCGCGTTGCGTGTTGTCGCGTCCCAGTCCTAGCAGCCATTCGCGCAAGCGGCCGGCCGGTGCGGCCATGAGACCTGAATTTACTTCGCGAATCTCCAGCTGTTCCGGGGTCGCATCCTTGTGTTCGATGATCGCGGTCACCTCGCCTTGCGCATTGCGGACGATGCGGCCATAGCCGCGCGCCTCGTGAAGATTCACCGACAGAATCGCGAGAGTGCCGTCGCCGGAGGCGGCGATGAGCTTGGCCAGCGTAGCGCCGCTGATGAGCGGCACATCCCCGTACAGGACCAACACGGTGTGCTCGTCCGGAATCACGCACATCGCCTGCATCACCGCATGGCCCGTGCCGAGCTGATCTGCCTGCAAAACCCATTCGACGGATTCATGGGCGAGAGCGGCCTGCACTTGCGCGCCGCCGTGTCCGTAGACAACGTAGATATTGCTGGGATCGAGTCCGCGTGCCGCGGTGATGACGTGTTGCAGCAGCGGTTCACCCGCCAACGGCTGTAGAACCTTGGGCAGGTCGGAGTTCATCCGTTTGCCCTGGCCGGCTGCCAAAATCACGACCGAAAGCTGCATGCAGACTCCCTGGGCGGGATACTCAGACAGGACCTAGCGTTTATTGCGCAACCGAGCAATGGCCCGCAATTGCGCCAAGGCCCTCAAGAGTTCTGCCTGCGCCTCGGCGATGTCCACCTTATCACCGCGGTTGCGCACCGCGTCTTCCGCACGTTGTTTTGCAGCCAGTGCGGCAGCCTCGTCCAAGTCGCGCGCCCGTGCCGCCGTATCGGCCAGCACCGTCACGGCGTGCGGTTGGATCTCCAAGGCGCCGCCGCCGACATAGAACGACTGTTCCTCATGGCCCGTCCGTCTGCACGCGGACTTCCCCGGGCTTCAACGTGGTCAGGAGCGGCGCGTGCCGCGGATAGATGCCCAGTTCACCCTGGGACCCCGGCACGAACAGCATCGTCGCCTCGCCGGAAAAAATCTGGCCCTCGGCGCTGACGATATCGACGTGAATGGTGTTGGCCATGAGGTCTCGTTATTGCAGCGTCTTGGCTTTCTCGACAGCTTCTTCGATGCCGCCGATCATATAGAACGCCTGCTCCGGGAGGTGATCGTATTCACCGGCAATGATGGCCTTGAAGCCGCGGATGGTGTCCTTGAGCGACACGATCTTGCCGTCCTGGCCGGTGAACACCTTTGCCACGTTGAACGGCTGGGTCAGGAAGCGTTGGATCTTGCGCGCGCGGTACACGCTCAATTTGTCTTCCTCGGACAATTCGTCCATGCCTAGGATCGCGATGATGTCCTGCAATTCCTTGTAGCGCTGCAGAATGGATTGCACACCGCGGGCGGTATCATAATGCTCCTGGCCGACCACGAGCGGATCGAGCTGGCGGCTGGTGGAATCCAGCGGATCCACGGCAGGGTACAGACCGAGCGAGGCAATCTGGCGCGACAGCACCACCGTGGCGTCCAAGTGGGCGAAGGTCGTCGCCGGCGAGGGATCGGTCAAGTCGTCCGCGGGGACGTACACGGCTTGAATCGAGGTGATCGAGCCGGTCTTCGTCGAGGTGATCCGCTCCTGCAGCACGCCCATTTCTTCGGCGAGCGTCGGCTGGTAGCCCACCGCTGAGGGCATGCGGCCGAGCAGCGCCGACACTTCGGTGCCCGCCAGCGTGTAGCGATAGATATTGTCGACGAAGAACAGCACATCGCGGCCCTTGCCGGACGCCTGTTTCTCATCGCGGAAGTATTCGGCCATGGTCAGGCCGGTCAATGCCACGCGCAGGCGGTTGCCGGGCGGCTCGTTCATCTGGCCGTACACCATCGCCACTTTGGAATTGGAGAGATTGTCCTTGTCGATGACGCCCGACTCGATCATCTCGTGATAGAAATCGTTGCCTTCGCGGGTACGCTCACCGACGCCGGCAAACACCGAGAGGCCGCTGTATTGCTTGGCGATGTTGTTGATGAGTTCCAGCATGTTGACGGTCTTGCCGACGCCGGCGCCGCCGAACAATCCGACCTTGCCGCCCTTGGCGAACGGCACCAGCAGGTCGATGACCTTGATGCCGGTGACCAAGAGGTCCTGGCCGCCCGCTTGTTCGTCGTAGGCGGGTGCCGGCCGGTGAATGGGCAGGTACTCCTTGGCCTGCACCGGACCTTTTTCGTCCTGCGGCTTGCCGAGCACGTCCATGATGCGGCCCAAGGTGCCGGCGCCGACAGGCACCGAAATGCCCTTGCCGGTGCCCTTCACGGTGAGGCCGCGGCGCAGGCCTTCGGAAGGACCCATGGCAATGGCGCGAACGACGCCGTCGCCGAGCTGCTGTTGAACCTCGAGGGTCAGGTCCACGTCGTCGAGCTGGAGCGCGTCGTAGACCTTGGGGATCTGATCGCGTGGAAACTCTACGTCGACGACCGCGCCGATGATTTGCACGATTTTACCGCTGGAGCTGGACATGATACTTAACCTCTTGCCTAAACCGCTGCCGCGCCGCCTACGATCTCAGACAGTTCTTTGGTGATCGCGGCCTGGCGGGCCTTGTTGTAAATGAGTTGCAGCTCATCGATGAGCTCACCGGCGTTGTCCGTTGCCGCCTTCATGGCCACCATGCGTGCAGCCATTTCGCAGGCGACATTTTCGACCGCGCCCTGGAAAATCTGCGCTTCGATGTAGCGCATCAAAATGCCGTCGAGGATCGCCATCGAATCGGGTTCGTAAATGTAGTCCCAACGCTCCTGCAGCTCTTCCTTGTCGACGGTCTGAATCGGCAACAGCTGCGACACGACGCCCTTCTGGGTCATGGTGTTGACGAACATGTTGTGGGCGAGCAGCAGCTGATCGACCTTCGTATCGCGATAGAAATCCAGCATCACTTTGGTGGCGCCGATCAAATCGTTGATGTGCGGCCGATCGCCCAGGTGCGTGACCGATGCGGCGATCTCGACGCCCGACAGGCGGCGAAAAAACTGCAAAGCCTTCGAGCCGATGACGCACAGGTATACCTTGTTGCCGCGCGACTGCGCTTCGCGGATCGCAACCAGGGCAGCCTTGAACAAATTGAGGTTCAGCGATCCGCACAGACCGCGGTCGGTGCTGATCACCACGATGCCGACGGAGGTTACCGGTCGCTCCAAGGTAAACGGGTGCTTGTAGTCCAGGTTCACCTGGCGCAAGTGGCCGATGATCTTGCGGACCTTTTCTGCATAGGGGCGCGCCGCGCGCATGCGATCCTGCGCTTTGCGCATCTTGCTTGCCGCCACCATTTCCAGGGCCTTGGTGATCTTGCGGGTATTTTTGATACTCGCAATCTTGCCCCGGATTTCTTTTGCGCCTGCCATTTAGGTTCTCTTTCGCCTTACACCGTCGCGAAGAATTCGTCGCAGCACTTCTTCAAAGACGCTTCGACTTCCTTGGTCAAGTCGGGTTTGCCGTTGATGGTCTTGAGCAGGTCGCCATAACTCGAGCGGGCAAAGGACTGCAGGCCCGCTTCGGTTTCCACGACCTTGAGGCGGGTCGACCTTGTCGAAGTAGCCGTTGTTTGCCGCATACAAGGACAGCGACATTTCGGCCACCGACATGGGGGCGTACTGCTTCTGTTTCATCAGCTCGGTGACGCGTTGACCGCGCTCGAGCTGCTTGCGCGTGGCTTCGTCCAGATCGGACGCGAATTGCGAGAAGGCCGCAAGTTCGCGGTATTGCGCCAGCGCCAAGCGCACGCCGCCGCCGAGCTTCTTGATGATATTGGTCTGCGCGGCGCCGCCGACGCGCGACACCGAAATGCCGGCGTTGATCGCCGGACGCATGCCGGCGTTGAACAGATCGGTTTCCAGGAAGATCTGACCGTCGGTGATGGAGATCACGTTGGTCGGAACGAAGGCGGTGACGTCGCCGGCCTGCGTTTCGATGATGGGCAGACCGGTCAGCGAGCCGGTCTTACCCTTGACGCGGCCCTTGGTGAATTTCTCGACGTACTCCTCGTTGACGCGGGCGGAACGCTCGAGCAGGCGCGAGTGCAGATAGAACACGTCGCCGGGATACGCTTCGCGGCCCGGAGGCCGGCGCAGCAGCAACGAAATCTGGCGATAGGCCACGGCTTGCTTGGACAAATCGTCGTACACGATCAGCGCGTCTTCGCCGTTGTCCATGAAGTACTCGCCCATCGCGCAGCCGCCGTACGGCGCGAGGTACTGCATCGCGGCCGGCATGGAGGCCGACGCCGCAACGATGATGGTGTGGCCCATGGCACCGTGCTCTTCGAGCTTGCGCACCACGTTGGCAATGGAGCTCTGCTTCTGCCCGATGGCGACGTAGACGCACTTAATGCCCGTGCCCTTCTGGTTGATGATGGTATCGATCGCCACCGCCGTCTTGCCGGTTTGGCGGTCGCCGATGATGAGTTCGCGCTGGCCGCGGCCGATCGGCACCATGGCGTCGATGGCCTTGAGGCCGGTCTGCACCGGCTGCGACACGCTCTTGCGGAAGATGACGCCGGGCGCCACGCGCTCCAGGGGCGATTTCAGCTTGGCATTCACCGGGCCCTTGCCGTCGATGGGCAGGCCCAAGCGCGTCGACCACGCGGCCCAGGAGTTCAGGACCGACGGGCACTTCCAGGATGCGGCCCGGTGGTTTTGACCTCGGCGCCCTCGGAAATGCTCTTGTAGTCGCCGAGCACCACGGCGCCGACCGAATCCTGCTCGAGGTTCAGCGCCAGTCCGAAGATGTTGCCGGCGAATTCCAGCATTTCGCCGTAGCGCGCATCGGCGAGCCCGTGAATGCGCACGATGCCATCGGTGACGCTCACCACCGTGCCGACATTGCGCGCTTCGGTGGTGGACTTGAATTTGTCGATGCGCGCCTTGATCAGGTCGCTGATTTCCGATGCCTTGATGGACATACCTAAAATCCTCTAGCAATACTTTTCGTTTACGCCGTCAGCTCGAACGCGATGCGTTTGAGCCGACTGAGCAGGGAACCATCGATAACCGTGTCGCCGGCGCGCAGCACGGCGCCGCCGATCAATGCCGGATCCGTCTCGCAGTGCAGCCGCACGCTGCGCTTGAGCTTGCGCTCCAGAGCCTTGGAAAGGGCCGCCTGCTGCGCGGCGTCGATCGGCGCGGCTGACGTCACGGTCACGTCGATGACGCTTTCCGCTTCGTCCTTGAATTCATCGAACAGCGTCGAGATTTCGGGCAGGTAGCCCAGCCGGTGATTTTCCGCAAGCGTGCGGAAGAAGTTCTGGCCGTGCTCATCGAGCGCCGGACCGGTAACGCCCATGACGAACTGCGCCAGATCCTCGCCGCTGACGCCCGGGTTGCCGAGCAGCTCGTGCACGCGCGGATCGCGCACGGCGGTGGCTGCGGCGCGCAGCGTCTCGGACCATTGCGCCAGACGCTTGTCGCCCTTGGCTTCCTGGAACGCCGCTTTGGCGTAGGGCCGCGCGATGGTGGTCTTTTCAGCCATGCCGTGACCGTCCTAGATCTGCGCCGCGAGCTTGTCGATCAGATCGCTGTGCGCGCGCGGATCGATCTCGCGCTCCAGGATCTTCGACGCCGCGCTGACCGCGATCTGCGCCACATCGCGGCGCAGCGCTTCGCGCGCCTGGGCCGCCTCGAGGCTGATCTGCTCCTTCGCCGAGGCCAGCAGCCGGGCGCCTTCGGCGGTGGCGGTGCCTTTGGCCTCTTCGACCATGTCATTGGCGCGATGCTGCGCCTGGTCGATGATCTGACCGGCGCGCTCGCGTGCCTCGCGCATGATGGCTTCGGCGCGCTCATTTGCGGAAGCCAAGTCTTGCTTGCCCTTTTCGGCGGCGGCAAGTCCCGCTGCGATCTTCTGCGAGACGCTCGTCCATCGGCCCCAATGATCATCGGCCACACGAACTTCATCGTGAACCAGATGAGCGACGATGAAAACGATCATCTGCACGATCAGCGTGAGATTGATATTCACTATCGTCTCCTGACCAGCATTGTCGGCGCCTTCTAGTGCGTTAGCCCGGCGGCGAACGGGTTCGCGAAGGTGAAGAACAGCGCGAAGCCGATGCCGATCATGGCGACGGCGTCGACCAGTGCCGCGACGATGAACATCTTCACCTGCAGCATCGGGGTCAGTTCGGGCTGACGGGCGGCGCCTTCGAGAAAGCGGCCTCCCAGGATTCCGAATCCGATGGCGGTTCCCAGCGCGCCCATGCCGAAGATGATTCCGACGGCCAGCACGGTCATGGCCTGGACGTGTGCAAAATTTTCCATTCAATTCTCCTGAAACGAAACAGATCCGAAATTAGTGATTACCGAACTTAAAGAACTCAGTGGTGCTCCTGCGCCATCGCCAAGTAGACGATCGTCAGCACCATGAATATGAAGGCCTGCAGCGTGATTATCAGCAGATGAAACACCGCCCACAGTGCAATGCCAGCAATGATTTGCGCGACCAGCAGGAACCACCAGCCACCGGCTCCCGACAATTGGTGGATGCCATGCAGCGTCAGTGTCGCCAGCAGCAGGAAGATCATTTCGCCGGCGAACAGGTTGCCGTACAAGCGCAGCGACAGCGAGATGGGCCGCGCCAGGAAGGGCACGATTTCCAGAGACAGGTTCACCGGAATCAGCAGCACCTTGAGGACCGGATTCTTGGCGCTGAAGGGCTGCAGGGTGAGTTCCGCGAGCAAAGCCGCCAAGACCCTTCACCTTGATGCTGTAGTAGATGATGAGCACGAACACGGTCAGCGACATCGCGAAGGTGATATTGAGATCGGTGCTCGGAACGACCTTCAGGTGTTCGACGCCGACGCCGTGCGCCAGCCCAGGCAGCAGGTCGACCGGCAAGCATGTCCATGGCGTTGAACAAAAACACCCAGCAGAAAATGGTCAAGGCCCAACGGGCGCGAGCAGCTTGTTGGTGCCGTGAAAGGTGTCCTTGACCTGGCGTATCGACGAACTCGACCACCAGTTCGACGAAATTCTGGAATTTGCCGGGCACGCCCGCCGTGGCGGTGCGCGCCGCGAAATAGAACGCGCCGACGAACAGCAGTGCCGAGCGCCACGGAGAAAAACACGCGTGTCCCAGTGGATGACGGAAAAATCCACGATCCCCTTGGGTTCTTTGTTGGATAAGAACGTCAGGTGATGAAGAATGTATTCGTTTGCGCTGGTGGGTTCTTCTGCTGCCATCTCAAGTCTTATGTGTGTCTCGATCGCCTCAAATCAACCGTTTTTCGTACGTCCGCGCGGCACATTTTTGCCGCCCAAAGGCGGCAGCGCATTCGCCAGCGCCACCCAAAATACGAAGAAGGTTGCAACGTACGTGCCGAGCATCGCCAGCGGCACAACCTTCATCGTCTTCAACACCACGACGAACAGCACGATAACAATCGCGATCTTGGCGGTTTCGCCTATGAAGAACGCGCGCATCGCCCGCTGCCCATCTGCAGCCGATTTGCCGCTAAAACCCAGCAATGCCATGACAAGACTCGCAGCGGTGCTGATTCCGCCTCCCATCGCCGCGGACAGTGCCGCGTGGGGACCCGCAATCAGCCAGCTCACGAGAGCGCAGACTATGGTCACGGCCGCCTGGCCCAGGACGACGCTGAGAGCCAGTCGCCGTGCGAGGCCTAAGTCGATCGCGATCACGTTAAATCCCGTGGGGCGAAGCGCACGAGCGCTTCGCATGTGCTGTGCCAAAAATGGCCGGCGCATTATAGAGACGCCGCCCCGGTGCATCAAGGCGATTTGGGCCTATTTCATTGCCCTACTGGATGTGGGCCAGGATGCCTTCGAGTTCGTCCAAACTGTTGTAGGACACGATCAGTTTGCCCTTGCCCGAGGCGGCGTGCTGGAAGGCCACCTTGGCGCCCAACTTATCGGCAATTTCAGTTTCCAGCCGGTGAATATCGGGATCTTTGGGCGCAGGCGCATCGGCCGACTCGGCCGCCTTGGGGTTTATGATGCGCCGCACCAATGCCTCCGTGTCGCGGACAGACAGGGACTTTTTGGCCACCAGGGTTGCAACCTCGATCTGTTGGCGCCGGGCGACCAACGCCAAGAGCGCGCGCGCGTGGCCCATTTCGATCTGACGGTGCTCGAGCATTTCCTTGACCTCGTCGGTCAATTCCATCAGCCGCACCAGATTGCTGACCGCGGCGCGCGAGCGCCCCACCGCCTCGGCCGCCGCCTGATGCGTCAAACCAAATTCTTCGATCAGGCGCAGCAGCGCGCGTGCTTCCTCCAGGGGATTGAGATCCTCGCGCTGAATGTTTTCGATGAGCGCCATCGCGACGGCGTCCTCATCGGGCACATCGCGAATGACCGCTGGAATCTCGCTAAGGCCGGCCATCTGCGCAGCACGCCAGCGCCGTTCGCCGGCGATGATCTCATAGCGCTGCGATTCGGTCGGATTGGGCCGCGGCAACGGGCGCACCAGAATGGGCTGCACCAAGCCGCGTGCCTTGATGGAATCGGCCAGTTCGCCCAGGGATTCAGGGCGCATATCGGCGCGGGGCTGATACTTGCCCCGCTGCAGCAGATCGACGGGCAGCGACGCCAATCGATCGCCGACGAGAATCTGCGGTTTCTCAGGATCGGGCACGGCGGCCCGCCGCGCGAGGAGCGGGCTCAGTTCAGCCAGGCCTCGACCTAATGACGGCTTTTTGCCGGACATAGCAATTCCCCGTAAACCGATTGGCTGATTATACGGGCGCGCCGGGCAAATCGTCGTGGCGAATCACTTCGCCGGCCGGCACGTCGTCGCGGCGAATCATTTCGCCGGCCAGCGCCAGATAGGCCAGCGCACCGCGCGATTCCTTGTCATGAAACAGCGCAGGCTTGCCGAAACTTGGCGCCTCGGCCAGGCGCACGTTGCGCGGAATCATGGTGCGAAACACCTTTTCGCCGAAGTGCTGGAGCAGCTGTGCCGACACTTCGTTCGCCAGGTTATTGCGCGGATCGAACATGGTGCGCAGCAGCCCTTCGATTTCCAATTCGGGATTGATGCTCTCCTTGATCTGCTCGATGGTCTGCATCAGCGCCGTCAAGCCTTCGAGCGCGTAGTACTCGCACTGCATGGGCACCATCACGGAATCGGCGGCCACCAAGGCGTTCAAGGTCAGCATGTTGAGCGATGGCGGACAGTCGATGAGAATCACGTCGAAGTCGTTGCGCACCGGCGCCAACGCGTTGCGCAGCTTGAACTCGCGGCCGACCGCCATGGTGAGCAGACGAACTTCGGCCGTGGTGAGATCCTGATTTGCGGGCATGAGCATGAAGCCGCCGTACTCGACGGCGACCAAGGATTCCACGGCCGTGCAATCGCCCAGCAGAACATCGCAGCTGGTGCGCGACTGAGAATGCTTGTCGACCCCGCATCCCATGGTGGCATTGCCCTGCGGATCCAAATCGATGAGCAGCACGCGGCGCTTGGTCGCGGTCAAGGATGCGGCCAGATTCACGGCGGTCGTGGTCTTGCCCACGCCGCCTTTTTGATTGGCCAATGCGATGACCCGTTTCATTTCTTGGTCAACTCCACCAGATGCCGCTCATCCGGCAAGACCCGGCACGCTCAAGCGATGCACCGCCAGTACGCGGAACGATTTCGGCAGCGCGGAAATCTCATCGTCCGGCCGTTTGCCCTTCATTGCCAGCAGCCGGCCGCCCGGTGCGCACAAATGGCCCGCATAGGCGACAAAATCCGCCAGCGATGAAAGGGCTCGAGCGAGCACTGTATCGAAAAGTTCGAAGGGTCTATAGGTTTCCGCACGAGAATTGACCACCGCCACGTTGGCGCAGCCGACGCGCTGCAGCGTCTGCTCGACAAACCGGGCTTTCTTGCCGGTGGCCTCGATCAGGGTAAAGCGCCGCTGTGGATTGACGATGGCCAGGGGCAGTCCCGGGAACCCCGCTCCGGTGCCGACATCGGCGACACGCTCGCCGCGCAGGTAGGGCTGCACGCTCAGGCTATCGAGCACGTGCTTTCGCAGCATTCCGGGCCGGTCGCGGATCGCGGTCAAGTTGAACTGCGCGTTGCCTATTTCCAGCTCATCGACCAGCCGCAGCAGCGTTTCTGCCTGCCGCGGCACTTAGATCGATTCCGAGTTCTCTCGCACCCAGGGCGAGCAGGTCGCGTTCGGCGGCTGACATGCGCCTAGGAGCCTATTGCCGCTCGGACGGCGGCTCGGCTGCGAGGTCGCCGGCCTCCAGCTGAACTGTCAATTGCCTTTCCGCTTCATCCGCTTCCTCATCCAGGTGTCCGGCAAAGGCGATGCCCTTGTCGGTACCCGCGCAACCCTGCGTGTTCGCCGCGCCGGCGTTTTTCATCCACAAGCCGCACGCGTCGACGAAAATGCCGGCCGCTTGATTCTGCGGCAGCCTCACCGTGGCCTCGATGCGCGCCAAACGGTCGTGCTTGAAGCAAATCAGGTATTCAGCCGGCGCTCGCGCGAGAAAGCGCGGCGGGGCTCCGTCGACGGAGAAACACTCCGAATCCTCCGCCGCAGCGCGCGGCGCCTCATCGCGAAACAACAGCACCTCGTGCATGGTCAGGGGGACGTCTTTCAAAACGCTGCCGAAGGGAGCGGCGACAAGCACATGCCAGTCGTAAGACGCGTCCAAAGGGGGCGGAGCAGGCGGCGGGGCAGCCGGTTTGGGCGCGGGCGCCGCGCACGCAGCCAGCGTCAACGCGGCGGCCGCCAAAGCCGTCCGCCGAACGCTTGCCCTGCGGCGCTTCACTTCAGGGCCCCGCCAATCGATCGGCCAAAGTCTGGAGTTCCGCCGCGGCCTCGGCATCCGCGGGCCGCTCGCGCTCGAGCACGCGCTGCAGAGCTTGCAATGCCGTGTCCTTGATTTTCATGCAAGGCCTTGCATAGTGAACGCGCCAATCCGCCATCAGTTCGTGTTCGAAGAATACGTAGTCCCGATCGTTGACGATGGCATCGAGCACCATTGCGCACACCGCGAGCTGCTGCACCCGGGGCCAACTCAGGGCATGCGCCGACAAGCCCTCGGCGAAACAGCGGCGCAGGTAGGCGGGCGGGTCCGCGCTCGCAATCTCGTCGAGAAGATCGCCGACATCGTAAGATTGAACCAAATGCTCGAAGGCCGCCATCGATCGCATTATCCTCGCCGTGTGAGAACATAGAAACATGAACCGGATTTATTTATTGCTGCTGTTGGCTGTGCCGCTTTTGGCCCATTCGCCGTGCTTTGCCGTCTCGCGGGTCGAGCGCGGCAATTTAACCTTCGAAAATATTCCCGAGGCGCCGGCCGAACTCGTCGAGAAATTGGACGGCCGTCTCAACGCGCGCCAGGCAACACCGCTCGGCTGGTCGCCCCAAGGCCAGTTGTTGATCGCCACGCGCTTCGGCGATGTCGATCAGCTGCACCTGGTGGACCACGCGGGAGGGGCGCGGCGGCAACTCACGTTTCTGCACGAGCCGATCACGGAAGCGGCGTTTTCACCGGATTCCGGCGCGCAACGCTTATCGTGTTTCTCAAGGACACCGGCGGCAACGAGAATGCGCAGCTTTACTATCAGCGCGCCGGCGAGGCCGGGCCTAAGTTGCTGACGGACGGCAAGTCCCTGAACGGCGCACCGCTGTGGTCGAACAGCGGGCGCGAGGTCGCTTTTTTCAGCACCGCGCGCGATGGGCGCACCTACGACATCGACATCGTCGATCCGGAATCGGGCTCCCCGCCGCGCCTGGCGTTTGCCGGAGACGGCAGCGGTGCCTCCTGGTCCGTGCTCGATTGGTCGCCGGACGACACGAAATTGTTGGTGCTCAAGGAAGTGTCCGTCTCCGAAGGCTACCTGTACATCGTCGACTTGGGCAGCGGACAGAGGCGCGAGGTGGAACCCTCGCCGTCGAAGGTCGGCATCGCGGCCGCCAAGTTTACCCGCGACGGGCAGGGCGTTTACTTGATCTCGGACCGCGAAGCTGAGTTCGCGCGCCTGCGCTACGTCAATCTTTTCACCAATGACAAGACCGTCATTTCCGGCCACGTGCCCTGGGACGTCGAGGCACTGGCCGTTTCGCGCGACGGCCACTATTTGGCCTACGTCAGCAATGAGGCCGGAGCGAGCAAACTCAATCTGCTGGATTTGCGGACGCACCAGGACCTGACGCCGCCGCGGCTGCAGCCCGGCATCATCAGTTCCTTGAGCTTCGATGCGGAAGGCAAGCGGCTCGCCTTCGGTTTCGCGGCGGCGAATCAACCGCGCGACGCCTACGTCTTGGACGTTGCGGAGAACCGCCTGGAACCCTGGACCCGCAGCGAAGCCGGCGCCGTCGATGCCGCCCAGTTGGTGTTGCCGCGGCTGGTGGAATTTCCCACGTTCGATCGCGTTGACGGCAAGCCGCGCCAGGTGCCCGCCTATGTTTACGAGCCGCCGACCGCGGGTCCGCATCCGGTGCTCATTTCACTGCACGGCGGACCCGAGTCGCAGTTTCGCCCGGGCTTCGATCCCTGGATTCAATACGTGGTCAATGAATTGGGCTTCGCCGTCATTGCGCCCAACGTGCGCGGCTCCTGCGGGCTACGGCAAGTCTTACATGGCGCTCGATAACGGCATGTCGCGCGAGGACGCCGTAAAGGATGTCGGCGCGATGCTGGTGTGGATCGGGAGGCACAAAACCTTCGACGCCAAGCACGTGGTGGTCTCCGGCGGTTCGTACGGCGGCTACTTGACGCTCGCAACGCTGGTCAACTACGGCGACCGGCTGCGCGGCGGCGTCGATGTCAGCGGCATCGCGGACTTCGTGAGCTTTCTGACCAATACCGCGCCCTACCGGCAGAATCAGCGCCGCGCGGAATACGGCGATGAGCGCGATCCGGAAATGCGCAACTTCTTGCGGCGGATCTCGCCGCTGACCAACGCCGACCGCATCACCCGTCCGTTGCTGGTGGTCCATGGCAAGAACGATCCGCGCGTGCCGCTGTCGGAGGCGGAACAGATCGTAAACAGACTGCGCTCAAAGGGCGGAGAGGTCTGGTATTTGCTGGCGGCCGATGAAGGCCACGGCTACCGCAAGCAGGCCAACCGCGACGCTTACTACCAAACCTTCGCGCAGTTCCTGCTCAACCTGCGCCAGTAGGCTACTTGCTCGCGGTGCTTGCCGTCGCCAGCTGCGAGGGCTGACTGGCGAAGTATGCCGCCACGATCTTGATGTCTTCCTCGGTGGTCAACATTTGCGCCATGCTGTCCATGATGGCGTCCTGCCGTCGGCCGTTGTGATAAGAAGTCAATGCTTGCTCCAGGTAGTCCACGTGCTGCCCGGCGAGCACCGGCGGTTTCGGGGTCAGCGCTTCGACGCCAAGACCGTTCTCGCCGTGACAGGCGACGCAAGGTGCGACTTGTTTCGGCACTTTGGACGGTGCTGCGGCCGCCGCGGGCTTCGCGGAAGGCGCGCCCTGCAGATAGGCCGCAATGTCCTCGATATCCTCATCCGAGAGTGAGGCGGCCTGAGCATGCATGGTGGCGTGCGGCCGCGTACCGTCGCGGTACTCGTGCAGCGCCCGCGTCAGATACTCGCCATTCTGATGGCGCAGCTTCGGCACGCTGTAATCCGGATAGGCGTTGCGGTAGTTCGGGATCCCGTGACAGCCGTAGCAGGTGTAGAACTTCATCTCGCCCTTGGCCGGATCGCCCGCTGCATGCGCGCCCAACGACAAACAGGTCAGAGCCACGCCGGCAAGCCACGCATTGGCAGTCAATCGAGAAAGCATCTAGTTCTCCGGGCCGTCTTTTGAGATCAATGAAGTGCCGTGATGTTAAAGAGTGAGCGGCCAAATTGCCACAACAGCCACCTGTACCGCCGCCAAATTCCTGCGGATCATTCCAAAACGTTGGCCAAATCCTGCAGCAATGCAGGGTCGGTCGGCTTGGTGCCGGCCGGATAGCGGCACACCACCCGGCCGCCGCGGTCGATGAGAAATTTCTCAAAATTCCAGCCGATATCGCCGGGAAAGCCGTTTTCCTGCGCCGTCAGCCAGGCGTACAGCGGATGGCGGCCGGCGCCGTTCACTTCGATCTTGGCTGACAAGGGAAATGTGACGCCGAAATTAACCGAACAGAATGTTTGGATCTCTGACGGGGTTCCCGGCTCCTGAGCGCCGAACTGATTGCAGGGAAATCCGATCACCGTGAACTTCTTGGCCTTCAGTTCCCGGTGAAGATCCTCGAGTTCTGCGTATTGAGGCGTATAGCCGCACTTGCTGGCGACATTCACCGCCAAGGCGACCTGGCTGCGCAAGGGCTTCAGGATATTGGGGCTGCCGTCGAGCCCCGCCACGGTGAAATCATAGAAGCTGTTCATGGTTCATGCCGCATGATCGCGCCTTTTCATATGCACCAGCAGAAGTGAAACCGCGGCCGGCGTCAGTCCCGGGATGCGCGCGGCTTGTCCCAGGGTTTCCGGCCGCACGTCGCAGAGACGCTGCCGTACCTCGTTCGATAGACCGCCGACTTGGTGATAATCGATATCCGCGGGCAGCCGCAATTCTTCGTGGCGCCGGTGCCGGTCGATCTCATCGCTCTGGCGTTTTAAATAGCCGGAATATTTGGCCTGTACCTCGATCTGCAGTTTTACCTGTTCGCACAAGCGCTCATCGCCGAGCCAATCGGCGGCCGCGCCGGGCGCAGCGGTACGCAGGTCGTCGTAAATCAACTCGGGACGGCGCAATAAATCGAAGGCATGGGCTTCGCGCGACAACGGCGCGCCCAATTTGCCGAGCAGCGCTGCATCGACGCCGCCGGGATGCACCACCGCGCGCTCGAGCCGTTCGACTTCGCCGTCGACCGCGGCGCGCTTGCGCTGAAAGAATTCCCAGCGTTGATCATCGACGAGTCCGAGCTCGCGTCCCGCAGCCGTGAGGCGCAAATCCGCATTGTCCTCGCGCAGCGACAGGCGATATTCGGCGCGGCTGGTGAACATGCGGTAAGGTTCGGAGGCGCCGCGGGTGATCAGGTCATCGACCAGCACGCCTAAGTAAGCCTCGCTGCGCTTCGGGCACCAGGCATCGCGTCCTTGCGCGGCGAGCGCGGCGTTGGCGCCGGCCAGCAAGCCTTGCGCGGCCGCTTCCTCGTAGCCGGTGGTGCCGTTGATCTGCCCGGCGAAATACAGGCCCGGCAGGAATTTGCTCTCGAGACTGTATTTCAAATCGCGCGGATCGAAAAAATCGTATTCGATCGCATAACCCGGGCGCGTGATGTGCGCGTGCTCGAATCCGGAAATCGTGCGTACGAATTCGCACTGCACATCGAAGGGCAGACTGGTGGAAATGCCGTTGGGATAAATCTCGTGCGTGTCCAAGCCTTCGGGCTCGACAAAAATCTGATGCGACTGCTTGTCCGCGAAGCGCACGACCTTGTCCTCGACCGAGGGACAGTAGCGCGGGCCCACGCCTTCGATCAAACCCGTGAACAGCGGCGAGCGCGCGGTAGCCGCGCGAATGATGTCGTGCGTCCGCTCATTGGTCGCGGTGATATGGCAGGGCAATTGGCGCGGATGGGCGGCGCGCGTACCGAGAAAGGAAAAAACCGGCCGGGGATCATCGCTGTGCTGTTCGCGCATCCCGGAAAAATCGATGCTGCGGCAATCCAGGCGCGGCGGCGTGCCGGTCTTTAAGCGGCCGACGCGCAAATTCAATTCGCGCAGACGCGCGGCCAGACTCAAAGATGGCGGGTCGCCGGCGCGGCCGCCGGGATGATTCGTGAGCCCCACGTGAATTTTGCCGCCGAGAAATGTGCCGACGGTCAAAACCACCGCGCGCGCACGAATCTCGATACCGCTTTGGGTGACAACGCCGACCACACGATCGCCCGCGACGATCAGATCCTTGGCTTCCTGCTGAAACAACTCCAGGTCGGATTGCGACTCCAGGATTTGGCGAATGGCCCGCTTGTATAGCTGCCGATCCGCCTGTGCCCGGGTGGCGCGCACCGCCGGCCCCTTGCTGGCGTTAAGGGTGCGAAACTGAATTCCGGCCTGATCGGTCGCGCGCGCCATGGCGCCGCCCAAGGCGTCGATTTCTTTGACCAGGTGCCCTTTGCCGATGCCGCCGATGGCAGGATTGCAGCTCATCTGACCCAGCGTCTCGATGTTATGCGTGAGCAGCAGCGTGTCGACGCCCATGCGCGCGGCCGCGAGCGCCGCTTCGGTGCCGGCATGGCCGCCGCCGATGACGATGACGCCGTATTGCTTCGCAAAACGCATGACGCTGAATCTACTCGATTTTTAGCAGGGGCGCGTACTCTAAACTTTCGCGTCAAAAAGCACCAGGGAACCTGCTCGGCTCGCAATTCCGTGCCGCACCCGGTTACCAAGCCGTACGGCTGCTCGATCAAGTACTGAAGGCTAGCGGGCGGTGGCGTCCACCGCGACCGGAATGCCCGCAAATTTACCGGCCCATTTCTTGGGCCCGGTCTCGTGCACGGATTCGCCGTCGGCAGCTCACCGCCACCGTGACCGGCATGTCCTTGACGTCGAATTCGTATACCGCTTCCATGCCCAGTTCCGCAAAGGCCACCACGCGGCTGGCGCGAATGGCATTCGATACCAAAAACGCCGCTCCGCCGACCGCAATCAAGTAGGCCGACCGGTGCTTCGCTATGGACGCGACCGTTTCGGGTCCGCGCTCGGCTTTCCCCACCATCGCCAGCAATCCTGATTTGCCGAGCATGGTGTCCGTGAATCGATCCATGCGATTGGCGGTGGTCGGACCCGCCGGTCCGACGACCTCGGTACCCACAGGATCGACCGGCCCGACGTAGTAAATCACGCGGCCGGTGAAATCGAGGCCATTGGGCAGTGGCTTGCCGGCATCGAGCAGGGCGCAGATGCGCTTGTGCGCAGCGTCTCGACCGGTCAATAACTTGCCCGACAGCAGCAGGCGTTCGCCGGGCTTCCAGCTCGCGACGTCTTCTTTGCTGAGGCCATCGAGGGACACGCGGCGTGCGCCGGCATCGGCGGTCCAGTGAACTTTGGGCCACAGATCCAAATTCGGCGGCGTCAGCATCGCGGGACCGCCGCCATCCAGGGTGAAATGGATGTGCCGGGTGGCGGCGCAATTGGGAATCACCGCCACCGGCAGCGAGGCGGCATGCGTCGGATAGTCCAAAACCTTGACGTCCAGCACCGTGGTCAAGCCGCCCAGGCCTTGGGCGCCGATGCCAAGTGCGTTCACCCGGCGGTAAATCTCCAAGCGCAGTTCTTCCAGCGGCGTCTTCGCTCCCCGGGCGATGAGATCGCCGATGTCGATGGGATCCATCAGCGATTTCTTCGCGAGCAGCATGGCCTTCTCGGCGCTGCCGCCGATTCCGACGCCCAGCATTCCCGGCGGGCACCAGCCGGCGCCCATCTGCGGAACCATTTCCAGCACCCAGTCGGCCACCGAATCCGACGGATTCAGCATCGCAAACATGGACTTATTTTCGGAGCCGCCGCCTTTCGCCGCGACCGTGATCTCGAGGCGATCGCCGGGAACGAATTCCGTATGGATCACAGCCGGCGTGTTGTCCTTGGTATTGCCGCGCTTGAAGGCAGGATCCGCAACGATGGAGGCACGCAGTTTATTTTCCGGGTTTAGGTACGCGCGGCGAACGCCCTCATTGATCATCGCTTCGAGATCCCGCTTCGCCTCCCAAGTCACGCCCATGCCGACTTTGACAAACACCACCACGATGCCGGTGTCCTGACAGATCGGGCGGTGGCCTTCGGCGCACATGCGCGAGTTGGTCAGGATCTGGGCGATGGCGTCGCGGGCCGAGGGACTCTGTTCAAGCTCGTAGGCGCGGCCCATGGCGCGGATGAAATCCGGCGTGTGGTAATAGGAAATGTACTGCAGGGCGTCGGCAACGCTCGCAATCACATCGGCTTCGCGAATGATGGTCATGCAATTCTCAAGATAAATCGAACTGGGCCGCAAATCTATCAAGATGTGAACAAGCCCGGGGAGCGAATCACCTACAATCGCGCAAATGGGAGTCGGCATGCGGCAGCGATGCAGGGCCTTGGTGTGGATCGGCATGAGCCTGTGCGCCTGGTGGGCGCGGGCCGCCGGCGCCGAGGAGCGCGCGACGCTGCCCACAATTGAATGCCGGCTCGAGCACCCGCTGCATTTGACCTCGCTGGCGGCGCGCTGCGGGACGCTGCGCGTACCGCTCGACCGCGAACATCCCAAAGACGGCTTTGTCGACTTGAAGGCGGCGGTGGTACCGGCTCTCAACCGGCGCAGTACGGCACCGCCGCTGTTCCTGCTGGCCGGCGGACCCGGACAAAGCGCCATGCAGGTGTACGTGGCGCTCAGCAGTGCATTTGCGCGCATCAACCGCAATCACGCCATCGTGTTGTTGGATCAACGCGGTACCGGGCAGTCCAGCCAACAGTCCTGCGTTTACCCGGAGGATTGGCAGGAGCCCGACGATCCGATGCCGGCGCTGCGCCAGGCGACGGTCGAATGCCTCGCCAAGCTCGGGCCCCATGTGCGTTTCTACACCACCAGCATAGCGGTCCGCGATCTCGACGACATGCGCATTGCCCTGGGGTACGACCAGATCGATCTGTACGGCGGCTCATACGGCACGCGGGTCGCGGAACTGTACATGCGCCGCTACGCAGCGCACGTGCAAGCGGTGATTTTGGATGGCGTGACCTATCCGCAGCAGGCCATCGGCGCCGAGACGCCGCAGGACGGCGAGCGCGCCTTGAATTTGATCGTGGCGCGCTGCATGCAAGCGCCCGACTGCGCCGCGACTTATCCGCAGCTGCCGGACGACCTCGGCAACCTGCGGCGGCAATTCGGACCGCAGAAGGTGATGGTAACCATTGACGATCCCAACAGCGGATTGCCGCTCGGCATCGAGTTCAACCGCCGGATTCTGAATGCCGCCCTGCGGATGCTCTCTTACAGCAGCATGCAGGCATCGCTCCTGCCGGCGCTGATCCACGAGGCCGCGCATGGCAAGTTGCGGCCGCTGACGGCCCAATCGGTCATGAGCATGCGGCAGATCAGCGATCAACTGGCGAACGGCATGCAGTACAGTGTGATCTGCAGCGAAGATGAACCGCTGATCGCAAGCGGCAACATCGATCGCGCGGCCATGGCGAAGACTTACCAGGGCACGGACATGCTGGATGCCCTGCATGAAATCTGTAAGTTATGGCCGCACGGACCGGTGGATGCGGATCTGCACGCGGCCTTGCACAGCGACATCCCGACTCTGCTGCTCTCCGGCGAAGCCGATCCGGTAACCCCGCCGCTCGATGCCGAACGGGCCGCGGAAGGTCTGACCCGTCATCGGCATCTGATCTTGAAGGGCGAGGGCCACGGCCAATTGCCCACCGGCTGCATGCCCGTCATCGCAGCCGATTTTCTCGACAACGCGGCCCCGGACAGGCTGGATGCAAGTTGCCTGGACCGCCATGCACCTGAACCATTTTTCTTGAGCATGACCGGACCCGCGCCATGATTGAGGCGATGGGCCTGAACAAGCGCTTCGGCAGCATCGAGGCGGCGCGCGATGTGTCCTTCGTCGCGCGCGACGGCGAGATCACGGGCCTGCTCGGCGCCAACGGCGCAGGCAAGTCCACCTGCCTGCGCATGCTGTACGGCGTGCTGACTCCCGACAGCGGCAGGGCGTGCATCGACGGCATCGATATTCGCGGAGAGACTTCCAAGGCGCGCGCCCACCTGGGCGTACTGCCGCACGCCGCCGGGCTGTACAACAACCTGACGGCGCGTGAAAACATCCGGTACTTCGGAGCGCTGCACGGGATGGAGGCGGCGCGCTTGGCCGCGCGTACCGCGCAACTGTCGCTGGGCGCTCGGCATGGACGCATTTATCGAACGCCGCGCAAAAGGCTTTTCCCAGGGCCAGCGCATCAAGGTGGCGCTGGCACGCGCCCTGGTTCATGACCCGGGCAATGTCGTGCTCGATGAACCCACCAACGGCCTCGACGTGATGGCGATACGCAATTTGCGCGAAATGCTGCTGGCGTTGAAGGCTCAAGGGCGCTGCGTGCTGTTCTCGTCCCACGTCATGCAGGAAGTCGCGGCGCTGTGCGATCGCGTGGTCATCATCGGCCATGGGCGCGTGTTGGCCGACGCCACGGTACAGGAGATCCGCGAGCGCAGCGGCACGGCGACGCTCGAGGAAGCATTCCTGCAAGTGCTGGGCGATACCGAGGGCGTTAGTTGAATGCGCACCCTGTTGACGGTCTTCGCCAAGGAATTTCTGGAGAATCTGCGCGACCGGCGCACGCTGCTGTCGGCGCTGCTGTTTGGACCCCTGTTCGGCCCGCTGCTGTTCGGCCTCATGGTGTCGCGCATGCTGGAACAAAGCGTGGTCGAGTCGGACGTGCCGTTGAAGATCACGATCTCCGGCGGCCGCCATGCGCCGGGGCTGATTCGCTACCTGCAGGGACGCGGCGTCAAACTCACTGAGACGGAACTGTCGGAGAACGAGGCGCGCGCTGCCGTGCGCGGCGGCAGCTCCCAAGTCGTGCTGCTCGTTCCCGAGGAGTATCCAAAGCTGTTCGTCGCGGCCCAGCCGGCGCCGCTATTGCTGTTCGCGGACAGCGCGGATTCGCAGACGCGAAAAATCGCGGATCGAGCCAAGGGGATGCTGGCCACCTACGGCAGTACGATCGCGCAACTGCGGCTGGAAATGCGCGGCGTGAGTCCGCTGCTGAGCATTCCCGTCGCGGTCAACGAAGTCGATGTCGCTACTCCCACCGGACGCGCTGTGGTGGTCCTGGGATTCATGACCTATTTCGTGTTGTTCGCCCTGTTGATGGGCGGGCTGTACCTGGCGATCGATTCCACCGCGGGCGAGCGCGAGCGCGGTTCGCTGGAAGCACTGCTCTCCTTGCCGGTGCGCGCGCTCGGCATTGGTGGGCGGCAAGATTCTGGCGACCTGCGCCTACATGTGCATTTCATTGGCCTTGAGCTTGACCGCCTTCGTTTGCGTGTTCCGCTTCGTGCCGCTCGAGCGCATCGGCATGAGCGCGAATCTGGGCTTCGGCACGGCGCTGATTTTTTTCGCCATTTGCCTGCCGTTCGTGCCGCTCGGCGCCACCTTGATGACCCTGGTGGCCTCCTTCACCCGCACCTATCGCGAGGCGCAGACTTATCTGACCACGGTGCTGCTGGTACCGACGCTGCCGATTGCCTTTGCCAGCATCTATTCGCTGAAGACCAAGAGCTCGCTGATGGTCATCCCATCGCTCAGCCAACATCTGTTGATGACCAGTGTTCTCAAGGATGAGCCGATATCGGTGCACGACGTGCTGGTGTCCGCCGCCGCATCGCTCGGACTTGCGCTGCTCATGTTCATTCTCACCGCGCGCCATTGGCGGCGCGAAACGATGCTCGGCTGATCGTTATTGTGTGAGTCGTTTAACTAACAGATGCGGCCGATGAAATTAGGGGCATTCCTGTATAGGCGATCAACTAGACCGTATGTATACTAATTGCAACGCAAGTTTTGCGTTGCTCGGGGGAGTTAGATGAAGGATTCATCATCCGCGCGAATTGGCATGGCGGCGTTCCTGGCAATCTTGACGGTGTCCGCCGGCACAATGCTCTGGCTTTTTTGGCGTTTTCCGATGGTCACGGCGATCATCACGTTGGGCGTACTTGCCGCGCTCGGCGTCTTGGCACGGCTTGCTCGGTCCGTTGATGTCGACTTGCAGGATTTGGATCGGACCGAACAAAGCTTCTGAGTTTGTCTCGTCGGCAATCAGCGACAGCGCGTTCCGCGCCAGGCCACCGTCGCTGTCGAATTCACCAAACCCATCCCGAAATTGCGCCCGTGCGCGGCCTTGGCTACTTGCCGATACAAAAACTGCTGAAGATCTCTCCGAGCAGGTCATCGCTGCTGAACTCGCCGGTGATCTCTCCCAGCGCAACTTGCGCGCGGCGCAAGTCCTCGGCGAACAGTTCGAACGCGCGGGTCCGGGTCAGGGCATCCGCTGCCTGCACCACGCAGGCTCGGGCGCGCTCCAGCGCATCGAGATGGCGGCGCCGTGCCGATATTGCGCCGGAATCGCCGCTGCGATAGCCCGCGCGCGCTTGCAAATGAGTCCTTAGCAGATCGAGGCCGGCGCCGGTTTTCGCGCTCAAAAAAACCCGCGGCGGCTCGCACGACTCATCGACGCCGGCGTCCGCGCCGCTGAGATCGATCTTGTTGAAGACCAGCGTAACGGGAATATCCCGCGGCAGTTGTTCGAGTTCCGCGGCCGCACTCGAGGCGCCGCCCGCGTTCGACACAGAGGCATCCAAAATGTACAGCACGCGATCCGCGCGTTTGAGTTCGGCAAAGGCGCGGCGCACCCCTTCGGCTTCGACCGCATCGGCGCTGGCCCGCAGACCGGCGGTGTCGATCAGGTTCAGGGGCAGCCCATCAAGATGCACGTGCTGGCGCAGGACATCGCGCGTGGTGCCGGGTTGATCGGCGACGATCGCGATCTCATCGCCGGCCAATTTATTCAACAGGCTCGATTTGCCGGCATTGGGCTTGCCGGCAATGACGACGTTCAATCCTTCCCGCAGCAGTGCCCCTTGGCGCGCGGCCGCGGTGATTTCATCGAAGCCGGCAAAAATTCCCGCGATGCGCCGGCCTAGCGCGCCGCCGGAAATGAAATCCAGTTCTTCCTCGGGAAAGTCGATCGCCGCCTCGACCAGCGTTCGCAGTTCGGTGAGCTGCGCCTGGAGCGCGTGGATGCGCGCCGAAAATTCACCTTGCATGGAGCGCACCGCCGCGCGCGCCGCGGCCGACGTGCCGGCATCGATCAGATCGGCAACGGCTTCAGCCTGCGCGATGTCGATCTTGCCGTTGAGGAAGGCGCGTTCGCTGAATTCGCCGGGCCGCGCCATGCGGCAGCCCAGCTCGAGCAGGCGATTCAGCAACGAATCGAGCACCACGGTCGCCGCCATGGCCCTGCAGCTCCAGCACATGCTCGCCGGTGTACGAGGCAGGCGCGGGAAAGTACAGCGCCAGCCCCTGGTCAATGGATTCGCCTGCGGCGTCGAGAAAGTCGGCTACTTGCGCCAGCCGCGGGGGCGGCGGCTTGCGCAGCATGGCCGTCGCGATTTGCGGCACCTGCGGACCTGAAACGCGGATCACCCCGACCGCGCCACGCCCGGGAGCGCTGGCGATGGCGGCAATGGTGTCGATTGAGACCACGGATTTACGAACGCTGCTTGGCAGCCTCGGCTTCTACCACTTGATTCACGCGCCATTGCTGGGCGATCGACAGCACGGTGTTCGTCAGCCAGTACAGCGTCAGGCCGGACGGGAAGAACGCCATCATGCCGGTCATGATCAGCGGCATGAACTGCATGACTTTCGCTTGCATCGGATCCGGCGGCGCGGGATTCAATCTAAACTGGGCGAACATGGCCCCGCCCATGAGCAGCGGCAGCACGAAGTACGGATCGCGCGAGGACAGGTCGTTGATCCACATCAGAAACGGTGCCTGGCGCATTTCCACGCTCTCGAGCAGCACACGGTAGAAAGAGATGAACACCGGAATCTGCACCACCGTCGGCAGACAGCCGGCCAGTGGATTGATTTTTTCCTTCTTGTACAGATCCATCATGGCGCGGCCCAGCTTCTCGCGGTCGTCCTTGAAGGTTTCCTGAATCTGCTTCATGCGCGGACCGACGGCGCGCATTTTTGCTATTGAGCGGCCGCTGGCCTGGCTCAGGGGATAGAACAGCAGTTTGATCAGGGCCGTGACGATGATGATGGACCAACCCCAATTGCCGGTAAGCTTGTGCACGAAGTTCAGACCGGTAAACAGCGGCTGCGCCAGCACCGTGAGCACGCCGAAATCGACGGTACGCTCCAAATTCCGGCCCACGGCCGCCAGCTGCGATTGCAATTTGGGACCGACGAACAACTGTTCGTGAAACTGCACCGTGGCGCCGGCCGGGATCTCGACGATCGGTCCCGTGGCACTGATCAAGTACTCGTTGTTGCGGACTTGCAGCTTGTATTGGTAAGGCTCGCTTGCGGGCGGAACGATGGCGGCGACGAATTGATGCTGCAGCGAAGCGAGCCAGCCGTTGGTGATGGTCGCCGCGTACTTGGCATCGCTGTCGTTTTCGACATTGAGATCCTTGGACTTGGTTCCGTCGTAGACGGCAGGGCCTTTGAACGAATAGGTCTCGACGTCGAAATAGGAACGCGAGGCGTGTTCCCAATGACGCAGCAGCTGCGCGTAGGACGCCAATTTTCGCGAAGCGCCGCCCTCGTTCTTCACATCGTAGGTAAGCCCGATGCCGTACTGGCCGCGCTTGAAAATGAATGTCTTGGTGACGGTCAGGCCTTGACCGTCGGTCCAGGTCATGGGCACGCGCAGCTCATTGTCGCCCGGCGCCATGACGAAGGTTTTTTGCTCGGACTTCCACACGGCCAGGTGCGTGGGTGCTGCTTCGCCCGCGGCGCCGATGAGTCCGCTCTGCAGCAAGTACAGAGACGGCTGCGGTTCGAAACTCAACAGTCTGACCGGAACATTCGGCGTGTCTTTGCGCAGCGGATAATCCTTGAGATCCGCGCGATCGAGTTCACCGCCCTTGAGATTGATGCCGATATCCAGCACGTCCGTGGTGACATGCAGCGGCGTGGCGGAGCCTTCAGCGTCCGGCGCGGCCGAAGCAGCCTGGTCGGCGTCCGGCGCGGCGCCGGCAGCTTGCGGCACAGGCACCGGCGCAGGCGCGGCGGCCTGAGGTAGCGAGTCTGCCAAAGAATTGCCGGCAGGCTTCGACGGCGCTCCGCCCGGCGTAGTCGCTTGCTCGACAGGCGCCGCAGGCGGCGCATAGTCGCGCTGCCACGTGGTGTAATTCAAAAACAGGATCGCGGCCAGCACGCCCCAGAGCGTTAGACGGATATTAGGCATGGGTCAGTCTCTTATCCGGCACGGGGTCGTAGCCGCCCTGGGCAAAGGGATGACAGCGAAGCAGACGGCGCAAGGCCCATCCAGGATCCGCGCACCGCCCCGAAGCGTTCGATGGCGCTATGCGCATAACAGGAGCAGGACGGGTAGAAACGGCAGCGCGGACCCAGCATGGGGCTGATGGCGAGCTGGTACGCCGCGGATAATCCACAACAACGGTTGGCGGGGCTTCAGCATTTTTTGGCGATCGTTTTCCAATGCTCATCGAGGCTTGAGCGCAACTCCACCGGCTTGGCCGATCGCGCTGCATCCCGGGCGGACACGGTAACATCGACCGGCGGCAAAGAGTGTTGGTTCAAACGAAAGGACTCTCGCGCGAGGCGTTTGATGCGATTGCGCGCCACGGCGGTGCCGAAGATGCGCGTCGCAACGCTCAAGCCCAACCGAGCGTGAGTTTCATGATTGGCCAGAACGGATAAGCTGAAAAACGCATCGGAGAATTTTCTGCCGCGCCGTTTCACATCGCGAAATTCGGCCGGCTGATGCAAACGCTTGCGCGGCTCGAACGTCAGTTTACGGATCTGCAGGAACCCTGGAGGGAACGCGCTACGGACAGAGCTTTTTGCGGCCCTTGGCGCGGCGCCGAGCCAGCAATGAACGGCCGCTCTTGGTGGCCATGCGCGCGCGGAAACCGTGGGTACGGGCACGATGCAAATTACTGGGATTAAAGGTACGTTTCATAGCGCGACTCGAGGAAAAACAACGGGCCAAATCAAGGGTATGGCCGATTTACGAAAGGCGGCAAGGGTACTGAGCGAGCATGGATGTGTCAATAGACGCCCCTCCAACTTGGAGCTAGACTCCCTGCCCTTTCGTCCGCTTTGCCCCTTGTCACAAACCTAGGAGAGCGCTCTTGCCGGAGTCGCTATGGAACCGCTGTCTGCGAGTGCTCGAGGGCGAGCTCCCGGAACAGCAGTTCAATACCTGGGTGCGACCCCTGCAGGCCATCGAGCGGGACGGCGAGCTGAAGCTGCTGGCACCGAATCGTTATGTCATCGAATGGCTGGGGCAAAATCTGCTCGCCCAGGATCAAGGAGCTGATTCTGGCATTTGCGGAAGGACTTGGCCCCCGAGGTGGCGCTCGATGTGGGCACCCGCGCCGGCGTCGTCGTCCAGGTGGCCCCGGCGGTGCTGCGGGAGGACGCCGGCGCCGCCGCCGCGCGGGCCCGCAAGCTGGCGCCCGTGGTGCTCGGCAGCCGCATCAATGCCGAATTCACCTTCGACGGCTTCGTCGAGGGCAAGAGCAATCAGCTCGCCAAGGCGGCGGCCATTCAAGTCGCGGGAAATCCCGGGAGAGGCGTACAACCCGTTGTTCATTTACGGCGGCGTGGGCTTGGGCAAAGACCCACTTGATGCACGCGGTCGCCAACAAGCTGAAGGAGCGCAACTCCGAGGCGCGCCTTGCGTACGTGCACAGCGAGCGATTCGTGGGCGATATGGTGAGGCCTGCAGCACAACACCATCAATGACTTCAAAGCGGCCTACCGATCCTTGGATTGCTTGATGATCGACGATATCCAGTTTTTTGCGGGAAAAGACCGCTCGCAGGAGGAATTCTTCCATACCTTCAACGCACTGCTCGAAAGCCAGCAGCAGGTGATCCTGACCTGCGATCGCTATCCGAAGGAAGTCGACGGCCTCGAGGAGCGGCTCAAGTCCCGATTCGGCTGGGGCCTGACCGTCGCCATCGAGCCGCCGGAGCTGGAAACCTGCGTCGCGATTCTGATGAGCAAGGCGGCCATGACCCACGTCGATCTGCCGGAGGAAGTCGCGTTTTTTATCGCCAAGCGAATCCGCTCGAACGTGCGCGAATTGGAAGGCGCACTTGCGCCGGGTGGTCGCGACCTCCAATTTCACCGGCAGACCGATTACGCTCGAGTTCGCCAAGGAAGCGTTGCGCGATCTATTGGCATTGCAGGAAAAGCTGGTCACGATTGAAAATATTCAGAAGACGGTGGCCGAGTACTACAAAATCAGGATCGCGGATTTGCTTTCGAAACGGCGCAGCCGTTCGATCGCGAGGCCGCGGCAAGTCGCGATGGCATTGGCCAAGGAATTGACCAATCACAGCCTGCCGGAAATCGGCGACGCATTTGGCGGCCGGGATCACACGACGGTGCTGCATGCCTGCAGGCGGGTGAAGGAACTGCGGGAGAGCGATCGGCGGATTGGAGAGGACTATTTAAACCTGTTGAGAACCCTGGCTGGTTAGCGTAGGAAAAGCTGTGGACGAAGCTGTGGATAAAGATATCCACAGTTGTAGTGACAGGTTGTAGGGCGCATCGTGGACAACATCCAGGGCTCTACGTTTGATGGAATATTAGGTATTGATTTATTAGTTTTTATTGCAGTTATCCACCGGTAATTTGATCCTTCATAATCATAGTAATAATCTCTTTTAAGAATCTAAATCTAAGATTGGTAAGACGGGTGATCTCATGAAATTGACGGCAGAGCGCGAGAAATTATTGACTCCCTTGCAGGCGGTGATCGGGGTGGTGGAACGGCGGCAGACCATGCCGGTCCTGGCCAATGTGTTGCTGGGCGTTCGCAAGGGCGTCTGTCCATCACCGCCACGGATTTGGAAGTGGAACTGGTCGCGGGGACGGATGTGAGTGTGCAGGAAGCCGGCGACATCACGGTGCCGGGCCGAAAATTTCTGGATATTTTGCGTGCTCTGCCGGAAAAGCTGTCGGTGTCTCTCAACGTCGAAGGCGAGAAGGTCGTGATCAAGGCAGGCCGCAGCCGCTTCAGTTTATCGACATTACCGGCGGCGGATTTTCCGGTGGTCGATGACATCAATTCGCAGCAAACCGTGCAGTTTGCCGCGCAAGGAATTATTGCGGCTGCTGGAAAAGACGCATTTCTCCATGGCGCAGCAGGATGTCCGTTATTACTTGAACGGCATGCTGCTGGAAATCGAGGGTCAAGTGTCTACGCGCCGTCGCCACCGATGGTCATCGCCTGGCGCTTGTGCGAAACCGAGTTGGCGCGCAAAGGCGAAGAACTCGCAGCAGGTCATCGTGCCGCGCAAAGGGGTGCTCGAGTTGCAGCGGGTGCTCACCGATGGATGGGGAGGCGGATGTGGCGATCGGAACGAATCACGTTCGCGCCCAGATCGGCGACATTCGATTCACTTCGAAACTCATTGACGGCCGTTTCCCAGAATATTCCCGGGTGATCCCAGCGGCGCCGGCCTCTGCCATCCGCGCGGATCGCGACGTGCTGCGCCAGGCGCTGCAGCGTACCGCGATTCTTTCCAATGAAAAGTATCGCGGTATTCGCGTCACGGTGAAGAAGCGGACGTTGACCGTGCAAGCGCATAATCCTGAGCAGGAAGAGGCCGAGGAAGAGATTGAGGTTTCCTACGAAGGCAACGATCTGGAAGTGGGATTCAACGTGAATTATCTGCTGGATGCGCTGGCGGCGATCGACGGCCAGGAAGTCGAGCTGGGCCTGACCGACAGCAACAGCAGCTGCCTGATCCGTTCGCCGGGTACCACCAACGCACGCTATGTCGTGATGCCGATGAGGCTATAACCTTGAGCTTGAGCCGGCTGCAAGTAACGGATTTCCGCTGCTTGCAATCGGCGGACTTGGAGCTCGACCCGCGTTTTACGCTGATCAGCGGTCCCAACGCGTCCGGCAAGACCAGTCTTCTCGAAGCCATCTACGTTCTAGGCCGGGCCGGTCCTTTCACACGCGTCGCCTGGACCACCTGATTCGCCACGGTGCCGAGCGATTCATTGTCTTCGGCGAAGTCGAGTACCCAGTCGCCGGGTGCCGCTGGGTGTGGAAGGCACCAGGAGTGGGATTCGAGCGCAGATCGATGGCGAGAAACCTACTTCGCTGGCTGAGCTGGCCCTCTTCCTGCCGGTGCAGATCATCGACCCCGAGGTACACCATCTCATCGAGGAGGGCCCCAGTCGCCGCCGGCGCTTTCTGGATTGGGGTGTGTTCCACGTGGAGCAGTCTTCGTTGGCCACTGGCAGCGCTACCAGCAAGTGCTCAAGCAGCGCAACGCGGCTCTGAAGAGCACCAACCCAGGGCCATAGTCTCGGCCTGGGACGGCGATCTGATCCGATCGGGTGAATTGCTGGGTCGGCCCGCGCCCGGTATGTCGCCTCGCTGAGTCCCGTCGCGGAGACCATTGGGCGGCATCTTCTGGGGATGGAGCTCTCCTTGAGCTATCGCAACGGCTGGCCAAAGGATCTTCATTGGCGGAGGCACTTCAGCAGAGCTGGAGCCACGATCAGGAAGCGGGCGCGACGCAGGTCGGGCCGCACCGCGCGGAATTGGCGATTCGCCTGAACGGAGCGCCGGTCAAGGATCGCATATCGCGAGGGCAGCAGAAACTCCTCGCGGCCGCCCTGTTGATCGCCCAGATCAAGCTGTTTCCCCAAGGACGCCAGGGACAGCCGAGCTTACTGTTGGACGATCCTGCCGCTGAACTCGATGACGAGCGTTTGGCGACTCTCATGCAGGAGGTTTCCACACACTCGGTTCAGTTGATTGTCACCACTCTGCACGGGGAATTTCGGCCTTTGGCGAGCCGGGCAAGCGCTTATGACTGGCGGCGGGAGGCTGTCGGCGCCTAGATGTTCCACGTGGAACACGAGGCGTTCGGCCGTGGCCCGGCAAATCGCCAGCCTCAGCATCCTGTGCCTCACGTGACCTTGTAACTATATGATTTATAAAGACTTTTATCGGCAACAAGGATTAGTTTTTAACGCCAGAAACTGTTAACATGACGGGTCAAAATTCAGGATCGAGTATGGCCCAGGACAACGTTTACGATTCCAGCAAAATCAAAGTCTTAAAAGGTTTGGACGCCGTGCGCAAGCGCCCCGGCATGTACATCGGCGACACGGACGACGGCAGCGGCCTTCACCACATGGTTTTCGAGGTTGTGGATAACGCCATTGACGAGGCGCTCGCCGGTCATTGCGATCGCGTCGTCGTGACCATCCACGCGGACGAGTCGGTCACGGTGTCCGATAACGGCCGTGGAATTCCTGTGGATATCCACGCCGAGGAGGGTCGCTCGGCGGCCGAGGTGATCATGACCGTGCTGCACTCCGGCGGTAAGTTCGATGACAGCTCATACAAGGTCTCGGGCGGCTTGCACGGCGTCGGCATCTCGGTCGTCAATGCGCTGTCCGATTTTCTGGAATTGAATATTCGCCGCGACGGCAAGTTGTATCGCCAGGAATATCGTCTCGGCGAGCCACAGGCGCCGCTCGCGGCCATCGGCGATACCACGGATCACGGCACGACGCTGCGCTTCAAACCCAGCGCGCAGATTTTCACGAACATCTCCTTCAACTACGACACGCTGGCGAAGCGCTTGCGCGAATTGTCGTTTCTCAACTCCGGCGTGCGCATCGAATTGGTCGATGAGCGCGACGAGAAGTCCGAAGTATTCCAGCACGAAGGCGGCCTCAAGGCTTTCGTCACGCATTTGAATCGCAGCAAGACGCCGGTGCACGACACGGTGTTGTGGTTTCAGACCCGCGACGGCAATACGCAAGTCGAAGTCGCCATGCAGTGGAATGATTCGTACCAAGAAAGCATGTTCTGCTACACCAACAACATTCCGCAGAAAGACGGCGGCACGCATCTCGCGGGTTATCGTGCGGCATTGACGCGCACCTTGAATAATTACATCGAAAAAGAACTGGCGTCGAAGAAGGAAAAGATTCAAACCACGGGCGACGATTCGCGCGAAGGCTTGACCGCCATTCTTTCGGTGAAATTGCCGGATCCGAAATTCTCATCGCAGACCAAGGACAAGTTGGTCTCCTCCGAGGTCAAGGGCGTGGTCGAATCCGCCGTTGCCGGACGCCTCGAGGAGTTCTTGCTCGAGCATCCGCAAGAGGCGAAGGCCATCGTCAACAAAATTCTCGAGGCTGCCTATGCGCGAGAGGCTGCGCGCAAGGCGCGCGAAATGACCCGGCGCAAAGGTGCGCTCGACATCGCAGGACTGCCCGGCAAACTGGCCGATTGCCAGGAAAAAGATCCCGCGCTCTCGGAGATGTTCCTGGTCGAGGGCGATTCCGCCGGCGGATCCGCAAAGCAGGGCCGCGACCGTCGCACGCAGGCCATCCTGCCGCTCAAGGGCAAAATCCTCAACGTCGAAAAGGCGCGCTTCGACAAGATGCTCGCCTCCGCGGAAGTCGGCACGTTCATCACGGCGCTGGGCTGCGGCATCGGGCGCGACGATTTCAACGTCGACAAATTGCGCTATCACCGCGTGATTCTGATGTCCGATGCGGACGTCGACGGATCGCACATTCGCACCTTGCTGCTGACATTCTTTTATCGCCAGATGCCCGATTCTCATCGAGCGCGGCCACATCTACATTGCGCAACCGCCGCTGTACAAGGTGAAAAGAGGCAAGCAGGAAACTATGTCAAGGATGATGTGGAATTGAATGCTCTGTTGCTGAACACCGCGATCGAGGGCGCCGCGCTTTATGTCAGTGCCGAGGCGCCGCCGTTATCGGGATTGGGTCTCGAATCGCTCGCGATGAAGTATGTGGAAGTGAAGAGCATCGTGACGCGCTGGGCGCGCCGCTACGACGAGCGTTTTCTGGAGCAGCTGCTGTATGTTCCGAGACTCACCACCGAAGGCTTTCGATCGCATCGACTCGCTGCGCGATTGGTGCCGCAATCTGGAGCTGCGCCTGAATTCGCTCAATGATGTCTCACGCCAATACCGTTTGCGGTAGAGGCTCTGCCGGCCGGCGGTCAGCGCATCAATCTGCGGCGCCTCGAGCATGGCTTGAGTTCCGAGAAACATATCCCGCGCGAGTTTTTCGATTCCGCGGAGTACCTGCGCATCGCCGAACTCGCGCAGACGCTCAGCGATTTGATCGGCCCGGGGGCCTTTGTACAGCGGGGCGACGATAAGCAGGACGTGGCCAGCTTCAAGGCCGCGATGACATGGCTGTTCGAGCAGGCCAAGAAGGGCCAGACCATCCAGCGCTACAAGGGTTTGGGCGAGATGAATGCCGACCAGTTGTGGGACACGACCATCAATCCGGAAACGCGGCGCCTCCTGCAGGTGCGTATCGAAGACGCCGTGGCGGCGGACGATATTTTCACGACGCTGATGGGCGATGCCGTGGAACCGCGACGCGAGTTCATCGAGAAGAATGCGCTGCACGTGTCGAATTTGGACATTTGAGCGGCGCGCAGGCGCCCCCAAGCGAATACGCGCCCTGGCCGAAACTATTCCGACATCTTGAGTTTGCGCAACAGCCTGGCGTAGCGCGGATCGAGCGTCAGTCCCTTGAACAGGGGGTCATTGTGCAGCCAAATAATGCCCAGATCGCGCTCCACGGCGGCATCGAGCCACTTGAATGCCTGATCGGCGTTGCCGAAGTAGGCATAGGTTTCGGCGACCTGGAATTCCGCCCCGGCCGATTTACTCAAAAGGGTTGCGAAGGCGGCGTTGGCTTCCGCGGTACGGTGCAGGGCGTGATAGCTGAGCGGTAGTCCAAAGCCTTTCCAGCTTGCATCGGGTTCCGCCGTAAACGCCGCGTGAGCCGCGTCAATCTGCCCCTTCGCCAATAAGATCCGGCCGAGATCATAATGCGCGCCCGGCTGTGCCGAATTGGTGTCAAGCACCTGGCGGATCGCGGCCTCTGCTTCCGCCGGCCGGCCGGCGAAGAATAGCGTGCGAGCAAAGTAGCGCCGCGCCAGCAAATTGAGCGGATCGTGCTCCAAAGCCTGTTGAAACAGCGCCATCGCTTGCTCGTCCCGGCCAAGGCCGACGTGCCAGAACCGCCGAGGTCATGAACACCGTTGAATCCGTCGGATCGACCTTCTCGAGCGCTGGCCAAGGTCGCGTCGGCTTGCGCCCATTCATGCGCCATCATGTGGACAAGCCCCAGCGCAGCGTAGCCCTCGCCGTTTTTGGGATCGAGTTCGATGGCTTTAGTGGCCGCCTCCCGCGCTACGCTGAACCCTTGAGCCAGGGTGATGTAGCCGTTGGCGACTTGCCGGGTGGCCACGGTCGCGATCCCCGCCCAAGCCGGCGCGTAACTCGCATCGAGAGCGAGCGCACGCTTGAAGCAATCATTTGCTTTGGCGAGATCCTCGCTGGTATCGCGAGCCTGGAAATACCGGCCTTGCAAGTAGAGGCCGTGGGCTTCCGTATTCACCGTTCTTGCCGACGCGGCGGTGGTCGCGGGCAGAAGCGTGAGCTTCAATTTCTGCACGACGCCCTGCGCGATCTCGTCTTGAACCTTGAACACGTCCTTGAGATCGCGATCATAGGTCTCCGACCAAATATTTACGCCGTCGCTGGCGCGAATCAATTGGGCGGTGACGCGGATGGTGTTGCCGGCTTTGCGCACGCTGCCCTCCATGACATTGGCAACGTTCAGGGTCTTGGCGATTTCGCCGATGGTGGCCTGCTTGCCCTTGAAGATAGAACGAGGAGGTTCGCGCGATGACCTCGAGCCCTTGGGTCTTGGCGAGCAAATCGATCAACTCTTCGGACAGGCCGTCGGAGAAGTATTCCTGGTCTTTCTTTTCGCTCATGTCGACGAAGGGCAGCACCGCGATGGACTTCTCGGGACCGCTGCTCGTGCGGCAGTTGCTCGCCGCTGCAGATCGGCGTCGCGGGCGGTGGGGCGGCCTTCGACAGATATAGCTTGTCCAGCACCATGTAGCCGCCGACCAGGAGGAGCAGCCAACGCGATCAACAGCGCAATGGATTTCGGACTCTGCGACCCGGAAAGCGGCGCGGACTGGCGGGCAGTGACGCCGCTCGGCGGCGAATGAGCTGATGGCGGCCGTTCGTCGGGGGAGAGCAGTTGTGAGACGCGCTGCACGAATGCCGCCGGGGTCTCACCTCCGGGCAGACGCGTCCACTGCACTCGTTGAAACGACTCGGGCACGTCCGCGCCGGCGGCCGGCGTGGTATCGAGACACACCGGGATGGCAAACGGCCGGTTGCGCGCGATCTTGTGGGTGCGCTGGTCGGCCAGGTCCCATTCGAGTCTGAAGTAACCCTCGTGCCGGGATGCTGTGTTCACCGAAATGATCGGGATGAACAAGGCGCAGTCGCGGATCTGCTGGCGAATCCGCTGGTCCCAGGCGTCGCCGCCGCGCAGTTCGCTCTGGTCGAGCCAGACCTCGATGCCGCCCGCGCGCAGGGCTTCGCAGATACGCTTCGCGGCCTCGGCATCCTGCGAGGCATAGCTTAGAAAGACGGCTTTGTTCGATTCTCCCATGCAGGCGCACCTTAGCTGAAAATGCGCCGGTGGTCCTCGGGTATGCCGGGGCGATCATCCGCGCGCAGGGTCTCCCAGGACCGCGACCCGGCTAAGCGTCAGAGCTTTGCGGAGGCGTCAAGATCGGCGACCTGCGCCCAAAGTCTTATAGCCAAGGCCGGCCGCCGGGGTGTGAACTGTCGTGCGGGATGCAAACCTGGAAGGAATACACATGCAGATGCGACGGAGAAAATCCAGCCCGATCATCCGATCTCGATCACGCGCAACAATCGGCGCGTTGTGGTGAAGGCGGCGGGCCACGTTATCGCAGATTCCCAACTGGCCTTACGGCTGCAGGAGGCCAGCTATCCGCCGGTCCTTTATATTCCGCGGGAGGACGTCGACATGTCGAAACTGCAGCGCACCGAGCATACGACCTACTGCCCCTTCAAAGGCGACTGTAGCTACTACAGTATTCCGTGCGGAGGCAGCAAGTCGATCAATGCAGTCTGGTCGTACGAACGGCCGTATGCGTCGGTCACGGCGATCGAGAGTTACCGGCCTTCTATCCCGGCCGGGTGGATGCGATCGAGGGAGCGATCCGAGGCTAAATCAGCCATGGGGATAGGCGGCGCCCCAGTGTTCCCGCCTTAATGTCGGAGCCGGTGAGATCCGGTATTCTTCGCGTATGACGGTTCAAGAGTGGATTCGGAAGGGCCGCGAACTCGGCGCAAGCGATCTGCATCTCAGGCGGATACCGCGCCGGTGGCACGAATCCGCGGTCAACTCTCGTCGATTGGTCAGCCCATCGCCGGCGCCGCGCTGATCCATGCGGGGCGCGAGCTCTTGGGCCATGAAGGTTGGCCGCAATTTCTTAGCGCGAGGTTCCGCGGATGTTTCCGCGAACCATTGGGGGCGTCCGTTGCCGCATCAACATCTTCCACACTCTGCGCGGCGTCGCCATGGCGGTGCGCCTGTTAAGCGCCTTCCAAAACAATCTGCGCGCGTGCAACCTGCATCCGGACCTGAAGCGCCTCACGGAAATGACCACCGGATTGATCGTCATATCGGGGCCCACGGGCAGCGGCAAATCCACCACGCTCGCGGCGCTGGTGGAGGAAATCAATTCATCCAGCGCGCGCAATATCATCGCAATCGAAAGCCCGCTCGAATACGTTTTCAGCAATCGCCGCTCCTTCATCAGGCAGCGCGAGGTACCGACGCATCCCCCAGCTACGAGCAGGCCCTGGTTGATGCGCTGCGCGAGAATCCCGACGTTCTCGTCATCGGCGAAATGCGGACTCCCGAAGTCATGCGGCTGACCTTGAGCGCCGCGGAGACCGGGCACCTGGTCATCGCCACCATGCATTCGGCAACCTGCGCCGAGGCGATCACGCGCATTTGCATGTCCTTCCCTGCGGACATCCAGGGCAGCATCCGGGCGCAGCTCGCCGATTGTTTCGTCGGATTCGTCTGCCAACGGCTGGAATTCTTGAGCGAGTATCGGTTGCGCGTTCCGGTGTGCGAGATTCTTCTGCCGAGCGCCGCCTCCAAGGGAACCATCCGCGGCGGTCAATTCAGTCAAATAGCCAATGTGCTGCAAACCGGCGGAGATGCCGGAATGTGGAATTTCGACCGCTATGAACGCTGGGTAGCGCAAAAAAAAGATTGGGTGCAGCCCACTTTGGCAGCGCCGTTGCCGGAAGAGCGCGTTGCGCCGCCGCCGCTCAAAATGCCACGCCGCGAAATCATTCCCACCGTGGCGAAAGACGATTCGCTGGAGATTTCGATCGACGAGCAAGTGGATCTTGATGAATTGGCGAAGCGCATCGAGCAGCGCACGCCGCAATCTCCCAAATAAGCGTGTCCCGCCGGCCGGCCGGCTCGAGTCAGTTCTTCGTGGCGGCGAGGCGAACCATGCCGCTTGACGCGGCATCGCGGTTCACGCTGAATTTAAGTTCCTCAAGCCTGGCTGCGACCCACTCCGGTGACAGTCTGAGCTTAGGATAGCTGCTGACCGACTGGCGCCAATGGTCGCCGTTCCTTTCGTTCACGACGTCGTGAACGGTCACCTGATGTTCTCCGTACTCGAGAAAGCAGGTCAATAGGCGCCGTTCGTCGGCGCGCACCAGAATGAATCGCCGCTCCCCCTGCAGCGTGCGCGTCGCATAATCGCGAAACGTGGCCGCAAATACGCCGCCGCGGGGCAGCGCCGCCGCCGCGGATTCCAGCAGCGATTCAACCGAGCCCGCGGTTGGCAGATGCGTGAGCGTGTCTCCCATGCACACGATCACCTGCGGCTGCGCGGTGATGAACGAGCGGAAATCCAGGAGATCCGCAAGATGCGCGACGATCGGCAGCGATGCCCGGCGCGCTCGCAATTCATCGAGCAGTATTTGGCAATTGTCGATGGCAACCACATCGAAGCCGCGCCGCGCAAGCGCCAAGCTGTGCAATCCCAGCCCGGCGCCCAGATCCACCGCCGTACCGCGGCCCGGCGGCAGCGGCAGCGCTTCGATCTCTGCGGCGCTGCGCGCAAAGGCGGCATCGATATCGCCCAACATCCAGGCATAGATCGGGCCGAGATGAGTCTCGTAATGAGCCGCCGAAGTTTGCGCCGCGATGAGCTACTCCTCCAATTGCAGATCGCGCATCGCTGGAGTTGCGAAGGCGACGCCGCCGTCGACTGTCACGGTCGAGCCGATCACATAGTCGCCGGCACGCGATGCCAGGAAGATGGCGGCACCCGCCATGTCCTCGTCCGTGCCGATGCGTCGCGCCGGAATGTGCTTGGCGACTTCATCGCCGCGGTCGCGCGCCTCGCGATTCATGTCCGACTTGAATGCACCCGGCGCGATCGCCGTGACGTAGATATTGTCCTTGACCAAGCGAGCCGCCATCAGCCGCGTGAGTTGAATGAGGCCGGCTTTGCTGGTCACGTACGAATAGGTTTCCCGGTGAGTCAGGTAGATGCCGTCGATCGATGCAATGTTGATGACCTTGGCAGGGCGCGCCGCGCTTGCGGCCTTGCGCAACGCCGGAGCCAGCGCCTGGGTCAAAAAGAAAGGAGCTTTGGCGTTCAGATTGAGCACTTTGTCCCAGCCGTCCTCCGGAAACTCGTCAAATGCAGCCCCCCAGGCCGCACCGGCATTGTTCACGAGAATGTCGACCTTGGGCTCTTGCGCCATCACGGCGGCGGCGAGTTGCTTGGCTCCCGCGACGGTCGATACGTTCATGGGAATGGATATGCAGGTGCCGCCGTCTTGAGACAATTCCTTGGCGGTCTGATTGCAGGCGTCGGCTTTGCGTGCCGAGATGTAAACCTTCGCGCCCTGCGCGATGAAACCTTCGGCGATCATGCGGCCGATGCCGCGCGATCCGCCGGTTATGAGCGCGACACGCCCCTTGAGCGAGAACAGGTCCTTGGTAATCATCGCGATTCCCCAAAATGTTTGTGATTGTCGGCAGCACCATTCTAGCGAAGACCCGAGGGTCAAGCGCTCTGTCTTTGCTTCGGCCATCGTTCGTGGCAGAGCGCCAGAAATCGCGTGCCCGCCTGCGACAACGGCTGATGCTTCAAGCGATAGGCCCCGACCTGCCGGTCGATGCTCGAGTAGGGCAGCCCTTCAACGGGAACCAATGGCGGCGGCACTGCCGTGAGCAAGTCCGACACATAGGTGACGCCCTTGCCGTCGGCGACAAGGGCCAGCCGCAACTCCATGTGACTGACTTCCCACACCGAGCCGAAGGCATCGCGCAGCCGCTCGCCGCTGGAACGGCGCGCGCTTTCGTCGAGATAGGATGTGAGCAGCGGCAGTTCACGCATGGTGCCGACGGCGTCTCGCGCCAGTGCGCTGCGCGCGGGATGATCGCGCGCAATCATCAGCCGGCGGGTTTCGGAAAAGCAGGGATGCAGTGCGAAGTGCGCCGGCATGTTGTGGTGAAACGGGCCGAATCCGAGTTCCCAGCGGCCCTCCGCGACGCCATGCACGATTTCGCGGCTGGGAGCGACGACCACCTTGAGGCGCGTGAGCGGATTGCGCTCGCAGAATTCCTTGAGCAGCGCGACGCCGATACGCGAGTTGGCGGCCGGCGACAGCGCAAGCGACAGGGTCGACAAGGCGCCGGATTTGATCTGACTGATATCCGCGAGGGTTTCGCGTTCCTCGTTCAGCGTGGTTTGCGCAAATCGCAGCAGCCGGATGCCGGCTTCGGTGGGTTGCGGCGGATTGCCTCGGCGCAGCAAACTCGTACCCAAGCGGTGCTCCAGATTGGCGATGGTCTGGCTCACGGCGGATTGCGAGAGATCCAGGCGCTCGGCGGCGCGGCTGAATCCGCCTGCTTCGATGACCGCATGAAAGCAACGCAGTTCATTACGTTCAATCTGCATGGGCCTAAGGATAACCGACAGCGCTCCGGATATCCCCTCCACTGATACCTCCATCACTTCCGCTGTCTGGCCTTGGCGGCCTGATGGCCTTCTACTAGCTCGTGGAGGTCATCATGAACGCAGTGGTTGACATCAAAAAAGGTTTGGAAGGCGTGGTGGTGGACAGCACCTCGATTTCCTTGGTCGACGGCGAGGCCGGACGGCTGTACTACCGCGGCCTCCCGATCGAAAGACTGGTCAAAAATCCTTTTGCAGCGGTCGCACACCTGGTGGTGTTCGGCGATTTACCGGCTGCTTCGCAACTGCAGGAATTCGAAGATTTCTTGTGGAACGCGGGACGTTTGCCCGCGGAGTTGTGCGCCACGCTCCAGAGCTGGAGCAATTGCGCGGCCACCCCATGGCGACTTTGCAGGCCGCCATGCCGTTGATGGCTTTCGCACCGCCGTCGCAGAAAATCGGCCGCACCGACGATGAACAGGAAGCGCTGGTGGTCGCCGCCCGCTTGACGACGGCGCACGCCCTGCTGGTCGCGCTGCGCGCAGGCAGAGCGCCCGCCGCCTATCCCGAAAGCCGCCGCTATGGCGAGCGATTTCTGCAATTGATACACGATCGCCGTCCCTCCGAAAAAGACGTGCGCATATTGGAGCAAACACAAATTCTGCAGATCGATCATAGCTTCAACGCGAGCACCTTTACGGCGCGCGTGGTCACATCCACTTTGTCGCCGCCAGCGTCGGCGTTGGCGGCGGCAATGGGTTCGCTCTACGGACCGCTGCATGGCGCCGCCGATCAAGGCGCGCTCGAAATGGCGCAGGAAGTCGGCGATCCTAAACGCGCCGCGGATTTCGTGGCCGCGAGCCTCGCCGCCGGCAGGCTCGTCATGGGCATGGGTCATCGGGAATATCGCGTCGTCGATCCACGCTCGAAGATCGTCAAGATGCTCGCCGAGGAGATTGCCGCGCAACCCGGCGACAAGCGTCTGCTCGAAACCCTGAAAGCCGTCGATGAGGCATTTGTCGCCCAGACGGCGCACAAGAAACGCTCGCTGCGCGCCAATCTGGAATTCTATAAAGGTGTCGTGTATCTCGGCGTTGGGGCTGCCCAAGGAATTCTTCACCGCGACCTTTGCCATCGCACGCATATTCGGCTGGTCGGCCCACATCGTGGAACAACGCAAGGACAACCGGATCGTCAGACCGTCGGCAAACTACATAGGACCTGCGCCGCAACCCGATTAGCTGCAGATTCGCGCCTCCATCCGGTAACATCCCGTGGATGCTGTTTTCTCAGACTCTGGCATCGATGCGACCGCTCGACGGCGGCTGGCACGCCGTCATCGGCGAGGATTGGTCGCAGGGCCGGGCAACTTTCGGCGGCCTGGTTGCGGCTCTCGCCAATGAAGCGATGCGCCGCTTGGTGCCGGCGGAGCGGACACTGCGCGGCTTGGAGACCACCTTCGTCGGTCCGGCGCTCGCCGGCGAGGTGCGCATCGAGGCCGAGATTTTGCGGGTCGGCAAGGCCGTGACGATCGCCGGCGCCCGCATGTGGAGCGAGGGCAAAATTGCCGCCACACTGACCGGCATTTATGGCGCGTCGCGTGCCACCGCGATTTCGATTACGCCCAGCGTGACAGCCGCGGTGCGCCGCGTCGAAGACCTGCCGGATCCGCAGACCGCCGACTTCGGCGGTCCGGCGTTTCTGCAGCATTTCGCTTTTCGGTGGGCGGAGGGCACGCGGCCGTTCACCGGAACGAGTTTGCGCACGTCGAAAATTTACGTGCGCCACAAAGATCCCGCTCCCCTCACGGAATCCCACGTCGTCGCGCTCATTGACTGCATTCCTTCGGTGATTCTGCAGCTGATGAGCAGCGTCGTGCCTTCGAGTTCGCTGACGTGGACGCTGCAGTTTCTGCGTCACGACTACAACTTCGCGCCCGACGCCTGGTGGCGCATCGATGCGGAGGTCAACTCCGCCGGCGGCGGATATTCCTGTGAGTCCTGCGTTTTAGTCGATCCCAGCGGCGCGCCCGCGGCACTCAGCCGTCAAATGGTGGCGGTGTTCGGGTAGCAAGCGAAGGCGTTATGGGGCGACGAAAATGCTTTTCGGCAGCTTGACGTGCACGCCGAGATTCGGCTTGTCCACGAGCTGCGTGATGGCGACGTTCCCGGAAATGCTCACCAGCTGATAGGCCTGATGCCGCGTCAGTTTTTTCTCCGACATCAGGAAATCCACCATCTCCTGGATGGCCGTCTTGGTGGCGATGACCAGATCGGGGTCGGTGGCCATGCTGATGTAGTCGGTTGCGGTTTCCGCGCGTGGCCAAGTCAGCTTCATGTCCTTGCGCACCGTCAGCTGTATGCGTCCGCGCAGCGAGGTCTCGATCGCGGTTTGATCCACCTCGCCGTCGCCCTGTGCGGCATGGCCGTCGCCGATCTCGAACAGCGCGCCGCGCGCAAACACCGGAATGTAAAGAGTGCTGCCGGCCACCAGCTCGCGATTGTCCAGGTTTCCCGCGTGCCGGCCCGGCGGATTGCTGCTGAGCCGGCCGAATTCCGGCGCCGGCGCAATGCCGATGCTGCCGTAAAAGGGTTTCAACGGTATGACGATTCCCGGCAGGAATTCCGCGGTCATTTTCTTGCGATTGAGGGGGATGATTTTCGACGGCACGCCGGCTTCGCAGTTCTCCGGCAAATAACCGCTGCAGCCGTTGTAGCCGTAGTCCAGCGGCAACTCGATGGATAGGATTTTTACTTCGAGCACGTCGCCCGGCTCAGCACCCTCCACGTACACCGGTCCGGTCAGGATGTGTCCGCCGGGTCCGCGGCGCTCTCCGGTTACTTCGTTCACGATGGCTTTGAGCGACGCCTGAATCTTGTCGTCCGGGACGCCGGCCTTGGCCAGACCCGTCGGCGTATTGGTCAGCAGCGTATCGACATCGATGATGTCGCCCGAGTCGATGCGCAGGACCGGTGGTGCGTCCGACCAGTAGTAGCCGTAGGCGACGGTGGCCGGCGTCGCTTCGAGCCGGTGCGTCTTCGGAGGGTGGGCGAAGGCGGCGGCGGCGTTGCACAGGCACAAGACACTCGAGCAAACCAGGATGATTTTATTCATGGGGTTTCACGCTATCACAATGCTCGTGACAGCCCCAGGTTGGTGCGCGGCGCGATGCGCCTGCCGGCAAATCCGAGCGCGAAATGGCCGATGAACATGCCGGAAAGACTACCTCGGCAGGCACGGAAGCTCTATGATTCGCAGCAGAAAATATCCAATCGGTTCCTTTTGGGGGAAAAGCATGATCAAGCTACTGCCATGCGCCGCGGCGCTCATGATGTGTGCAATGGGTGCGGCCCACGCAGCCGGCAAGGCCAACGAGTCGAAGACGGCCGCCGCGCCGTTGAATCTGACGATTTATCACGTGGAAGGGCGGCGCTCCGAGCGCATCGTCTGGCTCTGCGAGGAACTCGGCATTCCCTACAAATTGGAATATAAGCGCGGCGATATTGCCGCTTCAATGAAGACCATCCATGAAATGAGTCCGTTGATGCCGGTCGCGCCGACCGTGCGCATCGGCGATCAAGTCATGGTCGAATCCGGCGCCATCATCGAATTGATCCTGGCGCGCGCAGGCCATGGCCGTCTCGAACCCGCCGTCACCTCACCGGACTATCCCTACTACCTGCAATGGATGCACTTCGCCGAAGGCTCGTTCGCCGCCCGCGTGATCGCGGATTATCGGGTGGCCCTCATCCAGGGAAAACCCAAAACCCCGACCGGCGGCTACAAGCTGGTCGATACCGAGGCGGTGCTGACATTCATGGAAGATTTTTTGAGCAAGCATCCGTACTTCGGCGGAGTCTGCCTTTTCGGCGGCCGACATCATGATGTTGTTCCCCACCAATGTCACCGAAGCGTTCAATGTCGCGGATCTTTCCGCCTATCCACACATCGTCGCGTGGCGGACCAATGTCGAAAGCCGCGCCGGCCTACAAGAAGATGCTTGAAGTCGCGCGGCCGGACGGCGTGCCCGGCATGCCCGAAGCCCCTGCCGAAAACTTAAGTAGCGGCGTGCGCCGCGCGGCAAACCTCGGCCCCTATGCTACGCCGGCACGGCCGCCGAGACCTGCGCGATTCGCGCCATTCCCGCCTCGATCGAGCGCCTGACCTCGTCGTTGAGCTCGCGCGGGTCCTTGCCGGAGGCAGCTATGGGCTCGCCGATGACCACGCGAATCGTGCCGGCTCTCTTGACGAGTCCGCGCCTGACCCAGAAGTCGGAGGCGTTGTGCGACAACGGCACCACGAATTTTCCGGTGGTGGTTGCCAGCAGCGCGCCGCTCACCCCGTATTTACGGGTCTCGCCGGCTACAACCCGCGTACCTTCGGGGAAGATGATGATCCATAGTCCATCGGCCAGGCGCTCCTTCCCCTGCTCGATCACTTGATTCACCGCTCGATGCCCCGCGCCGCGGTTGATCGAGATGGGCTTCAGCAGCTTCAGTCCCCAGCCGATGAGGGGAATCCACAGCAATTCGCGCTTAAGGACCCACACCTGGGGCGGAAAGATCAGAAACTGCGCGATGGTCTCCCAGGCCGAAGTGTGATTGCTCATCACGATGTGATTGCCGGATGGAATCCGCTCGCGGCCTTCGACGGTGAATGTCAAACCGCACACCTTGTCGAGCATCCAAAACTGCAGGCGCCGCCCAGGTTCGCGCGATCGCAAATTGCGTGCTGTAAGGCCTCCAAAAACATAAGGTCATGAATCCGCCGAATACGAGCGCGGACAGCATCATGAACGCGGTGAAGAAAAGCGACTTCAACAACTGCATGCGTTCGCTCAACCCGGCAATCGCGACAAATCGGCGACGCCGCCCAGCAGCACTTGCACGTCGCGCAGCAACGCGAGACGGTTATTGCGTTTCGCGGCGTCCTCATCCATGACCATGACGCGATCGAAGAAATCGTTGACCGGCGATCGCAGGCCGACCAGCGCCTGCAAGCTGTCGGCGTAGCGGCCAGCCCGAGTCGCGTCGAGCACCGGATCTCGCAACCCCGTCAGCGCATGATGCAGCGCCCGTTCGGCCTCTTCGGTGAGCGCCTGTGGATCGACGCTCCTATCGCCGCTGACCTGCGTCTTCCTCAGGATATTCGCGATGCGCTTGTTGATGGCGGCCAGCACGGCGGCATCCGGCAGCAACAAGAATTCCTGCAAAGCGGCCAGGCGCGTGACGGCATCCAAGGGCGAGCGCGGACGATTCGCCAGGACCGCGTCGAGCATTTCGGAAGTGGTGCCCGGCTGTTCGAGCAAGATTCCGCGCAGCCGCTCCGCAATGAAATCGTAAACCTCGTCCGCGACCGTTGCGCGTTGCACCGGCTGCGCGGCCGCCGCCGCATTCAGTACCTCGACCAAATCCAGCTCCAACCGGGCTTCCAGCAAAATGCGCAGTACGCCCAAGGCGGCGCGCCGCAGGCCGAAGGGATCCTTGGTGCCGGTGGGCCGCTGTTCGATGGCGAAAATTCCGGTAAGCGTGTCGATCTTGTCGGCCAACGCCACAGCTTGACCGATTCTGGTCGATGGCAGCGCGTCGCCGGCAAAGCGAGGACGATAGTGTTCCTCCAAGCGCCTGCGACACTTCGCGGGGCAAACCTTCGGCTTCGGCGTAGTAACGGCCCATGGTGCCCTGCAGTTCCGGAAATTCGCCCACCATGGCAGTCATCAAATCCGCTTTTGACAGTTCCGCGGCCTGCCTGACTTCCGGACCCGCGCCGATGCGGCTGCCGATCATCTCGGCCAGCTGGGCGATCCGCGCGGTCTTGTCGGCGTAGCTGCCCAACTTGGCCTGAAAAGTCACGCCCGAGAGTCTCGCGGCGTGCTATTGCAGGGGAATTCTGCTGTCTTGCTCCCAAAAGAAGGCGGCGTCGCTCAGGCGCGGACGCACCACCCGCTCATTGCCGTCCCGCACCTTGGATGGATCGCGGCTTTCGATATTGCTCACGGTGACAAACCAGCCGGAGAGCCGTCCATCGGGTCCCTGCACCGCGAAATAGCGCTGATGATCCTGGACCGTGGCAATGACCACTTCGCGCGGCAGACTTAAAAAACGCTGCTCGAATTGCCCCGCCAGCGGTACCGGCCATTCCACCAAGGCGGTGACTTCATCGAGCAGCGCGTCGTCGATCAGCGCAGTGCCGCCAAGCTCCGCCGCCGCCGCCGTCACACCCGCGCGAATGAGCTCGCGACGCTTCGCGAAATCGACGATCACCTTGGCGCGGCGCAGTTTGGCCTCATAGCCCTTCGCCCGCTTCAGGGTAAGGGGCTTCGGGGCGTGAAACCGATGACCGGACGTCACCCGCCCGGACTCGAGTCCCAGAACTTCAACCGGCACGACTTCATCGCCGAACAGCAGCACCACCGAATGCACAGGCCGCACGAATTCTGCGCTGCGCGCACCCCATCGCATGCGTTTCGCAATGGGCAGCGCGGCGATCGCCTGGGTCAAGATATCTTTGAGCAGCGTTGCGGTCGCGGCTCCGCGTTCGGTGCCGCGAAATTGCAGCCACGCGCCTTTGTCGGTTGTCAGCTTGGACAGTTCCGCGACTGCGACGCCGCAGCTCTTGGCAAACGCCAGCGCGGCCTGCATCGGAGTGCCCTGCGCATCGAAGGAATTGGCGAGCGGCGGTCCGCGCCGCTCGACCTGCCGGTCCGGCTGATGATCGGCCAGCTTCTCGATCCATACGGCAAGCCGCCGAGGCGTCGCAAAACCGTGAACCTTGCCGTGCGGCACGCCGGCGGCGTCCAGACCCTTGGCAACACCCTCGGTCAGCGCGTTCGACAAGGTCAGCAGCGTGCGCGGCGGCAGCTCTTCGGTGCGCAGTTCGAACAGCAGATCCTGGGAGTTCATCAGGCCGCTCGCGCTGCGTCGGTGTTCTTGAGCAGCGGAAACCCCAAGGCTTCGCGGCTGTCCCGGTAGCCTTCGGCGACCCCGCGCGCCAACGTTCTGACCCGAAGAATGAAGCGCTGGCGTTCCGTCACGGATACGGCGTGGCGCGCGTCCAGCAAATTGAATGCATGGGAGGCTTTCACCATTTGCTCGTAGGCAGGCAGGACCAATTTGTCCTTGAGCAGGTTCTGACAAGCGGCTTCGCAGGCATCGAATTCCACCGACAGCACCGCAGTGTCGGCTTTCTCGAAGTTATACGTGGATTGTTCGACTTCGTTTTGGTGAAACACATCGCCGTAGGTCACAGTGCCGAACGGACCTTCGGTCCATACGATGTCGAAGATGCTTTCCTTGCCTTGCAGGTACATTGCCAAACGCTCGAGGCCATAGGTGATTTCGCCCATGACGGGACGGCAGTCCAGTCCGCCGACTTGCTGAAAGTAGGTGAACTGCGACACTTCCATGCCGTTGATCCAAACTTCCCAACCCAATCCCCAGGCACCCAAGGTCGGCGATTCCCAATTATCTTCGACGAAGCGCACATCGTGCGTCAGGGGATCGAGTCCCAGATAGCGCAGCGAATCGAGATACAGCTCCTGAAAATTATCGGGGGAGGGTTTGATGCAAGCCTGAAATTGGTAATAGTGCTGCAGCCGGAACGGGTTGTTGCCATACCGGCCGTCGGTGGGCCGGCGCGAGGGCTGCACATAGGCTGCGCTCCAGGGCTCAGGCCCCACCGCCCGCAAAAAGGTCGCCGAGTGAAAAGTCCCCGCGCCCATTTCCATGTCGTAGGGCTGCAGGATGACGCAGCCTTGTGCCGACCAGAATTTTTGCAGCGCAAATATCAGGTCCTGAAAGGTGCGCGGAGGCGCGGGAGTGTGGGGCATGGCGAGCTCTGAACTTGCGCAAAGTCAGCGAGTATAGCGACGCCGTCAGAGGGTGTCGTGAGCTTCCCCATGCACTCAATTTGCCCGTTACTGTCAACAAAACCAATAATTTGCATCGCGATTCCGTCGCCAGGCCTGAATTGCACCAATTTGGAGCGCTGAATTCAGGTCATTTGATCCATTATGATGCGCGAAGCAGGACGAATGACTGCAAGTGCTTGATCCCTCTATGCACACAAATGGCACATTAGCTGCATTGTCAGATAGTCCCGGGCTGGCCGGGCCACATGTTTCACTCTTGCGAGGACGCAAATGACCCCCGCCGATGTTCTCAAATTAATTCAGGAAAAGGACGCCAAGTTCGTCGATCTTCGTTTTACTGACACGATTGGCAAGGAACAGCACGTCACCGTCCCCACCCGAATGGTGGATGAGGGCTTTTTCAAGGACGGAAAGATGTTCGACGGCTCTTCCATCGCCGGTTGGAAGGGCATCAATGAATCGGACATGATTTTGATGCCGGATCCTTCGACCGCCGTCATCGATCCGTTTTACGAAGAGTCCACCTTGAATTTGCGCTGCGATGTCATCGAGCCGATGACCATGCAAGGCTACGGACGCGATCCTCGTTCGTTGGCGAAACGCGCTGAAGCGCATTTGAAAGCTTCAGGCATCGCCGATTCGGCGTTGTTTGGACCGGAAAACGAATTCTTTATTTTCGACAATGTAACCGTCAGCTCCAGCATGAACGGCTGCGCCTACGAAGTTGACTCGTATGAAGGCGCCTGGAATTCCGGCAAGGCTTATGAAGACGGCAATCGAGCACATCGGCCGGGCGTGAAGGGCGGCTACTTCCCGGTTCCTCCGGTGGACTCGCAACAAGACATTCGCACCGCGATGTCGATGGCCTGCGAAGAGATGGGCTTGAAGTTTGAAGTCCATCACCACGAAGTCGCGACCGCCGGCCAGGGCGAGATCAACGTGGCGGCGAACACGCTCACCAAGAAGGCCGACGAAGTGCAGATCCTGAAATATGCGCTGCAGAACGTCGCTCACGGATATGGGAAAACCCTGACTTTCATGCCCAAACCGATCGTCGGCGACAACGGCAGCGGAATGCATGTGCATCAATCGCTGCAAAAGGACGGCAAGGCACTGTTTGCGGGAGACAAGTACGGCGGCCTCTCGGACATCGCGCTGTACTACATCGGCGGCATCATCAAGCATGCGCGCGCGATCAACGCGTTCACCAATGCCAGCACCAACAGCTATAAGCGCCTGGTGCCGGGATTCGAAGCCCCCGTGAAGCTCGCCTATTCCGCACGCAATCGCTCAGCCTCGATTCGTATTCCTTGGATTTCCAATCCCAAGGGCCGGCGCATCGAAGTGCGCTTCCCGGATGCCACGGGTAATCCGTATTTCATGTTTGCCTCCATGTTGTTGGCGGGACTCGACGGCATTCAGAACAAGATTCATCCCGGCGATCCGGCCGACAAGGACTTGTACGATTTGGAGCCGGAGGAAGACAAGAAAATCCCCACGGTTTGTCATTCGCTCGACATGGCACTCGATTATCTGGACAAGGACCGCGGCTTCCTGAAGGCCGGCGGAGTGTTCACCGACGATCTCATCGACGCCTACATTGAATTGAAGATGAAAGAAGTGACGCGGCTGCGGATGACGACGCATCCCATAGAAATTGAGATGTATTACAGCTTGTAGGTTCGCAGGGTGCTTAGGCCTTAAGGTGACGGCGGTCACGCCGTCGTCACCTCGTTTTGTGGTCCGGAGGCGATAGGTCTATGCTTTGGAAATATGCACCCGCGTCAGTCATGGTTGGCAATAGGCCTATTGACGGCTTTTACGGTGCAGGCGGCTGTCATCTACAAATGGGTGGATGCCGACGGGGTGGTCCATTACTCGGACCAGGCTTCCCCAGGCGCCGAGAAAATCTTTACCAGCGGTTTAGCCTCCACGCCGGCCGGCGCGCCCCGGACTGCCGCGGCGCCCACGGGCCCGAAGAACCAGGCGGCCGGCGCGGTCGAATACGCGGAATTCTCGATCGACTCACCGGCGGCCGATCAGACCTACTTCGGCGACAACCCGGTGATTGTGCACCTGAATTTGCAGCCGGGGCTCAAACCCAATCAGAGTCTCACCTGGCACCTGAACGGCAAGCAGCTGGACGAGCAGGCGAACTCCGTCGGGTTCTCGCTGCTGCAGATGGCCCGCGGAACCTACACGATCGCCGCGACCATTACCGACCAGCAGACCGGCCAATCGCAGAGCAGCAACAGCGTCACGTTCTTCGTCCGACAGCCCTCGGCGCTGTCGCCGAAGTCGCCGCAGCACCACTAGTAGCCCCGGCCTTCTTGCCGGCGGACGCTCGCCTTGTCGGCTGAGCTGCAAATGGACACGTTGCGATTCGACGGCGCCGAGCTCCTCGATGCCATGGTCACCAGCGTCTTTCTGCTGGACCCCGATCTGCAGGTTACCTACCTGAATGCGGCCGCACAGACTTTGCTGGGCTTAGGACCCAATCAAGCCCTCGGCCGATCCATCGTCGAATTGACCCGCGGCGCAGAAAGTCTGCTGCCGATGTTCGACCGCGCGCGCGACGGCGGCGAAGGCGTCGTGCAGCGCGAACTCGCGTGGCCGGCGCCGGGCGGGGTCGATCGCATTCTCGACTGCGCGGTCACGCAGGTTGTTCTCGACGGGAAGGACCTGCGCCTGCTCTTGGAAATTGAGGACATCACGCAGCATCGCCGCTTGACCCGCGAAAACGCCCTGCTGGCGCAGTTGGGCGGGAGCCGGTTGATGGTCCGCCAGCTCGCGCACGAAATCAAAAATCCGCTCGGCGGCTTGCGCGGTGCCGCGCAGCTGCTCGAGCGCGAGCTGTTGGATCCGGCGCTGCGGGAATACACGCGCGTGATCATCAGCGAAGCGGATCGGCTGACCAACTTGCTCGATTCCATGCTCGGCCCCGGCCGGCCGCCGTCGAAGCAGCTGATCAACGTGCATGAATTGCTCGAGCGCGTTTATCACCTGCTGCGCAGCGAAGCGCCGCCGGGGGTCACCATCGATCGAGACTACGATCCCAGCCTTCCGCCCCTGACGCTCGATCCGAATCACATCATTCAGGCGATGCTCAATCTGGGACGCAATGCCGTTCAAGCCCTCACCAGCGCCGCCGTCGATTCGCCGCGCTTGATTTTGCGCACGCGCGCGGCCTCCAACGTCAGCGTCGGCGCACACCGCCACCGGCTCGTGGCGTCGATTCAATTCGAAGACAACGGGCCGGGAGTCTTGAACGAGATCCGCGAGACCATTTTCTATCCGCTGGTTTCCGGCCGCGCCGACGGAAGCGGTCTGGGATTGGGAATAGCTCAAGATCTCGTCAGCCGTCACGGCGGCCTGATTGAATTCGATTCCGCACCCGGGAGAACCATATTCATCATTTCCTTGCCGATGGAATCCGCATGAACCTGAAGCCGCTGCAAGTCTGGCTGGTCGATGACGATGCCTCCATACGTTGGGTGCTCGAGAAGGCGCTCAAAGGCAGCGGCATGTCGGCCAAGTGTTTCGACCAAGCGGACAACGTATTGACGGCGCTGCGCGGCGATGCGCCCGATGTCTTGATGACCGACATCCGCATGCCCGGCCGCAGCGGCTTGGATTTGCTCAAGGAGATTCAGGTCTCGCGGCCGGGATTGCCGGTGATCGTAATGACGGCGCACACCGATTTGGATGCGGCCGTGGCGGCTTATCAGGGCGGCGCCTTCGAATACCTGCCCAAACCCTTCGACATCGACAAGGCCGTGGACCTGGTGCGCCGAGCCGCACAACAGGCCAACCTGTTGTCGACCGACGCGGAGGCCACCAGACGCAGTATCCCGGAGCTGCTCGGCCAGGCCGCAGCGATGCAGCAAGTGTTCCGCGCGATCGGCCGATTGTCCCGATCCAGCATGACGGTGTTGATTACCGGCGAGTCGGGCACGGGCAAGGAACTCGTGGCGCGCGCGCTGCACCGGCACAGTCCGCGCTCGAACAAAGCGTTTGTCGCCCTCAATACCGCCGCCTTCACCGCGGATCTGTTGGAGTCCGAGCTGTTCGGCCACGAGAAGGGCGCCTTCACCGGCGCCGATACCTTGCGCAGGGGGCGCTTCGAACAAGCCGATGGCGGCACGCTGTTCCTGGACGAAATCGGCGACATGTCGCCGGCCCTGCAAACGCGTCTGCTGCGCGTGTTGGCGGAGGGAGAGTTCTACCGCGTCGGCGGCCAGACGCCGGTGAAAGTGGACGTGCGGGTCATCGCCGCCACCCATCAGGATCTCGAGATGCGCGTGAAGTCGGGACACTTTCGCGAGGATCTTCTGCATCGTCTCAACGTGATTCGCATCGAAATCCCGCCGCTGCGCGAGCGGCGCGAGGATATCCCGGAACTGCTGCGCCATTATTTGTCCGTCGCCGGACAGGAGCTCGGCGTCGAACCCAAGTTAATGACCGCGCCTGCGGAAACCGCGTTGGTGACATTCGATTGGCCCGGGAACGTGCGCCAATTGGTGAACGCCTGCCGGCGGCTCACGGTAACGGCGCCGGGCCGCGAAGTGCGCGCCGAAGATATTCCCGCCGATCTTGGCGGAGTCCCCGTAGGCCAAACGGCGAATCACGACTGGATGGCCAAACTCTCGCATTGGGCCGAGCAGGAATTGGCGGCCGGTACGCAGCGCCTTCTCGACCAAGCGGTTCCCGAGGTGGAACGAATTCTCATCCGCGTGGCGCTGCGCAAAGCCGACGGGCTCAAGCAGGACGCTGCAAAATTGCTCGGCTGGGGGCGCAACACGTTGACGCGCAAGATGAAGGAACTGGGAATGGAGGACGTCAGCTAGGCGCCTAGGACGAGTTTCGCCGTGCGGCGGCTTATACTTCGCGCATGGGCGATTACATTGCCAGCAAACTCGCTGCCGTGCAGGAACTGCTGCACGGCATCCCGGCAACCGACTGGTTGATGGCCGCGACGGTCGGCGGAGTCGTCTGGGCTGCACTGTGGATCCTGCGAAACCTGATCGCATCGCGCGTCAAGAACTACTCCAGCGCGAAAGATCATACGCTGTTGCGGCTGATCGCCTATCTGATCGGCAACACCAAGCAGATTTTCCTCATCGCAGTGGCGCTCGATGCGGCGCAGGAGAGCCTCACGCTGCCCGACAGGGTTCACCGCTTCGTTTTAAACACCGTGATGATCCTCGGATTGATTCAAATCGGCCTGTGGGCGGGACGCGCGGTCCGCTTCTATGTGGAAAGAAAGGAGCTGGAGCGCGGCGCGGACCGCGGGTTCGCGGGTTCACTCGACATCATCAGCTTCCTGGCGCGGATGTTTATCTGGACTCTGCTGATCCTGGTGGCGCTGGCCAATCTCGGCGTCAACATCACGGCGCTGCTCGCAGGCTTGGGAGTGGGCGGCGTGGCCGTGGCGCTCGCTTTGCAAAATATTCTCGGCGATCTGTTCGCCTCGATGTCGATTGCGCTGGATAAGCCCTTCGTGGTCGGCGACAGCCTGACCATCGACACCTTCATCGGCAAGGTGGAGCACATCGGAATCAAGACCACGCGTTTGCGCAGCGAGAGCGGCGAACAGATCATCTTGTCGAATGCCGACATCTTGAAAAGCCGGGTGCGCAATTTCGGCCGGTTGGCGCAGCTGCGAATTCTGGCCACCATACGGCTGGACTTTCGCCACGCCGTCCGAGAAGCTCAAACAATTGCCCAAATTGCTGGAAGACATCGTTCGGGAATTTCCGCAGGCGCTTTTCGAACGCTGCCACTTGAAGACCATCGCAGAAAGTTCGTTTGTGTTCGAACTCTCGTACTTCGTGCAGCAGCCGGCCCGCAATTCGATTCTCGATCTACAGCAGGCGGTGAATTTTCGCATCATCGACGAATTGCGGCGGCTGGGCGTCGAGTTTGCCTACCCAGCGCAGCTGGTCTTCTTCGATCGGCACCGGGCCGCGCTCGAGAAATAGCCCAGGCAGGCTCCCAGGTGTTTCATGTGGTGTTGTTCGAGCCAGAGATACCCGGGAATACCGGCAACTCCATACGGTTGTGCGCCAACACCGGCGCCACGCTGCACTTGATCAAACCCTTGGGTTTTCGCCTCGACGATAAGAGCTTGAAGCGTTCCGGTCTCGACTATCACGACCTGGCGGACGTGGAAATTCATGCGGACCTCGATGCCTGCCTCGCGCAGTTGCAGGGCTCGCGCTTGTTCGTGGTCGAGACGGGCGGCGCACGCTGCTACAGCGATGTCCAATACCGCGCGGGAGACGCCTTCTTGTTCGGTCCCGAGACGCGCGGCCTACCGCAGAGCACCCAGGCGAGGACGGGAGCGGAACAGTGCCTGTTCATTCCCATGCGCGCGCAGAACCGCAGCGTCAATTTGTCCAACGCCGTGGCGCTGGTGATTTACGAGGCATGGCGGCAGATCGGTTTTTTGGGCGGGTGAGCGGGGCGGCACTAAGGCCGCATCCGCGCCGCCCAGCGATACAAGAGATAAATCGTCAGCGCGAACACGCCGCTCCCGATCCAAACGGCAGCGTTATCGGCGAACTCATCGCCAACGAGGGCCAGCGGAAAGTCCTTGCCTGAGAAGGCGACGAAGGCGGCGATGATCACGCCCACCAGACCTTCGCCGACGATCATGCCCGAGGCCAACAGTACTCCGAGCTGCTTGGTTGCCTCGGGTTTGGAGGCATGCTGCGCACGGCGATCGAAGTACCAGCCCACGATCGAGCCGACCACGACCATCAGGGTGCTTTGCGTCGGCAGGTATATCCCCAGGCCTACGGCGAGCGGCGAGAGGTGTGCCGAGGTGGTAAAACGCCGCAGGATTTCGTCGGCGGCGATCACGAACACGCCGACCAGCGCACCGATCCGGATCAGGCTCCAGTCAACGTTGTGCTGAATCACGCCCTGCGCCAGCGCCGAGATCAAGCCGGCTTGAGGCGCCGGCAAGGGGTGCTCGTGGTGGGGACCGGGGGCGCCGGCAAAACCGTAGGCATGGTTGAGCAGATCGAGGATTGGCGGAATGATCGCGGCGCCGGCAATGACTCCAATGACCAGCGCCACCTGCTGCTTCCACGGCGTGGCATCGACGAGTTGCCCGGTTTTCAGATCTTGCAGATTATTGTTGGCGATGGCAGCCACGGTGAAAACGACCGCGGTGACGAACAGCGCGTAGGCCACCAGCGCGGTACCGCTGCTCGCGGGCAGGCCGGAGCGGATGCCGGGCACCAGAAGCAGTGCTGCCCCGATCACCACCAGGATGCCGATGCCCGACAGCGGGCTGTTGGAGGAGCCGATGAGCCCGGCCATGTAGCCGCAGACCGCGGAAACGAAGAAGCTCATCAGGGCGATGTAAACCAGCGCGCTCACCACCATGAAAAACATGTGGTCGCCGAGGCCGCTGCCCGCGGAGAAGTTCGCGATCAGCGCGCCGATCGGCACCATGCAGGCCAGCGAGACCAGAGCGACATAGCCGATGGGGATGTCCTGCTCGGTGCGCGGCAGCAGTGCGGCGTTCCCGGCGGCGCGCGCCCGCGAAGCCGCCATGGCGGAGCGCAGGCCGGCGACCACCGGCTTGATGAGCTTCGCCAAAGTCCACACGGCCGCCACCCCAATGGTGCCGGCGCCCACGAAACGCACCTGATGGCTCCAGGTGTGCTGGGCCAACTGCGCCATGGTCTCAGTGCCGGTCGCGAGCGCCGAGAAGTGTGGTACGCCCCAGGCCCAGCCGATCAGCGCGCCGACGAACATCGCTATGCCGACCCACAGGCCCACGAGGTGGCCAACGGCGAATAGTGCAAAGGACAGCAGGAAATCGAAGCCGGTAACGCCGCCGCGATCACCACCGACGCGAAAATACCGCACCACGTCGCTGGCGAAGATGCGCGTCGCCACGATGCAGGCAAAGGCCGCCGACACGATCGCGCCCCAGACCACGGCCTTGAGGCCGGCGCGACTGTCCTCGACCGCCGCGGCATTGGCGTGTTCGCCGCCGCCCACTTTCAGCACCTCGGCGCAGGCGACGCCTTCGGGGTAGGGCAGATCGGACTGCGTCACCAGCGCGCGCCGCAGCGGGATCGAATACATCACGCCCAGGATTCCGCCCAGGGCGCAGATCGCGCAGGAGACCCAGTACGGAAAGCCGGTCCACCAGCCGATGATCACCATGCCGGGCAGTACAAAGATGACCGAGGACAGGGTGCCGGCCGCCGAGGCGACGGTCTGCACGATGTTGTTTTCCTGGACAGTCATGCCTTTGAGGCCGCGCAACAGCGCCATGGAAATAACCGCGGCCGGGATGGAGGTGGCGAAGGTGAGACCCGCCTTGAGCCCGAAGTAAACGTTGGCCGCCGTGAACACCACGGTGATGACCACGCCGAGCACCAGGCCGCGCAGCGTCAGTTCGGCGCGTGGCGTGGTGGCGAGGTTGGCAGGGCTGCTCATGTATCGTCCCCTTGTGATTCTTGTCTTTTGTCATTGCTGCGCGCCATGAGACACGCGAACAGGATGCCCCCTTAATACCGGAGAAAGTTCGACACCGCCACTGCAGCGGCGGAATGACGGGCCGGATCGACGCGGGATTTGAACTAGAGCGGCTGTGAAACGGTCTCGGGGAGCATGTCCGCGTATAAATTCCACAGCTTGAGCACGCGCGGACTGAGGGTTGGCAGCGACTTCAATTTGGCGAATGCTTGTTTCGCGCCGGCTGGATCCTTTTCCGCCGTCAATGATCTTCCCAGCGACACATACGCTTCATCCGGCTGCAGCAGCTGCCCCTTGCCGATTCCCCGACTCAGAGCGGTTACTGCGTCCTGAAAATCGCCGGCTGCAAAATAGACCTCGCCGAGCCTCACATCGAGTTGGCCCGCGGGATTCTTGCTGGCCTCCGCATCGAACGCCGGCAATCTGTCCTTGTCGGCTTCCGCGCGCGTAGTCAACGCGTTCAACAAGCGCACGGCACGCTCCTTGTGCTCAGCCTTCAGGACGCCCGAACTCATCGCCTTCTCGAGTACCGCTTGCGCCTCGCCCGGCAAACCCGCATCACCGAGCAGCTGTGCCATTTCGATGTAATCGGTATCGGCATTCATCGAATGGGTGTCGAACATCACCCGGTAGATCATCAAGGTATTGCGATCGTCGCGTTCTTCCTGGCGTTCCAGGCGAATCAAGTTGTTCCAGTAGGAAGTCTTATTGGTGAGCCGGATCAGATCGACCAGGGCTGCTTTCATGGCGGCCACGTCATTGACGTTGCTCGCGCATTGCAGCTTCAGCTGGTACAGCACCTCCTTGGGCGGTTCTCCGGCTTCCTGGAAGGCGGCGATGGCCTTGTCGCCCCAGACCCCGGAATTCTTGCAGTCCTTCTGCTGGTAATGCAGCTGGCTCATGATCAGCAGGTCGTTCTCATTGGCAGCACCCGCCGCGACCGCTCGCTCGCCGTATTCAATCGCCTTCGCATTCTGCTTGTTGGTCGCGGCCAATTGGAACAAAAGACGAAACACCCTGACCAATTCCTCCGCCTTGAAAGCGCCGGTTGCCAGCGCCGCCTCATAGGCGGCTTGCGCCGCTTTGAGATTATTCAGCCGAACATAGGCGAAGCCCTGAAATTCCTCGATGGTTTTCAAGTCGTAAGCGGTCAGCGGAGATTTCGCCGCCGCTGCTTCCAGATTTTTCAGCGCTTCCGGCCATTGTTTGTTTTGCAGCGCGGTCTGCGCCGCCCTGATGTCGACGGCTAAGATGCGGCTGATCATAGGTTGACCCGCCGGCATCCGCGGAGAGTCGATGTTAGCGGCTGCCGGTTTGTTTTCGGACTTGGGTAAAGCTGGAAAGTCAGGCGAACCAGGCGCCGGACTCGAAACGGAATGCGCTTGGCTTTCGTGCGCGCGGTATAAGGCGGCCAATCTGTGACTTACGGACACCATCGAGACGGAGAGTCCGATGGCGACCAGCCCCCATACCCAAAAGCCCATGGCCTTCAGCAGATGAATCATCTTGTGCGACCTCACAAGGCTGTGCCGAGTATATCCCTCCCACTTGAGTGCAGGCGCTCAGCGGTTCCACGGCCGCAATACCCGGCGAACCGGGTCGGTAACGGTCGCCAAGACCGTTGGGTCGAGCAGCCTGCGCCGGCGCAAATGCCGGATCGCGCCTTGAACGGTCGATTTGGACAGGCCCGTCTTGGTGGCAATGGTCTGCAGACTGACCGACAGCGTGTCCCGCTTGCCTTTTGCTGCATGGCGCAAAAAATACAGGTAAACGATGAAGGCGGCCGGCCGACGATCGTGGCCCACCAGATCCGGCATGAGGACGTCGACCACGTAGTTGTCCAAAGTGAAGTGCTGCATGGTTTATTACTATACCGATTATCGCTACTGTGGCCCCGCGAAATATCCGATAATCGTCCAGCGTCACATCACGACTATCGGGGGAGAGCCAGTCGCCATGATTACGCAGGTCAAATTCGTCGGCATACCGACGGCGATCAGGATCGTGCACTCAAGTTTTATACCGAGAAATTGGGATTCGAAGTGTCGACCGATCAGGTCTTCGATGCCAAGCAGCGTTGGATCGAGCTGCGCATCGGCAATTCGGGGACACGCGTTGTGCTCTTTACGCCGGAAGGCCACGAGAGCCGCATCGGGTCATTTTTCAACGGCTCGTTTGCCTGCGACGACGTGGGCGCGACTTATCGGCAGCTCAAGGCTCGCGGCGTCGAGTTCGACAAGCCTCCGGAGAAGCAGCCCTGGGGCGAATTCGCGATCTTCAAGGATCCCGACGGCAATCAATTCGTGCTGTCTTCCGCGAGTTAGCGCGACCGGCCACCGGACCGGCCGCGCCAGGGGGCTCAATTCTTGGCGGATTTGACTGCCGTTTTCTGCTCCTGAATCCAGCTGTTCGTGCGGGCATCCAGTAGGTCGAGCGGCAGCACGCCGCCATTCAGCATCTCGTCGTGGAAGCTGCGAATGTCGAACTTGGCGCCTAGCTCCTTTTGCGCACGGTCGCGCAGCTCGCGAAACTTGAGCTGGCCAAGCTTGTATGACAAGGCTTGTGCCGGCCACGCGATGTAGCGGTCCGTCTCCGATTGGATGGTGGGCTCATCGACGGGCTGGTACTTGCGGAAGAACTCAACCACCTGATCGCGGCTCCACCCTTCGGAATGAAGACCGGTGTCGACCACCAATCGCACCGCGCGGAACAACTCGCTGCTGAGCCTGCCGTAGTCGCTCACCGGATCCTGGTAGAACCCGACTTCCTTGCCCAGTTGCTCGGAATACAGCGCCCAGCCCTCTATATAACCGGAGTTCCCGGAGTGCTGGCGAAACTTCGGCAGGCTGGTCATTTGCTGCTGCACCGAGAGCTGCATGTGATGCCCCGGAATGCCCTCATGGTAGGCAGTGGCTTCATCATCGATCAGCCAGCGATGCGCGAAGTTCGAGGTGGCCACGCTGACGCGTCCCGGACGCTTGCCGTCGGGCGTGCCGGTTTGATAGTGCGTGGCGGCGCCCGATTGAAACGCCGGTATGGCTTCGACCGTCACCGGCGAGCCGGGGATGTAGCCGAACAATTCCGGAAGTTTTGGCTGCATCTGGGCAATGTACTTGCGGAAATCGTCGAGAATCTGTTCAGACGACGTGGGAATGTACTTGGCGTTGGTCTTCAGCGACTCGCGGAAGGCAGCGACGTCGCTGAAACCCTGCTTGCGCGCGATCACCAGCATCTCGCCTTCGATCCGGTCGATCTCGCGCAACCCGATGGCATGAATCTCGGCGGGCGTCAGTGTGCTGATGGTGGTGCGGCTGCGGATATCGTTGAGATAGCGTTCCTTGCCGCCGGGCAGAGCGGTCACGCTCAAGGTACTTCGGCCCAGCGGCGCGTACTGCGTCGCAATGAATGCCGCAAATTTCTGGTAGGCCGGAATGACTTCATTGTTGACCGCGTCCGTGATGGCCTTGGTCAGGCGCTGTTGATCCTCGGCGGAAATGCTCTCCGGATATTTCTTGGTCGGCAGAAGAAACGGATTGGCGGCGATGATGCCGTCGCACTGCGCAGGTACTTTCTCCAGCAGAAAGCGCACCGGCATCAGCTTGTCCTTCATGCCTGCGCGCAAAGTCTCCTCGGTCTGGCTCAAAACGCGCGGAATCTGGTGCAATCGGGCAATGTAGTCTTCGTAGTGCTTGACGGAGTCGAGCGGCACCGCGAGAGGCATATCCGCCAGGCGCGTTTGCGGACCCTCCATGTGATTCACCGGCATCTCGTATTCTTTGAACTTGAAGTTCGCCATGCGCTGCGCCAGGAAACGCTGCATCACCTCATGGGACAGCTTGTCCTGCTCCCCAAAACCCGCCGTTGATATTGCGTTCAAGCGCGAAAGATAGTTTTGGTCGGCCGTCTCCTGGCGCTGGTATGCAGCGGGAGAAAAATCGTCCAGCCGATCGTTATAGCGATAGTCGCCGATGGCGGTCGCGCGTTCCGGGTGCGCCTTGAGATCGGCTTGGTACTGCTCCTCGAACAGCGCGTTTTGTGCGGCGATCCTGTCTGCGACGGACTCCGAATCCTTGGCGGCCGCAGCGAACGAGCAGGCGAGCAACAGTGCGATGACGGTGGTTTTGTTCATAGCTGAAAAGGTTAGCATGCCACTGGTTACTTCGCGGAAGCGGGGAAAGCCGGCAATTTGTCGATATCGCGCGCGTCGTGCTGAATGATCACAGTGGCCTTCAGATTGGTCGCGAGTTGCTTGAAGCGGTCGAGCGATGCGAGTGTCTCGGCGCGGCTGGTGTTGAAAGTCGGCACGCCGTTGCTGTCGTAGTTCTCGCGGAAATGCGCCAGGTCGCCGGTGATGAGCACATTGCCCTTGTCCTTGAGCCTCACCAGCAAGCTGTGATGACCCGGCGTATGTCCCGGCGTGGTCAGCATGATGACGCTGCCGTCGCCGAACACGTCCTTGTCTCCCTGCACCGGCTCGACCTTGCCGCCGCCGCTGATCCAATGCGCAAAGTTCGCCGAATTGACTCCGGGGCCGGGCACCGGCTGGCTCAATACCTCCCAGTCGCCCTTGCCGATCAATAATGTGGCTTGCGGAAAGGATGCCACCTGGCCGACGTGGTCCCCGTGATAGTGGCTTATGCCCACGAAGGTGATTTGCTCCGGTTTCAGGTGCAGCTGCGCCAGCTGTTCCACCAGACTGGCCTTCGGTGCGTTGGCCGGAGGATTGCTGCCGGTGGCGGCTGGATTGCCGGTGTCCCATACCAGGTAATCATTGCCGTGCTTGACCAAGTAGCAGCTGTAAGTCAGCTGAATATTCAGTCCTTTGAATGCCATGACATCCGAGAAACGGCTGACATCGTTCAAGGTGCTGGTCTTGCCGCAATCGAAGCGCGTCAAGGAAAGCTCGGCGGAGTTTTGCGCCCAAGCCGATCCGGCGGCGATGAGACTCGCGAGCAATGCCACGGCTAATTTCCGATCCGTATGATTCATATGCGCTCCCTATGGTTTGAAAAGGCGTGTGGCAAACATCTATTCAGCTTCGGAACGCACTTCGCGGCCCATGAGTGCTTGCACGGCCGCGCGAACCGGCTTGTTCTCATACATGATTCCATATATTTCCCGGCAGATCGGCATGTCCACTCCCAGCCGCTGCGCCACGTTGTGCACGGCGCGCGCCGCAAGCACCCCTTCGACCACCTGATGAATGTTGGTCTGCGCGCTCGCCGGCGATTCACCGCGGCCCAACGCCATGCCGAAACGACGATTGCGCGATTGGTCGTCGGTACAGGTGAGCACCAAGTCTCCAAGACCGGCGAGGCCCATGAAAGTTTCGCGCAATGCACCGAGCTTGACGCCCAAGCGCATCATTTCCGCAAGGCCGCGGGTAATCAACGCCACGCGCGTGTTGGCGCCGAATCCCATGCCGTCGGCGATGCCCGAGCCGATGGCGATGACATTCTTTACGGCGCCGCCGACTTCCACACCCATGATGTCCGTTTGGGTATAAGCGCGGAAATTGGGTCCCGAGAGGCTGAGTGCAAGTTCCTTGGCAAAATTTTCGTCGGCGGAAGCGATGGTCATGGCGGTCGGCAGGCCGGCGCCGACTTCTTTCGCGAAGGTCGGACCCGACAAGACCGCTCCGGGGGTCTCGCCCAACACCTCCCGGACCACCTGATGAGGCAGCAGCCCGGTTGAAAGCTCGAACCCCTTGGTTGCCCACGCAAGGCGCGTATGCGGACTGAGGTGCGGGCGAATGTTCGTCAAGGTGGCCCGAAACGCGTGCGACGGCACCGCGATCAATGCGTCCCGGGAAATCTTCAGGGCTGCCGGTAGTTCAGCTGCGATCAGCAGGCCTTCGGGAAATGCCGCATCCGGCAGGTAGCGCAGATTGCGGCGTGCACTGCGCATCGCTTGCAGTTGCGCCGCGTCTCTGGTCCACAGGTGCGTCGGATGTCCCTCCCTCGCCAGCAATATCGCGAGAGCCGTGCCCCAGGAGCCGGCGCCGATGACGGTCATCGGTTCCGTACGCCGGGTCTGCATAGGAACCTCTAGTTCACCAGGTTGGGCTGCGGAGCCTGACTCTGCTGTGCCTGCGAGAACAGGGCGTCGAAGTTGACGAGCGGCAGCAGGAAATTTGGAAATCCGCCTTTGACGATCAAATCGGAAATCACTTCGCGCGCGTACGGGAACAAGACGCTGGGACAGAAGCTGCCGACCAGGCGTTTTAAATCCTCGTCCGAGGCACCGCTGATGGAGAACAATCCCGCCTGCTTGACTTCGACCAGATACAGCGTCGCGTCGCCCTGCTTGGCTTCCACGGTGACGGTCAGCAGCACTTCCCGCGCCTCCGGCGAAAGCTCCTCAGTCGAGGTGTTCATATTGAGCTGGAATTTCGGTTCCCAGGCCTGATTGCTCGGCAAGCGCGGACCATTCGGAGACTCATAGGAGCAATCCTTCAAATACACGCTTTGCAAACTCACCTGCACGCCGATCGCATTGGCTTCCGGCTCAGCTGCTCTAACCTCGTTCATCCTGCCCCCTGAATTAATCGATCCAACTCGCCGCTGCGATCCAGCGCGTAGAGCTCGTCACATCCGCCAACATGTTTGTCGCCGATGAAGACTTGCGGAACCGTGCGGCGATTGCTGCGCGCCATCATCTCCTCACGGAATTTCTCGTCTTCCTCGATATTGATCTCGCTGAAAGCCACCTGTTTCTGCTGCAACAGGCTCTTGGCCCGCTGGCAGTACGGACACCAATCCGACACGTATAGGGTGACGGCCGGCTGCGTCATTTCGCATGGCTCTTACCCCCGGCGGTTTTTGCCAGCGGTAAATTGTCCTTGACCCAAGCATTGAGGCCGCCCTGAAGATTGAACACCTTGGTGAAGCCCAGCTTCACCAGGGAGCGCGCCGCGTTCGCGCCGGCGGCGCCGCTGTCACAACAAGTAATGACGTTCCGGTCGCGCCACTTCTTGAGCGAGTCGGCCTGTGATTCAAGCTCCGCCGCAGGCACATGGCGGGCATCGACGATATGGCCGGCATCGTACAATTCCTTGCTGCGCAGATCGATAACCAGGGCGCCTTGATTCATGAGCCGTACAGCCTGTGTCGTGCTCAACGCGGCAAAGGCCTGCACGCGCGCCCGAAGCTCGAAGGCCGCCACGGCGATGGCCGCCAATACGGTCGCCCCGACCAGGTAAGGGTGTCGGCTGAAATAATCCAACAATTGCTGCATGCGGCTCGCACAATTCGGGCTTTTTGGGCGCGCAAGTATAGCAGCGGTCACAAGGCTTGTATGCTTAGCTCACAGATGACTACCGGGCCATGAATCAACGCAGAAAAACCTTTGGGAGCGCGGCGCTGTTGGCCCTGCTATGCGCCGCCGCTCCGGCCGCGGTCACCGAGCCCGCCGACTCGGCTCAGGCGAAAGCCAAGCTTGCGGCAGTGCGCGCGCGGATTGCCGAATTGACGGGCCGCATGGGATCGCAGCTGGCGCAGCGCGATTCCTTGAGCGCACGCGTTCGCGAGACCGAACTTGCCATTGCCGCAAAGCGCCAGCGCGTCGAAGACTTGCGCGCGGCGCAGACCGGGGTCGAGCGGCGCCGCGCGGAGTTGCGCGTCGAGGAGGGCCGCAACCTGTCAGCAGTGCAAATGGAGCGTGCATCTCTGGCGAGCCAGGCGCGCGCGGCCTACATGATCGGCCGGCAAGAGGAGCTCAAGCTGATATTGAATCAAAGCAATCCGGCGAGCCTCGGCCGAACGCTCGCCTACTACCGTTATTTCGCCGCGCAGCGCAGCCAGAAGATCCAATCGATACAAAGCGATGAAGCCCGCCTGCAGGAATTGGTGGCGCAGATCGAGCAGCAAACTCTCCAGTTGCAGAAGCTGCAGGAGGATGCCGGGCGTGAAATTGCCGATCTGCAGCACGCGCGCGCCGAGCGTACGGTGGCGGTGGCGGCGCTCACGAAGAAGCTGGAAAGCGGCAACCAAGAGCTTGCCAACCTGAAGCACGAGGAACAGGCGGTGGAAGCGCTGGTCGCCGACCTTGCGCACATGATGCAGGACCTTCCTACCGATCCTTCACAAAGCTTCGATCACATGCGCGGCAAATTGCCGTGGCCGGTGATCGGTCGTGTCAGCGCACACTATCAGGCGCCGCGCGGCGCCTCAGGCAGCGGGGTGCGTTGGAACGGCGTGATGATCGAAACGACGCACGCGGCAAAGGTGCGGGCGCCATTTTTCGGCCGCGTCGTCTATGCCGACTGGCTGCAGGGCCTGGGGCTGCTGATGATCATCGGTCACAGCGGCGGCTACATGACTTTGTATGGTCATGCGGAGGTGCTCTACAAATCCGTGGGCGACTGGGTCTCACCGGGCGATGTCATTGCCGCCCTGAGCGATACCGAAGGCGCCAAGCCGCAGCTTTATTTTGAAATACGCGAGGGGCGCAAGACCGTCGATCCTAAGCTCTGGCTGCGGGCAAGCCCTTGAAATGGGGGCGCCAATTTTAATTTAACGCTGTGGTTAAGCTGCTGGCGGCAAGCCTTCTGCGCACGTATGCTTCAGTTCTGATGATCAAGAAGTCTGGCAACCCCTTACTGCTGGCCCTCGGCATCGCGATCGGCCTGTCATTCGGGCTGGCGCATGGCGTTCTGGCCGACAAACCAGCTGCCCTCGGCGCCGATGTGCCGTGGCAGGACGCACGCATGCTCGCCGCGGTGCTCGAGCGGGTAAAACATGATTATGTGAATCCCGTGGACGATCATCAACTGCTGCAGGCGGCGATTCGCGGCATGGTGGCGTCGCTGGATCCCTATTCTGCCTATCTCGAAGGCGACGAATACGATGAGGTGAAAATCAGCAGCTCCGGCCGCTATTTCGGCGTCGGCATCGACCTGTCGATCGAGGATGAACAGGTCGTGGTCATCGCTCCCTTCGACGGTTCGCCGGCGGCGTTGGCGGGAATTCGTTCCGGCGACATCATCGTGACCATCGACGGCATCCCGGTGAACACCAGTACTTTGGCCGATACCATCGGGCGAATGCGCGGCGCAGAGGGCAGCGCCGTGAAAATAGGCATCATGCGGGAAGGCAATTCGGAACCCATGGTTTTCACGCTGAAGCGCGCGCGCGTCGACTTGCGCAGCGTAAAGGCGCAGATGCTCGAGCCAGGGTTTGCCTACGTGCGAATTTCGCAATTCAGCGAAACCACCGGCGACGACCTGAACGCCGCGATGAAGGATATGCGCAAGCACAATGGTGCGCCGCTCAAGGGGCTGGTGCTGGATTTGCGCGACAATCCGGGCGGCGTGCTCGAGGCGGCGGTGGCCGTGGCCGATGCCTTCCTCGACAGCGGGGTCATCGTCACCGCAAAGGGACGGACTACCGATTCGAAATTCGAAATGGATGCGACGCCGGGCGATGTGCTCAATGGTGCGCCCATCGTCGTGTTGGTAAACGGCGGCTCGGCGTCGGCGTCGGAAATCGTCGCGGGCGCGCTCAAGGATCACCATCGCGCAAAACTCATGGGACGCACCACCTTCGGCAAGGGATCGGTGCAAACCATCATCCCGCTGTCCGACGATCGTGCCATCAAACTAACCACATCGCTCTACTACACGCCGTCGGGAGTCTCCATCAATCACCGCGGCATTGCGCCCGATATCGAGCTGCCGCGCGACTCGAAACCGCCCGCGGCCGCCGCCGCGGTTCCCGAGGACGGGCCGCTGCAGCAGCGCGATGCCGATGTGAAACGCGCCCTCGAAGAATTAAAGATATCGCCGAGCGCGCGTCCGGGTGCCGTGACGACCGCAGCCCGGCTTTAGGGTATGCGCAGCACGCGTTCCATCGAAATACTGTGTTTGGCGCTTGCTGCCCTGGTGCTGGTTTGGTCCGGCGCCCTGAGCAGTCAGGTATGGCCGGTTTTGGGATTGCTCAGCGCTTTTGCGCTCGCCATTGTCGGCTTTCGCGGCCGCCGCTTTCTTCCGGGCCGCACGCGCTCCAAGCTGTTGATCGAATCCTGGTCGATGGTGGTATTCATCACCGGCGTGCTGTGGTTTACGGGCAAGGGCAGCAGTCCGCTGTTCAACCTGTACCTGCTGCCGATCATATTGAGCGCGCTGACGCTCGGCCGCCTGATCACCATGCTGCAGCTGGCGGCCATTGCGGTTTGTCACCTGCTGCTCGCGATGACCACCCCCGGACTCGAGGTCATTTCGCTGTTCTACGCCAGCCAGGTGGCGGGGCAGGTTGCGCCGTTTCTGCTGGTCGCATATTTGACCACCACGCTCTCGGCGGACATCACCGAGGCGCGCGAGCGGATCGAGAATCTGGCGCAGACCGATTCTTTGACGGGTCTTTACAACGTGCGCATGTTCAACGAGGTGTGGAAGCGTGAACACGAAACCTGCGAGCGCAACCGCGGGGTGTATTCGCTGCTCATGATCGATATGGACAAGCTCAAAGAAATAAACGATATGTTTGGCCTCGAGGCCGGCAACAGCGCGATAACGTTGGTGGCGCAATGCCTGCAGCGAAGTATTCGCGCCACCGATCACGCCGCGCGGCTCGGCGGCGATGAGTTTGCGGTCTTGTTGCCGGGCGCGTCGCCGGAAGTTGCCGATGCCGTGATCAAACGCGTGCGGCACAACGTCTACAAAACGACGCTGGATCTACGCTCGCGCATGATCCGCTGCAGCGTCAGCATCGGAGTGGTGAACTACCCGAAAGACTCGAGGGACATGCGCGACCTTCGCAGCCTTGCCGATGACAAGATGTATCGCGACAAGGAACTGCGCCGTATGCCCGGGGCTGAAGCAAGCGCTTGAACCCTTTCAGGCAAACGTCTGAATGTGCTGGACTTTTCCAGGAAAAATGGCAAAGTTAGCGCTGCATCACGCCAGTGCGTGCTTAACATATGGTCAGATTGCCCTTTCCGGGCAGGTTTTTCAGAGAGGATTAATGCGTTCAATTCATCGCGAGTCTTCGCCACGGCGCGCAACGCTGCGGCTCCCCACCCACGCATTAGCCTGTATTTCCTTGAGTTTTCTGGCATTCCAAGCCAACGCCAAGAATCTCGCCGAGCCGAAGTTGAAGTCCAGCTCGGTGCTGATCGTCGATCAAAGCGATTCATCGGTCTTGTATTCCCGCAACCCCGATGTCGCGGCGCCGATCGCTTCCATCACCAAACTGATGACTGCCTTGGTGGTATTGGATGCCAAACAGCCCCTGGATGAGCCCATCCAAATCACCGAAGCGGACCGAGACTACCCCAAAGGGTCATTTTCCAGGCTGACCGTCGGCACCACGCTGACGCGCGGCGATCTGATGCACCTCGCCCTGATGGCATCCGAGAATCGTGCCGCCCATGCCTTGGGCAACAACTATCCGGGCGGCATTACGGCCATGGTGGCCGCCATGAATGCCAAGGCGAAGTCGCTCGGCATGACCAGCGCTCACTTCGTGGAGCCCACCGGCCTGTCGAGCCAGAATGTGGCAAGCCCCGAGGATCTTTCCAAGCTGGTAATAGCCGCTTCGAAGAACGGCACCATTCGAGAATTCTCGACCGACAAGAACTATGCGGTGCGGGTGCACAAGCGCATGGTCGAATTCCACAACACCGATAATCTGGTCGCGAATCCGACCTGGAACATCATCGTTCAGAAAACCGGCTATATCACCGAGGCCGGCAAATGCCTGGTGATGGCGGCCGTCATCGAAGGCCGTTCGGTGGTTATTGTGCTGCTCGATTCGTTTGGCAAGTACACCCGCGTGGCCGATGCCCAGCGCATCAAGACGTGGATGGCGAGCACGTCCAACCCGCGCTTCCAGGTATCGATTCGCTGATTGACTCCACAGCCGTGCCCCGATGGTGAGAAGCCGCCAGTCGCGGATCAAAAACTATTTCGCCGAGAATCGGCTGTTCACGATTCGCAGCATCGTGGCGGGGGTATTCGCGGCGGTGCTGCTGCTGGCGGTCGGGGGCCGGCTTTTCTACCTGCAAGTCGTCAAGTTCGACTATTACCACGGTCTGTCGCAGGGCAACAGCATCCGCACCGAGCCGATCCCGCCCAGCCGCGGCCTGATCTTGGACCGTCACGGAGTGGTGCTGGCGGACAATCTGCCGGCCTTCAACATTGAGCTGGTGCGCGAGCAAGTGGGCGACACCAAGGCGCTGGATGCCACGCTGGCCCAATTGGTCAGCATAGGACTGTTGCGCAGCGAGGAGGTCGGCAATATCCGGCGTACCGTACTGCTTCATAAGGTGTACGAGAGCGTGCCGGTGAAACTGCTGGTGAACGAAGAGGAGATGGCGCGGTTTGCCGTGCATCGCTATCAATTCGCGGGCGTGGATATTCGCGCGCGGTTGGCCCGGCACTACCCGCTGCGCGAGATGGGCGTTCATGCCATCGGCTATGTGAGCGCGATCAATGAGCAGGACCTGAAGCAAATCGACAGCGCTGAATACGCCGGCACCAGCCTCATCGGCAAGCTGGGCGTGGAAGGAGCCTACGAGCAGCAACTGCACGGCAAGCCGGGCTTCCGCGAAATCGAAGTGAACGCCGCAGGCCGGCCGGTCGACAAGCAGGGAGGCTACGCCTCGAAACTCAATACCCGCCCGCCGGTGGCCGGCGAGGACCTGATCCTGGGCATGGACGTCAAGGTGCAGAAGGTTGCCGAAGAGGCGCTGGTGGGCAAGCGCGGTTCGGTGGTGGCGCTCGATCCGAAAACCGGCGACATCATTGCGCTCGCCAGCACGCCTGGATTCGATCCGAACGATTTCGTCCGCGGCCTGTCGGTCGCACAGTACGCGGCGCTGTCCAATAATATCGATGTACCGCTATTGAATCGCGCCTTGAGGGGCGCCTATCCGCCCGGGTCGACCGTGAAGCCGCTCTACGCATTGGCGGCGCAGAAGTACGGGATCATGACTCCGCAGCAAACCACGTACTGCCCCGGATACTTCACGCTGCCGGGCAGCAGCAACAAGTATCGCGATGACGAGGTGCATCACGATGTCGATATGCGCAGCGCCATTTCCCGATCCTGCGACGTGTATTTCTACCGGCTCGCGGAGAAAATGGGCATCGACCGCATGCACGAATTCATGAGCGCCTTCGGTTACGGCGAATTGACGGGGATCGATATTCCCGGTGAAAAGCCCGGGTTATATGCCTCGCCCGAATGGAAGCGGCGGGTGTTCAAGCGCAAGGCGGACCAGGTGTGGTTTCCCGGCGAGACGGTCAGCATGGGCATCGGCCAAGGTCCCATTACGGTTACTCCGCTGCAGCAGGCACACTTTGCCGCCGAAATCGCCACGCGCGGGCAAACCGTCGCGGCGCCGCGGCTGGTGGCGGCGACCCGCGCGCCCGGCTCGGTCACCGTCGTGCCGCGCAGTCCCGCCTTCATGAAGCCGGTGAACATTGCCACCGACGAGCAATGGAGCGTGATTTTCGACGGCATGGAAGCGGCCGTGACGACCGGTACCGCGCATGTTTCCGGCGCGGGCGCGAAATACAAATGGGCCGGCAAGACGGGCACCGCTCAAGTGGTGACGGTGAAGCAAACCGAAAGCACCAAGCACAAGGATGCCGATGAACGTAAGCGCGAGCACGCGTGGTTCATCGCCTTCGCGCCGGCCGAGGATCCGAAGATCGCAATCTCCGTGCTGGTCGAGAACGCCGGCTTCGGCGCGTCGAACGCCGCTCCCATTGCGCGCAAAGTAATCGACTCTTACTTGCTGGCGGACGACGCCTCCGGCGAACCAAAGAAGAACTCAGCGGAGCTCGGCATAACCGCGAATTCGCACTAAACGGACAGCCGTTCGGGACGCGCGGCCGTCAGAAGCGGACGGTGAAGTGCACGCCCCAGTTTCTGGGCTCGCCCAGCTGCACGTACAGCTTGTTGGGGAAATCCGGCGGCTCGTTGCCGAAATAAAATCCCCGCACCGTGTAGTTCTTGTCGAGCAGATTGCGTCCCCAAAAATAGGCTTCCCAGCGCGCGGTTTCCCAGCCGAGTTTGCCGTTGAGCAGCCCATATGCGCTCGAGCGCGTGTCGTTCGGCGGCAGGTCGTAGAAAAAAGGTCCCATGCCGGTGACGTCCAGGCGCACATAGGGCCCGCGCGGGTCGCGCCAGGTGGCATTGAGTGCAGCCTGCCAGGGAGCGGCGTGCGGCAAGGCTCGGTCCGGAAGGGTGACGCCGTTTTGTACGAAACCGCGATACTGGGTCTGCAGCAAGCCGAGCGATCCGCCCAACGTCAGGCTGTTGGTCGCCGCCCAGTTCGCCGTGCTTTCCAGCCCATAGTTGAAGCCCGACCTCGCATTGCCGGTGAAGAAAATGAAGGTGTTGGGATTGCTCGGATCCAGCTGTTCGCCCGTGAGCAACTGCTCGTTGTGGCGCACCATGTAGAACAATGAAGTGTCGATCTGCAGCCGCCCTTCATCCATTAGCGCCTTGTGGCCTATCTCGAGATTCAAGTCGGATTCAGGGCCAAATTGCAGCTGGTTGGCCGGCAGTCCCGGGCTCAAGTTAAAGCCGCTCGCCTTGTAGCCTCGCGCGATGAGCGCATAAACATGCTGGCCGTCGGCAATGCGGTAGTCGATCGATGCTTGGCCGCCCCAAAGATTGTCGGCCGGAGCAAAATTGTTCGCGGTGGTCGGCTCATCGAGATTCGTCGTGGTGTCGCTATAGCGGCTGGTGTGGCGCTCGCCGCGCAGCCCCAATGACCAGCGCGCGCGGCCGCCCAGATCACCGTCGAGTTGTCCGTAGATGGCGCCATTGCGCGAGCGATATTCGCTGGAAATGACGCTTAAGGAATCGGAATTCTGTGTGGCGTCGAAGGGATCGACGTAAAGTCCCGCGCTGGTATCGGTCAAAGATTCGCGCAACTCAAAGGCATAAATGCCGACCAGCCACGAGAGTCCGTGCGGCGCCTCGGTTGCCGTGGTGTCGCCTAAACGAAATTCCAAACTGCGGGTCGAGCGATAGCGCACCTGATACTCGGTGAAGTCATAGGTGTAGGGCGCCCACTGAATGGGATTGCCCCAATCGCCGTCGAAACCGTAGTTGACCTTGGTGTCCGCATAGGATGCGATGGTGGTGAAAGTGGTCGCTCCCAAACCCGTGTACGTCGATTTCGCCGACAGTCCGGTGGAATATTGGCGATCCACGCTGGGATGGTCGGATTCGGTGGTGCGGCTGTTGTCGATGGCAAAGGCGTCGTAGCCATTGTCGATCTGCGCCCGCAGCACGGTCAGATCCACGCGCCACGCGTCATTCGGCTGGTAGCGCCACTTGCCGCGCAGGGTAAGTTCATCGCGATTGTTGGTGTTGCTGCGGCCCAGATAGGCGTTGTGATAGAAGCCATCGCTGGTATAGCGCTGCACCGCCAGCCGGAACGCGGAGTCGAGTGCGCTAACCGGTCCGGTGAGGACGGCGCCATAGGAATGCTCGTTGTAGTCGCCGGCATCGACTTCGGCGCGGCCGCCGAAGGTATCGGACGGGTCTGCGCTTTTGACATAGATGAGTCCGGCCAATGCATTCGCACCGTACAGAGTGCCTTGCGGACCGCGCAGCACTTCGATGTGATCGACGTCGAACAGCGTCGCGGCGCTGCCTAAGCCGCTGAAGTCGATATCGTCGATGAGAAATCCGACGGAAGGATTCGGCGCTCCCTGGTATTGCTGCAGCTCTCCGATGCCGCGAATCTGAAAGTAGCGCGGCCGCGAGGTATCGCCCGCCCAATTCAAATTGGGCACCAGCGGCAGGACATCCTCGAAATGCTGTTGGCCGGCGTCGCGCAACGTCGCGCCGGTCAGCACCGAAGCGCTGCCGGGCAATTCCTCGAGCGACACGGACCTCAAGGTGGCGGTGACGACGATTTCGTCGAGCGGTTGATTGTCGGCGCTTTCTGCGGCCGTTGCGGTGGCCGAAAGTCCCAGGGCAGCGAACAGAAACCCTAGCGCGGAATAACGATTACCCATGCTCCCTCCGCCGGTACTAACCGGATCAGGTTCAATGGGTTTGCTGGTGTGCCTCTAAGCTGCCAGCATCTCAGGCCCTACAGGCCACCCCAGCGTTGTGTCGAAAAAAACCTTACGTGAAAAAGAGCGCGCGAACCGCGCCGATCAAACCGCCCACGACCAGGATCACCATGGGCAAAAAAGTCATGCCGTAGCCCACTTCTCGCTTGGCCGGATCCTTCACATAGGTGTAGGCGTACAGTTCACGGCCAATCAAATAGACCACCCCGAGGGCAGCGGCGACCAAGGGGCTGAAGTAGCGAGAGAACAGGTAAATGCCGGGCAAAAAGGCAATTAATTGCTCCAGGGTATTTTGCTGGACGCGGAAAAGGCGTTCGAAAATCTCATTGCCGGTAATAGCCGGAGCCTTGACGCCATAGCGCCCCCGGGCGGCGCCCACCTTGAAGCCGAATACAATGAACTGCAGAACTGCGAGCGCAGTCACGATATCGACATAAGCCATGGAAGTTCCTCCGCTGTTATTGGATTCTAGCACTCCGCAGCCGGTAGTTTTCCGTCAGGATAGAGACGCAATGAGCTTACCCCGTAAATCCAGCCGAAACGGCACTCGTGGCTATGCCCACTTGGTCGAAATCGACGTGCCGGTCGCCCGTGTTTGGCGAGCATTGACCGAGCCTGGGTTGATCAAAATTTGGTCGGGCCAGGAGGCCGAGATCGATCCGCGCCAGGGAGGCTTGTACCGGATCGGCAAGCGCAGCGGCAGTGCCCGCGAGGCGCACATCGATATTTTCGAGGTGAACCGGCGCCTGCGGCTCATTTACCTCAACGGCAAGGATGCGCCACCCAGCGATAGCGCCGCCGTCGACGATTTCATCCTGGATACGCGCCGCGGCGAAGGTAAAACCTCGCTGCGCCTGCTGGGTTCCGGCATTCCCGACGCACCCGAGTGGGACCGAAGCTATGCCGGCATCCGCATGGGCTGGGAGCGCTTCATGGCCCGCATCAAAGTGACCTTGGAGAGCCCGCCCATACCTAAGAAGCCCGTCAAAATCGTGCCCAAGGACCCGCCCCTGCCCGGACTTGATTATTGATAGAGCGCCGCGAATTTTCCTTGATATGCTTGGCGCCGCCTGGCGGCTGCAAGACGATAAGGAGGGGGCGATGCTCGGATTTCTCATTCGCGCGGCACTCGTGGCGCTCGGACTTTGGCTGGCGACCGACTGGGTTCCCGGCGTCTCGATCGATACTCCCTCAACCCTGATTCTCGCCGGCATTCTGCTCGGCGTGGTGAATTCCATCGTCCGGCCCATCGCCATTTTACTGACCCTGCCGATGACCATCGTCACTCTCGGCTTGTTTTTGCTGGTCATCAATGCCGGCATGGTCGCGCTGGTGGCGTGGATGCTGCCGGGCATGCACATCGCGGGTTTTGCCGCCGCTTTTTGGACTTCGATTCTGGTGAGTCTGGTGAGCTTCGTCGGTTCCTGGTTCGTGGGCGGCAAAGGCCGCGTCGAAATGATCAAACGGCGCCGCTGAGTCGCCGCCGCGGTGTTCACTGGTCCTTAGTCTGGACCGTTATTGGGTCTTGGGCTCCGCGAGTGTCTTCGGATCCGTGAGGCTCCCGCCGGGTACGGTCAATATGCTCACACCAATGATGGTAATCGCCATGCCGACGAGCTGCACACCGGAGAGATGCTCATGCAGGACCAGCCAACCCAAAAGCGCGGCGATGGCGGGGTTCACGTAGCTGTAGGTACTGATGATGGTGGGCGTGGTGTTCATCGTGAGCCAGCCATAAGCCGTGTAGGCAAGTCCGGAACTCAGGAACGTCAGGTAGCAGAGCGAGATCAGGCCCGGCGTGCTGGGGGGCCAGTGCATCGAGTCGCCGCGGGCGAGGGCCAGGATCAGCAGCATCAGGCCGCCCATCAACATCTGCAGCGCCATGAACATCATCGAACTTAAGTTGGTCGTAATGTTGCGGTAGTACAGCGTGCCTAAGGACCACGACGCGCATGCGGTCAACACGCCGAGCTGCGCCAATGATCCCTTCGAGAAAATCGGCCCTTTGGGAACCAGCATCAACATCGCGCCGATGAATCCGATCACCAATCCCAACATGGCCGATCGCGTCAGGGGGTGTCCGCGCCGTCCGAACACGCCGAGTCCTGCGATCCAAAACGCCGATGTGCCATTGAGCAACGCCGCCTCATTACTCGGCAGATATTGCATGGACCAGGTATTCAGTCCATTGCTGATGAAGATCATGAAGAATCCCGCGACGGTGACGTGCCGCCACTCGATCAGCTTCGTCGGCAGGCGGCTATCCCCATAAAATTCCGCGATCAACGCCAGCAAAACACCCGCCGTGACGAATCTAATGCCGGCAAATAACGCCGGCGGAAGATTCTCGACCGCGATCTTGGTGAATACAAAAGAAGACCCCCACACCAGGTACACGATGAGGAGGCATAAAAAGACTTTCGTGGAATGACGCGAGTCGCGCAAACTAGATGGAAAGAAGAATGGCCTTCAGGAGCCGCGGCTCCGGGGGTCCGCCGTCGATCATTCGACATTCCCCATGAGTTTTTTCACCGGCCGGCTTATGACCAAAAGTATCGCGCCCACTCCCACGGTGAAATACACGATGTGCATGTACTGCCCCGGCATGGCGGGGATATTGTTTGCGTCAAATTCTCCGGCAATCAGGCCCGCGACGAGATTTCCCAGCGAGGTGGCGAGAAACCACATGCCCATCATCTGACCGACGAAGCGCTTGGGGGCCAGTTTGGTGTAATAACTCAAGCCCACGGGACTCAAGCAGAGCTCGCCGAAGGTGTGCAGCAAATAGGTCATGAGCAGCCAATAGGGCAGCACCTTCGAGCCGTGGGCGACGATGGTCGCGGCCGCCGCCATGACCAGAAATCCGGAACCCATCAGCATGAGGCCGAGCGCGAATTTAGCCGGCGCGGAAGGATTGAGCTTACGCCGCGCCAAGCGCGATCCAAATCCAGGCAAAAAATGGTGCGCACAAGACGATGAAAATGGAATTAAGCGACTTGAAACCAACCGGTGGGAATCTCAAAATTAAACCAGCCCGATCATACGGTCGGTATAGCGTTCGGCGAATAGATTCAAAGATGAACCGGCTTGTTCGAATCCGGAGAAAAATAGCGCACAGCCGACGAACAGCACGACCAGCACGACTCCGCGCTTGCGCTCCTCGCGTCGTGAGATCCGCGAACAAAAAGTAGTAGGCAAAGTACAAGATCCCCATGCCGGCGATGACGTAAGCGGCGGCATGACCCAAGCGCAACGCGTCCATCGGAATCCACCCAGCGCTGGCGCCCTAGAATCACCAAGCGCCAACGCCGCCACGCCAATCCACAAGCGCAGCCACTCCTTGGAGCGCGGCACCAGGGTCGTGTTGCTGCCGAGGGAGTGAATGGGCGCTGCTCGTAGTCCGGCTTCTCCCAGATACTTGCGCGTGAGGTAGAACTGCACCACGCCGATGATCATGAACAGGGCGCCGGCGCCAAATCCGGCCCGCAGGCCGAAGATTTTCTGTGCCAGAGGAATGACCAGCGGGCCCAGAGCGCCGCCGATATTGATGCCGATATAGAAAATCGTGAACGCCGAATCGAGACGCGCTCCGCCCTCGGGGTATAAGCCGGCCACGATGGCGCTGACATTGGGTTTAAGCAAGCCCAACGCCCAGTACGATGACCAGCAAGCCTATGTAGAAATCCCTTCGGGGTGGTCGAAATCGCCAGCAGCAAATTACCGGCGGTAATGAATAGTCCGCCGACCATGACGGCGCGCTGCGCACCGATCAGCCGGTCGGCGACCCAACCGCCGGGCAGTGCCGCCAAATAAACAGAAGCGTTATACAGTCCGTAAATCGCCGCGGCAGTCTTGTCGTCGAGGCCGAGTCCGCCGGTCGCCACCGAGGCGACCAGGAACAGAATGAGAACCGCGCGCATGCCATAGAAGGTGAATCGTTCCCACATCTCGGTCAGGAACAGCGTGGCCAGTCCGCGCGGATGGCCGAAAAACGTGGCGGCCAACCTAAACCCCGGCTTCGCGCTGAGCTTGCTCTGCTGCCTCTTTTTCGCGCGCCGCTATTTTTTCTTTGAGCAACAGTCCGGCCATGATGATCCCTATTTCGTAGAGCAAGTACATCGGCACCGCCATGGCGCTTTGCGACACCGCATCGGGTGGCGTGACAAAGGCGGCAAAGATGAATATCCCCAGCAGCACAAAACCGCGATTCTTCTTCAGGGTCTTGAGATTGACAAACCCTGTCCAGACCAATAGTACAGTAGCCACGGGCACTTCAAAGGCCAAACCGAAGGCCAGCAGCAGCACCATGACGAAATCCAGATATGCGCTCATGTCGGTCATCATCTGCACGCCATGCGGCGTGGTGGCGACGAAGAAGCTGAGCATTACCGGGAAGACCGCGTAGTAGGCGAATGCGGCGCCCGCGTAAAAGAGGACGATGCTGGATACCAGCAGCGGCACTGCCAACTTTTTCTCGTGCCTGTAAAGGCCGGGTGCGACGAACGCCCAGGCCTGGTAGAGCACGAAGGGCATGGCCACGCCAACGGCAAGCAGCAGCGCCATTTTGAAAGGAACCGTGAAGGGTGCGACCACGCTGGTGGCGATGAGCGTGGCACCGGCCGGCAGCTTGTGGATCAAGGGCTCGGCGACGAACGTGAACAGCTGGTTCATGTAGAAGGCGCAGGGCACAAAGCAGATGCCGACCGCCAGCATCGCCTTGAGCAGGCGATCGCGCAGCTCCAACAGATGTGAGATCAGTGTGCCTTCGGCGAGTTCGCCAGGGTTCGCCCGGCTCACTCATTGGCAGGTTTGTTGTCTGAAGGACTGGGGTGCCAATCTGCACCGTGGACCGCGGCGGCGTTTTCCGGCGAGTAAGGGGGGTGCGGCCGGCGGCGGCTTACCGGCGGCGGATCTCCACCGCAGGGGGCGGCGGGTTCGGCGTATAGGACGTATCGAATGGCGCCGGCTCGCTGCTCGCCGCGGCGTTGGTTTTCCCGCTATTCGATTTGGTTTGCTTCATCAGCTCCTCGGCGCTGACTTCGCGTTCCAATTGCTCGGTCAGTTGGCGCGCCATGGCACGCGCTCTTCCAACCCAGTTGCCGACCTGCCGTGCAACCTTTGGAAGTTTCTCCGGACCCAACACGATGAGTGCTATGGCCGAGGTGAGCAGTATCTCCGAGAACCCAACATCAAGCATGCGGCATCAGGCGTTGGTTTTCGGCGGTACCTTGGCGTCGCTCTCGCGCGCGGCCGCGTTGGGGGCAAAATCGGCGTCCTTGTCCTGCTTGAGCTGCTTCGCCGCTTCTTCGGTCTCGCCGTCATTCATGGCGGACTTGAAGCCTTTGACTGCCGCGCCCAAATCAGAGCCGATGCTGCGTAGCCGCTTGGTGCCAAAAACTATCAAAGCAATGGCCAAAATGACCAATAACATTTTTGAATCGAACATCTCGTTTCTCCGATTCCACGTGTAACCAATTGGGCGCCAATGATACGCCAAAGATATTATGACATTTGACCGCGACACACCGCTGCGTGTTCGGTCGCATTTGACGGTTTAATCAACTTTCCAGCCAGATGGTTACGGGGCCGTCGTTGGTCAAAGACACCTGCATATGGGCGCCGAATACACCCGTTTCGACCTGCCCATGCTGCTGGCGGGCCGCCGTTACCAGGACGTCGAACAAACGCCGGCCCTGCTCCGGCGGGGCGGCGGTCGAAAATCCAGGTCTTAGCCCCTTGAGCCGTGTCCGCGGCCAGCGTGAATTGCGGCACCAGCAGCAATTGGCCCTTAACCTGGGTCACGCTCAGGTTCATTTTTCCAGCCTCATCCGGGAAAACTCGATACTGAAGCAGGCGCCCCAAGAGTCGCAGCGCGCTTGCCTCATCATCGGAGGGCTTGACCCCGATCAAAGCCAATAAACCTCGGCCGATCGATCCCACCGAGCTGCCGTCCACGGTGACTTCGGCGTGGGAAACGCGCTGCAATAAGGCGATCATGGGGATTATCTTTCCCACTTTTAGTAGTTAAACGGCTAACTACGATCATATTTATCCACATTATGGGTAAATCCTCATATCGGTTTTATCGGAGAAATCGAAAGCACTTTGTTCAGAAAATCGGCGACAAAGTGGGAAGAAAGTGGAAATATGAAGGACATTTTTCGCCAATTTGGATGCCAAGTGGAGAAATATCTGTGGGTCTACGGTGGTTTCTGAGCCTGCCGGGTGAACTACCTTTGCGACGCCGGGAGTTCAAACCGCCGAATTTCTGCGAAACTTAAAGCCCCTACCTCAGCCGTGTTCGAGCCTTAACATTCGCATCCAAGGCGAGGGAGTGCAATTGCCGTCATCCTACACAGAGATTCAGTGGTCGAGTCACGACGCGCTGCCGCTCTACGCGCGGATTTACGAAGGGCCCGCGCCCGATGCCGCGACCGTGCTCTGTCTCCACGGCTTGACGCGTAATAGTCGCGACTTTGAAGATCTTGCACCGCATCTGCAAAGCCGATACCGGGTCGTCGTTCCGGATATGCGCGGGCGCGGATTTTCCGCGCGCGATCCCGAATCCGCAAAACTATCAGCCCGGCGTCTATGTGCAAGACATCCTCGCTTTGTTGGCTGCGGTGGGCGCGCCTCGCGTGGCTGTGATCGGCACGTCGATGGGCGGTTTATTGTCGATGATGCTTGCAACGTGGCTACCGTGATCGCGTAGCGGGAATCGTGCTGAACGACATGGGACCTGAAGTCGATCCCGTCGGCTTGGAGCGCATCAAGGGCTACGCGGGCAGGTCACCTCAACCCAGGAACTGGGAGGAGGCCGTGGCACAAACGCACTCGGCGTTCGGCGATGCGTGGCCTGATCTTTCCGCCGAGCGTTGGCCGGTACTCGCCCGCCGCGGCTATCGTCAGGATGAGAAAGGCGCGGTTGCAGTCGATGCCGATCCGATGATCGGGGAAATGCTGCGCTGCGGCGCCCGCGGCAACCGCCAATCTTTGGCCCTTCTGGAAGGCGCTGGGGGGAATACCGATGTTGGCCATCCGCGGCGCGCACTCCGATATATTGAGCGCCGCCACATTTGCCAAAATGAAAGCAGAAAATCCGCAGCTTGAGCAGCTCGAAGTGGCGCAGCGCGGCCACGCGCCGTTGTTGGACGAACCGGAGTGCATCGCGGCGATCGGTACGTTCTTGGCAAAGGTGCACGCGCAATGACGTTGCGGCGCGCCTTCGGGTTATTTACGCCATAAGGTGCGCGTGAACAGCACCAATATCGTGAACACTTCCAGGCGGCCCAGCAGCATCGCCGCCGAACAAACCCAGGTCTGAAAATCGTTGAGCACGCCGTAGTTGCCGCCGGGGCCGACCAGCCCCAAGCCGGGCCCTTCATTGTTGATGCAGGCGATGATGGCCGAGAACGCAGTCATGAAATCCAGGCCGCTCGCCAGCTGCAGGAAAACCAGAGTCACGATGCTCATGAAATACAGGAACACAAAGGCCAGCACCGCGAACACCACGCGATTTGCGATGACGGTACCGCCGACCTTGAGCGGCCGCACCATGTTCGGGTGCACCAATTGATTCAATTCGCGATGCGCCTGCTTGGCAAGCACCAGCGTGCGGATCATTTTAATGCCGCCGCCGGTGGATCCGGAGCTGGCGACGATGCAGCTCAAGAACAGCATCCACATCGGTGCGAATATCGGCCAGCGCGAATAATCCTGGGTGTGCAAGCCGCTGTCGGTGGCAATGGAAACCACATTGAAAACCGCACTGCGCAGGGCCGAGGGATAGTCGGGATAGGTTCCCTTGAAGAACAGAAATAGCGACACGCCGACGCAGCTTCCGGCCAGCACTCCCAGAATAGCCTTCGCTTCGGCGTCGCGAAAGTACGCCGCCACGCCGCGCTGGCTCCAGGCAAGAAAGTGCGTGGCAAAGTTGAGCGCCGCCAAAATCGTAAAGCCGGTCAGCAGCATTTCGATGGGCAATGAATTGAAGTGCCCGATGCTGGCGTCGTAGGTGGAAAAGCCGCCGAGCGACAATGCGGAGAAGCCGTGGCACACGGCGTCGAACCAGTTCATCCCGGCCAATCTCAGGGAAACAATGCAGATCGCCGTCAACCCGGTATACACCGCCCACAGCAGCTTGGCGGTTTGCCCGATGCGCGGGGTCAACTTGCTGTCCTTCATCGGTCCCGGCATTTCGGCGCGGTAGATCTGCATCCCGCCCACCCCCAGCATGGGAAGGATGGCGACCGCGAGGACGATAATGCCCATCCCGCCCAGCCAGCTCAAAAGGTGGCGCCACAAATTGATGGAACGCGGCAGGAACTCGAGTCCCGACAGCACCGTGCCGCCGGTGGTGGTCAAGCCGGAAGCTGCTTCGAAGTAGGCATCGGTAAAATTGATGGGCAGGTAATCCCAGAGGGGAAATCCCGCCACCGCCGGCAATGCCACCCAGGTAAGCGCGACCAGCATCAGACCGTCGCGGGTTTTCAGTTCGCGCTTGAAGCGCCGCGTGGCAAGCCACAGCAGGGCGCCGAGAACGAAGGTCGCCAGAGCGGAAATAATGAAGGAATTTAGGGCTTCATCCAGTCCCCAGATTGCCATGATCAAGGGCGCCAGCATGGTCGCCGCGAACACCATCATGACGAGGGCGAATACGTGGGCAACCGGCAGTAAAATGTCTTTCACAGAAAAGAGGCGGAGCCTTGAAAGAGCTTTTCCACCGCCTCGATATGGCGGCGATCCGTCAGAAATAGAATCAAGTGATCGTCGGGCTGCACGGTAGTGTCATGGTGCGCGATGATGACCTCATCGCCCCGCACCACGGCGCCCAAGGTGGTGCCTTCGGGCAGGGCAATATCCTCGATGCGCCGGCCGATCACCTTGGAGCTGTCGGCGTCGCCGTGCACCACCACTTCGAGCGCCTCAGCCGCACCGCGGCGCAGCGAATGCACGCGCACCACGTCGCCGCGGCGCACGTGCGCAAGCAGCGAGCCGATCGTGACCGTCTGCGGCGATATCGCCACATCGATCGAGCCGCTCTCGATGAGTTCGGCATACGAGGGCTTGTTGATGAGCGCCATGACCTTGTGCGCGCCGAGGCGTTTAGCCAGCATGGCCGACAAAATGTTGGCCTCTTCGGAATTGGTCAGCGCGGCAAAGATGTCCGCGCTGTCGATATTCTCTTCGAGCAGCAATTCCTCGTCGGCCGCATCGCCGTGCAAAACGGTGGTGCTTTTCAGCTGTTCGGAAACGCGGCGCGCGCGTTTGCCGTCGCGCTCGATGAGCTTGACCTGATTTTTGCCCTCGAGTTCGTTGGCGAGGCGCAGTCCGATGTTGCCGCCGCCGGCGATCACGACGCGGCGCGCCGGCGCCTCTTCGCGGCGCATTTCTTTCATGACGACGCGGATGTTCTCGCGCGCCGCCAGAAAAAACACCTCATCGCCGTCTTCGATGACCGTGGTGCCCTCGGGCTTCACGCTCTTGCCGGCGCGGTAGATGGCTGCGACGCGCGCATCCGCCGACGGAATGTGTTCGCGCAGGGTGCTCAAGGCTTGCCCGACCAGCGGACCGCCCTGCAATGCGCGGATGCCGACCAGGCGCACGCGGCCGTCGGCAAAATCCAGAACCTGCAGCGCTCCGGGATAGCGGATGAGGCGCGCGACATACTCCGTGACCAATTGCTCGGGGCTGATCCACACGTCCACCGCCACTCCGTTCTCGCCGAACAGGCGGTCGCGTTCGGTATAGTCGGCGGAGCGCACCCGGGCGATCTTTTTCGGCGTGCGGTACAGGGTCCAGGCGATGTGACACGCCAGCATGTTGACTTCATCGCTGTTGGTCAGCGCCACGAGAATGTCGGTGGCGGCAATCCCCGCGGCTTCGAGGATACGCGGGCTCGAGGCATTGCCGTTTACGGTGCGGATATCGAGCCGATCCTGAAGGTCCCGTAGAAACCTCTTCATTGTGGTCGACGACCGTCACATCGTTCGCCTCTTCGCGAGAGAGGTGATATGCGGCCGTGCGGCCCACTTGTCCGGCACCTAGAATGATTATTTTCACAGGCGCATTACTCTACACGACCTCGAGATTGGCGTATGAGAGCATCAGCCACTTGGTGCCCTGCCTCTCGAAATTGACCTGAATGCGGGCATGCGGTCCGTTGCCTTCGAAATTGAGCACGATCCCGTCCCCGAATTTCGCATGCCGGACCCGGCTGCCCATGCGCATCCCCGAAGCCGGCGTCTCATCCAGCGTACCGCTGCGCTTCAGGTACACCGGACGCGACACCTGCAGGCGCGGCCGGATCTCTTCGATCAATTCCTGCGGGAATTCGCCGATAAAGCGCGACGGCTGACCGTACGTGTCGACGCCGTAGAGCCGGCGCTGCTCGGCATAGGTGATGTAGAGATGCCGCATGGCACGAGTCGCGCCGACATAGCAAAGGCGGCGCTCCTCTTCCAAGCCGGCGAGATCGGCCACCGATCGTTGGTGCGGAAACAAGCCGTCTTCCATGCCGGCGAGAAACACCACCGGAAACTCCAGGCCCTTGGCCGAGTGCAGCGTCATCATCTGCACGCAATCATCGTACGGGTCCGCCTGGCCCTCGCCCGACTCCAGCACGGCATGGGCCAGAAAGGACTCGAGCGGCGAGAGTTCCGCTTCCGCCTCGGTCTCGGGTGAGAATCCGCGCGCCGCGCTGACCAGTTCCAGCAGGTTCTCGATCCGGCCTTCGCCGCGTTCGCCCTTCTCTTTCTTGTAGTGCTCGATGAGGCCGCTCATCTGAATGACGTGATCGACCTGTTCGTGCAGCTCCAAGCCGTTGACCTCGCGCGCGAGCCTGTCGATCAACTCCATGAAGGCCAGCAGGGCCTGTGCCGCACGCTGAGGCAAGGCGCCTTGAGCGCAGGCAATGGCGCCGTTCCACAAGGAGGTCGAGTTTGCGCGCGCGGTGTCGCGCACCAGGTCCATGGTCTTTGCGCCGATGCCGCGCACCGGCAGGTTGACCACGCGCTCGAAGGAGGTGTCGTCGGCGCGGCTCGATGTGAGACGCAAATAAGCCAGCGCGTCCTTGATTTCCGCGCGCTCGAAGAAGCGCAGTCCTCCGTACACCCGGTAAGGCATGCGCGCATTCAAGAACGCCTCTTCAAAAACGCGCGACTGCGCATTCGATCGGTACAGCACCGCGACCTCGCGCCGCGCACCGCCGCGCGACACCCACTCGCGTATCCGGTTGACCACGAAATCCGCTTCATCGCGCTCGTTGAAGGCGGCATACAGTTTGACCCGTTCGCCGTCTTCACCGCTGGTCCAGAGTGTTTTGCCCAGCCGGCCGGCGTTGTTGGCGATCAGCGCGTTGGCGGCCTTGAGAATCGTCCCGGTCGAGCGATAATTCTGCTCCAGCTTGTAAAGCACCGCCTTGGGGAAATCGCGCCGGTACTGATGCAAGTTCTCGACGCGCGCTCCTCGCCATCGATATATCGATTGATCGTCATCGCCGACGACAAACGGCATGCCGTCCGGGCCGGCCAGCAACATGAGCCACTTGTACTGAATGGCATTGGTGTCTTGAAATTCATCCACCAGCACGTGCCGGAAGCGCGTGCGGTAGTGCTGCAGCAGGGCGGGATTGTCGCGCCATAACTCGTAGGCGCGCAGCAGCAGCTCCGCGAAGTCCACCACGCCGGCCCGCTGGCAGGCATCCTCATACGCCTGATAAATTTTGATCAGTTGCCGGCGGGTCGGGTCGCCGTCGTCCTTGATGTGCTTGGGTCTGTGGCCCTCGTCCTTCTGAGCATTGATGAACCAGAGGATTTCGCGTGGAATCCAGCGCGTCTCGTCCAGATCGAGCGCCTTCAACACCTTGCGCAGCACCCGCGCCTGATCCTCGGAATCCAAAATCTGAAAGCTTTGCGGCAGCCCAACCTCGCGCCAATGAATGCGCAGCAAACGATGCGCCAAGCCGTGAAAAGTGCCGAGCCACATCGCGCCGCTCGGCAATCCCAGCAGGGTTTCGATGCGGCTGCGCATCTCCGCTGCCGCCTTGTTGGTGAAGGTCACGGCCAGAATGCTGTTCGGCGAGGCGCCCTCGACCTGGATCAGCCACGCGACTCGATGCACCAATACCCGCGTCTTGCCGCTGCCGGCGCCGGCGAGCACCAGCGCGGCGCCCAAGGGCGACGCAACGGCCTGGCGTTGATCGTCGTTAAGTCCGTCGAGAAGGTGTGAAACGTCCATAAGGGCGCGGATTGTACTGCACGTTTCGCCCTAGGAGCCTGTCGAAGTATTCCGCGGCCGCCTCTTGTGTTCTAAGAGATTTTCGGGCTGCTTTCTTCAGCAAATTCAATGAGGGCCAATACCAGGGAAAGCACTACCGGCCCGGCAATGACGCCGATGGCGCCGAAAGCCGGTATGCCGCCCAACACTCCGGTAAACACCGCCAGGGCGGATATGCTGGCGCGCCCGGAAATGAGCAGGGGCCGCACGACATTGTCCAGGCCGCTTAACAGGCATCCCCACACGAACAGGAATGTGCCCCCGCCCCAGTGCTTGTCGATGCACAACCAGATCACGGCTGGAATCCAAACCAGAGCCGAACCGCCCACGGGCAGCAGCGACAGCAGCGCCGTGAGCACGCCGAACACCACCGGCGAGGGCAGGCCGACGATGGCGAAGCCGATGCCCAGGAACAGTCCCTGCAGCATTGCGGTCACCGTGGTGCCGAAAACGATCGCGCGGGTGACCGCGCTCAGCTGACTGAACAGGCGCTCTTTGCGCTCTTCGGGCATGGGAATCAAGCGCCGTAAGCGCGCGATGAGCTCGTCCCCATCGCATAGAAAAAAGTACAGCAGAAACAGCATGATCGCAAATGCCACGAGCGATCCCAAAGCTCCCAGAAAAAACGATCCGCCCCAGCTCGCAGCGCGCTGCATCACTTCGCGCGTGCCGGATAGCAGCCAGGACTGCACCTGTTCCGCGGATATGTCCACGTGCGCCTGCAGCCAGGTGTTGATTCGCGCTATCCACGGAAACTGCTGCAGGTCGGAGAATGACTTGATATCCAGTTCGGTGGCATATTTTTGCACCTGCCGCAGCAAGCTGGAGATCTGCGACACGAAGTTCACCGACAACGCGCTCAAGGGCAGGAGGATCACGATCGGCGCAAGCGCCGTCAGCAGTCCCGCGGCCAGTGATTTGCTTTTGAAGCGGCGCCGCCAGCCAAGATTGAGCGGAAACAAGAGGAAAGCAAGAAACGCCGCCCAAATCATCGACACCGCAAACGGCCTGAAAATCAGCAGCAGCGCATACCCCAGAACGCCGGCAACGGTAAGTGCAAATACCCGGGAGTAAAAACTAGGTGTGGCCGGCATGAGAACATCCTAACATTGGGTGTGCCACCAAGGAGTCAGACATTAACAGCATCACGCGACCCCAATTCACCGCGGCCGCAAGTATTGCGGGCGCGCTTTTTTGCCTCGTGGGCGCTGCCATGAGCGCCCGGTCCGATGCGCCGCAGAGCGCGCCTTACGGGTCATGGGGCTCGCCCTTGAGCGCGGAAGCGCTGGCGGCAGGCGGCATCAGGTTCGGCGATCTGCGCACCGCTGCGGGAGGTCTGTATTGGACGGAAAGCGTACCGGCCCGCGGCGGCGCGGTCTCGTTGTTCTCCTTGAGCAACGCAGTTGCCGTGCAGGTCACGCCGGACGCCGCCAATGTGCGCACGCGCGTGCATGAATATGGCGGAGCGCCTTTCGTGGTTGCCGGCGATACCGTGTACTACAGCCAGTTTTCCGATCAGCGGCTGTATGCAATCAAACGCGGCGGCGAGCCCAAGCCCGTCACGCCGGCAAATTATCGCTATGCCGATTGCATCGCTATCCCGGGTCCTGAAAAATCAACAAGCGCGGCGCTCATCTGCGTGCGCGAAGATCACACGGATCCCAACCATGTCCGCAATGCCTTGGTGCGGCTGCCGCTGCCCATGGGCGGCGCCGGCGATGTGCTGTTCGAGGGCAGCGATTTTGTCTCTTATCCGCGCTTGAGTCCGGACGGCCGGCGTCTTGCCTTCATCACCTGGAATCATCCCAATATGCCTTGGGACGGGACCGAATTGAGAGTCGCGAACGTGACGGCGCAGGGCTTGCAGGCGATGGCCGTCATCGCGGGCGGCCCTAAGGAGTCGGTGCTCGAGCCGCAGTGGGACAGTGACGGCACGCTGTATTTTATGTCCGATCGCAGCGGATTTTGGAATTTGTATGCGCAACGCGCCGCCGGCGCAATGCCGGTTTGGCCGCGAGCGGCAGAGTTTTCCGCTCCGCTGTGGTCTTTCGGCGAATCGAACTATGTATTGTTCGGCGACGGGCGTGCGCTGGTGTGCTTCCGCGAGCGCGGCATCGCGCGCCTCGCCATGGTCGATCTTAAAAAGGGCACCGGCCGCGAGCTGGACTTGCCGTACGTGGAGTTCTCGCACTTGAGCAAAATTGATGCGCAGCACATCGCCGCTATCGCCGGCGCGTCGAAATCGACTTCCGCCGTCGTGAGCATCGATGTCGCCGCCGCCAAGGCGACCACTTTGCGATCCGCAGGCCTGTCGCCCTTGCCGGCAGACTCCATATCGGTCGCCACGCCCATCGACTTTCCCAGCGCGCAGGGCCGTACGGCGCACGCGTTTTACTATGCACCGACCAACGCTGGTTACCGGGGAACGCCTGCTACTCTGCCGCCGTTGTTGGCGATGGTGCACGGCGGCCCCACTGCCCAGGCCTCGCCCGCGTTGCGCTTGAGCGTGCAGTTTTGGACCAGCCGCGGCATAGCGGTGGTTGACGTAAACTACGGCGGCAGTTCCGGCTACGGCCGCGCCTATCGCCAGGAATTGAACGGCAAATGGGGCGTGGTCGACGCCGAGGATGTAATCGCCGCGGTTCGCTATCTCGTCGACACCAAGCGTGCCGATCCAAAGCGCACCGCCATCAGCGGCGGCAGCGCGGGCGGCTACACGGTGCTGGTGGCCTTGAGTACCAGCGATGTGTTTCACGCCGGCACCGACAGCTTCGGCGTTTCCGACATGACGGCACTGGCGCGCGACACCCACAAATTCGAGAGCCGCTACCTGGATTCATTGATCGGGCCGCTGCCGCAGGCGCAAGCGATTTACGACAGCCGCTCGCCGCTCAATCACTTGGGAGGATTCAAAGTGCCGGTGCTGGTCCTGCAAGGCGCCGATGATCCGGTGGTTCCGCCCAATCAATCGAAGCGCATCGTGGAAGCGCTGCGCGCGCGGCACGTGCCGGTAGCCTTCAAACTTTATCCCGAAGAGAGCCACGGCTTTCGCAAGCCCGAAAACATCATCAATGCACTGCAATCCGAATTGTCGTTCTACGGCCAGGTATTTGGCTTCACGCCGGCGGATCAGCTTCCGCCGCTGACCATTGAAGGGTTGCCGGCCACCTGAGATGCAGGCGCCGCACGCGGCGTACGGCACGGCTCGCCCGAGAAGCCACGCTTCGATCATGGCGTTGACGGTCTCGGGCGCTTCTTGTTGCACCCAATGAGACACGTTGGGTAGGTAGCGCAAGGTCAGATTGCTGACGTGCTGTTCCGTGCCATAGGTCAGCTCCTTGCCGACCGCCGCATCGACTTCTCCCCAAATCATCAGCGTGGGAATGTCGATTCGCACCGTGCCGCGGCGCCGGTTGCGGCGAAATCCGCGGATCAATGCACGATAGTAATTCAGCATCGCCGTGAGCGCGCCCGGCACGGCTGCGGCGTCCCGATAGACACGCAGCACTTCGTCCGGAAAGCGGGACTTATCCACCGCCATATCGCGAAACATGCGGCCAATGGCTTCACAATGCCGGCGCGCAAGCCCCCATTCGGGGATCCGAGGCAGCTGGAAGAAAAATATGTACCAGGATTTTGCCAACTGCCGCAGCGTGCGCAAGCCCTTCTGTGCGAGCTCGGGATGCGGAACATTCATGATGATGAGCCGGGAGATGGGCAGCCGCCCGAACATGGCGTAGTACCAGGCGATGAGTGCGCCCCAATCGTGTCCGACGAGCACGACGTCTTTGGCGCCCGAGGCCGCGATCAATGCGGCGACATCCTCCTCGAGATTTTCCAGACTGTAAGCCTGGACGCCTACAGGCCGCGAGCTGCCGCCATAACCGCGCAGATCCGGCGCCCAGGCCCAATAGCCCAGCTGCGCGAGCAGCGGTATCTGGTAGCGCCAGGAAAATGACGACTCGGGGAATCCGTGCAGGCACAGCGCCAGCCGCTCGCCCGATCCCGCCATGGCGACGTGAAAGTCGATGCCGTTGGCGCGCACGGTCTCATGGCGGATTGCGTCGGGAGTCATGACGAAGGCCTCGGGTCGATGTAGGATCATTGTGATTCAAATTATAAGAAACGGAGATCGAGCACCATGATTCGACTTCATATGTTGGTTGCCGGCGCGGCTGGGCTGCTGCTTGCCGGATGTGCGCAACCCTCCTTCGACGCAGCGGCAGAGGGCGCCAAGCTCGCGCAGCGGGATGCCGACTGGGCCAAAGTGTCCTTTGAAGGCAAGGATATCGAGAAAATCGTCTCCTATTGGAGCGACGACGCGCATCTGCTGCAGCCCGGACTGCCGCAGATCGACGGCAAGACCGCCATTCGCGCTTTCGTTACCGCCAGTTTGAAAATTCCCGGATTCAAGATTCAATGGGCCTCGCAGAAGCCGACGTTTTCGCCGGACGGAAAGATGGCCTACATGATGAGCACAGTGGAGACGACCGCACCCGGCGCCAACGGTGCACTCGAGTCCACGCACGGGCGCTCAGTGACGGTCTGGCGGCGCGGCGGAGACGGCGAATGGCGCTGCGTGGTCGATATATCCAACGACGCACCGGGGAGTTGAACGATGGGCGTCGCGCGAGCATCCGTACTGTGCGTTTGTCTCCTCCTTGGCGCGCGGGTATTCGCACAGAGCTACGACATCGTGCTCAGCGGCGGGCGCGTGATGGATCCGGAGACCGGCGTCGATGCGGTCCGCAATGTTGGCATCACCCAAGGCCGGGTGGCGCGGATTTCGCCGCAGACGCTCGCCGGTAAACGCGTCATCGACGTGAACGGACTCGTGGTCGCGCCCGGTTTCATCGATCTGCATCAGCATGGCCAGGACCCCGCCAGCGGCCGGCTCAAAGCCTTCGACGGCGTTACCACGGCGCTGGAAATGGAGATCGGCGTTCCGGACGTCGCCGCGTTTCTGCAAAAGAAGGCGGGCCGCTCCCTGATCAACTACGGCACGGCGGCGAGTCACCTGGCCGCTCGTGCGTTGGTGTTCGGCCAGCCCATTCATGATCCCAGCATCCTTCCACAGTCGGGTCCCGCGACCAACCAGCCCGCCACGGCGGAGCAGATCGAGCGCATCGTGGAGCGCCTGAGCCGGGAATTGGATGCCGGGGCGCTGGGCATCGGCATGGGCATTCAGTATGCACCGGGCGCGAGCCGGCTCGAGGTGATCGATATGTTTCGCCTTGCCGCCTCGCGGCACGTGCCGGTATTCACACATGTCCGCAGCTTCGGGCGTCTCGAACCGGGCTCGAGCATTGAGGCGGTCAGCGAGGTCATCGGTGCGGCCGCCGTCTCCGGCGCCTCCTTGCACATCGTGCACATCAACAGCAGCTGCAACAGCGATGGCCTCGAGTGCCTCTCGTTGGTGGCGGGCGCCCGCGCGCGCGGCCTTGATGTCACCACCGAAGCCTATCCCTACATCGCGGGTATGACCGCCATCAACTCCGCGCTGTTCAATCCCGGATGGAAGGAAAAGCTCGGCGTGGATTACGATGCGCTGCAGCTACCGGACACCGGCGAGCGCCTGACCAAGGAACGCTTCGAAACGCTGCATGCAGCGCCCGGCGATCTCACCGTACTGCTCTTCACCAATACGCAGGAAATGGTGGACGCCGTCATTGCGGAACCGTTGGTGATGATCGCCAGCGACGGCGCTGACGGCCATCCGCGAAATGCCGGCACCTATGCGCGCGTACTGGCGCGATACGTACGCGAGCGCGGCAGCGTTACGCTCATGGACGCCCTTCGCAAGATGGCGTTGATGCCCGCGCAGCGGCTGGAAAAAGCCACGCCGGCGGCGCGCCGCAAGGGACGGCTGCAGGAGGGGGCCGATGCGGATATCGTCGTGTTCGACCCAAAGATTGTCGCGGATCGCTCGACCTTCGCGGCGCCGCGCGAGCCGAGCATCGGGATGAAGTACGTGATCGTCGCCGGCACCATTCTCATCGATCAGGGCAGGCTCAATGCCGATACGTTTCCCGGGAAGGCTTTGGTGACCGCTCAGACCGGGAAGTAAAGATAGTGATCCACGATGAGCGCGGCGAACAGCAGCATCAAATAAGTGATGGAAAATCTGAACGTGCGGATGGGTAGGTCGGGCCTCATTCCCTTGTTTAGCGCCACCACGAAGTACAGAAACCTCGCGTTGAGCGCCAACGCTGCCACGAGATAAATCAGCCCGCTCATGCCCGTGAGAAAGGGCAGCAGCGTGGTCAAAATCAACAGCACCGTGTACAGCACGATTTGCAGACGTGTATAGGGGATGCCGTGGGTCACGGGCAGCATGGGAATGCCCACTTTGGCGTAGTCGTCGCGCCGCGCGATCGCCAGCGCCCAAAAATGCGGCGGCGTCCAGGTGAAGACGATCAGGAACAACACCAGCGCATTGGGATCGATGGAATTGGTCACGGCTGCCCAGCCGAGCACCGGCGGCGCGGCGCCCGCGGCTCCGCCGATCACAATGTTCTGCGGCGTCGCACGCTTCAACCACATGGTGTACACGATGGCGTAGCCGATCAATGAACAGAAGGTCAGCACGGCCGTCAGGGCGTTGACCCCGGCCCATAAAATCAGCATCGAGGCGCAGGCCAGGACTATTGCAAACGTCATGGCGTGCCTTTCCTGCATATGGCCGGTGGGCAGCGGCCGCCGGCGGGTGCGGTTCATCTGCCCATCGATGCGCCGGTCCAAAATATGATTGAAAGCCGCCGCCGAGCCCGAGGCCATGGCGATTCCGATTGAACCCAAAATCAGCGCATTCAATGGGATCCAGCCGGGCGATGCCAGCACCATACCGACGATGGCGGTAAACACGATCAGCAGGCTCACCTTGGGCTTGGTGAGCTCCAAATAGTCCCGCCAGCCGCCGTGGACGGCGGCTGAAATCGGCGGACTATCGGGTACGGTGGACATCACGCAAGGGTATCACGCCGAATTCCAGGTTCCGCCGGAACCGGCGGCTGCGGCCAGAGCAAGCGCAGCAAAGTCACGGTACAAATGACCAACAGCGCCGCCCCTGCATTGTGCGAAGTCGCCAGCGCCACAGGCATTCCCAAATGCACCATGGTGATTCCAATGCTGATCTGCAGCAGCACGGCGCCCATGAGAAGAGCTCCCACCAGCCGCAAACCGCGGCTGCGGCCACGGATCAAGGTCAGGGCACCGAGCGCGATCAAGAGGGAACCGGCGATCAGGGCGCCGATTCGATGCGTCACGTGAATGGCGATTCGCGCAGGATTCGCGAGCACGCCGCCGGTGTAGTCGATGTCCAGTCCGCGCCACAGCACAAAGGCATCGCGAAAGTCCATGGGCGGCCACCAGGATTGCTGGCAGGTGGGAAAATCCGGACACGCCACCGCCGCATAGTTGCTGCTGGTCCAGCCGCCGAGCGCGATTTGCAGCAGCAAGCGCCGCAAGAGCCGCGAGCGCAAATTTGCGCAGTCCCAATTCTCGCGCCGACGAGTTCGCGCCGCGGAGGCGAGAGCGACAGCCACCACAGGATCCCCAAGGTGGTCAGGCCGCCCAGCAAGTGTGCCGTGACGATCAAGGGCTTCAGCAGCAGCGTCACCGTCAAGGCGCCGAGCGCCCCCTGCAGGCAGACGAGAACGAACAGCAACGCGACCGCGAGCAGCGGCTGGCCGCGTTCTTTGCGGTTCCACGCAGCCCAAGCCAGCAGGCCGACAATAATGAGGCCAAGAGTGGTCGCAAAATAGCGATGGATCATCTCGTGGATGGCTTTGCTGAAATGATGATCCGCCTGCGGATAGATGTGCCCGTAACATCCCGGCCAATCCGGGCAGCCGAGACCCGCATCGGTAAGGCGGACCCATGCACCCAGCACGACCACCGTCGCGGCGAGCGCGGCGCCCGCTAGGCTAAGCCGTCGAAACCAGAGCAGACGTCGCTCAGTGTCCATGCTTCAACCGATCGACGACAGACGCAGCAGCCGCTTCATGTCTTCGAGCATGCCTTTAGGTCTGGCATCGGCGGCGTAGAACATCATGACGTTGCTCAAGGGGTCGATGAGATAAACGCGGTGGGAATTCAACGCACCCTCGCGCATCGGCAGCAAGTCGAGCAGCGCCGCATCGGCGGGGCTTGCGCGAATCACGATCAAATCCGGGTGTGCCTGTTTCAGTTCCTGAAAATTGCAGCAATCCTCATCGCCGATGAAAACCCGCTGCACACGGTCCATTTCATGATCGAGCGCGAGACGCACCTGGCGTGTGTCGTATAGATGCTTGCCGCACTCATCGTCGCAGCGGCCCTTCTGCACATACAGAAGCGTCCATTTTCCTTTGAGAAAGTCGGGATTCGTTCGCGCACCCCCGGTCGCGATGGGTAATGCCAGCGCGGGCAGCGGCCGCGCAGGTACGATCAATTCGCCTGCATTGACGCGGCCGCCGGGATGCCATCCCGTGCCATAGTACAAATAGAAGGCGAGCGCCAGCGGCGCGAAAAACATCAAGGCCACACCGATCAGCATGCGCCGCTGCCGGGCTTGATGCGCATGTGCGCTGCGTTCCGTCATGCGCGGCCCTCAACTGCGCCGAAAGTTGGTGACGACATAGATGACGGCCAGGGCCAGCGCCAATCCGAACCATTGCACCGCATACCCGACGTGACGCATGGGCGGAAATCCCGGCGGCGCCCAATTGCGCACATAGCCGTCAGGCTCGGTGGGATCCAGCAGGATCGAGTCGGCGGCGGCGGTCCATCGGCTCTCTTTGAGCAGCTGCGCCAGCTCGGACTGCGTGGGGAAATTCGCCACCACGGGAAACGGAGGCGCAAGTGCTGCCGGCACCCCCATATGAATGCCTGCACTGGGCAAATTGTCGGCGCGGCCCCGAATGCGCCGTGGGTAGGAGTCGACCGGAACGGCCGGCCGATCGGCTCGGCTCTGGCCCAACGGAATCCAGCCGCGATTGACCAGCACCCAGCCTCCGCCTTGCAGTGCGAAGGGCGTGATCACGAAATACCCGGCGCGTTCGGCATTGACCATGTTGTCGATCAGGATCTGACGCGTGCCATCGTAGTGCCCGGACGCTTCAACTTGGCTGTAGCGGGGCAGTTTCGGCGTGTCGAGGTCGACCGGGCGCGTGGCATCAGCACCTGCGGCGAAGGAGGCGTACAGCGCCCGCTTCTCGTCGGCGCGGTGCAACTGCCAGCGGCCGAGCGAAATCAGCAGTCCCATCAAGACAATTGTCAGCAGCGTCGTGAAGGGGCGCGGCGCGAAAGTGCGATTACCGACTTTGATGGGCACTATATACTGCAGGTCCGAGAAGCCTAGACGCGCCAGATGGCATTCAAATACCTCATCCTCGTGATGCTCGTGCTGATCCTGATCAGCCTGGGCAAAGCGCTGTTCCATTTGTCGAGCACCCGCGAGGACGACGGGAAAAAAATGGTCGTGGCGCTGGCCTGGCGTATCGGCCTGTCGGTGGCGCTATTCGTGCTGTTAATCGTCGCCTACTACAGCGGCTGGATCGAGCCGCTGCATCTGTCGCATCACAGCCAGTAGACGAAAAAGAACAACCCAAGCCAGACCACGTCGACGAAGTGCCAGTACCAGGCGACGGCTTCGAAACCAAAATGCCGCTTCGGCGTGAAGTGCCCGTTCATCACCCTGAACCAGATCACCGTGAGCATGATGGCCCCGACGGTCACGTGCAGGCCGTGAAAGCCGGTCAGCATGAAAAACGTGGTTCCATAAATGCCCGTGCGCAACTGCAGGCCCAACTCGGTGTAAGCCTCGTGATATTCGGTCGCCTGCAGGAATACGAAGGAAAAGCCCAGTAGAAATGTCATCGCCAGAAAAATCTTCAATCGGGCTCGATGCCCGGTGATCAGGGCATGGTGTGCAATCGTGACCGTGACGCTGCTCGAGAGCAGGATGGCCGTATTGATCAAGGGCAATCCGACTGCCGGAATCGTCTCGAAGGTGCCGTCGGCACGCGGACTCAGGGTCGCGGGACCATTGGTGGGCCAGTCGCCGCCATAATCGTTCCACAGCAGCAGCTTGCTGAAAATCTTCACGCCGTCGCCCGCGAGCCAGGGGACCGAGAAGTTGCGCGCATAGAACAGCGCGCCAAAGAAGGCGGCGAAGAACATGACCTCGGAAAAAATGAACCACATCATTCCCATGCGGAACGAGCGGTCCACGGCCATGTTGTAAATCCCGCTCTGGTTCTCACCGATAACGGTGTGGAACCATAAAATGAACAGCATCACCAACATCAAAAATCCCGGCAGCAAGAACCACGCCGGACCCCAGTCGTTGAGCGTGATGACGGCGCCGGACATCAGCGTGAAGAGTGTGACCGACCCGTATATGGGCCACGGGCTGCTGTGGGGAACGTAGTAGTGGTTGTGGTCTTCCAGGGACACTTGCGCCATATTCAAATCTCTAACGGTTAGGGGCGGCAGTCTAGCAACGGCAATAGTTTAGCTGCTGGATTCAACGCCGTGTTGTGGATTGCGTCGTATCGTAGAAGGTATAAGCCAGCGTGAGCCGATCGACGTTCGAGGGCAGCTGCGGGTCCACGATGAATCGCACCGGCATATCGCGGCCTTCCCCCACAGCGAACTTTTGCGGACTGAAGCAAAAGCACTCGGTCTTATGGAAGTACTGGGACGTGCCGGTCGGCGAAATGCTGGGAACGGCCTGCGCGACGGACGGCACCGAGGTCAGGTTCTTCGCATAAAACTCGGTCTCATACAGCTTGCCCGGATGAACGCGCATCGAGGCAACCTTGGGCCGGAACTCGTAGCTGCCCACCGAAGCGGGCGATGCCACGAATTCGATGGTGACCTCCCGATTCGGGTCGATCGCTTCCTTCACAGCAGAAGGACCGGCCTTGGCTTCCGCATTGCCGATGCCCGTCGCCCGGCAAAACACATCGTACAGCGGCACCAGTGCCCAGCCGAAAGCAAAGCTGGCCGCGGTCATGATCAGCAGCGCCCAGACCAGCTTGCGATTGGCGCGCTTGCGGTCCATCAATGGTGGCTGCGAAAAATCAGCAGCGCGATGAATCCGAAATAGAACGCCAGCGCCAGGGTCGCCAACCCTATGGCCGCGTTCCGAATGCGCAACTTTCGGGGATCTTGGCTGTGGTGCGCTCCTTGCGTCACCCTCATTTGATTTCAGGCGCCGTGGTGAAGCTGTGATAGGGCGGCGGCGAGGACAGCGTCCACTCGAGCCCGTTGGGCCGTGCGTCATCCCACACCTTGGCGGTCGCCTTTTGGCCGCCGCGTATGCATTGCACGATCACGATTGCAAATAAGATCTGCGAAGCGCCAAAGAAGAAACCGCCGATCGAGGAGACCATGTTCCAGTCGGTGAATTGCACGGCATAGTCGGGAATGCGCCGCGGCATGCCGGCCAGTCCCAAGAAGTGCTGCGGGAAGAACAGGACATTGACGAAAATCGTCGACAGCCAGAAATGCCACTTGGCGAGGGTCTGGTTGTACATGTGGCCGGTCCACTTCGGGATCCAGTAGTACACCCCCGCCATGATGCCGAATATTGCGCCGGGCACCAGCACATAGTGAAAGTGCGCAACCACGAAGTAGGTCTGGTTGTACTGAAAATCCACGGGAACGATGGCCAGCATCAACCCCGAGAAGCCGCCGATGCTGAACAGAAAAAGGAACGACAACGCGAACAGCATCGGCGGTTCGAAGGAGAGCGAGCCGCGCCACAACGTCGCGGTCCAGTTGAACACCTTCACGCCCGTTGGCACGGCGATGAGCATGGTCGACATCATGTAGAACAGTTGCGCGGCCACCGGCATGCCGTCGACGAACATGTGATGTCCCCACACGATGAATGACAGGAAAGCGATCGAGGCGATGGCGTAGATCATCGAGGTCGCGCCGAACAGCGGCTTGCGCGCGAACGTCGGCAGGACCTCCGAGATGATGCCGAAGGCCGGCAAAATCATGATGTACACCTCGGGGTGCCCGAAGAACCAGAAGATGTGCTCGAACATCATCGGGTCGCCGCCGCCCGCGGCATTGAAGAAACTGGTGCCGAAGAAATGGTCGGTGAGCAGCATGGTGACCGCGCCTGCGAGCACCGGCATCACCGCGATCAGCAGGTATGCGGTGATCAGCCAAGACCAGGTAAACAGCGGCATGTTCAGCAGGTGCATGCCGGGGGCGCGCATGTTCATGATGGTGACGATGATATTGATCGCACCCATGATCGAGGAAGCGCCCATCATGTGGATGGCGAAGATCAGCATCGGAAAGCTGTCGCCGGTCTGCAGGGACAACGGCGGATACAATGTCCAGCCCGCCGCCGCCATGCCGCCCGGCACGAACATGCGTCGACAGCAGCAGCGTGAAGGCGAAGGGCAAAATCCAGAAGCTGAAGTTATTCATGCGCGGCAGCGCCATGTCGGGCGCGCCGACTTGCAGGGGCACCATCCAATTCGCCAAGCCGACGAAGGCCGGCATGACGGCGCCGAAGATCATGATCAGCGCGTGATTCGTCGTCAGCTGATTGAAGGTGACAGGGTCCAAGAGCTGCAGGCCGGGCTTGAAGAGTTCGACGCGGATCAGCATGGCCATGAAGCCGCCGATGAAGAACATGATCAGGCTGAACACCAGGTACATCGTGCCGATGTCTTTGTGGTTGGTGGCGAAGAGCCACCGTTTGATGCCGGTGGCCGGACCATCGTGGTGCCCATGATCGTCATGCACCTGATCGGGATGGTGCGCGGTGTTGCTCGCGTGAACATTGGCCATAGTCAGATCGCTCTCTTGAATAATTGCTGCGTGGTTTATTTCGTCAAAGCCTGCGCGGTGGGCGGCGGGGCGGGCGGCGCGCTGGGCAGCTGGCGCCGGAGCGCGACGCAGCGGCAGCGCCGCTTGCTTCGCGGCTGCCTTCTGCGCTTCGACCCACTTCTTGAATTCATCGGGCGTGCGCACATCGACCACCACGGGCATGAAACCGTGGTCGCGCCCGCAAAGCGCGGCGCATTGTCCGCGGTAGACGCCTTCCTTGCCCGGATCGACTTTGAACCACAACTCGTTGACGAAGCCCGGGATCGCAGCGCGTTTGGCGCCGAAGTCGGGCACCCACCAGGCATGAATCACATCCTGCGATGTCAGGAGCAGGCGAATCTTGGTGCCGCTGGGGATCACCAGCGGTTTGTCGACCTCGAGCAGATAGTTGGGCACGGATTTAGGATCGATGCCGGAACCGACCTGGCGTGCGAAATTCGAGTCGCGCGCGAGCGTGGAGAAAAAATCCACGCCTTCCGCGGCGTCCATGTAGGCGTATTCCCATTTCCATTGGTATCCGGTGACGCGGATGGACAATTCGGAATTGCGGGTATCTTCCTGCTTGAGAATGAGTTCGGCTGCGGGCACCGCCATGAACACCAGGATCACCACGGGAATGATGGTCCAAATGATTTCCACCTTGGTGCTGTGAAGCATGTTGGTGTCGGCAACCGCTCCTTGCGAGTGGCGGAATCTGACCAGCGTGTAAATCATCGCGCCGAACACAACCACGGCGATGCCGACGCAAATCCAAAACACGATCATGTGCAGGTGGAACATGTCGCGGGCCAGATCGGTGACGCCCTCCGGCAGGTTGTAGCCGTTGGACGTATTGGCGCAGGCCTCCGCGGCCAGCCCCAGCGCGGCCAGGCAAAGCGCTCCCGCCGATAGCCGCGTTCGCGGCCCGGAAGAGCTGTGATCGAAACTGCCTCTGGTAACTCTCATCTAAACAGATCCCCTATTTCGCGACTTCAAGCGGCGGCGACTCGTTCACGCCGCCGACTAATCTACCCAATCGTTCCGCCAGCAAACGGCGATCTTCCTCGGTCAGGAAGCTGCCGACCTCATACGCCCGCCCGTGACTTTCAATGGTCAGGCGGCTGTTGCCCAGCCTCCGCGGCGGACTGCGAAGTTTAACCTTCGCCCAATGCCTCGCAAACTCTTGTTTTGCCTCGCCATGGCGCGAGCGGGTCACCAGGCTGATCCTGGAATCCGTGATCAGCACGGTTTGACTGTAATTTCGGCGCTGCATACTGGCGCGCAAGGCTATCCCAAGCGCCAGCATCTCCAAAGCCCAAAACAGCAAAATCGGCCAAAGTCCCTGCAGGACGAAGATTAGCGCAAAGCTGAGAGAAAACAGGCAGGTAGCTGCGAAGAACAGCGCGGCCCCGACGGCGAAAGCGAACAATTTGGCGCGAGCGTAATGCGCTGTTCCATGCAGGGGAGGATAGCGTAAGGGTGGGTGCCTTAGGCATCGGTCAGCGCCCTATTTATCGCGCCGAGCGCTTAAGTTCCCGCTTGATTTCTTCCAGGGACACATGGGTTGCGTCCCCGGCAGCGCGCCGTGCCGTGTGCGCGGGGACCCACGCATGCGCGAACACGACTTCATAGGTGGCCGGCAACCGGCCGTCCTGCCGGAAATTTTCATAGGCGGCCTGCATTGCAGCGAATTTGCGCGGTCCGGTGAGCCCCTTCGCGCGCCCCGCCGTTGCGTTATGCGCTCCGGTATCCTTCAGGTCCGCGGCGACCTTGCGCACGTCCAGATAACGCAGAGTAAAGCGTTCGACGTCCAACACCGGCGCGGCGAAGCCATTGCGTACCAGGGCATCGCCCAGATCATGCATGTCGATGAATTGGTGCACATGACTGTGCGTGTCGACCTGACCCCAGGCGCTGCGCAATTCCCGCAACGTGTCAGGACCCAGGGCGCTGAAGCTCAACAGTCCATCCGGCGCCAATACGCGGCGAAATTCTGCGAACGCCGCCTCCGGATTGCACCATTGCAGCAGCAGGTTGCTGACGATCAAATCGAGGCTGCCGTCTGCGAAAGGCAGCGATTGCGCATCCGCACATACGCGCCTGAAGGGGCGCAGCCAGTTTTGCTGCCTGCCCGCTGCCTTCAGCATTTGCGCGGAGGAATCGAGTGCAATCACCAGCGCTTTGGGATATCGGCGCTTGAGCGCGCGGCTCGCGTGGCCGGTACCGGCTCCGGCGTCCAGCACCACGCGCGGCACGAGTGCGACCGGCGCGAGGCGCTGCAACAGGATGTCGCGGACTTGCCGGTGCAGCACCGCCGCGCCGTCATAGGTTTCTGCGGCGCGATCGAAGGAGCGTCTTACCCACCGGGAGTCCAGGGCGTACGCGCCGATGTCATCGCTCATAAGCGATTACGATGCCACAGAAGCTCCTGCGGCGTGAGACAACGATTCGGCGCGGAATCCCGGCGCGCGTGAGTGCTCGGGCGGCGGTTCAGCGCTCAGCCCCAGGCGGCGAAACAGGTTTTGATCGTGCACGGTATCGGGATTGCCCGTGGTCAGCAGCTTCTCGCCGTAAAAAATCGAGTTCGCGCCGGCCATGAAACACAGGGCCTGGAGTTCATCGCTCATTTGCGCCCGCCCCGCTGACAAGCGCACGTGACTCGCGGGCATGAGAATGCGCGCGACGGCAATCATGCGGACGAAATCAAAAGGGTCCAGGGCTTCAGCGTCCGCCAGCGGCGTTCCCGCCACCCGCACCAAATGATTGATGGGCACGCTTTGCGGATGTTCGGGCAACGAGGCGAGCGTATGCAGCAAGGCGATGCGATCGTGCCGCTCTTCGCCCATGCCGACGATGCCGCCGCAACAGACCTGGATGCCGGCATCGCGCACGGCCTGCAGGGTGTCCAGGCGGTCCTGATAGGTGCGGGTGCTGATGATCTCCTCGTAGTAGCGCGCCGAGGTATCCAGGTTGTGATTGTAGAAATCCAGGCCGGCGTGCTTGAGCTCGCGCGCCTGGGCGGATGTCAGCATGCCAAGGGTGGCGCAAGTTTCGAGCCCCAAGTCCTTCACGGCGCTGACCATGGCGATCGACTTTGCGCAGGTCCTTGGGCTTGGGCGAGCGGTACGCGGCGCCCATGCAAAAGCGCGTCGCCCCGGCGTCTTTGGCAGCGCGGGCGCGGGCGGCGACTTCTGACAGTTCCAAAAGCTCGGAGGGCTCAAGGCCGGTATCGAAGCGCACACTTTGCGGGCAGTAGGCGCAGTCCTCCGGACACGCGCCGGTTTTGATGCTGAGAAGTGTGCTCACCTGGATGGTGTTGGGCGCATGGAAGAGTCGGTGCACTCGGTGCGCCCGGAACACTAAGTCCATGAATGGCATGTCAAAAAGCTCCGCCACCTCGGCGAGCGTCCAGTCGTTGCGTGGGCTCAAGGGATACCTCCATTGCCGCCGGTATTGGGCAGTATTCGGGGGCCGCCAGTATTCGGGGGCCGCCTTGCTAGTCAACCTATGATAATGAGTCTGGTTTACCTGAAGCCCTGCCGGCGGCGGCTAAAATCGCGTCGCGTCAAGCCAAGGAGCTGCATGAGCGTGCCGAATTCCGATGAATCCTCAACGCTTGAACTGCCCGGGGGATGGCTCAACTATTCGGTCGCCGGCGAGGGCGATCCGGTCATCTTCATCCACGGATTCGGCTTGGACGCAAAGATGTGGGACGCGCAATGGCCGGCCTTCACCGCACGGCACCGCGCCATCCGTTACGACTTGCGCGGCTACGGCCGCTCGAGCATGCCTGATGGGGCTTATTCGCACGTCGATGACCTGCTCGCGTTGATGGACCTGCTCAATGCGCGTCCCGCGCATTTGGTGGCGCTGTCCATGGGCGGACGCTTTGCGTTGCGCGCTGCCGAGGCCAGACCTGAGGCCGTGCGGTCACTGACTTTGGTCGACACCGCGCTCGATGGACACCGGTGGAGCGAGGACTGGATGCGGCGCTGGCGCGGCATGTCGGATGCCGCCAAACGCGGCGACCTCGCCGGCGCCAAACGGCTTTGGCTCGATCATCCTCTGTTCGCACCGGCGCGCCGGCAACCCGCGACGGCCGCGGCGTTGGAAACGATGGTCGCGCAATATTCGGGTTGGCATTGGCGGCAAAAGGACCTGGACCAGGCGCCCGCGCAACCCGGCGCGGAGATCCTGGCTGCGATTGCCACCCCCACCTTGGTGATAATCGGCGAGCACGATCTGCCGGACTTTCATGACATCGCCCGGCGTCTCGGCGCCGAAATGCCGCAGGCAACGCTGCGAACGATCGCGCAGGCCGGGCACATGGCCAATATGGAGGCACCGCAGGTGGTCAACGAACTCGTGTTGCAACACTTGCGGCGGCATTGAACTGCAGGCTCAGCCACTATAGAGGCACGAGCCGCCGCCACTGCGCCGCTCAACGCGCGAACTGATACTCGAGCGCCAGTCCGATGAATACGGACATGCCGAAATAATTGTTGTTGAGAAAGGCGCGCAAGCAGCCCTCGCGGTCGCGCGCGCGAATCAGCCAAAGCTGATAAATGAAAAACATCGCCCCCGCGCCCAGCCCGGCGTTGTACCAGGCTCCCGCTCGAATGATTTTTCCGACCAGGTAGAGCGTCACCAGGGTCATCAGCTGCAGCACGGCGATGATGTGGCGGTCGGAATCGCCGAACAAGATCGCGGTCGATTTCACGCCTATCCGTATATCGTCATCGCGATCCACCATGGCGTACATGGTGTCGTACACCGTGACCCACAGCACATTGGCGAGCAGCAGCAGCCACGCGATCCGCGGCACGTATTCCAGCTGCGCGGCGAAAGCCATGGGAATTCCGGCGCCGAACGCCAACCCTAGGTACAGCTGCGGCACCGACAGGAAGCGTTTCACGAATGGATAGGTGACCGCGATGAACGCGCCCACCACCGCGCAAAGCAGCGTCAGGCGGTTCAGCTGCAGCGCCAGCACCAATGCCGCGAGCGACAGAATGGCGAACAGCACCAATGCCTCGAGCGTCGAGAGGCGTCCGGCAGCCAAAGGACGATCCTTGGTACGCGCGACATGCGGATCGAAGCTGCGGTCGGCGTAGTCGTTGATGGCGCAACCGGCCGAGCGCATCAGCACGGTGCCGCTCACGAAGATGATGAAGATCAAGGGCTTCGGCTGACCGCGGCTGCCGATCCACAGCGCCCACAGCGTCGGCCACAAGAGCAGCCAAATGCCGATGGGGCGGTCCAGGCGCATGAGCCGCACATAGTCATGAACGGTGCCGAGAATCTTCGGCAGCTCTTCCGTGGTCCAGGGATGAAAGCGAATGCGATAGGCATACCAGCGCAGGCGCGCCATGATCATCAGCGCCAGTTCATCCCCGTTTCGCGGCAGTGGCACGCTTCGATTGCCTAAACGCGGCCCATGGAAGGCAGGAACAATTCTTGCGTCAGCAAGGGGGCGTTGCGCAAGGTTATTCGCGCGCGGCGTGCCCACAGTCCCGCCGGCTTGATTTCGGCATCGCGCAGCGCGCGCGCGGTCACGGCTTCTTTCGTGGGCAGCCACGCGTACTCATGGGGACCGCGTTCAACGCCGGACAAATCGCTCAAGGTCTCGCCGAGCGCTGTATCGCCGAGTTCCGCGAGCCACGGATGTGCGCTCAAGGTCGAATCCGGAACGATGGTCTGGCCGAACACCCACACACTCTCGCCGCAGCTCATTTCGACATCGCAGAACAGGCCTGCCTGGTCTTCGATTCGCAGCGCCGCTTTATGCGATGCGCTCAAGAGGCCGGTCCATTGATCCACCAGGCGCAAGCCGAAGCGTTCGCCGCAGGCCTGCCGCAGGCGCAGCGTCAACAATCCCTTGCCGATGAGCCAGGGACGCAACTGCGCGTCCATGGACAACTGCCCCAGGCGTTCCTGGGGCTGCCACTGAATGGATTCGATCGGACGTGCACTACCGCGAGTCATCCGCGCGATTCTACCCCACGCGGCCGTATTGCTCTGCATGTCCCACCCAGCGGCGAATCAGCGGCGCCACATGTTTTCCATAATCGCGCAGCAGAGCTTCGGCTGCGATCTGCACCCGCGGCAATAAGTCCGCGTCGCGTAATAAATCTGCGACACGCATTTGCGCGAGTCCGGTCTGGCGGGTGCCCAACAATTCCCCGGGTCCGCGCAGCTCCAGGTCGTGCCGGGCCACCTCGAAACCGTCGTTGGTGTCGCGCATGACGCCAAGACGCCGGCGCGCCATCTGCGACAGCGGCGCGCGATACATCAGGAGGCACGAGCTGACGTGCCGGCCGCGGCCGACCCGGCCGCGCAACTGATGCAGCTGGGCCAGTCCTAACCGCTCGGCATTCTCGATCACCATCAGCGTTGCGTTCGGGACATCCACGCCGACCTCAATGACGGTGGTGGCGACCAGCAATTGGATCTCGCCGTCCTTGAAGCGGCGCATCGTGCCCTCTTTGGCCTGCGCCGGCATGCGCCCATGCACCATCCCCACTTTCAGTTCCGGCAACGCCGCGGCCAGGGCGGCTGCCGTCTCTTCAGCGGCTTGGTAGGGCATCTCCTCCGATTCGTCGATGAGCGGACACACCCAGTAAGTCTGCCGTCCCTCCAGGCAGGCGGTGCGGATCCGCTGCACGACCTGGTCGCGCCGGGTCTCGGCCAGCACCACGGTTTTGACCGGGGTACGCCCCGGCGGCAATTCATCGATCACCGAAACATCCAGATCCGCGTAGGCGGTCATTGCCAAGGTGCGCGGAATCGGAGTGGCGGTCATGATGAGCTGATGCGGCTGATGGCCGTCCACTGCGCCCTTCTCGCGCAAGCTCAAGCGTTGATGCACGCCGAAGCGATGCTGTTCATCGACCACCACCAATGCCAGCGAGGAAAACTCCACGCTCTCCTGAAACAGGGCATGCGTGCCGATGACGATGGATGCATGTCCCTCGCGAATCCCATGCAGCACGGTGCTGCGCGCCTTGCCGGTCAAGCGGCCGCTCAAGCAAGCGACCGAAACTCCCAAGGGATCGAACCAGCGGCGAAAATTCTGCGCATGCTGATCGGCGAGCAGTTCGGTGGGTGCCATCAACGCGACCTGGCGGCCCATCTGAATGGCCTGGGTTGCCGCCAGCGCGGCGACCAGGGTTTTTCCGCAGCCCACATCGCCCTGTACCAGGCGCAGCATCGGCTTGGGGTGTTGCAGATCGCCTTCGATTTCCGTGAGTACCCGCTGCTGCGCGGCCGTCATGCGGTAGGGCAGCGCGGCCAGGAATTTGGTCTTCAGTTCCCCCGCGGGCTGCAGCGGCCAGCCCGGGTCGCTCTGGATCCTTCGGCGCAAGAGTTTGAGCGACAGTTGGTGCGCCAGCAGTTCCTCGAATGCCAGGCGGCGCTGCGCCGGGTGGCGATAGCTCATCAGCAACTCTACCGGTGCGTCGGTCGGAGGACGGTGCACATACAGCAGCGCTTCGCGCAAGCTGGGCAGCTGCGAATCCGCCAACACGGCCGGCGGCAACCAATCCTTGGGATCCTCGGCGCCGGTTTGGTCGAACGCCAGTTTGACCAGCAGGCGCAGACGCCCTTGCGTCACGCCTTCAGTGGCTGGATAGATGGGCGTGAGATGCTCTTCCGGAGGCTGGGGCGCATGCGGATCGACGCGCCGGTATTCCGGGTGGACGAACTCCAAGCCTTTGGGGCCGCGGCGGGCCTCGCCGAAACAACGAATCCGCGCGCCTCTGCTCAAGCCCTGTTGTTGCTGCGCCGTAAAGTAAAAGAATCGCAGCGTCAAAAAGCCGGAACCGTCGCCGATCCTGCACAGCATCTGCCGCCGGCCGCGAAACGCCACCTCGGTGAGCAGCACTTCGCCCTCCACGGAGGCGCGCTGTCCGGCCCGCAATTCGCCCAAAGGAACGATGCGCGTGCGGTCTTCGTAGCGCAGCGGCAAAAGAAACAACAGATCCTGAGTGGTTTCCACCCCCAAGGTGCGCAGACGCGTCGCGAGCGAGTCGCCGACGCCGCGCAATACCGTGACCGGCTTTAAATCGATCACAGGGCGACGATGCACTCCACTTCGAACTGCGCGCCGCGCGGCAGCGAGGCAACCCCGACCGCGGCGCGTGCCGGATACGGTTCGCGGAAATACTCGGCCATGATTTTATTGACGAGCGCGAAGTGGGATAAATCGATCATGAAGATGTTCGCCTTCACCACGTCGTCGAGCGTGGCGCCGCTCGCGACTACGATTGCCTTCAGATTGTCGAACGCGCGCCGCACCTGAACCTCCATGTCGCCCTGCACCAGCTCCTTGGTGCCGGGGTCCATGGGAATCTGGCCGGAGACCCAGATGGTATTGCCCACTCGCGCGGCCTGCGAGTAGGTGCCGATGGCAGCCGGTGCGTTGGGCGTGGAAATGATTTGTTTGCTCATGGTCTTGATCTAAGTTGAGTGAAAGGGAATTCGGGCGGGAGGAAATTGCGGCTGGGAGCAGGCACTTTACGCCAGCGAGCGGAACACGCGCTGCACATCCGGCATGCGCCGCACGGTGCGGATGACGCGCGCCAGATGTTTGCGGTCGCGGACCTGCACTTGAAATTTCAGGGATGAAGAGTTCACGTCGCGTTCTTCCAGGGACACCTGATCGATGTTGGTTTCGGTGCCGGCGATGCTCGAGGCCACCGCCGCCAGCACGCCGACCCGGTTGTTGATTTCCAATTGGATTTCCGAGCTGAACAAGCGGCCGCGCGTGGCCTCCCAGGCCACCGACAGCCACTTGTCGGGCTGCTTGCGGTACTCGGCGAGATTACCGCAATTCTGCCGGTGAATCATCACGCCGCGACCCGCGCTCAGGTAAGCCATGATCGGATCGTTGGGAATCGGAAAACAGCAGCGCGCATAGGTCACCAACAGGCCTTCAGTGCCTGCGATCATCAGCGGGCCGCCGCTGGCGGGGTGGCCGTGTTCGCCGTTGACAAGCGCGGGCTGCAGACGCCGCGCGACCAGCGGCGCCAGGCGCTCGCCCAGACCGATTTTTTCGTACAGCTCATCTGCGTCGCGCAGGTTGAGTTCCTTGACCACCGCGTCGATGTCCGCCGCGGGAATCTTTTTCAAGTTGAGCGAGAACTCCTCGAGCGCCAACGCAAGCAGGCGGCGGCCGAGCTCGAGCGCGTCGCCCTTCTTGAGATTCTTCAAGTATTGACGCACGGCGGCCCGGGCCTTTGCCGTGACCAGGAAACTGGACCATGACGGATTGGGCTTCGCGCCCTTCGCGGTGATGATTTCCACCGTTTGACCATTGCGCAGCGGCGTGCGCAGCGGCACCAGGCGCCGGTCCACCTTGGCCGCGACGCAGCGGTTGCCGACATCGGTGTGAATCGCATAGGCAAAGTCCACGGTGGTGGCGCCGGTCGGCAGGCGCAGGATTTTGCCCTTGGGCGTGAACACGTAGACCTTGTCCGGGAACAGATCGACCTTGACGCTCTCGAGAAATTCCTCCGAGCTGCCGCCTTCCTGAATCTGCACGAGGCTCGCGAGCCACTCGCGCGCGCGGTCGTGTTCGACGCCGCCGAATGTGTCGCCGCCGGACTTGTACTTCCAGTGCGCGGCGATCCCGGACTCGGCCACGCGGTGCATTTGTTCGGAGCGGATCTGCACCTCGATGGGCACGCCGTTCGGTCCGAACAGGGTGGTGTGCAGCGACTGGTAGCCGTTGACGCGCGGAATGGCGATGTAATCCTTGAAGCGCCCCGGCATGGGCTTGTAGAGGCTGTGCACCAGTCCGAGCACGCGGTAGCACACATCCGCGTTGTCGACGATGATGCGGAAACCGTACACATCCACCATCTCGTTGAGCGAGATCTTCTTGTTCTGCATCTTTTTGTAGATGCTGTACAAGTGCTTCTCGCGGCCCTCCACCGCGCCGTCGATGCCGGCTTTCTTCAAGCGCGCCTTTGAAGGTCTCGGCGATCTTGTTGATGAATTCCTTTTGGTTGCCGCGCGCGCGCTTCAGTTCTCGCTCGAGAACCTTGTAGCGGTAGGGATAGAGCGCGCGGAAGCCCAGGTCCTCGAGCTCGAGCTTGACCGCGTACAGTCCCAAGCGCTCGGCGATCGGCGCGTAGATCTCGAGGGTTTCGCGGGCGCTGCGCCGGCGCTTGACCGGCGGCATGACGCCGAGGGTGCGCATGTTGTGCATGCGGTCCGCGAGCTTGACCATGATGACGCGGATGTCGCGCACCATCGCCAGCAGCATTTTGCGGAAGCTCTCCGCCTGGGCTTCCTGGCGGTTCTTGAACTGGATCTGGTCCAGCTTGCTGACGCCGTCGACCAGCTCGGCGACCACCTGCCCGAAGATCGACGCGATCTCCGCCTTCGCCGTCGGCGTGTCCTCGATGACATCGTGCAGGATCGCCGCCACCAAGGTGTCGGCATCCAGGCGCAGGTCGGCGAGAATGTCGGCAACCGCCACCGGATGCGTGATGTACGGCTCGCCCGAAACGCGCTTTTGTCCCTGGTGCTTTTCCGCGCCGAAGTCGTAGGCTTCGCGCACCCGCTCGACCTGGGCGGGCGGATAGATAGGCTTCGAGTTTGTCTAAGAGCTGACTGATCCCGGTGGATCGTCTTCCACCAGGCAAGAAACCAAGTATGGAAGACGCATAGTCCATCGTCGCTCTTTAAGGGGGCCGGCTGTCGCTAGTCCCCAAGCCCGAGTTGCGGAGCGCGGAAATCCGACGGCATGTCGAGCTCGCTCACCGGCGGCTGGGCCGGCTCTTCGGGCTCTTCCAACATTTCCAGCGTGATGTTTCCGGCAGCGATCTCGCGAAGCGCTACCACGGTCGGCTTGTCGTTTTCCCATTCAACGGTCGCTTCTGCGCCGTTCGCCAGGCGCCGGGCGCGCTTAGCGGCCAGCAACACCAGGTTGAACAGGTTGGGTTCATTTTGAAGGCAGTCTTCGACTGTGATACGCGCCATGCTTAAGGTTCCAATGGAGGGATTGAAATCATAGCAGAAATGGCGCCGCTCTCGCCAGCCGCGAGGGTGCGCGGCACTGTAAAATGCGCTTATTCGGCGGAATTTGCGGTATTGATCAAGGATTAACCAGGCCGCGGCCAAATGCACCACTTCGGGTCGTCGTGCGTCAGGTGCGCCGCCGCGGCTCTCGACGATGGCCTGCAGGTCCTCGATCGCCTGGTCAAAGCGATCGTTGATGACCACGTAGTCGAATTCCGTCCAGTGACCCAGGTCTTGCGGCGGCGTCGCGCAAGACGCCGCTGAATGACTTCCTCGGAATCGGTGCTGCGCCCTTTGAGGCGCAGCTCCAGCGCTGAGCGCGACGGCGGCAGAATGAAAATGCTGCACGCCTCCGGAAGCCTCGCGCGCACCTGGCGGGCGCCCTGCCAATCGATCTCCAGCAGCAGCTGTTCGCCGTTCGACAGCGCCTCCTGCACGGTGCGCACCCCGGTGCCGTAGCAATGATCGAAGACCTTCGCGTGTTCGAGGAACTCGTGGTTGTCGACCATTTCCTGGAAGCGCTCCGCGCTCACGAAGTGATAGTCGCGTCCGGGAATTTCGTTGGGCCGGGGTTTGCGCGTGGTGTAGGACACCGAAAATTGGATGCGCGGCTCGCGCTCCATCAGGGCCTTCACCAAACTGGTCTTGCCGGCGCCGGACGGTGCCGCAACCACGTAAAGGCGTCCCTGTGCGCTTCCGCTCCCCGAGCTTGTCATGAATGCGTGAGCTTCGTTTGTACCCAAAGTAGCGGCGCATTCTAACGCTAATGGTCCGCCGCTTTTCACCAAACCGCCACGGGCAGCAGCTACGGGTCGGTCAGTCCGCGGGCTATGAGGAACAAGCGGCACAGGCTATCTTTCAGCTCAGCACCATTCACGCTGGCACCACGATGGTCGGTCAGGTGATGGTGAAAGGGCGCCGGCGAGCCGGTGCTGCGATTGGATGAGCCGGTTGCCGCCGCAGCACCAGTTGCAATTTTTGCGAAGAAGACCACCAGCGGCTAATTCCTCGGGCGATACGGGCCCTCCGCCGGCGGGTTTCGCGAACGAGCGCGGTCGCCTGCGAGCACCGCGGCCTCACCGTCCAAAGCTCTCGATTCCGCGGCGGGCAGCGTGACTGTGAATGTTGCGCCCCCTTCAGGATTGTTGCGGGCCTCGATGGTGCCTCCATGAGCGCCGGCGATCGTCCGCGCGATCGTGAGGCCTATCCCGAGGCCGTGCGACTTTGTCGTGACGAATGGTGTGAACAGCGTGCCGAGATCCGCCGGCAAACCCGGTCCCGCGTCGCGCACGGTGACTTCGACATCGGCGGCACTGAGTTCGCTGGTTATCGTGACGTGCCGCCGGGGCGGCGGCATCTCGGCCATCGCGTCCATGGCGTTCATCACCAGAATCACGAACACCTGCTGCAAGAGCAGCTGATCGCCGCTGATGACACAAGGTTTCGGACACAGATTGACGTTCACCGTGATCTGCCGCGTTGTCATGTCGTAAGCAACGAGGGCAACGCTTTCCTTGATAACGGCGTTAAGATCGATCGGCTTCTTCTGCAGCTCATGACTTCTGAGCATTGCCCGATGGCGCTCGATGATCTGCGTGGCGCGGGCGCTCTCGGCCTGGATATCGGAGAGGATCTCTCCCATGGTCTCCGGCGTCGCGGTCTTGTCGGCGATCATCATCTGAAGTGCCTGGGCGTCGAGCATCATCGAAGTGATGGGTTGACCGAGCTCATGCGCAATCGAGTGGGTGAGCACCGACATCGTCTCGCGGCGAGAGACGTCAGCGGCGAGCGCCAGGTTCCTGCGGCTGTCGATCTCGGCCTGGCGCCGGGCTCGACGCTCGAACATGAGTCCGATAATCAGGAGCGCCTGGATGGCCAGTGCGCCGGCCGCGCTCAGAATCGTGCGCGGGTATTCGCGCCACACACTGAGATTTCGATAGCGCACCACACTGCCGGACGGTAACCGGCTCTCGGGTATGCCCCACCGCTGCAGCTCGCGCCAGTCGAAGATCGGTTGACCGCGCGCTTTGCGGCGGTACCCTGATGCTGCCCGGCGACGCGCCGTTCAGGAGTCGAACGGCCGCGTCGGCCGTGTGGCGAGCGAGGTCGTCAATGGACATCAGCCTGCCGCCGACGATGCCGGAGCCCAGGTACACGCTATGCGCCGCAAACAGCGGAGCGTTCGCCGTGGCGTGAAGATCGGCGAGTACTCGCTCGTCCGCGTATGCCGCACCCGCCGCATCCGTGCCGAACGTGAGATAGAAGATCGCCGAGTGGGCTGGAAGGCTCGCACAGCGGCGCAAGATCTCGGGAAGGGACATTTCGTCGGACCAGACAAAGGTCGGCCGATCGCGAAATCGCGTGAACTGCTCGTTGAGCTCCTGATGCCAGAATCGACCGATCTGTCCGGAGCCCATCACCATGAACACCTGCTTGGTCTGGGGCAGCAGCTGCAGGATGTCGTCGAAGAACCCGGGGAAATCGTTGATCGGCCGCGACGGCGGTCTCATTCTCGCCAAGGGGCGCGTCCCGCAAGATATCGCTGATCGACGGCCGCGAACAGCAGCGGCGACATCGGGAAAGAGCTGCTGTCGATATTTGCGCGCGAATACCGCCGCCGGGCCAGCAATTGACACGATCAGGTCCGGCTTTGGATGATCGGCATAGGCGGAACGGATGAAGTCGACGATCGCCTGTTCAGAGCGCGCCGACAAACCCTGTCGGACCCACGACGACCTGAACGACATTCACCGGACTGCCCGCACTGCGGTCCAGGTCGACCCGGAGGTTGCCGGTAAAGTGGTCGATGATCATGTTGCCGCGATCGTACGATTGCAGCAGCAGGACCTGTCGGACCGGCGGCTGCGCTTCGCCCGACGCCCGATCGAGCATCAGCAAGCCCGCCAGCGCGACGCATAGCACGGCTATTGCTAGAGCAGAATCGCGTTTGGATTTTTGATCCATGCGCGCTGATCGGGCCTTGTTGGCGCAGGTCGCGATCAACCTTTACTCCCTTGGTCGCTATATTCGTCCTGTGTACAGTATCCATCCGCACGAGTGCTTCGGCAATATGTGGCATGGCCGCGCGACCGGAGGAATTGCGTCGCAATTGCATCGCCACTTAGATCGGAAACTTCAACTCCCGCTCGATCGCCTGGAAGCGCGGCTCTTGGCGTATGGGGTCCAGCAGCGGGTCAAAAGTCATCACCGGATGCACGTTCAATTCCGTAGTCACATTGCCGTGTGATCGGCCCATCGCACAATAGTCGGAGGGACCGGTCCGCTGCTGCAGTTCCTTACTGTCAGCGCGCGTGCGCCAGTTCGTCTCGAACAATCTTCCGTACCTGTTCGGCTGTGATAGGCTTTTCAGCAGTGCCTAAGTACCGCGCGAGCGCCTCGTTGATTAGCGTCTGATATCCAATGCCCGTTCGCGCCGACTCCGCCTTGAATGCCGCGACGATCTGATCGTCGATGTAAATGGTGATGCGAGTTTTTCCCTTCGTTGGCACAGCTTGCCCGCGCCGCCCTTTGGAGAAATCGTACTCAGCCTTCATAGTCTTTCCGCTCCTTCGTGGTTGCTCGTCGCACTGAGATTAGACGCTCGCCGTCTTCGCGCTCCGTCCAAACAACCACCAAAATTTCGCCGCCGGCGTTCACTCCGACTGGTGATCCAACGAGACTCTCCTGCGGAGGAATCATCCGCCACTGTCAAACCCAGCGGATCGTTCAACACACCTTCCCCCTCCGGAAGCTACTCGATGTTCTGCACCTGCTCGCGCATTTGCTCGATCAGCACCTTCATGTCCACCGCGGCACGCGTGGTTTCGATGTCCTGGGACTTCGATGACAACGTATTGGCCTCGCGATTCAGTTCCTGCATCAAGAAGTCCAGGCGCCGGCCCGCAGGGTCCTGGCCGGCGAAGGTCTTGCGCACCTCGGCGACATGGCCGCGCAGCCGGTGGATCTCTTCGTCGACATCGAGCCGTTGCGCCAGAATGGCCAGTTCCTGTTCGAGCCGGTCTTGATCCACCTCGCTGACGAGCTGAGCGATGCGATCGAGCAGCTTGGCGCGCATGCGGGCGTGGATCTCGGGCAGACGGTCCGTCACGCGTCCGGAAAATTCCAGCAGCCCGGCACAGCGCTGTTCCAATGCATCGCGCAGCCGAGCGCCCTCGCTATCGCGCGACCGGGTCAATTCCGACAAGGCATCGGCGAGCAGGGTCTGCGCGGCGGCAATCATGGGCGCGGCGTCGCGCGTGCCGTCGCGGATGACGCCGGGCCAGCGCAGCAGGTCAAGGACATCGATGCGCGACGCGGCGCCGGCCTGCGCGGCGATTTGCTGCGCCCTCGAGGTGAGGCTCGCGAGCAATTCAGCGTCGACTTCGAGCGCAGCCGCGGCCACCGTGGGCTTGAAGTGCAGCGAACACTCGACCTTGCCCCGGCGTACGGCGGCGGCGATCGCGGCTCGAAAGTCCGCCTCGGCGGAGCGGAATTCCTCCGGCAGGCGGCAGCCTAACTCCAGAAAGCGGTGGTTAACGGTCTTCAATTCCCAGGCCAGCAGTCCCCAGGGGAACTGCCGCTCGCGTCGGGCAAAGCCGGTCATGCTACGAATCATGGGGGTCGTCGCTAAAATCGGCCATAATCGGTGGCTCGCAAGCTTAGCAGATCGAGGAGCAGGCATTGCAGATCGAAACCGCGGACGTGAGCCTCATCGGCCACCGCGAGGAAAACCAGGACCGGGTCGCTGTGGCGGCCGCGGAGCACGCCGTGTTGTTGGTGGTGATCGACGGCATGGGCGGTCATGCCGACGGCGCACGCGCGGCGGAGACGGCGCTGTCGACCATGCTGGAAGCTTTTTGGCAGACGCCGCATCCGATTTTCGATCCTCTGGGCTTTTTACACCTTGCCTTGGGCAGGGCGCACGAAGAAGTCGTCAAGCTGGGGGCGGCCTTGAGTGCCGAAGCGCGGCCGCGCGCGACTTGCGCGGTCTGCCTGGTCCAGGATTCAGCGGCGTACTGGGCGCATGTCGGCGACAGCCGCATCTATCAGCTGCGCCAGACGCAGGTGCTGGAACGCACCCGCGATCACAGCCATGTCGAGGTGCTGCTGCGCGAAGGTTTGATTACGGAAGCCGAGGTCCATGGCCACCCCATGCGCAACTACGTCGAATGCTGCTTGGGCGGCGATGCCGCGTTGCCGGAAATGACAATATCGTCGCGGCGCAAGCTGAAATCGGGCGACGTGCTGTTGTTGTGCACCGACGGCCTGTGGGCCAACCTGCGCGATCAGGACTTCGTGCGTTTTGCGCAGAGCAATGTGAAACCGCTGCGCGATTCGCTCAATGACTTGGGCGAACAGGCCGTGGCAGCCTCCGCGCCTTACAGCGACAACACCAGTGCCGCGGCGCTGCGATGGAAGGCGGCGTGAGTATTCGCCCCAGCGGCCGCGCGGCCGATCAGCTGCGCGAATTGAAGTTCGAACGCGGTTTCACCCAACATGCGGAGGGCTCGGTGCTGGTGAGTTTCGGCTTAACGCGTGTCCTTTGCACGGCCAGCATCGAGGACAGCGTGCCCGGCTTCCTGCGCGGGCAGAACCAAGGGTGGGTGACCGCAGAGTACGGCATGCTGCCGCGCGCCACGCATACTCGTTCGGCGCGCGAGGCGGCCCGCGGCAAGCAAACCGGCCGCACGCAGGAGATTCAGCGCCTCATCGGCAGGGCCCTGCGCGCGGTGGTCGACCTCAAAGGTTTGGGCGAGCGCACCGTGACCATCGACTGCGATGTGCTGCAAGCCGACGGCGGGACGCGCACCGCGGCAATCACCGGCGGCTTTGTGGCCCTGGCGGATGCCATCGATACTCTGCTCAAAAAACGCGCGATCACCGCCGATCCGTTGCACGGTCAGGTTGCCGCCGTTTCGGTGGGCATCTACCGCGGCATGCCGGTGCTCGATTTGGACTATGCCGAGGATTCGAACGCGGAAACCGACATGAATGTGGTGATGAACAGCGGCGGCGCGTTCGTCGAAGTTCAGGGCACTGCCGAGGGCCACGCATTCCGCCGCCATGAACTCGACCAGTTGTTGGACCTCGCCACGCAAGGCATCGCACAGTTGCATGCCGCGCAGCTCACTGCCCGCGCCGCTTGAGTGTGGACAGCGAGGCTCCCAGGCGATTGGTTGTTGCGACCGCCAATCCCGGCAAGCTGCGCGAATTTCGCTCCCTGCTCGCCGGGCTGCCGTTCGAATTGACCAGTCTGGCTGAACTTAAACTGCCATCGCCGCAGGAGACCGGCTCAAGTTTCCTGGAGAACGCCCTGCTCAAGGCGCGCCATGCCGCGAACTTGAGCGGCGCGGCGGCAGTCGCCGACGACTCCGGGCTTGAAGTCGACGCCTTGAGCGGTGCACCGGGTATTTATTCGGCGCGCTACGCAGGCTTGGCCGCGGACGATGCGGCGAACAACGCGAAACTGATGCTCGCGCTGTCCGGCTTGCCGTGCGCGCGCCGCAGTGCGCGCTACCGTTGCGCCCTGGCTTTTGTCGAGAGCGCGCAGGATACGGCGCCGCTGCTGACGGAGGCGGCCTGGCATGGATTCATTCTGGAGGCCCCGCAAGGCGACGGGGGTTTTGGCTACGATCCGTACTTTTGGCTGCCGGAATACGGCAAGAGCGCGGCGGAGCTCCCTCTTGCGGAAAAAAACCGCTTGAGTCATCGCGGCCGGGCCATGCGGACATTGCGGGAACTGCTCCTGGCACGCGCGAGCCCGGGAGGGCGCGCGTGATCGACGCGTCGCTGGCTTTGTATGTGCACATGCCATGGTGCGTGCGCAAATGCCCGTACTGCGATTTCAATTCACATCAGTTGAAGTCGGGGCAGCCCGGACGGGGCGTACATCGATGCCTTGCTGCGGGATTTCGACCTGGAAGCGCCGCGCTTGCAAGGGCGCCGGATCGACACGGTGTTTTTTGGCGGCGGCACGCCGAGTCTGTTCAAACCTGAGGAATTCGCGCGCTTGCTCGTCGCGCTCAAGGCGCGCATCGACTTCGCGGCGGACGCGGAGATTACCTTGGAGGCGAATCCGGGGACCATCGAACGGGGCCGCTTTTTAGGCTATGCCGAGGCCGGCATCAATCGCGTGTCCTTGGGCGCGCAAAGCTTCGATGCCGACGCGCTCAAGGTTTTGGGCCGTATTCACGTCGCAGACGACACGCATCGAGCGGTCGAGGAGCTGAAAGCCGCCAAGCTGCGCAACTTCAACCTCGATCTCATGTATGCGCTTCCAGGACAGACCTTGGAGGCGGCGCTCCGCGATGTGCAGATCGCCTGCTCGCTGGCGCCGACGCACATCTCCTACTATCAGCTCACGCTCGAGCCCGGCACGGCGTTTCATTCGCGGCCTCCGGTGCTGCCCGATGAGGATGCGGCGTGGCAGATTCAGCTCGCGGGCCAGAAGCTGTTGGCGCACGGCGGGCTACGCCCAATACGAGGTGTCGGCATACGCCAAGGACGGGGCGCGCTGCCGGCACAACTTGAACTACTGGTTGTTTGGCGACTATGTCGGGCGTCGGCGCCGGTGCCCACGGCAAGGTCAGCCTCGAGCTGCCGAATAAGATTTTGCGCACCGTCAAGCCAAAGCAGCCGCGCGACTATCAAGATCAAGTGGCGCGCGCAACTGCGGCCGCAACGGCAATCGCGGCGCCTGGCGGCGACCGCGGCGAGCTCGGCGAAGTCGGCTTCATCGCCGCGGCGGACCTGCCGTTCGAGTTCATGCTGAACGCACTGCGCCTAAACGATGGATTTAGCAGCGATTGCTACCAGGCACGGACCGGCCTTGCGCTGAATGAGGTCGACACCCAGCTTCGGCATGCGCAAGGGCGCGGGCTCATCGAACCTATGCACAACGGGTGGCGCCCGACCGAGTTGGGCAGGCGCTTCCTGAACGATCTTCAGGCCGGTTTCCTCGCCTAAGCTTATGCACACCGCCTGGCGAGGCCCGCACAAAGTGAGACCTACAGCACATTGCATGTGCACTAGGTCATGAGGGCCTCGTAACCAATTGAATTTGCAAGTGAAAGTGGCCTGTCTATTTTTTGATCAAACCAACAATTACGCGAAATTCCGCGGTATGTGTCCCCTACGCGCGATGCCGTCCACAGACTTATCCACAGTTATTGTGGACAAATATGTGCAATCGAAGAGGCCCTTGTCGGCGGCGGATATCGCGCATATGATGCGCGGCCCTGTTTTTGGCATTGATTTTTAGGATCTTGCCAGCAACTTAAGGGGTCCAAGGCGTGGCGATGCGGTTTCTTGAAACGCTTCGATTCTGCCGCAACAGATAACGAGGTTCCCATGAAAGCCGGCATCCATCCCGATTACAAACAGATCACGGTCACGTGCACCTGCGGGAACAAGTTCGAGACGCGTTCGACCATCGGTCAAGATCTGCAGGTCGAAGTTTGTTCCAATTGCCATCCGTTCTATACCGGCAAGCAGAAAATTGTGGACACCGGCGGCCGCGTCGACAAGTTCCGCAAGAAATACGCAACCGCAGCCAAGCCTTAAGCGGTAGTTCACTTCGTGCGCGGCGCTCGTGCCGCGCACGCCATCATCGAGCTGGCTAAAGAACTCAGCGCGAACTCGCGACGTGGTTCTGGCATCGGCGACGTGCGCGCTTGATTCCATTGTGAGGCCGTGCAAGGCTGCGGACTGAAACAATCGAAACATACCCGTCGGACACAGCGAATGAGCACGAAATACGAACTCAAGAATCTCACGACCGGAAAGACGAGCCAATTAAATGCCATCTCCGGGACGATCGGTCCCGATGTACTCAACATCTCGAATCTGACCAAGGATCAAGGCGTCTTCACCTTTGATCCCGGATTCATGGCCACGGCCAGCACCGAGAGCAAGATAACCTATATCGACGGCGATGCCGGCGTGCTGCTCTATCGCGGCTATCCGGTGGAGCAGCTGGCGGAAAAATCGAGCTTTCTCGAAGTGGCCACGCTGCTCATCAACGGCACGCTGCCGACCAAGAAGGAACTCGAAGCCTTCACGGATTCGATCATGCGGCACACCATGGTCAACGAACAATTGCTGGGATTTTTCCGCGGCTTTCATCATGACGCCCACCCGATGGCGATGGTCTCCGCGGTGGTGGCGTCGATGGCCGCGTTCTATCACGACACCACGCACATCGGCGATCCGCGCCACCGGGAAATATTCGCGCACCGGATCATCGCGAAGCTGCCGACCATCGCTGCGGCGGCTTACAAGCACACGCTCGGCCAGCCCTTCATCTATCCGCGCAACGATCTGCGCTACTGCGCGAACATGCTCAACATGTTCTTTGCGGTTCCGTGCGAGCCGTACGCGATCGATCCGGTCGCAGCCGAGGCGCTCGATTTGCTGTTCATCTTGCACGCCGATCACGAGCAAAACGCCAGCACTTCGACGGTGCGCCTCGCCGGCAGCACCGGCGCGAATCCGTACGCCGCCATTTCCGCAGGCGTTTCCGCCCTGTGGGGACCGGCGCACGGCGGTGCGAACGAAGCCGTGCTCGATATGCTGGACAGCATCGGTTCAGTGGCGAACATCGACAAGTTTCTGGCGCGCGTCAAGGACAAGAACGACAGCGTGCGGCTCATGGGGTTCGGCCACCGCGTCTACAAGAACTTCGACCCGCGCGCCAAAATCATCCGCAACATGTGCTATCGAGTCCTGGAGAAAATGGGCAGGGGCAACAATCCGTTGTTCGATCTGTCCCTCAAGCTGGAAGAGATCGCGCTCAAGGATGACTACTTCGTGTCGCGCAAGCTCTATCCCAATGTGGATTTCTACTCGGGCATCATCTACAGCGCTTTAGGGATTCCGCGCTCCATGTTCACGGTCATGTTCGCCATCGCGCGCACAGCCGGTTGGGTGGCGCATTGGCAGGAAATGGTCTCGGACCCGCAGATGAAAATCGGCCGCCCGCGCCAGCTCTACACCGGCCCCACGCAACGAGATTATCAGCCGATCGAAAAGCGCTGACATCGTGCCGGCGTCAGCCCAGGTCGTGAAATGCGCGCCGCTGCTGCTGCTGATCGGCAGCTTCGCCGCATTGGCACAGGACGCGCCGCCGCGCCCACCGCGCCGCCGCCCGCGCCTGCGGTGCCGGCCGTTTTGCTGCCTGAGAAAAATCTCTGCCCGGGCCGCGCCGAACCCGTCGCCGTCGGCAGCGTGCAATGGAATGGCTGGGGGCGGGATCTCAGCAATACCCGCTACCAACCGGAGCCGGCGATCCGCGCCACGGACGTACCGAAGCTCGCGTTGAAATGGGCCTTCGGATTTCAGAACGGCATGGATTTGGGCCAGCCCACCATGGTCGACGATCGATTGTTCGTCACCAGTTCCTCGGGCCGGATCTACGCGCTCGATGCCAAGACCGGCTGCACCTACTGGACCTATGACGCGCCCGCGGGCAGCCGCACGGCCGTGTCGATCGGCGAGCTGGGTCAGGCGAAGCGCGCGGCGATTCCGCGCAAATTAAAACGCACCCTGGCGCATCTTGACGTCATCAAGGCGCCGAGCGCGGCATTTTTCGGCGACGATAGGGGCGCGCTCTATGCGCTCGACGCGCAGAAGGGCACGTTGCTGTGGAAGACGCAAATCGACAGCCATCCCTCGGCGCGCATCGTGGGCGCGCCCATTTTGTACAACGACCGGTTGTATGTCGCGATGGGCTCGACCGAGGAAAAAAGCGCCGCCAATGCCAACTACAGCTGCTGCACCTTCCGCGGCAGCATCAGTGCCGTCGATATCGCCGGCGGCCGGGTCTTGTGGAAGAGCTATACCGTCTTGGAAGAGCCGCAGCCGACGCACAAGAACAGCACGGGTGTACAGGAATTCGGACCTGCGGGGGCGGCGATCTCCGCGCCGCCGACCATTGATCCCAAGCGCGGCGTACTGTACGTGAGCACCGGCCGATCCACGACCGGGGTCGAACAGTCGCTCACCAATGCGGTGGCCGCTTTCGGCTTGAACGACGGCAAGCTGCGGTGGGTGAAACAACTTAACGCCAAGGGCCAGACCGAGTCCGGCGGCTTTACCAGTCCGCCGATTTTGCGCAGCTTGGCGAGCGGCAATGAAATCATCCTGGCCGCACAAATCTCCGGCGTGGTCTATGGACTCGATCCGGATCACGGCGGCGAGATCGTCTGGCAACAGCGGCTGGGCGGCGCGGCACGGCGGCAACGGCGGCGGCGAGCGCGGCAACGGCGCGGCAGCGAGCGCGGATGGCGGCGGTATCGCCTGGGGCGCGGCGGCCGATCACCGCAGCGTGTTTGTGGCCGTGTCCGGACTCTTGGCGCAACCCGGCAACTCCAGCGGCAGCCTGTGGGCGCTCGATCTCAAGACCGGCGTCCCCCGCTGGCTTACGCCGGCGCCGGCAACCCCGTGCTCCTGGAGCGAGGGCCCTTGTTCGCACGCGCAGTCGCAGGCGGTGACGGTCATGCCGGGCGGCGTTTTTTCCGGATCGATGGACGGGCACTTGCGCGCTTACTCGACCATCGACGGTAAAATCCTGTGGGACTTCAACACGGCAAAGCCATTTCAGACGCAAAACGGGGTGCGCGCCGGCGGCGGACCCTTGGAACACGGCGGCGCGACCATCGTGAACGGCAGTGTCTACATCAATTCGGGCAACACCCTGCTGGCGTTTTCGGTCGACGGTAAATAAGACGATTCAAGGTAAAGGACGCAATAAAACTCCATGGCACGTTTGATGCGAATGGCATTGTTGACGGTGGCAAGTTTGTTGGCGGGCGGAGCATTCGCTGCGGCTCAGGCGGCGGACGCGGCCCAGAGTCCGACTCTGGAAAACTCAGTGGTCAAGATATTCTCGACCATGCGATACCCCGACCCGTTCAAGCCTTGGGCCAAGCAGGCGCCCAGCGAAGCCACGGCCTCGGGCGTGGTCATCGAGGGCAAGCGCATATTGACCAACGCGCACGCGGTGCTCTACGCCAGCCAGGTGCAAATTCAGGCGAATGCCGCCGGCGACAAACTGTCGGCCTCGGTGCTTGCCGTCGCGCCCGGCATCGATCTGGCGGTCTTGCAGCTCGATGATCCGAGTTTCTTCGACACCCATCCCCCGGTGATCGCGCGCCAGCAAGCTGCCGCAGATCAAGGATGCGGTGTTGGCTTACGGATTTCCGACCGGCGGCTCATCGTTGTCGATTACCAAGGGCATCGTGTCGCGCATCGAGTTTGCCTCGTACAACTATCCGGTCTCCGGACTGCGCATCCAGATCGATGCGGCGATCAATCCGGGCAACAGCGGCGGCCCGGCCATCGCCGGCGACAAGATGATCGGCCTCGCCTTCAGCCGGCTGGGCGGCGACAGCCAGAACATCGGCTACATCATTCCGAACGAAGAGGTCGATCTGTTCCTCAAGGACATCGCGGCCGGCCACTATGTCGGCAAGGCCAGCATGCACGACGATCTGCAAACGCTGGAGAATCCGGCGCTGCGCGAATATTTGAAGCTGGACAAGAGCGTCGAAGGCATGGTGGTGCACCGGCCCGATAAATCGGACGCAGGCTATCCCTTGAAGGAATGGGACGTGATCACGCGCGTCGGCGATACTCCGATCGACAACCAGGGCATGGTCAAAATCGACAAGGATCTGCGGGTGAATTTCGGCTACATGATTCAGAAGCTTGCCAAGGACGGCAAGCTGCCGCTCACCGTCGTGCGTGCCGGCAAGCCGCTGAAGATCGAGCTTCCCGTCCCGGCCGTGTACCCGACGCTGGTGACGGATCTGCAGGGCGAATATCCCTCGTACTTCGTCTACGGACCGTTGGTATTTTCGCGCGCAACCCGGCAATTCTTGAGCGCCTTCGAGAACAACGCCAGTCTGCTCAGGGTCTTAGGCTATTTGAAAAGCCCGCTGGTGACGCGCGCGTTCGATCCGCCGACCGATGACTTGGAAGAGCTGGTCATCGTTTCCTCGCCATTCTTTCCGCACAAACTCGCGAACGGCTATTCCAATCCCGCGGGTTCGGTGGTGTCTTCCGTGAACGGCACGCCGGTCAAGAGCCTCAAGCACCTGGTGGCGCTGCTGCGCGACTTGAAGGATCCGTTCGTGACCGTCGAGTTCGGCAGCAAGGGCGGCGAGGCGTTGGTGTTCTCGCGCTCCGCGATCACCGCCGCGACGGATGACATTCTCACGGACAATGGCGTCCGAGCGCAGGGCTCGCCGGACATGTTGGCCGTATGGCAGGCCAAACCCTAGTTGGCATCGATCAGTTCGGAGACCTCACGCGCATCGGCGCGCTTCATCGGCCGGCGATCCACGGGTGAATACGGCGATTGGCGGATGCCGTCGATGGGAAAAACCGTCGCATCGACGGTGCGGCCGTTGGCCTCGAAGCGCAACGCCGGATAGTTCACGCTGCGCTCCGCATCCATCTTGACGCGCCGCTCATAGAACTCATGCGGTACGCCGATTTCCATCAGCCGAATCGCAACTGTTTCCGAGGCGTCGGCGAACAGATGCAGGTTGATGTCGCTGTAATTGGTCGCGGTGCCGGTGAGAACCGAACCCACCAGACGCGGCTGAAACTCCGCCAATATCCGCATGGTGTCCAAGGCGATGCGCCGTTGTTCCTTCAAGGTGTGATCATGGGTGTCGCGTCCAAAGAGACGCTGATGCGCGCGCAGCGCGTCTTCGATCTCGACGTTTTTCGGCAGCACCGAGACATCGTTGACACCGAGACGGTCGGCGGCCTTGCGCTTGGCTTGCAGGAAATCTTCAATGCCGTGTTCGGCCATGATTCTCGCGGCTTCTTGTGCGAGAGCGCGGCGCAGATCTTCCGCACGCTGCGAAAACTTCTTAGGCATCGGTTATGATGGATCCTAAAATATCGGTTTATCGGCTTCTGGATTGTTCGGGTTCTGCCCTTCGTACAATTCGGCCTTCGGCAGATTACCTTCGATGAAATACTCCATGATGCCGCTGGGGTCGTCAGAACTCGCGAGCAGACCGGTTTTTGGCGAGATGCGAACTCTGACGATGCCGTCGGGAATGGGGACGCCGTGACGCGCGGTGCCGGCCAACGCCACTTTCATGAAATAGGTCCAAGCTGGTATCGCCGTGCGACCGCCCTGCTCCCCTTCACCCAGCAAGCGATCCGAGTCGAAGCCCACCCATACCGTCGTTACCAGGTCACCATTGAAGCCGTTGAACCAGGTGTCGTGGGCGTCGTTGCTGGTACCGGTCTTGCCGGCAATATCGTCTCGGTTGAGCGTGCGTGCCCGCTGACCCGTACCGCGTTTGATGACGTCCGCCATCATGTCCGCCAATAGAAAAGCAACCTGTGGGCGGATGATTTGCGGTGCTAGATTCTTCACAGGAATCATGCTCTTACCGTCGTGAGGCGCTTCATCCAGCAGCGCGGTACGGGCATTGGCCGGAGCGCTTTTCGGGCCGGGCCCGCCGCTCGCAAGACCGCATTGCGCGCAGGCGATCGCCGGGTTGGCCTCCTGCACGATCTTGCCGCTGGCGTCCTCGATGCGATCGATGTAGTACGGACTGACTTTAAAACCGCCGTTGGCGAAGGTGGAGTAACCGATGGCCACCTGCAGCGGGCTCAGTTCCGCGGTTCCCAGGGCGAGAGTCAAATCATCGGGCAGCTGCGACTTATCAAAGCCAAAGCGAGTCACATAGTTGCGGGCGTACTCGCCGCCGATGGCGCGCATCAAGCGCACCGAAACCAAGTTCTTGGAATGGGCGAGGGCATCGCGAAGACGAACCGGCCCAGCGAATCTGCTCTCGAATTCCTTAGGGCGCCACGCCTGCTCCTTGCCTTCCTCGTCGATCACCACGGGCGCGTCCAGCACCACGCTGGCGGGCGTGAAGCCTTTGTCGAAAGCGGCCGCATAGATGAACGGCTTGAATCCGGATCCCGGTTGGCGCCGGGCCTGAGTGACGCGGTTGAACTTGCTCTGAAAGAAATCGAAGCCGCCGACCAAGGCGACCACGGCGCCGTCCTTTGGGTCCACCGACACCAGCGCGCTCTGGGCTTCGGGTACCTGCACGAACAGCACGGATTCGGGCGTGCGGCCCACCGTGTAAATGACATCGCCTCGGCTCAGGATTTCCGAGGCTTGAGTCGGGGCGCGGTCGACTTTTTCCTCCGGCAGCTGACGCCTCGCCCAAGCGAGCTTTTCCCAGGGCAGCGTCACCACCCCAAGGTCTTTCACGTAGACCTTGGCGCTCTTGGCCTCGACCTGCTGCACGATCGCCGGTTTCAGTCCGCCAATGACCGGGAACTCGTCTAGCTGTGCCTCGAATTGGGCGGGCGTGACGATTTTCGACATGTCGACCTTGGCGCTCGCACCGCGATAGCCATGGCGCATGTCGTATTCCAGCAGCCCGGTTCGCAGCGCGACGGTGCCCGCCACCTGCAGACGGGAGTCGAGGGTCGTGTACACCTTGTAGCCGGCGGTATAGACGGCATCGCCGTACTTGTTCTGCATGTCGTTCCGTACCATCTCCGCCAGGTACGGCGCGTCGACCTCGATGGACGCGCCGTGCAGACGCGATTCCATGGGACTGTTCTTGGCCTGGTCGTACTCTGATTGACTGATGTAGCCGAGTTCGAGCATTCGCCCCAAAACATGGGCCCGGCGCACTTTTGCGGCTTCCGCGCTGGCGACCGGATTGACCATCGAGGGTGCGGTCGGGATCCCCGCCAGCGTGGCCATTTCGGCAACGCTCAACTGGTCCAAGCTCTTGCCGAAATACACCTCCGCGGCCGCGCCGACGCCGTAGGCCCGTTGGCCGAGGAAGATCTTGTTGACGTACAAGGAGAATATTTCCTCCTTGGTGAACTCGGCCTCCATGAGCAGGGAAATATAGATTTCGCTCATTTTCCGCTTTATGTCGCGGCGGGGGGTGAGGAACATGTCGCGCGACACCTGCATGGTGATGGTGCTCGCTCCCTGGCGGATGCCGCCGGCCCTCAAATTGGCGACCGCCGCTCTTAAAATCCCTTGCCAATCAACGCCATGGTGCCGAAAGAAGCGGTCGTCTTCGGTGGCCAGGAAAGCCTGAATGAGCTTCGGAGGCAGCTGGTCGTAGCGCACCGGGATGCGGCGCTGCTCGCCAATGGACTGGATCAGCTTGCCGTCGCGCGAATAAATGCGCAGCGGCACCTGCAATTGGACCTCCCGCAGACTGGCCACATCGGGCAGCGCCGGCCTCAAGTAGACATAAGCACAGACGTTAGCGAACACGATTAACGCTATTAAGCCAACTAAAACTGCACAAATGCGCGAGATGAGAACTAGGTAACGTTTGGCCACAGGAAACCGTTCTAACTTATTGCGTCGGCGGACATGGGCAGCATATTACCGCCGGTTACGCAGGCATACTCATCGAAAGATGAGGACGCAAAGCCACCGGTCCTAAGCGGGTATGACAGCGCAAGGACAGCGGGGTTGCCAGACCAGAGATTAAACCAGTGGCCTAAGGCTCCCCCTAGGCGGCGAGGTCTGAACGGATGAAGCGAGCCTTCTTAAGAAGCTACGAAATTGTCGTAGGTCTCAGTTTGCCGACTTGGGGCACCCGAGCGGCTATACCTGTGAGTAGCTTCACGTTCCATTTAACAGTTTCTTGCTAAGTTTGGTTGTGATAGCTAATCTCATGCACCACGTTCGACCTACAAGACATTGAGCAAAAAGGGAAAAAATCTGTGTGGTCGTTAGGAAAAAGAAACCGTCCGCTTTTAGGACTTGACATAACCACCTCGTCGGTGAAGCTCATTGAGCTCACGATGTCGGGCGGCCAATATCGGGTTGAGTCTTATGCCGCGGAACCCACGCCGCATAACGCCATCAACGAAAAAGCCATCGTCGACGCGGAAGCGGTCGGCGAAGCGATCCGTCGCGCGGTGAAGCGCTCCGGCGCAAAGAGCCGTCTCGCGGCCATCGCGATCAGCGGCGACGCTGCAATCACCAAGGTGATTCAGATGCCGAAGACGCTCGGCGAGAATGAATTGGAAGGCCAGGTCGAAATGCAGGCCGACCAGTACATCCCCTTTCCGATGGAAGAAGTCAGCTACGACTACCAGGTCGTCGGACCTTCCGAAAAAGATCCCGACATGCTCGACGTGCTGCTGGTCGCCACGCGCACCGAGAACGTCGAGCAGCGGCAGGCCGCGGTTCAGGCCTCAGGATTGACCGCGCACTTGGTCGACGTCGAGGCGTTCGCGTTGGAAAACGCCTGCGCCCTGATGCGTCACCAGATGCCGGACGGCGGTGTCGATCGCACCGTCGCAGTGGTCGATTTCGGCGCCAGCAGCACCACGTTCAGCGTGCTGCGCGACTTGCGCGTCATTTACACCCGCGACTTCGCGTTCGGCGGCCAGCAGTTGACCGAAGAAATCATGCGCACTTACGGCCTCAGCATGGAAGAGGCGGGCCGCGCCAAGAAAGAGGGCGGGCTTGCCCAGCAACTATCAGCCCGAAGTGCTCGATCCCTTCATCGACGACATGACCCAACAGGTCAGCCGTTCGCTGCAATTTTATCTGGCCTCCGGCAGCGGCCGAACCCAGCCGGATCAAATATTGATCTGCGGCGGTTGCGCCAACATACCCGGCGTTGCCGACGTCATCTCCAGCCGCGTCGGCGTGCCGGCGGACAAAGGCGACCCGCTCGGCAACATGAAGGTGTCGTCGAAGGCCAAAGCGCAAGCGGTGGCTCGCGACGCCACCGCCTTACTCACAGCGTGCGGCCTTGCGCTGCGCAGCTTCGACTAAAGAGTAGCCATGCCGCGTATCAATCTACTTCCCCATCGCGAACTAAAACGCAAAGAACGACGTCGTGAATTCGCGGTGGCATTGGGCGGTGCCGCCATTGCCGGCATCATTCTGGTCGGCTTCGGAAAAATTCTGTACGGCAGCTGGATCGAGGGGCAGAACGAGAAGAACGCTCTTCTGAAAAAAGAGATTCTCAAGCTCGATGCGCAGATCGCCGACATTCAGGACCTGGAAAACCGCAAGCAACGGCTCGTGGCGCGCATGGAAATCATCGAGAAATTGCAGCGCAAGCGGCCCGAGATCGTGCATCTGTTCGACGAGCTGGTGAAGACGGTGCCGGAAGGCATTTACCTCACGCAGATCAAGGAAACCGGCAAGAAGCTCGAAATGAAGGGCGTTGCCCAATCGAGCACCCGCGTCTCAACCTTCATGCGCAATATCGACTCCTCATCGTGGATGGATAACCCGCAGCTGCAGGTGGTCGAGACGGCCAAGGATTCGCCGGTCGGCGGCTCGAGCTTTACGCTCACCAGCGATGTAATCGGCGTGGACGTGGACAACGGCGGCGAAACAACGGTTAAGAAGGTTGCGGCGAAATGAACTTCCTCGATCAACTTCGTAGTCTCGATCCGCGCGACGTCGGCCGCTGGCCGGTCGCGGTGCGCGGATTCTTCGTGGTGCTGGGGTTCGCCGTGGTTGCGGCGGTCGGCTGGTACCTGATCATCTGGAACGACGACCGACCGCTGCTGCAGAAAGCACAGCAAGACGAGCTGACGCTGCGCGCGCAATTCGAAAGCAAGCAGCAGCGCGCCGCAAATCTCGACGCCTACCGGGCGCAGCTCGGCGAAATGGAACGCAGCTTCGGCGCGATGCTGCGGCAATTGCCCGGCAAAACTGAAGTTCCCAATCTTCTGGTCGACATTTCGCAAACCGGACTGGCGGCGGGATTGACTGAAAAGTTGTTCCAGCCCGGAAGCGAGAAGAGCAACGGCTTCTACGCGGAGCTGCCGATCAAGATCAAGCTGGTGGGCAGCTATCACGACTTCGGCCGGTTCGTCAGCGGCATCGCGGCGCTGCCGCGCATCGTGACGCTCAACGACATACAGATTTCGCCGGTGGATGCAAAGGGCGGCTACGACAACCTGACCATGGACGTGACCGCCAAGACGTACCGCTACATCGAAGACCAGGGCGGCGCGAAGCCGGCGGCGAAGAAAGCGGCGGCACGCGGGAGGCAAGACGTGAGACAGATAGCGGGTATTGGCGTCATCGGCGTCGTGCTTGCGGCTTTGGCCGTGGGCGGTTGCTCGGGCGGCCAATCGGATTTGCAGAAGTGGATCGAAACCACCAAGAAAAAGCCGGGCGGACGCATCCAGCCTCTGCCGGAAGTGAAGCCCTACGAAACCTACGTCTACGCGGCGGCCAACCTGCGTTCACCGTTCCAGCCCCAGGGCCCGAACGCGAACAACGGCCTGGCCAGCGCCAGAGCCAATACGCACCGCAATCGTGAATTCTTGGAAGGCTTCTCGCTGGACACGCTGAAGATGGTCGGCACCTTCAAAGTGGGCAACAATTTTTACGGTCTGGTGCAATCCAAAGACGGCCTTGTACACAAGGTTCAGCCCGGCAATTACCTGGGGCAGAACGACGGCAAAGTGACGGAAATAACGGGCGGAAGAATTAGCCTGGTCGAAATCGTTCCGGACGGTCTCGGCGGCTACATAGAGCGACCGGCTTCATTGGCATTGGCCAATTGAAGCCACAGGGAGATGAAAGCATGAGCAGAATTCAAATACGAACGGCGATTATGGGCGCGATGGCCTTCTTCGCATTGGCTGCGGTCAGTATCACGGCGCGAGCCGCTGATCCGGTGCAGCTGACGTCCATCGACGTTCAGACTCTGTCGGGGCAACAGGTGCAGCTCAAGCTGCACATGAGCGGCCCGGCGCCGGAGCCGCTGCCGTTCACCATCGACAAGCCGGCGCGTATCGCGTTCGACCTGCCGAATACCACCCTGGCACTCGCCTCGCGCCGTTTCGACGTGCGTTCCGGCGGCGTGGACACGGTGCTTGCCGCCGAGGCCAATGGCCGCGCGCGCGTGGTCGTGAATGTCGACAGCCTGCTTCCGTACACCACCAAGGTGGATGGCAACGATATCATCGTCACCTTGGGCCAGCAGCCGGGCGCCGATGTCGCAAAGACGGCGGTGCGCGCCGCAGCCATCGCCTCCGGAGCGCCTGCTGAACGCGCGATCCGCACGATCGATTTCAGGCGCGGCGCCGATGGCACCGGCCGGGTGATCGTGCAGCTCACCGATCCCCGTACACCTGTCAATGTGCGTCAGGAAGGCCAGCAGATCGTGGTCGACTTCGCCGGCACGACCATGCCGAAGAATTTGATGCGCCGCTACGACGTCATGGATTTCGCAACACCGGTACAGACCGTCGACGCGGTCCGCGTGGACGGCAGCTCACGCCTGGTGATCAGTTCGCAGGGCGACTTCGAACAGCTCGCCTACCAGTCGGACAATCAGTACACAGTTGAAATCAAGGCCTCGAGCAAACGCACGGCGGGCGCCGAGGAGAAGAAGGAATACACCGGCGAGCGGTTGACCTTGAACTTCCAGGACATCGACGTGCGCTCGGTGCTGCAATTGCTGGCGGACACCAGCGGCCAGAACATCGTGGTCAGCGACTCGGTGAGCGGCAACCTGACGTTGCGCCTGCAGAACGTGCCTTGGGATCAGGCCCTGGATATCGTGCTGCGCACCAAGGGTCTGGACAAGCGCCGCCAGGACAATGTGATCATCATCGGACCGACCGAAGAATTGGCAACGCGCGAGAAGGCGGAACTGGCAGCTCATAAAGAGGTGCAGGAACTGTCGCCCACGCATACCGAATTCATGCAGGTCAACTACGCCAAGGTCAGCGATCTGGCGAAGCTGATCAAGACCACCAACGCCAAGGACTCGATGCTGTCGCCGCGCGGCAGCCTGTCGGTCGACGAGCGCACCAACACGCTGCTGGTGCAGGACACCTCCGACAAGCTGTCGGATATCCGCCGCCTGGTGCAGACCTTGGACGTGCCGGTCAAGCAAGTCTTGATCGAAGCGCGCATCGTAATCGTCAGCGATACATTCGAGCGCGATTTGGGCGTACGCTTCGGCGTCAGCAACGTCTCATCACTGACCGGGGCGGCCAACAGTCTCTTGGCGATCAGCGGCAACGGCCAAAGTGCCAACTCGATCGTGGGCGCCGGCAAGCCGGCTTCGGCCACGCTGCCCGCAACCACGCTCGACAATCGCTATCAGGTCAATACACCCGCCGCGAATACCAATGGCAGCATCGGCATTTCGCTGCTGGGCGGCAGCTACCTGGTCGATCTGGAACTCTCGGCGGCGCAAAACGAAGGCAAGAGCGAAACCATTTCCTCGCCGCGCGTCATTACTGCGAACCAGAAACAGGCCACCATCTCGCAGGGTGTGGAAATTCCTTATCAGGAATCCGCTTCCAGCGGCGCGACCACCACTCAGTTCAAGGACGCCGTCCTGAAGCTCAAAGTAACGCCGTTGATCACGCCTGACAACCGCGTGATCCTGGATCTGGACGTGTCCGACGACGCGGTCGGCCAGCAGGTTACCAGCGCTACCGGCGGCAGCGTGCCTTCGATCGATACGCGCCAGATCATCACTCAGGTGCTGGTCAACGACGGCCAGACGGTCGTGCTCGGCGGCATTCTCGAGACCACCAAGTCGAGGGCCGCCAACAAGGTGCCTTTCCTGGCGGATATCCCGCTGCTCGGCTACCTCTTCAGGAGCACGACGGATATCAACAACAAAACGGAACTGTTGATATTCATCACGCCGAAGATCCTGCGTGAAGGATCGAATCTCTACTAAGGCCGGCGGCGGCTTCGGCTTGACACACGTAGGGGCGCCTCTGGGCGCCCCTTATTTTTTAAGAGAGGGAATCAGGCGAACGGCATGGTCCGCTATGATCGGCGGCAGTCATGCTGAGCAAGCGCAACATTTTTCTGATCGGACCGATGGGATCGGGCAAGACGGCGGTTGGGCGGCATCTGGCGCGCCTGTTTCATTACACGTTTCATGACAGCGACGCGGACATCGAGGCGAAAACCGGCGTGGATATCGCATTCATTTTTGAAAAAGAAGGTGAAGCCGGATTTCGGGTGCGCGAACGGGAATCGATCGACCGGCTGACCCAACTTACGTCCATCGTGCTGGCCACCGGCGGCGGTGCAATTATAGACCCGGCGAACCGGCTTGCGCTCCGCGAACGCGGCGCGGTGGTTTATCTGGTCACCTCCGTCAATCAGCAGATCGAGCGCACGCGCCACGCACGGCATCGGCCGCTGCTGCACGATACCGACCCCGAAGAGAAGCTCAAGGAGCTGATGTCACGCCGGGCGGCGCTGTATGCCGAAATCGCCGATCTCACGGTGAGCACGGATGGGCGGCGCGTGCAGGTGGTCGCCGAAGAAATCCATCAAGAACTGCGGCAAACGCAAAAACCCCAGACAGAATCCTAGTGTTCGTATAATCACACCGTGCAAACGCTGCAAGTAGACCTAGGTCCCGCAAGCTACCCGATCGCCATCGGCTCAGGGTTGTTGACCGACCGCAATCTATTGGACAGCCAGATTCCGGGCCGCGATCTGCTGATCGTCACCAATACCACCGTGGCCAGGCTGTATCTGGCGAAGCTTACGGCGAGCTTTTCGCAGCGGCGCATGGCGGAGTGCATCTTGCCGGATGGCGAACAGCATAAGACCCTGCAAACCGCGGGCTGGGTGCTGGATGCGTTGGTCGCCAACAAGATGAACCGGGACGCGACGGTGCTGGCGTTGGGCGGCGGCGTGGTCGGAGACATCGCCGGTTTTGCCGCGTCCTGCTATCAGCGCGGCATCGGCTATGTGCAAATGCCCACCACGCTGCTGGCCCAGGTCGATTCTTCGGTGGGCGGCAAGACGGGCGTGAATCATTCGGGCGGCAAGAATCTCATTGGCGCATTTTATCAGCCGCGGGCGGTCATAGCCGACACCGATGCGCTGGCGACCCTGCCCGACCGCGAATTGAAATCCGGCCTTGCCGAGGTCATCAAGCACGGCGTGGTTTGGGATCCGATGCTGTTCAACTGGCTGGAGCGCAAGATTCCGCAGCTGCTGGCGCGCGATACGGAAGCCTTGACCTATGCCATCAGCCGATCCTGCGAGATCAAGGCCACGGTCGTGGCGCGCGACGAGCGCGAACACGATTTGCGCGCGATTTTGAATTTCGGACACACCTTCGGGCACGCCATCGAAGCCGCGACCTCCTACGAGAAATACCTGCACGGCGAGGCGGTGGCCGTAGGGATGCTGACCGCCGTGGATCTCTCGGTGCGCATGGGTCTTGTCGACCCGGCGGTCAAAGAACGGCTGCGCGCCATCCTCGCGCAAGCCGGTTTGCCGACCGAAGCACCGCGCATCGGCGCTGCGCGAGCCTACGAACTGATGCAGATGGACAAGAAAGTCCTGGGCGGCGCCGTGCGTCTGGTGCTGCTGGAAAAGCTGGGCCGCGCCATCGTCACCGATCAATATCCGAAGGCCGCGCTCGACGCGACGCTCGCCGAGTACTTCAATTGAACGAACAAGACCAAATCACAGCGCGGGCCCAAATCACAGCGCAGGCCCAAATCACGGAGCGGGCCCTATGAGCGCGCTCGCGGCGTATGCCGCCCATGCGGAACATTCGCGCGGCCGCCGCCATCCCGAGCCCGCCCCGGAGTACCGCTCGGAATATCAGCGCGATCGCGATCGCATCGTGCATTCCACGGCGTTCCGCCGCCTGGTGTACAAAACCCAGGTTTTCGTCAACCACGAAGGCGATCTGTATCGCACGCGGCTGACGCATTCACTGGAGGTCGCGCAGATAGCCCGCACCGCTGCGCGCGCGTTGAAGCTGAATGAAGAACTGTCCGAGGCGATCTGTCTCGCACATGATCTTGGGCATACCCCATTCGGTCACGCCGGTCAGGACGCCTTGAACGACTGCATGAGCGACTTCGGCGGCTTCGAACATAATCTGCAATCATTGCGCGTCGTCGACGAACTCGAAGAACATTACGCCGAATTCGACGGCCTGAACCTGACTTTCGAGTGTCGCGAGGGCATTCTCAAGCACTGCTCGTACAACAATGCGGTGCTGCTCGGCGACGTTGGCGAACGATTCATCAATCGCCAGCAGCCCGGTCTCGAGGCGCAATTGGCGAATTTTGCGGACGAGATCGCCTATAACAATCATGATGTGGAAGACGGCATTCGCGCCGGCCTCATCGGCGTTGAGCAGCTGTTGGCGGTGCCGCTGTTTCGCGGCTACTACGATGAAGTGATGGCCAAATATCCGGATCTCAGCGGCCGCCGTCTCATTTATGAGATCTTGCGCCGCATGATCAATCACCTGGTGAGCGATTTGATCGACTCCTCCGCGTCGCGCCTGAGCGCATCGGGGGTGCGTTCGATCGCCGAGGTCAGATCGCATCCCAAGGCGCTGATCGGCTTCAGCGACAAGACGCGCGAGCTCAACCACGCCTTGAAGTCATTTTTGCGCGAGCAGCTTTACAAGCACTACAAGGTGCGGCGCATGACCGCCAAGGCACGCCGCGTGGTGCGCGATCTATTCGACGCATTTTTCAACGATCCGGCGCTGATGCCCGATGAACACGAGGCACGCACGCGCCTGGAGCTGGTCAAGGGGCCGGCAGGCCGCGCCCGTGCGGTGGCCGACTACATTGCCGGCATGACCGATCGATACGCGATACTCGAGCACAGCCGCCTGTTCGACGCCAGCGAGAGAACATGAGCGAGACGCTGAAAAACGATCTGCTGCTGCGCGCCTTGCTGCGCGAGCCGACTGCGCGGCGGCCGATTTGGCTGATGCGACAGGCCGGCAGGTATCTGCCCGAATACCGCGCGACGCGCGCACGGGCCGGCGGCTTTTTGGAAATGTGCACCAATCCTGAAATCGCCTGCGAAATCACTTTGCAGCCGGTCGACCGGTTTCCGCTCGATGCCGCCATTTTGTTTTCCGATATTCTGACCATTCCCCATGCCATGAATCTCGGACTTGAATTCGAAGCCGGCGAAGGGCCGAAGTTCGAACGTCCCGTTCGATCCGCGGCCGATATCGACAAGCTGGGCGTGCCCGACCCGGGCAAAGAGCTCAAATACGTAACCGACGCCGTTGCGCGCGTGCGCCGCGAACTCAAAGGCCGCGTGCCGCTGATCGGCTTCGCCGGCAGCCCCTGGACCGTCGCGACCTACATGGTGGAAGGCGGCAGCAGCAAGACCTTCGGCGTGATCAAACGCATGATGTACGAGTCGCCGCGCGAACTGCACCGGCTGCTCGAGCTTGCTCGCCAGCGCGACGATCCTGTATTTGAACGCGCAAATCGCGGCGGGCGCGCAGGCCGTCATGCTGTTCGATACCTGGGGCGGCGTTTTGACGCCGGCGCAGTACGAGGAATTCTCCCTGCGGCACATGGCCCGGGTGGTCGATGCGCTGACGCGCCAATCGGAAGGGCGGCGGGTGCCCAACATCGTCTTTACCAAGGGCGGCGGCGCATGGCTGGCCAAGATTGCCGCGATCGGCTGCGACGCCGTGGGCGTTGATTGGACTACGGATTTAAGTGATGCGCGCAAGGCGGTGGACGGACGCGTGGCGCTGCAAGGCAATCTGGATCCTTCCGCATTGTTCGCGACGCCCGAAATCCTGCGCGCGGAAGCCTTACGCGTACTCGACAGCTACGGCGCGGGCGCCGGGCACGTGTTCAATCTCGGGCACGGCATTACGCCGGATGTCGATCCGGAACGCGTCGCCCTGCTGGTCGAGACGGTCCAGAACTACGCGGTCACCTAGCGTGTCTCCGGCGCGATGCGCTTCGACAAGGGCTGAGGAGTAGTTAAAAGGATATCGCTCCAGTTCCGGGGGCAAAATCCGCGCTCAGGCGGCGGTTGCTGCCGAAGTGGGAACCCATCATGCGACCCTCGCAGGAGAGAGGGAGGCCTACCGTGCTGCGGGCGGAGCGGCACGCAACTCATCGCGCAGCGCGCGGCGCAATATTTTGCCGACGTTGGTCTTGGGCAGTTCGGTACGGAAATAGATGTGCCGCGGGACCTTGTAGCCCGTGAGCTCCTTGCGTGAAAAGGCGATCAACGCTTCGGCGGTGAGATTCGGGTCTTTCTTGACCACGAACAACGCCACCACTTCCCCCGAGTTTTCATCCGCCTGCGCGACCGCGGCGACTTCGAGTACCCCAGGATGCGCCGCCATGACGCTCTCGACCTCATTGGGATAGACATTGAATCCCGACACCAGAATCATGTCCTTCTTGCGGTCTTCGATATAGACGAAGCCCTTCTGCGTCCATGCGGCCGATGTCGCCGGTGCGCAGCCAGTCGCCGAACATGACCTGTTCGGTTTCGTCGGGGCGGTTCCAATAGCCGCGCATGACCTGCGGCCCGAATACGCAAATTTCACCGACGCCATTGACCGGAAGTTCCTGGCCGGCGTCATCGCGAATGGAGACGTCGGTCGAGGAAACCGGCAGGCCGACCGAGCCGTTGAAAGGCAATCCGATGGGGTTGGCGGTCACCATCGGCGATGTTTCGGTGAGTCCCCACCCTTGGGCGACCGTGTTGCCCGTCACCTCTTTCCAACGCGCCGCCACCACGGGCTGCACCGCCATGCCGCCGGCAAACGTCGCGCGCAGCGCGCTGAAATCCACGGACTCAAACCCGGGCGTGTGCAGCAGGGCATTGAGAAGCGTATTGACGCCGCTGATGAAATTGAATTTGTACTTCTTCAGCTCCGCCACGAAGCCGGGGAAATCCCGTGGATTGGTGATCAACACATTGCGGGCACCCAGCGGCAGGAAGGCCAGGCAATTGGTGGTGAGCGCAAAGATGTGGTACAGCGGCAGCGCGGTGATCACGGTGCGGCCGCCGCCCGCCTGCAGTGCCGGCTTGATCCACGCCAGCGATTGCAGCAGGTTGGCGACCATGTTGCGATGGGTGAGAACCGCGGCTTTGGCGACACCGGTGGTGCCGCCGGTGTATTGCAAGAAGGCGATATCCTCGCCGGTCAAACTCACCGGCTGCAATTTGAGGCCGAGGCCGCTGCCGAGGATGGTCTTGAACGAAACCGAGCCGGGTATCCTCCACGCCGGAACTTGTTTGCGCACATGCCGCAGCACGAAGTTGACGAGCAGACCCTTGGGATAGCCCAGCAAATCGCCGACGCCGGTGACCAGCACGTTTTTCAAATCGGTGCGCGCCAACACTTGTTGCAGCACGTGCGCAAAGTTCTCGACGATAACGATGGCCTTTGCGCCCGAGTCCTTCAATTGATGTTCGAGTTCACGCGGCGTGTACAAGGGATTGGTATTGACGACCACCATGCCGGCGCGCAGCACGCCGAACAGCGCGATGGGGTATTGCAAAATGTTGGGCATCATCAAGGCAACGCGATCGCCGCGCACCAGACCTGACTTGTGCTGCAGCCATGCGGCAAAAGCGCGGCTCAGTTCATCGAGCTGCGCGAAGGTCAGGGTTGCGCCCATGTTGGTGAACGCCGGCTGTGCGCGATAGTTCGCGAATGCCCCTTCGATTGCCTCCTTCAGTGAGGGATACGCGTCGGGGTCGATATCCGCCGGTACGCCGGGCGGGTAGTGATTGAGCCAGTTTCGATCCAAGCGGGAGCCTCCCAATTTGTAAGGCGTGTATAGCATTCGATCGGGATGCCAGCAACGTGCGCGCACCTAGGCAGGTACACTAGCCTCGCATGAATAGGCAAGACGCGGCGCTCGGTGCAGACTTGAGCGAGGGAAACCACGAGGAGCGAGAGTTTTGCGCCTGATGATCTTCGCGATGTGCATGGTGCTTTCCGGCTGCGTCATCGGCAGCGGGCCGTGCCTGTGGCTGCAGGTTCGGCATGATTTCACCGGGCGCGTGCACTTTCGCGATTTTCCGCACAGCAATGGGGTCGATACCGTGCCGATCTTGATATTGGACAAGACGCAGTACGTGTACGCGCCGCCGCAGAGCCTGCAGTGCCTGGCGGCGAACGATGTGCAGCTGATCGGTCTGACGGAGTTTCCCGACAGCATCGGCGAGGACACGCATGTCATCGTCGACGGCAAGATGATCGAGGGGGTGGCGGCCGGGCCACTACACCCCCTTTGTCATCGATGTGATCAGCGTTTTACCGGCTCCGCGCACGCATTGACGAACGGTCGCATTCGGCAGAAATCGGTTTACAATCAGAGGGCCTCGGATCGAACTCAACCAGGGAGTGAGCCTTCATGAGAAAGATAACCGTCGCCGGCCTGATAGCGGCCCCGCTTTTGGTATGCGCGTTGGCAATGTCCCAGCCTCGCGGCTGATCCTGCCCCGACAACTTGCAAGGACGGAACCACCACCACATCGACGGGTAAGGGCACTTGCAGCGGCCACGGCGGCGTGCAAAAGGCAGCAGCCGCACGCTCCGGCCGCGGCTCCGGCGCCCGCAGCCCCTGCCGCGGCTCCCAAGGCGCCTGCGGCCGGCGCGACGACCTGCTCGGACGGCACCACCACGACTTCGAGCGGCAAGGGCACCTGCAGCGGTCATGGCGGCGTCCAGAAAGGGGCCAAGGCTGCGCCCGCGGCAGCAGCGGCACCTGCTGCTGCTCCCGCGACTGCGCCGGCGGCGACATCGGCCAGCGCCGCCAAGACGGTCACACCGACGAAATCAGCGCCGACGGCGGCCGCGGGCAATACGGATCCGACCGGGGCTACGGCGAAGTGCAAGGACGGCACTTATTCGAAGTCCGCGCACCACAGCGGGACATGCTCCAGCCACGGCGGAGTCGCTGAGTGGCTGACCGCCGCCAAATAGGCTGCCGCCTACTTGCTCAGTGGCTTTAGCTCCGCCCCGAGCAGGGGCTTCAGCGCCGGCCAAACATTGTTGAGCAGGATGGGCTGTCCCAGCTCGTTCGGGTGGATATCGTCGCCTTGCAGAAGATTCGGCGACAGGGCGATGTCGCTCAGCAGGAACGGCACCAAAGGCACCTTTTTCTCGCGCGCCAAATCGCTGAAAACCAACGCAAATTCTTCGGTGTAGTGCGCCCCGTAGTTGGGCGGCATGCGCATGCCCAGCAACAGCGGCTTCGCGCCCGCCGCCAGGGTCAGCGCAACCATCTGCGTCAAATTGGCGCGCATCTGCGCAATCGGCAACGCGCGCAGGCCATCGTTGCCGCCCAATTCGAGAATGACGATCGCCGGATGATGAACTTCCAGCGCGCGCGGCAGCCGTGCCAGTCCGCCGGCGGTGGTTTCGCCGCTGACGCTGGCGTTGACGACTTGGTAACCGTAACCTTGTGTCTTGAGCCTCGTCTTGAGCAATTCCACCCAGCCTTGATCTACGCGCGGCAGCCCGTAGCCGGCGCTGATGCTATCGCCGAATACGAGAATCACCGGTGCTTCGGCCTGAGCCGAGGCGGATGCAACGATCAGTACGAATAAGGTCAAAAGCCGTTTCACGAGCGCTCCCAAATGCAAGAACAAGCCGCAGCCAAATCAGCCGCTCTGGAACAAGTTGTTCTCGAGGCGAAAAACGTGTCCAAGACTGTCGCCAGCCCCGACGGTGAGTTGACCATTCTCGCCGATGTAAGCCTGAGTGTGCGAACCGGCGAGACGTTGGCGATTGTCGGCGCCTCCGGGAGCAGGGAAATCCACGTTGCTGGCGCTGCTCGCCGGCCTCGACGAGCCGAGCACCGGCCGCGTGCTGATCTCGGGCATCGACCTCACCGAACTGGATGAAGACGGGCGCGCGGCTATTCGCGGCAAGCATGTGGGGTTTGTATTCCAATCGTTTCATCTTATCCCCTCACTGACGGCGATCGAAAACGTCATGCTGCCGCTGGAACTGGGAGGCCGGCGCGACGCGCGCCAAACGGCGGCGGCGGCGCTTGCGCAGGTGGGCCTCACGCCGCGGATGGCGCACTACCCCAAGCAACTGTCCGGCGGCGAACAGCAGCGCGTCGCGATAGCGCGCGCCTTCGTGACGCATCCGGCGGTGTTGTTTGCCGACGAGCCCACCGGCAATCTGGACACCGCAACCGGACAGCGCATTACCGATCTGTTGTTCGAATTGAATCGCAATTCCAGAAGCACGCTGGTGCTGGTCACGCATGATCGCACTCTCGCCAAGCGCTGCAATCGAATGCTGGAGCTCGATGCCGGGCACACGGTGAATTGATGCAAGCCCTGCGCTTTGCGTTGAGAAATCTGTGGCGCGATTTGAAGTCGGGCGAACTGTCCGTGCTGCTGCTGGCGCTGTTGGTGGCGGTGTTGTCCTTGACCGCGGTGGGCTTTTTTACCAGCCGCATATCCCAGGGCGTGCGCGCACAGGCGTCGGAGGTGCTGGCGGCCGACTTGCGTCTCGAAGCGCCCACACCGATCCCGCAACGCTATTTCGACGAGGCGCACAAGCGCGGCCTGCGCAGCGCGCAAGAGGTGGCATTTCCCACGGCGATTTTCAACGGCGACTTGAGCCAGTTGGCGGCGCTCAATGCGGTGACCGCAAACTATCCGCTGCGCGGGCATTTGCGCATCGCCGATGAGCCGTTCGGCGCGCCGCGCACCACGGAGAAAATCCCCGGACGCGGCGAGGTCTGGATTGATGCACGCATCATTGCCCAGCTAAAGCTGGACCTCGGAGGCTCACTGCGCATCGGCGAGGCCTCCTTCCGCGTGACGCAGGTGCTCGACTACCGGCCCGACCAGGGCACGGGCTTCGTGAATCTCGCGCCGGCGGCGCTGCTCAACTTCGATGACATTGCAGCGACGCGGCTCATTCAACCGGGCAGCCGCGCCACCTATGCCGCCCTGTTCGCGGGCGACACGGCAGCCGTTGCGAATTTCCGCGAATACTTGAGCGCGACGAAAGCGCCGGGAGAACGGCTGCGCGATGTCGAAGAATCCAGCCGTCAATTGAATTCCGCCATCGATCGCGCCAGCCGGTTTCTCAACCTGGCGAGCCTGGCGTCGGTACTGCTCGCGGCGGTGGCGGTGGTCATGGGCGCGCGGCGCTACGCGGCGCGGCACATCGATGCGGTCGCCTTGATGAAGTGCATGGGCGCGGCGCAGGGATTTGTACTCTCGATCTCCATCATTGAGCTGACGCTGCTGGCCTTGTTCGCGGTCGCCGTCGGCACCGCGCTGGGCTATCTGGCGCAGTCCGGACTGGTATGGCTGCTGAAGAGCCTCATTCCCAGTGAGCTGCCGGCGGCCTCCTTGGCGCCCCTGCCGATCGCCCTGGTCACCGTGCTCGCCATGCTGATCGGATTTGCGCTGCCGCCGTTGCTGCAATTGAAGAACACACCGCCGGCGCGCGTGCTGCGCAAGACGGTCAGCGCGCCGCCGCTGCGCTACGGCGTCAGCTATTTGTTGGCGCTGGCGGCGCTGTTCGCGATTCTGTGGAGCATGGTGCGCGACACCGAGCTGGTGTTGAGCGTGCTCGCCGGTGTCTTGGCGGTCGGGGTGGTACTGACCGCGGCAGGCTATGGGTTGGTGCGGCTGACCAGCCGGTTGCGCGGCGGTGTCGGCGTGGCATGGCGCTACGGCCTCGCCAATGTGTCGCGCCGCGGCACCGGCAGCGTCGTGCAGATTGTCGCCTTCGGCCTGGGGCTGATGGTGCTGCTGCTGTTGGCGGTTGTGCGCGGCGATCTGTTGGCCGATTGGCGGCGCAGCTTGCCGAATGATGTGCCCAACAACTTCCTGGTCAACATTCGTCCGGACCAGCGCCAGTCCTTGCAGGATTTTCTGACCGCGCACGGATTCGGCGCGCCGCAAATGTATCCCATGGTGCGGGCGCGCATCACCGCCATTAATTCCGAGCCGGCGCAGTCGCTGAAACTGCACGGAGACGCGGCGCGCGGCTACGTGGAGCGCGAGCAAAACCTCACCTGGTCCGCCAACATGATGGAGGACAACCAATTGCTGTCCGGCCGTTGGTGGACAGCGGCCGATGCCGGCAAGCCCTTGGTATCGGTTTCTTCGGAGTATGCCGAGGCCCTGCACTTGGAACTCGGCGACAAGCTGAGCTTCGACGTGGCGGGTGAGCCGTTGACGGTGCAGGTGGCCAGCATTCGAAAAATACGTTGGGACAGCTTCAGGCCGAATTTCTTTCTGGTATTCCCCCCCGGGCTGCTCGACGGCGCGGCGGGGACCTACATGACCAGTCTGTACCTGACGGCGGCGCAGCGTCCCTCTCTGGCCGATCTGGTGCGCCAGTTCCCGACGATCTCGGTGTTCGACGTGGACGCCATCCTCAAGCAGATTCGCGGCATCATGGATCGCGCATCGCTGGCGGTGCAGTATGTATTTCTGTTCACGCTCGCGGCGGGTATCGTCGTGCTGCTGGCCGCCGTGCAATCGACCCGCGACGAGCGCCGCTATGAGAGCGCAATGCTGCGCACCTTGGGCGCAAGCCGCGGCACGGTGCTGCAGGGTGTCGCCGCGGAATTCTCGGCGCTCGGTTTTCTCTCCGGCACCTTGGCGGCGTTCGGCGCCACGGGGGTGGGGTGGCTTTTGGCGAAGCGCCTGTTCTCGCTCGAATACACGCTCGATCCTTTGGTGTGGGTGGCCGGCCTGGTATGCGGAACGGTGCTGGTCGGATTGAGCGGAACGTTGGCGACGCGCAGCGTCATCAATACGCCGCCGATTGTGACGTTGCGCGACGAGTGATTGCGGGACGGTGATTCGACGCTCCGCGGGAGCAGGCCGTTCTTCGGCCTATTCGACTTCGATCAGCAGCCAGCCGATTGGAATGGGAATCCCGCGCGGCGGCAGCGCCTCGATCCGCACGGTGTAGATTCCGGCGGACATGCCGGTGGAGTTTACCGTCAGCAGCAACTCGCCGTTCGAATCCTTGAGCAGGTTGCTGAGCACCAGTGCGCGGCCCTGGTCCTTCTTGTCGACGTACATGCGAAATTGCATGAGCTTCTGCGTGTAGCCGAGATCGATGTGCACATCCATCAGGAGCGGCGTTGCGCGGTTGAGCTTGATCCGTGCACGGTCGATGCCCGGCGCGTGATCGGGCGATATGTAGACGGCCTTTTGGGTGGCAGGCTGCACCAACGGGCCTTGGCTTATCGCCCGCTTGGTATCTTCCAGCTTTGATTGCAACGATGAGTTCTTTCCCGCCAGCGACAAAACAGTCATCAAGCAAATGAAGGTCACGGCCGCCAATCCAACGAGCACGTAAATGCTCTTCCACCATGGCGGCTTCGGTTCACCCAGGTCCTGGGGGTGGCCGCTGGCCTCCAGCAGCTTGAGGCTTAGGTGCGCGCGTTCGGACAGCTTCAGGTCATTCAAATAATCGGGGTGGCTGCGGCACCACTGTTCGAGATCGCGGGCGCCTTTGAAAGGCAGTTTGTTCTCAAGATAACGCTCGATGAGCTTGTGATCTTCAATGAATTTACGATCGAAGCGCGGCGAAACCGGCGTCGGCTTCCCGGCGCTGACCGGTGTTGATTTTCCCTGGGTTATGGTGCGAGCGTTCATGGCAAAACATTCCTTATCAGCTATTTTGCCGGGTCGGAGGCGCGCAATATGTGAAATGATCGGCAGATAGGCTTGCCGGCGCAACTGGGCTGAGACAGCCGTCACGAATCAGCGACGCCGGCGATTAAGGGTTTCTCGCCATCACGCCGTCCATCACATCGCAAACCGCGGCGATGGCAGCCTCGCGAGTGCTCGACTTGCGCCATATGGCGCCGACGGTGCGCGAAGGTCTCGGGTTGCTGAATTGCCGGATCGCCAGCCCGCGCTGCGATCCGTACGGCGACTCCACCGCCATTTCCGGAAGCAACGTTATGCCGAGGCCGGCGACCACCATTTGACGCAGTGTCTCGAGACTGGTGGCGCGAAAGTCCTCCGCTTCCCGGACATCGACACGGCTGCACACTTCCAGCGCCTGGTCGCGCAGGCAATGGCCGTCCTCCAACAGCAGCAGAGTCTGGCCCTTGAGATCCTGCACCTTGATGGTGGATCTGGCTGCGAGCGGGTGATGGGTGGGGAGCGCCACGGTAAAAGCTTCCTCGTAAAGGGCGCGCGACTCCAATCCGTCCTGCAGCACCGGCAGCGCCATGATGCCTAAATCAATTTCACCGTCGCGCAGGCGCCTGAGCAAAGACTCGGTCTGGTATTCGTACAACATGAGCCCGAGCTGCGGCACCGTCTTGCGGATTTTCTGCATGACGCGCGGCAGCAGATAAGGTCCGATCGTGGGAATGAGGCCCACCTTCAGCTTGCCGGCAAAAGGATCGGTATTGCTGCGCGCAAGTGCGATGATTTCTTCGCTCTCGTCCAACATGCGCCGCGCGCGCACCACGATCTGCTTGCCCACCTCGGTGAGCTGCACATTCTTCGGCTGACGTTCCACCAATTTGACTCCCAGGTACTCTTCCAGCTTTTTGAGCTGCGCCGACAGGGTCGGTTGGCTCACAAAGGTGCGTTCGGCCGCCCTGCCGAAATGACCGGTGTCGGCGAGTGCCACCAAGTACTTGAGATCCTTGAGATTCATCGATTTCTACCCATAGACGTAGTCTATCAAAACCATCATTACAATCAATATGATTAATAGGTGCGCGGCTGCTAAGATCCTACCCACGTTCAAAACCTGCTCGAGGAGTTCTCCATGTCTCTAATCAATACCGAAATCAAGCCGTTCAAGGCGACGGCCTACCACGACGGGAAGTTCGTGCCCGTGACCAACGAAACGCTCAAGGGCAAGTGGTCCGTGTTCGTGTTCTATCCCGCGGACTTCACCTTCGTATGTCCCACCGAGCTCGGCGATCTCGCCGACAACTACGGCGAATTCAAAAAGTTGGGCGTGGAAGTCTACGGCGTGTCCACCGACACGCACTTCGCGCACAAAGCCTGGCACGACACCTCGGACACCATCAAGAAGGTGCAATACCCATTGGTCGGCGATCCCACCGCCGCGCTGGCGCGCAATTTCGAGGTGCTGATCGAGGAGCAGGGCCTGGCGTATCGCGGCACTTTCGTGATCGATCCGGAAGGCAAGATCAAGGTCATGGAAGTACATGACAACGGCATCGGCCGCGACGCCAAGGAATTGCTGCGCAAAGTCAAAGCGGCTCAGTATGTCGCCTCGCATCCCGGCGAAGTGTGTCCGGCGAAGTGGACCCCCGGCGCCGACACGCTCAAGCCGTCGCTCGACTTGGTCGGCAAGATCTAGGCGGCAACGCTCTCGGCTCCGGCATCCGCCGGGGCCGGGCGGCGAACCTCTCAACAGGCGCTACACGCCTTCGATGGCACAGGACACGGGAACGCACCATGCTCGACACCAACCTGAAAACCCAGCTCCAGGGCTATCTGGAGCGGATCTCGCAGCCGCTGGAAATCGTTGCGTCCGTGGACGACAGCGAGAAATCGCGTGAAATGCTGGACCTGCTCAACGACATCGAATCGGTTTCCGCTTTGGTGAAGATCGACGCGCAACGCGACGAGACCGCAATGAAGCCGTCGTTTGCCCTGCGCCGCCCCGGCGCCGAGGCTCAGGTCCGATTCGCGGGCGTGCCCATGGGGCATGAATTCACGTCTCTGGTACTGGCGCTGCTGCAAACCGGCGGCTACCCGCCTAAAATCGACGAGCCCATCCGCGAGCAGATCCGTAGTCTGCACGGCGACTACAACTTCGAGACCTTTGTTTCGCTGTCCTGCCAGAGCTGCCCGGACGTGGTGCAGGCGCTGAACGCGATGGCGGCGCTGAATCCGAAGATCCGCCACACCATGATCGATGGCGCGGTGTTCCAGGAAGAAGTTGCACGGCGCGAGGTGATGGCCGTGCCAGCGGTGTTTTTGAACGGTCAACCCTTCGGCCAGGGCCGCATGGAGCTCGCCGAGATCATCCACAAATTGGATGCCGGGGCGGCGCAGCGCGAGTCGCAGAAATTGAACGCCAAAGCACCCTATGATGTGCTCGTGGTCGGCGGCGGACCTGCGGGGGCCGCGGCGGCGATTTACGCTGCGCGCAAGGGCATTCGCACGGGCATCGCCGCAGAGCGCTTAGGGGGACAGCTGCTGGATACCGTCGGCATCGAGAATTTCATTTCGGTCAAGGAAACCCAGGGACATAAGCTGGCCTCCGGCTTTGAACAGCATGTCACCACTTACGATGTGGACGTGATGAATTTGCAGCGTGCCGAGGCACTGGTGCCCGGCGAGCTCATCGAAGTCAAGCTCGCGGGCGGTGCGTCGCTGAAAGCCAGGTCCGTGGTTATCGCCACCGGCGCACGCTGGCGGGAAATCAACGTGCCCGGCGAGCGCGAATATCGCAACCGCGGCGTTGCCTACTGCCCGCACTGCGACGGCCCGCTTTTCAAGGCTAAGCGGGTGGCCGTAGTCGGCGGCGGCAATTCCGGCGTCGAGGCGGCCATCGACCTTGCGGGCCTGGTCAGTCATGTCACATTGATCGAATTCGATCCGCAGCTGCGTGCGGATGCGATCTTGACCCGCAAGCTGATGAGCCTCCGCAACGTGACCGTGATCACCGGCGCGCAAACCACCGAAGTGGTCGGCGACGGCCAGCGCGTCATCGGGCTGAAGTACAAAGAGCGCGCCAGCGGCGAGATGCGCGAGCTGGAGCTCGCCGGCGTGTTCGTGCAAATCGGTCTGATTCCGAACACCGATTGGCTGAAAGGAACCGTCAAGTTGTCGACTCGCGGCGAAGTGGAAGTCGACGCGCGCGGACAAACTTCTGTGGCCGGTGTTTTTGCAGCGGGCGACTGCACGGTGGTGCCGTACAAGCAAATCGTGATTGCGGTGGGCGAGGGCGCGAAGGCCTCGTTGAGCGCCTTCGACCATCTGATCCGTTCGCCTTTGTCAGCGGCTGCGTGACGCATGGCGGAAATTGCACCTGCGCGGCGCTTCTCCGCAGGGGTTGTGGTGGTCCATGTGGCGGGACCGGCGGTCCAGTACCTGCTGTTGCGCGCCTATAGGAATTGGGATTTTCCCAAGGGGTTGGTCGAAGCCGGCGAGCTGCCCCTGAACGCGGCGCTGCGCGAGGTGCGCGAGGAGACCACCCTGGAGAACCTGATGTTCGATTGGGGTCTAGGATTCATGGACACGGGGCCCTACAACAAGGGAAAAATTTCCCGCTACTACCTGGCGCGCAGCGAGGCCACCGCGGTGCACTTGCCCATCAACCCGGAGCTGGGATTTCCGGAACACCAGGAGGCGCGCTGGGTGGGATTCGATACCGCACTGACGTTGGTATCGCCGCGATTGCTTCCCGTGGTGCGCTGGGCGAGCGATATTATCGCCGCGCCGGCGGGTGGGCCCGCCTCTCAAAGAATAATCAAAGAGTAACGGTGCCCCGGCCGATTTCCAACACGTCGCCGCCGACGAACACCTGACTTTGCGGGTTCACCTCGAGAAAGAGCGTCGAGGGCCGGCCGGCGTATTCGCCCTGGGAAATCTGGAGCTGAACAGGTAGAGCGCGCTGCATCGCGAGGCACCAGGCGCCAAGGTTGGCGGTGGCGGAGCCGGTGGCGGGATCTTCAAGAATCGCGCCGCCGACCGGAAAGAAAAACCGCGCCAAGGCGTGATCGCGGTCCTGCGCAACCCCGCCGGCATTGGTGCCGCCGAAGCTGAATACGTAGGCCATGCTACGGCCATCTTCGCTGCGGACATCGGCCATCGCTGCGGCTTCGGGAACCGCGCGACGCACCGCATCTGTCGAAGTGAGGGGCACCACCAATTGTTCCTTGCCGGCTTTGACCCATAGCGGGCGCTCGCCGATATCGCGTTCTTCGAGACCCAATGCCCTGGCCAACGTCGCGCGGGACACGTCCAGTTCGCGCGAGCCGGCGCGCGGGGCAGTCAGGGTCCAGCGATCGCCCGCGGCGCGCACCGGAATGAGGCCGGCCTGCATTTCCAGCGTCAGCGAAGCGCCGCCCAATTTCAGGGCACGGCATACATGCGCAGTGCCGAGCGTCGGATGTCCGGCGAAGGCCATTTCATACGCCGGAGTGAAAATCCGCACGCGCGCATTGGCGGCGGTGGACGGCAAAATAAATGTGGTTTCAGAAAGATTGAACTGGCGCGCCAGCGACTGCATTTCTTCGCTGTTCAGGCCGTCGGCGTTCTCGAATACGCAAAGAGGGTTGCCGGTAAACGGGCCCTGGTTTTCGGTGAAAACATTGACGATGCGGAACGGGTGGCTGGCCATGCGCCGATTATCTCACCCGTCCGCGATCGGTTGGTCGCTGTCCGCATCTTCAGTTAACGGTACGGCCGGAAGACCACCACGGGAGCCGGCGCCACCACCGCCACGCGCGGGCCGTAGTAGCCGCGATGGTAGCCATAAGGCGCAACGACGCAGCCGCTCATGGCAATAATACTTATAGGAATCAATAACATAAATAGCTTACGCATGACATCCTCCTTAAAGGTTTTTCCGCTCTCAGATGGACCAACGGGGCAGAAACCTTGGAGGATGACAGGATGAACAAACCTTAAGACGTGTTATGCCAGGGTGTGAAATACCTTCTGCACGTCGTCGTCTTGCTCGAGCTTGTCGATCAGCTCCAGCACTTCTTTTGCTTGATCCTCGGGAAGCTCGATCGGCATGGCACAGATGTACTCGTGCTCGGCAGATAGCGGCGTAATGCCGCGCCGCTCCAGGGCTTCCTGCAGCTTGCCGAAATCATTGAAAGCGCCGCGGATCACCAATTGAGCCTCGCCTTTGTCGCCGGTGCTGTCGCCCATTTCCTCGAGCCCGTAATCGATGAGATCCAACTCGAGTTCATCGTGATCTTTGACATGCGAGGGATCGACGCGGAACACGCCCATCTTTTTGAACAAGAAGCTGACGCTGCCGGTCGTACCCATATTTCCGGCGCCCTTCATGAAAATGTTGCGCAACGAGGCGACCGTGCGGGTGGGGTTGTCGGTGGCGGTTTCCACCAACAATGCCACGCCGTGCGGCGCATAGCCTTCATAGAGAATTTCCGAATAGTTGGCCGCATCTTTGCCCGAGGCGCGGCGAATGGCCGCGTCCGTCTTGTCTTTCGGCATGTTGACCGCGCGTGCATTTTGCAGCACGCGGCGCAGCGTCGGGTTGGAGGCGGGATCGGCGCCGCCGGCATGCACCGCGATGGCGATGTCCTTGGCGACCCGCGTGAATTGCTTGGCCATGCGGTTCCAGCGAGCGAACATGGCGTGTTTTCTGACTTCGAATATGCGTCCCATGGCGATATGGTAGCAATACGCGGTCAAACCGCTAGACTTGCGCACTCCTAACCCACGGCATTTCCCATGAGCGCAGTTCCCGCAGACTCGATTGAAAACACCGCGAGTTTCCGCGATCTGGGGCTGTCGGAAGCGGTCTTGAGCGCGCTTGCCGATGTCGGCTATGAGTCGCCCTCGCCGATTCAGGCCCAGACCATACCGGTGCTGCTCTCGGGCCAGGACATGCTGGGTCAGGCGCAGACCGGAACGGGCAAGACAGCGGCCTTTGCGCTGCCGGCCCTCACGAAAATCGACTTGAGCCGCCACGAGCCGCAAGTGCTGGTGCTGGTTCCGACCCGCGAACTGGCGCTGCAGGTGTCGGAAGCGTTTCTGCGCTACGCGGCGCATTTGAAAGGCTTTCACGTGCTGCCCATCTACGGCGGCCAAAGCTATCAACCGCAGTTAAACGCGCTGCGCCGCGGCGTGCACGTGGTCGTGGGGACACCGGGGCGCGTCATCGATCACATGAATCGCGGCACCTTGAAGCTGTCGGGCTTGACCTTGCTGGTGCTGGATGAGGCCGACGAGATGCTGCGCATGGGCTTCATCGATGCGGTCGAGAGCGTTCTCGAGCAAACCCCGCCGCAGCGGCAGGTGGCCCTGTTCTCCGCCACCATACCTGCGCCGATTCGACGGATCGCAGCGAAACACCTGCGCACCCCGGTGGAAGTGACGATCAAGAGCAAGACCACCACCGCGACCAATATTCGCCAGCGCTACTGGATGGTCAGCGGCGTGCACAAGCTGGACGCGCTGACGCGCATCCTCGAGGCCGAAAGCTTCGACGGAATGCTGGTGTTCACGCGCACCAAGCAATCGACCGTCGAGCTGGCCGAAAAGCTCGAGGCGCGCGGTTTCGCGGCCGCACCCTTGAACGGCGACATTGCGCAGCCGCTGCGCGAACGCACGGTGGCGCGGCTGAAGGCCGGGCAGATCGATATTTTGGTGGCCACCGACGTGGCCGCACGCGGACTCGACGTGGAGCGGATCGGACACGTCGTGAACTACGATGTGCCCTACGATACCGAGTCTTACGTGCATCGTATCGGCCGCACCGGACGCGCCGGACGCAAGGGAGAAGCCATCCTGTTCATTGCGCCGCGCGAACGCAACATGCTGCGCGCGATCGAGCGAGCCACGCGCCAGGTCATTGAACCGATGAACCTGCCGAGTGTCGATGCCGTCAATACCTTGCGGATTTCCAAATTCAAACAACGCATCACCGAAACCATCGCCAAGGGCGACGGCAACCTCTACCGGCCGGTGCTGGAACAATTGGAAACCGAGTCGGGTTTAGGCTTGATCGACATCGCAGCGGCTCTTGCCAGTCTGTCGCAAGGCTCGACTCCCTTGTTGCTGGCGCAAAAGGCGGAACGGCCCGCGGAGGCTCGCGCTCCGGAGCGCGAGCAGCCCTCCCGGGAACCGGCCGCAGAGCGCGAGCGGCCGATACGCGAGGATCGCCGGGCGCGAAGATCCGGGGCGAGGATCGTCCGGCGCGCGAAGATCGTCCGCGCCGCTCCGGCCCTGCGCAGATGGAAACTTTTCGCATCGAGGTCGGGTCTGTACATGGAATCAAGCCCGGCAATATTGTCGGCGCCATCGCCAACGAGGCCGGCATCGAGGGAGTGCACATCGGGCGGGTCGATATCCGCGAGGATCACAGCTACGTCGACTTGCCGGAAGGCATGCCAAAGGAGATATTCAAGCAATTGCAGAAGGTGCGGGTGGCTGGGCGGGAGCTGCGCATCAGCCATGTGAGTGAGAAGCCGCCGAAGCCGCCGCGTGCGACGCTGGGACGCCATCCCGCAGCGGCGGTGCACAAGGAAGCCCGGCCGGCGAAGCCGAAGATCTCGGCGCGCCGCCGTACGAAAGATTAGTGATCACAACCTAACTAAGAGGAGCGAATCATGGGCAAGGGCATGGATCGAAAGAAGGAAGACAAGAAAAAGCCGACCAAGACGTTGGAAGAGAAACGCGCCGCCAAGAAGGAAAAGCGGGCGGCACGGGGTTGACGCCGCGGCCCTGAATTTTCAGGCAGGCTCCTAAACCACGCGGCCGCGCCGACCGCCCGAGCGAAAGTCGCGGATATTGGCCGCCATCTCGTCTATGCAGCGCTGCCGCGCCTCGCGCGCCGCCCAGGCGACGTGCGGGGTCAGCAGCAGGTTCGGGATCTGGCTGTCGAGCAGCGGCTCGACGCTTGGCGGCGGCTCCTGCGGGAGGACATCGATGCCTGCGCCGCCGAGCCTCCCCGCTTTCAGGGCGGCGGCGAGCGCCGCGCCGTCGATGAGCGCTCCGCGCGCAGTATTGATCAGCAAGGCGTCGCGCTTCATCAGCCCAAGCTCGCGCGCACCGATGAGACCGCGCGTCGCATCGGTAAGCGGACAGTGTAAGGAGACGATGTCCGCGGTGGCCAGGAGTTCATCGAGCGCCACCCGGCCGGCTTGGGGCGGCGCCCCGGGCCGGTCGGCAATGCTGACCCGCATGCCGAAGGCTTCGGCTATGCGCGCCGTGCCGCGCCCCAGTTCTCCCCAGCCGACCACGCCGAATACCCCGCCCTGCAGTTCGCGGATGGGCCGGGACAGCACCGCACCCGCTTCGTCTTTCGCCCACGAACCATTCTGAGACAGGCGCGAGAATTCGTATACATGTTGCGTAAGGCTCAAGATGAGTCCCCACACGTGCTGGACCACGGAGGCCGTGCAGTAAGAGCGCACGTTGCAGACCGCAACGTTGCGCTCGCGAGCGGCAATCAAGTCGATGTTGTTGGTGCCGGTGGCGGCCAGCGCGATCAGCTGGAGCCGCGGCGCACTAAAAATCAGTTCGCGGGTCAGATCGAGTTTGTTCAACAGGACGACCTGCGCCTCATGGATTCTTTGCGCAATTTTCGTGCTGCTTGAGTCGTACAGGACCAGATCGCCGGTGGCCGCGCGCAGCAGGTCAAGATCGAGATCGCCGATCGAGACGGTGTCGTAATCCAGAAAGACGGTTTTCAGCGGCTGCGCGTTCATGACGCGTTAGAATATGCGACTCACATGAAAATTACCGCTGTCATCGCGCTCATCGCCGCCAACGTTGTGGTCTACCTGCTGCAGCTTGCGGGCAACGGGCAGCTCGAACTAATGCTGGCGTTATGGCCGCTGCGGCCGTACGAGGGGCACGTGTATTTCCACGTTTGGCAAATAGTCACGTATTCCTTTCTGCACGACACGCACAACTATTTTCACCTGTTCTTCAACATGTTTGCCTTGTGGATGTTCGGCGCAGAAATCGAGCGCTATGTCGGACCCAGGCGGGTGCTGGCCTGCTACTTCGCTTCGGTGATAACCGCGGCGCTGGCGCAATTGTCGGTACCGTTTGTGGTCCCCGCGCCGTTCGGCCCAACACTGGGCGCGTCCGGTGGCGTTTTTGGCCTGTTACTGGCCTACGCTATGCTGTTCCCAAAGCGCAAGGTCATTCCTCTGATACCTCCCATCCCCATGCCGGCCTGGCTGTTCGCGACAATCTTCGCCAGCCTCGAGCTTTTCCTCGGCGTAACGGGAACGCTCTCCGGCATCGCGCATTTTGCGCACTTGGGCGGAATGGTCGGAAGCGCCCTGGTGGTCATGCAATGGCGCGCGAGCGCGCGGGCGCGGATGGGAAAAACCCGATAGGCTTGCATCATGAATATTAAAGCGCCGACGATTTGTTTATGCATCCTGCTCTCGGCAGCTGCCGCTCCGGCACGCGCCGAGTGGGTCACGCGCGTGACCGACGGCATCATGGGGACGCGCATCACCGTTGAGTTATGGTCGGAGGACCGGCCGAAAGCCGAAGCCGCCATCGATGCCGTGCTCGATGAAATGCGGCACATCGATGAGTCGATGAGCACCTACAAACCGACCAGCGAAGTATCATTGGTCAATGCCAAGGCGGCCGACGGCCCGATGCATATCAGCAAGGAGCTGTTCGACTTGCTGGTGAAGGCGAAGGAGTATTCCGTCATCACCGACGGCGCCTTCGACATCACCTACGCCAGCGTCGGCTACATGTACAATTTTCCGAAACACATTCGGCCGGACGATGCGCAGATCGCCAAGGCACTGCCCGCGGTCGATTATCGGCACGTGATTCTCGACGCCAAAAGTCAGACGGTGCAATTTTCGCAGAAGGGCGTGCGCATCGATCTCGGCGGAATCGCCAAGGGCTACTCGGTTGACTGCGGAATCGACGTGCTCAAGGCGCGCGGCGTGACCCGCGCCTATGTATCCGCAGGCGGCGACAGCCGCATCATCGGCGATCGCTTCGGCAAACCCTGGATGGTGGGCATTCGGGATCCGCGCAAGGGCGAGGGCGAGGTCATTGCCAGCATTCCCTTGGTGGATGCGGCCATTTCCACCTCCGGCGACTATGAGCGCTTTTTTGACGAGGGCGGCGTGCGATACCACCACATCATCGATCCGCACACAGGACACTCAGCCAGCAAGGTGCGCAGCGCCACCGTGATCGGACCCTATGCCACCCGGACCGACGGGTTGTCGAAAACCGCATTCGTGCTGGGCCCGGATAAGGCCATGGAAATTTACAATCGCATCGATGACATCGACGCCATCATCGTCAAGCTCGACGGCACGGTGGTGTTTTCCAAGGGCATGCAACGCGGCAAGGCGGGCGCGCCGCCGCCGAAGTAGCCGCGCGCCGCGAACTTTAGCGAAAGGCGATAATTTTCGCCTCTTCGCAGGCATGCAGATAGTCGCTGACGAGATCCAGTGGGATCGGCCCAAATTCCGCGGAAACGGAGTCGCGGATGTCGCCGACCGACTTCTTGCCGTCGACAAAGTTGACGATTTCGTAGGCGTACAGAGCGCTTCGGTCCTGAACATTGACGAACCGGCTCGACCCGGCACTCAGCAGCCGGATCTTTTGCAGCCGCTCATCACCCAAACGGTCGCGCAGCACATCGTCATTCTGAAAAGTCAGAGGCCCGAACGCGCCTATGCGGTGCGGCACGCGCGCCGCCTCCGCACTGGCATGCCACGACGGTGCGCCTGAGCCATGTATCCCAAGCGCCGCAGCGGTGCGGTCCAGCCAGCCAGTCGCGGTCGCCGCCTGGGACATGAGCACTTGAGTAAAACCTGCGGCGTCCTGCGGATTGGCGTGACTGAAGGCGACGAAGGACTGCAAAGCGGCCTGCTCGCGGTGAAGCATTTGCGCGACGAGATTGTGCGCCTCGAACAGCGCCTCTTGCGGCTTGAGGTCGGACCGTTGCAGAAGCAGCAGTGCCCGATTGAACCCTTGCGCCAAGCGCTGCTGCGCGCGGGCCGCCAGAAACGGCAGTTCAGCGGCGGACTGCGCGGCATTCAGCGCGGCATAGCTGTAGCCCGACGCCGCGCCCAGCAGCGCAACGCGGCGCAGTTTGGTGGGGTCGATCTGTTGCAGCGTGTCGTGATCGGTGTGGATGTAGATGTCCGGCCAGTCGCGCAAATAGAGCGACGGTACGGCGATGGTGGACGAATCGTAGTCGTCATGATCACTGCCCTCGGCGTACGGCGTCTGGTCGACGAAAAATGCATTGCGGGTGCCCAGGGCGCCATTGCGATTTTCCACCACCGCAGCCTCCTCGCCGCTGCCTTCTTCGGCATAGACGGTCGCGGCATCGCGGATGACCGCGGCGAATGTTGCGCCGATGTCGGTGATGAAAGTGGGCAGGGACCAAGGAGTTTCAGTCACGTGCAAAACGGATTTGTTCTTGAACAAATCGCCGCCCACCATGTCCATGTGCACGTCGGCGCGCATGGAAGCCCGAATGTCGGGATGCCGGCTCAAATAAGCCATGGTGCCTTCGACTTCCGGACCCCAGATGAATCGGAGGGTTCGGCTGGGACGCTTGAGATTTCCTGCGCCGATCAGCCGGGACAGAATCCGCGCGGATTCCAGGATGGTCACGCAGCCGCTGCCATTGTCGTTGGCGCCGGGCCGCTGATGATCGAGATGGCAGCTGTAGACGATTTCTCCGGCGCTCTTATCCGTGCCCGGGATGATGCCGGTCACCACCGTCCAATGTCCCGGGCCCACTTCGGCCTGCACGTGCGCGCCGAGCACGACGGGATGGCCTGCGGCAATTTGCGCCCGCAGGTCGGCGGCGGCGGCCCGCGATACCATGAAGGCAAACCCCTTGGTAATTGTCCCGTCCAAATGGCCCCAGCGCACGATGCTGGTATCGAGTCCCGACCAAGCCGTGCTCTGATTGGGCATGTCGCTGACGATGCCGGCCGCGCCGTATTTCTCGACCGCCAGACGCTGTACTCCCGAGAGCACGCCGTCGGCCAGCACGATTTTGCCTCGCACATACTTGCCGGCGTAATCCGATTCTTGGGTTCCCCCACCCACATCCACGAGCGCCGCCTGGACATCGGCACCATGGCTGTAGTCGGCGAGACGAATGGGATCGCTCGCCCAATCGCCAAGCAAAGCATGCTGGGGTTCGATCTGCCAGAGGCGCGCGCTCTTGACGCTCCAGGCAATGTGCGAGCGCATCAGGCCATATTCTATTTTGCCGTCTATGGGGAATTCTTCGGCATGCACATCCTGCAGGCCATATTCCTGAGCACGGTCCTGGATGTAGTTTGCCGCTTGATCGAATTCCGCCGTGGCGGGAACCCGGTGCAGCCGCGTCAGCACCCGCAGATTCTCGTAGGGGGCGGTGCCGCTGGCCTCGCTGCGAAGCACCGACCATTCGCTGTCCGACAGAAATGGGTGCTGCGCCCAGGCGGGTGCCGACAGGGCTAAGACAAGGACGGAGGTTCTGAGCAGGCTACGGATCACTGGAAATACCCCTTTGTTGTGCCCTTAGGATACGCGAGCCTTCTTTTTTCGTAAGCAAGGAATAAAATCGGCGCCCCGTGAGTCTTAACCCTATGGATGACAAGCGCGCTCGATTCGAGGGACAGGTTCTGCCTCATCTCGACGCCGCGTATCGCTTCGCCCGCTGGTTGTGCCGCGGCGGCGAAGCCGACGACGTGGTGCAGGATGCCGTTTTGCGCGCTTATCGAAGTTTCGATGCCTTGCGCGGGTCCGACGCGAAAGCATGGCTGCTGACCATAGTGCGCAACTGTCATTTGACCGCGGCCAAGCAGCAGCAGCGGCGGACATTTGTGCCGCTACCGGAAGAAAACGATGCGAATCATGCGATGTTAGCCAGCGATGAAAATCCGCAAGATGACGCGATTCGCTCTGATCAAAAGGAGGTGCTCGACCGGCTCGTGGCCTCATTGCCCGAGGAACATCGCACGGTGCTGATGCTGCGGGAAATCGAGGAAATGGGGTATGCACAGATCGCGGCGGTCATCAACGTGCCGATCGGCACTGTGATGTCGCGACTGGCGCGTTCGCGCGCGGCGCTCAAGGCCAAATGGCTGCAAGAAGTGGAAGGAGAGCCGCGTGCAGTGCGCTGAATCGCTCCGGGTGCAGGCTTATTTCGACGGCGAGGTGGACGCGCTGTCCGCCGCCGAGATCGAGCGGCATGTTGAGCATTGCGGCGAGTGCCGTGCACTGCTTCTAGATCTCGAGAAGGTGCGAAGCGCATTGCGCGGAGGCATTCCTTATGCGGCGGCACCGCCGGCGCTGCGCACGCAGATCCTCGAGGCGCTGGATAACGACAGTGCTGCTGAGGCAGGCGCCCAGCCCGCCCCGCAACCCAACCTTACTCCCCGGCCGCACTCCCGGCTGTGGCGCAAGGGTTCCTTCTGGACCGGAGCCTTCAGCGGCATCGGCGGTGCAGCGCTGGCAGCGGCTTTGGCCTTGTTTGTGGTCATGCCGAGCCTCTTCAGCCCCTTGAGCAATGAGCTGGTAAGCGCTCATGTGCGTTCGCTGATGCCGGATCATTTGATCGACGTGGTGTCGACGGACAGACACACCGTGAAGCCCTGGTTTGCAGGGCATGCCGACGTCTCACCCGTGGTCTTGGACTTCGAACCCCAGGGTTATCGCCTGATCGGTGGCCGCGCCGACTACATCGGCCATCAGCGCTCAGCCGTGGTTGTTTACCGGCACGGCGCGCATGTCATCAACGTGTTTACTTGGGCCGCCAACGGCCGATTGCCGGCTGACACCACGCGCAGCGGCTACCACCTCGCATTCTGGCAACAAGGCGACATTCAATATTGCGCGGTGTCGGATACCGGCTGGGATGAGCTTTTGGGCTTGATGCGCTTGCTGCGCGAACAAGCCTAAACCCGTCTTATGGCGAGGATTGCGGCGGCACGAAAATGGCCACACCGTGACCGGTCTTTTTATAAATACCCAAAGATCCGCCCACCCCCACCCCGACCGCGGAGTTGCTGGAATAGGAACTGGACCCGACGCCCGATCCCAGTGAGCCGGTTTGGCTGTCGGAGAAGCCGTGCAGAATCACGCCGTTCGCGCCGAGCTTGGCAGCTTCCGCCTTCAGGCCCTGGATGACCTCATCCACCGTCTTCTGGCCGCCGGTGGTAAAGGCGCTGTTCTTCGATGCATCGAGAATGGCGACCTCCTCGAACTGCGCGGGCGGTTGCGAATAGATCTTTACATCCGCCGGGGAAATCGGCGCGCGCGCCGAGCCTGTGATGATCACGGAGTCCGTGGCGCAGCCTGCCACACTTAAGGCGATAAAACCGGCAAGGGCGAGCAAACGATTCGCCGATGGGGTTTTTATGCTCATGGGTATCTCCTTGAAGCCTATGCCAGGCATTTTGCGCGCAGCTTACCGGAGCCAACTGTAGGACAAACACTCTAGTGGAATAAAACCGGCGGCTGCGAAGTCTGTACTCCTGAAACCACCCGCAACCTAAGGAGTGAGCCATGCCGGATGATCAATTGCTGTTGTCGCGCCGCAATGCCTTGAAATGCATGGCTTACGGCGGGGCGGGAACGCTTTTTGTCCTGTCGGGCGGCGTGTTTGCGCCCATCGATCTGGCCATGGCGGCCGATGCCAAGTATGGCGCGGCGAAGCTGGGCAAGCCGCTGTTCGTACAGATCAGTGACACGCACATCGGCTTCAACAAGGATGCCAATCCCGACGTCAACGCCACGTTGAATCAGAGTATCGATCTGGTGAATGGCATGCCTGAGCAGCCGGCGCTCATCATTCATACCGGCGACATCACACAATTGTCGAAGCCCGCTGAATTCGACACGGCGCAGCAATTGCTCGCGCGCCTGCGCAGCAGCGAATTGCACACGGTTCCCGGCGAACACGACACCAGCGATGCCACCGTAACCGAGTACTTCAATCGCTTCGGCCAGGCATCCGACAACAAGGGCTATTACAGCTTCGATCATGCCGGCGTGCACTTCATTGCGCTGATCAATGTGCTGCAGTTCAAACCGGGCGGCTTGGGCACTCTCGGCGCCGAACAACTCGCGTGGGTATCGGCGGATCTCAAGGGACGTTCGGCGAGCACGCCCATCGTCGTGTTCGCGCACATGCCGCTGTGGACCATCTACGAACCATGGGGCTGGGGAACCGGGGATGCCGATCAGCTCATGGCGCAGCTGCGCCGATTCGGTTCGGTCACGGTATTGAACGGACACATCCACCAGATCGTTCAGAAAGTGGAAGGCAATGTCACCTTCCACACCGCGCGCTCCACCGCCTTTCCGCAACCGGCGGCGGGCGAGGGTCCGGGACCGGCACCGCTCAAGGTGCCCGCGCAACAGCTCGCGCAGACGCTGGGCATCACCAGCGTGTCGGTGGTCAAGCATCCGGCGGCACTGGCGCTCAAAGACACCACGATCGCCTAGGCCAAATCCATTTTTTTTCACTCGAGGGAACAGTAAATGAATCTCAGTCAATATAGGCGGCAGCTGATTGCTGCGGCACTGGCGATGATGTGCACCGCTGCCGAGGGTGCGGTACCCAATGGCATCGAGGTGAAGGACTTCATGTTCATGCCCACCACGTTGACGGTGAATGCCGGCGAGCAAGTGACCTGGGTCAACAGGGACGAGGAACCGCACACGGTGGTCAGCGACGCAGGCCTATTTCGCTCCGCAGCCATGGATACCGACGAGAGCTTTTCGTTCAAGTTCGACAAGCCGGGTACTTACCGCTTTACCTGCTCCATACATCCGCGCATGGTCGGGACGATCATCGTCAAATGAACAGGCCGGTGATCAGGGTGTCATTGACCGCCATCATTGCGCTGCTGATGTTCGCGCTGGGTGCGGCGCTATTCATCGAATTGGGATTCTACAACATCGGGGCGGACGACCATCATACGAAGCTCACGCTGGCGATCATCACGCTACTGCGCGATGGTTCCATTGATGCCCGCCTAGGCCCGATCCAGCCGCAACTCACCGCGACTCCGGAAATGATCAAGGCGGGCGCGGAGCATTATAAGGAGCTGTGCGCCGGTTGCCACCTGGCGCCCGGCGTCGCGAAGTCCGAAGTACGCACCGGGCTGTATCCGCATCCGCCGAATCTCGCGCAAGAAGAGATCCAGGAGTCGCGGCGCACCTTCTGGATCGTCAAGCATGGCATCAAAATGTCGGGGATGCCGGCGTGGGGCAAAACCTTGGATGATGCGGCGATTTGGGACGTGGTCGCATTCGTGCGCAAAATGCCGGGGATGGCCCCGGAAGAATATCGGCAACTGGCGCAACCTTGGAGGGCTCGCGCCAACGGCTCTGATGCCGGGGGCCGTCCGGCTGCTCGCTAGTCGCGAAAATTGTTGAACTGCAGCGGCACGCCGACGTCGGCCTTTCGCAAAAATGCGATTGCCTCCTGCAGATCGTCGCGCTTCTTGCCGGTCACTCTGACCTTGTCGCCCTGGACCTGAGCCTGCACCTTCAGCTTCGAATCCTTGATCAGGCGCGATACCTTCCTGCCGGCCTCGGCATCGATGCCGTGCTTCAAAATCACCAGTTGCTTGGCTCTGGCGAGATTGACCTCAGGATCCTTGACTTCCAAACAGCCGACATCGATACCGCGCTTGGCGATGCGCAGTTTCAAGATCTCCAGCATCTGCTTCAATTGAAAATCCGCCGGCGCCTTCATGGTCACGGTGGTCTCTTCCAGCTCGAAGCTCGCGCCGGTATCCTTGAAATCGAAGCGTTGCGTCAGTTCGCGCACCGCTTGATCGACGGCGTTGGTCAGTTCATGCGTGTCTATTTCCGAAACCACGTCGAACGAGGGCATGCTAGGTCTCCGCCAGCAGCTGATCCAGCGTGGTCTTCACTTCGTTGACGAACTGAATGTAGTGATCGCCGGTGGCCGGACCTGTGTAGCCGGTGTGAATCTTGCGCACGTTGCCTTTACGGTCGATGAATATGGTGGTCGGAAAGGCGACGAAGCTTTGCAGCATGGGCAGCTTCTTGCCGGCTTCGTCCTTGTCCGAGATGCCCGCAATCAGCGTGGTGTACTCGATGCCGTAGTGCTGCCGGAAGCGCTGCGTGGCGGCGGCGGCGCGTTCGAAGTCGCCGAAGTGCTCGAACTGCAATGAGACGATTTCCAATCCCTTGCTGCGATAGTCCTTGTAGAGGGGCGCGAGAAAGGCGGCCTCATCGTGGCAATTCGGGCACCAGCTGCCGGCCAGCGCCACGATCAGGACTTTGCCGCGAAATTGCGGATCCTGGGACGAAACGGTTTTGCCGGAAAGATCGGGAAAGGCAAAGTCGAACTTCTTGACGCCGCTCTTCATGGCCGTGATGCCATACGCATCCGGCAGCTGGGCGGCAGCGTCGCGCCTGCCGGTCCATTTCTCGTGATAGGCGAGTCCTGACCACCAGTCCCCGTCCAAACTGCCGTCCGCTGCTATTTTGGCCTTGTACAGAAACGCGTGCGCGCCGTCGAAGGTGGACAGGTACAGCTCGTCTCCCTTTACCTGTCCGGCGAGGTAGCGGTGATCGCCGGTGGTGGTCAGGATGGTGCCGCTGACCACATCATGCGATTGGCTGAATTCGCCCAGCGCCACCTCGGGCGCGCCGCTGTCATCGATGAATTTCACGGCCCAGCGGCCGGAGACATCGGCGTTGTCGCTCGCCGGCGTCGCGAAGAATCGATAGTTCTCGCCGAGGGTGGCATGCAGCGGCACGTGTTGGTTCTTCTCGTCCGGCTTGACCAGGAAAATCTCGCCCCGCAGCTCATTTCCGGAGGCACTCGGCCTTGAGGACATTCAGGTATCCCGGCATCGCGATTTCCAAATGCGGACCGCTGATCTTGACGTCGCTCAGCAGCAGCCGCTCCTCGCCGTTGATGAGATAGCCGACGGGTTTCGAGTCCTTGTGCGCAAGTTCCAGGCCGAACGGCAGTTCACCGCCCGGCGTTTGCAGCACCACCCGATACGTGCCCATTTTTACGCTGTTGTCCAGCGCGGGCGTCTCTGCGGCCGGCGAGTCGCCTCCGTGACATGCGGCCAGGAACGCCGCCATGGAGGGCAACAGCAACCGCAATGATGTTCTTACCATGATCTGACCTCGAGAGGATCCTCTAACGATACCCGCGCGCCTGCAAAGTGAATAGCTTCGCATATTGGCCGTCGGCCGCCATCAGCGATTCGTGGCTGCCGCGCTCGACGATGCGGCCCTCTTCGAGCACCAGTATTTGGTCGGTCATGCGCACGGTCGAAAAGCGGTGCGAAATGACGATGGCAATGCGGTTGCGGGTCAGCTCGCGGAAGTGCTCAAAGACCTCAGCCTCCGCCCCCGCGTCGATCGCCGCGGTGGGTTCGTCCAACACGAGAATATCGGCGTCGCTGCGCATGAAGGCGCGCGCCAGCGCAATTTTCTGCCATTGGCCGCCGGATAATTCGCGGCCGTCCTTGAACCACTTGCCGAGCTGCGCGTGATAGCCGCCGGGAAGCTGTTCCACGAACTCGGCGGCGAGGCCCTTGGCGGCGGCGCTGCGCCATCGAGCTTCGTCGTCGAAGGCGCGCACATCGCCCGCGCCGATATTTTCGCCGACCAGCATTTGATAGCGCGCAAAGTCCTGGAAAATGACGCCGATGCGCTGGCGCAGCGTCAGTCTCATCCCATTCCTTTAGATCGAGCCCGTCGAGCAGCACTCTGCCGTGCGTGGGCTCGTAAAGCCGCGTCAACAGCTTGATCAGCGTGGTTTTTCCAGAGCCGTTCTGCCCGACCAGTGCGAGGCTCTCGCCGGGACGTACGTGCAGGCTGATTCCCGACAAGGCCGGCGCGGCGGCGCCGGGGTAGACGAACTCCACATCCTCGAAACGAATGCCGTCGCCGGGACTGGGCCCGACGAATTGATGGCCTTTGACGGCGCCGCGCCCGACGGGTTGTTCCAGGTATTCGAACAGATTCGATAGATACAGATTGTCCTCGTACAGGCCGCTGACCGCCGACAAAGCCGCGCTCACCGCGGACTGACCCTGGCGAAACAGCATCAGATACATGGTCATCTGGCCGACGGTCATGGCGCCGCGTACCGTCGCCACCGCGATCCATATGTAGCCGCCGTACAGGGTGGCTGTGCCGACCAAACCCAACCCAAAGCCCCAGGCATCGCGCCGCAAGGTCAGGTCGCGGTCCTCGCGATACAGGCGCGTGAAAATGTCGCGATAGCGATCCAGAAATCGCCTTCCCAGATCGAAGAGTTTGACTTCCTTGGCGTAGTCCTCGCGCGCCAGCACGGATTCCAAATAGATTTGCATGCGCGACTCCGGCGCGCGCCAGCGGAACAGGCGGAAGGCTTCGCCTGAGAATTTCGCCTCCGCCAGGAACGCCGGCAATCCGGCCAGGATCAACAGCAGCACGGCCCAGGGCGAGAAACGAAACAGCAAGCCGCCGAACGAAATCAACGAGACCGCATTTTGCGCGAGTCCGAAGGTGCGCATTACCAGGCTCAACGGCCGGCTGGATGCCTCGCGGCGCGCACGCGTCAGCTTGTCGTAAAACTCGGAATCCTCGAACTGCGTAAGGTCGAGGGTCAACGCCTTTTCCAAGATCATCACGTTGACGCGTTGGCCCAATTGAGCACGCAGCAGCGACTGCGCCAGAGAAATTCCCCGTTGCGCCATGGCGATGGCGGCCACGAGCAAGGCCTCCATCGCGACGTAGCGAACCACGTCGGTGAGGAATGTCGTGCCGGTGCGCCTATGCAAATCCGCGGCGTGAATGACCGCATCGACAATTTGCGCGCCGACAAAGGCCACGCCGGCGGGCAGCACGCCGGCCACCAAGGTGAGCGCTCCCAAGGTGATGCTTAAGGTCTTGTTGGTGGTCCAAACCAGCGTCAGCGCGCGTCTGCTGTACTCGAATATGGTGGATTGAGCGCTGATGGAATGTCCCCGCAGTCTATAATAGCCGGTCGTAATAGACTGGTATGGCGGAGTAGCCGTGAAATTCAAGCCCTTGCTCGATCGATGGAAGAAGGCGCCCGCGCCGGCGAGGACTGCGAAGGAATATGCCGTGCGCTTGCCGCTCGACGACGCCGCGCGGCTGCACGCACTGGCGGAGTTGTTTCCCGGACAGCCTCTCGAGGAGATCGTGACGGATTTGCTCAGCGCCGGGCTGGATGAAATTGCGGCAGCCATGCCCTATGAAAAAGGGCCCAAAGTCATTTCGCGCGACGATCAAGGGGATCCGCTTTACGAGGACATCGGCCTTACGCCCCGATTCGTGGAATTGACCCGCAAATACAAGAAAAACCTGGAAAAGACCGGGAAAAAGTAGCTCCCTGATGCCCGGCGGCAGTTGACGCTGCCTCCCTAAGACGGCGATACTGCGCTCATGTCGACCTCGCGCAATCTTCGCAACACTTGGTGGTGGCGTCTCCCCTAAGGAGTGGGCTGGTCGTTTAGCGATTCGAATTCTCGTATATCCAACCCATCTCCGCGGCACGTGGTGATGGGTTTTTTATTGCCTTGAAGGTTTATGAATGAAACCGCCTTTTGACATTGCAGCCGATCTTGGATACGCCGGTTTCGGCGTACCTGAAGCTCAAGCCTTTCCGGCCGCGCTTCCTGCTGGAAAGCGTCGAAGGCGGCGAGCGGCTGGCGCGCTACTCGTTCATCGGCTTCGGCGATTGTCTCGAGGTGAAGATCGATGCCGCAGGCGTGAATATCGGCGGAACCGTGACGCCGCGCCCAGCGAGTCAAGCAGGAGTTTTTGGACGTGCTGCGCGGTGCGTTGATGCGCGCACCTGCTCCCGTCCCAAAAATTCCGGGCGTTCCTCTGTCGGGCGGCCTGGTCGGATATACGGCCTACGATGCCGTGCGCTATTTCGAGCGCCTGCCGCAACGCAGCCTCGATGGCACGGAAACCCCGCATGCCCATTATGTCGCGCCGCGTTCGCTGCTGGTATTCGACCATTTGACACGCGGCGTCGCACTCCTGCATGACGGCAGCGAAGCCGAGCGCCAGAGGCTGCGGCGCGAGGTCATCGCTGCGTTGCGCGGCGCCGTGCCTGCGCAGCTTGCACCGGGAAAATTTTCGATCGCCCTGCCGTCCTTGACGGCGCAGGCGCATGCGCAGCGCGTGCGGCGCGCGCAGGAATACATCGCGTCCGGCGATGTGTATCAACTGGTACTCGCGTCGCGGTTCGAAGGGCGCCATTCCCTGGCGCCGTTCGAGGTCTATCGCGCGCTACGCCTGTTGAATCCTTCGCCCTATATGTTTTTTTGCGAGCTTGGCGATCTCACCGTGGTCGGCTCCTCGCCGGAGGCCTTGGTGAAATGCCACGCGGGCCAGGCGCAGTTGCGGCCGATTGCCGGATCGCGGCCGCGCGGCGCCGACGCGGCGGCCGATGCTGCGCTGGAAGCCGAACTGCTGCGCGATCCGAAGGAGAACGCCGAGCATGTGATGCTGGTGGACCTTGCGCGCAATGACTTGGGCCGCGTCGCGGCCGCGGGTTCAGTGTGCGTCGATCCGTACCGCGTGATCGAACGCTACAGCCATATCATGCACATCGTCAGCGGCGTGCACGGCCGCTTGAACCCGGGGCAGGATGCGTTCGATCTGTTTGCCGCGACTTTTCCGGCAGGTACGCTGGTGGGAGCCCCCAAGGTGCGGGCGATGCAGCTGATCGACGAACTCGAACCGGTGGGCCGGCAACTGTACGGGGGGACGGTGGGTTATTTCGGACAGCATGGCGACATGGACCAGGCAATCACGATCCGCACGCTGGTGTTTCGCGGCGATAGCTACAGTTATCAAGCGGGCGGAGGCATCGTCGCCGACAGTACCGCGAAGGCCGAGTACGACGAGTTGCTGGCAAAGAGTGCGGTATTGCGGCGCGCGCTCGAGCTTGCCGCGGAGGGCCTGTAAATGGCCGCCCGGATATTGTTGATCGACAACTATGACTCGTTCACCTACAACCTGGTGCAGGCGTTTGTGATTCTCGGAGCCACAGTCGATGTACGGCGCAATGACGCCATCGGCGTGGAGCAGGCGCTCGCGCAAGACTATTCGCACCTGATCATATCGCCGGGACCCGGTACGCCCAAGGATGCGGGCGTTTCCATGCAGATGATCGCGGCCTTCGCGGGCCGCATTCCCATATTCGGCGTGTGTCTCGGCCATCAGTCCTTGGTCGAGGTCTTCGGCGGCAAGGTGGTGCGCGCGTCGCGCCTGATGCACGGCAAGGTATCGCCGGTTTTGCACGACGGCAACGGGTTGTATACGGGCATGCGTCAGAAGTTCGAGGCCGGCCGGTATCATTCCTTGATTGCGGAGCCGGCCAGTATTCCCGCGGTGCTCGAAGTGACGGCGCGAACGCCCGAGGGCGAAATCATGGGCGTGCGCCATAGATCGTTGGCCATCGAAGGCGTGCAATTTCACCCAGAAAGCGTACTCACGCCGGACGGCCAGCAGCTCATGGGCAACTTTCTAAAAACCTGACGTGAATACTCCACGCGAAATCCTCGAACATCTGCTGGCGCGGCGCAGCTTGAGCGAGACTCAGGCCGCGGTGCTGCTGCGGCTGCTGACCGCAGCGGAGCTGGCGCCCGCAATTGCCGGTGCACTGCTGGCGGCGCTGCGCGCCAAGGGAGTCACCGCCGATGAGGTGCGCGGTTTCGCCGGCGCGATGCGCGCACTGGCGCTGAAGCCGGCGCTGCCCCAGGGCTTGGATGCCATCGATATCGTCGGCACGGGCGGCGACGGCTCGGGCAGCCTGAACCTGTCCACCGGTGCGGCATTGCTGACGGCCGCCTGCGGCTTGCCGGTGGTCAAGCATGGCAATCGATCGATCTCGAGCCGCAGCGGCAGTGCCGATCTCATCGAAGCGATCGGTTTTACGTTGCCGCTGGATGAGAATCGCGCGGCCGCGTGCTTTGCTGCGACTGGATTTACCTTCCTGTTCGCGCCGTATTTCCATCCGGCGATGAAGGTGCTGGCGCCGGTGCGCAGCGCGCTCGGCATACGCACGGTGTTCAATTTGCTGGGACCTCTGACCAATCCCGCCGCTCCGCGCTACCTGCTGGTGGGCGCCTACGATGCGCCGGCCGCCGAATTGATGGCGGGCACATTGGCGGGCATGGGCATCGAACGCGGCTGGGTGGTGCACGGCGCAGCCGGATGGGATGAGGCGACGCCCATCGGATCCTTTGTGGCCTTCGATGTCGCGGGCGATCGGATCACGCGCCGCGAGATCAACCCGGAAGAGTTCGGGATCGCACGCTGTACTCCGCTGCAACTCGCGGGCGGCGACGCCAAGGTCAATTTGCAGGCGTTGATCGACGTCTTCGAAGGCCGCGACTTCGGTCCCCATCGCGATACGCTGGCGCTGCAATGCGGCCTTGCGCTGATGATTGCCGGCCGGGCGCAATCCGTCGAAGGCGGCATTGCGCTGGCGTGCGCGGTCATCGACAGCGGCAAGGCGCTGGCGTGGCTGCAGCGTTTGCGCGCCTTCGCGCTGGATTCGGCCGAGCGCAAGGCCGCGATGTGAGCGGCTTCTTGGACGAGATGGCGAGCTTGAGCGCGGCGCGCGTGAGCAATGCTTTGGCGCTCGAATCGTTCGCGCAGCTGGAGCAGCGCGCTCGGACGGTGCCGCCGGCTGCCCGGCTGCAATTGTCGCCTCTGGGGTTTGATGTCATCGCCGAACTCAAATTGAGGTCCCCGGCAGCCGGGCGGCTTGGCGAGCCAAGCGATGATTGGCTCAAGCGGGTCACGGCCTACGCGCAAGGCGGCGCAGCAGCCGTATCGGTGTTGACGGAACCCTCGCGCTTCGACGGTTCGCTCGAGCACTTGCGCCTGGCATGCGCGGCTCTCAGGCCCCTCAACGTGCCGGCGATGCGCAAGGATTTCCTGGTCGATCCTTATCAGGTGCTCGAGGCGCGCGCGGCCGGCGCCGGCGGCGTGCTGGTGATCGTGAGAATGTTGTCGCGCGCGCAATTGATGCAGCTGCTCGACGCCGCGGCCGAATTCAAGTTATTCGTGTTGCTCGAGGCGTTTGATGCCGCGGATCTGGCCGCGGCGCGCGAATTGCTCGCCGCGCGCGGCGGGCGCGGAGCTGGCGCCGGGATCGACGATATTCTGGTGGGCATCAACAGCCGCGATCTGCAGACCCTCAAAGTAGTACCGGAGCGATTCGCGGAACTGGCGCCGCTGCTGCCCGGCGCTCGGCCCGCGGTGGCGGAAAGCGGCGTGGCGAACGCCGCCGATGCCGCGCGCATGATGCGCTTGGGATATCGAGTCGCGCTCATCGGCACGGCCCTCATGAGCTGCGATGATCCGGCGCAACTGCTGGGTGAAATATTGGCAACGACCCGGACAGTTCCCATCTAAATGGCTACACTCCGCGCCATGTGGATCAAGATATGCGGCATTACCGGTGCGGATGCGGTCAGCGCGGCCGCGGAAGCCAACGTCGACGCGATCGGCTTCGTTTTCGCACCGAGTCCGCGTCAGGTCACGCCCGGGCAGGCGGCGCAACTCGCTGCGCTCGCGCCGCCGGGCATTTTGCGCATCGCCGTCGCGCAGCATCCCTTGCAGATGAAAGTCGACGAAATCTGCCGGATTCTCAAGCCGGATTATTTCCAGACCGACGTCGAAGATTTGCGCGAGCTGAAAATACCGGCGCACATCAAGGTATTGCCGGTCGTGCGTTTCGGCCGTAAGACACCGAACCCCTTGCCGGGCCGCATGCTGTTCGAGGGTCCCTCGAGCGGTATCGGCGAGCTCGCCGATTGGGGCCGCGCCGCGGAGTTGGCGCGGCAAACCGAAGTGATCCTGGCCGGCGGGTTGTCGGCGCAGAACGTGGCCGAGGCGATCCAAGCGGTGCGGCCTTTCGGCGTGGATGTGAGCAGCGGCGTCGAGTCTGAGCCCGGCGTCAAGGATCCGGCCAAGATTCACGAGTTCGTGCGCGCTGCGCGCGCTGCCGCCGCTCACCTGGAGATTGAATAATGAGTTCGCCGCTGCGCGCAGCCGCGCCGGCCGCCGACCTGCCCGATGCCAAGGGCCGCTTCGGCGCCTTCGGCGGCCGCTATGTGCCCGAAACGCTGGTGCCGGCGCTTGACCGACTGCAGGCCGGCATCGACCGCTACCTGCACCATCCTGATTTTCAGAGCGAATTTACCCATGAACTGAAAAGCTGGGTGGGCCGCCCGACGGCGTTGTCGCCGGCACCCACCTTAAGCAAGCGCTGGGGCGCGCAGGTGTGGCTGAAGCGCGAGGATCTCGCGCATACCGGCGCGCACAAGATCAACAACGCAATCGGCCAAACACTGCTCGCGAAACGCCTGGGCGCCAAACGCATCATCGCGGAAACAGGCGCGGGACAACACGGCGTGGCCAGCGCCGCGGCCGCTGCGCGGCTCGGCATGCCCTGCGTCGTTTACATGGGGGCGGTCGACGTCGAGCGGCAGGCCCCGAATGTCGATCGCATGAAGCTGCTGGGCGCGACGGTGGTGCCGGTGACCGGCGGCGATCAAACATTGCGCGCGGCCATCGACGAGGCGCTGCGCGATTGGGTTTCGGATCCTGACGGTACCTATTATTCCTTGGGATCAGCCGTGGGGCCACATCCCTATCCATACCTGGTGCGCGAACTGCAATCGGTGATCGGCCGCGAGGCGCGCGCGCAAATGTTGGAGGCGGCGGGCAGGCTGCCCGATGTCGCGGTTGCGTGCGTCGGCGGCGGCTCGAACGCCATCGGCTTGTTTCACCCTTTCTTGGAAGATGCGGCTGTGCAGCTGCTGGGCGTCGAGGCCGGCGGCCGCGGCGCCGGGATTAGGCGACAACGCCGCGTCGCTGACCTTCGGCACTCCCGGCGTTCTGCAAGGCAGCTACACGCTGATCTTGCAGGATGCGTTCGGCCAGGTGCGCGAAACACATTCGGTGTCGGCGGGCTTGGATTACTCCGGAGTGGGCCCGGAACATGCCTACTTGATGAAAACCGGGCGCGTGACCTACGAGTCGGCGACAGATGCAGAATCTCTGGACGCCCTCGCGGAATGCGCCAAGTACGAAGGCATTCTGCCGGCCATCGAAAGCGCACATGCGTTTTTCGGCGCGCGTCGCTTCGCGACGAAAAATCCGGGCGCGCAAATTCTCATCGGCTGCTCGGGCCGCGGCGACAAAGACATGCCGATCCTGCAGAACACGCTGCTGAAAGAGCTGCGATGAAAGCGGATCCGCGCCGGTGAGCGCGCCGAGCGAACGCATTTCCGCGGCCATACAAGCTGCCGTTGCGAGGGGGCGCCCGGCGTTGGTGGGTTACTTGACCGCCGGCTTTCCCAGCCGCCGGCAATTCAAGCAAGACCTGGGCGAAGTCGCGGGCGCTTGCGATGTCGTTGAAATCGGCGTGCCGTTCAGCGATCCGATGGCCGACGGCACCACCATCCAGCGCGCGAGCTTTGCGGCGCTGGCCGACGGCGTCACGCTGCCGTGGATCCTCGATGAATTGAAATCCATCGAACCGCGCCATGACGCGCCCATTCTGCTGATGAGCTATTTGAACCCGCTGCTGGCATTCGGCATGGAAGAGTTGCCGCGCGCGGCTGCGCAGGCCGGCGTTGCCGGCTTCATCGTGCCCGATCTGCCGTTCGAAGAAAGCGGCGAGCTGCACCAGGCGCTTGAGGCGGAGGGCTTGGCGCTGGTGCAAATGGTTACGCCGGTGACGCCGCCCGAACGCCTGGCGATGCTCTGCCGGGAAGCCAAGGGTTTCATCTATGCGGTGACCATGACGGGAACCACCGGCAAATCTGCCGACGGCAAGTTCGCCGACGTGCCGGTTGAGGTGCTCGAATACATGGACCGGGTCAAGCGCGTGGCCAATGTCCCGGTGTGCGCCGGCTTCGGCATCCGCTCCGCACGGCAAGTCGCGCGGCTTGCGCCGCATGTCGATGGCGTGGTGGTCGGCTCGGCGCTGGTGGAGCTGTTGGAAAGAGCGCGAGGATGTGGGTGCTTTCTTGAAGTCTTTGCGCTAGAGACAGGCTCCTAACAGACGCATGGGAGAACCATGAAGAGAGTGTTTCGAGCCGCATCTTTGCTGCAGGTCGCACATGCCCGCAATATCTTGATCGCGGCGGGCATCGAGGCTGAGCTGCGCAACCAGTATCTGGCAGGCGCCTTGGGCGATTTGCCCATGCTGGAAACATGGCCGCAGTTATGGGTGGAGGACGACCTGGAACCGGCCGCCCTGCGCGCTCTGGAACGGGCATCGGCTGCCCCGACGGGCGCTCCTTGGGTATGCGCGCAGTGCGGCGAGCAGCTCGAACCGCAATTCACGACCTGTTGGCGCTGCGGTGCTGCGTTTTGAGTGCATAGCGTGTGCCAGTCGTGAATTGCGTCTGCCAAGGCACTTGCGGCCGGTTCGGTGGATGTCAATACGGCCTTTCCTTTCAGATACTTGCGAGCGCGTGTCAGACAAACACCGACAGGCGTCAGCGCGAATTCCGAGCCGAGGATCAGCCCTCCGCCCTGGCGACGCTACGCTGCACAGGTTACAAATTATGGCGTGTCACGTGTAACGATTACATGTGCGCGATCCAGCAGGAGATTTGTAATGAATAGTGTGAGCCAGACCCTTTCCGAGCGTCCCGCGCTGCCCCCCATGCAGGCGATGGATTCCTTGTTGGGAAACTCCGTCGCCATGCAGGAAGTATTTCGATTGATCGAGCGGGTGGGCCCCACCGAGGCCAGTGTTTTGTTGACCGGCGAAAGCGGTTCCGGCAAGGAACTCGCCGCACAGATGATCCATGAGTACAGTGCGCGCCGCGGCAAGCCCTTCATCGCCATCAATTGCGGCGCCATTCCCGCGGGTCTCATCGAGGCGGAATTGTTCGGCTACGAAAAAGGCAGCTTCACCGGCGCGGTGCGCGCACACGCGGGCGTGTTCGAGCGTGCCAATGGCGGCACTCTGCTGCTCGACGAAGTGACGGAAATGCCCCTGGATATGCAAACGCGGCTGCTGCGCGTGCTCGAATCCCGCAGGTTCTACCGCGTCGGGGCGAACACCGAATACAGCAGCGATGTGCGGGTCATTGCCGCCACCAACCGCTGTCCTCTGGCCGCCGTGCAAGCCGGCCAGCTGCGCGAGGATCTTCTGTACCGGCTGGCGGTGTTTCCGATCGACCTGCCGCCGCTGCGCAATCGCGGCGATGACGTGGAACTGCTCGCGAATCACTTCTTGTCGGAATTGAACGCGCAGGCAATGACGCAGAAACGGCTCTCGGCGCATGCCCGGATGACGCTCAAACTGCATTCATGGCCTGGCAATGTGCGTGAATTGAAGAACTGCATCGAGCGCGCCTTCATCCTCGGCGACAGCGTGCTGGAACTCGCGCCCCTCATCCAGAATGGCGCACGCGCGGAGGCGGCCGGCGGCGAAGTCAGCAACGCAACCCTGGTAGATCGCGAGCGCCTGGAGATCCGGGTCGGGTCGCGCATATACGACATGGAACGTTCGCTGATCGAGGCGACGCTCGACTACTTCAAGGGCAACAAACGCCGTGCTGCCGATGCGCTGGGCTGCAGCTTAAAGACGCTGTATAACAAGCTCAATACTTATTCACAAAGACAGGAATGCGCGAATTCTTAATCGCGCCTTTTGAGGGGAACTAAACGTGTCTAGAGTACTGATCGCAGACGATCATGCGGTGGTCCGAGCCGGGTTCAAGCAATTTCTTGAAGCCGATTCGAGCATCAATGCTGTCGGCGAGGCGGCCAGCGGCAATGAAACCCTGGATGCCCTGCGTGAATCGGAATGGGATTTGGTGCTCCTCGATATCCATATGCCCGACCGCAGCGGGCTCGACATCTTGCGGCATATTCAAACCGGCCATCCCAGCGTCAGGGTCCTGGTCATGAGCGGCCTGCCGGAACAGCAGTATGCGGTGAATGTGCTGCGCGCCGGCGCGAGCGGCTATCTGTCCAAGGACAGCGCTCCCGAGGAACTGATGAAGGCGGTGCGCACCGTGTTGTCCGGGCGGCGCTACGTCAGCGCGGCGCTCGCGGAGATATTGGTGGCCGACCTCGACGGCGACCCGGACAAGCCGCTGCACGCACGCTTGTCGACGCGCGAATTTCAAATATTCTGCAAGTTGGCGGCGGGCCGCGGCGTATCGGATATTGCCAACGAACTCAGCTTGAGCGTAAAGACCGTCAGCACCTATAGAAGCCGCATACTGGAAAAGATGAGCTTCACCGCCAATGCCGACATAACCTCGTACGCCCTGCGCAACGGACTCATTCAATAAGCGACAATGCCGTGACCAGGGATCAATACTGCAGATGTTTTTCTAGGGCGACATGTTAATGGTGCGTTCACTGCGGGTACTGTTGGTCGAGGACTCAAAGGTATTGACTGAACGCTTGACCGAGGCCATTCGGCAGATCTCCGATGTTGAATTGATCGGCACCGCGGATAGCGAGGTGGCGGCACTCGCGGCTGTCAAGCGCGACGCGGTCGATGTGATCATTCTCGACCTGCATCTCAAGCAGGGCACCGGCTTCGGAGTCATGCGCGCGCTCGCCACCACGCAGCAAAAGCCGCGCATCATCGTTTTGACGAACTACGATCTGCCGGAATACAAGAACGCCGCTATCGCGCTCGGCGCCACGCATTTCCTGGACAAGGCCCGCGACTACGGACGCTCCCCGAAGTGCTGCACGAAATCTGCGAAGCTCATCTAGCGAAGCATTGAGCGGATTCGCGCCGCGATCGCGGTCTTTAGGAACTGTGGCGGACCGAGATTCGGGAGGCGAGCGGTCGCTCGACTCCCTCCGAGAATCGGGCAGTAGCATCCTGGCCAATGGGATGTTGGCACTGACCACGGTCCCCCCCGCACTCGGGCTGTGAATTTCGCAGACCCCGCCCAGGCCGACGATGCGATGACGCATCGAGGCCAGGCCGTGGGTCGTGCTGCTGGCCAAGCGGCCGCTGGGGATGCCCTTGCCGTCGTCGGTGATGCGCAGCAAGAGGATGTCTCCTTCGATCACAATGGATAAATCGGCGGACTTTGCTTCCGAATGCTTCAAAATATTGGTGAGCGCTTCTTGTGCGATGCGAAACACGCCAATCGCCGCGTCCGGGCTGAACTTCAGCTCGATTTCCGGGATGGTCTCGGTACACCGCAGGCCCGTACGGCGGCAGGTCTCCTTGAATTGCCATCGCAGCGCGGTGAACAGCCCCATGTTGTCGAGCAGCGTGGGCCGCAGTTCTTCGACCACGCGGCGCTTCAGATCGACGCCCGCGCTCAAGGAATCGTGAATTCGCTTGAAACGCTGCTCGATGCCCGGATCGGACGTGGGCAGCCGCTGCTGCAGCCAGGACAGATCCATGCGGGCAGCCACCAAAAGGCCTCCCAGTTCGTCGTGCAGCTCGCGCGACAGGGCGGATTTCTCCTGCTCGGAAACGCCTTGCAGGTGAGTGGAAAGCGCAGTCAATTCACGGGTCCGGGCATCGACCTGCTGTTCCAGTTCAAATTTCTGATCGCGCAGGTCGGTGGCCTGGCGGGCGCGGCGGCGCATGTCGCTGTAGACCAGACGAATCGCCAACAACACGAGGCCGATATTCAAAAGTGCGCCGGCGGCCGAAACCCAGCGCGAGAGGCGATAGTCTGCAGCGCCATTCGGCGTTGGCCGCCGCCGCCTCGACGGCAGCTTCGTTGCGCATCGTTCCGATAATGGCGCCGATCGAGTCCATGGTGCGCTTGCCGACATCCGTGCCCATTACACTCGCCGCTGCCGGAATGCCGCGTTTCTTGAACAGGGCGATGCCGTCCTCGAGTTCGCCGAGCTCCTTGCCCGTCAGGAAGCGCAGTTGGTGAAATTCGGTGTCGTTCTCATCATCGCCGTATGAATCGTGCAGGCGATCGAGCGCTTGGCTGACCTCCGCCACCGCGGTCCGCGTAGGGCTCAAGGTAGGCGCTTTCTCCGGTCAACAGGTATCCACGCTGCAGCGGATTCAGCATCCGCGATGAGGCCGGCGAACTCGTTGAGCGCCTGCTCCCGCAATTGCGAGCGATGCGCGCGCTCGTTGGTCAGTTGAGGCGGGTCTGCCCGGCGGCGGCGAGGAAGAACAGCCCGATGAGGAAGCCAATGAGCAGGAGCGGCGGCAGGGCTATGTACCACCGTCCGCTATGTCGCCCAATTCCTCGCCCAGGATTTTCATGTAAAGTGCCTGCGTTGCAGCAGTCGAGTTTAACATGTGAGGGTATTCCTACACCGGGGCCCGGGACGAACCGATGGCTCCGTTTTGCGGGCGCGTGCACAGTGACCGCGGTGTGCTGCTGCGCAACGGGGACAGCTGCCCCAATCACTCCAGGAGAATGCAATGGAAACGAATTTTGAAAATACGGCCGACCAGGCCCGCGCCACCGGCCGCCGTCTGAAGAATGACTTGAATGATGGCATCGGCGACATTAAAAATGCCGCTTCGGGCGAGATCAAGAATTTGATCTCCGACGTCGAGGACCTCATGGCGCGCATCGCGGATCTCAAAGACGCCGATGTCGTGCGCGTGCGGGGCAAAGTGCAGCGCGCCGTGGACGCCACCAAGCAAAGCCTCTCGGACAGCGCCGATTCGATCCGGCGGCAGGCGCAGAACGTTGCCGGCACGGCGGACGACTATGTTCGTGAAAGCCCCTGGCAGGCAATCGGCATCGCGGCTTTGGTCGGCGCGGTGGTGGGTATCTTAGCGACGCGACGTTCTTAAAGCAGCTGAGGCGCTACAGTGCGAGGGTTATGGTCACTGCCCAAAGCCGCCCCCGCGCTGATGCGCCATATCGGCGCCTATGTCGACCTGGCTGGGTTGGATCTGGCGCGGACGCACCGCGAAATCACCGCGCAGGTGGTGGCGCTGGCCATCGTTGCGATCAGCATTTTGTTTGCGGTGTTTTTCGTTTGTCTGGGCGTCATCGCCTACACCTGGAACACGCCGTATCGCGTCGCCGCGATTGCCTGGATGGCCGCGGCTTTTCTGGTGGTTGCGATCGCGGCGGCCGTGTATCGATCCCGCGCCGCGCGCTCGCGCTCACCGCTGCTGGCGGATGTGCGCCGCGAATGGCAGGAAGACCGCGTCATTCTCGAGCGGATTTTATCCTCGGATGAGGATTAGGAGCCTGCCTGCATGAAGGACCGCGACGCGGCAGCGAAGGATCTGATTTACGCGCGGCTGGCGCAGTCCCGCGAAGAGCTGCGCCTATTGTTCGATCCGCCGCAGGCAGAGAGCAATGGCGCCGCGCCCGCCGCCAACGGCCGCGGCGGATTTCCACGCAGCCACACCATGCAGACGCTGTTGAGCAGCCGCGGCTTGGGCGCGCTCGGTGCGCTTGCCGGCGGCCTCTTGATTGCGCGGCCCGCGCTTGCACTGCGATTGCTGCGGCTGGTGCCGGCCGGCACCGTCGCCAAAATGCTCATGGCCAAAGCGGTGAGCGCGCTTAAGTCGAGCGCGCTTAAGTCAGAGCCCGAAGGCGCGGTCAACCTAAGGTGATTTCGCCGTAGTGATAGCGGCCGTCATCGGTCAAGGCGATCTGGCAAGCCGCGCCGCTCAATTCCTTGCCGTCAAGGGTCGCGTGCGCAACGCCGCGATTCACCCCGCGCGGATTCTTCACGGTGATGCGATAGCGCGAGGTGCCGTGCTTGTAAGTGAATTCGAAACCGGCCCAGGCGCGCGGGATGCAAGGGTCGACAACCAGCGTCGCCCCCCGCCGCTTGATTCCGAGAATCCCTTCGGCGGCCGTGCGATACATCCAAGCGGCTGAGCCCGTGTACCAGGTCCATCCGCCGCGGCCGACATGCGGCGGCGCGGAATACACATCGGCGCACACCACGTAGGGTTCGACCTTGTAGCGATGAATGCCGGCGCGCGTAGCCGGCATGGTTGATGGGATTGAGGAGCGAAAATAATTCTCCGGCGCGATCGCCGTCGCCCAACATGGCAAATGCCAGCGTGGTCCACATGGCGGCGTGCGTGTACTGGCCGCCGTTCTCGCGCAAGCCCGGAGGGTAGGCCTTGATATAGCCCGGATCCTTGGCGCTGTGGTCGAACGGCGGCGTGAACAACTTCACCAGCCCGTCGCTGCGGCTGACCAGCTGCGTGTTGACCGCGGACATGGCGCGCTGCGCGCGCTCGGGATCCGCGGCCCCGGATATCACGGACCAGGATTGCGCCACGGAATCGATGCGGCATTCGTCGCTGGAGACCGAGCCCAAGACCGTGCCGTCGTCGTAATAGCCGCGCCGGTACCAATCTCCGTCCCAGGCTTCGCGTTCGATGGCCTGCTGCAGCGCAAAGGCATGCTTGCGCCAGGCCGCGGCCTTGTCCACGGCGCCGTGTGCTGCGGCGATTGGCGCAAAGCGCATGAGCGCGGCATTCAGGAACCATGCGAGCCACACGCTCTCGCCGCGTCCCGCGATCCCGACACGATTCATGCCGTCGTTCCAATCACCGGTGCCGAACAGCGGCAGGCCATGCGAGCCTATACTCAAGCTCGAGTCGAGCGCGCGAACGCAATGCTCGAACAGCGGTGCCGGATTGCCCGAGGCCGGCGCGGAGAAATTCTCCAGCTGTCCCGGCGCGAGCGGACCTCCTGCCAAGAATGTCACCGGTTCCTCGAGCACCGACAGATCGCCGGTGACTTCAAGATAGTGAGCGACGACGAAGACCAGCCAAATGCGATCGTCCGACACCCGCGTTTTTATTCCCTGACCCGAGGTGGGCAGCCACCAGTGCTGCACATCGCCCGCGGCATACTGCTGCGCAGCCGCCCGCAGGATGTGCTCGCGCGTCGTGGCCGGCGAGGCGACGCACAGCGCCATGACGTCCTGCAGCTGATCGCGATAGCCGTATGCGCCGCTCGATTGATAAAAGGCGGTGCGGCCCCAAACGCGGCAGGACAGGGTTTGATACAGCAGCCAGCCGTTGACCAAAATATCCATCGATCGATCGGGCGTCTTGACCTGAATCGCGCCCAAGGTGCGATCCCAAAAATCCGTGACGCTCTTGAGGACCTCGTCGAGGTTGGCGCTGCGGTAGCGTTCGAGCAACGCGACTGGCGGCGGCGGATGAACTCTCCTCGCCCAGCAACAGCGTCAATTCGACCGCCTCGCCCGGTTTCAGACTGATTTTGGTCTGCATGGCGCCGCAGGGATCCAGCCCGCCGCCCACCCGCTTCCGAGCGGCTGCGGTTCCAATAGAGCCGCCGGTTCGGCCAGCGAGCCATGACGGCCGATGAATTCGGTGCGATCGGCCGTGCTGCTTTGCTGCCGGCCCGCCATGTCCATGAAAGCCACGCGCGGCTTGAAGTCCGCGCTCCAGGGATTGCGTGCCAGCAGCGCCTGAGTCTTGGAATCGACGGAAGTGACGATAAAGGGAGCGGCGCCGTTGTTCTGATTTCCCAGCATCCAATCCAGGTAATGGGTGATCGACAATTGCCGCGGTCCATCGGAGGTGTTGACGATCTTCAGCCGCGAGATCTTGATCGAATCTTCAAGCGGCACGAATTGCGTCAAGGTCAGGGCGATGCCGTGCGAGGTATGCTCGGAGCGGGTGTAGCCGAAACCGTGGCGCACCACGTACACCGATGAGCGCTCGCGAATCGGCAGCGGCGTGGCGCTCCACAGGTCCCCCGAATCCTCATCGCGGATGTAAATGGCCTCGGCAGGCGTATCGCTGACCGGGTCGTTGCACCAGGGCGTTATCTGATTCTGCTGTGCATTCAACGACCAGGTGCTGCCCGAACCGTCGGCCGAGACGAGAAAGCCGAAATGCGGATTGGCGATGACATTGATCCAGGGCGCGGGAGTCCATTGGCCGTCGTCGAGGACGATCACATACTCGCGCGCGCCGGGGTCGAAGCCGCCCAATCCGTTGAAGTACTCGAGCGCAGGCACGAGGCGCGGCGTGTGGCTGCGAATTTCCTCGCCGCTGTTCTCGCGCCGCAGCCGCGCGGCGATGGCGGGTTCCGGGGCCGCCTGAAGCTGCTCACCCAGCGGTCCGGAATCGCAAGTGAATACGGCGCGCGCCGCAACCTGCAGAAAATCGCGATGTTGCGCCGCGATTGCCTCCCCGCGCAGCGCGATGAGCGCGCCCTTCCCCGGAAAATCTCCGCGCACCGGCGCACTTTTGACGGCGGCATCGATTGCGGTCTGCAGCGCAACCGCGGCGGCAGGCGGCGCGGTGTTCAAGATCACCAGATCCGCGGACAGGCACTTGGCCTGCCAATAGGCCTGCGCGCGCAACAATTGTTTCAGCGTGTCGATGCCGGTGTCGGCGCCGACCAAGGCCAGGACGATGGGGCGATCGCCCGAGATCCCATGCGGCCACAAATCAGGCCGGCCCAGCTGATTGCCATCCAGGAGTTCCCGGCAGGCGCGCAACGAGGGGTGGGAGTACAGAATCCGCGCGGCGATATTCTGAAAGAAGCCCGGCCTCCTCGAGGTGCACGCCGAGATCGCGCATTTGCACTTCCGCCTTGGCCGAGGCGCTGGTCTTGGCGTGCTGCAACGCCGGCTCGCTGCCGAGCTTGTCGACCAGGCTCAGTGCCTGCGCGCGGTCGGTGCCGATGCCGGTCCAAAACGCGGCGAGGATGGTCTCGCCCGGCTCGATGCGTACGCGGCGCCGCAGCGCCAGCACCGGGTCGAGCACCGTCCCCACGCTGTTGGACAGGGGCCGCGCATCCAAGATGGACATGGCATTGCGCAGGTCGTGCCCACGGCCGATGAAGCGGGCGCGGTCGGTTTCGAATTGCAGGCTGCCGACGGCTTCGCCTTCCAGCGAATTGAAATGCACCATCCACAGTTGGGCTTGGCCAGCGTCGCGCGGCCGCCGCGTCGCCAGCAGTGCGCCGCGCTCGGCGACGAATTCGGTCTGCACGAACATTTTTGAGAATGCCGGGTGTGCGGCATCGGCCGATGGGGGACTCAAGACCACTTCGGCATAGGAAGTCAGTTCGATCTCACGCGTGCTGCTGCCTTCGTTGGTGAGCGACAAGTGGCGCACCTCCGCATCGTCCTCGCCGGACACGAACACTTCCATGAGGGTGCGGATCGGGCCGTCCTTGCGGCGGAACTCAGCCCGGTCCTCGAAGAATGACGCCTGGTAGCTCTCGGATTCGCGCCCAACCGGCTGGTAGCCGGCCGACCACACGTGGCCGTTGAAAACATCGCGCAGAAAAATGTAGCTGCCCCATGGGTCGCAGGTGGGATCCTCCCGCCAGCGCGTCAGTGCAATGTCGCGCCAGCGGCTGTAGCCCGACCCGGCCGCGGTCAGCATCACGGAATAGGCGCCGTTGGAAAGCAGGTGTGTGCGCGGCGGGGTATTCATCGGCGCGAGCTGGATTTCAGGGGGAGGGTTGCTGCGGCCGGGTACATCGCGCTTGAAATCTCACGGGGTATGGTGCTAATTCCGACCGGCGCAAAATGTGCGCGCGGTGGGCTTGGCAGGGATTACTTTAGCCCCGGATTCTCGCTGTGACGTACCCGACGCAGCGAGGCCAGGTTGATCCAAATCCCGGGCGCGCACGATCAGTGCATCGACCCAAGAGAACGTAATCCTATACCTACACAATGCATTCATGGATTCAGTTTCCAAACAGCGAGATTGAGCGCGGCGGCAAAAGTAACCCACAAAAAGTACGGCACCAAGAATACCGCAGCCGCAAATTTAACCCGTGCAAATTCGCGCAACGTCCAGCCGACCGCCAGCCATGATGCCACGATGACAAACAGGCCGGCGTCGGTACTCTTCAAGCCGAAGAACACGGGCGCCCACAATGCGTTCAATAGCAACTGAATCAAATATGCGGCGATCGCGATATTGCGGCCGCGGTGATAGCGTTCCTGCCAGACGATCCACGCGGCGACCGCCATCAACACAAACAGGGCGGTGCAGCACCGGCGCAAACCACTGTTGCGGGGGCAGCCACGCGGGTTTCAGCAACGCGGCGTACCAGTGCGCCGCGCCAGGCGAAAATCCGGGAGAAAATGCCGCGCCCAACGCTCCCGCGCCCAAGGCTAGCACCAGGAACAAGATCAGCGCCGGCAGGTTTGGGCGCGAATTGCGGCCGCGATAACTGGTCGAACTTCCTATCGGAATTCTCATGCGACTCGCGGCCTGCTCAAGCGAAGTCTGACGAACAGCAGGATGGCAGCGATCATCTGCAGGCCGCCAAACCACCGGTGCGACGCGTTCATTGCCAGCCAGAGCAGCCCGGACAACCACAGTATGCCCGCGGCCAGGCTCAGATCGCGGCGCAGCGCCGAGCCGCGCAGCTGCGCGCGCAGGCGCGTAAGTTCCCGGTCCACCGCGCTGGGACTGCCGTCGGCCGTCTCGCGCACGGCGGTTTGCACGATCTGCGGGATTTGCCGCAGGGTGAGCAGCATATCGGGCCAGTGCATGCGAATTTCCTTGAAAATGGTGCGCGGACTGACGCGCTCCGTCATCCATTCGCGCAACACCGGTTGGGCTGTTTTCCACAGATCGAGTTCAGGGTAGAGCTGACGGCCCAGGCCTTCGATGTTGAACAGGGTCTTCTGCAGCAGGATCAATTGCGGCTGCACCTGCATGTCGAAGCGGCGCGCCGTCTCGAACAGCCGCAGCAGCACTTGCGCGAATGAAATCTCCTTGAGCGGTTTGTTGTAGATGGGCTCGCATACCGTACGCACCGCCGACTCGAGCTCATCCACCCGCGTGCCCTTCGGCACCCAGCCGCTCTCGATGTGCAGCCGCGCTATGCGTCCATAGTCGCGGTTGAAAAAGGCCATGAAATTTTCCGCCAGGTAGTGCTGATCGCGCGGCTGCAGCGTGCCGACGATGCCGAAGTCCACCGCCGCATAGCGCGGGTTCTTCGGATCGTCGATCTGCACGAAAATATTGCCAGGATGCATGTCGGCATGAAAGAAGTTGTGGCGGAACACCTGCGTAAAGAAAATTTCGACGCCGTTCTCGGCCAGCTTCGCGATGTCGGTGCCGCGCGCACGCAGCTCCTCCACCTGGCTGATGATGACGCCGTGAATGCGCTCCATCACCATGACGTTCTGGCGGCAGTAGTCCCAGTGAATCTGCGGCACGTACAGCAGCGAAGAGCCCGCGAAATTGCGCTTCAGCTGCGAGGCATTGGCGGCTTCGCGCATCAGGTCCAACTCGTCGGTGACGGTCTTGCGGTATTCGTGCTACCACTTCGATGGGCCGCACGGGACGCGCCTCGATCCAATATTCATCGGCCAGTTGCGGCGAGGGCATCGAGCACCTCGAGATCGAGGTCGATGAGCTCGCGCATGCCGGGACGCAGCACCTTGACCACCACTTCCTCGCCGCTCTGCAAGGTGGCCGCGTGCACCTGCGCAATGGAGGCGGCCGCCAGCGGCGTCAGCTCGAAGCCGGCGAATAATTCCGTGAGCGGCTTGCCGAAGGTTTTCTCGATCATGGCGGCGGCGATCTCGCCCGGGAACGGCGGCACCCGGTCTTGGAGTTTGACCAGCTCGTCGGCGATATCCACGGGCAACAGGTCGCGGCGCGTCGAGAGTGCCTGGCCGAATTTGACGAATATCGGCCCCAACTCCTCGAGCGCGAGACGCAGGCGCTCGCCGCGCGTGCCGCCGATGCGCCGCTGAAACCAGGTCCAGGGTGATAAATAAAACAGATAGCGCAACGGCCGGTACAGATGAGTGGCGCGCACGAATTCATCGAGCCGGTGCCTGACCAGCGCCCGCTGGATTTGCAGCAGCCGCGCAAGAACTTGCAGCCGCATCAGGCGTTCTTCACTCGCTGCTCCATCCGTTTCAGGCGAGCCTCGATCCGATCGACGCCTTCGCGCACGCCATCGACGCCGCGCAAAAACTCTTCCAGTTCTGTCTTGGTGACCAAATCGCGGCCTTCCTCCTGCAAATACTCGGCGATGTTCTCGCCGGCGGTGCGCCGCGCGCGCCGCGCCCAAGTGCGCACGCTCCTGGCCAGCTGCGCCAGATGCCGCGCCGGCAGGTCGCCCACCCAGCGGGACAATTCCTCTTCCAGGTCGGGGCGGGCCGCCGCGAACAAATCGCGATAGCGGGCGGCGATTTCGGCATCGCCGCGAATTTGCAGCGAGGATCGTGTCTGCGCGCCGGGCATGCCGCTCTTCAGCAGCTGGAGGAGCGCCGGCGCCGAGCCCGAGATCGCGGCATCGGCCGCGGAATCATCGCCGGCCAAAAGCGCCAGCCGGCCGCCCAGGCAGACCGCGCGAATCCGGATGACGCCGTCGACCTCGACTTGCAGGCTGGCGCCTTCGAGGCGCACGGCCAGCGCCTTAGCGTCGCTCGATGCCGCGATGTTGCGATTCAAGACCGCTTCGGCGGACGCCAACCAGGCGGGAGTCGCCGCCATCAGATTTTATAGCCGCGGTGCACGGCGACGATGCCGCCGGTGAGATTGTGGTAGCGCGCCAAACTGAAGCCCGCGGCGCGCAGCATGTCCAGCAGGGTTTCTTGATCCGGATGCATGCGGATCGACTCCGCGAGATAGCGGTAGCTGTCGGCATCCTTCGCGACCAGGCCGCCCAATAGCGGCAATACCTTAAAGGAATAGGCGTCATAAAGCGGCTTCAGTCCCGGAGCCACCGGCGTCGAGAATTCGAGCACGAGCAGCTGGCCGCCGGGTTTTAGAACCCGATGCATGGAGTTGAGCGCCGCCGCCTTGTCGGTGACATTGCGCAGGCCAAAACCGATGGTGACGCAGTCGAAGGAGTCGTCCTCGAACGGCAGCCGCTCCGCGTCGGCCACGATACATTCGACGTTGCCCACGTGGCCCGCATCGAGCAGGCGGTCGCGACCGATTTCCAGCATCGCCGGATTGATGTCCGATAGCACGACGCGCCCCGTCTTGCCGACCTGACGCAGCAGTCCGGCGGCCAGATCGCCGGTGCCGCCCGCAACGTCCAGCGCGCATTGGCCGGGCCGCAAGCCCGTCAACGACAGGGTGAAGTGCTTCCACAGCCGATGCGTCCCGAACGACATCAGATCGTTCATGACATCGTACTTGCCCGCGACGGAGGCAAAAACCGAACGCACCCGCCCGGCCTTGTCGGCCGCAGCGAGCTTTTCGAAACCAAAATCCACTGTGCGATCGGAGTCAGCCATGGTGTCCGTTGCCATCCCGAGAGGGATATTGTAGCCGACTGCAGCCTGCGGCTTGGCGGCGTTATTTGCCTGAAATATCAGCCTCGGCGCAACGCTTAAGATAGCGGGCCCAATTCGCCTGGGCTTCCAGGCCCAATTGATGCAGAACACTCCAGGAATAGAGGCCGGTATTGTGGCCGTCGTCGAAGAACAGGCGCAGGGCATAGTTGCCCACCGGTTCAATCCCGCTGATCCCGACGCGCTCCTTTCCCCGCACCAGCGCGCCTTCGCCGCCGCCGTGGCCCTTCACCTCGGCAGAGGGCGAAAACACCCGCAGGTATTCGAAGGGAAGTTCGAATTGCGAACCATCGTCGAAGCGCACCTCGAGCAGGCGCGACTCGGTGCGCAGCTTGATATCGGTGGGCTGCGGCGTTTGCGGTCCGCGCGGCGCGCTCACAGGATGTACCGCGACAAATCCTGATCTTTCACCAATTCGCCCAAGTTGCCTTCCACGTACTCGCGGTTGATCACGACACGCGTGCCGCTGCGGTCCGCGGCGTCAAAGGACACGGTTTCGAGCAGGCGCTCCATGACGGTGTGCAGCCGGCGAGCGCCGATATTCTCCGTGCGCTCATTGACCTCAAAGGCCACCTCGGCCAGCCGCTGCACGCCGGAGTCCGCGAATTCCAGGGTCAAGCCTTCGGTCGCCATCAACGCCGAGTATTGCCGGCACAACGAGGCGTCCGGCTCGGTCAGGATCCGCACGAAATCGCCGACCACCAAGGGCTCGAGTTCAACACGAATCGGCAAACGACCCTGCAGTTCCGGGATCAGGTCTGAGGGCTTGGACATGTGAAAGGCGCCGGACGCGATGAACAGCACATGATCGGTCTTGACGGTGCCGTACTTGGTATTCACCGTGCAGCCTTCAACCAGGGGCAGGAGGTCGCGCTGCACGCCTTCGCGCGACACGTCAGCACCCATGGTTTCCTGGCGCCGCGCGATCTTGTCGATTTCGTCGATGAACACGATGCCGTTCTGCTCGGCATTCTCGACGGCGCGCAGCTTCAGCTCTTCTTCATTGATCATTTTCGCCGCTTCTTCGTCGACCAAGAGCTTTAACGCTTCCTTGATCTTGAGCTTGCGGGCACGCGTCCGGCCGCCGCCCAAATTTTGGAACATGCCCTGCAGCTGCTGGGTCATTTCTTCCATGCCCGGCGGCGCCATGATTTCCACGCCCAGGGGTACCGCGCGAACTTCGATTTCGACCTCGCGGTCGTCCAAGTGGCCCTCGCGCAGCATTTTCCGAAAGCGCTGGCGGGTGTCGTTGTCCGTGTGAGCGGAATCGCCGGCAAAGCCCGCCTGCGCGCGCGGCAGCAAGATATCGAGCACCCGGTCCTCTGCGGCGTCAGCGGCGCGATGCCGCACCTTCGCCATTTCCTCTTCCCGGGTCATTTTTACCGAGATCTCAACAAGATCGCGGACGATCGAATCTACTTCGCGGCCAACATAACCTACTTCGGTGAATTTGGTCGCTTCGACCTTGATGAAAGGCGCCTTGGCGAGCCGCGCCAGTCTGCGGGCAATTTCGGTCTTGCCGACGCCGGTCGGTCCGATCATGAGAATGTTCTTCGGCGTGATCTCGGGCCGCAGCACTTCATCGACCTGCTGGCGCCGCCACCGATTGCGCAATGCAATCGCTACCGCCCGTTTGGCGGCCTTCTGGCCGACGATGTGCTTGTCGAGTTCCTCGACGATTTCCCGCGGAGTCATCTGCGACATCCTAAGCGCCTGCCTTGAAAATCCGCGTCATTAGAGCTCTTCGATGGTCAGGTTGCGATTGGTGTAAATGCAGATGTCCGCCGCGATGTTGAGCGAGCGTTCGACGATGTCGCGCGCCGACAGGTCTCCCTGCATGAATGCCAACGCCGCGGCCTGCGCGAATCCGCCGCCCGAGCCGATGGCAATCAAGTCATGCTCCGGCTCGATCACATCGCCGGTACCGGATATGACGTAGGTGCTCTCGATGTCGGCCACGCACAGCAGGGCTTCCAAGCGCCGCAGGCTGCGATCGCTGCGCCAGTCTTTGGCCAGTTCGATGGCGGCGCGCGTCAGGTTGCCGAACTTCTCCAGCTTGCCCTCGAAGCGCTCGAACAGGGTGAACGCATCTGCCGTGCCGCCTGCAAAACCCGCCAGCACTTTGCCGCCGTACAGCCGGCGCACTTTGCGCGCGTTGGACTTCATCACGCTTTGGCCCAAGGTGACCTGGCCGTCGCCGCCGACCGCGACGTGGCCATTGCGCCGTACCGCCAGAATGGTGGTGCCGTAAATACGATCGGGATCGTGGATCATAGGAATCCTTGATACCTGGGGCCGACGACCGGCGTTTCAAGCCGTGCCGGGCCGGCGCCGGGCTCGCGGATGGGAGGCGTCATAGACGCTGGCGAGACGCTGAAAATCCAAATGCGTGTAAACCTGGGTGGTGCTGATGTCGGCATGACCCAACAGCTCCTGGACTCCGCGCAGATCGCCGCTCGATTCCAACAGGTGGGTCGCAAAGGAATGGCGAAACATATGCGGGTGAACGTGCATGGTTAAACCCTGGCGCCGGGCCCAGGTGCCCACGCGCAGCTGCACCGCCCGTGCCGACAGAGGCCGCCCGGTTTTCCCAACAAACAGGGGACCCGCGTGCGCGGCGTCCGAACCCGGCTTTTGCCGAACGAGCGCGCTACGCTCTGCCAGCCAGCGCTTCAAGGCCTCCAACGCATGCCGGCCGATGGGAACGATGCGGGTTTTGTTGCCCTTGCCGAGCACGCGCACGGTTCGATCCTGAAGATCCACGGCCGCGGTATCGAGCCCGACCAATTCGCTCAAGCGCAGGCCCGAGGAGTAGAACAATTCCATCATGGCCTTGTCGCGCGCCGAGAGAGAATCGTCGGCGCGAAAATCCAACAGCCGCGCCATTTGATCCGCGTCCAGGGTCGCGGGCAGGCGCTTCTTGGATTTGGGCGCGCGCACTTCGAGGGCGGGATTGTTCTTCGCCAGACCCTCGCGCATCAGGTATTCGTAGAACGAACGCACCGCGGACAGGCGCCGTTGAATGCTGCGCGGCGCGATGCCGCCGGCATGTTCCGCCGCTGCAAAAGCGCGCACCTGAAAATTGTTCAACGCCGCGAAGCGCTGCACGTCGCGGCGCTCGCAGAACTTGAGCAGCGTCAGCAGATCGTGCCGGTAAGCGGCCAGCGTATGCCGGCTCATGCGCCGCTCAACGTGCAGATGCGTTAGAAACCGCTCGATCTGTTCGCGCTCGCGGCTCAGGAGGAATACGCAGACAGGTTCCCGGATCAGCGGGTCAGCGCGTAGGTCACGAGTTCGCCGATGCGCAGCAGGAACTCGGTGCTCATGCCCGGATGAAAACGCTCCGCATCGCTCGCGCCGATCGCCAGGATGCCGAGCGCGCCCTTCTGGCCCAAGGGCGTGAGCGCCACCGAGCCGATGGCCACCGACTCCTTGCCGAACAGGTAATCGCGCTGCGCGTCGCGCACTTGGCCGCAACGCGGCTTGCCCGAACTCAACAGGGAATCGAAAGTGCGCATGCTCCTCGTCGGCGGGATTGGCAATGCGCAAAAATCGGCCCATCTGCGGCTCCAGAGCGCGCGCTTCCTCGAGGAACAGCACCAGCACTGAATTCATGGCGTCGAAATCTTCGCGCAGCGAGGTCTCGATCGCGTCGATCGATTCGGCCATGGTGCGCGTGCGCAGCAGCCGCTGGCTCAGGCGATGAATGCGATCCGCCAGGGCATCGTTGGCACGGGCCACATCGACAAGCTCTTTCAGCTTGCGCTCGAGCGATTGATTGCGCTCGCGCAGCACCTCGACCTGGCGTTCCACCAAACTCACCGTGGACGCGCCACTCGCGCACATGCGGCAGGCGCAGCTTGGTCAGCAGTTGCGAGTTGCGCTCGAAGAAATCCGGATAGGTCTGCAGATAATCCGCGACGCTGTTGTCGTTGAGGGCATCCTGCTTGATCCCGCGCGCGTGACTCGTGGTCATTGTTTGGCTCCCGTGAATCGCGTTAAATCGATTGAACCTGTAAAAACCGTGGTTGCAGGCCCGGTGAGCCAGATATGCTGGCCCGGGCCTTCCCAATAAACCGCCGCCCTGCCGCCGGGCAGATCCACCCGCACTTCTTCGCCGTCGAGCAATCCCTGACACACGCCCACCGCGACCGCCGCGCAAGCTCCCGTGCCGCAGGCCTGGGTCTCGCCGGCGCCGCGCTCGAACACGCGCAACATGATGTGGTTGCGGTCGACGATCTGCATAAAACCCACATTGGCGCGATGGGGGAAATGCGGATGCCGCTGCACGCTCGCGCCCAGCTGCTCCACCGGCGCAGTTTTCACGTCCGGCACACGCAGCACTGCATGAGGATTCCCCACCAACAGCCCGCTCATCGCAATGTCCTTGCCCTCGATCTTGAGCGAAAACTCCAAGGGCTCATCGAGCTGCGGGATGCCCATGTCCACCGACACCAGGCCGTCGTCCCTGACGCGCGCGCGCACGCGGCCGCCGGGGCTGCCCATGATGAGGTCGCGGCCGAATTCGGGCGCGCGCGAATAGAGCAGCGCCGCGATACAACGCGCGCCATTGCCGCATTGTTCGACCTCGCTGCCGTCGGAATTGAATATGCGATAAAACACGCGGCTCGCCGGATCGCGCGGCGACTCCAGCATGAGCGCCTGATCGAAGCCCACGCCCGTGTGCCGATCGGCGAGAGCGCGAAGCGTCCTTTCGTCTAGGTGAGTGTCGGCGGCAATGGCGGCGGCGTCGAATACCAAGAAATCGTTGCCCAGGCCCTGCATCTTGAGAAACTCGATGCGCATGGCGAGGAGCATAGCCGATGCGGCGAATTTCCGCTCGGGGGTTGCGCAACACTCGCGTAAAGTTCTACCTTAGCAAGAACAACAAAGCTGGGGGATTATGCGCCACGTAATGGTTTTGAATGCGAAGGGCGGATGCGGCAAGAGCACGCTCAGCACCAACATCGCCGTCTTCTTCGCCCGCGACGGACACAATGTCTGCATCGCCGATTATGACCCGCAGCGTTCCAGTCTCGATTGGCTGGCGATGCGCCCGGCGGACCTGCCGGCCATCAGCGGCGTCGCCGCCTTCGATGACGGACTGCGAAATGTGCCGCGCAACACCGATATTCTGGTGATCGATGCGCCGGCGCGCGTGCACGGCACCGAATTGAACGAATTGGTGCGGCGTGCCGAAACCATCATCGTTCCGGTGTTGCCCTCGAGCATCGACATGAAAGCCTGCGGCCACTTCATGGCCGAGCTTGCTGGAAATCGGCAAGGTGTCGCGCAAGCAGGCCCGCCTGGCCGTCGTTGCCAATCGAGTGCGCGAGCACACCCTGGTGTACGAGGAATTGGACCAGTATCTCAGCAAGCTCAAAGTGCCCTATCTCGGACATTTGCGCGAGGCACAAAACTATGTGCGCGCCTACTCGCGCGGCATGGGCGTGCTCGAGCTGCCCGAATATCTCGCCTGGCCGGACTGGAAGCAGTGGGAACCGATCCAAGAATGGCTGGACAGCAAGCGCAGTCAGCCAAGCGCTTGAAGTAACGCCGCCCGCGCACCGGGGTCATTGGCCGCGTGATCGTCAACATCGCCAATTCCAGCCGCAGCTTCGAAGCCGCCGCCGGTCAGCCGCTGCTCGATGCCGCCCGATCGCCGCGCTGAATTTGCCGCAACGCTGCAAGAGCGGCAATTGCGGCGCCTGCAAGGCCCGGCTGCTCCGCGGCGAGATCCGCTATCCCAGCGGGCCGCCCTTGGGCTATCGGCCGCCGAGATCGCCGAAGGCATGATCTTGCTGTGCCAGGCACGGGCGCACACCGATCTCATCATTGAGACTTTTGAAATGCAGCCGGCCGCCAGCGCCTTCGTCAAGCGCCTGCCGTGCCGCATCGAGCGCGCTGTTCCCCTGTCGCATGACGTCATGGGATTGTTCCTGCGCCTGCCCATCGCCGAGGACTTCGCCTTCGAAGCGGGCCAATACATCGACATTTTGCTGCCCGGCGGCCGGCGCCGCAGTTTTTCCATCGTATCTCCTCCGCACGATGCGCGGCCGCTCGAGCTGCATATACGGCGGGTCGCGGGCGGCGAGTTCACCGATCGATTGTTCCACGACGATATGCGCAGCGCGCTGCTGACCATCGAAGGTCCCTTGGGCAGATTCGTCTATCGGCCCCACTCGCGCGATGCGCCCCCCATGCTGCTGATCGGCGGCGGCACCGGCATTGCGCCGCTGCTCTCCATTCTGCGCCACGTCATCGACAACGGCATCGCGCGCGACATGCGGCTTTTTTGGGGCGTGCGCAGCGAGCAGGACCTGTATGCGCACGCGGCGCTTGCGCAGTTGAGCCGCCGTGCTTCTACTCTAAGCTACGCGCCGGTTCTCTCGGAGGGTTCGCCCGCGTGGCAGGGGCTCACCGGCTGGGTGCACGAAGCGGCACTCAAAGAGATCGAAAATCTCGAATCGGTCGAAGTGTACGCTGCCGGACCGCCGGCGATGATCGCCGCGATACAACGCGAGTATGCGGCGCGCGGCAGCGCCACGACCGCTTGTACTTCGATTCGTTCGACTATGCGCCGGACACGCTCGAGCGCCAGCGGATGAGTGCCGCGACCAAGTCCTGATCCTCGGCCGAGTCGGATTGCAGCAGCGGCGCCTGCAGTCCCAACTCGCGCAACCCCGATGCAACGCGCTCGCCGGGGACCAGCCAGTGCACCCGCGCGAATTCAGCGCGCAATTCCGGCGGCGCCAAGGCCAGCAATGACCCGCCTGTTTCTAAGCTGGTCGCTGTAATCACCTGTACCTCGCCCGCCGCGAATCGCTCGTGAAGCGCCGCCAACGCGGCAGCGCTCGGGCTCGCCGCCACACGTTCATACACTTCGATGCACACCACCGTCGCGCCGCGCCGCGTGAGTTCTTGTTGCAGCAGTTGCCGTCCGTCGCGTCCCGTGATCATCAAGATCCGCTGGCCGGCCGCATGCTCCAAGCGCGGATGCGACAGAAGGCCCTCGGTGTCGAAGGAATCACGGGGTTGCAGGGCGACGCGGTAGCCGGCTTGATTCAAGGCACGCGCCGTAGCCGGACCTACGGCCGCGAGCGTGAGATCGCGTTTCTGATCGAGGTAGGGCGCGCCGAAGCGGACTGCGTTGGCGCTGGTAAAAATGATGACATCGAAATTATCGAGAGCTCCCAGCTGCGCCGCCAGTTCGCGCCGAACTCCCAGTGGTTTGATTTCAATTGCCGGCAGGCGCAAGGTCGCCGCGCCGGCCTGTTCCAACAGACGGCATAACCGCATCGCCTGCAGTTCGGGGCGGGTGACGAGAACACCGATTCCCTGGAGCGGCAACATTAGCGAGCGCGCAGGCGCTCGAGCAGGGGTCCCGCACCGGCGGCCAATACACGCTCGGCCAATTGCCGGCCCAGCGCCGCCGGATTCTCGGCACTTCCGGAAAGCTCGTCGCGCAGCAGCCGCGAACCGTCCGGTTCCGCGACCAAACCCCGCAGCCTGATCCGGCCCGCGTCGAGTTCGGCGTAAGCGGCAATGGGCGACTGACAACTGCCGCCCAAGCGCGCGGCGAACGCACGCTCCGCGTCCATGCACACACGCGTCGGCCGGGTCCTCGAGTGCTTGCAGGAAGGAGACGGTTGCTGCATCGCTGCGCCGGCATTCGATGCCGATCACGCCCTGAGTGACGGCCGGCAGACAGTCCTCCGGATCGAGTCGCGCCGTGATGCGCGATTCCAGACCGAGGCGAATCAAGCCCGCGCAAGCAAGCACAATGGCATCCATGCGGCCGGGATCGCGGCCGGACTCAGCGCCGCTCATACCTTTCTCGCCGGTGTCGAGCTTGCGCAGACGGGTATCCACGTTGCCGCGCAGCGATTCAATGCGCAGATCCGGCCGCAGCGCGCGCACCTGCGCTTGGCGGCGCAGGCTGGAGGTTCCCACCACCGCTCCGCGCGGCAGTTCCTTAAGACTCGCGATGCCGGACGCCGTTACCAATGCGTCGCGCGGATCCGCGCGCTGCAGCGCGGCGGCGATGATCAGTCCGTCGGGCAGATCCGCCGGAACATCCTTCATCGAGTGCACCGCGATGTCGGCGCGCATTTCTTCGAGTGCGACCTCGAGTTCCTTGATGAACAGACCCTTGCCGCCGATGGCCGCGAGAGTCCGGTCTTGAATGCGATCGCCCTGCGTTACCAGCGGCACGAGCTCGATGTGAATGCCCGGGTGCGCCGCGCGCAGCAGCGCCGCTACATGCTCCGCCTGCCACAGTGCCAGCTGGCTTTTGCGTGTCGCAATGCGAAGGTCTGCGCTCACTTAGACTCAGGCTTTGTCGGGAAACAGCTTCGACTTCAGCCGATAGATTGAGGATATGTCCTCATCGCCGTAGCCCTGAGCGATCAGTTTTTCGTACTGCTCGATGGTGGATTCGACCACCGGCAGCACTCCGCCGTGCTTGGCCGCCATGTCGCGGCAAATGCGCAGGTCCTTGTCGTGCAGCCGCACTCGGAAACCCGCCGGGAAAGCTGTTGTTAGCCATGAAGGGCGCACGATTGACGAAGTACCAACTCGAGCCCGCGCCCTTGCCGAGCACTTCGATGACTTTTTTCAAATCGACGCCTTCTTCATGCGCGAACGCCATCGCCTCGCCCACGGCCTGAATAATTCCCGCGCACATGATCTGGTTGGTGGCCTTGGTCACCTGTCCCGAGCCGCTCGCGCCCATGTAGGCGACCGCCTTGCCCATTTTTTCCAAAATGGGTCTCGCGCGATTGAACACGGACTCATCGCCGCCGCACATGATGGCGAGCGACGCGGTGCGCGCGCCCTCGACGCCGCCGCTGACCGGACAATCGAGAAAGCCCACGCCCAGCGTGTTCAGCTGCGCATAGATTTCGCGCACGGTATCCTTGCCGACAGTGGAGCAATCCATGACGATCATGTTCGGGCTCAGACCCGGCTCCAACGCCGTGACCACTTCGCGCAGGTCCTTGTCGGCGGAGACGCAGATGACCACTGCCTCGCAATTGCCCGCAAGCTCGGCCAAATTCGCAAACGCGTGAACCTTCAGTTCTTCGGCCAGCGCCTTGGCTTTATCGGGGGAACGGTTCCAGACGCCGGTCAAAATACCCGCGCGGTGCAGGTTGCGCGCCATGTTCGCGCCCATCGCGCCCAATCCAACAAAGCCTGTTTGCATGTGCAGTGTCCTTGAGGTCAGATCCTAAAAGGACGTTAGGTTAAGGCTTTGCGCCTTCCGCGGCAAAGCGCTGGGTCCGCGCGCGTGCCGGCGGCGTGCCGCGCTTAAGTGGCGCTATTGCAGATGGCTATCGACGTCGCGTTTGGCGTTGAGGCGCTCGGTATCGATTTCCTCGGAGGTCATGTACTGGCGATCGCCGTCCGGGCCGGTTTTATACAGACGCCGCCCTTCGATCAGTTTCTTGTAGTGATCTTGTGCATCGGCGCATTGCTTATCCTTGGTCTGCGAAACATCCTGGCGCCACCGCTGCCTTGTCCTGGATATCCTTGGCGGAAGGCGGATTTGCGATGGCACCCTTGGGAGAGGCCGACGATGCGGCCGCAGGCGCGGCCGCAGGCGCGGCGCGCGATGATGCCGCATGCGCGACCAACAGTTCCACCACCTCGGCGTGCACGCCATCAGGCGGCCGGTCGCCGTACTGCAACTTGCCTTGAGCGTCGATCCATTTGTAGACCACCGCGGAGGCCATGCCCGACCAGGCGATCAAGGCGGCGAACAACAACAGGCGTTTCATCGTCCAGTCCTCGCTAATTGTTACAGGGCGCGTGAGCCCGCTTCACCGGTGCGTATTCGCAGCGCTTGTCCAAGATCGCAAACGAAAATCTTGCCGTCACCAATTTTGCCCGTCCGTGCTGTTTCAATAATGGCTTCGACGACTCGATCCACCTGGTCGTCATCGACGGCCAGTTCGAGCTTCACTTTGGGCAGAAAATCAACGACGTACTCCGCCCCCCGATAAAGCTCAGTGTGGCCCTTTTGGCGCCCAAAGCCTTTGACCTCTGTCACGGTAATGCCTTGAATTCCCACCTCTGCCAGGGCAGCGCGCACATCGTCAAGCTTGAAGGGTTTGATGATGGCGATCACCATTTTCATGCATCCGGCTCCCGGGTTCTGTTAAACACAGTTTAGCAGTGGAATTCAAAAGAGAATTGCTGCAGTACAGCATGGAGTATTGAAATCTTCTGGGGTATAAACGCCTCAGCGTCTCGCGTCGGGCGCGTGGATAAAAAACGGCACGGGTCCTTTTTTAGGGAACCCGCGCCGCCGGGATATCGCACCGACGGGGGAGTTGGCTGGCTTGCCGGCGCGAGATGCTCCTAAATCGTCCTAAAATCCGGCCTCGCTCGCTGTCGGGCGAGGCCTTCCAAACTCAATTCAAATGGCGTCCGGACCGGTTTCACCGGTGCGAACCCGCAGTGCCTGTTCCAGATCGAGTACCCATACCTTCCCGTCTCCCAGGCCGCCTGTCCGGGCGACGTTGCACAGCGCTTCCATGACCTGTTCCGCGATCGAATCGTCCACCGCCAGCTCGATCTTTGCCTTCGGCAGAAAATCGATCTGATAGTCAGCACCCCGATAAACCTCGGTATGTCCCGGTTGGTTGCCGTAGCCATGAACTTCGGTGACCGTCACGCCTTGAATTCCGATGTCAGCGACCGCTTGCCGGACATCATCCAGCTTGAAGGGTTTGATGACGGCGGTGATCAGCTTCATGCATTTGTCCCCGCATTCACCAGTAAATCAGCGCGCCTCCCCATCAGTTCCGCGTACTATCGATACTGAGGTTGCAGTTTCCGTGCCAGGCGGCGCGGACAGCGAATCAACGGGTTACGCCGCGGCGGGAGCTTCGGATGCACCCATCTGGCGCGCGAGCGGCCGGGATCGTGCGTTAACGAAGTGCGGCAGCGAGGGTGGGATAGCAAGGGGGGCCGGGCGACTGCATTTGCCGTGGCCAAGCGGAGGTGACATATGAGTTTCATCAATTCAAATGGTTTGGACGATTTGGCGAAGCGCCTGGCCGATTCGGTGCCGGAATCGCTGCGCGCTTTCGGCAGGGACTTGGAAGGCAATTTCAAAGCCGTGCTGCAAGCTCAGTTGGCGAAGCTCGATCTTGTCACGCGGCAGGATTTCGATGTGCAGGCGGCCATCCTGGAACGCACTCAAGCCAAACTCACCGCCATCGAAGCGCGTTTGAAAGAGCTTGAATCCAAGCTGACTTGAAGTGCGCGGCGCAGCGCGCCGAGTACGGGACCATGCATGGACACTCACAAGGAAGTGAGCACCGTTTTCAGCCGCGCGCCCGCCGGGCTGGACGCGCCCCTGGTCCGGGTCGAAGTTCACCTGGGCACCGGGCTTCCGGCGCTTCGCGCTTGTCGGACTTCCCGAGGCCGTCGTTCGCGAGAGCAAGGAGCGGGTCCGCGCCGCGCTGGTTACGGCCGGATACGATTTCCCGCAGCGGCGCATTACCGTCAATTTGTCGCCCGCCGATTTACCGAAAGAGGGCGGACGTTTTGACCTGCCGATCGCAGTCGGCATCCTGGCGGCCGATCGCAGGATCAATGCGCGCGAGCTGAAAGGCCGGGAATTCTACGGCGAATTATCCTTGGGAGGCGCCTTGCGCGAGACGCGCAAGCTGCTGCCCGCATTGATCGCAGGGGCCAAGGCGGGCAACGAAATGATTCTGCCGGCTGCGAACGTGCTCGAAGCGAACTTGGTGCAAGGCGCGAAGGTTCGTTTGATGAATCACTTGCGCGAAGTGGTTGCAACGCTGGGCGGCAGAGCGATGCCGGCAACGCGTATTGCCGCCCTCAAGTGCCGCGCTCGCGCGGAATTTCAGGGCGGCGACAATCCCGTCGGCAATGCGGAGCCGAGCGAAGGCGGCGGCTCGCCCGAGGGCGCCCTGCGCAAATCCCTTCCGGATATTAATGAAGTCCGCGGTCAGTACGGCGCGAAACGCGCCCTGGAAATTGCCGCCGCAGGCGAACATGGATTGCTGATGATAGGTCCTCCGGGCGCCGGCAAAACGCTTCTCGCGCAACGATTGCCCGGACTGCTGCCGCCCCTGTCGGAACGCGAAATCCTGGAGGTCGCGAGCTTGGAATCGGCCGCCGGGCGCAGGCCGAGCAGCGGCGGGCGAAGGCCGTTTCGCAGTCCGCAGCACACGGCTTCAATGGCCGCTCTGATCGGCGGCGGCGCGTTGCTGCCCGGAGAGCTATCGCTGGCGCATCTCGGCGTACTGTTCCTCGATGAACTGCCGGAATTCCCGCGCAATGCACTCGAGGCGCTGCGCGAGCCGCTGGAAACCGGCGTGGTGGCCGTCGCGCGCCTCAAACGCAGCTGCGAGTTCCCGGCGAAATTTCAACTGGCTGCCGCAATGAATCCCTGTCCTTGCGGTTACGCCGGCGATCCCCGCGGACGCTGCCATTGCACCGCCGAACAAATCGCGCGCTATAGGAATCGCATCTCCGGCCCGCTGATCGACCGCATCGACATCCATATTGAACTGGCGGCACTGCCGGTAGAGCATCTGATGCGCGAAAGCCAAGAGGCAGGAGAGTCCTCCGCGGTCGTGGCCGAACGCGTGCAGGCGGCGAGAGCCGTGCAATTGCGGCGGCAAGGAAAGCTCAACGCGCGGCTCACTGTGCCTGAGGTCATGCGTTGGTGCGCTCTTGCCAAGGAACCGCGCGCGCTGCTCGCCACCGCTATTACGCGACTGGGCCTATCTGCGCGGGCATATCACCGGGTGCTCAAAGTCGCGCGCACCTGCGCGGATTTGGGCGGAGCGATCGACATCAGGCCGGCCGACGTGGCGGAGGCCGTGAAACTGCGCGCGCTGGACCGACCTACTTGTTGAGCGAAATCATGTAGTCGACGGTCATGCGGATGGTCGCATCCGGCCAATTCGTGCCGCCCTTGGGCGGCATGTTGCCCTTGCCGGCAATCGCATCCTTATAGAGGGTGTCTTTTCCTTGAGCGAGGCGCGGAGCCCAAGCCGCATGATCTCCGATTTTCGGCGCTCCATTGACTGCCGGTCGCATGACATGCAGAACACACCTGAGTGAATGCTTGCTCGCCGGTGGTGGGTACATTCACCGCCGGCGCCGCACCCGCCGGCGCGGTCAAAGCAGCCAGGGCCGAATTGTCCTTACCCGCAATGGCAACTTGCGCGAAGGGGGTAATGTTTTTCTGCACCTGCGCGAGGTGCAGCGGCTCCAACAGCACCTGGGCCCCCTGGCTGTCGGCGCCCAGGGATCGGGCCACCGCGAACAGAACGATGGCGAAGAAGATGAGCAGACCGAGCACCATGCTGAAGGAATTGAAGAACTGGGTATCTGACGATGCTGACTTGGACACGGTAACTCGCTGGTATCAATGGGAAAAACGAAGAAGGGCGACAGTATAGCGGCAGCGAAGGAATCACGAAATAGCGCGGACGCCGGGAAACGCCTGCATCATGCGGTCCAGAGGGCTTTTGACCCCAGAGGCGCCTTGGCCAAGGACGTGGGTGTAGAGAATGGTGGTTTGAACGTCGGGTAAGCCCGGGAGGATCTCCGACGCGCCAGTGAGGGCGCGGCTGGGTACACTAGCCTTGGATGGCCAGAAGCAGTCGATGAGCCAAGGAGGGATAGCCGCAAGTGCAAAGGAAGCAGGCGCATAACAATTGGTGAGAGGAGAGGGAGGGATTGAAGATAATTGAGATAAAGCCTCTTCGGTCTGTGGCGGCGCAATCGCGCGTCGCTCGGCTTAATCGTTAGAGCGCGTGAAATACGAAATTCGTTCTCTGACCAACGCGCATGCCGCGGAAGCCTCAGCGGTTGTTCAAGAGAGTTTCTTGGCTCTGGCCGCGGCCGACTGGCGTCCCGATGCACGTAGGGTTTTCCTCGAGGCTACGGCAGCTGGGGCTCTACAAAACAGGCTAAGCACCATGACTTTTGCCGCGGGCGCATTTTCCGACGATGGAATTGCCGGCGTCATCGTGATGCCAAGCCCGAGCTTGCTGGGGCTGCTCTTTGTGCGCCCGCGATGTTTACGCTTGGGAATCGGTCAAGCGCTATGGGAATCGGCTCGAACACATATCGAGGCTGGATTTCCGGCGGTCGACACCATTGAACTTAATGCCACGCCGTGCGCAGTGCCCTTTTATAAATCGGTAGGATTCGTTTCGATTTCATCGGAGTTCGAACGCGACGGTCAACGTGCCATTCGCATGGCATGCTGGTTACCGGCTCGCGCACTGGGCGCGGATGTGCTTTGAGCGGTCGCTCTTGGGATTCTCAGGTTTACAGAGGAAACGACGGGAGAAAAAAATTGGGAGCCGGAGGGATATGCCTGGTCGTCGGTTAATTCGTAAGAGGCAACATGCTCACTGCCACGTGTCATTGTGGAGCTGTTCAAATCGACGTGCCGCGTAGACCGCGCACCTTGACGAGTTGCAATTGTTCGATCTGTCGCCGCTACGGCACCCTGTGGGCGTACTACAAGGCTTCGGAGGTGAGAGTCAGAGCTGTGCGTGGCGCAATCGAGAAATATTCTTGGGGCGAGAGGTCGCTGTGGTTTGCAAGGTGTAGCACCTGCGGGTGCATTACTCACTGGGAGCCAGTGCATCATAAGAAAGCCAGCCGAATGGGTGTCAATTCACGCAACTTCGCGCCGAGTGCCGTTGGGCCGGCCCGAATACGCCTGCTCGACGGGGCGTCTACGTGGAAGTTTCTTGATTGAATGGAATCCGAGACTGGGCAATCGGAATGGGTGACAAATGCTGAAATGCTTATCTCTTTTCCTGATCTGCTTAAGCGGGTTAGCTTACGCGGCAGAGCCTACAGCGGATGAGGTGCGCCAGATGCAAGTGAAGCTCATGGCTCAGACCAAGGTCGTCGCGGTGCGGGACCTTAATTTTCCGGCCAGTGAGTACAAAGCCGACGGTGATCCCAATACTCTGGAAGTGGTGTTTCTGACCAAGAAAGAAGATGGGCCGAGTCGGGTTTCCGACGATGGCGAGGTGATCTTTCTCTATAAGCCGTCGGCAAAAGAGGAACAAGCGTTGATAGAGCAGGCGTTCAGGATCCGGGCGCTGAGGGTGTTGAAAGGGGATAAGAAATAGTCGGGCTTATGGGGCGTCCACGAAGCTGATGAGGTATGGAAGAGGTAAGGAAGCTGTGGCAAGTGCGTGATGCATCCCGCGAAGACAGATGATCAGCGCGCGGGCTCAGCTTCGCATCGTTGCGCATTCCGCTTGGTCGTAGGATCCCGTACGCTCGTGCCAAGGATCTAGGATCGCATCTCGACGCAGGAACCCCATGGATAAACCGGCAACACGCGCTCCAGTTCGGAACAAGTTCTCGCGGTACGAGAAAGTCGTCATCGGTATTCTGGGATTTCTGCAGTTCACCGTTATTCTGGACTTCATGATCATCTCGCCTCTCGGGGCGATCGTGATGCCGACCCTGCACATCAGCCCACAGCAGTTTGGCCTCGCGGTCTCTTCCTACGCCTTCAGCGCGGGAGTGTCGGGATTTCTTGCGGCAGGCTTCGCCGACCGCTTCGACCGAAAACGGCTGCTGCTGTTCTTCTATTTTGGGTTCATGCTCGGCACCTTGCTGTGCGCTCTAGCCACCTCTTACCCGCTGCTTTTGCTGGCGCGCATCGTTACCGGATTGTTTGGCGGGGTGATTGGCTCCGTCGTGTTGGCCATCGCCACGGACCTCTTTCCTCTGGAAATGCGCGGCCGGGTGATGGGGGTGATTTCCACCGCCTTTGCCGCGAGCCAGGTGCTCGGGCTCCCCGCCGGGCTGTATCTGACCAGCCATTGGGATTGGCACGCCCCCTTTCTTGCCATCATCGCCGTCGGGGTGCCGGCGGGTCTCATGATCATGCTCTTCATGCGGCCAATCGTCGGGCACCTCGCGCTGAAGCAGGAGCACAGCCCTCTGACGCATCTCATCAACACGATCACCGAGCCACGCTATCGCCTCGCGTTCCTCCTCGTCATGTTGCTGCCGACCGGCGGCTACATGCTGATGCCCTTCGGCACCGCCTATATGGTGAATAATGTCGGATTGAGCTTCACCGTGCTGCCGGTGATTTATCTTGTGACCGGGGTGAGTGCTATTTTTGTGGGCCCGCTGGTCGGCAAGGCCAGCGACAGTTTCGGCAAGTTCCCCATGTTCTGCTTCGGGAGCATCGTGACGCTGCATCATGGTGCCGATCTGGACGAATATCGGCCACGTGCCGCTGGCCACGGTCATCGTGATCAACGTGATCCTGTTCGCGGGCATCTTCTCGCGGATGATCCCGGCTCAGGCGCTGATCTCGGCTATCCCGGAACCCACCAAGCGCGGCGCCTTCAACGCCGTCAGCGCTTCGTTGCAGCAGTTCGCGGGTGGGATGTCAGCGGCAGTGGCCGGCTGGCTCATCGTTCAGAGGCCAAATGGCTCGTTGGCTCATTTTGATTGGCTGGGCTATGTCGTGATGGCCATCACACTGGTAGCGTTCGCTCTGATGTATCGAGTGCACAAGCAGGTGCCGGAGGCCGCACCGCGATAGAACATGCTCGCGGTCCAGGTACACTCGCGAGTCGCTCGACCTCATCGTGAGACTGCCGGAGATCGCATGCATCATCGTCACAGGGATAGGTCGGCCGCCATGATTGTCGCGGCGGGACTAATTATCGCTCTCGCGCTCATAGCAAACCCCGAGCTCCGCCCTTTTCTACTCCTGACGGATACTCTTGGCCTGGACTTAATCGCGCTGCTCCTGGCGACGCAGTTGAGACATTTTGCCTATGCTTTGCTTCCGGCGGCGAATCCCACTATCAGCGCCCTGTGTGCGCTCGCCTTTCGTCTCGGGAGTGGCGCTATGCGGACCTATCCCAAAGTGCTTCCGTGGCAGCCTTTTGATAAGCTCTTCTGTCCGGCTCTAGTTTTTATAACTTACGGAACACGATGCGGCGTTGCTAGCTAGCGACGAATGTTATTCGGCGCAGTTGCGACGGATGGCACCGGTTTTACCATCGGTTCGAGCGATCGCGGGTTGGACGCTTCGGCGAGATCTTTAAAGAGGTAGTGCCATGGTCAAGACGCACGGGCTAAGTCACGTTGCATTGTCAGTGGCTGACCTGATCGATCCTTGGCCTTTTATCGCTCGGTTTTTGGGGTACGCGAATATTTTCGCAATGATTCGACGATCCAAGTCCTGGGGCCCGGGCAATTCGACGTACTGGCTTTTGAGAAACGTCCCTCCGGCGCCGGTATCTCCGGCGGGATCATTCATTTTGGGTTTCGCTTGATGAGACCGGAAGATATCGATGACGCGATTGTCGCGGTCAAGGGCGCAGGGGGTACCGTCACTTCGCGAGGCGAGTTTGGGGCGGGCCTGCCGTATGCGTTTATTCGGGACCCGGACGGATATGAAATTGAGATATGGTTTGAATGAGGCTATCGGCAAAAGCCACAATGAGCGCCATATTTCAGTTGCCCAATGGGTGAAGCGGCACGCATAAGGCGCTACCAACCAGGCGAAGAGGCCGCGCTTTTCGACATCTACTTCTCGGCCATCCATCTTGTGGCTGCTCACAATTACACGGCCGAGCAGATTCAGGCGTGGGCGCCACGAGACCTGGACGCCGTACTCTGGAAGAATAAAATGCGCGAAATCAATCCCTTTGTCGCAGAGCTTGGTGGTGAACTTGTTGGCTATGCCGACGTGCAATCAAATGGGTACATCGATCATTTTTTCGTTTCGGGAAAGCATCCCCGCCGTGGCATCGGCTCACTTCTCATGAAGCGCATACTTGCACAAGCCCTCTCGGCCGGTGTTCCGTCGCTGACGGCCAACGTCAGCCGAACGGCTCAGCCATTTTTCGCTAGATTCGGGTTCGTAGTGGTAGAGCAGCGTTCTCCTGAGGTCCGCGGTGTTGTCATTCCGGGCGCGCTTATGAGTTGCCAGCTGTAATGAAGCCTGATAATGGGTTCGAGTGGACGTAAGAAAGTTGTAGTCGGCGGCCTCGCGTTCATATGCGCGGCGTTTGCCGGTAGGGAGGAGAACACCTCATGAAGCGAACGTGGACGATTATTGGTGTCAGGGATGTGCCTGGCAGCTTCAAGTGGTACCAATCGCTGCTTGGCTTGCAGGAGACGGCGCCAGCCCATGACAACTTCGGTCAAATTCTCGACTCCGATGAAACGGTGTTGCTCTGCCTCCATAGGTGGGGTGACCACGGGCATCCCCCGTTGATGAGTCCTGAGCACACGCAGCCTGGCAACGGCCTGCTCTTGTTTTTCCGCGTCGACGATTTTGCCATGGCCCTGCCGAGAGCACGTGCTCTCGTTTCGCGATTCGAGGAGGAGCCTCACCAGAATGAGAATACTGGCACCCAAGAGTTCTCCCTCCGTGATCCTGACGGATACTACGTCACGATTAGTGCGCTCTCCGCTGCGTAAAAATGGACCGGAATCACTCGCGCGTAACAATTCACATGGCGGCGAGCCTCGACGGCTTCATCGCCCGAAAGGACGGACGGGTTGACTGGCTCGAAACTTCCGATGAATTTGCAGAAGGCGAGACGCTCGACCCCGAATTCGTCGAGGCCTTCCTCAAGACGATCGACTGCTACGTCATGGGGTCTCGAACCTATGAGACCGCGCTGAATTTCGAAGCCAAAGGTTTCGGGTGGTCCTACGGCAACAAGCCCACGTTCGTCCTTACCCATCGCGATCTGCCGCGGACCCGGGATACTGTCAAGTTCCATTCGGGCGATCTTGTGCAGTTCGTGAATGGACACCTGCGGCCCGCGTTTCGCACGATCTGGTTTGTTGGCGGTGGTGCCGTGTCTGGCGAATGTTTGCGCCTCGGGCTGGCCGATGAAGTTCGTTATTCCATCCTGCCGATCTTGATCGGCGAGGGAATATCGTTTTTTGAGAGGCTCGACAAAGACATCCCCCTCCATCTGGCGGAAGTCAAAGCTTATAAGAGCGGCATGGTTGGGCTTTGCTACGAGGTGCGAGGACATCGCGGCGAGCTACAGAACGTCACTTAACAAACCATGCACACCTTTCCGTTTGTACGACGTGTCGACTAACCTTGCGGGAGCCGCATTGTGTCGAATTCAAATGAACAGACCGAGGCGCAGACCTGGCATAAGCGTTTTGCAATGAGCAGTAACAACCGAGCGTGGGACTTGTCGACCCAGGTTCGAACACCTGCCGAGGACCGCGAAATGCTCAACGCCTCGCATGCAGCCGCGTGGCATTGGGAGCAGGCGGGCAGTGAGCTGAATCGAATGCGCGCAACCATGCTTTTGGCGGAGGTCCACGCATTGCTGGGTATGGGACCATCGGCGTTGATGCTCGCGGAGACAATGCGGACCTACTTCACGGGCCGAGAAACCCCGGACTGGGAGCTTGCATTTACGCATGCCGTTTACGCTCATGCGGCATATGCGGCAGGTCGACTGCCTGAGTATCGTGACGCCTACAGCCAGGCTGCAGCGGCGCTCGGCGCGGTCGTCAACGAGGAAGAACGAAAAATTGCCGCCGAGACATTCAGTCTCGTGCCGAAACCATGAGCGCACGTAGAAATCGTCGGATCGCGCTGGATCTTGGCGGGTTGATTGGCGCGAACCGATATCTTTCGGTTGTCCGGTGGCATGAAACGGGATCCGGCCGTTGACTTCTGGCTGGTCGACGGTCCGGTTGAGCTGCAGTCCATTGCGCAGAGATGGTTTGCGCGGATGCGGCAATGCGGGAACGACGTGCGGGAACTGCTGCATGATGGTTGCCCGGTGGCATGCGTAAAGGACGCACCATTCGGCTATGTCAATTCGTTCAAAAGTCACGTCAACGTCGGCTTCTTCTACGGATCCCTGCTCGAGGATTCTGCCGGCCTCTTGGAGGGCAGCGGTAAACGCATGCGGCACGTGAAACTACGCCCCGGCAAGTTATTCGACGCTGCTGCACTGGGCGATATGATTCATGCCGCCTATTTGGATATCAGGGTACGCCTCGGCGCGATCCGTCTTAAGAGACCGGGGTTTATGCTGCGACACGCAGCGCATGCATAATGGGTGGGAGCCGGGCATAGTGGTATCGAGCATTCTGTGGGCACTGTTGACGCTAACCGCGGCATCCGCGGTCGACGCCCGCGGATTCGAGACGCCCGAGGACGCGGTGCTCGCTCTTGAACGAGCTTATATTCAGAAAAACGCGGATGAGGCCGTTGCGGTGATGGATTTCGTTGAGGAGGGGCGGCAAATGCTCCAGAAAATCAATCCAACCCTGGCAAACGATCCCGACATGATCAAACAAGCTGCCGCTGGGAGAGAATTGGCATTTCGCAATGAGCTGCGCGCAAATGGCTTTCCCGATTTCGCAAGTAAGAAATGCTCCTTTGCAGCGACAAGACAGATTGCTCCCGGGTTGGTCGAGCTGACGCAGAAATGCATTACTCAAGACGAAGTGAAATCGGTCCAGGATGTGCTGGTGGCAAAGAGCCCCCTGGGCTGGCGCGTAACTCTGCGGCCTCCTCCTTGAACCGAATTGGAACCGACCATGCGAGCAACATCGGCCATGAGTTGACGGCGCCTATGCAAAGCCGCTCATGAGCGAAGCTTGCGGGCCAGGACCGGAGTGGGCGCTCGAGCTTTTACCTTGAGTCCAAACAGCACCCGCATGACCGAGAACGGCCGAATCGCTAATTCGTAGATCGCGAGTGCGCCGGCACCGGTTACGACGACCAGCAAGGCTGCCTCCAAGATCACGGGCAATCTCACGGGGAAGAGATAGTAGGCGCAGATCAACAAAATGGGTTGATGCAGCACATAGATGGGCAGGATCGCTTCATTGAAGTGAGAAAGACTGGCGGACTCTTTATTGAGATGCTGCAAGGCATATCCGCACAGCGCTCCGATCATGGTCCACGCATACAAGCTGCTGGTGATGCACCACAGCAGAGAGCTAGAGATAGACTCGCTCTGCCGCGCGAGCCAAAAAACCCGGCAAAGCGACTGCAGAGCCAAGAATAACGCCGCTAAACCCAGCAGCCTGGCCCGGTTTCGTCGCGCCCATTCCCAGACATCGCCCTCGCCGCGCATGCCGTTCCAGCAATGAACATGCCGCCCCATTTGAGATGCGAGCCCCAATCGTCAGCTATGTTGAAAGTAACCGGCAACTTCCGCTCGATCAGGAAATTAACGCCGATCAGCCAGAGCGCGGGAACAATCAATAGGACCCCAAGGGGCAGCCGCGCGATTGGCGTGACGGGCGCGCGGCCAGCGGAATGGCGCAGCGCGCGCGTCGCGGCGACTGCGGCCGCGAACAGCAGTGTGTAGAGCAGCAAATAGACCAGGAACCACAGATGATCGTAGGTTGGCATCGTGCGATGCAACGGAGCCACCAGTGTTTGGTCGGCAGCCAGATACGAAAATATCCAAAAGTGAAAATAGCCGCCGTGAACAAGCCCCTTGCTGACCAGCATGATGTAAGTCTGTGGGGGAATGACGATGAGTGACCCAACGAGCAGAACCGGGACCAGGCGCCGCAGCCGATCAATCGCAAACCCAACGGCACCCAATTTGGTGAGCAGATACCGGCTGGCGACTCCCGAGATCAAAAACAGCAATGCCATGCGCCAAGGCGCCAGCGCCAGCAGCCCCCAATCGATGCCGGGCAGCGGGCGCGGGCTCTTGATGTTGTAGTCCCACGACGCATACAGACAGCCGACATGGAAGACTATGAGCCCCGCAAAGGCGATGACACGCAGCCAATCCAGAAAGTATTTTCGTGAGCCCATTGTGAGGCACCGCGACGGTCCCGTAGGACGACCAGGCGACGCTGCCAGATGCGCACGGGTTAAGTCGCGCCGATTCTTGAAACGGCTCCCCATTTTCTGAAAACGAGGCGATTATTGCGATTCTGGTAAGACTTTGCCGTCGTGCTGGAGCGACGCTTCGTCATGGGAACGATACGCTGAAGGGGTCATGCCCATAACGTCGCGGAACCCGCGATTGAAGGTATTGACTGACTGATAGCCCACGGACAGCGCGATGGTGAGAATCGGGATGCGACGCATCGTGGGATTGCGAAGTTGTTCGCAAGCATCCCGCACGCGGTAACGGTGCAGAAAGGCATTGTAATTGCTGTGGCCGAGCTGCTCGTGGATGATTTTCCGCAGTCGATACTCGGGCACCATCACCCGGTCAGCCAGATGTTTGAGCGACAAACTCGGTTCCCGATACAGCCGGTCGCTTTCCATCAACGAAGTGAGTCTCGCCAGGATTGCCGCTATCTCAGGGTCAGAGGTTCGCCGGGCTGTGGCAAGGGATTGGCCGCCATATCGCTGAGGCTCCAAATATTGCCTGATGTCGCCTTTTGAATACTGGAATAGCAAAAACAACAGCGTGGCGAGATCAAGTCCGATCAGACCCGTGCGGGTGTAGAAATTGGCAACGCTGTCGGAAATCGATCACGATGCGCAGCAACACACTCGAGGCAATCACGTTCAGTCCAATGACCAACGTGGTCAGAGCGCGGGCGCGACGCCGAGTCTCGACCAGATCCGTCCGCCAGCTGGAAATAGCCCAGTAGATTGCCAGCAGGGCGAAAAACATTTGCAGTATGCTGGGTACGATCTGAGTGACAAGATGTGCATAGCGCCAGTCGGACGCAACGACTGCGTGGCCGGGTTCCTCCAGAAGCATTTGCAAAACAAACAAGGCGAGCAGCCAACGCGGAAAGCGCCGCCCTTCGGTAAACAGCGTGAAACTCAGAATCATCAGTAATCCGGGGGTCAGATTACGGGCGAAGTTCATCACGTCGAACCAGGCGCCGACGTCGATGTGAAAAGTCGTTGGAATCCAGTATCCGTACTCGAAGCGCGACAGAACGACGTAGCAGATGTTGCAAATAGATATGATTGCAATGAGTTGCGCGGCGCGCAGCCGCGGATAGCTTACGATCAGCCGTGCTCCAAGCAGGGCGGCGCACAGCACGGTCGCAATATCGAGAGTCAATAAAATGAGTTGTGGGCTCACGGAGGCACCCGGCGCTGCTAATACATGGGTAGACCGGCAACCGGAGATTCAAAGGTAAGGATGTGGGTTAGCCCTAAGCTGCCCACATATACGGTGCGGCCGCCTGCGCCGCCGAATGCCAGACTCGTCGGCAAGGTTAGTTTTTCGCCGGCGCAAGCCACCAGGTGTTCAGTGGTTGCAGTCTTCTGCTCCAGGGCGCTCACCAGGGCGGCAATGGCCGCCATGTTCGGCTCTTCGTAAATGGTGTGCATGTCGCCATCTTCACTGATCACCATGATGCCGTTGCGCGTGATGATGGTCACCCAGATATTGCCATCGTCATCGAAATGAAATCCGTCCGGCAGGGCACCATGCCCAAGGTCCGCAGGGCCGAATATTTCCTTCTGCCCGAGATCGCCATTCGCGGCGATGGGGAAACGGAACACGCGCTTCCCCAGCGTTTCCACGCCGTACAAATATTTTCCGTTCGGATGAACCTTGATCTCATTGGTTAAGTGCAGGCCATCCGCCACTATGCGAGCCTTTCCCTGCTCAATCAGAAGTATGTATCCGTCCGGCTCAGTGTTGAGCGCGTGAAACCAGCGTTGCTCGCCGCGTCATCATCGATACCCAGATTCGGCCACGCATATCGGCCCATGCCGTATTGACGGTACCCAGCGCGTTGCCCTGGAACCTATCGAGCACCACACTGACGCGACCGGAAGAGTCGATGCGAAAAACCTTGTTGTCCTTCAAGCCTGCGACGATGAACGCGCCGTCCGAGGTTCGCGAGTATCCGTTAGGTTCGTAAACGCCTGCCCCGCGAATTTCCGCAACTCCATTTTGAGTTACTCGTGCGATGCCGCCATGATCGTCCGATGCCCAAACACCATCCTGATCCGTTCGCACGCACTCGGGCCGGCTGAGATCGGCACCAAAGATGACGAAGTCCTCAGGACGTAGGGTAAAATTCTTCAATTTACGATTCATTTATTGCTTCCTGGAAAAAAGCGGATGCTCAGGTAAGGCGGCCAAATCGACCAGGCGGCCCTGCGCAATGACGGCGTGGATCTTTTCGATGTTGTGAATGTCCTTCAGGGGATCTGCTTCGAGCAGGACGAGGTCTGCGGCTTTGCCTTTCTCGATGGTCCCGAGATCTTTTGAGCGCAAGGCCGCGCCAGCCCCATTCGCGGTTGCCGCAACGATCGCTTGCATCGGCGTCATCCCCAACTCGACGAATCCTTCGATCGCCCGGACAGTGCCGCCTCCCGGCTCAAGCTCTTCGGTTTTTACCGTGCGCCGAAATTCCGGCGCATCGCCCAAGTAGCTGTCGGTCGCCGGCGTTACCTTGCAGCCTGCGGCAATGAGCCGCACGCGCATTTCTGCGCTGAATGTCCAAAGTCTCTTGCAACATATCGAGCCGCCGCCATTGCTCGGCCGTCGTGGTGGCGGGAGGCAACTTTGCGATCCGCGCCTCTGCGTCCGCACGCTGCGCCAAATGCTGCGCGCGGGCATCGCCCGTGATCAGATTCGCCCGCATGCCGCAGAACACGCCCTTGCTGACAATCAAGTGGATGAGATCGTCCGGAAGATCCCGGCTCATCATTTCGGGGTGCTGAATGAGGTCTATTCCCGCTTCCACCGCCAAGCGCAATCCTTCCGAGCTCGTCGCGTGCGTCTGCACCGGCTTGCCGCGCTTATGCGTCTCGGCAACGATCACGCTCTGCTGGCGCGGCGAAAAGCCGATGAGCGAGGGCCGCATGAAGTGACTCGTGCCGCCGTATTTGATGACATCGACGCCCTTGTCCAAATAGCCGTTCATGGCGATCCGCAGCTCCGCGGGTGTCATGTCCGCCAAATCTTCGCCCATGCCCTGCGCCAAAAGGTCGTTCCATTTTTCTTCGAACAGCGATAAATCAGCATCCTTTGTAAGCGAAAAGGTAATGGAGAAAGGTCCTCCCCAACCCAGAATGTTGCCCGCAAGCAGTAGTCTCGAGCCGACCGCCTCGCCCTGGTTGATCCGATCGCGAACGACAATGGATGGCGGCAAGACGCCATAACTGTCCACCAACGTTGTGACGCCGGCTTTAAGTGTCCGCTGGGCGAATTCCAATGCCAGCTCTTCATTGCGGTCGCCGTATTTTGCCGACGTGTCGCGCCGCGCCGGCTGACCGTACACCGTCAGGTGTGCGTTGTTATCGAAAAATCCCGGCACCAGATATTGCCCAGTTCCGTCGATCTTCACATCGCCCGGCGGCATTCTCTCAGAGCTCCCTGCGATTTCAACGATATGACCGCCATCAATCCTGACGGCGACATGAGATCGAGGTGCCGCGCCGGTGCCGTCGATGAGAGTGACGTTGGTGATGACCAGGGGCGTCGATTGCGGCGCCGCGTACGATTGCGCGCGACGCATACGAATGCGGCCAGTGAGATTCCAGAAATGATCCGCGGCATCAGCCCTCCCTTTCATCCCGTTTTGCAGCGGGCAAGGTAAAGTATACTGGGGCAGCGGGACGGCGCGTTGTCGTTCGGCTGTGCCGGAACGCAACTGAAGCACATCCATGATTGATCGACGCTTCGCGCGCCTTTGGCCGGAGGTAAAGCCATGGCTGTACAAGGCAAATTCAAGCCCGATGGCTGGCCCACGGTGATTCCCCGCTTAATTGTGGCGGACGCCGAGGGTTTGGTCGCATTCGTCAAGAATGTCTTCGGCGCGAGCGGAGACTACCACCCGCAGGCACCGGCAGAATTGCGCATCGGCGACTCCATCGTCATGGTCAGTGACGCAGGAGTACGCGAGCCCGCACCGGCCTGTCTCTACGTGTACGTGCGGGACGCCGATTCCACCTGGCGACGCGCCCTCGATGCCGGAGCGATATCGATCGAGGCCCCCTCGAACATGCCCTACGGTGATCGGCGCGGCATGGTCAAGGATAGGTGGGGCAATATATGGCAAATCGCGACACGGTCCTGAGCCGCCCGCCTCTTCTCGTCTGCCTGGCTGCCGCAATACTGTGCCTGGCGATGTTGCCTGCCCACGCGGCCGACAAAGGATGGTTCGGCTTTGCCTTGGCGATCGATGCCGACGGGATTTTTAATCCGACCTTGCGCTCCATCAAGGTTGACAAGATTGTTCCAGGCTCGCCTGCGGCCGCTGCGGATCTTGCCCCAGGCGATGTGGTCCTCCAAGTGGAAGGCATCGTCGTGGAAGGCGCCAGAGCCGATGTGCTCAAAGCAGCTATTCAGAAGTCCGTAGGCGAGACCTTGCATCTCAAGATCAGGCACGGCATTGAGCCTGCGCGCGACGTCACGCTGGTGGCTGCGGTCAAGCCGGCTGGCTGACCGGCATGACTGCGCAATCCGCGCCGTCGTAGCCGCCCCCAGCCACTTCGCTTATGCTTCTGCTTCGCTTGAGTTATAGCAACGCCAGAAGTGAGGGGGAATTCATGTCGAGACAACTCATCGCCGCGTATGCAGCGGCGATCGCCTGGGTATTGATCGGCGCTTCCGCCGACGGCCAAGCACAAAAGGCCGCCGACGCCGCCGCGGTGGCACCCCCGGTAGCGAACGGACCCATCGTCAAGGTGCGTCAGGGCGAAGCGCAGGGCATCGTTGCCGATGGGGTGGCGATTTTCAAGGGACTGCCGTTTGCCGCACCCCCGGTAGGCGATCTTCGCTGGCGCGATCCGCAGCTGCCCGCAAAATGGTCCGGAGTGCGAGCGGCGAATGCCTTCTCCTCCAGCTGCGCGCAGGCCGAGGACTGCCTGTATCTCAACATTTATGAGCCGGCCGACGCCAAAAGAGGCGCCAGGCTGCCGGTGATGGTTTGGATTCACGGCGGCGCGTTCATATTCGGTTCGGGTTCCGCTTACGACGGCAGCCAATTTGCGCGGCAAGGCGTCGTTGTCGTGACGGTAAATTATCGTTTGGGCCGCGCCGGATGGTTCGCGCATCCTGCACTGACGGCGGAAAATCCGAAGGGACCGCTCGGCAACTATGGTCTGATGGACCAGGTGGCGGCGCTCAATTGGGTGCGGGACAACATCAAGGAATTCGGCGGCGATCCGAAGAACGTCACGATTTTTGGCGAATCCGCGGGCGCCATATCCGTCAACTACCTGATGCTGGCCCCGCAAGCCAGGGGACTGTTCAACAAGGCGCTGTCGGAATCCGGCTTCGGCCGGCTCGCCGCGCGGCCAATCGCTTCCGTGGAGAAGAACGGCCTATCGTTTGCCGAGAAAGCCGGCGTCCAGGGATCTGACGCCGCCGCAGCGAAAGCACTGCGGGCGCTGTCCTGGACTGATCTCACCAGCAACGTTGCAGGCATTGGCTCGGCCGAACAGATTCTTCCCATGGCTGACGGCAATTTGATCACGCGGCAGTGCCGCCGATGGATTCGCCAAGGGGAAGGAAGCGCATGTTCCCTACTTGTTGGGCGGCAACAGCGATGAAGCCAGCCTGACACGGCGGGGCCTGAACGCAGCCGAGCGCCTGGCCTCGATCCAGGAACGGCGCGATGCCTTCATCGCAGCCTACGACCCCGACAATACCGCCGATGCGGATCGCATCATCGCCCGTCTGGTCACCGACACCTCGATCAGCGAGCCCGACCGAGACCTTGCGCGGCTGCACGCCAAACACGGCAACGCCACGTATGTGTATCATTTCTCGTATACGCCCGCCGCCCAGCGCGCGAGCTCGTTTGGCCTGGCGCATGGCGGGGAATTGGCCTACGTGTTCAATGTCCCGCGTGCCACGCCATTCGACGACGAAGGCAAGGCAATCGCCGCCGCCGCCAACAAATATTGGGCGCAGTTCGCCAAAACAGGCGATCCGGATTCTGCGGGCGGCGCACCATGGCCAAAATTCGACGCGGCCGAAGAATATGTGATGGAATTTCCGGGCTCCGGAGTCCCGGTTGTTGCCAAACACTTCCACAAGGAAAGGCTGGATTGGGTGGAGGCGGGACTGCCGAAGTAATTCTCAGCCGGACTTGCGAGGCGCTTGCCGTGAACGACGAAAAACAATTTCGTACCTTTGGCGACTTCTATCCATTCTATCTGAGCGAACACGCGAATCGCACGTCGCGCCGTCTGCATTTCGCGGGAACCAGCATCGCGCTGGCACTGCTGATCGCCGCGCTGATTACGCAGCGGTGGTGGCTCGCCGCGCTGGCGTTGGTTCAAGGCTATACATTCGCCTGGGTCGGGCATTTCTTCTTTGAGCACAACAAGCCGGCGACTTTCAAGTATCCAGGATTCAGCTTGATGGGCGACTGGCGTCTGTGGTGGGATATTCTGACCGGCAAGCAAAAGTTCTGACGCCAAGGATTCAACATGCGCTCCATCCCCAGATTCATTGTTGTGGTGCTCACCTTGAGCTGCTGCGTCGGCTGCGATCAGGTGTCGAAGTCCGCCGCGCGCTCCTTGCTGCATTCCGGCGTCGCGCAATCGCTGTTTGCCGGTTCACTGCGCCTTGCAGCTCATGGAAAATCCCGGCTCGTTCTTGAGTTTAGGCGCCTCGCTGCCCGAACAGCTGCGCTTCACCCTTTTTACCGGGGCCGTGGCCGTGATACTGGCCGGTCTGGTGTACGCGGCGCTCTTTGCGCGCCGCCTGAGCACCAGCCGATTTGTCGCGCTCGCCCTGGTCGCCGGCGGCGGAATCAGCAATCTGATCGACCGTCTGCTATACGACGGCCGGGTCACCGACTTCCTGAATGTCGGCATCGGCTCGCTGCGCACCGGCATTTTCAACCTCGCCGACATGGCAATTCTGGCCGGCGCTCTGCTGCTGATTCTAAAAAGGGGCGAGCCGCAAGCTGCGCCGCCCGCATCCCCCTCCGCGCGCAGCGCGCCGCCGCGCACTTGAAACCATGTCGACGCTGCGCAATATTCGGATGCTGACGCGCTACTCCGCGTGGGCTAATTCGCTGCTGTACCTGTCGCTCGGAGAACTGCCCGAGACTGAGCTGACCAATCCGCGGCAAATCGTATTCGGAAACCTGATTCGCACCTTGAATCATGTCTACACCATCGATCTGGTGTGGCAGGCGCACCTGGAGGGCAGGGAGCACGGTTTCACGACGCGCACGCCCGATGTTCAAATCTCGTTTTCCGATCTGCGCATTGCTCAGGCGGCCCTCGACAGCTGGTACATTCGCTACGCAGAGGAAATGTCGGACCGTCTAGGCGAGGAGATCGTCGACTTCACCTTCATCGGCGGCGGAGACGGCTCAATGTCGCGCGGCGATATCCTGCTGCACGTGGTCAATCACACGACCTATCATCGTGGGCACATTGCCGCCATGATGTATCAGATTCCGGCACGCCCGCCGACCACGGATCTGCCGGTGTTTCTGCGCAACGCTGCGCTGCAGACCGAGCGCGGCCCTCGCGGCCCGCAAGCCTAAGGCATGGGACATTTTAACTATGCGCGGCACTTTGCCGTGCTGGCTGCGGCCGCCGTTACGCTGTTCCTATTGAGCCATTGGGACCTGCTGAGCGACTCGCTGGTTGCCTCCTTTGCCATCAATGGCGCGCTGCACGCCTGCGCCGTGGTGCTCGCGCTGCGCACGCCGCGGAGTAATCTGCGCAAATGCCTCTTCATTGCAATCGCCGCCACGCTCAGCGTCTTCACGCTGTACGTCGGGATTGTTGGTCTGGTGCTGTTTGCCGTCGTGCCGGGCAACGAACGTCTCTACATCACCCTGGGCCTGTGCTCGATAGCCGGCGCGATCACTTACGGCTCGCTGCTGAGGATTTTCTGGCTCCGTCAATTTTCTTCCCGGTTTATTCTTGCGATGGCATTGCTTTGCCTGTTGGCTACGGCGTTGGCGTTTTTCGTGCGGACTTATGCCGACTTCCTGGGCGGCTGGTGGCTCACGGCGGCTTGGTGGTTCGCATTTTCAGGCGGTCTATGGTTTTTTGATACGCACCCCGGCGCCTTCAGCCGTTCGAAGTACAATGTTGCCTGAGGGGGACACCGCCATGACGCGACGCCTAATCAGTTCAGGGTCTAAATTCGAAACGGAGGTGGGTTATTCGCGGGCCGTGGTCGACGGCGAATGGATATTCGTCTCGGGCACCACCGGCTTCGACTACGACACCATGACCATCTCCGACAATCTGTTGGATCAGACCGAGCAATGCCTCAAGAATATTCAGTCCGCGCTGCGCCAGGCCGGCGCGGATTTTTCGGATGTCGTGCGCGTGAATTATATTGTGCCCAATGGCGAGCGCTTTGCCGACTGTTGGCCGGTTCTACGCAAATATTTTGGCGCCGGCCGTCCGGCAATGACCATGATTTCCGCAGGCTTGTTGGATCCTCGCATGCAGATCGAAATCGAAGTTACCGCGCGCAAGCGCGCTGCTTGAGCCGCGATGACTGCCACGAATAATTCCACTGAACGCACAGGAGGGCGGCTGTTCCTGCCGGCATGTTCGCTTTCGCATGACCGGCAAGCCGCTGTTCGTTCATTGCTGTCATTGCCGCTGGTGTCAGCGGGAGACGGGCAGCGCTTTCGTGTTGAATGCCATGATCGAAGCCGATCGCGTTGCTCTCCTCGAGGGCCAGGTCGAGATCATCGATACGCCTTCCAATAGCGGCAGGGGCCAGCGCGTCGCGCGTTGCCCGAAGTGTTTCGTGGCATTGTGGAGCCACTATGGGGGCGCAGGCGAGGCGATAAGCTTCGTGCGCGTGGGAACACTCGACAATCCCGACAGCCAGCCGCCGGACGTTCATATTTTTACTTCGACGAAACAGCCGTGGGTGCAGCTGCCGGCCGGTGTGCCCGCGTTTGCGCAGTTCTACAAGCCCGCGGAGCAATGGCCAAAGGACAGCTTGAATCGCTATGCCGCATTGCAGATCAAGAAATGAGGTGAATTATGTTCGGCACGCATGACCTTTGGCCGTTCGTGCTGAGCGGATTTTCTCACGACCATTAGCGCCCGCAAACACTGAAACCATCAAGGACGCCGCGATGACTCCGCTGTTCAAAAAGCTCAATCTGGGCACACATCGAGAAATTGTCGTGCTCAATGCGCCCGAGTCCTTCGAGGCTGAGCTCAAGCAGCTCAGCGGCATCAAAGTGGTGCGCGACCCCGCCAAGCCAAAGGCGATTGGATTTGGTTTGGCCTTTGCCATCACGCAAGCGCAATTGGACCGCGCCGCGAAGATCTTGGCAGCGGCATCCGCGGGCGATGCCGTGATTTGGTTCGCCTACCCGAAAGGGACCTCCAAGCGCTACAGCTGCGAATTCAATCGCGATTCCGGATGGAACGTCATTCGCGCTGCGGGCTTCGAATCGGTACGCATGGTCGCGATTGACGAGGACTGGTCGGCGCTGCGCTTCAGGCGCCTGGAATTTGTGCAGCCGGAGGCGGGAAGCGCTGATGGCCAGGGCAAAGCCCGCGGCCAGGAATAAGCCCACCACCAAGGCCGAACCCGGGGCCAAGCGTCAAACCCAGGCCCGCGCTGCGCGAGCATCCGACTCTGCGCGAAGCTCAGCAAGATTTGTCTGGCGCTGCCCGAGGCGAAGCGGCGCGATCTCAATGAACATGCCGATTTTCGCGTTCGCGGCAAGGTATTCGCGTATTTTTTGAACAATCATCATGGCGACGGAATTATTTCCGTCTGCTGCAAATCGGCGTTGGGAGAAAATGTCGATCGCGCCTCGCGTGAACCGCGGCGGTTCTATCTGCCCGCCTACATCGGACCTCGCGGCTGGTTTGGCTTGAGGCTCGATGGAGAGGGCATCGATTGGTCGGAAGTGCGCAACCTGGTTGAGTTGAGCTACGGACTGGCTGCGCCGAAGAGGCTGCGGAACAGAAAATGACGCTCGAAATCTCGACGGATCGCGGCCGGCTCGACGTCGCTATGATTCATGCGTTCCTTGCCGATGACTCCTATTGGGTTCCCGGCATTTCCCGCGCCAGCGTTGAAAAGTGCATTGAACATTCCCTTTGTTTTGGCGTTTACTTGGACGACAGGCAAATCGGCTTTGCGCGGATCGTGACCGATTACGTGCGCTATGCGCACCTGCTCGATGTCTTCGTGCTGCCGGAGTTTCGCGGCCGCGGCATCGCTAAGTTATTGATGGAGAACATTCTATCGCATCCGGAACTGCAAACCATCGTGCGCTACACCCTGGGAACCCAGGATGCGCATGGCCTGTACGCGCAGTACGGATTTACAGCTTTCGCAAACCCGGAGAGGCAGATGGAACTGCTGCGCGCCAAAACCGCGCCGCAGGGCCCCGGCACCGCACAACGCTGAGGGTGTGGTAAGGTTGAGATCTAAGGATTGAAGGGGACCCGACGTGAAAACCTTGCTCTTATGGTGCGTTTTGTTGGTCTTGTGCTGGCCGCTCGCCATCCTGGCCATCATTCTGTGGCCTTTGATTTGGCTGCTGTCCATACCATTTCGCGTCATCGGGATTTCATTCGAGGCGATCTTTGCATTGCTGCGGACCATTTTGTTTCTGCCCGCGCGCGTTCTTGGGCATCGCGGCCCCCCAGCCCGACGCGCGCTTTAGCTCAGCGGATCGCGCTGGGAAGCCCTCGGTGAATTTCCGATGATCTTGGCTCGAGAGGCACTCGCTCTGCTGCGCGCCGGCAACGCCCGCTTCGTTTCCGAAGCACCCGAGCCGCGATGCGGTTGAAAGCCGGGCCCGGCGCTTGGAGTTGGCAACCTGGCAGGAGCCCTTTGCGGCAATCCTCGGTTGTTCCGACTCGCGCGTTCCCGTCGAAATCGTTTTCGATCAGGGCTTGGGAGACCTATTCGTCATCCGAGTCGCCGGCAATATTGTTGCGCCCTCATTGATAGGCAGCGTCGAATTCGCTGCCGAGCAGTTTCACACGCGGTTGGTTGTCGTGCTCGGACATACCCGCTGCGGCGCCATCGAAACCACGCTGGCGCAATTGCAGCGGCCGGTCGAAAATCAATCCCGCAATCTGCATTCCATCGTCGACTTTATTAGACCGGGAGTGCAGGGTTTGCTGCTCACCAATCTAAGAAATGATCACGATGCGTTGGTGCACGAGGCTTGCCGCGCCAATATCCGGGCGTCGGTCAATCATTTGCGCCATGGTTCCGAGATTATTGAAAACTTGATTCAAAATGACGGGTTGTTGGTGGTTGGCGCCGAATACTCCCTGGAAACCGGTGTTGTGGATTTCTTCGAAAACTTGCCGGCCGCCGGGTAGGAGATGTCCGTGAGCACACCATTGACAAAGTTGCGCACGGCGGAGAACTTCAACGGCGCCGGTGCACACAAATTGCCCGGGCATCTGGGGATCGTCATCACGGAGGTCAGCCAATCCCGCGTCGGCGGCGAGCTGCCGGTGGTCGAGTCGGTCCTCGCGCCGAACGGCTACTTGCATGCCGGTACCATAGTGACGCTCGCGGATACGCTCTCAGGCTATGGTTGCGTCGCGAATCTCCCGGAGGGAGCCAGCGGCTTCACAACCATCGAACTGAAATCCAATCATCTTGGCACCACGCTGGAAGGGACGATTGTCGGCGTCGCGACGCCCGTGCATCGCGGCAGAACCACCCAAGTGTGGGACGCCGTTGTCATTCATAAGGAGTCCGGCCGCACGCTCGCCCTATTCCGCTGCACCCAGATGATTCTTTACGCCAAGACTTAAGGCGACCGCGATGGCGACGTGCACGTCGAAGAGCCGCGATGTGTACGCCGATCGCATGCATCGGGTCAGTGAGTACATCGACCAGCATCTCGATAGTTCTCTCGATCTTGAGACACTGGCTGGTGTCGCGCACTTCTCCCCGTTTCACTTTCACCGGCTTTTCTCGGCATGGATGGGGGAAACGCTGGGGGCATATCTGCGGCGCCGCAGGTGCGAGATCGGTGCGACCCGTCTATTGGCGCAACCCCGGCTCGCGGTTCTACAGGTTGCGTTGGGCGTAGGATTCGGTTCGGCCGAAGCTTTTACCCACGCATTCGTCTCGCGCTTCGGATGTTCGCCCACTTCGTGGCGGAAGCAGCAATCGGCGAGCCAGCTGCGAAAAGCAATTCCGATCAGGTGAACCGCAAGTCCGATCAGACGTTGGAGCAATCGGCCGGGAAGAATGGTGTCCCGAATGACCCTACGGAGACACCCATGAAAGTTGGAATCATTGACCGCAAACCGACGATGATCACCTATCTGCGGCATATCGGTGCTTACGGCCAACCGATCGGCGAATTTTGGCAAACGCAAGTTTATCCCTGGATGGTCACCAACGGGCTGATCGGACAGGCTAGATACGGAATCAGTCTGGACGACCCCAGAGTCACCGCCCCCGAACAATGCAGATACGACGCGGGATGCGAAACGCCCACGAACTTTGTCGCAGCAGGCAATGCGCATCGCACGACCATTCCGGGCGGTAAGTACGCCGCACTCAGCTTCCAAGGCACGGTTGCCGACTTCGAAGCCGCGTGGGACGCGCTGTTGCGCGATTGGCTTCCTGCCAGCGGATTGCAGCTCGATAGCCGGCCCATGTTTGAATACTATCCCGTTGATTCAAGCTACGACTCCGCGACCGGCGTGATTCAATGCAAGTTGTGTGTTCCTGTGACCCCTCTGTGATGAGAGCTCGATTGTGAGCGTTTGCGTGGCACTCATTCGAGGCATCAATGTGGGGCGCGGCAACCGCGTGGCCATGGCGGATTTGCGAGCCATGGTCGGCGATCTCGGCCACACCGCAGTCCGCTCCCTGCTGAACAGCGGAAACATCGTCTTCGAATGCAAGCGGCCCAATGTTGCAAAGATTGCGTTGGACATACAGGCGGCCATCGTTGCCAATTGCGGATTCTCAGCATCCGCCATGGTCGTCACCTCCCAAGATCTGGATCGCATCATCGATGAGAATCCCTTGCTGCACGCCGTCGACGATCACGCCCGGCACCTGATCGCATTTGTTGCGCACTCCAAACATCTTGAACCGCTCCGTCCGCTATTGAAGGTTTCGTGGAAACCGGACGCGCTCGCCATCACCACCCGAGCAGCCTATTTATGGTGTGCCGGCGGCATCTTGGAATGCCGAATGCTTCAAACGGTGAGCCGAACGGCCCGCGACACCATTACGACTCGCAACTGGGCCACGGTGCTTAAATTGCAGGCCGCGGCGAAGCAAGCGACATAGGGCAAGCGAGCATCTGCTAGACTGACCGAGAAGCGGATCACAAATATACAATCGCCCGCCTTACCGTAGAGGTTGCAATGAAGGTTTCCCGCAGGGACGTAATCATCGGCGTCGGCGTTGGGGCGTTTTCTCTTCGATCGATTGCCGGCGAAGCGCAGCTTCGGCCCACACCGCAAGAAACTTTTGGCCCCTTCTTCCCCGTGCACACGCCCCGCTACCACGATTTCGATCTTGCGCATATTCCGGGAAAAACGCGACGCGCCCTGGGCCAGGTCATGGAGCTCTCCGGGCGTGTACTGCGGACAGATGGTACGGCGGTCAGCGGGGCGGGGATTGAGATCTGGCAGGCGAATGCCGCGGGCCGCTACAGGAATCCAATCGACAAGAATCCTGCACCCCTTGATCCCAATTTCGAGGGCGTAGCATTGCTGAAATCCGCTGCGGACGGTCGCTATCGTATTCTGACCGTTAAACCCGGCCCTTATCCAGACCCAGCTGGTGGTATGCGCGCGCCGCACATTCATTTCGACGTCATTTCCGATCAATATCGGCTCGTTACCCAAATGTATTTTCCCGGCGAGCCGCTGAACGACAAGGACATTCTGGTCAGCACGATGGCCGCGCGATATCGGGATCCTACGTTGGCAACCTGCAAGTCGGTTGATTCGCATGACCCTGGTGTTCTGAAATTCGAGTGGGACATTGTATTGCTGAAAGCATAAGAGCAAGCGGCGAATCGGCCACACTGAGAGGTGCTGACAAAGGCTCCTGCCGCATCGCTTGCCGCTGGACGGCGCTTGCCGACGGCGAGTAGTATCGCCACCCCTGCGCTGCGCCCGTAGCTCAGCTGGATAGAGTATCGGCCTCCGAAGCCGAGGGTCGTGGGTTCGAATCCCGCCGGGCGCACCATTTTCAAAAAAAATTGCAGCGAACGAGCGGCTTCGCCGACCAGCAACGTGGTCGAACCCACGACATGAGACAAGGGGTTCGACGACGCCGCGCAGCGGCGGCGAGCGCCCTTTAGGGCGACCCCGCGGGAAGGCGGCAGGTACGCCGCGTGATCTTGGCGGCGGCTGCACTCGCGTTTCTGCACATGCGCGCGTCGAGGGCCCGCGCCGCCGATCTGGCGTATCACGCAACTCTCCCTAAAACCATTGTTTTGCGTAGCGTCAGTATCAGCGCGAGCGGCGAGCTTCCGGCGTCCTATACTTGTAAGGGAGAAGGCGTTTCGCCGGAAATTCTGTGGGAGGGCGCGCCTGACAAGGCCCGATCTTACGTGCTGATCGCGACTGATTGGGATGGACCATCGCCGCGGTTTCGCCTCGGCAATTTCACCCATTGGATTCTGTACGACATTCCGCGAAACGTGCATGAGATCAAGAGTGCGGAGCAGGCAGCAGGGTTGACGCAAGAAAAAATCGAGATCGGCAGCAATTCTTCGAATACCGCCGCATACCAGCCGCCGTGCCCGCCGCTGGGAAAACATCGTTACGTATTTCGTCTGTACGCGCTCGACGCTCGCCCAGATTCACCCGGCGTCGCGTGATCGAGACGCGGTGATGAATGCCATGAAAGGCCACGTACTTGCCTTCGGAGAAATCGCCGGCCTGTTTGGCGGCTGATGTTTCGAAACGAACCGGTCCGGTATAAGCTTGTGGGCCCTACAAGAAAAACCCAGGAATTGACATGTTGCGCAGCTTCTCCCTGTTGTTGTTGGTCACCATCGCCTGCTCGGCGCAGGCAGCGGAGCATTTCGATGGCAAAACGTGGTGGGCCACGGTGAAGGAGATTTCGGACGACAAGTATCAAGGCCGCGACACCGGCAGCTCCGGCGAGCACCAGGCCCAAGAGTACATAGTCGGCAAGCTCAAGGCGTTGGGTGTCGAGCCGGCCGGCTCGAACGGTTACTTCCAAAGCGTGAAACTGCGCACGCTGGAGATCGACGAGCCGCATTGCCAACTGGCGCTGGTCGGCGGCGATGGCCAGAAGAAAGTACTGACACTGGGGGAGCAGGCCTATTTCAGTACACGTTATCCTCCGGCGCCGAAAGTCGATGCGCTGTTGGTGTTCGTCGGCTACGGATTGAATATTCCGGAAAAGAACTACAACGATTTTGCAGGCTTGGATCTCAAGAACAAGGTAGCGGTGATTCTTACCGGTTCCCCCGCCGATGTTCCGTCCGCTTTGAGCGCCCACTATCAGTCTCGCGCCGAACGCTGGAAGGCTCTCAAGGCAGCGGGTGCGATAGGCCTCATCCAAATCCCCAATCCGGCTTCCATGGACCTGCCGTGGGCCCGGTCATCGCTGAACCGCAACCATCCCAGCATGGATTTGATCGGTCCCGAATTTGACGAGACCGGCGGGTCGCAACTTGCGGTCGCTTTCAACCCCGCGTATGCAGACCTTCTCCTGCAGGGCACCGGACATACCTTCGAGGAAATCGCCGCCCTGGGCAAGGATCGCAAACCGCTGCCGCATTTCCCCTTGAAGATATCCGTCAGCGCGATGACGGCGACGCATTCGCACGATGTCGAGTCGACCAACATTGTGGCGAAGATCGGCGGGAGCGATCCCAAGCTCAAAAGCGAGTACGTCGTCCTTTCCGCGCACATTGATCACGTCGGTATCGGCGAACCGATCAACGGCGACAAAATCTACAATGGCGCCATGGACAATGGATCAGGCAGCGCGCTGCTGCTCGATATGGCGCGTTCACTCAAGGAAACGCACACACCGCTCAAGCGCTCATTGCTGCTGGTATGGGTGACCGGCGAGGAGAAAGGGCTGCTGGGATCCAAGTATTTTGCCGAGCATCCCACGGTCGCGCCGAAATCCATGATTGCCGACATCAATACCGATATGTTCCTGCCCATCATTCCCCTCAAAGTACTGACCGTCTATGGATTGGCGGAGTCGGATCTGGGCGAGCGCGCAACGCTGATCGGCAATCATCTAAACGTACAAATGCAGCCCGACCCGCTGCCGCTGCTCAACGTGTTCATTCGCAGCGATCAATATAACTTTGTCCGCCACGGCATTCCGTCTCTCATGATCGACGTGGGCGCGGCGGCCGGGTCGCCGGAGGCGGCGATCATCAAGGCTTGGCGCACGGAGCGCTATCACGCGCCCTCGGATGACGCCAATCAGCCGGTCGATCTGGCGACCGCGGCAGGCTACGAGGAAGTTATCCGCGCACTCACGATCGAGATCGCCAATGATCCAAAGCGCCCGCAGTGGAAACAGGATAGTTTCTTCCGCCGTTACGCGGAAACCGCAGGCTCGTAAGGATCCGATGGCGGGGCGTCGGCCGGCGTCGCGGCTATTGTTTCGTTGCGCTCAGCTCCAACGACTTCGGCAGTGCGGCGCTGCCTGGGGGATGCGCCGGGTTGTTGCGGCTCGCCGCAAGCCCGCCGTGCGGCAACACCGGCAATAGGCGGTCAAACAATCCGCGCGCGGAGCCTTCACGATGCGTAAACGGCGTGCTCCATTGCAGCGACGGCGCGCCGCGCTTGCCCGCTTGCAGAGACACTGAACTCGTGCGGCTCTGCCACAGGGTCAACAGGCGTACGCGATCCTGAGATTTGAACTCCGCCATCAGGCGCGCAACGGAAGTGTCTTGCGGCGGCGCATCAATGAGAAAACCACCGCTTCTTGCGCTGCCGGCTTCCGCGAAGCCGCGAGCGCGCGGCTTGAATTCCGTCGCTGAAAATTCACGCGGTGCAATCAGCGGCGCCGCTGAAAAAGCCGGCGGCGCAAACAAAGGCGCAGCCAGCGGTGCACCGGCGGCACCGGATTTCGGTGCTTGATCTGCCGCCGCGGCTTCGTCGCAGCGCACCAGACCGTAAAGCGCCATTGCCAGCAGCATGCTTTCGCGAAAGCCGGGGCAAAACGCCTGCCGCCGGGCGCAGATCGCCCCGTATAGCCGACCGATTTCTGTCATGCCTGAATGATCCTTCATCGCGGGGTTTAATGTCCGCGAGCATCCCGCAACACGCGAAAAGTCATGCGCGCTGCGCGTCACATCTTTGCGCTGAACGGATGCCGTGTGGAGCGGTTCACAACATAACGCCGTTAGATTTCCCCGTTATGTCGTGGGTGCACCGCGATGGGTCGGTCGCCGGGCCTTAAGGGGCGCGATATTCGGCGCGGCCCTTCTCCCAGTCGCGGCCGTTGAACGGCCTCACGCTCATGGACGCGATGCTGCCGGCGTCGATGCAGCGGGCATTGACGCTGAAGCCTTCGGGGTGGGAACGCGGAATATAAAACGATTTCACTCCGCAAACGGCGCAGAAGAAGTGCTTCGCGGTGCGCGTATTGAAAGTGTAGGTCGTGAGCGAGTCGCTGCCGCTGAGCAATTTGAAATTGTCGGCCGGCACGATCAAATGCAAAAACCCGGCCTTGCTGCACATCGAGCAATCGCACTCATCCACGACAATGTCTGCTGGTGCCGTGACTTCAAAGCGGATGCGGCCACAGTGGCAGCCGCCCAGGTGAGTTCGGGTCATTTTTCGATCCTCCGATCGGGAACGATCCACATAACAGCCACCAGCACATAAATCGCGACGGCCAGCCACGCATGCCACAGGGATAAGGCTATTCCCAAAGCATAGAACACAATGGATATGCGGCCTTTGAAATCGTTGCCGAACGCCTTCGCCAGTGCGGAATCCGGGCCGTTATCCCGGATCAAGGTGCGCGCCAGAATGTAGTAGGCGACCGAGGCCATCAGCAGCACAAATCCATACAGCGCGGCCGGAGCCGCCACCAGTTCGGTATCGTCCATCCACGCGGTCACGAACGGAATCAGCGACAGCCAGAACAGCAGATGCAGATTTGCCCAGAGCCCTGCGCCGCTGACCCGATCGGCCGCATGCAGCATGTGGTGGTGATTGTTCCAGTAGATTCCCACGTATACGAAGCTCAGTAGGTAGCTGAGGAATACAGGAATGATGGGCAGCAGCGAGTCGAATCCCGAACCATGGGGTGCCTTCAATTCCAGCACCATGATGGTGATGATGATGGCAATGACGCCGTCGCTAAATGCCTCCAGGCGCCCTGTGCCCATCCACGCGGCCGGCTAGTGCTTGTGCTCTTGAATGGCGAGATCGTTGACCAGCGCGAGCACTTTCTCAGGGCCGCCTGCCATGCCCACATCGGTGATGTACTTGCCGTTCACCACGAACATGGGAACGGCCGAAATGCGGTAACGCGTCACGAGTTCATCCGCCCTTTGCATCGCAGTCTCGACATTGAAGCCGCGATATTGCTTTTCGAAGTCGGCATCCGACAGTCCCAGCTTCTTGATGAACGCCAGTTGCACGCGTTCCGCCGCTGCAGTGTTGTTGGGATCAGGGCCTATCAGCGGGTCGCCATTGACCTGAATTTCCTTGAATATTTCGCTGTGAACGTCGTTCAGCTTGCCCATGCCGTCGAGCGTGTAGAAGAACCGCGCCAGCGAGCGATGGCCTTCGTTCCATTGCACCGGTACGCGCGTCAAGGTGATGTAGGCGGGCTTGGATTTGAGCCAGCTCGCAACCGTGGGTTCGAGTGCGTAGCAGTGCGGGCACGCGTACCAAAAAAACTCCAGTACCTCGACTTGGCCGGCAGCGACGTTGGTCGGCTGCGCCGGCACCACGCGGGTGTAGTTCACGCCATCCTGCCATTGTGTCCCGGCCGCAACGGCCGCGCTGCTGGACGTTGCCGCGGCAACGGTCGACGCCACAGCAGCCAGCAATTTGTTCTGCGCGCTGGTATCGCCCGGAGTTTCCTCAACCGTCTCCGAGCCGTCTTCGTTGAGGCGCGTCACCGTCAACGGCTTTCCGGCGTCGGCTGCAGTCTTGCCGGGAACCGCGGTAGCTGCGCTTTTCACTGCGGGCTGGGTTGCGGGCCCCGGCGCCTTTGCCGGGGCGAGTTCAGACTGTTCCTGTCTGCCGCAAGCCGCCAAGGCCAGCACAATACCCAGCCCCAAGAGAAACGATCGCGGACGCAATCGCATCAGCGAATTCCCTGCAAGTAGGACGCGAGGTTGCGAATGTCCTCGGCGGATAGACGCTTGGCGATGGTTTGCATGATGCCGTTCGGTCCGCTTGTCCGGGTTCCCGAGGCGTAGTCATTAAGTTGCTTGACGACGTAGCCCGATTGCTGGCCGCGCAGCGCCGGAAATTTTGCCGGCTCGTTGCCCCTGCCCGTAGCGCCGTGGCAGGCCATGCACGCGGGAATGCCACGCGCTTGATCGCCGCCGCGATACAGCTTTTCCCCCGCCGCCCAGAAGGATGGGTCCGCTTCCAAGCCGGTGTTGGTGAGGCTGTCGAAATACATGCCCAGATCCGCCATATCGTTGGCTGTTAAATTCACGGTCATCGGCATCATCACGGGACTCGCCCGCTTGCCGGTCTTGAAATTGTTCAGCTGGTCGGCGATGTAATCGGCACCGAGTCCGGCCAGGCTGGGCCATTCCGGATTGGTGCTGTTGCCGTTGGCGCCATGGCAGGCCTGGCAAGTCGCCGCTTTGGCGGCACCGCCTTCAACGCTGGGTGCGGGGATTGCGGAAGTCGCGATCAAAGTGCTCGAAATTGTTGCTGCAAGGATCCAAAACCGCTTCATGACTCGCTAACACCCCGTTTTATTGTGACCTGCTGTCGACCCTAAATTGTACACTAGAGTCAATAATTTGCGTCCGCCGGCGGCCATGACCACCTATTCCAACGTGAAATTCATGACCAGTGCGGCCGAAGCTCACCAGCTCGCGCCCGATTCCGGCCGCGAGATCGCCTTCGCCGGACGGTCCAATTCCGGCAAGTCCACGGCCATCAATGCCATCACACATCGGTCAGGGCTGGCCCGCGTCAGTCGGACTCCCGGGCGCACCCAGCTCATTAATTTTTTCGAGCTCTCGCCCGAGAGGCGGTTGGTGGATCTGCCGGGGTACGGATTCGCCAAGGTTCCCGAGCGCGTGCGCCTCCACTGGTTGGCGCTGATGGAACATTACTTCAACGTGCGTGAATCGTTGGTCGGGCTGATGCTGATCGTCGACAGCCGGCGCGGCCTCGGCGCGCAAGATGCCGCAATGCTCGAGTGGGTGCTCGCAAGAAACCGATTCGCGCACGTGTTGTTGACGAAAGCCGACAAACTCAATCGACGCGATTCGCTGCAGGTCTTGCGGGAAACAACGGCCGCCGGAAGAGACGCTGCGGTATCGGCGCAACTATTTTCCGCGCACAACCAAGAAGGATTGGAAGAGGCGCGCGAGGTCATGGATCGTTGGTTGGAGCCCGCATAAAAAAGCCCCGATGGGCGCTTTTGGCAACCATCGGGGCAGACCAACCCGGCATGGGGATGACAAACCGGGTCTTGCTCGCTCAGGGAGAAGAGCGAGGAGCGTCTTAAACGCTCAATTGGTTAGATGGAGATGATTCGCGAAAGTTCCAGTCCTTTGAAAGCCATTTGTGTAACTGCTGTATCTTCTTGCCACAGCCTACGGCTCGTCCGCCACTTTGCCAATATTGCGCCATATTTCGGGCTAGCGCACGCGTTTAATGTGCTTCATCCCAGTTGCGGCCAACCCCCACGTCCACCTTCAGCGGGATCGATAAATCCGCGGCGCGGATCATGTGTGTCCGTGTTTGTCCTACAAGAGTCTCGATGGCCTCGTCGGCGACTTCCAGCACCAACTCGTCGTGCACTTGCATGATCAAGCGCGCCGGAACACGCGAGCTTTGCAGCCAGGCGTCGACCTCGATCATGGCGCGTTTGATGATGTCCGCAGCGGTTCCCTGCATGGGCGCATTGATGGCGCTGCGCTCCGCGTATTGGCGCAATGCAGCGTTGCGCGATTGAATTTCCGGCAGATAAAGCCTGCGTCCGAATACGGTTTCCACATAGCCGCTTTCGCGTGCTTGGCGGCGCGTCTCTTCCATGTAGCGCCTCACGCCGGGATAACGTTCGAAATATAGATCCATGTATTTTTGCGCATCGCCGCGTGGAATACCCAGTTGGCGCGAAAGACCGAAAGCCGACATGCCGTACATGAGGCCGAAATTAATCGCCTTCGCTGAGCGGCGCTGATCGGTGCTTACCTGATCCAGCGGCGTAGCCAAAAACTTCCGCGGCCGTTGCCTGATGCACATCGCGATCTTCCGCGAAGGCGCGCAGCAAGCTCGTATCGCCGGATAGATGCGCCATGATGCGCAGTTCAATCTGCGAGTAATCGGCGGCGACGAGCGAATGGCCGGGCGGCGCCACGAATGCCTGGCGAATGCGCCTTCCTTCCTGCGTGCGGATCGGAATGTTTTGCAGATTAGGATCTTGCGACGACAATCGGCCGGTCGCAGCCACGGCTTGGTGATACGAAGTGTGGATGCGGCCGGTGGATGGATTGATTTGCAGCGGCAGGTTGTCGGTGTATGTGGACTTTAGTTTCGCCATGCCGCGATATTCCAAAATCAGCTTCGGCAACGGATAGGTCTCGGCAAGTTCCTCGAGCACGTCTTCCGCAGTTGAGGGCTGGCCGGTCGGGGTCTTGCGCATCACCGGAATGCCCAGCTTGCCGAACAGGATCTCCTGCAGCTGTTTGGGAGAATCCACGTTGAACACGCCGCCGGCTTCCTTGTGCGCCAGCGACTGAATCTCCAACATGCGCGTCGCCAGTTCCGTGCTTTGCGCCTTCAGCAGGGCGCGATCGACCAGTACACCCGTCCGCTCCATGCGAAACAACACCGGTACCAAGGGTTGCTCTATATTTTCGTACACGAATTTGAGCGGGGGTATCGCCTCGATCTGCGGCCAGACGGCCTGATGCAGCTGCAGCGTGATATCCGCATCCTCCGCCGAATATTCCGCGGCTCGATCCACGTCCACCTGATTGAAGCTGATCTTCTTCGCACCCTTGCCCGTGAGATCTTCGAAATGAATCGTCTTTACGCCGAGATAGCGCGCGGCGCTCGCATCCATATCGTGACGCGTGGCCACGCTGTTCAGCACGTAGCTCTCCAACATAGAATCGAAGCGCTGGCCGTTGAGTGCGATGCCGTAGTTGGCGAGTACATGCGCGTCGAACTTAAGATGATGGCCGAGCTTCGCCTTGGTCATGTCCTCGAGCACCGGCTTTAACGCGGCCAACACCTTGGCGCGATCGAGTTGATGCGGCGCGCCCGCGTAATCGTGTCCGAGCGGCACATAGGCGGCTTCTCCCGCGGCAACCGCGAACGACACACCCACGATTTGGGCGCGCATGTAGTCCAGGCTGTCGGTCTCGGTGTCGAACGAAATGAGCGGCGCGCCGTTGAGCTTCTCGAGCCACAGATCGAGCTCTTCCTGGGACATTACCTTGTGATAGTTGCGCGGCGCCGGCGTGCTGATCACGGCTACCGCAGTTGCCGCCTGGCCGGCGCCGTTGCTCGTCTCGGCAACGAGCACGTCGATCTCGCCGCCCTGGGCGGCCGCCGGTTCGGCTTCCGGGCCCAAGGATTTGAGAAGCGCGCGCAATTCCAGGCGCGTGTAGAGGTCGCGCAGCACGCGGTACGTCGGCGACGCCGGGCCGCAGTTGTTCCGCGGTCACCTCAAGCGCCAGCGTCGTATCGATGGTGGCGAGTTTGCGCGACAGCTCGAGCTTGGCCAGCTCGTTGCGCAAATTCTCGCCGACCTTGCCGCTGATCTCGGCGACATGCGCAAGCAAGGCATCGAGGGTTTGATATTGGTTCAGCCACTTGGCTGCAGTTTTCGGCCCGACGCCGGTGACGCCGGGAATATTGTCCGAGGTGTCGCCGACCAGCGCGAGATAATCGATGATCTGTTCCGGATAGACATCGAACTTTGCTTTCACGCCGATGCGATCCAAGCGCGTGTTGCTCATGGTGTTCAGCAGTTCGACGCTGGGCCCCACCAATTGCGCCATGTCCTTGTCGCCGGTGGAAATCAATACTTTGAAACCGGCATCCGCGCCCTGCTTCGCCAGTGTGCCGATCACATCGTCCGCTTCGACTCCCGGCACGCGCAGCAGCGGCACGCCCATCGCGCCGACCACATCGTACAAAGGCTGCACCTGCGCGCGCATGTCATCCGGCATCGGTGCGCGATGCGCCTTGTACTCATCGAAGAGATCGTCCCGGAACGTTCGGCCGGGCGCGTCGAACACCACCGCGATCCGCTCGGGCGCTTCCTCTTTGATCATTTTGTTCAGCATATTGAGCACGCCCAACACCGCGCCGGTCGGTTCGCCGCGCGAGTTGGTGAGGGGCGGCAGCGCGTGGAACGCGCGATACAAATAGCCCGAGCCGTCGACCAGAATAAGTTTGCGCGCCGTCATGTTCGAGCACCCTCAATTTTTAAGGATGCGTCGAATCCGCGGGGGGCGGCGTGCCGGGCGGGGTGGGTGCCGGCGGCGTACTCGGCGAGGCGGGCGGAGGTGCGGGAGCGGGAGGCGCAGGGCTGGTCGCCGAACCCGCGCCCTCGGGTGCCGGGCCGGCCGCGCCGCTGCCACTGGCGGGCTTGGCCTGAGAACCGGGCAATGCCGGGACGGTGCGCTTGTGCTTTTGCGCGTCAGGCAGCATCAGAGGCCCTTTTTGGCCGCAACCCAAGACTCCCCCCGCGAGGCAGGCAAGCAACAAAAATTGCGCGAACTTCATGATCGCAAGTATACCCTCGCGGCCGGCCGCCGTTTTGCCGGAACCCCTTGTCAACGGCAACCAGTCGAATGCGTTACCCACACTGGAGGTTTTATATGCGGATTCCCAAGATCCTTGCAGCAGTTCTGGCGATTGGCGCCTGCGGCGCGTCAGGCGCGGCATTGGCGGACAATCCCGTGGGATTTTACCTCGGCGCGGGCGCCGGCACGTCGCAGATCCGAAGCGACGATTCGTACTACGGTTATCCCGGGTACTACAACGACTACCAATTCGCTTGGCAGGCAATGCTCGGTATTCGTCCGCTCAGTCTGCTGGGTTTCGAAGCTGAATATATCGATTTCGGTCAACCCTCCAGCCATCATGGCTACTACGATTACAACGTCTCCGGCAGCGATTCTCACCCCACGGCCCCGGCGCTGTTCGCCGTGGGCTACCTGCCGATTCCCATACCGTTCCTGGACATTTTTGCCAAGGCTGGCGCGGCGCGGCTCTCCACCAACGTCACTGATTTCGTACAGCAACCCTGCATCGCGGGCGGTCCGTGTCCTTACTTCGTACCCACCAATCGGCATGATGTGATCGACACGCGATTCGCGTACGGCGTCGGCGTGCAGTCCAAATTTCCGTTGGGATTGATCGTGCGGGGCGAATACCAGCGCATCAGCTCTCAGTATGGCGATCCCGACGCACTGTTGGTGAGCGCGCTCTGGCAGTTCTAACCAAAGCCAGTTTCATCCTCTCCGGTCGCGTAGGTGCGGTCGCCCTTGACGGGCGGCGCACCTTATACTTGCGCGCATGACGCACCCCTGCTCGCGCTCAGCGCTCGCACTTCTCCTGACACTGGGCATTGCGGCGCCACTCGGCAGCTGCACCTACCAGGAATTGGCCTCCGCGCCGAATACAGCCTCCGGCGCGCAGGAGGTCACCCGCGCGCTGCGCAAGGACATCGACATCATCGTCGTCATCTACGCCGAGAATCGCGCGTTCGACAATCTGTACGGCAATTTTCCCGGCGCGCGCAATTTGCGCGAAGTGATCGATGCGAACGGCCGCCCGTTGCCGGGCTTTCACCCGCAAGTTGATCGCGACGGCAGCGTGCTGCCGGTCCTGCCGCCGACTTGGGGCGGTGTGACTGCGGCCGGCGTCACGCCGGTGGTCACGCAGCAGCAAAGCGCCGGCTTGGCGAACGCGCCGTACTCCATCGAACACGGCTTCACGGCGCAATCACAGGTCACCCTCTCGACCTCGACGGTGACGCGCGATTTGTGGCACCGCTTTTTTGAGCATCAAATGCAGATCGACGGCGGCAAGAACGATGGCTACGCCGCGTGGTCGGACGCGGGCGGCCTGGCGCTCGGACACTACGACTACAGCGAGTCGGCGCTGTACGCCCTGGCGAAGCAATTCGTGCTCGCCGACAATTTCTTCCAGGGCGCATTCGGCGGCTCGTTTCTGAATCATCAGTATCTGATCTGCGCTTGCGCGCCGGAATATCCCGATGCGGATGCCGCGGCTGCCAAGCCATCGATCGCCGTGCTCGAGACGGACTCCGCGGGCGGCTACCTGCCGCGGCTCAAGACCGCAGCGACCCCGGCAGCCTCGGCGCTCGATGAGCCCCCGACCTTCGCGCGCAGCGGCGACCTTGCGCCGCGCAATTATTTCGGCGACGGCAAATTTTACGCCGTCAATACCATGCAGCCGCCGTATCAGCCGAGCCGCAACAAGCCCGCGGCCGGCGATGCGGATTTTCTGTACGCGGATCCGCGCAACGCGACCACGCTGCCGCCGCAATCGCGATTGACCATCGGCGACGCGCTGGATGCGAAGCACATCGACTGGGCGTGGTATGCCGGAGCTTGGGACGCCGCCGTCAAGGACGGTACGCGGCCGCCGTCGAAAATGCGCGAAGTGATTTATGCGCCGGAAACCGCCGGCGGCAATCCCGACTTCCAAGCCCATCATCAGCCCTTCAACTATTACGCACGCTTTGATCCCGCGGCCCACGCTGCGGACCGTGCCGCGCACCTAAAGGACTACAACAACTTGGTCGCGGACTTGAGTGCAGGGCGGCTGCCGCCGGTGAGTTTCTACAAACCGCAGGGCAATTTGAACCAGCATGCCGGCTATGCCTCGGTGGCCGCGGGCGATGCGCACATCGCGGACCTGATCGGAATGCTGCGCGCGAGCCCGCAATGGAATCACATGCTGATCGTGATCACCTACGATGAGTTCGGCGGTGCGTGGGATCACGCCGCCCCGCCGCACGGCGATCTGCTCGGGCCCGGCGCGCGTGTACCGGCGCTGATCATCTCGCCTTTCGCCAAACACGCAACGGTGGATCACACGCAGTACGACACCGCATCCATTTTGCGTCTGCTGACGCGCCGCTTCGATCTCGAAGTCCTGCCGGGCATCGCGCAGCGCGACGCCGCGCTCGCTGCGCATGGTGCGCCTCCGATGGGCGATCTCACCAACGCACTCGAACTGCGCTAGCAGCCTGTCTGACTAACCAACGCGGCTCAGCTCACGCTGATTACTCGAAAGGCCTGGGCGCGGCCCGCTTTACTATTTTACCGGCGGCGGTGTGCCGGGCGGCACTTTCGGCGGTGCGTTGGCCGGCTCGACGCTCTTCAGATTCACCTCGAATATCAGCAGCGAGTTCGCCGGTATTTTCGCCTGGGTTCGCGGGCCATAGGCGAGTTCAGGCGGTATGAACAGCTGCCACTTCGCGCCCGGCTTCATCAGCACGAGCGCTTCCTGCCAGCCCTTGATGACGCCGTTCACCGGAAAGGTTGCCGGCATGCCGCGCGAATAGGAGCTGTCGAATTCCGTGCCGTCGAGCAGCTTGCCGCGATAGTCGACGGTGACCGAGTCGGTCGGCGCGATCGGCGGGGCCTTCTTGTCGCCTGCGGCGAGAATTTTGTATTGCAAGCCGGACGCAGTGGTCACAACGCCTTTTTGCTTGCCGTTGTTCGCCAAGAATTGCTTGGCCGCCGCTGCATTGCGTGCCGCCATGGCGTCGCTCATCGTGCGCGCGTACGCCTGCAACTGCTGCTGATCGGAGGCCGACGGCGCTTTGCCCTGCAGGCCATCCTTGATGCCGCGGACCATTGAATCGGTGGCGATGTTTTCGACGGCGATTCCCGTGTTATGCATTTGCGCGCCGAAAATCAAACCGAATATATAGCTCACTTGCTCAGGCGTCGGGGCCGGTCCCGGATCCGCGCCTGGTGCCGTGTTCGGCGGCGGTTTCACGGCCGGAGGTGGAGTCTGTGCTTCGCCAAGGCCCGCAACGGCAGTCGTAAGCACCAGGCAGAAAGCCAGGCGCCAGATGCGAACGGTGGATTTTTTCATGGCGCAAAAGATACGCCTCTTCACGTGACAAATGCCAGCACAAATTTTACCGTGTGAGGACGCCGCGCTTGATCACTGCCATGGTAATGCGCGAAATGCACACCAGCTTTTCTGCATCATTGACGATGTCGATCGACCAGACATGCGTCCTGCCTCCCATATGCACCGGTCGCGCCGTGCCCGTCACCAGGCCGCTGCGCGCCGCGCGCACATGGTTGGCGTTGATTTCCTGGCCCACGACCTGATACTCCTCGGCATCGACGCACATCGCCGCGCCCATGCTGCCCAGGGTTTCGGCGAGCGCCACGGATGCGCCCCCGTGCAGCAGGCCGTAGGGTTGCGCGGTGCGCGTATCGACCGGCATGGTGCCGCGAATGAAGTCCGCTCCGACCTCGGTGAATAAAATACCGAGAGTCCCTATCAGCGTTCCATGCCGATTGGCGTTCAAATCCTCGAGGCTTCTTTCGCTGCGCCAGATGCTCATTCGTTATCCTTCAGTTTTGCGGCCACGTGGCGATAGGCTTCGCGAAAAGGCATCCCTTCCTTCGCGACCAGTGCATTCGCGGCGGCGGCGGCGTGAATGCCGGAGTCCAAACGGATCTTCTCCGGCCTGAAGCGCACGCCGTCCAGTGCGCGCGGTAAAATCTTAAGGTTTGCAGGCAGGAATCGATGCCGCGGAACAACGGCGGCTTGATGAGCTGCAAATCGCGGTGGTATCCGGAGGTCAATTTTTGCGTGACGCCCAGCACCTCATTGAGCGCGGCATGCGCGACGGCACTGCGCCCGCGCATCAGTTCGAACACATCGGGATTGCGCTTCTGCGGCATGATCGAAGAGCCGGTGGTGAAGGCCTCCGGCAAACTCACATAGCTGAATTCCTGGGTGTAGAACAGCAGCAGGTCGGCCGCGAGCCGGCCCAGGTCCTGGCTCAGCAGGGTGATTTCGAACAGCAACTGCGCCTCGGCCTTGCCGCGCGACAATTGCACCGCGGTGACCGGCTCTTGCGTCACGGCAAAATCGAGGCGGCGGCGCGTGGCCTCGCGGCTGATATCGAGATTCGGGGTGCCGAAACCCGCGGCTGAGCCCAACGGATTCTTGCCGATGCGCCGCTGCGTGAGCTTGAGGCCCTCGGCATCGTCGCGCAGTTCGGCGGCAAAACCCAAGGCCCACAGCGCCACGGTGCTCGGCATCGCCTGCTGCATGTGTGTGTAGCCCGGAAGCTCTTGATCTGCGTGACGGGCGGCCAGGTCTGATAGTGCATCGGCCGCGGCGATCGCTCCCTGACTCAAGCTGTCCGCGGCGTCGCGCAGGTACAGCCGCAGCGCCGCGAGTACCTGATCGTTGCGCGAGCGGCCCGCATGCAAGCGACCGCCGGCCGCGCCGATCCGCTCCGTGAGCAAATTTTCGATGGCGGTCTGGCAATCCTCTTGTTCGGGCGAAATGCGCCACTGTCCAAGGCGGTGTTCCTCGCCGATCGCCGTCAAAGCAGCGCGAATGGCCGCAAGATCGGCGGGCGACAGCAGTTTCTGTTCGCCGAGCATTTCCGCGTGAGCGATGGAGGCGCGGATGTCGTAGGCCACCAGGCGATTGTCCAGGGCATGATCTTCGCCCGCAGTGTATTCGAGCACCTGCGCGTCGAGCGAATCTCCCTTGTCCCAGAGGCGGGTCATGCGGCGCTCATCACTGCTGCGCCAGCTGTTCCGCCGCACTCAGCGCCTTCAAATCGGCAACGACAAGTGTTCCGGTGCCCTCGTTCGTGAACACCTCTGCGAGCAGACTGTCGGCGGCCTTGTAGCTGATGACATGCACGCGGCGGACGCCGCCGCGAATTGCGCTTTCGATGGCGGTTGCCTTGGGCAGCATGCCATCCTTCAGGCTGCCTTGGTCGCGCAAGCGCTTCAGCCCTGAAATGTCCGTGTATGAAATGACGGAACCCGGCTCCTCGACCTGCTCCAAAATGCCCGGCGCGCCGGTGCAGAGGACCAACTTTTCCGCCGACAGCGCAGCGCCGATCGCCGCGGCGACGGTGTCGGCATTGATGTTGAGCAAGGTGCCGTCGGAGTCGGCCGACAAGGGACTGACCACGGGCATGAGTCCGCCATCCAGCAACTTCTCCAGCACCGCCGAGTTGACCGAGTCGATATCGCCGACGAAGCCGTAGTCCACGGTGTCGCTCGAGCCGGCGATGGTGACCGGGGGCCGCTTGTGGGCGCGAATCAGTCCCGCATCGACGCCGCTCAACCCGATGGCCTCGATGTCGAGTGCCCGGCAGATCGCCAATATGCGCGTGTTGATCAAGCCGTTGAGCGCCATCGCGGTCACGTCGATCGACTTCTGATCGGTCACCCGGCGGCCGTTGACCATGCGCGTTTCCAGCCCCAAGGTCGCCTGCAGATTATCGAGCTGCGGGCCGCCGCCGTGGACCAACACGGTTTTAATGCCGACCTGATGCAGAATGGCGACTTGTTCGATCAGCCCGCGTGTTGAAGCCTCATCGCTGAACACCGCGCCGCCCGCCTTGATGACGAAGGTCTTGTTCTTGTACATGCGGATGTACGGTGCCGCGCTCTTGAGGGCGCGGACGGCGACGGACGGATCGGGTCGGCTCATGATCATTTTAAAAATACTCCGCTACGGCAAACGGCCGGATCGACACTTTAGGCCAACATGCGGTGCAGTACAGCCATTTGCACCGGCAAGCGGTTGAAGGCTTCGCGCTTGACCACTGCGCGCGGACCGTCGAGAACTTCGTCTGCCACCGCCACATTGCGGCGTACCGGCAGGCAATGCATGAGCTTCGCATCGGGCAGCGCACGCTCGAACCAGCGTTCGCGGACGCACCAGTCCGAGAGGTCGGCGCGCAGGCGCGAGTCGGCTTCCACGTCGCCGTAATACGTGGTGGTGCCCCACTCCTTGGCATAGAGCACGCTCGCGCCGTTGAGCGCGGCGGCGCGATCGGTCGTCTCGGTCACCGAGCCGCCCGCATCGCGCGCCGCCAGACGCGCCTTCTCCATGACTTGCTCAGGCAATGCATACCCATCCGGGCGCAGCACGACGACTTCCATGCCGCGCATCGCCGCCATGTGCACGGTCGCCGCCGGCACAGCCAGCGGCAATGCCCTGGGATGATAGGCCCAGCTCAAGACGAATTTGGCGCGCGTCGGAACCTTGAGTTCATCCAACGTCCGCCAGTCCGCCAAGGCCTGGCAGGGATGATTCATGGCAGATTCCATGTTGATCAGCGGTTTGTCGCAGAGCTTGTCGATCATGCCGAACAAGGTCTCGTTAAGATCGCTGTCCAGACTCTTGCCGTCGGCGAATGCCCGCACGCCCAGCACGTCGCAATAGGATGCCAACGCCGGAATGCCCTCGCGGATATGCTCCGCTGCGGCGCCATTCATGATGGCGTTCGGCTTGGTCTCCAGCTGCCAGGTGCCGAGTCCTGGGTTGATGACGAAAGCACTGCCGCCGAGGCGGGCCATGCCGGCCTGAAAGGACGCCAGCGTGCGCAGAGAGGGATTGAAAAACACCAATCCCAAGATCTTGTTGGCGAGCGCCCGCGGCTCCGGCTTGTCCTGCAGCGCCTGCGCCAATGCCAGCAGATCCAAAATCTGCTCGCGGCTGAATTGAGCCAGATCGATGAAGCGCCTCATGCGGAAATCTTCGCGAGCGCATCGCTCAACGCGTCCACGTGGCCCTCGTTCAGGATATACGCCGGCAGCAGACGCAAAATATGCGGATCGCCGCTCGTGCCGGTGAGGATGTTTTTGGCCATGAGCGCCGCCTGTACTTCCTTGGCGGGACGCGAGGTCTTGAGACCGAGCAGGAATCCGGCGCCTTGCACGCCCGTGACCGGCCCGATGATGCAGCTCGAGCGGATATAGGCTGAGACCTGGCGGACGTTGGCGAGCAACGCTTCCGACTCGATGGTGTCGATCACGGCCTCGGCCACGGCGCAGGCCATGGGGCCGCCGCCAAAAGTGGTGCCCATGTCGTCGTACTTCAGTTGACTGGAAATTCGCCGCGACAACAGCAGCGCGGATACCGGGAAACCGTTGCCCAAGGCTTTGGCCGCGGTAATGATGTCGGGTGCGACGCCGTAGTAGTTCGCCGCAAACGGCGCTCCGGTGCGTCCCATTCCGCATTGCACTTCGTCGAAAATCAGCACGGCGCCGACTTCATCGCAGCGTCTGCGCAGCGCCTCGAGCATCGGCTTGCCGACGTCGTACGCGCCGCCGACGCCTTGAACGGGTTCTACGATGACGGCCGCCGTGTCGCGGTCGATGTGCTGCGCCGCCGCCTCCAGGGTTGTCGCGCGGCGTGAAGCGCACGTCAAAGGGAGTGCGCGGAAAGCCGTACCATTTTTCGAGCGCGCCCCAGGTCACGGCACCTGCGGCGGCGGTTCTGCCGTGGAAACTCTGCTCCAGCGCAACGGCCTTGCTGCGTCCGGTCATCTTGAAGGCAAGCTTCAAGGCATTTTCATTGGCCTCGGCGCCGCTGTTGATCCAAAACACCGTGTCCAATCCTAAGCCGACGAACTTGGTCAGGCGAGCCGCGGCGCGCTCGCGAATGAGCATGGGCAGCGCGTTGGTTTGAAAGGCCATCTGCCGCGCCTGGCGTTCGAGCGCCGCCAACCAACGGGGATGGCCGTAGCCCAAGCCCGCGACCGCGTGGCCGCCGTAGAAATCCAAAATCTTGCGGCCGTCGCGCGCGTACAGCCAGACGCCTTCGCCGTGCGCCACTTCGATGGGGTATTGCGCGAACACCTGCGCCAGATGAGTCGTATGCGCCGCCGTGAGATTTGTCGCTGCCATGGTCTTAAGTCCATCCGGGTGCGGGCGTGGTGAGGCCCGTGGTTTCGGCGAATGCCTAACAGGCGGTTCATCCATTGGACGGCGCCGCCGGCGGCTCCCTTGTTCAGATTGTCGAGCACCGACATGACGGCAATGGAGTTTGCCATTGGTCACCGCGCTCAAATTCGCGTAGTTGCTGGTCGCCACATCCTTGATCCGCGGCGCCGCGGCAGCGACGCGCACGAAGGGGCAGGCCTGGTAATAGGAGGAGAGCGCCTCAAGCGCCTGCGCCGTGGAGATCGGGCTCTTCAGACTGGCCTGCACGGTGACATGAATGCCGCGCGCAAAGGGACCGGAATGCGGCACGAAATTAAAGTCCGCATCGATGCCGGTCGCCAGTTTCGCGCACGCGGCGATTTCCGGCACGTGACGGTGGCTGAGCGCGCCGTAGCTGTACAGATCGCTGTGCCGATGCGGATGATGCGTGCCTTCCACCGGCTTGCGCCCCGAGCCGGTACTGCCGGTGATGCCGGTGATGAACAGGCGCGTGTCGGTCAAGCCCAGCGCCAGCAGGGGAACGCTGGCGAGCAGCGTCGCCGTTGCGAAGCAGCCGGGATGCGCGACATGCGGCGTCGGCGATTTCTGCAAGTGCTCCGGCACGGCGCAGGTGAATTCGCGGATTCTGGAGGGTGCGCCGTGCGCATGCTTGTACACGGCCTCGTAGGCAGCCTGACTGGCGTAGCGAAAATCCGCCGAAATGTCGACGCAATGCACGCGCGTGCCCGCGGCCGCGGCGGTGCTGAGCAGGCGATCGACGATGGCAGCCGAGACGCCGTGCGGCGCGGCGGAAAACAGCGCGCAGACCGGATTGGCGCGAATGACGGTGTGCAATTCCTCGGACGCCGCGAATTTAAGATCCGGGTAGGCGCTGCGCAGGTGCGCGAAGGCACCGGCAACCGGCGCACCGGGTTGGCTGTCGGAGAGCACTGCGGCGACTTCCAACTGCGGGTGTCCGGCAATCAGGCGCAGCAGTTCGCCGGCGACATATCCGGTGCCCCCGAGGACGACGGCGGGCGTCGCGGTGCTCATTCGCCCACCACCTTGGACTCGCGCACATTGCGCAGCCCGAGCGAGGCGATGATGTGATCGCCTAAGTCCGCAGGATTGCTGATGGCGTTGAAGGCCTTGACATTCATCTGCTCGCGAATGATCTCGATGCCCACCTGATTGTCGGTGGCAGGCCCGGTCACTGCGCAGGGCTCGATGCCGAATCGCTCGCGCAACAATTTGACGCCGCCCCATGCGGCGACCGGGTCGTTCGCCGACAGCACCACTGCGGTGAGCGCGGACTTGATGTCCGGCTGCTGGAGGATCGATTCCACGCCGTAAGTGCCCAACAGACCGTCGCCGAGCTCGAAAACGATGGCGTCCGGGGCGCCGGAAGCCATTTCGGTGAGCATGGTCCGGGTCAGCGCCGGGCCGGTTTTGGGCGTGGTGGTCACTACCCCTAAGTCCGTAAAGAGCATGGTGCGGCGGGCGCCGGAATCCTCAAAAGCCATGATGTCGCGGCGCAGCGAGACGCCCGTGGCTTTGAATGCGTCCACCACCAAACCGCGGTGGCGCATGCGCGCGATGATCGCGGCCGCAGCGGCGGTCTTTCCGGCTTCCATGCAGGTGCCGGCGAGCGCCACCACCGGCACGCCGCGCGCATCGAGCGGAGCTTCGTAGTCCAGAGCCTGGTAGCCGACCTTTGCGGGGACGCCGATGCGCTCACCCAGATAAGGAAAGGTCAGCACCGTGCCCAGGACCTTGCAGTCGAAGGGCTTGCCCTTGTCCTGCGTCGCCGAATCGCATATCCCCAGCACGCCGCCGATATTCAGCATTTGAATGATGTCGCCGGGCTCGAGCGTCTCGGGAATGTGCCCTGAGTAACCGAACAGAGCCTTGCGATGTCCCAACGCGCCGACCACGATGTCGCCCCGCACCACTTTCGCCATGCGCCCGCTGATGAGCTCCAAGGTGTTGTAATTGGCTTTGTTGTTGAGAATCTCGACCACCAGCACCAAGCCTTCCTCGCAGGGAATTTGCGGAGCGATCCGCAGCTCGTGCGACAAGCCGCACGCCTGGGTCACCGAAGCGATCTTGTCGACGACCATCGTGCGCATGCTGTTCATGATTTATCCGCTCCTGCACCGGCGCGTTTATAGAACACTCCGGTCAACGCCAGCATCTTCGAATACCCCAGAGCATCGGTCGGCGTCCATTCGCCGGCCGATTCTCCATAGACTCCTTTGGACGCGGCCATCAAGGAATAGGGCGAACTCACACCTTCGACAAATACGGATCCCGGTCGGAATAAAACTTTAACTTCACCGCTGACCCGCGCCTGCGAGGACTCGAGCAACGCTTCGATATCGCGGCACACCGGATCCAGGTGCTGACCTTCATGCACGAGGTCGCCATAGGGCTGCGCCACGGTTTCCTTGATGCGCGATTGCTTGCCCGTCAGCACCAGCTTTTCCAGCTCGCGGTGCGCCGTCAGGAGCACCTCGGCGGCGGGCGCCTCGAAAGCGACGCGGCCTTTTGTGCCGATCACGGTGTCGCCCAAATGAATGCCGCGCCCGATGCCGAAAGGGCCGGCGAGCGTTTCCAGCGCTTCGATTACGGCAACGGCGGGCAGGCTCTTGCCGTCGAGACTATCGGGCACGCCCCGGGTAAAACCAATGGTGTGGCGCTCGGCCGAGCGCGGATGCGTGAAGGCATGCTTCGACAGGACCCAGGCGTCGTCGGGAATAGCTGCCTTGGGATGTGAGCGTCTCCTTACCGCCGATGGTCACGCCCCAGAGTCCGCGATTGACCGAATAGGCGGCGCCGAAGGGCGGCACCGGCAGTTTGTGTTCCTCCAGATACTTGAGCTGCTCGGGCCGCTTGAACGCGCGGTCGCGAATCGGCGCGATGATCTCAAGGTCGGGAGCCAGCGTGCGCAGCGCAACTTCGAAGCGTACTTGATCGTTGCCCGCCGCCGTGCAGCCATGAGCGACCATCTTGGTGCCCAGCGACAATGCCATTTGCGCGATGGTCTGCGCCTGCAGTACGCGCTCCGCGCCGACGCACAAGGGATAAACATTGCCGCGGCGGACATTGCCCATGATCAAGAATTTGAGCACCTGCTCAAAATACGCGCTCTTTGCGTCAATCAGGTGATGCTCGATGGCGCCCAGCTGCACAGAACGCTCCGCCAGCGAATCGGCCGCCGCCGTATCGATGCCGCCGGTGTCGACCGTCACGGTGATGACCGGCCGTTGATAGGTGTCCTTGAGCCATGGCACGCAGAACGAGGTGTCGAGTCCGCCGGAAAAAGCCAAGAGAATGGGCTCTGCGCCCGTGGGTGTGGGTGTCATGGGAATTCAGCGTCCGAAAAGGGATAGCAGGCGATCGCCGAGCTTGCGCTGCGCGGCTGCGCCGGCGGTCGCAATAAAAATCGTGTCGTCGCCGGAAATCGTGCCGATCACTTCCGGCCATTGCGCGGTGTCGATGGCAACGGCGACGCTCTGCGCCGAGCCGGTGGTGGTTTTCAGCACGGTGAGGTTGGTGCCGGCCGTCAGGCGGGCGCTGACGAATTGTCTGAGCGCTGCAAAGTCGTTCCGTGGTTGCCTGGTCAGTCTCCGGCAGCACGTAACGATCGCCCATTTTGGCCACGCCCAGTTCGCGCAGATCCCGGCTGACGCTGGATTGGGTCGCGATGTGCCCCAGCTTGCGCAGTAGGTCTACCAGCTCGGTTTGGCGGCCGACCGTCTGTTCGCGAATGATTTTCGCGAGCATGGCGCGCCGCGCCGGCGCGGTGTTGTGTTCGGAATCGGACCTGAGCATTTTCGAGCCTTGCATAAAATTGCACGTATCCTGCATAAAAATGCAAGATACTGTCAATACCCGCACGATCTGAGCTGCGTCACAATTCCCCAATGGCAGGTTGTCTTCATAAATCTATATATGTAGAGTTATCGGCATGAAGCGCGATCGCAAACCATCGACCCAGACCTTGTTGCTGTTGCGTGCGCTGCGCGAGCAGCCACGCACGTGGTGCCATGGCTACGATCTTTCCATCGCAACCGGCCTGAAGTCCGGCACGCTTTACCCCATCCTCATGCGCCTGGGCGACCGCGGTAGGCTCGAGCACAAGTGGCAGGAATCGCCCTGATCCCGGCCGGCCCCCGCGCCATATGTACCGGTTGACCGCCGACGGAATTGCCTTCTGCCGCGAACAACTCGCCGATCGCGCGCTGCCGGACTTGCTCCCCAGGGGAGCCGCGCGTGAGTCGAGCCGCAACAATTCCGCGGCGGATCGCGAGCATTCTTATGCAATGCGCCTCGCAGCTGCTGCCGGCGGCGCGCGCGAATTGGGCCAGGGCGATGCGCTCGGAATTCGACCACATCAAAGATGAACGGGGCGCATTTTTATGGGCACTCGGCTGTGTACTTACCGGAATCAAAGAAAGGATGGCTTCCATGATCAAGGGCGACCTCAAGATTTCGCGCTGGCTGCTGGCCCCGGAGATGCTGCTCTGCTTCGCACCGCTGACATGGCTCTGGCTCGACGCGATCGACGGCAGTTCAAGATTGACCCGGCTCAACGCGGCCTCCATTCACCACGATTTTCTCAGCGTCCCGGGCGGCACAGCCTTTCTCATCACCTTGATCGTGGGTGCGGCGCTGGCGACAATCGGCCCGCTGGGGCTGTTCGCCGGATTGCGCTTGGTTGTGACGGGCCGTCCGCTCAAAAATGCCGGGCTACGGATTGCGCTCCTTGCCGCGCCGATGTTGTACGGCGCCATGACCTTAGTGTTCCGCCTGAGCGAGATGGGCGTGGCGGCGTTCGACTTCGCGGCTGCGGATGCATTCGATTTTTGGAGCGGAATAGTTCTTCTTTCGGTGTTGCCGGCGCTGGGTGCGGCGCACGTGCTGCGCCTCTCGCCCATGCCCGGCGCCGCGCAGGCGGCACCCAACTACGGTTCTACACGCCCTTGAGAAAGGTGCGCACTCTTTCCAGTTCTGCATCAAGCGCAGCGCGAAACATCGGATCGCGCGCCACCTTGGGATCCGAATAGCCGAAGTCGGCGTTCAAACGTCCCTCGGCTACTGTTAAATTGCCCCAGCCGACGATCCGCTCGTGCCACAGCAGCGGCAAGGCGTAGTAACCGAGCTTGCGCTTGGCGGCGGGAGTGTACGCTTCGAAGCGATAAACCCAGTTCCAGAAGATTTCAAAGCGGGGCCGGTCCCAAACAACCGGATCAAAGGGAGTGAGCAGGCGCGCCTCGTCATCCAGCCGCCATCGCACGGACTGCGGCCTTTCCTCGGCAGGCCAATACCAATCGACGCCGTCGATGCGCGCATGGGGAAGACGCCGCTTGGCGCGGGCCAGTGCCGCTTTGCGTTCCTTCGCCCATTGCGGTGCCCCAACCTTCAGGCGATTCACCAAATTCGCCAGGCTGCCGCCCGGCAGCGGCGCGTATTTGTGCACGATCACATCCACCAGCGCATCCATCCGCGATTGAGCCAAGGCCTTGGCTTCGACCGGTCCGAGGGGCATTTCCGCCGGTGCCGCCGCGCGCGCGATATAGACGCGCGTGCCGCCGTCGCGCCGGGCGACGCGCAGCAGGCCGCGATAGTGCATGTGGTCCAGCAGCTGCGTGCTGGCATTCGAGGAGCCGCCGAACCAATTGGTAACGCGGCCATGCGAAAAATGCGCGTCGACTTCCCGCGGATGCACCGCGCCCCGTTCACGCACGAAATCGAGGATCTCCGCCGTTCGCCTGGCGCGGGTCGGCGAAGATTTCACGACCTTGCGCGGGTGCATCAGAGCGTGGTGAGTGCGCGGCAAGAACCCGTAGTTGACGAAGAAATCCTCTTCGATCGCCAACTTCGGGTACTGCCGCTCGAGATCGCCGGCGCGATAGCCGCTCACGCGGTGACGCAGGGTCAGATCCTGCGCCCGTGCCGGGGCGCGGATCGGATCCGCTTGAACGAACCCCAATTTCTCGATGGCGCGCGTCAAGGGTGGTGGGCTTGAACAGCGAGCGCGCAATCGCGTAGCGGCGCAGATGGTCGAGGGCAATGGGCATGCGCCGGAATATACCGAATCTCAAGCGACGCGCGTTCGCGACCGCCAGGCTGGTCGCCGCGCAAGGTTTCCGAGTACATTAACCGGATGCTGGAAACCATCGAAGTCGAAACGGCGCCGCAGCCAAATGCCGCGGTCATATGGCTGCACGGGTTGGGCGCCGACGGCCATGATTTCGAGCCCATTGTGCCGGAGCTGGTGCCCTCGGGTTCGCGAGCCTGGCGGTTCGTCTTTCCGAACGCACCGGTACGGCCGGTGACCATCAATGGTGGAATGCGGATGCGCGCCTGGTACGACATTGCTGGGCTGGATCGAAAAGCCAAGGAAGACGCCGCGGGTTTTCACGATGCCGATGTCAAGATTCGAGAATTGATCGCCCGCGAAGCCGCTCGCGGCATTCCGACGAGCCGCATCGTGCTGGCAGGCTTTTCCCAAGGCGGCGCCGTGTCGCTGTACACCGCCCCCCGCCTCACGGAAAAACTCGCCGGCGTGATGGCGCTGTCTTGCTATCTTCCGCGCGAAAGTACCTTCCTCGCTGAGCGGGCATCCGCCAACGATTCCACGGCGATATTCATGGCCCATGGACAATTCGACAGTACGGTGCCCATGATGCTGGGAGTAAAATCTCGGGATTATCTGAAAACTCTCGACTACCAGATCGAATGGCATGAATATCCGATGGCGCATGCCGTGTGCGCCGAGGAAGTGGCCGATATTCGTCAATTCTTATTGCGCGTGCTCCCATAAATGACCACCAAATCGCCGATCATGAAACGACTCAAGACTGCCGCTGCCAAGGCGTCTGCCCGGGCATCCGCCGCCAAGGACGAGGTTCGCGCGGCCAAGGCGCGGCTTAAACAGGCACGCAAGTTGTTCAAGGCGGAGAAAAAGGCGGCGAAACAGGCGCGGCGCAGAGTGGATGCGGCCGCCGCGAGGAAGGTGCGCAAGCCGAGGCCGGCAGCCACCCTGAAGCTTAAGCCCGCGATACGAACATCGGCAGCCGAGGCCGCCGCCAAGACCAAGGCCCCCGCCAAGAGCAAGGCCCCGGCCAAGAGCAAGAGCGCGGCCAAGACCAAGAGCGCGGCCAAGAAGGCCGGCGCGCCCAAGACCGTAAAGCCGCGCGTCCTGAAAAAGAAGCCTGAGACGATGCGCTCGGCGGCAGACGTGGCCAAGTCGGTGATCGAACGGCTGCATGCCCCGCCTCCGGCATTGCCGCCGGACCCGAAGATTCCGGCCAGCCCCGACAGCCCGGAAGCTGCGGCGTCCGCCAAACCTTAGACTCTCGGTCAATGCGGCGGCGTGGGAGCGATGCCGGGGAATAGAATCGTGATGAGGATGCTCAAGAAGAACAGCGCGAGCAGCCAGAGAAGCTGACCGAGCACCCAGACCGCAAAGGCCCTCCGCGTGCTCATCCCCAGGATCTCGCTGAATCCCATGACTTGCAGAACGATGCTCCAGAGCCACATCAGCAGGTAGGCCACCAGCTGCGCCTGCAGGACGAAGGCGACAAACCCGTCCACTTCGACACCCGGCGCATTGACGATGGCCGCCTCGCCGACCAGCAACGCTGTGAATATCCATGAAATCAGCGAGGCCGCAAGCGGGATGCCGCCGTACGCCAGCACATGAAATACTTGATTGCGCGCGGATTTGCCGCCGGCGCGCGTACCCAAGCGGCCATAAATCGCGCCGAACAGAAACAGGCTCACGATTCCGGCCAAGGGTCCGAATACCAGTGACGTGCCGAGGATCTCGCCGGCGGTGACGCCGGTTCCGGCGAGTTGGCTTCGATACACCATAACGGAGGTGGCAATGCCTTGCGCCGCCGCCAACAAATAGTCGGTGGGGCCGATCGGGCGCTCTGCCAATTCCCGAAATACGCGCCGAGGTCTTAGCCAGACATCTTTGAGCGGGCGAATTTGTTCCGGTGTTGACACCCAAAGCAGCCTACGCAATCCGCGTGAGCGACTCCAGTACCCATACACAGATGACAGCAGACTTTTTCGGGGCTACTCTCACAGCGAGTTCGAACGATGTTCCAGGAGAAGGATGATCATGGCAAAAAAGAGCAAGTCGAAAAAGCGCAAGACGAAGCGTCCGGCGGCGAAAGCCAAACGTAGTTCTGTCAAACGCTCCGCCAAGAAGAGCGTCGCAAAGAAAAAGACGCGGCCGGTAAAGGCGAAGAAGAAGGTCAAGGCAAAAGCGAAGAAAGCAGTCAAAAAGGCAGCGCCCAAGAAGGCCGCACCGGCAGCTCCCAAGCCCGCCGCCGTGAAGGCCCCGCCGAAACCGAAGCCCAGGCCGGCACCAGCGACACCGGCTCCCATGGCTGCGCCGCCGGCGATGCCGGCCTCCGAGCCTGAGATGCCGCCGGCGATGAATTCCGGCGTGGAATCCTCGGGGATGTAGATTTCGCTGACGGCAGTTTAGGCGCGCATGAGCCCTTGGAGAGGGCGCGCGCCGCTGCTGTCAGGAAATACTCGTTTGGCCAGCGTATTTGCATCGACGCGCATGTGTTCGTCGAGCACGGTTTTGAATACGCTGCGCAAATCGAGCGTCGGCTTGAGGTCGCGATTGTCCAAGAGCGCCCGAGACTGCAAGCCCGGCCAGTCGGCGATCACCTGTCCGCCGCGTACTGCGCCACCCAAAAGGAATGCACAGCCGCCGGTGCCGTGATCGGTGCCGCGCGTGCCGTTGACGGCCGCGGTCCGGCCGAATTCCGTGACTACCAGAACCGCTGTTTGCGGCCATAGCGGGCCCAACCCGTCGGCCAATGATTTGAGCGCCTGATCGAGCCCCGCCAAGCGTGTGGCCAGCGCGCCCTTGGCGCCGCCCTGGTTGGCATGCGTGTCCCAGCCGACCGCCTCGATAACCGCGATCTCCGGTCCGCCGTCGCTGCGCATGAGCTCAGCCGCCATGCGCGCCGTAGCGCCGAGTCGATCCGGATAGCCGGCGCGGGCCGAATTCTTGCCCATGGCGGCGGAGTCCGCCGCGCTCTCCACCATTTTGCCGGTTTGCACGCCTTCGCTTAAACGCGCCGAGAACCAATCGTCCTGGGAGTACAGGTCCGCCAAACGCATCAATAAATCTTCGTCGACATCGGGCGTGACCTGCGGCGACTTGGAGATCACCGACGCCTGGCCGCGCAGTATCAGCGGCACGTTCTGGCTGATGGCGACCGCGCGATCGGCGGGCCTGCTGCCGGCGCGCTTGCAGCGCGGTCAGCGCCCGATTGAGCCAACCGTCGGCCGTGCCGATGGGCTTGCTGAGGCCGTTCTCGAGCACGTTTTGTCCGTCGAAGTGCGACCGATCGCGGTAGGGCGAGGCAACCGCATTGAAGACCACCAATTCACCGGCGGTGAATCGCTCATGCAGGAACCCGAGCGACGGATGCAGGCCGAACAAATTGTTGAGCGCCAGCGCTCCGTCGGGGCCCCCGGGCGCCGCGATCGCCAGGTCGCGATGCAAATCCCAGTAGCCGGGATCGCCGTAGGGAGGCACGGCGGCCAGGCCATCGAGAGCGCCGCGCAAAATGACCACCACCAAGCGCGACGAACCACCGGTATGGGCGAACAGCGCATTGGGCATGGCGGCGCCCGCGGCCAGCGCACCGGCACCCAGGAGAAAGCGGCGTCGAGAAGTGTAGAGGGGGCGGCGCGAGCGCAGCATGCTATCTCCGTTGAAACTCGGGGCTCATCAACAACAGCGCCACCGCCTGGCCGGAGGTGGCGGCGCGGCGCAGCGCCGCGATGGTCTCCGGCCGCGCGTAGCCGCCTAAACTTGCGGCGGCGAGTGCGGCCGGGTCCGCGCCGCCTTCGTACTTGGCGCCGACGCGCGATGCCCAGAGTACGCGATGCATGAGCGCATCCGAACCGTCCCAACTGTCGCAGGTATCCGGCCAGCCCGCCGGAGATCCCGGTGTGTACTGGCGCTGTCCGAGAAGATCGAAAGTCCGAATGACTTCCTCCGGTTGCGCCGGGGAGAAATTCAAGGCTCGCAATGTCGAGAAAACGAAGTCTTCCGGCGTCTTGAACTTGCGTGCCTCAGGCTCCCAGGCTTCGGGAGCGTCGATCAAGGCTGCGTAGACATGCGGCAGGTCGCCGCCGGAATTCATAAAGGCGCGCGCAACGCGCTCCACGGCCGCCGGCGGCGGTTCATCCGCGATGAAATGCCGCACCAATTTGGCGGCAATGAACCTTGCGGTCTCGGGCCGGCGCGCCAAATCGGCCAGCACTGCCTCGCCCTGACGTTGACCTTGCTCGGTGTAGGTCTTGCTGAGGAACACCTTGGGGCCCGGTTCGTGCAGATTGTCGCGAAAATAAAAGCGGCCCGGTACGCCGCCGGCCAGCCGGCCCTTGCCGCCGCCGATGGACCAACCGGTAATGATCTGCGCGAAGCTGGTCACATCCGCTTGGCTGTAGCCGCCGTTCACTCCGAGCGTGTGCAATTCCAGGATTTCCCGCGCCAGATTTTCGTTGATGCCGAAGCGGCGTTTGGGCGGGTTCTCGGGACCGCGAAATCGCGAGGCGAATTGCGCTGCCATCGAGTCCTTGCCGACCGAATATTGATTGTCGAGAAACGCGATCATGGCGGGGTGTTGCTCCACCGCCATCAACAGATCGACGAAGCGGCCGGCGACATGCGGCCGAATGGCTTCGTTTTCCAGCGTTCCTGCCAAGCCGAATACGACGCCCTTATCGGCTGAGACTGCGAAATGATTCGACCAGAAATGCACGAGCCGTTCGGCAAAAGGACGCTGCGTGAGCGCGGCACTTTGCGCCCGTGCCAGCACCTGCGCGCGGTAATGCGGTTGATAGGCTTCGCGGACGGCGTTGACAATCACTTTCGGGTCCGCACTGTCGTCAGCCGCGGACGCCTGTTTCAGTTTCTGCTTCTGCTCGCGGGCGGCCAGCAAGCCGGCGAATACCTGGTCCGAGGACGTCAGCGCAGCATCGACCGCCAATGGCGCGGGCCCCTTGATTTGGGCCTGCAGCCAGGCTCGAGGGTCGCCGGCCGCCGCCGCTAAATCGCCGGGTTTGGCACCGAGGCCGAAACGCAGAACGGCAATTTCAGCGTGCATCATGCCGCTTCAACGGCACAGCGAGCGCGGGGTTGACCTCAAGCGGCCAAACCGCGCCGGAAGCTGCACCGCAGCAATACCGTGACTCGAGCGGGGCATCAGCCTCCGCTGTGCGCCGCGAAGAGAAAATGGAGCGCCAGGATCAGTGCAATCACCGCGATGACGACATTCAAAATCACGCCGATGTGCGTCCAATAGCCCGGCGGTACCACCACAGGATCCAGATTTTTCGCGACCTGGCGAAACTGACGCGCGGAAATGAGTGCTACCGCCGCGCCCAGCACCAACAGCAGTACCCCCGCACTAAGCGAAAAACTGCGCTGACCGCCGGATTCGGGTTGATGTGCGACCATTTGCAGGAACAATCCAAAGCGCTCAACGACGAAACCAAATCCCATCAGTGCAATCGCGCTGCGTTGCCAGGCGAGCAGGGTGCGTTCCGCGGCGAACAATACGCGAGGATCCGCCGTGTAGGACATGTTTGCTCCTCAACCGGTCTGTGAACTTCGTTGGTCAGTCAAGTCTTACATATTCATCAGGTTGCGACCCGATGCCCGTCGCGGGCCAAAGCCCGCCACAATGGCGGCGCCTTAAAATCGCGAGTCTCCGGAAAGCACTATGTCATATGGACAGCCCCAGGTCGTTTCGAAGCGTGACAAATCTTGCGACCCGTCGCGCGAGCCGGCGCGGCACGACGTGAACACGCGGGGGCGCCGCCTGACCGCCGGCGAATTGCGCGAGGTCGAAAGCCTGCGCGCCATTAACGCCCATTTGCTGCGTGAGCTCGCGGCAATGAAGGAGCGCGAGGCCGAAGCTCAAAAGCTCGCGGAGCGCGATGGGCTGACCGGTCTTTATAACCGCCGCCGCATGTTGGAGCTGCTGGAGGCGGCGATCAGTGATGCGGTCCTGCAGGACCTGCACGTGGGATTGTTGTTCATCGACCTTAATGGCTTCAAGGCAGTCAACGATAAGTATGGACACGCGGCCGGCGACAAAATTCTAACGACCGTGGCGACGCGCATTTCAGCGCGCGTGCGTACCGGCGATATCTGCTGCCGGTACGGCGGCGACGAATTCGTCGTGGTGCTGCCGGGGGTGCCAGATCCGTTCCCGGTCAGCCGTGTTGCCGATGCCATTCGCGAGCGCGTGTCGCTGCCGTACTGGATCGGCAACGACCAGCAACACTTGACGGCTTCGATCGGCGAGTCCATGTATCCCTATCACGGCGAGAACGCTGCGCTGCTGGTGCATCGGGCCGACGAGGCCATGTATCGGTTGAAGACACGGATCGTTCGCCCCGCCGCGAATTATCGATTCGCGCCGGAGCAGCGTATGACCCGGCGCCGCAACGACAAATCCAAGTCGCGCACAGGTGGTACTCCGCAAGGTTGAGCGGTATGCTTGATTCAAAATCCCGTCAACGGCGGGGGACGGACTTCATGAATCAACGCAGGTGGGTAGGTGCAGCTTTGGCACTGGGCTTGGCCGTCTCGGCATTTTCCGGGTGCGTGGTGACTCCGGATCAAAGTCATTATGCAGGGGGCGTCGTCCTGGTTGCTCCCCCGGCGCCGCGGGTCGAAGTCTATGGCGCTCCGCCGACAGCCGGAGAGGTCTGGATCGGGGGATATTGGAACTGGGTCGGCGGCCGGCATGAGTGGGTGCCGGGCCATTGGGCGCCGGGCAAGCCGGGATATCATTGGGTGGCGCATGCCTGGACGCGCGAAGGCGACGGATGGCGTATGCGCCCCGGGCATTGGGCGCGCGGTTAAGCGGAGCACGCGGCCCAGCGGAGCGTGCGACGAGGCCGATTCTAACGTGCCGCCGGCCAGGACGAGGTCTTCTGGACTTCCCTGAGTTTCGGGCCGCCGCCGGCATCGAACCAATGTTCAATTAAACGGAACGATATCGAAACTCCCGGCGGCACCAGGGGTCGGCCCGACGCCACGTCTGCACGGGTGAACCATTGAGCGTCCTCCAATTCATCATCGCGTCTCAATATTTGCGTGGTCGACGCATGCGCTGTGAATCCCAACATCAGCGATGAGGGAAACGGCCAGGGCTGCGAGGAGTGATACTCGATCTGGTCCACTTCGATGCCGGTCTCTTCGAATACTTCGCGCGCAACCGCGTCCTCGAGCGATTCTCCCGGTTCGACAAAACCGGCGATGGTGGAGTAGCGCCCCGGCGGCCATGACGCCTGCCGGCCTAAAAGCGCACGCTCTCCATCGCTGACCAGGACAATGATGGCCGGGTCGGTGCGCGGAAAGTGTTCGTGCCGGCAAACCAGATTTGTACAGATGAGGACATGACCGCCTCTCGCTGCCAGTGTCGGCGCTCCGCAAGTCCCGCAGAAGCGGTGCCGGGCGCGCCATGCAACCATGCCGCGCGCATAGCCCATCAACCCCGCATCCTCGGCGTTGAGCACCGCGGCAACCATGCGCAGATCCTCGAAGCGCGTTCCGTCTTTGAGCCGCGGCGGCTCGCTCGACTCAATCTCGTACGCAAACACATGGACGCCGGCGAACCGTCCCAGCAGGATCAATTCGTTTTCGCTGCGCCGTGCTTCCGGCACCGCCGCCAATTCGAGCAGTGCGGCACGCGGGATTTCACCCTCCACGAGGTTGCGCAAATTCCAAACGGGAAGAAAACGGCTGCGCGCATCCGCCAGTGCGTCCGCGAACCAGGCGGGATCCTTGCGCAATTGGGCGGCGCGATCCAGGTACGGACCGGCCAGGATATTCCTCTGCTGCATGCCCGGGATTCTAGCAGGGCACAGGCTCCGCGGCGCTGCCATGGGCGCGCTCGCAGTTGCCGCAGGTAAGTTTGCGCTTCGCCAGCAAATCGCGCACGCGCACGCCGCCGCAATTCGTGCAGCGCGCGATGCCCACCTCATCGTGCCTGGCAAGTGCCAGGAGCAGAAACCAGGCGTGTTCGAACGAGATGTTCGCGGGCTTGTGCATTTCGATATAGGCCTCATACGCGCGGCACAGCAGCGCGCCGGATTCCAGCGACCCCAAGCGATAGCGCGGTTCAACTCCGCGCGCGCCGCCGGCCATCAAGCCATATATCAAAAACAAACTCGCCAGCTGCGCAGCATGAAAGTTCAGCTCCGGGTTGCGGAAGAAAAATGCCGCCTGACGCGGCGACTTGCCGCGGTGGCGCGTAACCGCGCGCGCCTCGCCGCTCAAAACGTAGCTGCGATACAGCTTGCGTATGCGATCGTCGCTCAGGCCGGTCCACTGCCTGATGGTGAAGGTGCGGGCTTCGTGGTGAATCAGGCGCAGCGCCAGATCGAATTTCTGCCGGTCTTTCGTGTAGCGATCGTCGGATATCCTCATGACAATCTCCCGTGGGCATTTCAAGCGTTTTGCGGTCAAAAAGAATTTGACAGAAATTTGTCACAAAGTTAGCTTGCCTGCCAAGAGCTTTTTCGACGTAAAAGGAGGCGATTTGTGCAGGAAGCATTCATCGGCAACTGGACCCGGCAGTCGCACCTCTCCCTGGAACACCTGGCCTCGGTACGCGGCTTGAACCGCAGGTTCCTTGACTTGGCGGGCAACGGCCGCCTGTCCGCCTCATTGGCGGCCCAGATCGCGCCGCTGACCCCGGCGCAGCGCGCCGCTGCGGCGAATTGTCCCTATGCCTTGTTCGATCTGCGCTTTGCGGATGACGGCTATTGGCGCGGGCGGCTGCAGGCGCACGGCGCGGTGCGGGTTGCCGATGAGCCGCGGACGGACGAGGATACCGTTGATTTCGTGAGGATTGCGCTCTTCTACACCTGGCATATCGCATCGAGCGCCGATCTCACCGCGCACCTGCTTGCTCGGCATGCATGCCAGCACCGCGGATGCCTTCCGGCGCGTGGCGGTCGATGCGCTGCCGGCGCTGGCGCTCGCCGAGTCGCCGAATTTGAGCCCTCGCTGGAGCGGCTGCCACGCCTACTGGAGCGCTCTGATGAAGGCGGCGGCGCGGCCCGATACCGGCGCATTGCGCCGCGTTCAGCTCTCCGGATTGCAATTGGCGGCGGCGGCTCAATTGCCAAGCGAGCCTCGCGAGGTTTAGTCTACGCGGCTCTTATGCATGCCTTAGTCCTCCGACAACTCACCAAAGTCTATAAAAACGGCATTAAAGCGCTCAAAGCCATCGACTTGGAAGTCGATGAGGGCGATTTCTTTGCGCTGCTCGGCCCCAACGGCGCCGGCAAAACGACCGCGATCGGTATTACCACCTCGCTGGTCAATAAAACCAGCGGCGTGGTCGAGGTGTTCGGTCACGACATCGACAAGGAGCTGGAAGCGGCCAAGTCCTGCATCGGCCTGGTGCCGCAGGAAATCAACTTCAACATGTTCGAGACGCCGTTCACCATTGTGGTGAATCAGGCCGGGTTCTACGGCATACCGCGGCCGCTCGCGAAACAGCGCGCGGAAAAATATCTCAAACAGCTGCAGCTCTGGGACCGGCGCAATTCGACCGCGCGCTCGCTCTCCGGCGGCATGAAGCGCCGTTTGATGATCGCCCGCGCGCTGATGCATGAGCCGCGGCTGCTGATCCTGGACGAGCCGACCGCGGGGGTCGACATCGAAATTCGCCGCTCGATGTGGGAGTTCCTGCGCAACATCAATGCGCAGGGCACCACCATCATTCTGACGACCCATTATCTGGAAGAAGCCGAGAATCTTTGCCGCAACATTGCCATCATCGAGGGCGGCAACATCATTGAGCGGGACAGCATGGTGAATGTGCTGCGCAAGCTGCAGACCGAAGTGTTCGTATTCAACCTGCGCGATCCGCGCGATGCCGCGCCGCAACTGTCGGGATTCACAGCGGTGCTGTCCGACGATCATACCCTGGAAATCGAGATGTCCAAGACGCAAAGCCTGAACGATATTTTCGCGCAGCTGTCCGCGCAGGGCATTGCCGTCAACAGCATGCGCAACAAGGTCAACCGGCTCGAGGAATTGTTCATCCGCTTGGTCGACGTCAGCGCCAAGAACACCGCCGCGCAGGCCTCATAAATGTCCGAATCTCGCGCGCTCACCGATTGGATCGGCTTCAAGACCATCATCATCCGCGAGTTCAGCCGCATCGTGCGCATCTGGGGGCAGACCATCGTGCCGCCCGCGCGTCACGGCCACGCTGTACTTCGTCATCTTCGGCAGCCTGATCGGCAGACGCGTCGGTCAAGTGGGCGGCTTCGACTACATGCAGTTCATGGCGCCCGGCATCATCATGATGAACGTGATTCAAACCTCGTACGGCAATGTGGTGTCGTCGTTCTTCGGGGCGAAATTCGGCAAGCACATCGAGGAACTGCTGGTTTCGCCGCTGCCCAATTGGCTGATCGTCGCCGGCTATACCATGGGCGGCGTGCTGCGCGGCGTGCTGGTGGGCGCCGTGGTCACGATCATTTCGCTGTTCTTCGCCCGTCTGTCGATTCACCACGTGCTGGCGATCATCACCGCGGCCTTCCTGACCAGTTTTATTTTTGCGCTGGGCGGATTCATCAACGCGCTGTTCGCCAAGAATTTCGACCAGATCTCCTGGTTTCCCACCTTCGTACTGACGCCGCTCACCTACCTCGGGGGCGTGTTCTATTCGGTCACCATGCTGCCGGGCTGGGCGCACGTGGCCTCGAACGCCAATCCCATTTTGTACATGGTGAGCGCGTTCCGCTTCGGTTTTCTCGGCAGCTCGGATGTCGATTTGCGCCTGGCCTATGCCATCATGATTTCCGCCGCCGCCGTGATGTTTGCCCTGGCGGTAACCTTGTTGAATCGCGGCACCGGTATCCGCGAATGAAGGAGAGCTATAAGTGTCCGTAACGATTCCCCGCGTCTTGTGCGCATTCATCGCCGCCGCCGGCCTCAGCATGGCCGTGGCGGTCGCCGCCGATGCGCCGGCCGGTGCGAACGATCTGGAAGGATTTTCGAGCGCCGCCGCCGCCGCGCGAGCTGCAGCTGGAACAGCGTTTCGATGCGGACCTGTCGGCTGACGACTTGCGCGAATGGCTCAAGCAGATGACCTCCGCGCCGAATCATGTGGGTTCCCCGCACGACAAGGCCAATGCGGAATTTCAGCTGGCGAAGTTTCGCGAGTGGGGTTGGGATGCGTCCATCGAGACCTTCTCGGTGCTTTACCCGACGCCCAAGGAGGTGCTGGTGGAACTGGTGGCGCCCACGCACTTCAAGGCGCGCCTGAGCGAGCCGGCCATCGAGGGCGACAGCACCTCGACGCAGACCAAGGATGAGCTGCCGCCGTACAACGTGTACGGCGCGGACGGCGATGTGACCGCGGAACTGGTGTATGTCAATCAAGGCATGCCGGACGATTATAAGGAGCTCGAGCGCGAGGGAATCAGCGTCAAGGGCAAGATCGCGCTGACGCGATACGGCGGCGGTTGGCGCGGACTCAAGCCCAAGCTGGCCTATGAACATGGAGCGGTGGGCTGCCTGATCTATTCCGACCCGCGCGATGACGGCTACGGTGCCGGCGATATTTATCCGAAGGGCGGCTATCGGCCGCGCGATGCCGTGCAGCGCGGCTCGGTACAGGATCTGACCTTGTACAGCGGCGATCCGCTGACCCCCGGCGTCGGCGCGGTGCCCGGCGCCAAGCGCCTCGCCCTCAAGGATGCGAAGACGCTGCTGAAAATCCCGGTATTGCCGATTTCCTACGCGGATGCCGAACCCTTGCTCGCGGCCCTCGGCGGCCGCGTGGCGCCCGCCTCATGGCGCGGCGGCCTGCCGTTCGCTTATCACGTGGGACCCGGACCGGCCAAGGTCCACATGAAGGTGTTGTCCGATTGGAGCCAGAAGCCGATCTACGATGTGGTGGCCAAGATTCGCGGCAGCGAAGAACCCGATCAATGGATCATCCGCGGCAATCATCATGATGGTTGGGTGTTCGGCGCCATGGATCCTCTGTCGGGTCAGGTGGCGTTGATGGCGGAGGCGAAGGCCATCGGAAAATTGCTGAAGGACGGCTGGCGGCCGCGGCGCACCCTGGTCTACAACAGCTGGGACGGCGAGGAGCCGGGGTTGCTGGGTTCCACCGAGTGGGCCGAACAGCACGCGGCCGAACTCAAGATCAAGGCCGTGATGTACATCAATTCCGACACGAATGGCCGCGGGTTTTTTGCAGGCCGAGGGCAGCCACGCCTTGCAGCACTTCTTGAGCGAGGTCGCACGCGATGTGAAAGATCCGGAAACCGGCGCAAGCGTGCTGGCGCGATCGCTGGCGGAAAGACGCGTCATGAGCGTGGAATCCGCCCGCGGCGAATCCGGCGGCCGCGCCGGCGCTCCCGGCGACCTGCAGTTGGGCGCGCTGGGATCAGGCTCGGATTACACGCCGTTCCTGCAGCACTTGGGCATCAACTCCGTGAACCTGGGATTCGAGGGCGAATCGGAGTACGGCGTTTATCACTCGGCATACGATTCATTCGACCACTTCCGGCGCTTCGTCGATCCGAAATTCGACTATGGTGTGGCGCTGGCGAAGGTGGCGGGCCGAATCATGCTGCGTGCCTCGCAGGCCGATCTGATACCGGCGCGCGAGGGCGACTTCGCCGCCTCGGTCGCGGCATACGATGAAGAACTGCACAAGCTGGCCGACAGTATGCGCGGCAAAACCGCGGAGTCGACCAAGCTGTTGGACGACGATTCCTACAAGCTCGACGGCCAATCCCGATTACCCGCGTGCCCCGCCGGCGCGCGAAGCCGAGGTGCCGTACTTGAATTTTGCAGTACTCGACAATGCCGTGGCGAAATTCGAGCAAAGCGCCAAGGCGTTCGACAAGGAATATGCGCGCCTGAATGCCGCCGCCGATCCTGCCGCCAAGGCGGAGCGGGCACGCGGGTGAATGCAACCCTCACGGTTATCGAACAAAGCCTGATGGATGCGCGCGGCCTGCCGGGGCGCGAGTGGTACCAGCACATGATATATGCGCCCGGCCTGCATACCGGGTATGGCGTCAAGACCCTGCCGGGAATCCGCGAGGCCATTGAAGAGCGCCGCTGGGACGAGGCCAATCAATACCTGGGGGTGGTCTCGCACGCCCTCAACGCCTACAGTGCCCGGATGGACCGCGCCATCGCGGCACCGTAGACTGCACAGATAATTTTAAGGAGTGGGTAATGACCGAAGAGAAGCAGCAAAAATTTACCGCCAAAGTGCGCCGTGGCTTGGTGTGGGTGCATTCCGTCGCAGCCGCGGAACTTGCCAAGAAAAAGGCCGAAGCCACCGGCGTCAGGATCGAAGGATTTACGGCCAGTGAACTCGCCGATGTTGAATCCGCTCTGACCTGGATTGCTCAGAACAAGGAATCGCCGAGCGCCGATCCGGCTTAAAGCTGCTCAAGGGGCGCGTGCCAGCCGCACGCTCCAGCACCGCGGATTGCCCTGCATGCTCGTCGCGGATTCGCGACGAGCATGAGCGCATGGCGCGCTGACCATCGCCGAAGCGACTGCGCTACACTAATCGCATGGCTCGAAAAAGCGCACTGGTGGTCGACGATTCCAAGTCTGCTCGCGTTATTTTGAGCCGCATGCTCGAGAAGTACGACATCGAAGTCGACATGGCCGAGTCGGCCGAGCAAGCCATTGAATATCTGAAGTCCAACCGGCCCGATGCCATTTTCATGGACCATCTCATGCCCGGGATGGACGGCCTGCAGGCGGTGAAGGCCATCAAGGGCAATCCGCAAACCGCGATGATCCCCATCATGATGTACACCTCGCAGGAGGGCGAATTGTACGTCGGACAGGCGCGCGCCTTGGGCGCGATGGGCGTGCTCCCCAAGCAAGTGCGGCCCGTGGACGTATCGAAAGTATTGTACGAACTGCATTTGTTGCCCGATCGGCGCGACGGGGCGGACCCGGCGCTGCATCCGGTGGAAATCGACTCCGGCATTCCGGTCGAGCGCCCAACGCCGCGGCCGGGCGCGGCCGGTCCGATCGATTGGGGACGGCGCATCGAAACCGCGGTGAAAGACCAGGCGGTGGACATTCGCCGCTTCATCGTTGCCAGTCTCGACAGTTTTTCCACGCGCATCGTCAGCGATGTGCGCAACGCCATGCCCATTCAGGCCATCGACCCCATCGCACCGCCGCCGGCGCCGCCAAAGTCGCCTTGGCCCTGGGTGGCCGGGCCTATTGGCGGCGAGCCTCGTCGCGGTGGCGTTTGCCGCGGCGTGGGTGAGTACGCGCAACGATCTGGCCGGCGTGCGCGCCGAGCTTGCCGGCTTGAAATCCGGCAATGCCGAATTGCAGCGCTCGAAGCTCGATCTGGCCGGCACGGTCAAAGACCTCACCGCCGCGCTCGCCGCAGCGAACAGCAGCGGGCAGCCGAGCACGCCGGCGGGAGCGGGTTCGGCGGTGGTCGCATCGCGGGTGGAACCCGTGCCTTACGGCGAAATCGCTTTCGATCACAGCCGCTTGGAAGTGCTGCGCGAGTTGTTGATGAAACTCGAGGCGCAAGGCATTCAAGGGCGTGGTGAAGATCACCAGCTCCGCTGGATTGTTCTGCCTCACGGGGAATGCCACCGACGGCTACGCCCCGGCGGCACCGGCGCTGCCCGTCAACCGCTGCGACTTGATCGGCAATCCGCTCGATGAGGCCTTGTCAGGGCAGCAGCGTCAATCGCTGGCATTTGCGAATCTGGTGGCGGGCGTGCGCCAGAGAACGGCGGGCGCGAATAACCGTTGCACTGGAGAGCACCGGCACCGCGCACCCCGGCACGCCGTATCCGGCGCGCAGCGATACCCTCACGGCCGGAGACTGGAACAAGGCCGCCGCTGCCAACAACCGGGTGGAATTCTCGGTCGAGACCAGCACGCCGCAATAGCCGTTTAGAATGCGACTCTGACGACGAATTCCGGACCCTTGGAATTGAAGTTGAAGAATCCGGACTGCTTCGGCTGCGTCGAAAGCAGCTCGGCGCGCAGCATGGTGTAGCCCAACGCGAATGAAATATTCGGACGCAGCCGGTACAGCGCGTCGATCTCGTAGATGCCGAGCGATCCGTCGAGATCGTCGACGCGCACCTTGAAGTATTGCGCGCGGCCGTCGACGTAAAATCGCTTGCTGACCACATATGTGGCGTCGAGGCCGAAGGTCGGGAAGGGGCCGGCCTGGTCTTCGGTCTGATCGACATGCCGCGCCTGCGTCTGAACGCGCGCGCGCGCGGAGATATCCGTGTCGCTGACGCCGAAGGTGCCGGCCAGTTCAAACTTGTCGCTGTGAATGAACGAATATTCGTAGCTGATGCTGAAAGTCCGAATCGACAGGTCCGAATTCCAAGGGATCGCCGGGCTGCAGGACGACGTCGCGAAACACGATGGGATCGGTCACCACGGTATGACCCGAGCGGTCCAGCGAAAAATAATCGAATCGCAAGCGGTGCCGCTCCCCGACCCGCACCATGGCCTGGATCACGGCTTCATAGTCGGTCTTGTCCAGGCCGAATTGGTCCTCGGCGTTGACCGGCGTTCCGGGAACGCCGGCGCTGCTGTCGATCTGAAGGTTGGTGTTGTTCGACAGGCGCGCAACCCCCAACGATAAGCGCACGCGCTCCTCGGTCGGGCTGAGATAGTCCTCTGCATGCGCCAGCGTTGCGAACAACGCCAGGGCCGCCAGGGCTATGCCATTCTTGCTCATGTCGGTCTCCTCAAAATCAACAGATCCGTTTCGGCGCGCCGCACGGCGGCCGGCAACGAGGGGCGGATACGCTGCATTACATGGGCCGCAGCCGCTCGCCATCCCGTCAGTTTGCCGCCATAGATGCCCAAAACGCGTGGGCGTACGTCTCGGTCCGTGGTGAATATGGTTTCACGCGACCGGTCGAAGGCCGCCTGCGTGGCCGCGGGCAGCACCCGCAGGCCGGCAAAACGCTCGCTGATGTCCGCTCGCGTCAGGCCAGCCAGCGCCGGAAAATAGTGCCGGACGACCGCCAACAGATATTCTTCCTCGGCGGGCAACGGTTGCAGCCGATCCGGGTCGCCGCGATAGGGTGTTTCCGTGGTCCCGACCAGGGTGGCGCCCGCCCAGGGCATGACGAATACGGCGCGTCCATCCGTCGGGCTCTCAACGTAGTAAATGCCGGCGGTCAACGGATGGGGAATCACAATGTGCGTTCCCTGCACGAGATCCACGTCGGGGATTGCAATGGCCGGCTCGATCGCACGCGCCACTCCCGTTGCCCAGGGGCCGGCGGCATTGATCAGCACGCGGGCCCGGCATTCCACGGTCGCTGAGGCGGTCGCGTAGGTCACGGTCACGCCGTCCTCGCTCAAAACCGCCCGCGTGAATTTCGCCGGCAACGCAAGTTCTGCACCCAGCCCCAAAGCGGATCTCACCACCGCACGCGTCAGCAGGGCATCGTTGGTCTGTGCATCGTGATAACGAATGACCGCGTCGAGATCCTGGGTCTTCAGGCCGTCGAGTTGCGGCCACTCAGCTCTTGGGCACGCTGCCGAAACGCGTGGCCGCGTCGAAGCCGCCGAGCAGCGCGTATATCCACAGCCCGATTTTCAACTGCCAGGGCCGGCGACGGGTGTCGCGGTACACCGGAATGTAGAACGGCTTGAGCGCCACCAACTCCGGGGCGATGCGCAGATGAATCGCGCGTTCGCGCAAGCTTTCGCGCACCAGCGCAAACTGGCCGGATTCCAAATAGCGCAGTCCGCCGTGAATCAGCTTGCTGGAGCGGCTCGACGTGCCGGCCGCGAGAGCCTGGCGTTCGATGAGCAGAGCGCTGTGACCGGCGGCCGCCGCTGCCTGCAGAACGCCGGCGCCATGAATGCCGCCGCCGATGATGACCACATCGTATTCTTTCACGGCCGCTAGGATGCGGGATTACACGCGAACACACCAACTTTGAATCAATGTCGCCATTCGCGAACAGTCGCGAATGCTTTCAAGCCACGCTGGCTTTTACATCCCGCTTCTCTTCTGCTTCGCGCTTTTCTTCGAAGCGCAGCACCGGGGTGTCCGAAGTGACTTCGATTTCTCCATCGACGATCGCGCCCTTCGCGATCGCAACCGTCCGTGCACTGACCTTGCCGCGAATCACCGCGGTGTAACCGATCTCGAGTTTATCCTCGACGATCAAGCCGCCCATGATGGTGCCGGCGACAATCGCTTGCTGCGCCCGGACCTGGCCATGCCAGCTGCCGGAGGCCGACAGGTTCAGTGCGCCCTCCAGATCGCCGTCGCCGTGCACTTCGCCGGAAACCACAAATTGACCGCGGCCGCGGATATCGCCGACGAACACCGAATTGGCTCCGATAAAGGTGGGCGAGGCCGAACTGCTGTCGAGAAAGCGACGTTTTTGCTGGGTCATGGCCTCTTCTTATCCTATCGGGGCAGCCCGTGATGTGACGAGCTTGGCGTCGCCGCAAGGAGGTGAATCGCAGTAGAATGCGCGCATTCCAGGAAATCCCGCAGAGTGTGAAAATGGTCATCAAAAAAGCGTTTTTAGTGCTGTCATTGACTGCCGCACTGGCCTTGTCGGGGTGCAGCCGTCAACAGAGCGACTGGGAAAAAACCCGCTCCGCGAACACCACTGACGCTTACGAACTCTTCTTGAAGAAATATCCGAGCGGCGAATTCACCGCTCAGGCCCGGGCGCGCGTCAAGGAACTCTACGAGGAACGGGATTGGCAGAAGGCGCGCGATACCGACACGCTCGATGCCTATCAGGCATTTTTGAAGCAGTACCCCGAAGGCAAGTGGACGGAGGAAGCGCGCATCCGCGTGGAGAACTTTACGCTGGCATCGGCGCCTTCGAACACCGTGCCGGCTGCCGCCGAGACGCCGCCCGCTGAAAGCCCCGCGCCGCCGCCGAAACCTGCCGCGGCGATGAAACCCGCCGCAGTCGCCAAGCCAGCCGCAGCCGCCAAATCCGCAGGCCACTATGGCGTACAACTCGGCGCGTTCAAATCGGGCGCCGATGCCGCAAACAAGCATTGGGCGAAACTGGACCAGGAATATCCGCAGCTGCTGTCGGGGCTGTCGCCCAAGGTATCGCCGAAGAAAGGTGCATCGGGCACCTTGTATCGCTTGCAGGTCGCGGGTTTGAGTGAGAAGCGCGCCAACGGGATTTGCAAAACGCTCAAAGCCCATTCGCACGCCTGCGTGCTGCTACATCCGTAAAGGCCGTCCAAAGCCGCCAGCTGTGCGTCACCAGTGGACAAATCGCGTCACCTGACAACGCGCCGCGACCTCATAACTCACTGATTTTTATGGCATGTTTCGCTGGCACGCGGCTTGCTTCGATCGGGTATGCAATCGAAATTCATCGCGCTATTGGCTGCCGAGGGCAGCCGCGAGGCCACCCTGCTGGTGCGCCGAGGCGACGGTCAGTTTGCGCTGGCAAGAATTGACGCACGCTTAGGCGAGGCCGCGCGGCTTGCCGCCCGCTATGCCGCAGCGCCGGCCCGCACCTCGCCGGAGGCTGCCGCCGCCAACTAAACCTTACGATTTTTGGGTCACCCCGAAGGCGCCGCGATCTGCTTCCCCCCCTCCCGCTCGCGGCGCCTTTTTTTTATCGCGCCAATTCCGACAGCAGAAATGCATATTCCATGGCGATTTCCCGATAGCGCTGAAAGCGCCCGGATTTTCCGCCGTGACCGGCCTGCATTTCCGCGTGCAAAAACAGGCGATTCTGGTCGGTTTTCACGGCGCGAAGTTTCGCCACCCACTTGGCCGGTTCGTAGTACTGCACCTGGCTGTCCCAAAGACCGGTGGTGATGTACATCGCGGGATATGCCTTGCGCGCGACATTGTCGTATGGCGAATACGACAGCATGTAGTCGTAGTACTCGCGCGCTTTGGGATCGCCCCATTCATCGTATTCGTTGGTGGTTAGCGGAATGCTTTCGTCCAACATCGTGGTGACGACGTCGACGAACGGCACTTGCGCCACGATGCCGCGGTAATCGCCGGCGCTCATGTTGGCGACCGCCCCCATGAGCAGGCCGCCGGCGCTGCCGCCCATCGCAAACACCTTGTCGGCGGCGGCATAGCCGGCGGCGACCAGCGCGCGCGTGACATCCAGAAAATCGTTGAAGGAATTTTTCTTCTGCAGTTGCCGCCCGGAGTCATACCACGCCCGGCCCAGTTCCTGGCCGCCGCGTACGTGGGCAATCGCATAGATAAAACCGCGGTCCAGCAGGCTCAGGCGTGCCGATGAAAACATCGGATCCATCGAAAGACCGTAAGCTCCGTAGCCGTATTGCAGCAGCGGCCTGCGAGGCGTCCGGCGCAAAGTCTTTCCGGTAGGCGAGCGAGACGGGAATCTGCGTGCCGTCGCGCGCGCTCACCATCAAAAACTCGCCGGCGTAGTCTTTCGGATCAAAACTGCCCAGCACCGGATCGCGCTTGAGCAGCTTTTGTTCGCGGGTGCGGACGTCGAAGTCGTACAGCGTCGCGGGCGTGGTCAGCGAGGAATAGGCGTAGCGCACTATGCTCGTATCCAACTCCGTGTTGACCGACAGCGATGTGGTGTACGCGGCCTCATCGCTGGCAATGAAAAATTCGGCCGCGTCGGCCAGCAGATGAATGCAGATCTTCCGCAGACCGCCGCTGCGCACCGACACGGCTAGAAAATCCGTGAATACGTCGAAATCCTCGATGTAAGCATCGTCCCGATGCGGCATGACGTCGGTCCAGCCGTCACGGTTGCTGAACGCGCCGATCGGCGCGGCCACGAGCCGAAAATTGCGCGCCTGCCAATTGGACCGCACGATGAATGAGCCGCCGAGATGTTCTATGTCGTATTCATGCTCGGCTTCGCGCGGCAAAAAGACCTCGAAGCGCAGCTGCGGGTCATCCGCGCGCGCGTAGCGCCATTCGGACGACAGCGTGCTCTCCATGTGCAGAAAGATGTAGGCATCGGATTTCGAGTTGGACACCCCGGTGTAGAAGCTCTTGTCGGTTTGCTCGAATATCAACTCATCGTTTTTGGGATCGTCTCCGAGCACGTGCTTCTTGACGTACAGCCCCAGCAGCGTTTCGAGTTCTTTCGCGACGTAGAGCACGGTGCGGTTGTCCGCGGCCCATGCGAGATCGGCTTCGACGTCGGCAATGGCGATCGGCAAGATCTCGCCCTTGCTCAGATCCTTGAAGCGCAGCGTAAATTGCTGCCGCCCGATGGTGTCCTCGCAGAAGGCCAGCCAATTTGAATCGGGCGAGATTTCCAGCGCGCCGACGCGGTAGTACGCAGACCCAACCGCTTGCTCGTTGGCATCCAGCAAAATTTCTTCCGGCGCCTCCAGGGAACCCTTGCGGCGCACAAATATCGGGTGTTCCTTGCCCGGTTCGAAACGGGTGCTGTACCAGTAGCCGTTTTTGCGGTACGGCACGGTGGAGTCGTCCTGTTTGAGCCGCGCGATGATTTCGTCGTAGAGCACGTTTTCCAGGGGCTTGGCATCGGCCATGCTGCGCTCGCGGTAGGCGTTTTCCGCGTTCAGATAGGCCAGTACTTCCGGGTTGCTGCGCTCGTCGTCGCGCAGCCAATAATAAGGGTCGGTCCGCTCGCCGTTGGGGGACTTCACGACGTATGGCCGCGCCGCAGCAATGGGGGGTGGTGGCTCTGATTCGCTCATTTTTCCGGTTGTCCTGGTATGAGGCGCGAGTATAGTCGGCAATAACGGGGGTTATATGCAGACCGTGAATCAATTGCTTCAGGTCAAGGGCAGCCAGATTTTCTCCGTGGCGCCGACGGACTCCGTGCTGCGCGCGATTGAGATCATGGCGACGCGGCACGTCGGTGCGTTGTTGGTAATGCAGGAAGGTGCATTGCTCGGGATCATTTCCGAGCGCGACTATGCGCGCAAGGTCATTCTCAAAAATCGCTCTTCGCATGACACGCCCGTGAGCGACATCATGAGTTCGCCCGCCGTGAGCGTGAGCCCGGACGATACGGTGCATCACTGCATGCAGTTGATGACCGATGGGCGCTTTCGGCACTTGCCGGTGGTGAAGTCGGGCCGCGTCGTCGGCATGCTGTCCATCGGCGATTTGGTCAAAGCGGTCATCCAGGAACAATCGCAGCATATCGAGCAGCTAGAGCGCTATATCGCAGGCTAGCAGGCCTTCGCCACCAGACCTTTTCGCGCTTGCCAATCGGGGCGCCATCCATATAAGGTAAGTTCCATACACCGGCGCGATGCGGCGTTTGCGCCAACCTTGGCACTTAATTTTTTAAGGCCCAGAACCGAGTTAAGTTGTTGTTTTGAAAAGCCCCTGCCATGAAATGCGCAGGGCTTGGCTTGCATATGGGCGCGCTATGACGATCAAGGATTCCGCCGCGTACACCACCAGCCTCCTCACCGGTACCGATCCGCGCCGAGGCGACTGGGGTCTGTGCCGTGCCGCGTACGAAAAGGATTCCTGCGGCTTCGGCCTGATCGCCAGCCTCGACGATCGCGCCAGTCATTGGGTTTTGCAGACCGCCATCAGTTCCTTGAACGGCTCACCCATCGCGGGGCGATCGCGACCGACGGCAAGACGGGGGACGGCTGCGGTCTGCTGATCAAGCAGCCGACGGCATTTCTCCGGGCGGCGGCCGCGGATGCCGGCTTCAGCTTAGACGCAGCGGTTCGCCGCGGGCCTCGTGTTTCTCGATCGCGATCCGGCCAAGGCCGCCGCAGCCCGCAATATGCTCAGCGAACAACTGCAGCTGGAGCAGCTTGAACTCGCCGGGTTTCGCGCATTGCCGATCGATCCGTCGGCTTGCGGCGCCGAGGCGCTCAAGAGCCTGCCGGCCATCGAGCAGGTGTTCGTGAATTCACCCTCCGGCCTCGACGAGGCAGCCTTCAATCGCAAACTGTTTCTCGCGCGCCGCCGCTGCGAGAAAAAACTCGAAGCACAGGATCCGGTCTTCTACATTCCGTCGTTGTCGGCCAGCACCATCGTCTACAAGGGCATGGTCATGCCGCAGTTTCTGGCGCAGTTTTATCCTGACCTTAAGGATCCGCGCATGGAAGCCTCGGTGGTGGTGTTCCACCAGCGATTCTCCACCAATACGCTGCCGCAATGGCGCCTGGCGCATCCGTATCGATACCTGGCCCATAACGGTGAAATCAACACGGTGCAGGGAAACCGCAGCTGGGCCGTGGCGCGCGGTCCCTTGTTCAGATCGCCGCTGTTGCCGGATTTGAGCGACATCCTGCCGCTGGTGTCCCTCACCGGCTCCGATTCGCAATCGCTCGACAACATGCTGGAAGTGCTGCTGGCCGGCGGCCTCGATCCCATGCATGCGATGCGTATGCTGGTGCCCCCGGCGTGGCAATCGGTGGACATGATCGATCCGGACTTGAAAGCCTTTTATGAGTACTACGCGACTCATATGGAGCCCTGGGACGGGCCGGCCGGCATCGTGCTCACCGACGGGCGCTATGCCTGCTGCACGCTGGACCGCAACGGCCTGCGGCCCGCGCGCTGGGTGATCACCAAGAATCGGCACATCACCATCGCCTCGGAGGCCGGCGTCTGGGACTACGCTCCTGAGGATGTCGTCGACAAGGGCAAGCTCGGCCCGGGTGAAATGCTGGCGCTCGATCTGCAAACCGCCGAGCTCATGTCGACCAAACGGATCGACGATCTTCTCAAGAGCCGCCATCCTTACAAGGTCTGGCTCAAGAAGGGGGTGCGCTATCTGCAGACCGACCTCATCGATCCGCGGCTGGCGGCCGAACCCTTCGATCGCGAAGTCCTCGCGCAGTATCAGAAAATGTTCAACGTCTCGGCCGAAGAGCGCGATGAGATCATCCGCGTCCTGGCGGAGGATGAAAGCGAGGCGGTCGGCTCGATGGGCGACGACACTCCGATGCCGGTGCTCTCCAAGAAGACCCGCTCGCTGTACGACTATTTCCGCCAGCAGTTCGCCCAGGTCACGAATCCGCCCATCGACAGCTTGCGCGAAAGCATCGTGATGTCCCTGCAGACGCAGATCGGCCCGGAAGCCAATATCTTCGTGCCGGCGCCGCAGCACGCGGAACAGATCGTATTGAGTTCGCCGATACTGTCGCAGCGCAAGCTGCGGCAGATCGTCGCGCTGGCCGAGTCCGGGATTCCCAATGAGTTCATCGACCTGCAATACGATGAGCATCTCGATCTGCAGACGGCACTCTTGCGCGTATGCGACCACGCGGAAACCGCGGTGCGGCTCGGCAAACTGGTGCTGCTGTTGTCGGACCGTTACCTGGTGAAAGGGAAAGCTGCCCATCCACGCACTGCTCGCGACGGGCGCCGTCCATCATCGCTTGGTGACGACGGGATTGCGCTGCAAGTGCAACATCCTGGTGGAGACCGGCACCGCGCGCGATGCCCATCATTTCGCCTGTCTGATCGGCTATGGCGCGACCGCGGTCTATCCCTATCTCGCTTACCAGACACTGTTCGACATGATGCGCAAGGGCGTGCTCAAGATGGAAGCCATTGCGCGCCAGGAGCTCGGCCGAAGCTATCGGCGCGGCATCCGCAAGGGGCTGTTCAAAATCATGTCCAAGATGGGGATCTGCACCGTGGCGAGCTATCGCAGCGCGCAGCTGTTCGAGATCGTCGGATTGAGCGACGAGGTGGTGGCACTGTGCTTCGGCGGAACCGACAGCCGCATTCAAGGCGCCGACTTTACGGATCTGAAATTGGATGCCGAATATCTGGCGAAGCGCGCCTGGGACATACCTACCCCCGTGGAGCAGGGCGGTCTGCTCAAGTACATGCACAACGGCGAATACCACATGTACAACCCCGATGTGGTGGCCACCCTGCAATCGGCCGTCATGACGGGCAGTTTCGAGCAATACCGACAATATGCCCGCCTGGTGAATGAGCGGCCGGTCTCCTGTCTTCGCGACCTGTTGAAACTGAAGAGCGGCGCCGCGCCGATCCCGATTGAAGAGGTTGAACCCATTTCGGCCATTCTCGCGCGCTTCGACAGTGCCGGCATGTCCTTGGGCGCGCTGTCTCCGGAAGCGCACGAAGCCCTGGCGATCGCCATGAATCGCCTCGGTGCGCGTTCGAATTCCGGCGAGGGCGGCGAGGATCCGGTGCGCTACGGCACCGAGAAGAATTCCAAGATCAAGCAGGTCGCCTCCGGCCGCTTCGGCGTCACGCCGGAATACCTGATCAATGCCGAAGTGCTGCAGATCAAGATTGCGCAGGGCGCGAAGCCCGGAGAGGGCGGGCAGCTGCCGGGCCACAAGGTCAACGACATGATTGCCCGCCTGCGGTTCGCGCGGCCCGGCGTGGGCTTGATTTCGCCGCCGCCGCATCACGACATCTATTCCATCGAAGATTTGGCGCAGCTGATCTTCGACTTGAAGCAGGTCAATCCGCGGGCGTTGGTGTCGGTCAAATTGGTGGCGGAGCCGGGCGTCGGCACGGTGGCGGCCGGCGTCGCCAAGGCCTATGCAGATCTCATCACCATCTCAGGCTATGACGGCGGTACCGGCGCGAGTCCCTTATCGTCCATCAAGTACGCCGGCACCCCCTGGGAGCTGGGCCTCGCCGAAACCCACCAGACGCTGCGCGCCAACGAATTGCGGCATCGAGTGCGCCTGCAGACCGACGGCGGCCTGAAGACCGGGTTGGACGTGATCAAGGCGGCATTGATCGGCGCGGAGAGTTTCGGCTTCGGCACCGCGCCCATGGTTGCTCTGGGCTGCAAATATCTGCGCATCTGTCATTTGAACAATTGCGCCACCGGCGTCGCCACGCAGCACAACGTTCTGCGCAGCAAGTACTTCATCGGATTGCCTGACATGGTGATCAACTATTTCAAATTTGTGGCGCGCGAATGCCGCGAAATCATGGCCTCATTGGGCGTGCGCACCCTGGCTGAATTGATCGGGCACACCGAACTCTTGGAAATACTGCCCGGCGAAACCGCCAAGCAGCGCAAGCTGAATCTGGCACCGCTCTTGGCCAATTCCACACTGGTATCGGACAAGCCGCAGTACTGCCTCGATCCGCACAATGAACCATTCGACAAGGGCGCGCTGGCGGAAAGAATGCTGGAGGACATGCGCGCCGCGATCGACGCTAAAGCCGGCGGCACATTCTCCTATCGGGTCAACAATTTCAACCGCTCCCTGGGCGCGCGCATTTCCGGCGAAATCGCACGCCGCTGGGGTAATGCCGGCATGAGTGCCGCTCCCTTGGTCGTCAGCTTGAAAGGTTCCGCCGGCCAGAGTTTCGGGGTGTGGAATGCGGGGGGGCTGCATCTGAATCTCGAAGGCGAAGCCAATGACTATGTCGGCAAAGGCATGGCCGGCGGCAGGATCGTGCTGAAGCCGCACGCCAACTCAAACTTTGTCGCGCGCGACACCGTGATCATGGGCAACACCTGCCTGTACGGCGCCACCGGCGGAGAACTCTATGCCGCCGGCAGGGCAGGGGAAAGATTTGCGGTGCGCAACTCCGGGGCGCTCGCCGTGCTGGAGGGCGCCGGCGATCACTGCTGCGAGTACATGACCGGCGGGGTGGTCTGCGTGCTCGGCACCACCGGCGTGAATTTCGGGGCCGGCTTCACCGGCGGCTTCGCCTATGTGCTCGACATGGAGCGGGATTTCGTCGACCGCTACAACCATGACCTGATCGATATTCACCGCGTATCGCCCGAGGGCATGGGCACGCACGTGCAGCACTTGCGAGGCCTCATCGAACAGCATGTCGAGGCCACGGGAAGCGAATGGGGCGCGCAGTTGCTCAACGATTTCCGCACCTACATCGGGCGATTTTGGGTGGTGAAACCGAAGGCTTCCGCCATCGATTCGCTGCTGGAAAATCTGCGCCGCGCCGCCTAAAGCGCAACGCGAATCCTCATGGCCGACAAGCATCTGCAATTTCTCGATATTCCGCGCAGGGAGCCGGACAAGCTCGGCATCGACGTGCGCACCAAGCAGTTTCGCGAAATCTATTCGCAATACAGCGCCGAGTCGGCCGCGCAGCAGGCCGGACGCTGCATCTCCTGCGGCAATCCTTTTTGCGAGTGGAAATGTCCGGTCCACAACTACATTCCGAATTGGCTCAATCTGATCAACGACGGCAAGCTGTTCGAGGCCGCGGAGCTTTCGCATCAAACCAATTCGTTGCCGGAAATGTGCGGCCGCATCTGCCCGCAGGACCGTCTGTGCGAGGGCGCGTGTACGCTGAACGATGGCTTGGGCGCGGTGAGCATCGGCGCCATCGAAAAATACATCACTGACGAAGCCTTTCGCCTGGGCTGGAAGCCGGACATGTCGCATGTGGTGCGCACTTCCAAGCGCGTCGCGGTCATCGGCGCCGGTCCCGCCGGTCTCGCCTGCGCCGACATTCTGGTGCGCAACGGCGTGACGCCGGTGGTGTTCGACCGCTATGCCAAGATCGGCGGTCTGCTGACCTTCGGCATCCCGCCGTTCAAGCTCGAAAAGGACGTGGTGGAAAAGCGCCGGGAAATCATGGAAGGCATGGGCGTGGAATTTCGCTTGAACGTCGAGGTGGGCCGCGACATCGCCTTCGAACAACTCGAGCGCGAATTCGACGCGATATTCCTGGGGATGGGTACGTACACGTATGTGAAAGGCGGCTTCGACGGCGAGGATCTGCAGGGCGTGCACGAAGCGCTCCCCTATCTCATTTCCAATATCAACCGAGAGCTGCACCTGGGATCGGGCGCTGATTTTGTCGACATGAAGGGCAAGCATGTGGTGGTGCTGGGCGGCGGCGATACCGGCATGGATTGCAATCGGACCGCGATCCGTCAAGGGGCCGCCAGCGTGACGTGCACCTATCGGCGCGATGAGCACAACATGCCGGGATCGCGCCGGGACTACAAGAACAGCAAGGAAGAGGGAGTTACTTTTCTATTCAACCGCCAGCCCATCGAGATCGTCGGGGTGGACCGGGTACAGGGGTGAAATTGGTGGAGACTCGTTTAGGCGCCCCGGATCAACGCGGCCGCCGCGTACCGGAAGTGGTGCCGGGAACCGAAGAAACCATCGCTGCGGATGCGGTGATCGTCGCCTTCGGCTTTCTGCCGAGCCCGCCCGATTGGTTCCAAGCGCAGCGCATTGATTTGCACGGCAACGGCCGGGTGCGCGTCTCCGGCGCGCCGCATTCCCGATTCCAAACCACCAACCCTAAGGTTTTTGCCGGCGGCGACATGGTGCGCGGCTCGGACTTGGTGGTGACGGCGGTGTTCGAAGGCCGCGAAGCCGCACAGGGGATACTGCGGCATTTGGGATTGCGCCACGCTTGACACGCGGAGCGGGCAGCGCTCAACTTCGGCACCTAGGAGACCTATTTCAGCTATGGAGCCCGCTTGATCAAACGGAGGATCTTATGTGCGAGAAGGATGATCTTGACGAAATGTATACGGTGAGCCGCGCTCGCGACTTATCGAGAAGACAATTCGGTGCCCTGACCCTCGGGGTCGGATTCACTGCGATGCTGCCGCGGCTCGCGGATGCTGCCGACACCACTGAATCTGAAGTCGAGATCAAAACGCCCGACGGGACCTGCGATGCTTATCTCGTGCATCCTGTTAAGGGCCGATATCCTGCCGTATTGATCTGGCCGGATATTTTCGGATTGCGCCCCACCTTTCGGCAGATGGGAAAACGGCTGGCAGAATCGGGCTATACCGTGCTGGTCATCAATCCCTTCTATCGAACCAAGAAGGCGCCGACCGCGCCGGAACATCCGGATTTCAATGATCCGGCAACGCGCCAAAGCCTGATGAGTCTGGCGGGCACCTTGTCGCCGGCCACCGCGCTCACCGACGCCACCGCCTTTGTCGCTTATCTCGACAGTCAGCCGTCGGTCGACGTTCAGAAAAAAATGGGCACCACTGGTTATTGCATGGGCGGCCCCTTTGTCATGAGAACCGCGGCATCATTTCCGGATCGCGTGGGCGCCGGGGCGACCTTCCACGGCGGCGGCCTCGCCACCGATAAACCTGAAAGTCCGCATTTGCTGATACCCAAGATGAAAGCGCATTTTTTGATCGCCATCGCCGAAAATGACGATCAGCGTGAACCGCAAGCCAAAGAAATGCTCAAGGAAGCTTTCGCGAAGGCCAAATTGGCCGCCGAAATCGAGGTGTATGCCGGCACCAAGCATGGTTGGTGTCCGCCTGATTCTCAGGTTTACGATCAACACCAAGCTGAAAAGGCTTGGAGCCGCATGATGGTGCTGTTCAAAACGGCATTGGCTTAACGACCGAAACCGGAGTTTCGCTGTCTCATATCGAGGTCCGAAAACGGCGAGTATTGACCCGAATTGGGGCTAACCTAGTCGCCATGGAATCTCGATCCGAATGCCTGTTTTCGTGCGGTGCGCGCCCGCGATCGGCGCTTCGACGGCCACTTTTTCGTCGGCATCACCTCGACGCATATTTATTGCCGGCCGATATGCACGGCGCGGCCTGCCAATCGCGACAATATGCGCTTTTATTCGCATGCGGCGGCGGCAGAAGGCGCCGGTTTCAGACCCTGTCTGCGCTGCCGGCCGGAGCGCGCTCCCGGCATGGCTCCGGTCGATGCGGTCAGCCGGCTGGTCGGCGCCGCCATGGCGGGCATCGAAGAACATGCACTTTCCAGTGCACGCGTCGGCGATCTTGCCGCTTCATTGGGCGTGAGCGATCGGCATTTGCGGCGTGTCACTGAAGCCGAACTCGGGTGTTTCACCCATTGAATTGGCGCAGACCCAGCGATTGCTGCTGGCCAAACGATTGTTGCGCGAAACCGCGCTCAAGTTGACCGACATCGCTTTTGCGAGCGGCTTTAGCAGCGTGCGCCGCTTCAATGCTTTGTTTAAATCCCGCTACGGCTTGAGTCCGCGCGCGATCCGCGGCAAGTCGATCGACACCGACAGCCTGAACGTGCAGCTTGAATTTCGGCCGCCGCTGGCATGGCCTAGTCTGCTGGCTTATTTGCGGCTGCGCGCCATACCCGGCGTCGAGAGCGTCGATGACACTCACTATCGGCGCACCGTCGCGATCGGCGCTGCCAGGGGTTGGATCGCGGTATCGATGCACGCAGGGCGGCAGCGCGCTGAATCTGGAGATCTCGCCTTCGTTGACTGCCGTCATCGGGCCCGTGATCGGACGGGTCAAACAGCTGTTCGATTTGGGCGCCGCACCCGATTCGGTGAGTTCGCTGCTGCGGCACGATGACATCCTTGCCGACACCGTGCGCCGTCTGCCGGGGCTGCGCGTTGCCGGCGCATTCGACGGCTTCGAGCTGGCGGTGCGCACCGTGCTGGGACAACAAGTGTCGGTCAAAGGCGCCAGCACCATTGCGGGACGTTGGGCGCAAACTTTCGGTGAACTCATTGCGACGCCTTATCCTGAACTCAATCGCTTGAGTCCCAGCGCCGATCGCATGGCCGAGGTGCCCGCCGAACAGGTGGCCGCATTGGGAATGGTCGGTGCGCGCGCCCGCAGTCTGGTCGGACTCGCGCAGGCGGTCGCACGGCGAAAAATCGTGCTGGCATACGCCGCGAATGTGGAAGAACAGATCGACGGCTTGATGAGCTTGCCGGGCATCGGCCATTGGACGGCGAATTACATCGCCATGCGCGCGCTGCATTGGCCGGATGCGTTTCCGACCGGAGATTTGGTGTTGATGCGCGCCGCGCGCTCGAATCAGAAGCAATTGCAGCAACGCTCCGAGGCCTGGCGCCCGTGGCGCGCTTATGCGGCACATTATCTCTGGCAATCATCAGGAGTTGCGCCATGAACGCATTTTGTTATGTCGATAGCCCCATCGGCCGCTTGATGCTGACTTGCGACGGCACGGCGCTGACCGGTCTGTACATGAACTTGTACCGCAACAAGCCGGCCAAGCTGCCCGACTTGGGAGAAGACTGGGTGCAAAACGCCACCATCGATCCATTGCCGGCGGCCGTGCGCCAACTGCAAGAATATTTCGCCGGCAAGCGGCGCGAATTCGATCTGCCGCTGCGCCTGGCGGGAACAGAATTTCAGCAGCGGGTTTGGCGTGAGCTGACAAACATACCCTTCGGTCAGACGCGCAGCTATGGCCAGCTCGCCAAGCGCCTCAATAATCCGAACGGATCGCGGGCCGTGGGCCTTGCGAATGGCCGCAATCCCATTGCCATCATCGTTCCCTGCCATCGGGTCATCGGCGCTGATGGATCGCTGACCGGCTTCGGCGGCGGCATCGACCGCAAAGAATGGCTGCTGACTCACGAGGGCCTTCCGCGCAACCGCGAGCTGGCATTGGGCGGCTCCCTGAGTTCGGGCATGGCCCTCTAAGCCGCCAATCCGACGAGCAGTTAGATGAGCGGCAGCGTGATGGTGAAAACCACGCCGCTGCCGTCTTCGCGATTCGCGGCGACGGCGCTGCCGCCGTGAAACTCGGCGACCAGACGCACGATATACAGCCCCAAGCCGAAATGCGGCTTGTCGTCATGGCCCTGCCGCTGCTCGAACAAGGATTCGAACAGGCGGCTCATGAGCGCTTGCGGAATGAGCGGCCCATCGTTGGCGACCTGCAAGGAATAGTTCGACTGGACCCGCGCCAAAGCGATCGTGATGGTGCCATTCCTGGGGCAAAAATCGACGGCATTCTCGATCAGCTTGTCGAGCAATTGCACCATGAGATCGGGGGCGCCGCGTGCGAAGCAGGGATCGTCCGGCACCTCGAGCGCAATATGGGCCGAGGGAAATCCATCGCGGTAGGCGGCCGCTGCGGAAATCAATAAATCGCGCAGATCGAAATTCACGCGCTCGGATTGCTTGATGCTCTCCTCCACCCGCGCGGCTGCGCCAAGCGCACTCAATATGGATTGCAGGCGCTGGGTGCCTTCGCGGGCCCGGGTGACGTAGCGGCGCTGATCCTCGCGCAAGCCCTCGGACTCGAGATTGTCCAGCGATGAACGCACAATGGTCAGCGGCGTGCGCAGCTCATGCGACAGCTTGCCGCCCAGGGTACGCAGATATTGCGTATGTTCGTTGAGGCGCCCCAGCAGATTTTCGAAGCCGCGCGACAAAGCGCCGATTTCGTCGGCGCTGCCCGATTCGGGCATTTTCAGTTGGATCCGGCCGTCGCTGCCCACCGCGGAATCGGCGGCGTGGCGCAGGCGTCCGATGCGCAAGCTGATCCAGGTGGCAAAGGCAAACATGATGATGACCGCGGCCGCGGTGGCGATGAGGGTCAGGTTGAACAACCGGCTGAGCGCGCGATCGCGCAGCGCCAGGAGTTGATCGGCGGACTGCTCCAAAACGACGGCACCGTGCAGCCGCCCATCGATCACGATCGGCGCGGCCGCCGTCAACAGCAATTCGTGCGCATTGTCGCGCAATACCCATTGAGCAAAGGGATGTCCTTGAAGCGCGGCGCTCACGCTCACGCCGCTCAAATGATCCGGTGAGGATGCAATGGTCGGCATGTCGGAGGTGTCGACGCGCAGCAAGTAGCGGTACCAAATCGGCTCGGATTCTTCAGTTTCGCTGCGCCTTTTCGCAGAAAGATTGCCGGCAGTGCCGAGCTTTAGCGCATTGGCGTCGATGACGATGGCGCGGGTGCCGTCGCCGATAAAGGTCTCCAGCAGTGCGTTGAGTCCGGGAGTGGCGAAAAACAGCCGTCCCCCCTGGACTGTCGGCAGCAAAGCCCGCCCGGCCTTTGCCGCGGCCATCGATCGCCTCAACCCACAGATGCCGGCCCACGAAACTCAACGGTATCCGGGCCTCCAGATGGTAGCCGGCAGCGGTTTGCAGCCAGAAGGCCTGAATTCGCGGTTCGGTGACAACGCGATCCGCACCGTCCTCGCCTTTTGCGACGCTCTGCGCGGCAATCAAACCCGGAGCGTCTGTGCCAAAAAAGTACGCCTCTCGCCCGTTGGGGCCTTCCAGGGTCAGATTGACCCGATCGAAGCGGTCCTGATCGGGCCGCACCTGGTAGGGCTGCGCATCGAAATGCGCATCCTCGACTTCGATGAACAGATACAGAAACCGTTCGGTCGAGCCGGCCTGCAACCACGCCCGATAGCCGGTCGAGGTCGGCAGCGAGCTCGGTTCCGCCGGAACGTCCCAATCTTCGCGATAGCCATCGAGCAGCGGCTGCGTCGCCAAGGGATAGACGTAAAGATCGCCTGCGGCGGATGAAAACGCGTGGCCGTCCTCGCCATGGTTAAATACGCGTTGCGGCTGCGCGGAGAGCGCATTGGCAATGGTCGCCGCACTTGCCAGCAGCGATTGCTCCTGGGAGCTGCGCAGCGCGGTCTCGAGCTCGCGGGCATACTGGCAACCGGCCCACGGCAACACCAAGGTGGTGAGCGCGACAATCAACAATTGCAGTCGAATGCTCACTCGACCCAGCGATAGCCCATTCCGTACACGGTTTGGATGACATCGAAGGCGGCATCGACCTGTTGAAACTTACGCCGTACCCGCTTGATATGCGAAGTGATGGTGTTGTCGTCCAACACCACATTCGCCGCATCCATCAATTGCTGGCGATTTTTGACATGCCCTGGATTGCGCGCCAGGGCGTGCACAATCCAGAATTCGGTCAACGACAGGGTAACCGGGGCGCCGTTCCAGGTGGTCTGCATTTTCTCGCCGTCGATGGCAAGCGCGCCCCGCCGTATGATTTCAGCGGCGATTGTCGGGCCGCCGCAAGGCATCGATGCGCCGGAACAGCGCCGCGACGCGGGCCGCCAAGTGCGGCAGGCTGACGTCCTTGGTGAGAAAGTCATCGGCGCCCAGCCGCAACCCCGAGACCGCGTCCAGCTCGCTGTCCCGCGCGGTCAAAAAGATGATGGGCAGTTCCGCGGAGAGCGCCCGCAAATCGCGGCATAGGTCGAAGCCGCCTTCGGCCTCATCCTCGAGAGAGATGTCGATGATGGCAAGATCGGGCAGGCGCGTGTTGAAGGCGGCCATGGCAGTGCGGCGATTGCCGTAAACCTTGATCGAATAGCCATGACGGGACAGCGCCGCCGCGTAATTCTCGCGCAAAGCCGGCTCATCCTCGACGATTGCGATCTGTTTTTTCATGCCTGGAATCATAGCTTAATCGGCGCCATAGGCTGCGAGAACCGCCGCCGGTGGCTGCGAGAAGCGCCACCACAATTCGCCACAATTCACCTTGAGATTGCCTGTTTCGCGTCCCAAAGAATTAGCCACTCCTCGATGACACTGGCCTCGTCCACTTAAGAGGAGACGGCCATGCTGATCGCAACTGTTAACTCAACTCGCCCCACGGCATTCTGGCCGGCGCGGCGCGAAGCCTCGCTCAATTGGCTGGCTCTGGGGCTGCTGCTCGCGGCCTGGAATGCCTCCGACCATGATGGCGCGCCCAATGCGCGGCACAGGCCGGAGGCGCTGCGCGGCTATTCCTATGTTTCGCCGCGGGCGGCGCATCGGGTCAGCGTGCGGGCCCGTTAGACGGTCACAAATCCGTCAACGTACTGTAAAGCTCGGTACCTCTAATGTCGTGGCGTCATGCCCGCCACCGCCACCACGAAACGGATTCTGATCGTTGATCGGGATGTTGCGTCAATTGAGCCGCTTCGCCAGGAGTTGGGCAAGGCGGGATTTAGCGTGCATGCCATTACCGACGGCTCAAGGGCCGCCGCCGCGATTGGCGAGCGGCCGCTGCACTTGCTCATCATCGATTGGAACGTGCCGGGGTTCGCGGCGCTCGATGTCATTCAGCGGTTGCGCGAGGTCAAGTCATCGAAATTGGTTCGCCTGATCATCCTGTCGGACTTGTGCGGCGAGGAGAACGTGGTGGCGGGCCTGAACATGGGCGCCGATGACTACATTACCAAACCATTTTCGTTGCGTGAGGTGGTCGCACGGGTTTGTGTGTTGCTGCGACCCCGCGCTCGGGACCGCGATCAGACGGCGCTCTGTTGCGACGATCTGGTTCTCGATGCGGCAACCAATCGGGTCACGGTTCACGGCGAATTGATGAATCTGCGCGGCGTGGAATACCGGCTGTTGGAGTTTTTAATGTCGCATGCCGGCCGGACATTCAACCGCACCCAACTGCTGAGCCGTTTATGGGGCGGCGACACGGAAGTCGATGAGAGGACGGTGGATGTCAACGTGCAGCGGCTGCGAAGGATTTTGAGTGAACGAGGCTACGAAGCCTATATCCAGACGGTGCGAGGATTTGGCTATCGATTTGCGCCGCCCACCCATCCGCAATGAGCGGCCGATCACGTTTCTGCTGTTCCACGTGATGTTCCACGCCTAAGTGCCTTTTTTGTAAGCAAATCTTCTTCCTCAAGTCATCCATTCGTAACACCAAGACGCGATCTTAGGGGCGTCGGAAGACTTACGGAGGACGAGACATGCAGGAGCGCAACGCCCCCTCGCCGATGAGATTGCGAACGGTCTTTATTTCCGACATTCATCTGGGATTCAAAGGCTGCAGCGCCGAGTGGCTGCTCGACTTCCTGCATATTGTCGAAACCGACACACTGTTCTTGGTCGGCGACATCATCGATGTGTGGAGCATGCAGAAAAACATGTTCTGGCCGCAGTCGCACAACAATGTACTGCGCACCATTCTGGGTAAGGCTAAACGCGGCACGAAAGTCATTTTCGTTCCGGGCAATCATGACGAGGTGTTTCGCGAATTCGACGGTGCCGTGTTCGGCAATCTGGAAATTCACCGCGACTATATCCACGAGGGTGCCGACGGCCGGCGCATGCTGGTGCTGCACGGTGATGAATTCGACAGCGTCGTCAAATGCAGCCCCTGGCTTGCCAAGGTGGGCAGCAACATTTACGACGTTCTGTTGGCGGCCAATCCGTATATCAACTGGTTCCGCCGCAGGTTAAATCTCCCGCACTGGTCTCTGTCCATGTATCTGAAGCACAAGGCCAAGACCGCCGTGCAGTACATCGGCAGCTTTGAGGAGGCGGTTGCCCAGGCGGCCCGCAAGCGCGGCGTAGATACGGTAGTCTGCGGTCACATCCACCGCGCCGAGATTCGCGACATCGACGGCATCCGTTACTGCAACGACGGCGATTGGGTGGAAAGCTGCACATCGCTGGTCGAGGATATGAGCGGGCAATTGCGCTTGATCGATTGGCCCAAGGTTCGCGAGCAAGCGCAACCGGCGCCGCTGGCGCTGCCCGTGGGTCAGGCGGCTTAAAGCCGAAGCAAAGATGAACGAGGTCAATGCATTGTGGGTCTCGCCCTGGCGCGAGTTGCAAAAGAATCTGGCGAGCAGCTTTGTGCAAAAGGCGCCCGCCAAGCGGCGACTGTCCGGAGAATCGCCGGCCGAGACGCCGGCCGCAACTCCATGGCTGTTGCGCGCCCAAGCCTCGGAGTACGCCTCCTACGGATAAATAGGAAACCTCAATGTAAGTACATCGACCCCCTGTTGATGCCGGGGCTTCTCGAGCGCGGCCCTTCCTCTAAACAATTTGCCGCATCCCTGTCCGCTAATCGTCATGTTGGCTTGGCAGTATCGAGATCGACCCATCAGGCATAGAGGGCAACTCTTGAGCAGTCTTGATGCGAAGGAGGGATAGTGATCGATGGATATCCTGAGCGGGACGCTGCGGCGAATCTTCTCGAGCGCCGCTGGTTTTCTTCGATTGCCGCGGTTCGTGCCGCGGAAGCCGAATGCGGAGTGCTGCGCGAAGTCACGGAACTGGCGCAGGAGGCTTGGAGGCGTGCGCGCGCGCAACTGGCCGAACTCGAGAATTTGCGCGAGGCCTTGGGCGATCAGCTGACGGTTATCGACGAGCAATCTGCGCAGGTTGAAGCAAGCCTCAGACTCAGCGAGGTGATGTCGGCCGCCTGAATCTAGAAGGGAATTCCTACGCGGCGATACACATTGGCCAGCAGCCACATCGGACCGATCATGAGGAATTGCAGGTCTTTGAAGAAGGAGGGGCGCTTCTTTTCAATGGCATGGCCGATAAACTGGCCAATCCACGCCAGGACAAACAAGCTAACGCAGATCAGCCACATCGGTGCCAGGGAATTGCCGCTGAGGGCATCCAGCGACCACAACATGAGGGCCAGCAGCGGCAGAATGCCGAGGGCGAGCGGCACGGACAGAAATGCGTAGTAGATGACTGCAAGCAGCGTGATCACGGTCGCCCAATTCGCCGCCGGGATGAGGGCGCGAATGCCGCTCGGGAAGGGAGTGATCCAGAGCAGTCCCAGCACACACCACAGGATCACCGGCACGCAAATCCAATGCACAGCCTCATTCGTTGGATTCCGGTGGCTCGATCCGTATTCTTCCAGCCATTGGTCAGCGGTGCGCATGACGGCAACCGTATGCCTGGCCTAAGGCAGCCCTTTGCCGCCCTGTGGCCTATTGCTCATTTGGTCGAGGTCGCGCTGTGTCTGCCACTCCAACTTATCGACCTGGTCAGCCGTATAGCAGGTGGTGTCGCGCTGGATACGGGAAGCCGTGACGAAATTCGAGCGGCAATAGAGTTGCTGTCCGTCCTTGTCGACCACTTTGAGGTTGAGATTTTTCGCGGCGGCCAATCTCTGGGCGTCGGTCATTGCGGGCGGGCCGGAACTCGAAGCCGATTGGGTGCCGGTGGGCTGGCTCGCGCAGCCGGCCGCAAGAATCACCGTCACAAGCATCGCGACACGCATACCCATACCCTCAATTGATCAGTGGACAAGGCTAGCGTAGCGCATCGAAGCTCACGGGACCAGGTTGGCTCAGGCGCGAGATTCACATAACGCGCAGCGCGAGGCAGGCTCTCACGCACACCGGCGCTGGCGATGACGAGCATCACCATGCTGGTGAGGCCCCCTGTCATGGCCCCAATCAGCCGCTTATCGGGATCGGCCATGTATCCGCGCATATAACTGATGCGCCCCGCCAGCCAGATCAAGCCGACCAGCGGCGCGAGCCACGCCCAAGGAATGGGATAGAACGCCGATACCCAAAGCGCCGGTAAAAAGATCCCCATCTGTTCCAGCGTATTGAGCTGCACACGATAGGCGCGATCGAATTCAGGGTGGCCGCTGGTCGCCGGTGCTTTGATATGGTGTTTGCCGCGCAGATTGCCGACGCGGAATCCGGTGTAGAAGTAAAAGAGGGTGATCAGCAAGGTCACGATGGCTGTCCATAGCGTCGCTGGAATCATGGGTTTTCTCCCTGTGCGTAAGCCCGGCGTAACGCCGATGTACGCTTGTTCTTATATAGGACCTCTCATTGCGGTCCAACAAAACATTGAGCCGCCGACCGCTCGGCGGCTCAAACACTACATCAGCCAAACAACGAGTTCTTAGGCCGCCGCAGCCATCAACCCTTTCAGCTTGTTGATGGCATTCGATTCAACCTGGCGCACCCGCTCCGCTGAAATGCCGTACTCGTCGGCCAGCTCGTGCAGCGTGGCCTTATCGTCCGTCATCCAGCGCCGCTTCAAGATGCTGCGGCTGCGCTCGTCGAGTTTCTCCAACGCCAGTTCCAGGCGGTCGGTGGAATCTTCTTCCCACTCGGCGCGCTCCACCTCGATCGCAGGATCGGCATTGCTCGCGGGCAGATACATGGCCGGCGAATAGGCCTCTTCTTCGTCGCTCTCCGGGGTCGGATCGAACGACATGTCGCGAGCCGACAGACGCTGCTCCATTTCGCGTACGTCCGCCACATCGACGCCCAAATCGCGGGCAACCGCAGCGGTTTCCGCCTCAGACAGCCACGCCAGGTTCTTCTTCATCTTGCGCAGATTGAAGAACAGTTTGCGTTGCGACTTCGTGGTGGCGACCTTCACCAGGCGCCAGTTGCGCAGGACGTACTCGTGAATCTCGGCGCGGATCCAATGCACCGCGAACGATACCAAGCGCACGCCCACGCCGGGGTCGAAGCGCTTGACCGCCTTCATGAGACCCACATTGCCTTCTTGAACCAAATCGCCCATGGGCAGGCCGTAGCCCAAATACCCGCGCGCAATGTGCACCACGAATCTCAGGTGCGAGAGCACGAGTTGCCGCGCTGCGTCCAGATCGGCCTCGGAACGGAATTTCACCGCCAATGCGACTTCATCTTCCTTCGACAGAACCGGAATCTGGGAAACGCGGTCTATATAAGAGTCGAGGCTCCCAACGGGGCCCGCGAACACCATTCCAGTTTGCTTAGCGACCAGAGCAGCAGTCATTAATGCCTACCTCCAAATCCAAATCTTTGCCTAAATCTATGTGAGCAATAATAGCACTCCTGGGGTTAGAGTGCTAAAGGCGGCCAGAGTTCTGCGAGACAACAAAGTATTTAAAAACATATACTTATGCCGGTTCGATCGCTCGGATATGGCGCGTTGCAGCAAGCCACGATCCCAACCAGGACAGGCCCACGGAGAGCCCCAAAACGGCCAATGCGGGGACGATTTTCAGCCCCTGCAGGCTGAAAGAGCTCCCGTACAAAAAAGCCAGCTGGGCCACCGGCCGCGCAAGCACAGTAGAGGCCGCCGCGACCAGGCCCAAGGCCATCAAGCCGCCGCCCAATCCGTACCAGACGCCGCTGTATAGGAACGGTCGCCGCGTAAACCCGTCTGAAGCACCCACCAGTTTCATGACCTCGATTTCCGCCCGCCGGTTCAAAATATCGAGGCGAATTGTGTTGCTGACGATCAGCACGATGCCCGCTCCCAACAGGCCGGCCGTCAGCAGAACAACGCGTCGCAGAAGATCGATCATGGTGTGCAAGCGCTTCACCCATTCGGTGTCGATTTGCACCGTCTGCACATCGCTCATGGCCGCTATCACGCTCTTGAGCGTCTCGGTGCCCTGCGGCGTGCTGGCGGCCAGAGTCGGCGTCACCACCAATGTATCCGGCAGCGGATTGTCCGCCAGGGCATCGAGTGCACTGCCGAATCCAGAATCACTGCGAAACTCCGCCAGCGCCTGTTCGGCGGTGATGATGCGGACGGCCGCGACATCGCCCCTCAGGCGCAGTTGCCTGGCGAGGGACTGGGTGCGCACGGCGCTCGCTTTCTTATCCATATAGACCGACAGATCGTAGGCTTCGTTCCAATTGCCGGTGGCATTGCGCGCGTTTTGCAGCAGCAAGCTCAGGAACAGCGGCAACGCCAGCGCCACGGCAATCACGCCCATGGTCATGAAGGAGGCGAAGGGCTGGTGCGCAATGCGGCCGAGCGAACCGACCAGCACCTGCGCGTGGCGCGAAAAGTAGGCACGGATACTCATGCGGCGTCTTGTGCGGCAACGCGGCCATGCTCAAGCACGATGCGCCGCGCACCGACCTGTTCGATGAGATGCACGTCGTGGCTGGCGATGACCACGGTCACGCCGACCTCGCTGAAACGCTTGAACAATCTCATGACTTCGAGGGCAAGCTCAGGGTCCAAATTGCCGGTGGGTTCATCGGCAATGAGCAGGGTTGGTTTGGCGACCACGGCTCTGGCGATTCCGACCCGCTGCTGTTCACCCGTCGATAGTTCCAGGGGACGCGATTTCTCCCGGCCGAGCAGGCCCACCTGATCCAGCGCCGCGCGCACCCGCTTGTCGATCTCACGTCTCGACACGCCGGCTATGACCAAAGGCAACGCGACGTTATCTGCGACCGGCCGGTCGTGCAGCAGCTTGTGGTCCTGAAAAACCACGCCCAACTGCCTGCGAAAATGCGGTATGCGGCGCGCTTTCACGCCCGAGGTATTCTGGCTGTTGACGATGACGTGGCCGCGCGTGGGACGCTCGATCAGGGCGATCAGCTTGAGAATGCTGCTCTTGCCGGCGCCCGAGTGCCCGGTCAGGAAGGTCAGTGCGCCGTTCTCGATATCGAAGGACACGCCCGACAAGGCCTCGCGGCCATTGGGGTAGCGTTTGTAGACTTGGTCGAAGCGAATCATGCGGCCGCGTCCCGCGGTTCCGATTTCAAAAGCGCCGCGACGAATTCCGAGGCATTGAATACGCCGAAGTCCGCGGATTGTTCGCCGACGCCGATGAATCGAATGGGAATCTTCAAGCGTTGCGCGATGGCGAGCACCACGCCGCCTTTTGCGGTCCCGTCCAATTTGGTGATGACCAAACCGGTGACTCCCACGCCCTTATTGAATTCCTCGGCCTGTGCCACGGCATTCTGGCCAATGGTGCCGTCGAGCACCAACAGCACCTCGTGCGGGGCGGCGGGATCCAAGCGCGCCAGCACGCGCTTCACTTTCTTGAGTTCATCCATGAGGTGCGTTTGGGTATGCAAGCGCCCCGCAGTATCGGCGATGAGCACATCGATATGCCGCGCGCGCGCCGCGTTCATGGCGTCGAAGATCACGGCCGCGGGTTCGGAGCCCGCTTGCTGTGCCACGATCGGCACGTTATTGCGTTCGGCCCACACTTCCAGCTGCTCGCGGGCGGCGGCGCGGAAAGTGTCGCCCGCCGCCAGCATGACGCTTTTGCCTTCGGCCAGAAGCCGCGCGCTCAATTTGCCGATGGTGGTGGTCTTGCCCGCGCCGTTGATGCCCACCACCAAGATCACGAAAGGTTTTGACACAGGATCGATCACCAGCGCCTGTTGCACCGGCGCCAAGATCTGCGACATCGATTCCTGCAGCGCCTTGAGCAGCGCGTCGACATCGTTCAGCTCCTTGCGCGCCACGCGCTGGCGCAGATCCTCGAGAATTTTTGCAGACGCCTCGACGCCCACGTCGGCCATGATCAACCGCGTCTCCAGGTCGTCCAGGATCTCGGCATCGATCTTGCGCCCCGGCAGCAGCTCGGTGATGTCCTTGGTCAGCCATGCGGGGCCTTGATTCAATTTGGCGCGCAGGCGCTTGAAAAATCCGCGCACGCCTTCGCTTTCAGCTTCATTCGTCATGGGACGGGTATGATACCGGCAGTGGCTACTTCTAAGACGGATTTACCAGCGCCGGCCGGCCGCAATTCCGTGCGCATCATCGCCGGCGTCTGGCGCGGCCGCAGGGTTCACTTCCCCGACATGCCGGCGCTGCGTCCTACGCCGGATCGCGTGCGCGAGACATTGTTCAATTGGCTGCAGCATTCCATCGCCGGCACACGCTGCTTGGATCTATTCGCCGGCTCGGGCGCACTGGGTCTCGAGGCCCTGTCGCGAGGGGCTGCCGAGGCCGTGTTTGTCGAGCAATTCCCGGCTGCCGCGCGCTCTTTGCAGGAGCAACTGGTTCGCCTCGGCGGCGCAGCCAAAGGCCGGGTGATGGCAATGGGCGCCGCACGCTTTTTGCGCACACCCGCACAACCCTTCGGCATGGTGTTTCTCGATCCGCCCTTTGGAAAGGACGCTTTGGCTGAATATGTCCCGTTGTTGGACGAGGGCAATTGGGTCGCCGCCGGAGGGCTGGTTTACCTCGAGAACGAGCGGCTTGCGGGCATTCCGAAGCTGCCCGGCCATTGGGAACTGCTCAAATCGAAGTCGGCCGGCGAGGTGGGGTATCATTTGGCGCGCGTCAACGGGCGGAAAACAGCAAATGCATAAAAGAAATGCCGTCTATCCAGGGACTTTCGACCCCATCACCAACGGCCACACGGATTTGGTGCGGCGAGCGGCCTCGATTTTCGATCGCGTGGTGGTGGCAATCGCGGCCAATCCCAACAAGGCGCCGATGTTCACGCTCGAGCAACGCGTCGAGATGGCGCGCGGGGTGCTCGCCGATGTGCACAACGTGGAAGTAAAAGGCTACGTGGGCCTCACCACGGATTTTGCCAGGCAAAATGGTTTATCGGTGATTGTGCGCGGCCTGCGCGCGGTATCCGACTTCGAATTTGAATTTCAATTGGCTAATATGAGCCGGCATCTCACCCCTGAGATCGAATCGGTATTCATGACCCCGCAAGAGCAATACACATTCATATCATCGACGTTGGTGCGAGAAATCGCCGTTCTGGGAGGCAATGTCTCCGAGTTCGTGCATCCCCTTGTGGAGATCGAACTGAAACGGCATCGCAAGCTTTGATTCCGCGAACAACACCTCGCGCAACGCGAGTCCTGGGATTTCTCTGGTCGATCTTCGCGATCGGCCTGCTCTTGAGCGCAGCGAGCGGCGCAAGAGCCGACGCGGCGCGGCCGCTTGCACGCCCTGCCGTCGCTCACAAAGGCGCCGTTGCCAGCGCCTATCCGCTCGCGACAGAGGCGGGCCAGGAAATTTTGGCTGCCGGAGGCAATGCATTCGACGCGGCTGTGGCAGTGGCCGCGGCGTTGGCGGTGGTCGAACCCAGCAGTTCCGGTTTGGGCGGCGGCGGATTCTTTTTGCTGCATCGGCAGACCGATGGCTTCGAAACCATGGTGGATGCGCGCGAAAAGGCGCCGGGTGCCGCAACGCGGGACATGTATCTGGATAAGGCGGGCAACGTCACCAAGGGCTCGACCGATGGTCCGATATCGGCGGCCATTCCAGGAGAGCCTGCGGCATTCGAATATCTGGCGCGCAAATACGGCAAACTACCGCTCAAGCAGAGCTTGCAGCCGGCGATTCGTCTGGCGCGGGATGGATTTCCGCTGTATCGGCGCCTGCAATTCGGCATCAAGGCGAAACGCGATATTTTGGCGCGCTCCCCGGATGCTGCGAAGGCGTTTTTGACCGCCGACGGCAATGCGCCTGAGGTCGGCGCCATCATCAAGCAGCCGGAATTGGCCAATACCCTCGAGGCAATCGCCAACCAAGGCGCCAGGGGATTCTATGAGGGCCGCGTAGCCGAGAATCTCGTCGCCGGCGTGCGTGCAGGCGGCGGCATTTGGACGCTCGAGGATCTCAAGAATTACCACGTCGTCGAACGCAAACCGCTGATCGGCGAATATCATGGAGCGCGCATCGTGACCGCACCGCCGCCATCATCGGGCGGCATCGCGGTGCTGGATTCTCTCAACATCCTTGCCGGTTTCGATCTGCATGATGTCGATTCCGCCACGCGCAAGCATTACATCGTCGAGGCCATGCGCCGCGCCTATCGCGACCGCGCGATATTCCTGGGAGATCCGGACTTCATCAAGATGCCGCTGCAGCAATTGATGAGCGTCGACTACGCTGCCGGCCAACGCAGCAGCATTCGCGCCGACAAGGCCATGCCCTCCGAGTTGTTGCCGGGCATCGAGTCGGAGCCCAAGGGCATGAACACCACCCATTTCTCCGTGCTCGACGCGGCCGGCAACCGTGCAGCCGTCACCATTACGGTGAACCTGTTCTTCGGCAACGGCTACATGCCGGCAGGGACCGGCGTGCTGCTCAACAACGAAATGGATGATTTCTCGGTAAAGCCCGGCGCACCCAACGTCTTCGGGCTCATCGGGAATACCGCCAACTCGATCGCGCCCAACAAGCGCAGTTTATCGAGCATGTCGCCGACATTCGTCGAGACGCCCAAGGGCATGATGGTCATCGGCTCGCCCGGCGGCAGCACCATCATCAGCCAGGTGCTTCTGGGAATCTTGAACTATATCGACGGCATGGGCGCCGCGGACATCGTCAAGTACCCGCATTACCATCACCAATACCTGCCCGACGAACTCGGTTATGAGCAAGGAGCGCTGAGCGACGCCGAAATTGCCAAGCTCAAGTCCATGGGACACACGCTGAAGCTGTCCGGACGGCAGTGGGGCAACATGCAGGTCGTCACCTGGGACTTCGCCAGCGGGAAAGTCGAGGCAGCGTCCGACCCGCGCGGCGAGGGCGAGGGATTGGTTTACTAGTCCGATCCCAAGCTTCAGCGCTGACAGGTGGCGCACCAATACGTCGACCGCGCTCCTTGAGTGAATTGCTTGACGGCCGCCTTGCACACGCGGCAGCGCTCGCCGGCGCGCTCGTACACGAATAATTTCTGGCTGAAATATCCGGGCGCGCCGTCGGCATTGACGTAATCGCGCAAGCTGGTGCCGCCGATTTTGATGGCCGCCTTGAGCACAGCTTTGATGGCGCGCGATAGCTTTGCCGGCCTCCTCGTTGGTGATCCTGCGGGCCGCGCGGCGCGGCGAAATTCTCGCGCGGAACAGTGCTTCGCTGGCGTAGATATTTCCCACGCCGACCACAAGCTGCGAATTCATGATGAGTTGCTTGATGGCGACCGAGCGCCTGCGCGTAACGCGGAACAGGTAGTCGCCGTTGAACGCGGCACTCAAGGGTTCAGGCGCCAATCTCTTGAGTAGCGGATGCTTCGCGGGGAGGTCCTCTGTCCACAACAGGCTGCCGAAGCGCCTTGGATCGTGAAATCGCAGTGCCATTCCGCTGTCGAGGACCAGATCCCAGTGATCGTGCGGTTTTGGCGGCGTAGTGGCACCGACCAGGCGCAGGCTGCCGGACATGCCGAGATGCAATATCAAGGTGCCGGTCTCAAGACTGATGAGCAGGTATTTTGCCCGCCGCTCGACGCTCTTGACGGTCTGGCCGCGAACGATTGCTTCGAGTCCCGTTGCGATCGGCCAGCGCAGGCGCCGGTCGCGCACGATTAGGTCGGCAACGCGATGAGCGAACAGGGCGGGTGTGATGCCCCGCCGGGTGGTTTCTACTTCCGGAAGCTCAGGCAGCTTAAGGCCTGGCTATTTGATCTTCGATTCTTTATAAGCGACGTGCTTGCGTACTACCGGATCGAATTTCTTCGTTTCCAGCTTGTCCGGATGCAGGCGCTTATTCTTGGTGGTCGTGTAGTAGTGACCGGTGCCGGCCGAAGAAACCAGTTTGATCTTGTCGCGCATGACGGCCCCTTAAACCTTGACGCCCTTGGATCGCAAGTCCGCCACCACCACCTCGACGCCGCGCTTTTCGATCGTGCGCAGGCCGCGGGTGGAGACGCGCAGGCTGACAAAACGCTTCTCGGCTTCCAGCCAGAATCGGTGGGTGTGCAAATTGGGCAGAAAGCGGCGGCGCTTGCGATTGTTCGCGTGCGAAACCGTATTACCCGTTTTGGGGCCTTTGCCCGTGACTTGGCAAACTCGCGACATGGCTAAACCTTTGAAAATGGAAGCTTTGGGAGAGCCGGGCTTTATACCAGGGTCCCTACTCCACGGCAAGGGCTTGGGATAAATTATGCGCGATATTCAAGGAGTTGCGCAGGTCTAGGCGTGGCAATCCCCTATGATCGATGCGTGAAGATTATGTGTTCCTGGTCGTCGCGGCGTCGTCTTCGCGTCAGGATTCGCCTAGTGTTGCCAATGGCCTGGCACGTAGCGCCACTGGCTGCCCTCGGGCTCCCAGTGATCGGCGATCCAGTGCGCCTTGCCATGCTCGACGATCCAGCTGCCGCTCATCCAGTGATAGGCCTGACCATTCCAGTCCCAATGTCCGGGAGCCCACACATACCCGTCGCGGGGGTGGCCCATGTTTTCGGTGCGCAGCGGAGGAGGCGGGACATCGGTCAGGATATCCCACGCCATGGCAGGCGTGACTTTGAGCAGCAGGATTCCATCAGCGAAACAGACAGCGGCTAACAGGGCGAGGCGAGGGAGGTTCATGGCTTATCTCCAGATAACTATACGATCTGAACGAATCGTACCCTTATCGTATAGTTTGTCAACGTAGAAATAAGTCAAACCGGACCAAAGGCTTGGAAGGGTCCTCGGGCTAACCGGCTCTGGCGAGAGCCCGGTTCCCGGCGAGATAAGCGCGCGCAAATGCGCCGACTTCGGCTTCCATTTGCGCAGTGGATTCGCTGCGGTTTGCCAGGGGAGCGCTGCCGAAATATAGCGCTCGCGCCAGTTGTTCGGCGTTCCGCGCGAGTTCGGGATCTTCCGCCATCGCGGCACGAAACATATCCACCATCTCGACATCCAGATTGGCAAAAATCTCGCCGGCCATGCTGTGCGTGTAGGAAAACAATTCCGCGGCGTGCGGCGATGCGCGCACCAGGGTAAACACGGGGCGATGTTTGGCGACGACGGCCTCGGCCAATCGCTCATCCAAAGACGCATCCGGCTTCATCAATGCCTGCTCGACTGAACCGCGCAGAATGCGCGCCATGCGCGCGCAAACGGCCACATAAAGTTCGTCTTTGTTCTTGAAGTAGCTGTAAAGCGTGGCCTTCGCCACATTCGCTTCGCGCGCCACCAATTCCATGGTTACTGCCCGAAACCCGACCTTTTTGAACAACTCTTCCGCCGTGCGAATCACTCGCTTATAGCGGGCGTTCTCGTCGTTTACCGTGTCCGGGGGCGTGCTCGACATGAACGGATCATACGATAAGTGTGCAGAATGCCCTAGCTGCGCCGATTCTTAAGCCTTGGGCGACTCTTGATGGTATGCGCCTTGCGTGCACACGCCAAAGCTCCTTCACATGACGCGCGCGAGTGCGATGTGCGAAAAGGGCGACTGCTCAAGAGTCGTGTCGCCGCTTCGATCATATCTCGCCGCCACCTCGCTGCCATTTAGATCTTCGACCAATTCTAGACCACAGGCCGCGAGATTCGCGCAGAGTTCAGCCGGGTCGAATCCCGACAGAAACGGTTCACCGATTGCCGCCACTCTCTGCTGCAGCTCGTGAAAGGCTTGCGACGTTGCTTGGAATACCCGTTCATCCAAGTAGGTAAAGACCAATTCGCTGCCGGCAGGCGCGCTGGAGGCGACCGACTTCAGAGTCGCAAGATTGGCCTCGCGCGTCAGATACATCGTCACTCCCAACCAGGAGAAAAAGGTCGGCTGCCGCTTGAAAGGCGAGCGCGCCAGCGCCGCGGCAACGCTCTCCTGCGAAAGGTCAGCGGCTATGAAATGCACCGAGTCGGGCAGAGCAATTCCCAGCTCCTTGATGCGGCCTACTTTAAGCGCCTGCGTCGCGGGAAAATCGATCTCGTAGATTTGCAGTTGCGCGGAAAATTCGGGACGCCGCAATACAAAACTATCGAAGCCCGCGCCGATCAGAACGTATTGACGAATGCCTTTTGCCGCCGCCGCCCGCAATCCGTCCTCCGCGTAGCGCGATCGCGTGACGACATTCGGATAAGAGAGGCTGCTGCAGCAACGCTTGGTCATCCATGTGGGCGCGCACCGATTCCGGCACCAAGCGATCGCCCCAGGGATCATTGATCAGGGGGCGAGGATCAAGCCGAGTGTGCGCCGCGCGCATCAACGATGTGACAAGGGCGGTTCTACTGGCTGTCGGTTTTTCCACGAAAGGCCTCACATTTCTTCGCACTTCCCGAGTTATGTAACGCGCCGCAGTCAATTTGCGCGTGCGTCGGCGTTCTGCGCAGGATGTGACGCAGCATTAATTTTCGGCTCGGTACCAAGAGGCATACTGCCGCAAGGATTGTGTCCACGGAGAACATTATATGAACTTGAAGACTCTCTCGTTATTTTCCGGTTTGCTTCTCTTGCCGCTGCTGGCCAATGCGGACCTGCCGGGCAAGCACCCCGCGTACTTGCACGCCTTGTCGGACCTGCGCACGGCGCGCTGGATGTTGGAGCATCGGCCCGGGAGTGCCGCAGTGAGCGGCGATGAAGGTCTGGCGATCGGCGAAATCGACGCCGCCATTCACGAGATCAAGCACGCCGCAATCGATGACGGCAAAAATCTCAACGACCATCCGAATGTGGACGTGCCTGGAGACCAACCGGGACACCTGCACAAGGCGCTTGAGCTGCTGCGCAAAGTACATTCCGATGTCGCGCGCGAAGAGGACGATCCGGCAACGCGCGGCTTGCGCGATCGAGCCGTGGGCCATATCGACGGCGCCATCCATGCCACTGAAAGGGCCCTCGCGGATGCCAAGAGCGGCCGCTGAGCCGTCTTTGATCTGACCGCTTGATTCGCTGCCGCCATCGTCGAGGCGGCAGCGGATGCCGGCCGCCCGTATGGCCATGTGTGCCTTGTGGGCCAATCGAGTTCGCCAAAACGCGCGCCATGCCGCAAACTTAAGGCCAAACAAGGAAACCTTGCATGAGCCTGGGTGAAACGCGGGAGCTTAAGCGCAGTATCGGCAATCGGCAGCTGAGCATGATTGCGATCGGCGGCGCGATCGGCACCGGCCTGTTCTTTGCCAGCGGCGCGGCGATTGCGCAAGCGGGACCGGGCGGGGCCTTGCTGGCCTACGCCACCATGGGGCTTGCGGTTTTCTGCATGATGCAGTCGCTGGGCGAGATGGCGACGCAGCTGCCGATTCCCGGCTCGTTCGAGGCATACGCGGAGCGCTTCGTCGACCCTTCGCTGGCCTTCGCCGTCGGCTGGAACTATTGGTTCAGTTGGGCCATTACCCTGGCAGCCGAGTTGGTCGCCGGCGCCCTCATCGTGCACTTTTGGTTTCCGCATTCGAATTCCGCGTACTGGGCGATGGGTTTCTTCCTGGTCCTTTTGGCGCTGAACCTGTTGTCGGTGAAGGTCTATGCCGAGGCAGAATACTGGTTCGCCGGCATCAAGGTCGTCACCGTCATCATTTTCGTGGCTGTGGGCTTGCTGATGATTGCCGGCATGTTGGGCAACCATAGCAGCGGATTTCACAACTGGACGTTGAGCGACCCCAAGGCCGGCACCCACGCTCCGTTCGTGGGCGGATTCACTGCGATGCTCACGGTGTTTCTGGTCGCGGGATTTTCGTTCCAGGGCACGGAAGGGGTGGGCCTTGCCGCCGCCGAGACCGCCGATCCCAGCAAGAATGTTCCAAAAGCGATCAGAACCGTGTTCTGGCGAATTTTGTTGTTTTACATAGGCGCCATCTTTGTCGCGGGCACTCTGATTGCGTACACGGATCCGAATTTGCTCAACGCGGACGAGACTCATATCGCATACTCGCCCTTCACCATGGTTTTGCAGCAGCTGCCGACGGTGGGGTATTACGCCTCGAATCTCATGAACGCGGTGATTCTGTCGTCGGTGCTCTCGTGCGGCAACTCGTCCATGTACGTGGCTTCGCGCATGCTGCATGCGATGGCGCACAGCCGCAAGGCGCCGCGCATGTTCGGCATCCTGAATCGACGCGGCGTGCCGGTCCTGGCGCTGTTGGCCACCGGTTCAGTCAGTGCCGTGGCCTTCTTCTCCACGATGGTCGGCGACAAGAAGATCTATCAACTGCTCTACAACGCCTCGAGCCTGAGCGGCTTTCTGATCTGGCTGGGAATTGCCATTTGCCATCTGCGATTCCGCAAGGCCTGGGTGGCGCAGGGACGCAGTCTCAATGACCTGAAGTTCAAATCGAAGTTTTATCCCTACGGACCCTGGCTCGCCCTGGTGCTGTTCCTGATTGTGCTGTTCGGCGCCAACATCGGTGTTTTCCAGACGCCGGTGTTTTCCTGGTTCGACTTCATTACCAACTATCTGATCATCCCGACGGTGATTGCTTTGTATCTTGGCCATAAGCTTGTGAACAAAACGCACGTGGTGCCGCTGAAGGATTGCAACTTCGATCCTTGATGACCTCTTATGGGCGCACTGAACACCGCACTCGCGCATCACGGCTACTTGATTCTCGCCGCCATTGTTTTTTTAGAGGCCATCGGCCTGCCGGTGCCGGCCGCGGTGGCTTTGTTGATTGCCGGCGGCGCGGCGGCGCGCGGCGTCTTGCAGACTCCTTATGTGCTATGCATCTCGTTGGGCGCGATGCTGGCCGGCGATACCCTGATGTTTCTGTTGGGCCGATATACCGGCTGGTGGCTGCTGGGACTCCTTTGCCGCATCTCGCTCAATCCGGAAGCCTGCATCCTGCGATCCGCGGATTCGTTCTACCGCCGCGGCCGCACGCTTCTGGTGATTGCAAAATTCATTCCCGGGATCAACACCATGGCACCGCCGCTGGCGGGCAGCATGAATATGCGGCTCGCGACATTCCTGCGTTTGGATCTGGCCGGCTCATTGCTCTACGCAGGCTCTTATCTTCTAGTGGGGTACGTTTTCAGCGGCGCCTTGGGAGTGGTGACGCGCGGCTATGATTCGGCAGGCCGGATCATCGGCTGGGTCGTGCTGGGCCTGATAGCCGCATATTTGTTGTTTCGCGCGTGGCTGTGGGCAAGGGGGCGCGCCATGACGGCCGTGACGTTCGCTGATCCCGAAGCAGCCGCGCGCGAATTGTCAGAGGGCGCCGCCGTTTATGATGTTCGCAGCCACGGTTATTTTGATGCCAAGGCCACGCGCATCAGAGGGTCGCGACGCCTCGATCCGAATTCCTTACACCAACCGGCGGCCGGATTGCCGCTCGATGGCAGCGTGTTTCTTTACTGCACCTGTGTGCGTCAGGCCACGAGCGTACGCGTGGCGCAGGAGCTGCAGAAAGTATCCGATGCCAAAAGAATTCGCATCACAGTGATCCGCGGCGGTCTGCGCGCCTGGGTCAAGGCAGGACTGCCGGTGGAAGACGTGCCGGCCGGCGAAGTCGCCGTCCTTCCCGCATTCGATTGACGAGGCGCGCGCCGCTGATTCTCTAAAAGGTCCGCGCTGCGCAGGTCGCGGATGTTCTAATTATCAGGCCGAAACACCCAAATGGCGGCCGGCTCCGAGCCGCTTGAGCGAACCGCCAAAAAATATCGGTCAAATTCCGGCACGAACAGCGAAGTTCGCGCGCCGTTAATGGTCGCTACCCTTGCATCTTTCACGTAGCTCTTGCCTTGATCCGCAATGACTTCTATCACACCTTCGCCGCAGCTGACGTACGCACGCGAGCGCTTCGAATCGAAGAACACATCATCTGAGTCCCCGCACGTCTCGATCGAATAGAGCTTCTTGCCGCTCAGCACATCAAATGTTGCCAGGGTCGCCGGATGGCGAAATACGGCATGAACATGGCCTCTCGCCTGATCAAGAGTCATGGGATAGTTGGAAAGCAGAAATCCCGGCGACCAACTGGCAGTTTGCCGGCCTCGCGCAAGATTCACGGCGGCAATCTCATGTGCATCCGGCACATTGACGTAAGTCTGGCTTCCGTCGGCGGTGAGTTGAAAACTTTCCGGATGACCTTTAAGTTTTATATCGCCGATTTTCTTGCGACTTACCGGGTCGATGACGGCGAGGGCTCCGCTACCGTAGCCGATGATCACTTTGTGGGTACTCGGGTCGATCCGCACGTTGTCGGCATCACTGCCCAGCTCAATTCGGCCCGCGGGATTGAGGTCAGCGCCCTCGAACAGCTGCACCGCGCCGTCGCCGGCATTGGCAACATAAAGCGTGTCGGTAGCCGGTTCGTATCCGACACCCTGCGGCTGGTGCAGTCCGGTCAGCGTGCGCAGCAACGCGTGATGAGGGAAATCCACGACGCCAACGGTGTCGTTGCCCAGTTCGGCGACAAACAAGCGTTGTCGCGCTACATCGACGGCCAAATGATCGATACGGCCGCGCACCTGGCCGAGCGGAATCTTGACCTCCAGCTCGAGCGGCGCACCCCACGCAGGAGCTGCTAGAAGCGCTGCGACAAGCATCACGGAAGACCCAAAGGCCGGCATGGTCATGGAATCCACCCCGCGATATTCATCAAAACGCCGGCAGCGGAGCTGCCGAGTAATGTCGCGATCATTCCAACCTTGAAGCGAAACATGGCGATCAGCGCGGCGATCGCCAAAATCAGCGCTGGGAGATTAAGCGTGCCGGGCACCGGCAGTTGCAGGGTCAGCACGCCAAGATGCCGTTGCTGAACCTCACCGAACAGCGTGTGCAGAGCAAGCCAGATCGCAAGATTCGTGATCACGCCGACGACCGCCGCGGTGATGGCGGCCAACGCGGCGCTCAGAGCCCCCTTGTTTCGCAGCGATTCGATATACGGCGCACCCATGAAGATCCATAAAAACGACGGTACGAAGGTGCACCATTGTGCAAGCAAGCCGCCAAGAGTGCCGGCCAGAGCGGGCGACAGGCTGCCGGGTTGGCGGTACGCCGCCATGAAACCGACGAACTGCACGACGCTGATGAGCGGCCCCGGTGTCGTCTCGGCGAATCCAAGACCCACCAACATCTCTTGGGGCTTGAGCCAGTGGTAGTGATCGACGGCTTGTTGAGCCATGTAGGCGAGCACTGCGTATGCGCCGCCAAAGGTGACGACCGCCATCCGATCATTGAAAGTCGCAATGGCCGTGAATACATTGGTCGGCCCCAAACTCGCAAGCAGCGCCAGCATCGGGGCCAGCCAGATTGTCAGGCCGATCAGGGCCGCTCGGATCAAACGCGATACGGAGGGTTTGACGTGTGTGGGAAGTTTGTTGGCAAAGGCGACATCGATCGCAGCGTCCGCCTCCGTTGAGACCGGATCAGCTTTGCCGGCATGTGCCGCAAGGGCGAAGCCCTTGAACCCCATCGCATATCCGGCAAACCCGATCAGAGCAACTGTGGCAATGATCAGCGGAAAGGGAGCGCTCAAGAAAAAAATGCTGCCGAACGCCAAGATCGCGATTAGCAACATCGAGCGTGAGCGGATTGCCCGTTTGCCCACCCTCAGCAGCGCCTGGAGCACGACCGCCAATACTGCCGCTTTCAAACCGAAGAACAGGCCCTGCACGCCGCCAGCGCTGCCGTAGGTCGCGTAGATCCAGCTTAATAGACCCAGCGAGATGAGGCCGGGCAGAACAAATAGCGTCCCGGCTACGAGTCCGCCGCGCGTGCGGTGCAGGAGCCAGCCGATGTAGATCGCGAGCTGATGCGCTTCCGGTCCCGGTAGGAGCATGCAGTAACTAAGTGCATGCAGAAATCGGGTCTCCCCGATCCAACGCTTCTCCTCGACGAGAATGCGGTGCATGACTGCAATTTGACCGGCAGGACCGCCAAAGCTCAGCAAGGCGACGCGAGCCCATACTCGCGTCGCTGCGGCGAATGACACGCCGTGACTTTCATTGATGGCCTGAGAGGTTCCAGCCAGGACACCCTTCGTCATGCGTTTCGCGACTATTAGGGGCCGTGTTTGACGTTCGCCAGATCGAGCGCGGCGCGCAGACCGTGGGTTAGCTTGTTGAGGTCATCGTTCGCCCAAAAGTGCATGAAGAAGAGGTGCGGCGAATCATCGATCATGTGACTGTGCAGAGCCGTCACCTCGATGCCATTGCTGCGCATCGCCTTGAGTACGGGATTCACTTCCTTGCCTAGCAGCACGAAATCGCCGGTAATGGCCGCCCTGCCGCCGCCGGTAGGCTGAAAATTGATGGCGATGGCTGTCCCTAGGGAGGGTGGAATCGCCATGCCCCCTTCGCTGATCGTTTCTGCCCGCGGAATATTCAACTGATACACCCCGCCGTTGATGACGCCTTTAGCCTGAAGCGCCGAATCGATCGCCGCAATATCCAAATCGATCGCGGCCGGCGCCGCTGCGGGCGCCGCGGGCGCCAAAGGCGTCTGGCTCAAAGCCAACCCTGCGTGCAATGTCTGAGCAAGCTTGACCGGATCGCCCCGACCGCCGACATGCATGTAGAAAACGGCCGGTGAGGTGCGCAACAAGTGATTATGAATCGCCGTGATCTCGATACCATCATCAATGAGCCGTTTCATCACCGGCTCGATTTCAGTCTCCGTTAAAACTAAATCGCCCATGACCATGGAGCCATCGCCCATCGGCATGAAACCAAGCCATGAACCCAATGCCAGGGCGGGCTTGACCGCGACGCCATCGACGGTAATTTTAAGATCCGAGCGCGGCAGTCCGTATTTATGGACGCCACCCGGCTGATCGGTACCAGGTTTGCCGATGGCCTGATCGACCTTGCTCCAATCCATCGAAGCGGCAGTCGCGCCCACGGTCGAAGCCAAAGCGGCGAGGCCTGCCATCAAAATCACAATGCGGTGCATGGACGATATCTCCTCGAAGTTTCAACCACCCAGCTCGAGGCCACAAGCCGATGACTTCGCATGCGCATCGTGTTGCAGTTTGCGAACCCACGCGTACCGGTCGAATGATGATCTTTTGTAACGTCTATTACAACACGGTAGAGTCCGCTACATGAACCGCCCTGCCCAAGCCTGGTTGCTGCTCGTCACCAATCTGCCCGGCCAGAATCAGACGTTGCGTATGAGGATTTGGCGGGCACTGAGGGCCGCAGGTGCAGGACTGCTGCGCGACGGCGTTTACGTCCTGCCCGAAACGCAGCACTCCGAACGAATGTTTGAGGAACAAGCGCGTGAAATTCGCGCCGTCGCCGGCAGTGCGCATATTTTGCGCTTCAACGCCGCGTCAAAGGAACAGCAAGGCGCCCTGATCGCCTTGTTTGACCGCACCGCCGATTACCAAGAGTTCATTGCTCGCCTCGAAGCTTGGAGAAACAAGCTTTCCAAACTCGGTGAACACGAGGCACGAAAAATACTCGCGATGATTTCACGCGGAGCAGCCACGACCGTGGCGACCGATCTTTTTCCCGGAGAGCCTCAGGAACAGATGCATGGAGGCGCTTGCGGAGGCGGAGGCCGCGGTCAATGCGCGCTTCTCACCCGATGAGCCTCGTCCGGCCCATCGGAAAATGCGCCGCCGCCGACTCCAAGATTTTCAGGGACGGATCTGGGCGACGCGCGAACATATGTGGATCGATCGGCTATGTTCCGCATGGCTCATTCGCCGCTTCATCGACGCGAAGGCGAAATTTGTATGGCTCAAACACATCAACAGCAGGCCCAAGAAGGCGCTGGGGTTTGATTTCGATGGGGCCGAGTTCACCCACGTCGGTTCAAGGGTGACTTTTGAGGTACTCCTGACGAGCTTCGGGCTCGACCATGATCGAGCGTTGCTGCGATTGGGTTCTCTGGTGCATTTCTTGGACGTGGGCGGCATCCCTGTGGCAGAAGCGCCGGGATTTGCGGCCATCGTGGCCGGCGCCAGAGCTATTCAAACCACCGATGAGGCGCTGCTGAACGTTCTGACCCCGGTGCTGGATAGTCTGTACGAAAGCTTCGTAAGTCACCCGCAGTCGCGGAAGAAGCCATGCCTGATGCTCTCGTGATCCGAGAACGGCCACCGCGTTCAAGCGTCGTCGCGCTCTTGGAAGCGCACGGGCTTCCCGCATCGGATTTGACCGAAGCACATCTGGAACACTTTTTCTTCACAGGCGCCGATGGCGCGCCGAGCGCCCTTGTGGGGCTGGAGATTTACGGCCGGTGTGCGCTGCTGCGCTCTCTGGTGGTCGGTGCCGCCGCGCGGGCGCAGGGCCTGGGGTCGGCGCTGGTGGCGCATGCGGAAAAGTACGCCGCTGCGCGCCAGGTGAGCGCGATGTATCTGCTCACACTGACCGCTGAAAACTACTTCGCGCGGCGCGGCTATCAGCGCCTCGATCGGTCGCAAGCACCGGCCGCCATCCAATCCACACGCGAATTCGCTTCTCTGTGCCCGGCGAGTTCCGCCTTCATGATCAAACGACTGTAACGAAGCAACCTGAGCCCCGGTACATCCGATAAGACGCATTTTGTAATGATGGCGGGCTGCAAGGGCGGGGAGTCGCGCGATTAAGCTGGAACGTACGTCAACCTGATCGTGTCCTCGCCAATGGAATCGCTGGCCACAAAGCGGAGCGGCGGCCGGGGGCCGGCGAAGAATGGCGTGCCGTGACCGAACACGAAGGGGCGGAAGTAGAGTCGATACTCATCAACAAGACCAAGGTCGGTCAGGCTTCGCGCCAGGTCGGGTCCGGCGACGTCGATCTCCCCGACCATCCGAGCCTTAAGCTCGCGCAGCACGGTCCCGACGTCATTCTGGAGCAGCGTGGCATTGGGGCCGACAGACTGCAGCGAACGGGACACGACCCACTTCGGTTGGCTGCGCCACGCTGCCGCGAAGTCGAGTTCATCCGCGCCCCACTCGGGCAGGTCCTCGTCCCAATAACGCATGATCTCGTACGTGCGGCGACCATACACACAGCCGGATAGGCCGCGCACGTGCTCTACGAAGTGACGAAAGAGCGCGCGGCCTGGCCGCATTTTCAGGTGGTCGACGTAGCCGTCCAGGGACTGCGACAATCCGAAGATGAGCTTCGCCATGCTGCAAAATCTCCACCCAAGGGTCTTCAGAACTGCTCCACATTTTACACAAGTCCGCGTTCGGCCAGCGACACGCAGGCGCCGTCGCCGACAATAATGTGATCGAGCAGGCGGATGTCGACCAGCGCCAGTGCCTCCTTCACCCGCTGGGTGATGAATTCGTCCGCCTGCGAGGGTTCGGCCACGCCGCTGGGATGATTGTGCGCGATGATCACCGCGGCGGAATTGCGCTGCAGCGCCAATTTGACGATCTCGCGCGGATGCACGCTGGCGCCGTCAAGGGTGCCGCGGAACAATTCCTCGAATTGAATCAGCCGGTGGCGCTTATCCAGGAATAAGCAGCAGAAGACCTCGTGCTCCAGATCGCGCAGCCGAGCGGCGAGAAAATCGCGCGTGGCCCGAGGGCTGGATAGGGATGGGCCGGTGCGCAACGTCTCGGACAGCTGCCTGCGCGCGATCTCGACCGACGCCTGTAGTTCGGCGTAACGGGCGGGTCCCAGACCTGGCTCGGCGCAAAATCGCTGCCGGTCGGCGGCAATCAACTTGCGCAGCGAATGAAAGCTCTTGAGCAGATCGCGGGCCAGATCGAGCGCCGAACGCCCGCGCGTTCCGGTGCGCAGCAGGATGGCCAAGAGCTCAGCATCGGAAAGCGCCGCGGCACCTTTTTCAAGAAGTTTTTCCCGCGGCCGTTCATCGGCAGGCCAATCGCGAATTGCCATGCGTCAGCATGACCAGAGCCCATCGCGCTCACCAGCGGCATTTCGCGGCAGAAGAGGGCGAAACTGCAGCTAACTGATGCCCGGAGCTGCCGAATCCCCCGCTGCCGCGCTGGGTGGCTGAAAAATCTTCGACTACTTCGAAGGCGGCCTGCACCACGGGCACGATTACCATCTGCGCGATGCGATCTCCGGGATTGATGGTGAAAGCCGCGTTGCCGCGATTCCACACCGAGACCATCAGCGGCCCCTGGTAATCGGAGTCGATCAAGCCGACCAGATTGCCAAGCACAATGCCGTTCTTATGACCGAGACCCGATCGCGGCAGCAGCATGGCCGCAAGCGAAGGGTCCCCGATGTAAATCGACACGCCGGTCGGGACCAGTTCCGCGCCGCCCGGTTGCAATAGGAGCGGCGCATCAAGGCAGGCGCGCAGGTCCATGCCGGCCGAGCCGGCGGTGGCGTGATGCGGCAAAGGAAATTCGCGGCCGATGCGCGGATCCAGGATCCGCAGCTTGATGGTACGTTGCATGTTGGCGGACCTGCTTTAGACCCGGCGTGGGCGACGGCCACGGACGCGATCGCGGGGAGCGGCGGTACCGGTCCGCCGCTTTCGCGCGCCGCGTCGCAGGGTTCCGTCGCGTGGCGGCAGGCGCTTGGCGATGAGGGTGATGAGTTCGCGCGCCACGTCGATTTTCGGACCGCGCGCAACGTCCGCTTTTCCGCCCGGCCAGATGACGGTCAGCGCATTGTCTTCGCAATCGAACGCGATGCCGTCCCCGACTTCATTCGCGGCAATCATGTCCAGCCGCTTGCGCTTCAGCTTGATGCGGGCGTTGTCCTCGACATCGTTGGTCTCGGCGGCAAATCCCACCACGAAAGGACGCTTCCCCATGTCGGCAACCGATTTGATGATGTCGGGCGCCGGCTCCAGTTCCAGCTTCACCGAGCCGCCCTGCTTTTTGATCTTCTGCTTGGCTACTGTCACCGGCTGAAAATCGGCCACGGCCGCCGCGGCAATGAAAATGTCGGTATCGCCCACCTGCCGGTGAACCGCCGCATACATTTCGCGCGCGCTCTCGACATTGATGCGCGTCACGCCCGTCGGCGTGTGCAGCTGCACCGGCCCGGTCACGACCGTGACATGCGCCCCGGCTTCACGCGCGGCCTCCGCCACGGCAAAGCCCATTTTTCCCGAACTGCGGTTGGTGAGATATCGCACCGGATCGAGACGTTCGCGCGTCGGGCCGGCGGTGATCAGCACATTGAGGCCGGAGAGCAGTCCGGCGTTGGCGGGCGCGGCGAGCACGGTCTCCGCCAGCTGCGAAGGTTCCCACATGCGCCCCGCGCCGACTTCGCCGCATGCCTGGTTGCCGGAGGCGGGTCCCAAGACGCGGATGCCGCGCGCCGCCAGCGTGCCGACATTGGCCTGCGTCGCCTTGTTGGCCCACATGACGCGGTTCATCGCCGGCGCGAGCATGATCGGGGCTTCGGTCGCCAGGCACAGCGTGCACAGCAGATCATCGGCCCGCCCCGCGGCTAAGCGAGCAATAAAATCCGCGCTCGCCGGCGCGATCAGGACGATCTGCGCCCACCGCGCCAATTCGATATGGCCCATCGCGGCTTCTGCGGCGCTGTCCCACAAGTCGCTGCGGGTCGGACGTCCGGAGACCGCTTGGAACGTCATTGGGGAGACGAAGCGCTGCGCCGCGGATGTCATCACGACTTGCACATCGGCGCCGCGCTCGATCAGGCGGCGCACCAGGTCCGGGCTCTTATAGGCGGCGATGCCGCCGGTGACGCCCAGCAGAACTCGGGTTTTCGGCGTCATTGAATGTGCTTTAGCTCTTTGAAGCGATCGATGTCGCTTTCGAATTGGATGCTCATCGTCGCCTCTTCACTGCGCTTCTGCTGCAGATTTTTTTGCTGTGTGCGCACATCGGTGCTCAGCCGCACCAGATCTTCCGCCATTTGATCCGGCATGATCGGCGCTTTCGGGTCGCTGTTGTAGGGCCTGAAGCGCATGCTGTCGCCGCGCATTTTCTTCATCTGGCCATTGAGCGTTTCCAGAAATTGATTGGTTACCTTGATCTGATCTGCCAACAACGTCAGGCGCTGATCTCGCAGGCGTTCGATCTCCTGCACCGACGCAAAGGTGCTGAGTAAATTCTTGTCGCGCAGCGCGCTTTGCTGTGCGTCCAGTATCTTTTTTTCGTCGGAGGCCGCTTGCTCGGCTGACTTCTGCGCGTCGAGATGCTTGATCTCATACCCTTGCGCATTCAGGATATGTTGTTCCTGAGATGCGTATTCCGGGGGGACGTGATCGCCGTAGTGCGTTACGCCGTCCTTATCCAGCCACTTGTAAAGTACCCGTCCATTGTTGGACGGACTCGGGGTAGGGGCGGCTGCCGCTACCGTAAAGGCCAGCAATGCGCACAGGCAGAGGATCCAAGCGACATTCTTCAAGAATCTATCCTCGAGATGAAGCGGCCGCCATTGTGAGGGGAGCGGGCGGCCTTTTCTAGGGGCAATTCCTCAGTCTGCGAGCCCATACCGCTCGCGGTAGAGCCGCATGCTCGAGAGGTCGGCCGCCTGGCCGGTCTTGGAGGCATGTTGCATGAGGTCGGCCAAGCTGATCACGGAGACCACCGGAATTCGGTATTGGCGGCGCATTTCCTGCACTGCCGAAAAATCGCTGTCCGAAGCCCGCTCCTGGCGGTCCAGGGCGAGCAGCACCCCCGCGGGGATTGCCCCGGAGGCCTGAATAATATCGATGGATTCGCGAATAGCCGTCCCCGCGGTAATCACATCGTCGACGATCAAAACGCGGCCTTTCAAGGGACTGCCGACGATGCGGCCGCCTTCGCCATGATCCTTGGCCTCTTTGCGGTTGAAGGCAAAGGGCACATTGCGCCGCTGGTGCTCCGCCATCGCCGCGGCGGTGATGGTGACCAGCGGAATGCCTTTGTAAGCCGGTCCGAACAGCATGTCGTAATTCAAGTCCGAGGCGGCGAGCGCTGCAGCGTAGGCGCGGCCCACCGCGCCGATCGCGGCACCGGTGTTAAATAAGCCCGCGTTGAAAAAATAAGGACTCTCCCGGCCCGACTTGAGCGTAAAGCTGCCGAATCGCAGCACGCCGAGTTGCATGCACAAGTCGATGAATTCACTTTGATACGCCGCGGTCATGGGGACTGATATTATCGTGCGCGATGCACATCGTCACGAATACCGCCTTCCTTTGACGGAACAACCCAAGCTCACGCTTCGCCGCGCGCTGGGCGACAGGCGCATCATCGCGGTGCTATTGATGAGTTTCGCCTCGGGGATGCCGTTCAATTTGTCCGGTTCAGGATTTGCCTTTCAGGCCTGGCTGGCATCCGCCGGCGTCGACTTGAAATCGATAGGCTTGTTTTCGCTGGTGAGCCTGCCCTACAGCTTCAAATTCCTGTGGGCGCCCTTGCTCGATCGCTATGTGCCGCCCCTGCTGGGTCGGCGTCGCGGCTGGATCGTGATCTTTCAGGCCTGCCTGGCGGTGGTCATCGGTGTAATGGGATTCAGCTCGCCGACCGCGGCGCCGTTTTATTTGGCCGCGATTGCATTGCTAATGGTGTTTCTTGCTTCGTCGCAGGATATCGGCATCAATGCCTATACTGTCGACATCATTCCCGCAAGCGAACGGGGCATCGCCGCCGCCGTTACGACTTTCGGTTTCCGCACCGGATCGGTGCTCGCCAGCACGCTGCTAGTGCTTATTGCCGCGCACACGAATTGGCATTTGGCCTTTCTGGTTATCGCTGTCGCGATGGCGGCGGCGATGCTGTCAACGATTTGGGCGCCGGAGCCACTTACGCCTGGACTGCCTCCCCGAACTCTCGCTGACGCAGTATGGAAACCGCTGAAGGACATAATCAGCAAGAAGGGCGCCTGGGGGTTCCTCCTGCTGGTGCTGCTCTACAAGGCCGGCGATGCCTTCGCCTTGAGTCTATACAGCGCCTTCATGATCAAAGGCGTGGGGTTCTCGCTCGACCAGCTGAGCATCGCCGGTAAAGCCAACATGACGGTCTCCACCATCCTAGGCGTGACCTTTGGAGGCTGGATCTTCATGCGCTGGGGCATGTTCAGATCGTTGCTGGTGTTCGGCATCGCCCAATCGCTCACCAATCTGCTCTACACCGTGCTGGCCTTGTCCGGCAAGAAAGTATGGCTGATGGCGCTCGCAACCACGATCGATACCGGCGTGGGCGGCATGGGCCAAGCTGCCTATGTGGGATTTCTCATGTCGCTATGTAGCTCGAGCTTCAGTGCCACCCAGTACGCGTTGCTCTCTGCCATGGCATCCATCCCCCGCAACGTCACCGGCGCCATAGCCGGCACTCTGGTTTCGCACATTGGGTGGCCGAAATTTTTTGTTGTTACTTGCCTCACGGCGGTGCCGGGTCTTGTCCTCTTGGTGATCTTGCGCCGGCCCATGCAAGAACTCGCGCTGCGCGATGCCGCGGGCTCGAAGCGCTGAGCCGCAGCCTCAGGGGGCTGAAATCTTTGCGTGGCGCCTTAGCGCCGCATCGATCGATCGTGCGGACTCGACCAGGCTGTGCGTGCGTTGTCCTCGAACTCGCGGCCCAGATCTTCGGCCTCGACATCGATCGCGCCCGACCAGTCTTCCGGTGCATCCGCAGTCTCGATCAGATCATCCCACAGGTGTTCGTTCCAAGAATCGAAATCCATTTCCGCAACGGTGCCGTCGAAGTACTGAATCTCAATGGTTTCGTCCTGATGATCGATGGCGACCACTTCAAAGAGCTCGTTGGTACCACCCCGATACCATTCGCCTACGATCGGCCTGATTACGTTCATCGCCGTCTCCGTCTGCTATGCTCAACTCCATTCAACTCCCAATGAGCCCTTCGTGCAATATGTAAATTTTGCGCGAAGCAACATTACATGATCGAACAGCTCATCAAATTCTTCGTGGTCTTTTTCGTGGTGGTCGAACCCATTTCTTTGATTCCCTTATTCGCAGGTCTGACCGCCGGGGCCGGAGCCCGCTACAAGAAAAAAATGGCAGGCAAGTCTGCGGCGATTGCCTTGGTCATCTGCGTATTGTTCGCACTGGTGGGCGCAAGATTCCTGGACATCATGGGAATTTCTCTGAGTTCGTTCCGCATTGCCGGCGGCACCTTGCTGTTTTTGATTGCTTTGGACATGGTGTTTGCGCGCACCTCGGGCACCAAATCGACCAGCACCGAAAAGGAGGAGGCCAAGACCCGCGACGACATTTCGGTATTCCCGCTGGCCTTCCCCTTCATCGCCGGTCCGGGAGCCCTCGCCACCATCCTGCTGACCTCGGGGGAACTGTGGGGCAAGCCGCTGCAATTCGCCGCGTTCTTAGGCGTGGTTTTTTTCGTAATGGTCGTGTGCTGGGTGCTCATGCTGGCGACGCCGCGCCTGATGAAGGTGTTCGGAGTCACCGGCGCCAATGTCATGAGCCGCTTGTCCGGCGTCATCCTCGCCGCGCTGGCCGTGCAATTCATCATCGAGGGAATACGCGGCAGCTTTCTATCCTGACCTGGTAAACCGCCGCTCGACTATGGACCGGAGAGCGGCTCGATCTCTGGGATGCGCTTTGCATAGGCGAGATCCCAAACCCCGTGACCTAAGCGCTCGCCGCGCCGCTCGAAGCGCGTCGGCGGCCGGAAGCCGGGGCGCGCCACATAAGTCAAATCCGGGCTCAAGGAGCGAAGCGCCGGATTCGCGTTGCAGACCGCCAACATCTGTTCCGCGTAATCCTGCCAATCCGTCGCCAGCCGCAGGATTCCGCCGGGGAGCAGCTTCACCGCCGCCAGCGACACGAAGGACGCTTCGATGAGGCGCCGTTTGTGATGACGTTTCTTGTGCCAGGGGTCCGGAAAGAACACCAATACCTCATCGAAGCAAGCATCCTCGATATGATCGCGCAACACCTCGACGGCATCGTGGCAAATCACACGAAGATTCTTCAGCGCGCTTTGTTGCGCCCGCAGCAACAGCCTGCCGACGCCGGCGCGATGCACTTCTATGCCTAGGTAATCGATATGAGGATTGGTCTGCGCCAGACTCCCAATCACTTCCCCGACTCCAAAACCAATTTCGAGACAGCGCGGCGCACCGCGCCCGAATGCGGTCGTGAGATCCAAGGTTCCTTGCGGCAGGTCGAGGCCGTATCGCGGCCACAGCTGGTCAAGCGCGCGTTCCTGCGCGGCCGTCGTGCGTCCGGCTCTGAGAACGAAGCTGCGAATGCGCCGTGTCTGCATTGCTACAAAGTGTGCCTGATATGATGACGCGATGCGCAATACCTTCCTGCCGGTGTCGGCAGCGGCGATCCTGGTGCTTGCCGGCTGCGCCGGCTTGCCAAGCCACGTGCACAGGACGCCATCCAGCGCTTTTCAGCACCCCGATAGCACTTCGCTCGGCAGAATCGTACTCAACGACGAACCCGGCAAGGGTCTTTCCGGCATCCGCCTGCTGTCCTCGGGGCAGGAGGCGTTCGCGAGCCTCATCGCCTTGGCCGATCACGCCGACCGCACGCTCGACATTCAGTACTACATCATTCACGAGGACGAATCGACCCGTGACGCTGCTGCATCATGTGCGGTTGGCGGCGGAGCGCGGAGTGCGGGTGCGGGTGCTGGTCGATGACTTGAATACGGCGGGCGAGGATCGGCGCTTCATGCACTTAGGGGAGCATGCCAACATCGAGGTGCGCGTCTTCAATCCGTTTACCGCCGGGCGCTTTGCGAACTGGACCCGATTCGTCGCCTCCGCTTCGGATATCCGGCGCATCAATCACCGCATGCACAACAAACTTTTTGTCGTGGACGATGCACTCGCCATCACCGGCGGGCGCAACATCGGCGACCAATATTTCACGGTCGATCCGCACAGCAATTTCGTCGATCTGGACGTGGTCGCGGCCGGCCCCGTTGTCTCGGAATTGTCCGCTTCCTTCGATCAGTTCTGGAACAGCAAGTACGCCATCCCGATTGCGTCGGTGGCATCGTCCGTGGACAGCGAGTCGAACGCCGCACCGCCGGTAGAAACCGAGTTTTCCGCAAGCGACAAGCGCCTGCAGCTCGAACTCGATGCCGGCAAGGTGAATTTGTTCTGGGTGCCGGCCACGGTGCTGGCGGATAAGCCGGCCAAAATCGCCAGCGAGGCCTCTCCCGGAGAAGAGGTCACGATAGCCAACGACATTACGACGCTCATGGATACGGCGAGTCAGGAACTCAGCATCATTTCTCCTTATTTCGTGCCGGGCAAGCAAGGTGTCGCGCTCATCGCCAAGCTGGTGGAGCGCGGCGTTCACGTGCGGATTCTCACGAATTCCTTGGCGTCCACCGATTCGCCGCTGGTGGACATCGGCTATTCGCGCTACCGCGTACCGCTGCTGAAGCTGGGAGTCGATCTGCGTGAGATGCGGCCGAAACTTGGGCAAAAGCACGCTCGCTTTCACCCGTTCCGCAGCACCAACGCCAGCCTGCATGCCAAAGCGTTGGTGATCGATCAAAAAATAGTCTTTATCGGATCGTTGAACATGGACGAGCGCTCGAAGATCAACAGCGAATTGGGGCTGGTGATCAGCAGCGCCGAAATCGCGCGCGAGGTCACCGGTCTTCTGGATGACATCAGCACCGACGGCAGCTACAAGCTGCAATTGGATGAGCACGATCGGGTGCAGTGGGTGAGCGGCGATGCGGGCGGCGCGCAGAAGATCTGGCATACCGACCCGGAAACCAGCCGCACCGAGCGGGTGTGGCTGAAAATGCTCTCGCCGTTCGCACCCGACGAGCTGCTGTGACGCCTCCCTAGGAAGATATCCGCAGAGTGCTCAAGTATTCCTTCACCTTGGCGCGATAGCCTTCGCTGCTGGTCACGGTGGCTCCGCCGGCCAGCACCAGAATGAAGTCGCCGCGCAGGGTGCGGTTCACTTCTCTGACATAGTTGAGATTGACCAGGCAGGAGCGGCTGATGCGCAGCATGGGCTGCGAGCGCAGCGCGCTCTGCGCCTGCTGCAGCGTGCTGCGGGCGTGGAAATTATCCTTCCCGACGCGGATGACCACATAATTTCGATCCGCCTCGATCATTTCCACCTGGGTCGCGTCGAGCACATGCAGATGGCCGCCGAACTCCGCCAAGAGGCGCGGCTTCTCCTCGCCCACCGTGCGCGCGCCGCGTTCCAGCTGGGCGAGCAGTCCCGCCAGCAAAGTCTGCCGTTCGTCGACGCCGGAATTCAGATGGCGCGGCCGCACGCGCGCCAGGGTCTTGCGAAACCGTTCCTGGTCGAAGGGCTTGAGCAGGTAGTCCACCGCGCACACTTCGAATGCCTCGAGCGCGTAGGTATCGTAAGCCGTCACGAACACCAGCGAAGGGAGTTGCGAGGGTTCCAAGGCGCGCGCCAGGTCGATGCCGTTCAACGGGTCCATCTGAATATCCAAAAACAGCAGCTGCGGTTTTTGCAGCGCGAATCGCGGCAAGCGCGGCGGCGCCGTCGCCGAACTCGCCGACCACGTGCAGATCCTGCTCAGCCTCGCAGAATTCGCGCAGGGTGCGGCGCCCCGCGGCCTCGTCATCGACGATGATGACGTCCATCATGTGCCGAGCAGCGTGGTGGTATGCATCTCACCGCCCAGCGGTACTTCACGCGCGAGCGGCGGCGACTCGCGGATGGCCGGCATGGAAATCTCGCTGATCCATTCGCTGCCGTGTGCGCCGGCCATGAGCGCGGCCCTGCCCTCGAACTGCACCGCCATGCGTTCGCGCACGTTTTTTAGGCCGATGCCGTCCGCCCCGACGGCCCGCTCCGGGGACATGGAGTTCGTGACGCGCAGCAGCAACAGCGTCTCATTTACCAGGGTCACGGTGACGCGCACCGTCACAATGCCTTGATGTCCGGCCAAGCCGTGAACCACGGCATTCTCGATCAGCGGCTGCAGTATCAGGCTCGGGCACCCAGACGGCGGGGACCTCGCCCGGATTCGGCAGCTCGACAACAAGACGGTCGGTAAAGCGCCTTTGCTGCAGCTCCAGGTAGAGCCTGGCGAATTGCAGTTCATCGACCAGTCGCGAAAAATCGCGTTCACCGGCATTGAGCAGGCGCCGCAATAAATCGGCGAGCTGCACCACCATGGACTGCGCGGCCTTCGGGTCCCACTCGATGTGTCCGCGGATCGTATGCAGCAGATTGAACAGAGTATGCGGAGAGAGCTGCATGCGCAGCGCCGCCAGGCGAGCGGCGCTCCACTCGCGTTCCAGTGCCGCGAGCCGCAGTTCGGAATCGCGAAAGCGCGTATACAGTGCCAGGCCGGTGACCAGCGCCAGGCCAAAACCATACGATGGCAGAAAGCTCACGAAACTGGCCAGCCACAGGGTCACCCAAAAGGGATCGCTCCAGGCGCTGACCACGTGCGACAGGGCGGTGCCGTGGGATTGATCGGTGGCCATGATGACCTCCGACAAGATCATCACGGGGTATGCCATCGCCGAGAACACCGAGCCGAGAATCAATTGCAGGGGCAGCGCGATCAGAATCGGGCGCCATTGGACTTTTAGCGAGGCCCAAAATGACACCAGCAGCATCGGCAGCAGCAACAGGTGCTGCAGCAGGCGGGTATCCCAGGTGGCAAACACGGTCACGTTGGTAACGCGCGCAATGCCCGCGCTCATGCTGTAGCCGTACAAGACATTCGATACGGTTACGTACACCCAGAACAGGCAAACGATGCCGAGGAACTGCAGCTGGTTCAGGCCGCCCGCAAAGCGCTGCGAAGATTGAGCCGAACTCACGCCGATCATGGCTCAAGCCTACCGCACCCCTTACGCGCGCGGCACCGTATTTTGCGGTCTTCTGACACCCGCGCGGGACGAAACCGTCGCATTTGGGGACGAACTCGACGGCCGGCCGCATACCAAACCCTGTGTCGCGGCGTCTTATGGGGTGTCTCATTCATTCAGCGAAGGAGAGATGTCATGACTCGATTAGCTACCAAGATTCTGCTGTTCGGGGGCCTCGCCGGCCTTGCGGTGGCGGGCGCGGCGGGAGCCGGAACAGTGGACAACGATGTGCCCACGCTGGTCGTGCACTACCACGCCGATGCCCTCGACACCGACAGCGGCGCGCATGCCCTCTATCGGCTACTGGCGCAAGCTGCCGAACAGGTGTGCCCCTTGCTTGACAACACCCGCATCGTCAGTGAATCGGTGCTGAAATGCCGGCGGGATGCCCTCAGTGCTGCGGTCAACAAAATACATAGTCAGCGGCTCGCTGCATTGCACGCCGCCCACATGTCCAAATCAGGTTAAGGGCATGACGTTTTAGCGGCCAGCCGCAGGATCCAAGCGCACGGTGCTCTGCGCCACCGTGACGTCGCCATCCTGCGAGCTGGTCGCAGTCTGCGGCCGCGCTCGCTGCAGAGTTTTTCCCTCCGGCAGCTCTGCCGGCAGTCCGTAGCTTTGGTCGAACACCTGCACCGTCAGCGGCGCGGCGGCCGTATCGACCGCGAAGCGCAGGCCGGCACCGCCGAGGCCCGGAGCGACCAAGAGGGTCGCGCCGTCCTTGAGTTTGTGCAGCTTGGCGCGCAGCGGACCCGAGGGCGTCGCGATCTCGACCTCTTGGATGTTCGCGCCGGCCGGAAAAAGTACGAATGCCGCCGGCGCCGCGCGCGCCGAATGCAGCAGCAACTCAACGTGCATGAGTGCGGCGCCGACCGGGGTGGCGGTGATTTGCGTCAGCTCCGGCGGCGCCAGCTTCACGGCAGGAGCCTGCGCGACGAAACCCTGCACGGGATACCCTGGGAAACGCGCGCGCGGTACGGGATCGAATTTCAGCGCCTCACCCATCGCCCGCGGCAGGCGCAGCGATGCGGCTTGAGTCCACCAATGTGCATGGCCGCTGTCCGCGTCGAGCCAATATTCCACGTTCACCCGCTGCGGCCACGCGGCGGAGTAGGTCGGCAGCAGGATGGTGATGCAGATGCCGCCGAAGGTCACGATCGCCGCAAGCCAGGCGAGCCGCACGCGCACGGGCCGCGTTGCATGGCCCAGCAGCGGCAACAAAAACCCGGCCGTCAGGCACAGCGCAACCGCGCCGATGGGCCACGCCAGTACTCCGAGCGCCGAATACAACAGCAGCAGCAGCGGCATGAGCGCCGCAAAGGCCACGAGTCCCGGCAGGATCGCGGCGCAATCGGCGGCTGTTTGCGATGGCGTGCGATGCTTGAGGACGGCCCAGATGCAGGGCACCACCGCGAGCACCGCCGTTAAGGCCGGGAGCAACAACACATAGGCGGCGCCGGGAATGATCATGGCGGCGGCCAGCGATAAGATCGCGGACATGAGAGCGCCGCCGAACCAAAAACCCCAAAACCCTGCGCGGCGCACGAAACCGGCTGCGATCGCGGTGCTCGCCAGCACGGCCAATGCCGGAAAAGCGATATGCATCGCCAGCGGGTGCGCGATCCAGGGAGGAGACTGCAGGGGCGGCAGCCTTCCCAACAAGCGCAGCAAGGCGAGCACGCCCACGCTCAGCGCAGCGCAGAGCAGAACATTGGCGAACGTGCCGAGAAAACCGAAGACGGCCTGACGCGCGCTCAAGTGTCCGCGGCGACCCAGCAGGATTGCGGCGGCCAGCAACAATACCAGTGCGGCAATTGCCGCCGGCAATACGGCGCCGATGGGCCAGACAATCACGGTTCGCGCGAACACGTCGTAAAACATGGAATCGGCGGAGGGCGGTTTCACGTCGGCCGAGTTGGCCAGCGCGAGCAGCGCGCTCAAGGCATTGGCACCCTGATGCTGCACGGTGCTGGGTGAGGCGTTCGCGAAATTGTCGAGCGGCGTGTGGTAGTGAGCCACATCGCCGATGAATGCAAGATTAAAGCCTTGATAGGACGCGGCTTTGAAGACGGTGAAGTCGGTATTGTTGGGCAGTGTTCTGTAAATCACGTAGCACAACGAATTGGTGATCGGCTCGAGCGTGCTGTTGCCGTACAGGCGCATGAGCCACTCGTTGGCTGATCCCGTTTCGAACATGAGGCTGGGTCCGGAGACGCCGCGCGCTTCCATGTTGACCGCCGCCCAGACTTGCTTTGCCAGGGGATGTTCGCGGGTGAACAGAGAGGCTCCAAGCAATCCGGCTTCTTCCCCGTCGGTCACCAGCAGCACGATGGGATGGCGCGGGGCGGGCAGCACCGTGAGCGCGCGCGCAATCTCCAGCAGGTTGGCAACCCCGACGCCGTCGTCGGAAGCGCCCGGGCCGGCAGGCACGGAGTCATAGTGCGCCGCCAGCATCACCGCGTCCCTGGCCGTAACTGCGCCGCGCGTCGCGACAATATTGGTCGGCGCGCCGCACTCGCCGAAATCGTTGCAGGCGATGCCGGTCTGCAGCGCGGTGGTGTAGCCCAGCGCGGTCAGGCGCTTGACGATATCATCGCGCAGGCGCGCATCTGCGGTACTGCCGAGCGGATGCGGCACCCCGTCGCCGACCAATTCTTTGAGAACCTCCAGGGCGCGTGCCGCGGAAAACACCGTCGGGGCAGCGTCGATCGCCAGCGGCTGCGGGGTGCGGTACGCTGACAGCGTCCCTGCCAATAGCAGGGCCACGCCGGCGCCCGCGATGATGAGTCCGCGACTGTTCCTCCTCGCCATACTAGGTCCCCATCGCCACACCAGGTCCCCATCGCCACACCAGGTCCCATCGCCACACCAGGTCCCATCGCCACACCAGGTCCCATCGCCCCACTAAGTCCGCGTTTGTTGTTCCGCCTGATGACGGTTGATGCCGTTCAGTATTTCTGCGTGGGCCAGTTCTACGCCGGACCAGCCCAAAACCTTGACCCATTTGCCCGCTTCGAGATCTTTATAGTGCTCGAAAAAATGCTGGATTTGCTGCAAGCGGATCTCCGGCACATCCTCGATGGTTTTCCAGTGAACGAACAGCGGACAGATGTCGTCGGTCGGTACCGCCAATACCTTGGCATCGGCGCCCGATTCATCCTCCATCCGCAGCACGCCCAGGGCGCGGCACCGCACGACCACGCCGGGCAACAGTGGGAACGGCGTATGTACCAGCACATCGACCGGGTCCTCATCGTCCGCGAGGGTTTTGGGGACGTAGCCGTAATTCGCCGGATAGTGCATGGCGGTCATCATGAAACGGTCGACGAACAAGGCGCCGGACTCCTTGTCGACCTCATACTTGATCGGGTCCGAAGCTTGGGGGATCTCGATGATGACGTTGAACTCCCGCGGCACATGCTTGCCGGGCGTCACTTCGTGAATACTCATCTCGCGAACATACGCGGATCTGGGGATTTGGACTAGTCGATCGCGATCGCGTGGGGCTGTGCTCCCACGGCGAACGGCGAACCTGCGACCGCCGTGAGCGCCCCCGAGGCGCCCACGGTGTATCCGGAAACATCGCCGGAGTTGTAATTCACGGCGTACAGAAACTGCCCGGCGGGATCGAGTGAGAGCGCGATGGGCAGCAAATCGGCCGCGGCCGAGGATAGAAGCGTCAATGCACCGCTGCCCGGCGTGATGCCATACGTGGCGACTTGATTCGCTGCACCTGCATTGGCAGCGAACAAAAAGCTTCCTGTGGGATGGACGGTGAGCGCCTCCGGATTGGTGCCGGCCGCAAAGGGCGAGCCGCTGACCGGCGTTAATGCGCCGCTCGCAGCGGTGAGCGCATTGGAGTCAAGACTGCCGCCCGAGTTGTTGGCGACGAAAGCGAAGGCGTCGGTGGGATCGATGGCGATCGACAACGGCCCAGCGCCGGTGGCGAAGGGGGACCCGGAGATGAAGCTCAGCATGCCGTTGGATTGATCGATCAAAAATACGGCGACACTGTTGCCGTTGAAATTCGCAACGTAGAGAAAATTATCGTCAGGTTCGACGGCCAGCGCGGCCGGTTCCGCGCCGGCGGCGAACGGCGAGTCGACCACCGGCGTCAAGGTGCCGCTTTGTATGGCGAACGCCGAGACGGTATTGGAACCCAAGTTGGCGACATAGAGAAAATGATCCGCGGGGTCAACGACGACCGCGCCTGGACCCGATCCCGCCGCAATCGGAAATCCGGTCGCGGTCAAGGCGCCGGTCGTGTCATCGATGGAATAGATCGACACGTTATTGGAGCCGCTGTTCGCGACGTACAGAAACTGCCCATTGGGATCGACCGCGAGCGCCGTGGGCGTCGTGCCGTTCGAGGCAAAGGGCGAACCGCTCAACGGGACGAGCCGGCCGGTCGCAGGATCGATGCCGAATCCGGAGATCGAGTTCGATTGCCGATTTGCGATGTAGGCAAAACGTCCGTTTTGCGTGCACGAGACGATGACATTGGTGATGCCGGCCTTGTCGATGGTGCCGGAGCCGTTGCGCACAGTGCAGGTCTGCGAGGGATTGGACGGCGGCGTTTGCACCGTTACCGAGAATGCCGCGCCGTTTTCGAGCCGCGTGCCGAAGACGAAGCTGCCGCTGCCGGTAAAGCTCAAGGCATCGCCGCCATTGAGTTGCAGTGTAAATCCGGTTCCGCTCAACCCCGTCACGGTCCCCCCGACAGTGTACTTCGTGCCGCCCACGATGGGACAACCCGACAGGGCGAGTGCTGCGGCGCAAATTGCCGCCAGGGCCAGTATCTTCACGGCTGCTCTCCGGAAAAATTTACAAGATCCTACTGCGACAACCGCCCAGCAAATTCATGCGCCATATTGCCGAATTTTCGCGTCAAGAACTGTCTGGCGGAGGCACCACGGCGCGGGTCCTTCCGTGGCTCGATTCATTGTAAGCTTCAACGGCGGCGGGTTTCCGTCATTTGACCGATGGAGTGTCACATGCGCTATCGCTTGCTGGGTCAAACAGGGTTGTACGTCTCGGAGCTGTGTCTCGGCACCATGACTTACGGCGGTAATGGCGGCATTTGGCAGGCCATCGGCAATTTGCAGCAGGACGCTGTCAACGAACAGGTGAAGTTCGCCGTTGATGCGGGAGTGAATTTCATCGATACGGCGAACGTGTACTCCGGCGGCAAGTCGGAATCGTTGCTCGGTCAGGCGCTCAAGTCGCTTGGGTTGAAGCGCGAGCAACTGATCGTGGCGACCAAGGCCACCGGCAGCATGGATGACTCACCCAACGGCCGCGGGCAGTCGCGCCACCATTTGTTCAACCAAGTCGAGGAAAGCTTGAAGCGCCTGCAGCTCGATTATATCGACCTGTATCAAATACACGGCTTCGATCCCCTGACACCCTTCGAAGAGTCGCTGTCCGCATTGAACGATCTGGTTCGATCCGGAAAAGTGCGCTACATCGGCCTGTGCAATCTCACGGCCTGGCAGATCATGAAGTCGTTGAGCGTGTCGGAGCGCTTGAATCTGACCAAGTTTGTCAGCGTCCAGGCGTACTACACCATTGCCGGCCGCGACCTGGAGCGCGAGGTCGTGCCCTTGATCGAAGATCAGAAATTAGGATTGATGGTCTGGAGCCCTTTGGCCGGCGGCCTGCTCAGCGGCAAATTCAGCAACGCCGAGGATAAAGGTCCGGCCGGAGCGCGGCGCGCCGCTTTCGATTTTCCCGTGGTGGACAAGGCCCGGGCGTTCAAATGCGTCGATGCCATGCGACCCATGGCCGAGGCGCGCAAGATTTCGGTGGCGCAGATTGCGTTGGCGTGGCTGCTTGCCAAACCTTTCGTGACAACTGTGATCATCGGCGCAAAAACCCTGGAGCAATTGCGGGACAATGTCGACTCGACGCGGGTGCGGCTCGACGATGCGGAAATCAGGCAGTTGGACGAGGTAAGCGCGTTGCCGCCGGAATATCCCGGTTGGATGCTGGCATTTCAAGGACAAGCCCGAAACAAGCCGCCGGTGAAGGAGTGATGTTGCCGATTTCCGACAACGCAGCTGAACCAAAATGAACCAAGACCTCTCCAATAACACAGCCAGGGTCTCTTCAAGAGGCTATCAGGGCACCTCCCACAAGGCTGAAGGATAAGCCATGCCAGCAACCGCCTCGAATCCATTCAAGAGTGCCGCGCTCGTCGTCGCAGTGCTCGCCGCCGCCTTGAGTCCCTGCGTTGCAACAGCCACATTGGGAGAACCGGAGATGACGGTTCAGACGGATGTCGCCAGGGCACATGCCTCGATCCTATCCTTGCAGGATCGGGCGAGTTTCCGTGTCCACGAAATTGCGTTGCCCTCGGGCACGGTGATGCGCGAATTCGTTGCGTCAAACGGCAAGGTATTCGCAGTGGCGTGGCATGGGCCGCGGCGACCCGATCTGCGTCAAGCGCTCGGCCAATATTTCGACGCCTATGTGTCTGCGCCGCGATCCAAGTTCGCCGACCGGCGCCACGTGCAAATTCAACAGGGTGATTTGGTGGTGCAGGCCGGCGGTCACATGCGCGCGCTTTCCGGGCGAGCGTACTTGCTGAGCGCCGTCCCGAGCGGCGTCGACATCAGAGATTTGCACTAATGGCTTCGCTGCGCGCGCTTCGCATCTGGATTGGCTTGGCCTTCGCGCTGTCGGCGATTTCCTGCGGCGGCGGCGGTGGCGGCGGCGGCCCAGTCACACCGCCGCCTCCACCACCGCCGGCCAACAATGTCGCCAGCGTCATCGTCGATCAGGGACCTACCGGCAACAGCGTCAACACTCTGTTTGTTTCGGTCACGGTTTGCGCGCCCGGGAGCACCACGGCTTGCCAGACCATCGATCACGTTCAAGTCGACACCGGTTCATACGGCCTGCGCCTGCTGGCGCCGGTGCTGACCGTCACGCTGCCGGTGGAAACGCTTGCTGATGGCAGCACCGTCGCGGAATGCACCCAGTTCGTGGACGGCTTCTCATGGGGCCCGATCGTAACGGCCGATGTGCAAATAGCGGGCGAGACTGCGAGCTCGCTGCCGGTACAGGCGATCGGCGACTCGCGCTACACGGCCGTGCCGTCGGATTGTTCGAGTTCGGGCGGCACCGAGGAAGACACGGTGGCTGACTTCGGTGCGAATGGCATATTGGGCGTCGGGCCTTTCGACGTCGACCAACCCGCTTGCGCGACCGCCGCAGAGACGGCCTGCTACTACGCCTGCACGACCGCGACCTCGTGCACCAACAGCGCCGTGCCGACGCCCATGCTGGTGTCCAACCCGGTCACTCATTTCGCCGCGGACAACGACGGCATCTTCATCGATCTACCCAGCGTTCCCTCCGCCGGCCAACTTACCGTCACCGGTTCGCTGATTTTCGGCATCGACACGCAGTCGAACAATGCGTCCGGGTCGGAAACGGTGTTGACCGTCGATGACAACGCCGAATTGCTGATCATGTTCAACGGCCAGACTTTGAGCAATAGCTTCATCGATAGCGGCTCGAACGGCATCTACTTCAATGACAGCGCCGTGGCGAAGTGCACCGCCATGGGCCTCATGGATTTCTACTGTCCGGCGAATACCTTGACTTTGGGGCTCAGCATTCAGGGCATGAACGGCGTCATGGCGAACAACCTGACCTTCGATGTGGCCAACGCCTCGACGATGTTTAACGCCAATCCCACATTCAACGCGTTCCCTCTGCTGGCCGGCACCAATCCGAACCCCGGCAGTTTCGACTTCGGCCTGGCGTTTTTCTACGGCAAACGTGTCGCGGTGGCGGTCGAAGGCGACATGACCACGGTCGGCACCGGGCCCTATATCGCCTTTTGATGCCGGCGACCGGGCGGCGGCTACCCTTCGGCGCAAGAGGCAGGATAGACTGACTCTGAAATGAACACCACGGCGTCCTCGACCGCGGCCGGCACGGGCAGTCTGCAACTCGATTATTTGACTTCGCAACAGGTGGCGTCCCAACCCGCTTCCTGGTGGCAGGGTGTGCTCGGCGTGGTCGGATTCGACCGGCCGCCGAGTTTCGGCCGGTCCCGCATCCCGGTGACCGCCAGCATGATCCCTTCCTTGAGCACCGCGGATTTGTGCGAAGTCTGGCGCGTCGCAGATCCGAAGATAAAACTTTACAGCAGTTCCGAACACGCCAGGCTGCATTATCGTTATTCCGATGATCTTCTGTTCGGCTCGCTGACCATCGCGGAGCGCTCGATCGACGCGCGCAGCGACGCCGGAGCGCTGTTGCGCGCCACGGAGATTGCCTACCAGGAAATATTCGACGTGCTCGACGCCACCGGGCACCGGCACCTGATTCGTATCTGGAATTATTTGCCGGACATCAATGCTCAGGCCGGCGGCGAAGAACGCTATCGGCATTTCAATTCGGCGCGCCAGATGGCCTTCCGCAGGTCGGGCCGCGCGACCATGGGGACGGTACCTGCCGCCTGCGCGTTGGGCTCGCCGGCCGGCAGCCCGATCTGCATTTATTTTCTGGCGGCGCGGCGGCCGCCGAAGATGATCGAGAATCCGCGCCAGACCAGCGCCTATCACTACCCGCCGAAATTCGGCCGGCACAGTCCGATATTCTCGCGGGCATGCGTCTGGGGAGGATCCGGCGGCAACAAATTATTCGTATCGGGTACCGCGAGCATCGTCGGCCATGAAACCATTCATCGCGGCGACGTCATCGCGCAGACCCGCGAGACCATGGTCAACATCGGCGCGCTGCTGGCGGAAGCCAATCGCGTCGTCGGCGCGCCGCATTACTCGCCGGACGGCCTTCAGCTCAAAGTGTATCTGCGCCGGCCCGCGGACCTTGACGCCGTCGAGGCCACCTTGTCGGAGCTGCTGGAGCCTGCGGCATCCATTGTGTACTTGCAGGCCGATGTCTGCCGCGAGGACTTGCTGGTGGAGATCGAAGCGGTCGGTTGAGACCGCCTCGAATCGCCAAGGTTTTCTTGAACCATTTCTTTGAGCCAAACCAGAGAGTTGAACATGATCGACACCAAAGCTGAGGCCCAACATTACCGTTGGACGGAAATACCGGCCGAACCGATGAAGGGCACCATCACCCGGCAACTGATCACTTCTGAACGTATGATGATCGCGCATGTGCGCTTGAAGAAGGGCGACGAGGTGCCGAAGCACTCGCACGAAAACGAACAAATCACCTACATTCTCGAGGGGGCCCTGCATTTTTGGCTGGGATCTGAGGGTGATCGTGAGGTGACGGTGCGCGCCGGAGAGGTGTTGGTGATTCCCTCGAACCTCGAACACCGCGCCGTGGCGCTGGAGGAGACGCTCGATGTCGATGTTTTCAATCCGCCGCGGCAGGATTGGCTGAACGGCACGGACGCCTACCTGCGCGGCTGACGATAAAGATAGGCCGCGAGCTGCGACCCCATGCCGCTCGCGACAAATACGAGTTTGTTGTTCGAGCTGAGCTTGCGCAGCCAGTCGAAAGAGCCGCCGTCGATCAGCGGCATCTGTTCACCATGCAGCCCGCGTGCGCTGATCATGAATCGCAGCCCGTCATAGTAGTGGTGCGCGAGCGTCTCAATGACGACCGGCGCCCCGTTCAGGCTGCCCGCAATGCGCCGAGCCACGTCTTCGCGCGCCGGTGCCGCAAGAAGCTTGATGATGCGGTCCGGGAAGGCGTAGCCATGCTGCTCGAGCCGATCCAGCGCGTTCAGCTGGGTTCGCATATGCTCGCTCAGCGATTCGATCAGCAGGCCTTGGTCCTTGCGTTCATGGCCTGCGCTGCTCATGCAAAACAGCCGGAAGTGGGCCGCGAAGCCCGGTAGATCCGGCACCTGCTGGGCGCGCACGCAGCGATGATTCGTGGCGAGCCTGACCGTGAGGACAGGGTCTGTGCGCAGCCGCCGCGCGCTTTCGAGCGCCAGTAAATTGGTGGGATCCGATACGACTTCCGTGCCACGCACGGTCGAGACGATTTTATTTTGGCTGGCGAACGCGATGGCCGAACAAGAACCGAGCGGCGCCAAGGGCGAGAGTTCCACGGCGTCGAATCCGGCGGCGGCGGCGAGCAGATGACCATCCAATTCGTTGAGCGTGCGCTGATCGATGTAGGCGGGGCATACGAAGCGATCCTGCTCCCATTGCTGCTGCACGTTCGCGGGAGTGCGCCGCGCCGCCCGCTGTTCGGCAACGCCCAGGAGCAACGACCACAGTTCGGATGGCGGCAAATCCTGCGCGAGAGCGGCATACGCCGCGGCGTGAATCCCGGAGCGCGCCCAATCGCGTTGTGCCACTGCGCTTGCCTAGATCAAAAGATGCGGCGGCACGCGCGCATTGGCCGCGCGCTCGTAGGCGCGCGCGATCTGCAGCAGCAAACCATCCTGATTGCGGGCGGTCACCAGGGTTAGCCCCTGGGGCAGACCGGCGATCAACCCCGCGGGCACCGTGAGGCTGGGATAGCCGGCGACCGCGGCGGCGCCGGCGATCTGCGATGAACCGCCGCCGCGCCGATCACCCCACACCGGGTCGATGAGGTCCGCAGGCCCATTGCTCGGTCCCAGCAGCACTTCGACCCCCTGTTGGCCCAGCAACGTGGCCAAGCCTTCGACATCCGCCGTCCGTTTGAGCGTTGCGAGGGCCTTTTGATAGGCCTCATCGCTCAAGGGCCCCTTCGCCTGCGCCATTTCGAAGATTTCCTGGCCAAACACGATGAGTTCTTCATCGGCGTGCGCCTGGTTGAACACGATCAGATCGGCCAGCGTTCGGCAATCGACCTGCGAAGCATCCAGCGTTGCGAGGTAGGCGTTGATGGCGTCCTTGAATTCGTACAGCAGGCCGTCCAGTTGCGACTCGCCCATCTCATCGAAGGCTTTCGCCGGCTTCAAGTCTATGGTCACCGCACCTTCGTGTTCGAACACCGCCCGCGCGTCGGCGAACAGGCGCGGCGTGTCCGGATGCGCTCCCTGCGGCACCGGCATGACGCCGATGCGCACCCCGCGCAAGCGGAAGGCCTCAATGTCGTTGCCGTGCGCGCCGAAGCCCAACGGCCGCTCCGCGATCACCGAGGCCAGGATGGCCGCGTCCGCCACGGTTCGGCACATCGGGCCGGCCGTATCCTGGCGCGGCGAAATCGGCACGACTCCCTTGCCGCTTACCACGCCTACCGTCGGCTTTAAGCCCACCAAGCCGTTGATCGAGGCCGGCGAGAGGATGGAGCCGTTGGTCTCGGTACCGATCGCCGCGGCGCAGAAACTTGCCGCGGCCGCGACGCCCGAACCGGCGCTCGATCCGGAAGGATTTCTCGCAGGATCATAGGCATTGCCGACCTGGCCGCCGATGCCGCTCCAGCCGCTGCACGAACGCGTTGAGCGAAAATTCGCCCATTCGCTCAAGTTGGCTTTGCCGAGAATAATTGCGCCCGCCGAGCGCAGGCGTGCCGCCAAGGGCGCGTCGGCCGGGCGAAAGGATTTGGCGAGTGCGTAGGAACCGGCGGTCGTCGCCATCGGGTCGCGCGTCTCGATGTTGTCTTTGACAATAATGGGGATGCCGTGCAGCGGACCCTTGAGTTTTCCCGCCTTGCGTTCCGCATCCAGCGCCCGGGCGTCCTTGAGTGCGTTGGGATTGAGCGCCAGGACCGAGCGGTACTGGGGTCCGTGATGGTCGAAGCGGGCGATGCGCTTCAGATACGCAGCCGTCAGGGCTTCCGAGGTCACGGCGCCCGTGGCCAAGGCGCGCTGCAGAGAGGCGATGGACTGCTCGGTCGGGTCGAAAGCACGGTCGGCGGCGTGCAGATCGCCCATGGCGGCGACCAGCGACACGGCACTTGCTGTGGTAAGGAAACGTCTGCGATCCATGAAATCTCCCTTTTGAATTTGCAACGCGGCCTTTCGAGCGGCCCCAACGTTCTCATCGCGGACAGAGGGCCGAATTATTTTTGTCCGTTTTCTTTACAGTGCCCGGCGAATTTGTTACTTATTTGTGAGTCGGCTGTGAGAGATATCTCATATACCGATTTTAGCCAATATAACGCTGCAAGGGATGAATACCAATGACCATACGACTCGCTCGATATCGAGTGCGGCGCGACTTTCTCGCGTCGTCCGTGCTTCTTGCTTTAGGGATGAGCGCGCAAGCCCAGGTGACGCCCAAAGCGGCCGCACCCGCGGATGATGCCCTACAGGAGGTAGTGGTCACGGGTTCGCGCATCGCGCGCCCGGAATTCGACAACCTCGAACCGACGACCAGCGTCGATTCGAAGACCTTCGATCAGCGCGGTTATCTGGATGTGGGGCAGGCCCTCAACGAACTGCCGGCATTCGGCGTGGCGCCCTCGAGCGCCGCAAATCAACAGAGCGGCTTCGGCGTTGCCCAGAGCTTCGTCGACCTGTACGGCTTAGGTTCGCAGCGCACCCTGACCTTGGTCAACGGCCGCCGTTTCGTCTCCGAGAGCACGGCAAGCTTGGCCAATAGCAACGCCAATACCACTAACGGCGGCAACGGCACGCAGGTTGACCTCAATGTCATTCCCACGAAACTGATCGACCACATCGAAGTGGTCTCGGTGGGTGGCGCGCCGATTTACGGCGCGGATGCCATCGCAGGCGTGGTGAACATCATCTTGAAGAAGGACTACCAGGGCCTCGATGTCGATGCTCAAGTGGGCGCGTCAGGTCAAGGAGACGCGTGGAACTATCGCATGCGAGTGTTAGGCGGCCAGAACCTATTCGATGGCAGGGCAAATATCACCGCGGTCGCGGAGTACACGAAGACCGACGGCCTGCTGGGCACCCAACGGAAGGCTATTGCGGACGATTTGTCCTTCTTGGCGCCCGTCAACAAGCCGGCGCCCGGTCAATGCTGCACCAGCACGCTGCAGTCCGGCACTTCCGTGCCCTCCGTGAGTTTTGGCGGCGTTCCGGTGGTGGACGATCTCTTTCTGGCGCCCGGCGCCGGTCTCACCGGTGCGGTGATCGGAGTGAACAATGCCGCCGGCCAAACCCTGGCTTTCGGTCCCAACGGCCAGCTGCAGAATTACAACCTCGGCACGACCACGGGCAATCCGGTTTTTACCACCAACGGCGATGGTGAACGGCTTTCGCAGGTCACCAACCTGTTGTCGCCGACCGAGCGCGTCAATATCGACACCTTGATGCACTTTCAGATCAACGATCGTCTCAACGCGTTCGGTGAAGGCTATTTCTCCGAGTCGCACGCGAGGAACTTGGTGTCCCAGTCGTACAACACGACTTTATTCAGCAACACCTCTCCGTTCGGCATAGCGGGTACGCCCGGCGGTTCTTTCGTCCTCAGCATCAATAACCCGTTCTTGAGTCCCGCCGATCGCGCGACCATTCAGACGGCGCTGAACAATTACGCCGCGACCTTGCCATTCGGCGCCGCCATCTATCCGGGCGTCAGCGTCGGCCAGCCCCTGTTTCCGGGATACGTCGGGCCGGGGCAGCCGGTCGCTTACCCCGCGTGGAACACCAGCCAGTTCTATGTGAATCGCGCAAATGTGGATCTGGACAACGGTGCGGCGACGGACACTCAAACAGTGGTTCGCGGTGTGGCGGGATTGAACGGCGACTTCTCCTGGGGCTCGAGAAATTTCAACTGGGAGGTGTCAGTCAACTACGGCACGTCGGATAACACGCAAGTCACGCCTTCATACGTGTTCCAGAATTTGGCCAATGCGCTGAATGCCACCAGGGACACCGCCGGCAATATTGTGTGCGCGGGCACCCCAGTGAACGGCCCGACGTCGACTCTATCGAGCACGTGCGCACCGCTGAACATTTTCGGCCAAGGGTCGGCGAGTGTGGCCGCGTTGCAGTACATCACGCATATGGCGACGGTCGAATCATTCAATACGCAAAGAGACACCAATGCCTTCATCGGCGGGGATATTTTGAAGGTCCCGGCCGGCGAATGGAAGTTTTCGGCCGGATTCGAGAATCGCCGCGAGTCGGCGTCCTTCTCACCCGACAATTTCTATACGGAAGATTTGGGCCAAACCCAGATCTTGGGGATTGAGGGTTCCTACATCACCAACGAAGCTTATTTCGAGACCCTGCTGCCGATCTTCTCCCCGTCGCAGGAGATTCCGGGATTGGCTCGTCTCGAGCTCGAAGGCGCCGCGCGGCGAGTAGATAACTCCATTGCCGGCAACGCCACCACGTACACCTACGCCGTGCGCTGGTCCCCGATTGAGGATGTGGGGTTCCGCGCCAACAAGACCAAGTCTATTCGGGCGCCATCGATCACGGAGCTGTTCCTCCCGCCGGCAACGGTTGGATCGTTCGCCAATGATCCCTGCGATCAAAACTTCGTGAACCAGGGCGCAGTGCCTGCGACACGCCTGAAGAACTGTGAAGCAGCGCTCGCGGGCATTCCCGGTGGTTACAACCCAGCCACCTTTCAATCACAGGTCGTGAATGCGACTGCCACCGGCACGACGTCGGGTAACGCCGACCTGCAAAGCGAAATCGCCTTTTCCAAGACATTTGGTGTGGTGCTGCGCCCGCGTTTCCTGCCGAAATTCAATTTGTCGGTGGACTACATCGATATCGCCCTCAAGGACGCCATTCAGGCTTTGACGCTGACGAATAATCTCGACGCGTGCTTTGACTCAGCGAATTATCCGGACAACCCTTCCTGCAGTACGTTCACGCGTAACCCCGCCGGCCAGATCTCGAATTTCCATACCGGCTTCGTCAACGCGGGCTTGTTGGAGTTCACGGGTATCCAGGCGGCGCTCGACTACACCTTCGACCTGCCGTGGTCTTTGGGAAGCCTGCAAACCAGTGCCCACTATCTCGACACTTCGCGGCTAAAATCGCAGGTTGCGACCGCTGCCCCGAACGACATTGCGGGTCAGCTCGGCTACAGCAAGAGCAAGGGATCGATCGATCTTTTGTACGCGAATCGTGGATTTTCGTGGGATTGGCAGGGTATCTTCATCGGCCCGGCGAATTTCAACAACCAGAATACGCCGACGTCGCAGGACATCCTGGGCGTGGGTTCATGGTGGCTCATCAATTCCACGATCGGTATGAATTTCACGCCGGCCTTCAAGGTTCAGCTCATTGTCAACAACGTGTTCAACAAGCTGCCGCCGTTCCCGGCCGCCGCCGGCACGGGCGGCAACTACACGCCCCAGACCACGACGTACTTTTCGGGAATTCTCGGGCGGACTTTGCAGCTCGGGGCGGACTATAAGTTCTTCTAAAAGTCGGCTCGTTTGAGTTAGCTACGGGAAAGGCGCCACAGGGCGCCTTTCCTTTGAGTTGGCCGAGGGCCCGTTGAGCAGAGCTGCAGTTACTCCTTTACGGGCGTCCAGGACTTGTCCGGATCGAAGCGCTCCATTTTCTGGTAAGCCTCGAAAGTCCCCAGTCCAAAGTCCTTCTCATAGACCACGCCCGTGTTGCTCACCATGAAAGTCTTCAGGCCGGTATGGCCATACTCGGCGGGGGCAGCCACGAGCGCGAAACCACCGATCATGGCGCCCTTTATCACGTAGTCCATTGCCCCGAGGGGTGCGTGGGTCCCCTGTCCCTTCAGCACCTTGAAGAAATAGCCGCGATAGGGCGCCGGCGGCAGGTTATAGCCTTGCTCGATCGCCTGCGCAATGTTCTTGCCAACGGGACCGCCCCAGGTTCCGTCGGCGTTCTGCCAGGCCAACCCGTCTTGCTTGCCGGGAGTGGCTACGACACGTTGCGCGTACTGGGCAACCTCGTAACCTTCGCGCTTGCGGAACGCGAAATCGTATTGTGCTTCCACGAAGCCGTGGCAGATATCAATGGCATCGAGCTCGTTGCTGCCGATGCGCCGATCGAAGAGCTCCTTGCGACCCGCGGCGGCATCGAACGCCCACCGACCCCCACGCTTCACGATCGGCAGAGCGAACGGCCACTCCTGCTCGCCCACCAGCAGAAATGCACGGTTGGCCTTCGTGTCGACTGACACGCGCATCTTCACGCGCGCCTGCGCGGCGAAATCCAGTGCTCGCTGGCGGTCTTGGGCGAACTCGCCCGTCAGGACGACGTCTTCCCCGTCGTGACCCACGAGCTTGAGCAGCGAGCCCACGTCAAATTTCTCGGCCGCGGTGATCATGGCGTCGGCAGCTTGGTCCGGGCTGTCAAACGCCTGCGGACTTCCCGTCGGCGCGGCGGGAACGGCGGTTGCCGCCGGTGTTGGCGAGGCCGGTTCCGCGGCAGTCACCGCTGCCGTCACGAGGAAAACCGAGCTCTCGACGCAGAGAATGGCGAAGAGAGTTGCGTGCATCAACGTGGACTTCATGTTTCTAGCTCCATTGATTGGCATGCGAGGTCTTGGGCCGCTCATCGGCGTCTCCCCCCACCGCCGCCACGGCGGCCACCAACCGCCGCCCCGCGACATGGAGCTCGATGAGCCGCGACTACTCGAGGCATTCGTGCGCGACCCGTTATGCCGCTGCTGCCTGAGAAGGCGTCGCGACTTCCGCCTCCGCCGCCAGAGCCTCCGCCCACGTCGCGACTGCCGACCCGATCCGCTCCTCCGCCCGCCGAACCTCCCGCCGATCGATTGCTCGCACCGGGACTCGAACCTGGGCCTCCCGCCCGGACGTCGCGAGTACCCGAGGAAACCCCGCCCTGGCGGCCGAGCTGTTGACGCCGCGCCGGCTTCACGGGTTGACGGCGAGGCACCGCGCGTGCTTCCCCCAAATCGATCTGCGGTCGCGCGATCTTGATAGGGCGTACCGCCTCGATGCTCAGGCCGATGTTGCCAGTTGCTATTTCCGGCGCCCCCGACTCCCCCGGCACCGCCCACACCTCCGGGCTTGCCGGCTCCACCGACACCGCCGACACCCCCGGGACGGCCGGCTCCGCCGACACCACCAACGCCGCCGACACCACCGACGCCACCGACGCCACCGACGCCACCAACGCCACCGACACCACCGACACCGCCGACGCCACCCACACCGCCGACGCCGCCGACTCCGCCAACACCGCCCCGGTACGGACGAAGTTATTGTTGTGATTGATGTAGACGTTTGCCACCTCCCCATCCGCATCCGTAACCCCATCCTCCGCTCGCCCACGCGCCCATCGCGAATCCAACGCGAAGGTGACGGCCAGAGCTCCGGGCGGGTACGGGGGATAGTAAATGGGTGGATAAGGGATAGTAGGGGTAAGGCGCACCGTAGACCACCGTCGGGCTGTAGGAAGGGACGTAGATCACCTGCGGATTCGCCGGCTCGATCACGATCACGCTCTGGGTTTCGATAACCTTCGTCTCCACGAGCTGCTGTTCGTTCGTTTTCAGATTGCCCTTGTCCTGGGCCTTCTTGCGCATCCGCTGCACGGCGTCCATCACATCCTTCTGCTGCGCGAGAAATGCATTGCCCAGATCGGTGGTCCACTGGATGTCATCGGCCAGACGCTTGACCACGTCCGGCAATCCGGCCATCGACTGAACGCTCGGGTCCCACGGCTGCCTTGCCCACGGCGGTGACGAGCGCCTGATCCTTCAAGCCCGGGTTCTTCGCAAGCCACTGCTGCAGCTGCACGAGCTCCAAAGGATAGGTGGAGGCGGCCAGAACCTGCGCGAGCAAAGGATCGGGATACAGCGCCACCGGAGCCACCAGCATTTCGAGTTGTTCCGGCGGAATTTTTGTCGATCGCCTTTTGGCGCCGCCGGCGCGGCTGGGTTGGCGGCCTTGGGAGGCGGCGCTGGACAGGGCCTTGGGCGGCGGCCGGGTTGGTGGCCTGCGCCAACGTCAGGTGCGCCAGCGCGTCACCGAAGCGCGAGCGCCATGACCACAACGGCCACGAGCACGCGCGGTGCGCTCCTTTGCGTAAGCTGCGTCGGGTTCATGACGGTCGTCCCTCTTTAAGTGCCAATATCGTCAATGATGAGTCGATGACGAGGGCGGCACACGCGTACTATGCAGCCGATGTGCGATGCAAACCGGTGGGACTTTGGTCTGATAGCCTGGCGTGCATTTTTCTGATCAGCTGCATTGTCCATCGGGGTTTCCGAGGCAATCGATCATTCGGCGGACGCGAAGAGCATGTGCGCGATCGATACAGAAGTCGTCGCGAAACTTCAGAGTACCAGACGGCCCCTGGGCGCCTGGTTGCCTGACCACCGTCGCCACGGATAGACTGCATCCGGCGCGGGTGTAGCTCAGTTGGTAGAGCATCAGTTTCCCAAACTGAAGGTCGCGGGTTCGAGACCCGTCGCCCGCTCAAGCGAGACTCCCCCAGCTAAACGTATGATCCAGCCCAGTTCTGTGCAACCGGCGGCATTCCGTCACCGCTCAAGTGTCGTCGGTAAATATAGTCTTGCCGGCCGAGACCGCGTGCTCCGCCATGAGGAATGCCGCGGCGTTCCAAGACTGCCCCGGCATTCCTCGCGGCGCGAGCGTTTTTCCGTGAAGCCACTCGGTAAATCGCCAATTTCGAAGCGCGCATACGCGGGCCAGTTTGATCAGTTCCGACTTCGCCTGTTCTACACGCCCTGCTGCTACGAGCGCCGTTACCCAGAAACCACCCACCATCGGCCAAATGCCTCCGTTATGGTACTGCCACGCGAAATTCTGCCGATGACGTGCCATGTATGGGCGCCAGAGCGAATTGCTGCGTTTGATGGGACGAGTGACGGCCCGCACAGGGTAAGGATCGCCCACCTGTGTCTTCATGAGCGCATCGAGCGTTCGGCTGCTTGCGGTCCTGTCGGCGAGTCCCAGTAGAACAGCCAATACGTTGCCGAAAACATCGCCTTCCTCGCCGAAGAACGAGAAATTGACGAAGCTAAGGTACAAATCCCTATTGCGTCCCTGCTGCAACACGTAATCGTTGAGCAGGCGGGCGCGGCGATATTCGGCCAGTCCTGAGGAGAAAGGATGGAACAGCCCGTTGAAATTCTCGCGCGTCTTGGCCGCGTGGTCGATGCGAAAGAGGCGCTTCACGAAATACCACAGTGCATTCGTATAGAGAACGAAGCCGGAGCGCGGCATGATGTCGGCCCAGTCGCTGGCCTCATTTTGCTGCAGCAGATAGAAGCGTTGATGCTCCTGCGCCAAGAGCCATTGAGCGGCCAGCTTGACGCGCTTGGCGTATTGCCGCAGCAAGCCGCTGGGACTGCCGTGCCGATCGAGAACCGCCAGCGCGATCAGCCACCATAATGTCGAATCGATGCATCCCAGATACCAGAAATCAGCTTCCTGTCTTTGTATGTCGACGAATTTCGCAATCTGTCCATTCGGCGCTTGATGCTCCGCCAAGGTGTGGAGACCCGCTGCGGCTGCGCGCGCCAGAGACTGATCGCCGGACAGCACCATACCGATCGCGCAGACGGCCGCGTCTCGCCCGAATATTGCCGTATACCCGCGCTTGTCAGCCTGCGGGGTGGGTGAAGCAGCGAGGATGCCGCCGGGCGTCAGATTTCGCTTTAACAGGGCGACAGATTGAGAATGGCAGGCGTCGAGTAGGGATTGATCATCCATCAGGCGGGCCGGCCCCCTTGTTGGCCATGGCGACGGCTTCGCCGCGTGACTGCACGCCAAGCTTGGAAAGAACCGCCGACACATGCCGATCCACTGTCCTGGTCGACACGAACAGACGCTTGGCGATCGCGGAATTGCGCAGGCCTTGGGACACGAGCGTAAGAATCTCCGCCTCTCGGCGCGTCAACCCGAGCCGGTTACTGCGGGTTGATGTGCGCAAGCCGCGCGGAACCGCGCGAACGCCTTCCGCGCGCATTCGTTTGCGCAGGGCCTGCGAGGCCGGGGCCGCGCCGAGCCGTTCGAGGATTTCAAGTGCCTCCCGCTGTTGTGCTTCCGCGCCGCGCCAGGCGAGCAGGCACGCATATTCGTAAGGGCAGCCCAGCTGCTTCCAACTGAACGCTGCGGCACGCCAATCGCCTGAGATCTCCTGCGCGTAAGGTTCCGCAATTTCGCAGGGTTGTTGCCCTTCGAGAGCCCCAACCCGCCACAACCAGGCTGCGAGTTCGCCCTTCATCCGCGGATCGCGGCGCTGACACACCATTTGATAAGCGGTCTCGACCATCCTCACCACGCCTTCGCGATCGCCGGCGAGCCATGCGGCCTCGGCGCGGATCGCAGCCAGGGTCCCGATGCGCTGCAATTCCTGGGTGGCACCGCCGAGCGCCCACGCCTCTTTGAGTGCGGCCTCCCCCTGCGGATCGCCGCGGCGTATTCTGATGTGGCCAAGCGTGCGCAGCGCAGGAATGCGCGTGATCGGCGTGGCAAGCGGGTGGCGCAGCACCGCCTGGGCATCATCGCCGGCAGCCTGCCAGTCGCCCTGCTCGAAATGTTTACGGGCTCGATACGCGAGCATGTAAAGCCGAAACGCATCCATATCGCGCTGTCCACAGTAGGCCAGACCCTCGCTCAAGTAGTTCGACGCCTTGTCGTACTGCCGGCAGGAAACGGCCATTGCGGCCAGGTCAGTATAGATACTCGCCACCTGCTCTTGGAGATCTCCCTCGAGCGCCAAACGCAGACCCCGCTCAAGATCGCCCCATCCTGCCGGATCGCCGGCAATGAGCCGCGTCACGCCTAGCGCGCTCAATGCGTCGCAGAGAACCTCGTTCTCAGCTCTCGGCTCCGCCAAGGCGATGGCGCGCTGCGCCCAGTCGACGGCCGATTCCAATTCATGAGATTCCATGTCAAGTTGCGCACAATTGCTGTACGCCCGCGCCAGTTCGGGACCGGGCGGAAGTGATTCCAGCGTCGACACGGCATCGGCGCCATAACGGTTGGCTTCCGCCCGACGTCCGACAATCCAACTGAGTCGCGACAGCCACTGCAGAGCGTCTCCCTCGCGCAAGCGCGCACCCGACGCACGCCAAATCTCGAGCGCGGCGCCGCGCGCTTCGATTGCCTGCTCGTGCTGGGCGGTCAACTGGCATTCGTATGACAATCGCTCGTACAGGCGTGCCCGATCATCCGCGGCCATCTCTCGCGCATAACGAAGTGCAACCTGGTACTGCGAGGCGGCCTCCCGATGCGCACCCACCGAAGCCGCCTGCTCGGCCGCCAGCGGCGCGAATTGCAAAACGGCCGTTGCATGGTGCGCACCGGCGGCATGGTGCGCCAGCCGCGCCGCCGAGATATCCGGTCGCGCAGAGAGCGCCTGGAAAACGCGCGCGTGCAGCAGCTGCCGGTGAGACTGCGACAAAGAATCTTCAAACGCGCGCCGCGCAAGTTCGTGCCGAAAGGCCAGCGCGCCGTCATCGGATCGAACCATGCCGATGCGCATGCAATCTTCGATGGCTGCTTCGTCAACCGCAACGCATTGTTCGAGCAGCCAGGACTCCGTCCGACCGGGAACGACGCAGGCCAGTTCGGCAATTTTGCGTGCCTCCGGCGTCAGTCTCATGGCGCGCGCCAGCACCGCGTCGCGCACGCTGACCGGCACCGTGTCGGCCACGGCGGCCAAAGCTTCGGTGACGAAGAATGGATTGCCGCCCGTGATGCGGTGCAGGCCTGCCGGTGATTGGCCGGCCTGCTGCGCAAGCTGAGCGACCGCCGCCTCGGACAGGGGGGGAAGGGACATTCTATGGGTCGTGGCCCAAGGCAGATCCCCGATGACGAACCGTAATGGATGCCGCGCTCCGATCTCATCGTCGCGGTAGCTCACGACGAGCATTGCGCGGGTATGCTGAATGCGCCTTCCTAAATACTTGAGCAGGTCGAGCGTGGCCTCGTCCGCCCAATGCATGTCTTCGAAGACGACAAGGGTCTGTCTCTCCAGCGCGTTCAAGGCCGCCGCGAAAATGACCTCGCGATTGGCATTGCTGTTAATCGCGGCCAAGAGTTCGCCCTGTGTCTGACGGGCGATATCGTACAGCGGCCCCAAGGGACGGGGAGCGAACAGCGCATCGCAGCCACCCCATAGCACTCGCGCGCCGAGCGGGGCCTTGGCAAATTCCTGCAGCAGGGCCGTTTTGCCGATTCCTGCCTCCGCGCCAAGCAGGGCAATGCACCCTGCACCCTCGATCGCGCGCCGCAGCCAATCGGTGAGCTCGGCCAGGCATTTTTTGCGCTCGAGTAACTGCATTGAAGTCTTGTAACCGATCCCCTGCGTGCACGCAAAGAGAGTCGGCGCCGGGAGCTTCTTTCCCGGTGCAATGTGGGTATGCGCTCCGTCTAATTTGGGTAGATCCTGTGATGCGCCGGCCTCTCCAGCAACCCATGATTCTCGACGTGGGTTTGCACTGGAGAGTTCCTATATGTCCCGGTTTTTGATTGAGCGAGAGTTCCCGGACGGTCTCAACATTCCGCTCGACGAGGCGGGCGCCCAACTGTGCCGCAACGTCATTGACAGCAACATGGAAGACGGGGTCACCTGGCTGCACTCCTATGTAACTCCCGATCGCAAACGCACCTTCTGTCTTTACGACGGTCCGACGCCGGAGGCCGTGCGGCGCGCTGCGGTTCGCAGCCAATTGCCCATCACGCAAATCACCGAGGTTCGGGTCCTCGATCCGTACTTTTACAAGTGACGATTTTTTTGTCCATTCACCCATGAGCCACTCACAAGGGAGATCTTCGATGAAGATTACAGGTCGCTTGATATCAACTTTGTTGTCTCTCTCCGTTCCTTTCATGGCTGTTGCGGGAGAAGCTCCGCCGCATGCCATGACCATGAACACCGTCTACTAAAATTCGCCGCTGGTTAAACAAGGTTCACAGAGCAACGGCGCAATTCAGGGACATCAATGCGGCGCCGGCCGCCGGCTTCGCCCAAGCCACGCCCTGCGTCAGCGGTCCGGATTTTGGCGCGATGGGAGTGCATTTCGTATTGGGCTCCCGAATCGCGGCCGGGACTCTAAAACGCAGCCGAACCCGAAGCGCTGATCTACAAACCGCATCACAACGGCGCCTTTCGCCTGGTTGGAGTGGAATTCATCATTCTTGCAAGCATTTGGCAAAGTCCAAAATAGCACCCGGCAGCACCGCCACCCCCGCCTTGGAGGGGCACTTGATGAACTTCGTTGACGCACCAATCGCTCGGCTTGCCGGAGCTTTACGAATTGCACGTTTCGGGCACGGGAACACAATCCCGTGGGTA
>CAWEKK010000008.1:0-173793 GCA_963809645.1 uncultured Gammaproteobacteria bacterium
CGTTCATCATATTAAATATCGCACAACGGCGGCCGCAAGATCTGGAACCTGAGCCCAATGGACCTCAAGGCGCACCGGCGTGGCATTCCCGCATCAGGCGTGGTGTGCCCGCATCAATCCTATCTCTCATCTCCTGAGCCTCATTGACTACAAGGATGTCAGACGCCGCTGCTGAGGTCTCAGATCATCAACAGGAGTACGGATAATGGCAAGTCGCGAATCTTCACAGGCGTCCCCGCACCGCCCGCTCTCGAAGGAGGAGTTGCATCTGATCGATGCCTGGTGGAGCGCGTGCAACTACCTCTCCGTCGGCATGATCTATCTGCGCGACAATCCGCTGCTGCGCGAGCCGCTGAAGCCGGAACACGTGAAGCAGCGCCTGCTCGGTCACTGGGGCGCGAGCCCGGCGCTGTCGTTCGTGTGGGCACATCTCAACCGCATCATCAAGCGCGACGACCTCGACGTGATCTTCATGGCCGGACCCGGCCATGGCGCGCCCGGCGTGCTCGGCCCCGCGTATCTCGAGGGCACCTACTCCGAGGTCTATCCGGACAAGAGCGAGGACGCGGAGGGCATGCAGAAGTTCTTCAAGCAGTTCTCCTTCCCCGGCCACATCGGTTCACATGTCACGCCGGAGACTCCGGGCTCGATCCACGAGGGCGGAGAGCTCGGCTACAGCCTGTCGCATGCGTACGGGGCGGCGTTCGACAATCCGGATCTCATCGTCGCCTGCGTGGTGGGCGATGGCGAGGCGGAGACCGGGCCGCTGGCGACCGCCTGGCATTCCAACAAGTTCATCAATCCGATTCGCGACGGAGCCGTGCTGCCGATCCTCAATCTCAACGGCTACAAGATCGCCAACCCGACGATTCTGGCGCGCATCACTCATGAGGAACTCGAGTCGCTGTTCGTCGGCTATGGCTACAAGCCCTACTTCGTGGAGGGCTCGGAGCCGGCGCAAGATGCACCAGAAGATGGCCGCCACCCTCGATAGCGTCGTCGATGAGATCCGCGCCATCCAGAAGAAGCGCGCGCAAGAGCGGCAAGGCGGAGCGGCCGCGTTGGCCGATGATCGTGCTGCGCACGCCGAAGGGCTGGACCGGTCCGAAGGAGGTCGACGGCCACAAGGCCGAGGGCTCCTGGCGCTCGCATCAGGTGCCGTTTTCGGACGTACGCACTAACCCGGCGAACCTGCAGGCTGCTCGAGCAGCTGGATGCGCAGCTACCATGCCGAGGACCTGTTCGATGCCAACGGCCGGCTGCGCCCGGAACTCAGGGCGCTGGCGCCCACCGGACACCGGCGCATGAGCGCGAACCTGCACGCCAACGGAGGTCTGCTGCGCAAGGAGCTCAAGCTGCCGGATTTTCGCGACTATGCGGTGAAAGTGTCCCGCGCCGGCGCCGCGCTCTACGAGAACACGCAAGCCGCTGGGCGAGTTCCTCCGCGATGTCATGCGCAACAACATGACCAACTTCCGCGTCTTCGGTCCGGACGAGACCGCGTCCAATCGTCTGCAGGCGATCTACGAGGTGAGCAAGAAGACGTGGATGGCCGAAGTGCTGCCCGAGGATGCGGACGGCGGAGAACTCGCGCGCGACGGCCGGGTGATGGAGATGCTCTCGGAGCATACGCTCTTGGGCTGGCTCGAAGGCTATCTGCTGAGCGGCCGGCACGGCTTCTTCCACACCTACGAGGCATTCGCTCACGTCGTCGATTCGATGTTCAACCAGCACGCCAAGTGGCTCGATATCTCCAAGAACCACGTGCGGTGGCGTGCGCCGGTCGCCTCCGAGAACATCCTGCTCTCATCGACCGTGTGGCGGCAGGATCACAACGGCTTCTCGCATCAGGATCCCGGTTTCATCGATATCGTCACCAACAAGAGCCCGACCGTCACACGACTCTATCTTCCGCCCGATGCGAATACGCTGCTGGTCGTGGCGGACCACTGCCTGCGATCCGATCGACTGCATCAACGTCATCGTCGCGGACAAGCAGAAGCATCTGCAGTTCATGACCATCGACGAGGCCATCGTGCACTGTACCAAGGGTATCGGCATCTGGTCGCGCGCGAGCAACGAGCAGGGCGCGGAGCCGGACGTCGTGATGGCTTCGTGCGGCGACGTCGCGACCCAGGAGGCGCTCGCCGCAACCGCGATCCTGCGCGAACGGCTGCCGGATCTTAAGGTGCGATTCGTCAACGTGGTGGACCTCTTCAAGATGCAGCCGGCGAGCGAGCACCCGCACGGCTCGACCGAACGTGAGTTCGACAGCCTGTTCACGCAGGACAAACCCGTGATCTTCAACTTTCACGGCTATCCCTGGCTCATTCACAAGCTCGCTTACCGGTTCACGAATCACGAGAACATGCACGTGCGCGGCTACAAGGAGAAGGGCAACATCAACACCCCGCTCGAGCTCGCCATCATCAACCAGATCGACCGCTTCGACCTGGTGATCGATGTCATCGACCGGGTGCCGGGGCTCGCGCTGCGCGCCGCGCATGTCAAGGAGGAGATGAAGAACGCCATCATCGAGAACCTCAACTACGCACACAGCGAGGGGACGGATCGCGCTGAGATTACCAACTGGGTCTGGCCGGGATGACACAGGTGTCGCCGCGGACGAGTCCGGGAGTGCAAGCCGCGGAGGTTTATCTCATCCGCCACGGCGAGACGGAGTGGAGCGTCAACGGCCGGCACACCGGCCGTACCGACATTCCGCTCACGGAGAACGGCCGGCAGGTGGCCAAGCGCTGGCAGCCCTATGCCGCCGCAAAGACTTTTGCCCTGGTGCTCACGAGCCCTCTGCAGCGGGCGCGCCAGACCTGCGAGCTTGTGGGCCTCGCACAGCAGGCGGAAATCGATCGCGACCTGGTGGAGTGGGACTACGGTGCCTACGAGGGGCTGACCCGTCAGGAAATCCGCGCCCTTGCAGCCGGAGTGGATGATTTTCAACGACGGCTGCCCGAGCGGGGAGAGTCCGCAGCAGATCGCCGCTCGAGTGGACCGGGTGATCGCGCGAGTCCGTGCCGTCGGCGGCCCTGTGGTGCTGTTCGCGCACGGGCACGTATTGCGCCTGCTCGCCGCCAGATGGCTGGGCCTGCCCCCTTCCGGGGGCGCGCACTTTCTGCTCGACACGGCAACGCTTTGTGTTTTGAGCTCGTACCACGGAGTGCCGGCCCTGAAGCGCTGGAATTCTCCGCTCATGGCGAGCGGTGACTAGGGGGCGGGGAGTGTTCGAATACGAGGGGAGATACGGTGAGCAGCAAACCATCGACGATCGCGGAGACCTCGACCCCGGAGTCATCGCACACGGGGCTCGCACCCGGTGCCCTGCGGCGTGCCGTGCTCGACAACCTTGCCTATCTGCAGGCGCGCCTGCCGGGCTTCGCCACACCGTACGACTGGTACATGGCCCTGTCCTACAGTGTGCGCGACCGGCTCTTGGCGCGCTGGCTGAGCACGGTCCGCACATACGCGGACCGGGATGTGAAGGTCGCCTGCTATTTGTCGGCGGAATTCCTGATCGGCCCGCAGCTTGGCAGCAACCTGGTCAATCTCGGGATCGAAGCGAACGCGCGCGAGGCGATGAGCGCGCTCGATCAGGATCTGGATGCCGTCATGGCGCTCGAGGAGGAGCCCGGTCTCGGCAACGGCGGCCTCGGACGGCTGGCGGCGTGTTATCTCGATTCGCTGGCGACGCTGCAAGTGCCGGCCATCGGCTATGGCATCCGCTACGAGTTTGGAATGTTCGACCAGGAGATCCGCGCGGGAGCCCAGGTGGAAGTCACGGACAAGTGGCTGCAGAAGGGCAACCCGTGGGAGATCGTGCGCCCGGAGGTGAGCTGCTGTGTGAGCTTCGGCGGCCGTACGGAATCCTACACGGACGCGCAGGGGCACGGACGCGTGCGATGGATTCCGGCGAGCACGGTCAAGGGTGTCGCCTGCGACACGCCCGTGCTCGGCTTTCACGTCGATACGTGCAACACGCTGCGTCTGTGGAAGAGCGAGGCCGTGGAGTCGTTCGATTTTCAGGACTTCAACGTCGGCGACTACTACGGCGCCGTCCACCAAAAGATGATCTCCGAGACGCTCTCCAAGGTTCTCTATCCGAACGATGAGCCCGAGGCGGGCAAGCGCCTACGACTCGCACAGCAGTACTTCTTTGTTTCTTGCTCGCTGCAGGACATGCTCCACCTCCTCGATCTCAAGGGCGCCCCGAGCGAGCGCCTCTCGGATTTGTTCGCCGTGCAATTGAATGACACCCATCCCTCGATCGCGGTCGCCGAGCTCATGCGGCTGCTGGTGGATGAGCGGCTGCTACCGTGGGAGCAGGCCTGGGAGATCACGCAGCGCACGCTCGCCTACACCAACCACACGCTCCTCCCCGAGGCGCTCGAAACCTGGGGGGTGCCGCTCTTCCGCAGCCTCCTGCCGCGTCCGCTCGAGATCATTTACGAAATCAATCGCCGCTTTCTGGATGAAGCCCGGCAGCGCTATCCCGGCGACGTGGCGCGTATAGCACGGCTCTCGCTGATCGATGAGCACGGCGAGAAGCGCGTGCGCATGGCGAACCTGGCGACCGTGGGCAGTCACGCCGTCAATGGCGTGGCCGCGCTGCACTCCGCGCTGTTGCGCGAAACGGTGCTCAAGGATTTCGCCGAGCTCTGGCCGGAGCGCTTCTGCAACGTCACCAACGGAGTGACGCCGCGGCGCTTCGTAGTCTTGAGCAATCCGGGGCTCGCGCAGCTCTTGACCGAAACCGTGGGCGAGGGCTGGGTCACCGATCTGACCATGCTCAAGGCGCTCGGAGTCGCGTGCCGGAGACGAGACGTTTCAAGAGCGCTGGCGCCGCGTCAAGCAAGCGAACAAGGAAGCGCTGGCACGCTGCATCGGTGCGCGCACCGGCATCGTGATCGACCCGCAAGCGCTGTTCGACATCCAGGTTAAACGCATCCATGAATACAAGCGGCAGCATCTGAACGTGCTGCACATCGTCACGCTGTACAACCGGCTGCGCCGCAATCCGCAGCTCGACATCGCGCCGCGCTGCTTCATCTTCGGCGGCAAGGCGGCCCCCGGCTACTACATGGCGAAGCTCATCATCCGCCTGATCAACGGCGTGGCCGAGGTGGTGAACAACGATCGCAGCCTCGGCGGCCGTCTCAAAGTCGTGTTCTTTCCAAACTTCAACGTCCAGAGCGCGCACGTGATCTACCCGGCGGCGGACTTGTCCGAGCAGATTTCTACGGCTGGAAAGGAGGCGTCCGGAACGGGCAACATGAAATTCATGTTGAATGGGGCCTTGACCATCGGGACTTTGGATGGCGCGAACGTGGAGATCCGCGAGGAAGCCGGTGCGGAGAATTTCTTCCTGTTCGGGCTGACGGCCGAGGAGGTGGAGCGGCTGGTGCGCGAGGGTTACCGGCCCGAAAGCCGGCTGGAAGGCAATGGTGAACTGCGTGAGGTGCTGGACCTGGTCGCCGCGGGGACGTTTTCGCACGGCGATCGCGAGGTATTTCGGCCGCTGCTCGATAACTTGCGCAACTCGGATCCGTTCCTGGTGCTCGCAGACTACGCTGCCTATGTCGCCTGCCAGGAGCGCGTCGACGCCGCGTGGCGCGATCAGGAGCGCTGGACGCGCATGTCGATTCTCAACACGGCACGCGGCGGCAAATTCTCCTCCGACCGCTCTATCCGCGAGTACTGCGACAAGATCTGGGGCGTGCGCCCGGTACGCGTGCGGCATGCCTGAGCGTTCCCCATCGGCGGTATACACCACTCGCACCGGGTCGCCTCTGCCGCCGGGGGCGACCGTCTCACCGAGTGGCGTGAATTTCTCGGTCGTGAGCCGGCATGCGAGCCGCGTCGAGCTTCTGTTTTACGCGGCTGCGGATGCGCCGCACCCGTTCCAGGTGATCCGGCTCGATGCGGAGGAGAACCGCACGTACATGATCTGGCACGTATTCGTCGAGGCGCTGCTGCCCGGGGTTCATTATGCGTGGCGCATGGACGGGCCCACCGATACCGCGGCGAGCGGGCGGTCGCTTCAACCCGCGCAAGGAGCTCCTCGACCCCTGGGCGCGCGGCGTGACCGACGTCCTATGGAACCGCGGCGCGCAGCCGACCCAGCCGACGAAGGACCCTGCGGCTTGCGCGCCGTGGTGAGCGACCCGTCATTCGACTGGAGCGGGTGAACGTCCGATCGCCCGCGGTCTCGAGGGCGCGGTGATCTACGAACTGCACGTGGGCGGCTTCACCCGCCATGCCTCGAGCCGTACGGCCGCACCGGGCACTTTCGCGGCGTTGATCGAGAAAATCCCCTACCTGCAGGAACTCGGTATCATCCCACGTGGAATTGCTCCCGGTGATGGCCTTCGACGAGCAGAGTGTGCCGGCGGCCGTAGCGGCACCGTGGGCTCAAGAATTACTGGGGCTACAACACCCACAGCTTCTGGAGCCCGCATCCGGCCTACTGCACGGCGCCGCTCCTGGGCAGCCACGCGGCAGACTTCAAGCAAATGGTGCTCGCCTTCCACGCAAGCGGGCATCGGGGTCATCCTCGACGTTGTGTTCAATCACACTGCCGAGGGCGGCGGAGGTGGGCCGTGGATTCACTTCAGGGGCATGGTCAACGAGATCGTCTACCACTTGGATCCTGTCGACCGCCGCCGCTATCTCGACTTCACCGGGTGCGGCAACACGGTCAACTGCAACCATCCGCTGATGACGGCGTTCTTCGTCCACTGCCTCGAGTACTGGGTGCAAGAGATGCACGTGGACGGGTTTCGCTTCGATCTGGCGAGCGTTTTCGCTCGCGGGGAACTCGGTGCGGTGCTGGCGAATCCGCCCCTGCCGTGGAACATCGAACTGTCGCGCCCGCTCGCCGGCGTGCCGCTCATTGCCGAGGCTTGGGACGCGGCCGGCCTCTACCAGGTGGGGCGCTTCCCCGGGGTGGGCTGGACGGAGTGGAACGGCGCATACCGCGACGTCGTGCGCCGCTTCGTGCGCGGCGACGGCGGCCTGCTCGGCGTGCTCGCGAGCCGCATCGCCGGCAGCAGTGACCTCTACGCGCGATGACGGCCGCCGGCCGTGCAACAGCATCAACTTCATCACCTGCCACGACGGTTTCACGCTCGCGGATCTGGTGAGCTACGACGGCAAGCACAACGAGGCCAATGGCGAAGAACAACCGCGACGGCAGCAACGACAACCTGAGCTGGAACTGCGGCGCTGAAGGCCCCACTGCCGGATCCGCGGATCAGCGCACTGCGCCGGCAGCAGGCGAAGAATTTCATCGCCGTGCTCATGCTATCCCGCGGCGTGCCGATGCTGCTCGCCGGCGATGAAGTGCTGCAAACGCAGGGCGGGAACAACAATGCCTACTGTCAGGACAATGAGCTCGCCTGGTTCGATTGGACCCGGCTTGATTCACAGCGCGAGATGCTGCGCTTCACTCGCGCTGCTGATCGCATTTCGCCGTCGCCACGCGAGTCTCACCCGAAATCGCTTCTACGAGTCCGCGCCCGTCCCCGGACGCGGCATCCCCGAGATCTCCTGGCATGGGGTGCGGCCTGAATCAGCCGCAGTGGAATGATCCCGGCGCGCGGGTGTTGGCTTTCACCATCGCCGGCATCGATGGCGACGAGGCGGACATCCATGCGGTTCTCAACATGTCCGACCAAGTGATTGACGCCGAGATCGCGGCGGTACCCGGCCGGCGCTGGCACTTGGCGGTGAATACCGCCGCCGCCTCGCCTGATGATGTGATCGAACGCGCGCATCAGCCCGCGGTGACCACGACGTTTTGTCCAGTGGGACCGCGCAGCGTGGTCGTGCTGGAGGGGCATGCGGTGGCGTAGTCGGCGCGGCCCGATCACTGGCGCGTGGCGCGCCGAATCCCGGAAGTGGTCAGGAACTTTTCATCGGCGATGCGCACCAAATCGCGGCCTTCGTTCTTGGCGGTGTACAACGCGGCGTCCGCGCGCGCAATCAGTTCGTCCAGCGAGCGCACTTGGTTTTCGCGCATGGCAAGACCCGCACTGAGGCTGACGCGCAATCCCGCTCCCGACGGCGGCAGATTGATGCTGAAGACCAGGGTTCGCAGCCGCTCCAGCGTCGCCATGGCCAGCTCCTGCGTGGCATCCGGCATGATGAGCAGGAACTCTTCTCCGCCCCACCGTCCGAGCACATCGCAGGCGCGCACCGCCTCGCGGCCCAAGCGCGCAAACTCCCGCAGCACATAGTCGCCGGTCGCGTGTCCGCAGCGATCGTTGATGAACTTGAAGTGGTCCATGTCGATGATGGCGATGGTCAGCGGCTTATCCTCCGCGGTCGTCTCGGTCAGCGCGTCCGTCGCAAGCTCCGCCGTACGCCGCCGGTTGGGCAGGCCGGTCAAACTGTCCTGACTTGCCAGGCGCACCAGCTGTTGGCGGAAGCGCAGGTTGGTGACCAGGAAGTAGATCAGCAGCGCGATCACCAACACCCCGGAGATCGCGGCGATGGCGTTCCAGCGCAGTTGCTGCGCCTGGCGCTGCGATTGTTCGTGGGACAGGTCCAATTCACGCTTCAACAGTGCATTGCGTTCGATTTCGCGATCCGTCTCGAACCGAGCGCGCAGTGCCACCGCTTGTTTGGTGCGGTCGGCATCGTTCGTGGCCACGTAGCGCCGCATGTATTCCGCAAGATCGTTATACGCATCGCGGTAGTTATGCAGTGCGGCGTTGGTGCGCGCACGCCATTGGTAGAGCGAGGCCACGCGATACGGCAGCACATCGGTGCCGCTGTGATCGAGAACCTCGTTCAGTGTGGCGAGCGCCTTCTCAGGATGTCCTTCTGCCAGGTCGATGCGCGCGAGCAGCGCCTCGGTCTCTTTGACCTCGTCCGAAAATCGCGACGCGATGAAAGTGAATAGCGCATTTTCGCATGAGATGCGCGCCTTGATGAGCTGACCCAATTCGATGCGCGATTCGCACACACGCACATCGGCAAAGGCCACACCCTGCGTATCGTTCAGCATGGCACTTAATTTGCGGGCGTCGTCGAATTCATCGATGGCCTGCGCGTACCTTTGCATCAAGATCAGGATCCGGCCGCGCAGGAAGCGGTCAACCGACAGCGCCAGCGGCGCATGCTGCGCTGTGTCCCAGTCGATCGCCTCCTGATTCAGCGCCAGCGCCTGCGAGTAGTCGCCCATACCGCGCAACACCGTGGCCAATACGCCGGCGGCGAGCACGTGCGGCTCGGCGAACGCGGGCGTCGTGCTGGAGCGGTAGGCCTGCGTGAGGCTGCCGATCGCCAGGTCTTCGCGGTCTTCCCGGTACTGCAGCAGGCCGCGGCCGATCAGCAGGCAGATATCCTCGAGCGAGCCGCGCTTTTGAACCGCTTGTGCTTCTTCGGTTACCTTGACCGCCGCGGCTATGCCCGCCTGGTCGTAAACATTCTCGGCGTACAACGACAGCAGCATGATGCGGACCGGATCGGTATTGTCGGTCGCAAATTTCAATCCCTTGAACACCGCATCGCGCGCCTTGGATTCCAGCTCGAGGATGCTGTAGGCCTGCGCTTGCACGCTGTAGAGGGAGGCTAAGCGCTGCGCATTCGGGATTGGCGCTGCCAGCTCGGCCTTCAGCAGCGCGGCAACTTTCTTGAGCGCCGCATTGGCGTCCTGGTCGACCAATATCTGCAGTGCGCGGATGGCCGGATCGGCATTCGGCAGGCAGGCGGCGACGGCCGGCCGGGCTGCCAAAGCCCATGAGAGCACCAGCATGGCGAAAATACCCGCTATTCCCGCTCGGGAAGCACGCCGGCCCGCACCGTCTGGATTACACATGATTGCAGCGAAATTACGGGTTTCCCCGCATCGGTTCGTTACCTGAAGTCACGGTTTTCAACTTCCGCATAAATGCGGGCAGGCCCATGTGCCCAAGTGCCGGTGGAGTGTGATCCAATTCGCATGTCGATGCGCCGTCCTGCGAACGGGGATGGTGACAAGATCGATGGAAATGGAGCATATTGGCAGCGACGCAGTTCACATATCTCGCCCCGCAACAAACCATAAAGAAGGATAGGGCTATTTTATGTCATCGTTTTTAGACCGTGAAAGCACCGTTGCCGGTGCCGGATTTAACCGTTTTATGGTCCCCCCCGCCGCCCTTGCGGTGCATCTTTGCATTGGCCAGGCCTACGCCTTCTCCACTTTTAACCTGCCGCTCACCAAACTGATCGGCCTCACCCAGTCCGCGCCGGGCGATTGGAACTTGAAGGATGTGGGCTGGATATTCTCCATTGCAATTGTGTTTCTCGGTTCTTCCGCCGCCGTGTTCGGACGCTGGGTCGAGCGCGTTGGCCCCCGCAAGTCGATGTTTGTCGCGGCCTTGTGTTTTGCCGGCGGCTTCATGGTTTCCGCCGTGGGCATCCACCTGCACCAGCTCTGGATCATTTATTTGGGCTACGGCGTATTGGGCGGCTGCGGCCTCGGCATCGGTTATATCTCGCCGGTATCCACCCTGATCAAGTGGTTTCCCGATCGCCCCGGCATGGCCACCGGCATGGCCATCATGGGTTTCGGCGGCGGCGCACTGATCGCGGCTCCCCTCTCGGTGCTGCTGATGAAGCATTTCGCAACCGCGGCCTCGAACGGCGTCATGGAGACTTTCGTCACCATGGGCGTAATTTACTTCATGTTCATGATGATCGGAGTGATTACCGTGCGTGTCCCGCCCGAAGACTGGCAGCCGGCCGGATGGGTACCTGAGGCGCATCCGAAGCGCTTGGTCACGCAAGCCAGCGTTTCAGTCGATGTGGCGTGGCGGACACCGCAATTCTGGCTGTTGTGGGTCGTGCTGTGCATGAACGTGACGGCCGGCATCGGCGTGCTGGGACAAGCCTCGCCGATGATTCAAGAAATGTTCCCCGGACGCGTCACCCCGATCGTGGCCGCGAGCTTCGTGGGGTTGCTCAGCCTGTTCAACATGGTCGGCAGATTTTTCTGGGCCAGCACCTCGGACTATGTCGGCCGGCGCAATACCTACATGGTGTTCTTTCTGCTCGGCATTCTGCTGTATGCGCTGGTTCCGACTTTCGGCAACATCAAATCGATTCCGCTCTTCGTCAGTGCGTTTTGCATCATTCTTTCCATGTACGGCGGCGGTTTCGCCACCATTCCGGCGTATCTGCGCGATATTTTCGGCACTTTCCAGGTCGGCGCCATCCATGGACGATTGCTGACGGCGTGGTCGGTCGCCGGGGTACTCGGCCCGGTGTTGGTCAATTACATTCGCGCCTACCAGATCGACAATGGCGTGCCCAAGGCGCAGGCGTACTCGGTTACCATGTACATCATGTGCGGACTGCTGTTGATCGGCTTCATCTGCAATTTCGCCATGCACGCCGTCGACGCAAAATATCACTACAAGGCCGGCGGCGAAGCGCGGCCCGCATTAGGAGCAACTCCGTCATGAAAGCGCGACTCGGAATACTATGGCTCGCTGTTGGAATTCCGCTATTGTGGGGTGCGTGGAATACGCTGCAAAACGCCTTGAAATTATTTCAATAACGAAGCCGGGCGAAACTGCCGGCAAGACGGAGTCCGCCATGCATATCAATTTGAGTCTGGCGCCGATCATTGCGCTGATCGCCGGCATCCTCATTCTCGTGATGCCGAAATTGCTGAACTACATTGTCGCGCTGTACCTGATCTTCATCGGCCTTCTCGGCCTGTTCGGCACCGGCGGATCATTTCACTTTCGATAACGTTCCCAGCCCGCTGCCGTTGGGACTGCCCAATCCGGTGCATGCATCCCAGCCGGCAGCCGCGGCGAAGTCGCCGTTGTTGCCGGCCGTAATGTCGCGAAACCCCTGGGGGGTCTTATAGAGCTGCGGCTGGATCAGGCCGGCCGGTTTGCCGGATAGCTGATTGAGCCGCGCTATCAACGCCGCCCACAGCGGCGCAACCGCGCTCGTGCCGCCGATCACAGCCGCGCTGCCGTCCACTCGAACCTGGTAACCCGTTTCAGGATCCGCATTGCCGGCAACATCCGGAACGCCTCGACGCGTCAGCGGCGTCAGGTTGCCTTGAGTCGTTGCGGCGCTCAAACCCGACTGCCAGGCCGGCGCCGCAAAGAATGTGCTGATGCCGCCGCCCGTGGCACCGCCCGTGGCGCCGTCATTCCACACAGACTCCGATTTGATCGCGCTTGCGGTGGCGTCAAGACTGGTGCCGCCGCAGGCGAGCGCGAAAGAACTCGACGCGGGGAAATCCACATGATCGCCGCTGCTGACGCCGTCGCTTGAACCGTTGTCGCCGGAAGCGATGCACACGGTTACACCCAAGCTCGCGGCAGCCTGAAAGGCATCATCCATGGCCGTCATCGCCTGTGCAGTCCAGGTCGACTCCGATCCGCCCCAGCTGATGGAAATGACCGAGGGTTTGTTGGTCGTGTCATGAATCGCCGTGGTGATGGCGTCAAGAAACCCGGCATCCGTGTTGGGCGCGAAATACACGGCGATCTTTGCCTGCGGCACGATGGCGCCGACGACTTCGATATCCAACATCACTTCGGCATCCGGTCCGTTGGCGTCCCCGGTGGGTGCATTGCGCGCGTGGTCGACGGAGACCGCGGTAACCGTCGCGGTGGCCACGCCGAGGCCGGAAAAATAGGCGCTCAAATCCGCCGGACTATAGCCGCCGCCCAACTCCACGATGGCGACGCACTCGCCGAGGCCCGTGCCGGCGGGAAATCCGTATAGCGAAGCGATCTGCGGCGGCGTGAAAGATGTGGACGTGCTCGCCGCCGGCCGAACCCTGAAATGCGGCGCCGCCTGCGGCCGGTTGTCGAGACCCAAGACAGCCTCGACGATGCCATCGAGCGAACTCGGCAGTTCGATGCTTCCCGAGCGCCCGCGATAGCTGCAGCTGTCGTGCTGCATCTGGCGCAATTGAACATTGAAGGCCGCACTGAACTGCGCCACTGTTCCCGACAGAATCACCGTGCGCCGCGCCGCGTGTTCCAGCACAACCGATATTCCATGCCCGGCGGCAAAGGCGCGCACCGCGGCCAGGTCGAATACGTCGGCACCGTGCCGCTGGGCAAACTCCGCACGGCTGAGACACGGCCCCGCTGATTTTCCCGCGGCCAGTTCCGCCACGGTGCTGCGCAATTGCTCGCGCCCACGGCGCCGCACGAGTACGCTCACTTCCAGACGTTCGCTGGGATCAGCCGGAGCAATCATCCGCGCACCCGGCATGGCGACCCGCTCGCTGCCTTTCAATGGAATGTTAGCCATGCCGCCTCCTCTGAATAAGCAGGCTCAAGTGTACTCAAGAGGAATACTATCGCCATATCATGGCTTGGCGACTTCAACCGGACTTGAGCTAAGCAGCGCCCCGCAACGGCTGGCGGGCGAACCAGCCGAATAATAAAATGCCGCAATAGCAGGCCGCCGGTACCGCCAGGGCTTGCTTCAGGCCCCACAAATCGGCGGCATTGCCCGTGACCAGCGGCACAACGGCACCACCGACGATGGCCATGCAAATCACGCCGGAACCCTCCGCCGCGCGCCCCCCCAATCCTTCGTTGGCGAGCGTGAAAATGGTCGGAAACATGATGGAGTTGAACAGGCCGATCGACAGCAACGACCAAGCCGATAGTGCGCCCGATGTGCTGGCGGAAATCGCCAGCAAAGCAATGACCGTGCCCGCGACACCGGCCAGAACCTTTCCCGGAGAGAACACCCGCAATACATAAGCGCCGATGAATCGACCCACCATCGCTCCGCCCCAGTAAAATTGAATGTGCTTGCCGGCCGCTTCCGCGCCCAGGCCAAGGGTGCTCGACTGCATCAGGTAATTCACGATGAGCGATCCGATCGCCACTTCGCCGCCGACATATAAAAAGATGCACAACGTGCCGAAAGCGAAGCGTGGGCGCGTCAACAGATTGAAGGCGCGAAGAATCGGCGTGCTCGAGGCCCGCGGTTCGATCAAGGCCTTGCGGCGCCACCAGACCGCGGCCGCAATCAGCGCCAACGCCGCCGCAAGTCCAACATACGTATGCACGATGACACGGGTCTCGGCAGTGCGAAACGTATCGAGTGCGGCGCCGGAGAGCGTTTTCGGATCGATACTCGCCAGGGTTCCCAGGATCAGAATGGATCCGACATAGGGGAATATGGTGGTGCCGAGCGAGTTGAAGGCTTGCGCGAAGGTCAGGCGGCTGCTCGCGGTAGCCGGCTTTCCCAACATGGAAATCAGTGGATTGGCCACAACCTGGACGGTGGTGATGCCGGATGCCAGCACAAATAGCGCGAACAGAAACAAGCCGAACAAGCCTTGCGACGAGGCCGGTATGAACAATGCGCACCCCGCCGTCATGGTCAACAACCCGGCGACGGCCGCACGCATATAGCCAATGCGCCGCACCAGCGCGGCCGCCGGAATTGAAATGATGAAGTAAGCCGCGAAAAACGCCGATTGCACCAGCATCACTTCGCCGTAAGAGAGCGTGAACAGTTCTTTAAGCTTCGGGATCAACACATCGTTCAGACTGGTGATGCCGCCGAACGCGAAGAACAAAACGAACACAAAGGCTTGCAGGTCCGGCGCGTACGTCGCTTGGCCAGTCTCGCTGCCGTTCGCCGGTGCGAGGGCCATCAGCCGAAGGGCTTCTGAAGAATGATGGTTTGTTCGCGGTCAGGACCTGTGGAAACAATGCTGATGGGCACACCGACCAGAGTCTGTAAGCGCTCCAGGTATTTCTGCGCGTTCATCGGCAACTTGTCGTAGCTCGTAATCCCGACGGTGTTTTCCTTCCAGCCGGCAACATCTTCGTATACTGCCCGGCAGTCGCCGTAATTTCCCGACAACAGCGGCGGCGTGGTGACGACACCCGCCTCGGTCTGGTAGCCCACGCAAACCCGGATGGTATCCAGGCCATCGAGAACATCAAGTTTGGTGACGCACAGCGACGAGCAGCTGTTGTGCACAATGGAGCGTCGCAGCGCCACGGCATCGAACCAGCCGCAGCGCCGCCTGCGTCCGGTCACGGAACCGAATTCATGTCCGACGCGCGACAAATACTCGCCGGTGTCGTCGAGCAATTCGGTGGGAAAGGGCCCAGCGCCCACGCGCGTGGCATAGGCCTTCACGATGCCAAGCACTTCGTGCAGCCTTCTCGGACCTATCCCGGTGCCTGCAGCGGCACCGCCGGCGGTGGTGGTGGATGAGGTCACGAAGGGATATGTTCCCAGATCCACGTCGAGCATCGCGCCCTGCGCCCCTTCGAACAGCACATTGCGGCCGTCGACGCTCAATTGCTCGAGGATGCCGGTGACATCGTCGACCAAGGGCTTCAGGCGTTCGCCCAAGGTTAAATTCGATTCCAGCACCTGCTGGAAATCAACCGGCGCCGTCTGGAAATAACGCTGCAGGACGAAGTTGTGATAATCCAGCACTTCACCCAGTTTGGCCGCGAAGCGCTCGCGATGAAACAAATCGGCCACGCGCAATGCGCGACGCGCCACCTTGTCCTCATACGCAGGACCGATGCCGCGTCCGGTGGTGCCAATCGCATTTTCGCCTTGCGCCTTTTCGCGCGCCTTATCGAGCGCAACGTGCGAGGCAAGAATCAGCGGGCAGGCGGGGCTCACGCGCAAGCGCTCGAACACCGGAACACCCTGCCCGATCAACATCTCCGCCTCTTTGAAAAACGCCTCGAGCGACAGCACCACGCCATTGCCGATGAGACAACGCACATGCGAGTGCAGGATTCCGGAAGGGATCAGCGACAGAACGGTTTTTTTTCCGCCGATGACCAGCGTATGACCGGCATTGTGGCCGCCTTGAAAGCGCACCACGGCGTGCGCCTGGTCGGTGAGCAGGTCGACGACCTTGCCCTTGCCTTCGTCGCCCCACTGCAGGCCGATCACGACCAGATTTTTACCCATTGCGCGCCATCCACAACAATGCCAGTCCGGCCACCATGCTGATCAATCCGCCCCAACGCAATTGCGAGGGTTCGGCCTTCGCAAGTTTCGACATCAGCCGTTGAGCCGCGGCCGGATTGAGGAACGGCAGTATTCCCTCGAGCACCAAGTATAAGGCGAACGCACCACCCAGGTAGCGCGCCAATTCAGTCCAGCCAATATCCATTCTTTAAGTTAGCGGTTCAGCGCGGCGGCGCTTGCGGCGGCTGCGGCTGCGGTTTGCTGAAGTACTTGAAGTAGGCACTGTCGGGCGCGATCACCAGAAGATCGCCCTGGGTACCGATGGCCTCGCGGTACGACTGCATGCTGCGGTAGAAGCTGTAGAACTCAGCGTTCTTAGAGTAGGACTTGGCATACACCTCGCTCGCCGATGCATCGCCCTGACCGCGGGTCTGCCCAGCCTGCCGCGCCGCGTCGGCCAGAATCTCGGTTTGCGACTTGTTGGCCTCGGCGCGAATCTTCTCCGCCGCTTCCACGCCTTCGGCGCGCAGTTTGGCGGCTTGCGCCTTGAACGAGGCACGCATGCGGTCGAATACCGAGTCCTGCACCTGCTGCGGCAGATCGATTTTGGTGATGCGCACGTCCACCAGCTCGACGCCTAACTGTTCCGCCAGCGGACGCGCAGTCTTCATCATGGCGCCGGTGAATTCCGCACGCTCCGCCGTGATCACCTGCTGCAAGGTGCGCTGCGTCACGACGCTCTTGATGCTGTCTTTGACCGTTTCGCCCAAGCGCGCATTGGCAACCTCTTCGGTGCCGCCGGTGGATTCGTAGAAGCGGCGCAGGTTCAAAATTCGCCACTTCACGTAGAAGTCCACGTTCAGCTGTTCCTGCTCGCGGGTCAGGAAGTGCTCGGATGGATACATCTGCGTGAGAATGCGCGCATCGTAGCGGCTGACCTCGTTGACCAGTGGAATTCGAAAATGCAGTCCGGGCAGGTAGTTCGAGTCGACGATCTCGCCGCCGATGGATTTGATCGCGAGCTGTCCTTCGCTCACAGTGAAGAGGCTGGCGCGCACAATCAAAATCACCGCCACCAGCGTCAGCAATATGTAGAGCAGCCGGTTTTGCATCAGCGCACTCCGCGCGCCCGTGCGGGATCTTCCGCCGGGGTCACCTGGATCTCGGGCAGCCGCGATGACGGCGCAACCGTCATGGTGTCATTCGGATTGGATATCGACTGGGGTCCCGAGGCGATCAACTTCTCCAACGGCAGGTACATCATGCTGTTGCTGCCCTTGGTATCGACGATCACCTTGCGCGAGTTCTTGTAGACGTTCTCCATGGTCTCGAGGTACATGCGCTCGCGCGTCACCGCGGGCGCGTGCTCGTACTGGCTCAAGACTTGATCGAATCGCGAGGTCTCGCCCTGCGCCAACGCCAGGACCTGCAGGCGGTAGGCCTCGGCATCGAGCAGATTCTTGGCCGCCTGGCCGCGCGCGCGCGGCACCACGTCGTTGCGGTACGTTTCCGCATCCTGCTGGTAGCGCTGGCGATCTTTGTCCGCTTTGATGGCATCGCGCTGGGCATCCTGCACCGGATCCGGAACGATGACATCGCCCAGTTTGACGCTGATGATGTTGACGCCCATGTCGTAGTTGTCGAGCGTTTTTTGCAGCAGCTTCTTGGCCCGATCGGTGATCGAAGGATCGAAGGCCAGCGCCTTGTCGAGGGAAGCCTGCCCGACCGCCTCGCGCATGGCGCTTTCGCTCACCTGCACCAACGTCTCCTCGACATTGTTGACCTGGAACAGATATTTGCGCGGATCCGGCTTGGTGTACTGCACCGCCGATTTGACTTCGACCAAGTTCGTGTCGGCGGTCAGCATTCTGGCATCGTCGGTGACGCTGAACTGCTGCGAGACGTTGACGATGCGCTTCTGTTCGATCGGCCAGGGCAGATGCCAGTTGTATCCCGGACCCGTGGTCTGCATGTACTTGCCGAAGCGCAGGATGACGGCGCGCTCCTGGGCATCGACCCGGTACAGGCCGCTGCCGATCCACACCGCGCCGATCAGCACCAGAATGCTGGTCAAGCCCTTGCTGAAGCCCGGAGAATTCTGACCGCCGCCGAGACTGCCGCCGCCGCTGCCGCGGCCAAACAGCGCGCTCAAGCGGCGCTGGAAATTTCGCAGCACCTCGTCCAGATCGTTCTGCGATTGCTGGGGGCGGTTCCAGGGATTGCGTTTTTCCCCGCCAGGTTCATTCCAAGCCATGAGTTATGCCTAATTATATGTTGCTTGAGTTCGGGATCATGGTGACCCAGCCGCGTATTCTAACAGGCGACTCGCTTGCCCAGCTAGGAACCTGCCAACTCAAGCGACGCGCTGCGCAAGCGCGCGCTCAGGTTTCATGAGAACGACGCCCTTGGCCCCCGACAGTTTGGCAATTTCGGCCGCATCTAATTCGACTTCCACGTCCCAGCTGCCGTCATCGCGCTGCCGTTCGGCGCGCACGGCATTGCGCTTGTATAGCTCGGATCGGACCGCCGCCGCTTGCAGCTGCAGATGAAACGTACGGCGCACCTGATTGGGACGCACCGCATGGGCCATCGCCGAGCGCAGCAGATCCAGGCCGCTGCCGCTCGCCGCCGACGTCCACAGCCTGCGTGGCCACACCGTCGGCCCCCTGCGATGCTGCGCGGCTTGTCGCCGCTCAAATCGATTTTGTTGAATACCAGCAGCTCGCGAATGTCTCCCGCTGCGATTCCCCGCAGCACGTCGCGCACCTGATCGATTCGCTCATCGCGCTTCGGATCGCTCGCATCCACAACGTGCAGCAGCAAATCCGCCTCGCGCGCCTCTTGCAGGGTGGAGCGAAATGCCGCGACCAGTTCGTGCGGCAGCGCCCGAACAAAGCCTACCGTATCCGCCAACACCACCTCGCCCACCCCGTCCAGTTTGACCCGCCGGACGGTCGGATCGAGCGTCGCGAACAATTGATCCGCGACGAACGTGTCCGCGCCCGTCAACGCATTGAACAGCGTGGATTTACCGGCGTTGGTATAGCCGACCAGCGCCACGGTGGGTACCGGCACTTCGCGGCGCACATGACGCCCGGTGTCGCGCTGCCGGCCAAGTTTCTCCAATCGGGATCGCAGAGTACGAATGCGTTTGGCGATCAAGCGCCGGTCGGTTTCCAATTGGGTTTCGCCAGGGCCGCGCAGTCCGATGCCGCCCTTTTGCCGCTCAAGGTGGGTCCAACCCCGCACCAGCCGCGTGGCCAGATGCGACAGCTGTGCCAGTTCGACTTGCAGCTTGCCCTCGAAGCTGCGAGCTCGCTGCGCGAAGATGTCTAAAATCAAACCGTTACGGTCCAATACTCGACGGCCGGTCAGTTTCTCGAGATTACGCTCCTGGCTGGGGGTCAGCGTTTGGTCCACGAGCACCAGGTCCGCGCCTTGCGCCTCGGCAAAATCGTGAATCTCCTGCGCTTTGCCGGAACCGACAAAATACTTGGGATCGGGCCGCGCGCGCGACGCAAGCACGGTGCCGACCGAGACCGTACCCGCTGACGCGGCCAAGGCCGCAAACTCAGCGATGTCATTCGGATCAACGGGATGCCCGATGCCGACGCCGACCAATACGGCACGCTCGCCGCCCTGCGGGCGTTCAAATAATTGCAGAGCGCCACCCAATCATTCGACGATGGCCGGTTCCGTCACTTCGCCATCCTCTCCTGTCGGCAAGCGCACATTGCGTGCGGGCACGACTGTGGAGATGGCGTGTTTGTAGACCATCTGACTTACGCTGTTTCTCAACAAAACGACGAACTGGTCGAACGAATCGATCTGTCCTTGTAATTTGATGCCGTTCACGAGGTAAATTGAAACAGGCACCCTTTCTTTGCGCAGGGCGTTCAAAAATGGATCCTGCAGAGACTGGCCACGGGCCATGAGTAAAGCTCCTTGTTTTTAGTGTCGTTTGAACTGCCGTATCACTTCCAAGCGGCACGACGCACATACCCGATTAATGCTAGCACAGCGCATTGAACCCCGTTCGATCCAAGAACTACGCAAATCCGCCCTGGGATAGTGCATCAAAAATCGCGCTCGCAACGTCCGGACGCATGGCATCAAACCATCGAGCCTTGGTGCGCCGACGAAGCCAAGTCAGCTGCCGCTTGGCGAGCTGTCGCGTCGCCGCAATGGCCTGATTCGTTGCTTCGTCCAACGCACTGTGTCCCGCCACATATCGCCATAGCTGTCGATATCCGACCGCACGCATGGATGGATGTTCCGCGCTCAAATCCCCTCTTTCGTACAGTCTTCTGACTTCTGCCACGAAACCGGCGTCGAGCATCGCCTTAAACCGCAATTCGATCTTGGTGTGTAACTCACCGCGTTCAAGGGGCGCAAGCGCAATTTCGATGAGATTTACGTCGGCGAAGACCGACACGCGCTGTTGTTGCAGTTTTGTGATGGTCTGACCGGTGATGCGATGGACCTCGAGCGCGCGCTGAATGCGTTGCGGATCATTGCTGTGAATGCGCGACGCCGCTTCCGGATCCACCTTGGCCAACTCCCCATGGACGGCCGCCCAACCCGAGCGCTCGGCCAGGGCGTCGATATCCGAGCGTACGGCCGGATCCGCCTCCGGCAAGTCCGCGATTCCTTCCGTAAGCGCATGAAAGTACATCATGGTGCCGCCTGCCAGCAGGGGCTGCCGCCCGCGCGACCAGATGTCCTGCATGACGTGCTGCAGGTCCAGCAAGAATTCCCCCACCGAATAGCCGGCCTGCGGATCGCGGATGTCGATCAGATGGTGCGGGACTCGCTCTCGCGTCGCCAAGCTGGGCTTGGCGGTGCCGATGTCCATGCCGCGGAACACTTGCGCGGAATCGACGCTGACGATTTCCAGCGGCAATTGTTCGGCCAGCCGGATGGCCAGATCCGATTTGCCCGAACCCGTCGGACCCATCAGCAAGACCGCAGAGCGTTGCTGCGCCACTCCCGGCCTCACCGACCGCGCAGGAACAATCGATCCAGCTCGCTCATGGACAGACGAACCCAGGTCGGACGCCCGTGATTGCACTGATCGGCGCGCTCGGTGCCCTCCATTTCGCGCAGCAGCGCATTCATTTCCGGCAGGCTCAAGGAGCGCTGGGCGCGCACGGCCGCGTGACATGCCATGGTGGCGAGCAAATGGTTGATCGATTCCTCGACGCGGCGCGAATGACCCGCCTCCAACAGATCTGACAGCACATCGCGCACGATGCCGGCAGGATCGCGGCGCGCAATCAAGGTCGGGACCGCCCGCAATGCAACTTGGTCCACGGCCAAGCGCGTGACGCCAAATCCCAGCGCCGAGAATTCCTGAGCGTGCTCTTCAGCCATGTCGGCCTGCGCCGGCGTGACGTGGATGATCTCGGGCATGAGCAATTGCTGCTGAGCAGTGTGGCCGGCCAATAATTTTTTCATCCCTTCGTACATGATTCTTTCATGCGCGGCATGCATGTCCACCAGCACCATGCCATCGGCGGATTGCGCCAGGATGTAGACGCCGTGCAGCTGCGCGATTGCATAGCCCAAGGGTGCCGATGTGCCGGGCGGCTCAGCGCCATTCGCCGGGACCTGCGCCGGCCACTCTTCGCGGATTTCGCGCATTCGCGGCATTCAAATAAGGACGGTAGACATCCGCGGCGGCGCGCGGCGGCGCCTCCGGCAGCGCAAAGCGCGCCTGCGCGGGACCTGCCGCCGCGAAGGCGGAGGCGCCGGTCAGCCAATCGGCCGGTGCACTGCCGGCGGACTCAGCAGAGGGCCGGGTGCCCGCCAGGACCTTTTCCAGCGTCCGAAACACGAAGTCGTGGATGCGCCGGGAATCGCGAAAGCGCACTTCCAACTTTTGCGGATGCGCATTGACATCGACCTGGCTCGGATCGAGGTCCAGATACAACACGTAGGCGCAAAACCGTCCGTGAAACAGCACATCTCGATAGGCCAGGCGCGCAGCGCCCACCAGCAACTTATCGCGTACCAACCGTCCGTTGAGGAAGGTGAATTGCAGGTCCGCCTGACTGCGGGAAAAGGTCGGCAATGCCAGCCATCCCGTGAGCCGCAAAGACTCGGTTTCGTGGCGCAATTCGATTACATGGGCTGCAAATTCTTCACCGCAGATCCGCGCCACGCGCTCCAGCTTCAGCGCGCTGCTCGAGGCGGCCGGCAGCGTCCATACGGTCTTGCCGTTGTGGAGCAGCGTAAAGGCGACATCGAAGCGCGACAACGCCAGGCGTTCCAGCATGCGAACGATGTGCTGGTATTCGGTGTTTTCGGTGCGCAGGAATTTGCGCCGCGCCGGCACGTTAAAAAAGAGATCGCGCACCTCGACGCTGGTGCCCAAGCCGTGCGAAGCCGGGGCCGGCTCGCCGGCCTCGCCGTCGCGCGCCTCGACGCTCCAGGCATGCGCTTCCCGGGCGGAACGCGATATCAGCGACAAGCGGGAAACCGAGGCAATGCTGGGCAGCGCTTCGCCGCGAAATCCCAAGGTGCGAGACATGTTCCAAATCATCCAGCGAGGCAATCTTGCTGGTGGCATGCCGCGCCAGGGCCATCGCAATCTCTGCCGCATCGATGCCGCTGCCGTCATCTCGTACGCGAATCAGGCCGCAGCCGCCGCGGTCGAGTTCAACCTCGATGCGCCGCGCGCCTGCATCCAGCGCATTTTCCACCAGTTCCTTGACCACGGAAGCCGGGCGCTCGATGACCTCGCCGGCAGCGATTTGGCTGATCAGGGAATCGGACAGTAATTGAATGGGCAATGGCGACCTCGGGTCGCGCATTTTCGCACAAGCTCGGGGGTTTAAGGGTGCGCGGCCGGCCGCGGCAACCTTTCAGGCACTTAAGTTACTCGCCCCCGCCGCCGGAACCGGCCGCGGTTGCCAGCACCGGGCGCGCAGAATTGCCGGCTCGCGAGTTGCGCGATACGCGTACCCGTCGGCGGATTGGCGTAGAAGTAGTCGTGGACTCCCTGACGGATCGCCGAGGCGAGCCGGCCTTGGTGCGCCGGCGTACGCAGGCGCATCTCTTCCTGCGGATTTGAAATGTAGGCCGTCTCAACCAACATCGAGGGAATGTCGGGCGACTTTAAGACCATAAAACGCGCTTGCTGCACCTCATGCTTGCGGACTTCGCCCGCCTGCGTCAACTGATGCAGCACGCGTTCGGCCGCCACCTGGCTTGCATTCAATGAAGCCGACTGCGACAGATCGAGCAGCACCGACGCCAGCACATCGTCCTTGTCGTCGAGCGACACGCCGCCGATCAGAGTCGGAGGCATTCTCGCGCTCCGCCAGCCAGCGCGACGCTTCGTCGGTGGCGCCCCGCTGCGACAGGATGTATACCGAGGAGCCATCGATGCTGCGATCGCGAATGGAATCGGCGTGAATGGATACGAACAAGTCGGCCTGTTGCGCGCGGGCCCTGCGCATCCGGTCGCGGAGCGGAACAAAGTAGTCGCCGCTGCGCGTTAAAAAGGCTCTCATGCCCGGTTCGCCGTTGATCTTGAGCGCCAGTTCACGCGCAATCGCCAGCACCACGTCCTTTTCACGCGTGCCGTTCTTGCCGATGGCGCCCGGATCTTCGCCGCCGTGCCCGGCGTCGATGGCAATGATGAGATCGCGCGCATCGGCCGGGGCATGCCTTACCTTGATGGGTTTGTCCACGGCACGCGCGGCGCCACCGAGATCAACGACCAGGCGATATCCGTAGTGCGCGTTCGGCTTGCTCAAGAAGCTTTTGGCTTGAATGGGCCCACCCAGATCAAGCACCACGCGCAGAGCACCCGAAGGACTGCGCGACATGCGCACGTGTTTGACGACGCCGCCGCCGTTCGGTGCGGTATGCGCGGTCTTGGCCACGCGCGCACCCGGCACGTCCAGGACGACCCGCTCTGGGTGATGGAATACCGACAAGGTGTGCTGAGCGCTGCCCGAGAGATCCACAACCAGGCGCGTATTGTCGGGGCTGGACCAGAGCCGCACATCGCGCACATCCACCGCGCGCGCGGATTGCCAGCCAAGGCTTGCGAGCAACAATCCACCGACGCACGGCAGGAGCAGACGGTTCATGAGAATAAGTTAACGCTGAATTCGAATCTTTTTCAAGTTAAATGAGAGACATAGGACTTTAAGCTAGTGTCGATTGCCACCTTCGCGAGCCAGGTGCTTCCGGTACTGCTTTCGGCAATCAGCACCGCTCGGCGCGCCTCGCCCGCGTACTGCAACTGCAGCTTCAGGTCAGCCGGCGGGACCGCGACGCCGCCCCTCTCCGGCCATTCGACCAGCATCAAATAGTGAGGGCCGGTCAGGTCGCGCAGGCCCAGCTCCTCGACTTCCGAGGCGCTCTGCAGGCGGTACAGGTCAACGTGCACACACGTAAGATCGGCGACGCTGTAAGTGTCCACCAGGGTGTAGGTGGGACTGCGCACGGTGCCGGTCACCCCCAGCGCATGCAGCAGGCTGCGCGCGCAGGTTGTCTTGCCGCTGCCCAACTCCCCCCGCAAATGAACCACCGCTCCGGTAGCCGTGCCCGGGAAAGCTTGGGCCAGCGCTGCGCCCAAGGCTTCGGTGGCGGTGCTGTTGGGCAGGTCAAATCCTAAGGGGCCTTGGGGCATGGGTTTATTATACGGGCGCCCCATGACCGCCTCCCCCATACCTGCCGCCCTGAGTCCCGAAACGCTTAAAGGCCTCATCAAGACTTGGGCCGCGGAACTGGGCTTCACCGGCCTTGGAATTACCGCCATCGACCTCCCGTCCGACGAGGCGCACTTTCTCGAGTGGCTGCGCCTTGGCTTCAACGGCGAGATGGGCTACATGTCGCGCCATGGCGCTAAACGAACCCGGCCGGCGGAGCTGATTCCCGGCACGGTCAGCTGCATCAGCGTTCGCATGGACTATTGGCCGGGCGAAGCCGCCGATGCCGCGACGACCCTGGCGGACGGCCGGCGTCGGCTATGTTTCACGCTACGCCCTCGGGCGCGACTATCACAAGCTGCTGCGCTCACGCCTGCAAAAGCTGTGCGACCGCATCCAGAACAGCGTTGGTCCCTTCGGCCATCGAGTTTTCACCGATAGCGCGCCGGTGCTCGAGAAAGCCCTGGCGCGCAACGCCGGGCTGGGCTGGATCGGCAAGCATACGAATCTGATCGACCGCCAGGCCGGCTCGTATTTCTTTCTTGGCGAGGTTTATCTCGATCTAAAGCTGCCCATCGATGAACCGAGCACGGCGCACTGTGGCACATGCAGCGCCTGCATCCCGGCCTGTCCGACCGGCGCCATCGTGGCGCCTTATAAACTCGATGCGCGGCGCTGCATTTCCTATCTGACCATCGAACTGGCCGGCAGCATTCCGGAGGAATTTCGCAAGGCTATCGGCAATCGCATCTATGGGTGCGACGACTGTCAGCTGGTTTGTCCCTGGAATAAGTTCGCGCGTCCGACGGCAGAGAAGGACTTCGCCGTGCGCCACGGTCTGGATCACTCGCAGCTCGCCGATCTGTTCGCCTGGAGCGAGGCGGAATTTCTGGCGAAGACCAGCGGCAGCGCCATGCGGCGCATCGGCTACGAACAATGGCTGCGCAATCTTGCCGTCGCGCTGGGAAACGCGCCGGGTTCAGCCGCAGTGATTGCCGCGCTTGCGAGCCGCTCGCAGCACCCGTCCGCCATGGTGCGCGAGCATGTGGAATGGGCGCTTCGCCAGCACCGATCAGCTGTAAGCGCCTAGCGGTCCGTCAACCGCCTGGCTGCCCGTCAACCGCCTGGCTGCCCGTCAACCGCCTAGCTGGCCGGCAGCAAAGAACGGCCGCCCGGATTGAAGAAATGGCGGCCGCGGCGCGTCTTGGCGATTTCGGCAAACAGCTGCGCGTAGTCGCTTTCGTTGCTCACCGGATCAATAGCGGCCGAATTGACGATGAGCAACGGCGCGGCGTCATAACTGTGGAAGAACCGCGCATACGCCTGGGTGAGCTTTTCCAGATAAGCGCGTTCAATGTGCTGTTCGTAGCGAATGCCGCGCTTGCCGATGCGATCCATCAACACATCCACGGGCGCCTGCAGGTACACGACCAGATCCGGCTTGGGTGCATCGACGACCACGCGCTCGTAGACGCGTTCGTAAAGCGCGTACTCGGCATCGTCCAAGGTCACCCGCGCGAACAGACGGTCCTTCTCCAATAGATAATCGGCGACGCGCACGGCGCCGAACAGGTCCTCTTGGCGGACATCTTCCAATTGGCGCGCGCGCTGAAATAAAAAGAACAATTGCGTCTGAAATGCGGCCGCACGCGGATTCTTGTAAAACCGCTCGAGAAAGGGATTTTGCTCCGCCTGCTCCAGGACCAACTGACCGCCCAGAGATTGGCTGAGGCGGCGCGCCAAACTGGTCTTGCCGACGCCAATCGGGCCCTCGACGACAATGAAACGATGCGGTACTGCAACTGCCATTTAAGACTCTTGTTATTGCAAAACTGAAATCCCATCGCCGCCGACGCTGTGCTTCAGATCGAGCACAGTCCCGTACCCGGGAATATTGAGAGTCGGGGCGATATCCGCCAGAGGATACAGGACGAAGTTGCGTATCGACACTCCGGGGTGCGGCACGGTCAAGCCCGGCTCGTCGACGGCTGCATCAACCATCCACAGCAAATCCAAATCAATCACGCGGGGTCCCCAGCGCTCTTGGCGATTCCGTCCCATGCCGCGCTCGATGCCAAGCAATTCGTTCAGCAACTCGCGCGGCTGCAGCCGCGTGACTGCACCCACCGCGGCATTGACGAAATCCGGTTGATTTTGCGGCCCCATCGGCCGCGACAAATAGAAGCGCGAGCTCGAGATCGAATGCATCGATCCCAGGGCATTCATGCGCTCCACGGCCTCGAGCACGCGTTCACGCGGAGACTGCAAATTGCTGCCGATCGCCACATAGGCGGGGCGCCAGAGCGTAAGCATTGCTAACTGCGCGCCGCCCCGCCGCGCCGCCGCCGGCGGCGCCGACGGCCCGGAGCAGGCGCACCGTCGGCCGCGGGCTCCGCGGGGCGGGCCTGCACCAGCGCCACCCGCTCCTCTTGCGGCAGCACCTGAATATCGGTCCACCACTTCGCGAGTTCAGGATCCGCGACCCCTGCTTGGGCGCGCAGCAACAGAAAATCATAGGCGGCGCGAAAGCGCGGATGCTGCAAAATGCTCAAGGATTTGACGCCGCTGCGGCGGTTGAAGCGCGGCTGGAGCATCAGCAGTTCGCGCATGGGTATGCCAAAACGGCGCGGGATGGCGACGCGCGATTGCTGGCTCCGCAGGACGCTGTCGCAGGCCTGCAGAAGTACCGCCAGATCCGGCGCGGGACCTGCTTGTCGCTCGTTGAGTTCGCGCAGCACCGCGCTCCACAGCAACACCGCGAATAAAAATGTCGGCGTCACCGGCTTGTCGGCGGCGATGCGCGCATCCGTATTGGCGAGACCCATCTGCAGCATCTCTGCCGCATAGGCGTACGGCGGCAGCGCGAAGGCCGCGGCGGATTGCGGAAACAGATGTTCGAACAGGCCGTATTGCTGCAGCAGCCGGTACGCCTGGGCACCGAATCCCGATAGAAACAATTTCAAGACTTCGTCGAACAAACGCGCCGGCGGAACACCGTCCAGCAAATAGGCCAGCTGCTTGATCGGCCGCTCGGTGTTGGGTTCGATGGAGAAATCGAGTTTGGCCGCAAAACGCACCGCCCGCAGCATGCGCACCGGATCTTCGCGATAACGCGTCTCCGGATCGCCGATCAGCTTCAGGCGCCGCGCTTTGACGTCGCTCACGCCGTCGACGAAATCCCAGATCGAGAAGTCCTCGATGTTGTAGTACAAGCCGTTCGCGGAGAAGTCGCGCCGCCAGACATCCTCTTCGATGGTGCCGTAGATGTTGTCGCGCAGAATCCGGCCGCGCGATCGAACGCGCGATGCTCGGAATCGCTGGGAGGCGAGAACTCGGCGGCGGGCTCCTCGGCGATAGAGCTCTCCGGCGCGTCCGCCACCCCCGTCGCCCCCGCCCTCGGCATCCAGATCCTCAGCGTCTTCGCGCTCGGGAGCCGCGGCTGCGCGAAAGGTGGCCACTTCGATAATCTCATTGCCGAAAAAGACATGCGCCAGGCGAAAACGGCGGCCGATCAAGCGGCAATTGCGGAACAGCCGCCGCACCTCTTCGGGCAGCGCGTTGGTCGCCACGTCGAAATCCTTCGGCCGCAGACCCAGCAACAGGTCCCGTACCGCGCCGCCGACCAAAAACCCCTGATATCCCGCTTCTTTCAGGCGATACAGCACCTTGAGCGCGTTCGGCGAGATGTCCGCACGCGAGATGGAATGCTCAGATCGGGCGATCACTAAGGGCGGCAGTGGCGTCGGCGATGAGTTCAAAAAGGGGGGTTCCGCTTGAGTCCAAAAAATTGGCCCGTATACTACCAGCCCTCTGAGGGCTCAAGGCCCAAAGATCCGCCAGTCCGCTCCCTTCGTCTAGAGGCCTAGGACACGGCCCTCTCAAGGCCGGTACATGGGTTCGAATCCCATAGGGAGCGCCAATAATCAATAACTTACAAAAAGAAGATGGCTCCAAATCCCCGGGGTGTCCGCTCTGACCACCGGGCCGCACGGATCGCTCGCCAGTGCCACCGCGCTGGCGTGCCGGCTAGCGCCCGTCTGCTGGCGGGTTTTTGACGCTGTATTGCAGACCGTGATGCACTTCTGCGCCGTCTCTTGTTCCTCTTTTGCGCAGATGGCTTGATCTTTGCCGCTTTGCAGACACTTTCGATACTGCACTTGCATATCGTGCGTGCACTTTTGGCAGGCTTCATCGGCCGGCGCCGCGCCGGGTGCCGCGAAAAAAATGACGGCGAGCACAAGGCCGGCAAGCAGGTTCATGTCACTGCCCCCTATGTCGTCTGGTGCGCGCGCTTTGCGCAGACCCAAGCGCTGTTTACTCATTGCAGCGCCGCCGCAAGGATCAAGCGTGCCTTTTCCCAATCACGCTGTACGGTACGCTCGGTGATGCCCAGCGTCTCGGCAATCTCCTGCTCGCTGTATCCGCCGAAGTAGCGCATCTGCGCCACCTCTGCCAGACGCGGCTCAGCCTTTTCCAGATCCTCGAGCGCTTCGTGAACTCTCAGGACGGTTTCCTCGTTCTCAGGCATGTTGGCGGCAAGGCTGGTGGACAGGGTCAAAGGCCGGCGGTCGCCGCCGCGCTTTTCCGCAATCCGCTCGCGCACACTGTTGACGATCACGGATCTCATCACTTGCGAGGCATAAGCGAAAAAGGAGCGCCGGTCCTCGGCACGCAACTCGCCGGCCTGCACGAACTTCAAATACGACTCATGCACCAAGCAAGTGGTGTCCAAAATGGTGTTGCGGCCCCCATCGCGCAGCCGGGCCCGGGCGAGGCGGTGAAGCTCAAGGTAGGCGGCCGAGTACAAGGCCTGACGCGCATCGGCGTCACCAGCCTGTATTCGCCCGAGGAGTTCGGTGAGCTGATTCATCGAGGGCCTTGGCATCCCGCTCAGGTTCGACCCGGCCAAGATAGCGCTTCCCGGAAGTCCATGCCACGGGGGTCAGAAATATTATCGGTGCCATGTCCGGTTTCACCCCGCGACCGCGTCTGTATGGATGAGGCAGTAAAACGGACACGCCGATCTGCCAACCCAAAGCAACCATACAAACTTTAGGAGATGACCATGAATACCAGCACGTCCACCCAGTTACGCCGCATGCTCACCGCGACGATCTTCACCGTCCTGACGTCCGGCTTCGCCGCCGTGTCCATTGCGGCCGATAGCACCGATGTCCTGCAGAAGAAATGTCACGGTACGGCGATCTCAATGTATCGAGCGCCAGCGGCGCCGCGACCCTGTACTCGCGCATCCGCGGGGCGGCCGAAGGATGTGTGCCGTCCCTTGAAGGGCGATGACCTTTCTGCCAAGCACGCCTTCGAAAGCTGCATCAACAAAGCGATTGCGAGCGCGGTGAATCAGGTTGGCGTGCCTGCACTGGCCGCGGTCTTCAACGCGAAGAATGGAACCTCAAAGCCCATCATCCTCGCTTCGCAGACCCGCTAATGGCAAACGCTTGAGCGGTGACACGGGTCACCGCTCAGCGTTAAATTTTGGGCCGATCGGGGATATTCGCATCGATGCCTATGTTGCAGTTCGGACAGTGCGAGAGCTTCTCGCTGGTGCGCCCAAGACTGACCCAGAAACCGACGCTGCCCAATCGTTTTCCGCAATTCGGACAGGCAATTTCGAACAGGCTCCAAAAGGCAGCAAGCAGAACCACGCCGATGAGAACGGCACACACGATCCTCAGGGCAAGTATTCGCGGGACGTAACCCATGACGAGGCCGGCGGCCAGAAGAAAAGCAAAGGCGCGAAACGCATACCGGTCGCTGCGGCGTCTTAAGAGTTCACGGATGGTCACGGCCCAAGTGTAGCTTTTTTCGCAACGATCACGAGGCTGACAGTACCGGGGGAAATTTTTGTGATTTGGTTCCAGTTGGCGGTCATCCGATCCAACGCTGTAACGTTATGCATCCTTGTGAAACCCATTTCCCACCAGCTGTTGAGCGCCCTGGTTCTGATGGGCGGCCTGACAGCGTCGCTGCCGTCGCATGCAGATGCCATTGCTGCCGTGCAGGTGCTGCGCGAAGGGGGTTGCGGGGGCCTCTTTCCGCCGGTTAGGCCGCTGCGTCATATCGCGTCCTTGGACCGGGCGGCCGAACAATGGGCAACAGGACGCACCGTCTCGGCCGCCGCACAACTCAGCGGTTATGAGGCGCAATCGAGCTCTGGTCTGCACATCAGAGGTGCCGCGTCCGACGCCCTGCAACTGCTCAAGCAGGCCGGCTGTCGCACCGTGGTCGACCCGGCCTTCCACGACGTCGGCGCATTTACGCGCGGCCTGGATACTTGGGTGCTGTTCGGTGCGATCTATGTGGCGCCGGCCAACGCCAAAGCACCCGTGCTTGCGACCCGCACCTTGCAACTGGTCAATGAGGTTCGCGCGCGGGGCGCCCGTTGCGGCCAACGCTCATTTGCGCCCGCTCCTCCCGTCAGGTTATCGGACACCTTGGCCGACGTGGCGTTTGGACATGCGGACGACATGGCCAAGCACGACTATTTCGAGCACCTAGACCGTACGGGACGGTCGCCGGCGGATCGAGTGCGCGCCGTGGGATATCCAGAAAAGCTGGTCGGCGAAAATATAGCCTATGGACCCAAAACGGCTGACGAGGTCGTGCAAGGCTGGCTCGACAGCCCCGGCCATTGTGAAAACATCATGGACCCGCGGTTTGCCGAGATGGGAATCGCTTTTGCGGCGGGCCAGTCTTCCAGACGCGGCCTGTTTTGGGTTCAATTGCTGGTGGCGCCGAGAGCTTAAAGGCGCCCCCGCGGGAGGCTATTCCTGTTTCGCCACCACCGGCGAATCATGCTCGACCGCGGCACGCATGTACGCGGGGTCCTTGGCATCCATGCAGACGAAGGTCAGGTCTTCCTGTTTCGGCGACCAAGCATGTTCACTCGATTCCGTGGACTGACGAAACATCACGTGCTTGCCCATTTGATCGCAATATTGATTGGCGATGTTAAGCGCCCGCAAATTCGCATCCGCTTGCGTTTCATAGCGCGCGCCGATCACGTTGACGTGATAGGCATCTTGCGCCGTACGCTGCACACCTACGGGAGTCGCCGCACAGCCGGCCACAGCGGAAGAAATCATTGCGAGCATCCAGAGCGAATTGCGGCTTTTCATTGAGAACCCCTTGATCTGCAATGCGCACGATAATCGCCATTCGCATTACGGTTCGTGACGAGCAGCACGATTGAGGATGCTCGAGTGTGATGCGTATCACGCGGTTGATGCAGCACCCAACAGTACTGAGACGTACCACTTTTGTCATATTGCAAGGGGGAGCTCCCTGTACGCGTCAACGCGAGCGTCGCTACGCCGTTGATGTCTGCACTAGCAGCGCAGTCACTGCGCGATCTTCGACAAGAATTCGTACATTAGAGGAGCAACCAGTCATGGTCTCGAACAAGTCTCAATTGTTGGCGATTGGCTTCGCCGGCACAGTGCTCGCCGCATGCAGCGGCGGTTCGGGCGGAGGATCCATGAATCCGCCCGTCAACTCGGGACCGCAGAGCGCGACGATGTCGATGCTGATCAGCGATGCGTCCAGCGAGGACTGGGCCACTATTGGCGTGAAGATTCTTTCAATCGCTCTAATCCCGCAGGGCGGCGGCAGCAATGTCACGGTCTATACCGCGCCCTCGCCCGCCCCCATGATCAACCTGGCGGAACTCGATCAGATCGCCGAAATCCTCGGCAATGTCAGCGTACCCGCCGGCACCTATACCGGCGCGGTGCTGACGGTGAGCGCCAATTCGGGCGATGTCATGCTGACTGTTTCCGCTGATCCTGAAACCGGATTTTCTGCTGCGCCCGGCACGACCATCGACGCTGCCGATATCCGGATTCAGCACACCGCGGGTACCGCGCCGAATCTCACCGCTGCCGTCAATGTCAATTTCGTCGCGCCGCTGGTGGTGGAGGCAAATCAGAGCAATGCGCTGGATCTTGAGTTTGACCTGGGTCACCCGGCGTTCATCGTCGGTCACGTAGCCGCCGGGAGCGGGCACGACGCTCTGGGCCGTCGACTTCAGCGGCCCGGTGCGCCATCACCCCCTGCATGAGCTAGCCGCGCTTGGTGCTGCGCCACACCTATGGCAACGTGACGGCGGTTGCGAGCGACAATTCCAGCATCACGCTGACCAAGGAGTTTCCGACCATACCGGTGGCGACCCCAGAAACAGCCGTCGCGGGTACGCAGTCGTTGCAAATACTGGCGGATGCCGCCAATGGCACGCTCTTCTACGATGTCGATGCGAAAACCCGGACTGTGATCAAGGATTTCTCCTCGGAAACCTCGGTGGCCGGCAAATTCGTGCGCGTCGCTGCGCGTTACCAGCAAGACGGCACGCTGGTAGCGACTCGCATCTGGGCAAGCAGCCAATTCAACAGCGTGTGGCTGAGCCCCGAAGGGCATGTGCTACATGTCAACACCGCCGGCAATATCGTCACGGTCGAGAATGAGTCGGGCCGGGGCGTAGACCTGACGATCGACGCCAATACGCAATTTTTCTTCCGGCAACCGCAAAACGCGCTGGCCGACGCGACGCCGATCGGCACCGGCACGGCGTTTCTCGCCAATCATGATCTGGTGCGCGGATTTAAGGTTCACGCCAGCGTCGTCGATCCCTTGGCGACGCCATTGGTCGCCCAGACCATCGACATTGAAGTCGCCAAGTTCGCCGGCAAGATCTCCGCGCCGGACATGTCCGGCTTCACCTACACCCGCGCATTCCGCACGGCGACCGATGACTACTCGGTCGACCTGGACTACATCGACAGCGCCACGGCGAATGGCTCCGACCCGATGGGCAATGCCATCACCGGCTATCAATGGTGGAACTTCGCCTACCCGACGGTCGTGACCAGTGGGGCAAACGCCATCGGCGAATTCATCGCCGCCACCAACGACAGCGTCGATTTCGGCGGCACGGTGGGCGCCGTGACCTCGCGCGGTGTGAGCTTTTCCGTGTGGAACGACCCCGCCAATCCGAACGGCTGGTCGGCCGCGGCGACCATTCTCACGCCTTCAACGCTGCCCCTGGGGCTGGTCGCCACCGGACTGAGCAACAACGCCTTCACCATGACTGTCCCCGGCGGGACCAATGCGGCAACCGTAGATGTCGGCACTACCTCGGGCAGCGCCACTCTGGTCTACCAAGTGGATCTCACGAGTGGCGTTTTAACCGTCAGCCCGATCGACATCACGACGGCCAGCGGCCTTGCATCGCTAACCAGCAATCTGACAGCCGGCGAACCGGTCTCGGTGTACGGAACTCCGCAGCCGGACGGCACGCTAAAAGCCTACGTCATGGCCTACTTCACGGGAGATATGCCCGCGGCACAATAGGGCTGTTAATCCCGCTCTGCTCGCCGTGCGGGCTGACGAACCGCACGGCGATTTTCTTGACGCCCACGCCATATTCGTACACGTTCTTGCCGCCGCGATAACCGGTGAATATCAGAGCGGCAGCGGCGGCACTCAACACAATCAAAAACACCCGCGATGGCCGCGACGCCGGCGCAGTGCCCGCGCCCCGCCAGACGGCCAGCAACACCAGCATCAGCGTGGTAAACATCGCCCACTTCATGTGCAGCGAAATCGCCTGGCGGGCGGCCTCGCTTAGATCAAGATCGAGCACCGCCGCGAGTCCGGTTCCCAGCGCAAATACCGCGGCAATCGCGCCCATGCACAGGTTCCAGGTCCCCACCGTCGCGGCGGTCGCGGCAAGAGTGTCGCTGCGCAGCAGGCGCGCCGCAAACAGCAATGCCGCCGCCACCAGCACCAAAGCCAATGGAAAGTGAACAACCATCGGATGCCAACCGGGCAACGCGCTCATGATCCGGGCTGCATCGCCGTTTGGGCGCGCCACCAACCGATGGTGTCGCCAATGGCTTCCCCCAAGGAGAGACGCGGCCGCCACTGCACTTCGTCGTGAAGCCGGTGCACGTCCGGCACCAACAGCGGAGGCTCCTCGGCGACTGCTTTGCGGGTTCCAAGGCGCACCAGTTCGGGCCGCCCTATCTGCTGCGCGATGCGCTCAATCAGGTCCGCCACTGTAATTCTGTCCGCTGAACCGATGTTCACCGGTCCCTGCACCTCGCTGTCCAGCAGCTGCGCAAAAGCCTCGCCGACATCGGCGACGTGCAAAAAGCTGCGGATTTGCCGCCCGTGGGTGCACAGCGCTTCCTGATTCAACAACAGGTGCCTGATGACCGAGGGCACCAATCGATCCGGATGCTCATACGGTCCGAATTGAAAAAAGATGCGGCCCCAAGCAGCGGACAGCTGTTCTTGCGCGGCAAATTGCGCCAAGTCCTTCTGCATCGCGAGCTTGCCGGCGGCATAGGCCGTCGGCGCCGCGCCGGCCGCATCGGCCAGCGGGCTTGAGCTCTCGATGCACAGGCCCACCTTGGACCAATCGTATTCCGCGGAGCTGCCCGCCATCACCGCCCGCACTCCGCCCTCTGCGCGAAACCGGCGCAGCAGTTTCTGGCTTGCGCCGAGCCACCGGAGATTCTCCGCGCTGTGCCAATAGACACCGGGAGTGGCAATCCAGGCAAAGTGCAGCAAGTGAGTGGGCGCCACGCGCGCAAGCAATGCATCAGTCTGCTGCGCATCGAGCAAATCGGCAAAATGCAGCGCGGCTTCGCGCAGCTCTTGCGGAGCACGGCGCTGGCTCGCTTCCCGACAGGACGGCGTGAACCTCGTATCCCCTATCGAGGAGCGGACCGATGCTCCAGCGGCCGACGAAACCGCCGGCACCGGTCACCAACACGCGTTTTGCCGGGCTCACTTACGCTGCCGGCGGGTCCAGAAGCGGATAGGCTGCGTCGCGCGGGGAAATCACGGCGGGCGCCATGGGCCACGCAATGCCAATCGCGGGATCATTCCAGCGAACACCTGCGGCGTGTGCGGGTGCGTGCGGAACCGAAATCATGTAATACACCTCCGCCGCGTCGCTCAAGCTCATGAAGCCATGGGCGAATCCGGGCGGAATAAACAGCGCACGGCGGTTTTGCGCCGTCAGTTCAACGCCGAACCAGCGCCGATAACTCGATGCCTGCGGTCTTACGTCCACGATGACATCGAATATCGCCCCCGCCGTACACCGGACCAACTTGTGCTCCTCATGCGGCGCGGCTTGATAGTGCAGTCCGCGCAGTGTGCCTTTGAGCGCGTTATACGACACGCTGCATTGTTGCATCGCCATTCCCAAGCCGCGTGCGGCAAACTCTTCGCTGCAGTATGTGCGCGCAAAGAATCCGCGCTCATCGGCGAGCGGCTGCAAGTCGACGATGAAGGCGCCCGGCAACGGCGATTCGGTAAGGATCATGGGGCTAGGATGCGGGCCAGCGGGCACGGGCGTTACAAATCGGCCGCCCCACGCCTTGATGCCGTCCAGCTGCTGGCTGATTTCATCGCGCAGATTCCAGGGCAGGATCAGCACATAGTCCGGCTTGGACCGCATCAAGTGCTCAGGCGAGACCACCGGTATGTGTGTGCCGGGCAGGAATTTATTTTGCTTGTGCGGATTGCGATCGGCCACGAATACAATGTCCTCGGGCGTCACACCGCAGAAATTGAGCAAAGTATTGCCCTTGGCCGCGGCACCATAAGCAGCCACGCGCTTGGCAGCGGCCTTTGCCTCCGCAAGAAATGTCGTGCAGCGAATCCCTGCATTCATCGACGCGCTGCGAGAATTGCAGGTAAGCGCTCAGATCGGCGAGGCCCGCCGCGGTCTCTTGCGCGCGCACCTCGCGCAGCAACGCGCTGTCATCGAGATCGGCGCGCGCCGCACGCGCGGCGAATATCCGCAAAGAGCCGCCATGCGTCGACAAGCGCTCGAGATCGTAAATGCGCAATCCGTGGCGCGCAAAGACCTGCTCAAGGGCGTACAGCGAGAAATACGAATAGTGCTCGTGATAAATGGTGTCGAACTCGACATGCTCCATCAGTTCCAACAGATGCGGAAATTCGATGGTCACGGTGCCGCCTGGCTTGAGCAGCACGGCAATGCCGGCGACGAAATCGTTCAAGTCCGGGACGTGTGCCAGCACGTTGTTGGCAATGATAAGATCCGCCTGACGCCCTCGCGCCGCCAAATCCTCGGACACCGTCCGGCCGAAGAATTCCACCAGCGTCGGTACGCCAATTTTTTCCGCGGCCGCCGCGACCGTGTCCGACGGGTCGATGCCGAGCACGGGGATTCCCGCGCTCAAGAAATTCTTCAGCAGGTAGCCGTCGTTGCTCGCCAACTCAACCACCAGACTCGACGAGCTCAGAGCGAAACGCCGGCGCGCCATCTCGCAATATGCCTTGGCGTGCGCCAACCAGTCGTCCGAGTAGGACGAGAAATAAACGTAGTTGCCGAACAATACCTCGCGCGCGACGTCGTAATCCAGCTGCACCAATTTGCAGACATCGCAAACCTTGGCGCGTAATGGATAGCGCTTCTCCTGCGCGAACGCGGCTCGGCGATTCCAGGAAGGCATTCGATGCGGGCTGCAGCCCCAAATCGGCCATCACCACGGACAACCGGCCGCCGCACGCACGGCAAGCCGTGACCACACCTACCATTTCGTCATCCTTCCCACAGCTTCCAGGGAGCGGCGCCGCTCTCCCAAAGCGAATTTAAATGCTGCTTGTCGCGTAATGTGTCCATGGGTTGCCAAAAACCGCGATGCACCCACGCCGCCAATTGACCATCCGCGGCCAGATTCTCCATCGGCTCCTTTTCCCATACCGTCTGGTCGCCGTCGATCAGCTCCAAAACGCTATGATCGAGAATGAAGAATCCGCCGTTGATGAGGCCGCCCTCCGCGGAGGGCTTCTCCTCAAATGACACCACGCGCGAATCCTGCGTCACGATGCGGCCGAATCGCGCCGGCGGCCGGACGCAGGCCACCGTGGCCTTGCGTCCGTGACTTGCATGGAAGGCGATCTGCGCCTTGATGTCGATGTTCGACAAGCCGTCGCCATAGGTCATGCAGAACGGCTCTCCGGCAGCCAAATATTTGCCGATCTGCAGCAGCCGGCCGCCGGTCATGCTCTCTTCACCCGTATCGACCAGCGTCACCTTCCACGGCTCGACGCGGCAATCGTGATATTCGGCACGGTTCTCCGCCATATCGAAGGTGACATCGGCTTGATGCAAAAAATAATTCGCGAAATATTCCTTGATCATGTAGCCCTTGTAGCCCAGGCAGACGATGAACTCCTTGACGCCGAATGAGGCGTACAGCTTCATGATGTGCCAGAGGATCGGCCGCGTGCCGATTTCCACCATGGGCTTGGGCCGGGTGTTCGATTCCTCCGCGATTCGCGTGCCCTTGCCGCCGGCCAGGATGACGCACTTCATGACCGGACCGCCGCCAATGACTGGTACGTTGCGATCTGCGCCTGCGAATACTTCCTCATGTCTTCCCCTGCCGAATGGGCCCGATACCAATCCGCAGTCCACGCCAGCGATTCGCCGACCGTCAGTCGCGGACGCCAATCCAAGGCACTGTGCGCCAGGGAGGATGACAGCGTCAGCGCGCCGGCCTCCTTCGGGTGCACACCCGCGTCTCGCCGCCAGCCCGGTCGACCGGAAAACCTCGCGCTGAATGCCTCGACCACCTCGCGTACCGTGCAGAAGGATGCCGGGTCGGGGCCAAAATTGACAGCGCGCGGCGCACGGGCCGGCGACTGCACCAAGGCCTGCGCCAGGGTCAAATAGCCAGACAGGGGCTCCAGGACATGTTGCCAAGGACGGACCGCCTCGGGGTATCGCAACGCAACCGGCTCACCCGATTGCAGCGCTCGAACGCAGTCTGGAATCAAGCGGTCTTGCGACCAATCGCCGCCGCCAATGACGTTGCCGGCGCGCAGCGACGCGATTGGCGGTCCCTCGGCGAAGAAGCTGTCGCGAAAGCTGCCGGTCAGCAGCTCCGCGCAGGCTTTGCTATTGCTGTAAGGATCATGGCCGCCGAGGCGATCGTCCTCGACGAAGGGCCGTCCCTCGCCGTGATTTTCGTACACCTTGTCGCTGGTGACGACGAGTACGCATTGCAGATGCTGCAAGCTGCGGCATGCCTGCAGCAAAATGGCCGTACCCAGCACATTGGTGGCGTATGTCGCCAAGCGGATCGCGGTACGACTCGCGTACCAACGCCTGCGCCGCCATGTGCATGACCACCTGCGGATCCGCTTCATGCACCGCCGTCTGAAATTCGCCCGCGTCGCGAATGTCGCCGATATGCGAGCGCGAATTGGCGCCGACAAGCTCGAACATATTGGGTTGGGTGTGCGGGGCGAGGGCGTAGCCGGTCACCACGGCGCCCATCTCCTGCAGCCACATATTCAGCCACGCGCCCTTGAAGCCGGTGTGGCCGGTCAGGAATACGCGGCGATTGCGCCAGAACTCGCTCGAGAGTTGTGTGATGGTCTATCCCGCCTTTTTGTCCCAATAAGACCGCAACGTTTGCAGGTAAGGACGCGCGCCCAGCCCCAAGGCATTGCTGGTGCGAATTTGCAAATTCCATGACTTCGCGAAGCGGCGCAGCATCAAAAACACGTCCTTGTATTGACGCCGTCCTTGCGTCGAGTAGGCGATCTTCAGGGCATCGCACATGATCGCGGCCGGCAATTTGTAGATGCGGGATCGCGCGACAAAAGGATCGCGAGCACGCGCGCTGAAACTCTTGTCGGTGATGAGGATCCAAGTTGCCACTCGTTCCATGAGAAATATCTTCATCTGCACATCGCGGCTGCCGCGGTACTGCGTGGGCGTGCGCAATCGGATGCCCAAGCGGATCCTGCGGCATTTCCGCAATGGCGAACAGCTGCTCGGTAATTTGCAGCCATGCGCGCCAGAATCTCGGTTTGGCGATGAAATAATTCGAATGCACGGTGTTGCGGGAGTCGGAAACCAGATCCTCGAGCGGCTGCAGACGATTGATGCGCGCAAAAAAATCGTTGGCGACCTGCATCAGTCCGGGGTGCTCGGCATTGCCATGTTCGAACACGTTAAGATAAAAGGCGCTGTTATGAATGCTGGGGCTGAACAGCACCACGTCGGTGGCCGCATCCGAGTCTGCAATGAATTCGCGGACCGCGGCGGCGTCCAGATTGGTTTTCAGCTTGAACTTTGGCGAGAGGAAACCGTAGAAGGCGTTCTCTTCCAGCGGACCGGCCAGCAAGAACTTGCGGATCGGCCAATATTCGTACCAATCCGGCCGCTCATTGGCCGAATTGTCCAGTACCTCGAAACCGGGATCCAATTCTTGCCGCGACGTGTAGTGATTGAGAATTTGGTATGTATGCACGGAATGCATGGCGGAAGCATACCGACTTAATCGGCTTGCGGCGAGATCACGCCGCGGCCAATCGGCCAAGCAGCGCCAGGTAATTTGCGCGATAGGCGCCAAGCGAGTAGCGCGCTTCGACATGCAGACGGCCCTTCGCGCCAAAGTTGGCCCGCATCTGCGGCGAGACAATCAACTTCTCCAAGCCGCGCTCCCACTCATCGACATCGGATGCGTGAAAGCCGTTGATTCCATCCAGCACCGCTTCGGTGTTCGCGCCGACCGGCGATGCCACGCAGGGAAGCGCGGCGGCCATGTATTGCAGCAGCTTGAAGGCGCACTTGCCGCGCGACCACGCATCGTCCGTCAACGGCATGACGCCGATGTGCGCGCCGGCCAGGGAGCGCGCCTCGGTGGCAGAACTCCAGGGCACCGGCTCGATCCGCACGTCGCTCCAATCGGGAAACTCCGAGCAGATCACGCGCAGCCTCAAGGCGGGATGGCGTTTGCTCAAGCGCGCCAGCGCCGGACGGATGATGTCCAGGTAGATCAAATTTTCCGGACTGCCGATCCAAGCGATCGTGGGGGGATCGGCAGGTCCGGCGAAACTCTTTTCGTACGCCGCCGTATCGATCGAAGTGGGCAGCACGACGATCTGTTTGGCGCTGGCCCGCGCGACGCCGGCAAGAACATCGTTGCCCGCGGCCACGGCGTCAACCCAGCGGCAGGTCGCCGCAAATTTCTGCTTGCGCCAGGCTGATTCATCCGGCAGCTCGCCGAGCCGCCGCGGCTTGCGCACATAAATGGCATCGTCCACGTCGAAGACGCTGCGTCGGCTGTACGCGGCAAACAGCCGCGCCTCGATCGAGCTCAGCTTGATTTGATGGAGCACCGTGACATCGGCCCAGCGCAGCAAATTGCGCCTTTCCCAGGTGCGCAGGCCGTAGCGGCCGCTCGGAAAGTGCTCAGCCCGCACCTGCCAGCCGGCGCTCCGCAAGGGTTCCATCAAACTGCGCATCCGATGCCGGTACGATGGCTGCTCCAATCCGTAACCCAACAACATGACGTTCGGCATGAAGGACGCGCCTAAGCAGTGTCAAGCAGATGAGCGAGCGCATTGAGCGCAATTCTGACGCCGTTCGCGAGCTTAAGTTCCGATGCGCGCCGCGCCAGGGAGGCCCGCGCAGGCTCATCGCCCAAAAGCTTGCCTGCCGCGCGCACCATGCTGGCGGCATCAAGTTCGGCGCGCAGCGCCACGCCGGCCTCGACGCAGTGGCGAATGCGCTCCGCCTGATCTTGCGCAATCGCGATGGCGATGCACGCGCCGCCGCACGCGATGGCCTGCAGCAAGGTGGAACCGCCGTTGGCAATGATGAGCCGCGCGCCGCGCATCAGATCCGCCAAATCCGCCTGCGGCAAGCGAATTAAAGCAGCGCAGGCGCGGGTTGATGCTCAGCGCCATTGCCCGACGCGCGCTGCGCAGGTAGGCCGCTGTCCGCCGCTGCCGTCGGGCCGACAAACACCACCGTGTGCGTCTCCGCCAGCGAGTTGGCGGCCGCCAAAAATTTCCCCGCCGCATCATCGGCGCCGGGATGGCCGGTGCCGCCGCCGGGCACGACCAGCACGTAGCCGCCCGGTTTCAGCGCCACGCGTCCCAGCATCGAATCATGCTCCGGGCTCGTCGCAAGAATGACGTCAAGATATCGAACCGTGGGCCGGCCCATATTATTGAGCTTGAACCGCTCCAACCAGCTTAAGCGACCGGCGATGAATTCCGGGTAGGCGATCCAGTGTTCGTCGAGCAGCCGCATCCACCGCCACCGGAAGGCTTTGCGTCTTTGGCGCGAGCGCGCACTGATGAACACGATCCGCGCGGCGGCCCGTCGTGCTGCGCGCAGCTGCGCCGTGCGTCCGGCATTGTCGAAAATCACCACGTGAGGCTTGAACTCGCCGATCAACTTCGCGACCGCGGTTGAGTGAAAGGTAGGCGATGAGTCCAACAAGGTCGCCGCGAACGGCACGGTCGCCGCATATGGAGCCTGACGGCTCAAGACAAAATGGATTTCCGCTCGCGGCCATTGGCGACGCGCGGCCTGCGCCAGGCTCAAACTGCGTGCGTACTCGCCCATGCCGAAGGCGCCGGAGACCGGCACGAACAGAATTCGCGGCGCTTCAGCCAAAGGCGGTGAACCAACGATCCAACACCAGCAAGTACCAGGCTCGCCGGAATTCGCTGCCCACAGCCTGCTGCAGCACGCCGCGGTCCATGAGGCGCCGGACCGCCTCCTGCAGCAGCTTGGGGTGGCGCTTCAGCCATTGATGCACGGGAAGCCCGAAACCCGACTTGGGGCGATTCAAATGATTGCGCGGCAATCGGGGTTCCATGAGACGGCGAACCAGCAACTTGCCGCGCCGCTGCCGTACATCGACCAAAAGTTCCGGATCCACGCTCAGCATGAATTCCACCAGCCGATGATCCAGCAACGGCGGCCGCACTTCCAGAGAGTGCGCCATGCTGGTTCTATCCACCTTGGTCATCAGTCCTTCCGCCAGGTCCGTATTAAGATCCAGCCAGCGCAATTGCGCCAGCGGCCGCAAATCCTCGCGCCAGTATTGGCGATAGAACCATAGATAGTCGTAGTCCGGCGTTTTCCAGGACGGCGACAATAGCGCATCGACCTGCCGGGCCGTCATGCCGCCCAAGGCGGCGGCGTAAGCGGGCAGCCCGGCATATCCGCGGCGCTGCATCGAGGATGCCAAACGCGACAACGGCGGCAGGTAGCGCGCCAATGCCCGATTGAGCATATTCGAGCGCGCACCCACCCTTGACCAGTAGCGTGGGTATCCGCAAAAAATCTCATCGCCGCCCTCGCCGCTCAAGGCAACCGTGACTTCACGGCGTGCAAACTGCGCGATCAAGTAGTTTGACCACGCGGCGCTATCGCCGAAGGGCTCGTCGAACAGCCAGGGCATCTTCTCCAGCGCCCCGGCAAAATCGGCTTGCGGCGCGGTCATCTCAAGATGTTCCGTGTCCAAGTGCGCCGCCACCTGCCGTGCGGCATCGGCCTCGGATCGGGCGCCTGCCTCGAATCCCAGCGTATAAGTGCGCGGGGCATCCAGGTAGTACGCGGTCACCGCCGAATCGATGCCGCCGCTCAAGAATACGCCCACCGGCACGTCGGATACCGTGTGCTGGGGAATCACCTCGCCCAAAAGGGCGTCGAGTTCAAGCAGCGTTTCCTCGGGACTGCGCTTGATGATCGTGGTCGACGGACTCCAGAAGCGCTCGATGCTGACCCTGCCGTCCTGCCAGAGGAGCTTATGCGCCGCCGGCAGTTTGTGGATGCCGCGATAGATCGTCTTGGGTGCCGGAATGTAGCCATGAAACAGGAAATCGCGCAGTGCGCTCGGATCGATCTCGGGCTTGCCGAGCAGCAGCAGCGCTTTGAGCTCCGAGGCGAAGGCAATGCCATCCGGCAGCAGCCGGTAATAAAGCGGCTTGATCCCCAGCCGATCGCGCACCAACAACAGACTCCTGGCCTTCGTGTCCCAACTCGCGAAGGCGAACATGCCGACCAGGCGGTTGAGGCAGTCGCTGCCCTCGCTGGCGAGCAGTCTTAATAGCACTTCGGTATCGCCGCTGGAGCGTCCACGGCCCCGGCATGGCGGCGCGCAGCCGTTCGTGATTGTAAAGCTCGCCGTTGTAGGTGAGTACCTGCGAGCCGGACAACATTGGCTGGTGGCCATGATCCGATAGATCCTGAATAGCCAGCCTGCGGTGCGAGAGCGCGACGCCCTCGCTCGGTCCACACCCCATCGCCGTCCGGACCTCGATGATGCAGGCGTTGCGCCATGCGCAGGGCGATCTCTGCGCTCGCCTGCGAGCCAACGATACCGGCTATGCCACACATGCCGGCAGTCTAGCGCGGCCTGGAGTCGCGATGTACCGCTAGCCATCGGTCAACGGTTCGTTTAGGGTGCGCGTTGGAGCTTTCGAAACATGGCAACACCCGCCGATCAACGATTGCTGGATCTATTGGGAAGATGGCTCGAGAGTCTCGAGTTGCATGCCAAGTATTCGTCGCTGGACGACGACAGCTATTGGAAGGTCCAGCCTTGGACCGAGCATCAGCGTCCGACGCGTTGGATCGTCGATCTGGCGAAACAAAAGACGGTCGCTTTGCGGGCCCACGTCGAACAGCGCGCCAAGGCGGGCGACACGCAATTCTCGGATGCCTTGGAATTGATGGCATTCCTGGCCAATCTCGTGGGCGCCGAACACATCGAGCGATTCATCCCGGTCGCCGACGTGCGCAACGAGCGCGACCTCGCCCCGAAAGCGCCGGAACGGGCGTCCGAGAGTACGATCCAACAGCCCGCGACCATCACCGCCACCCGGGAAATGCCCAAATTCCTGGGCGCCAAGCGCGCGCCGCCGCCGCCGGCAACCGCTCACATCGGCGCGCACTGAGCGCAAACCGGTCGCGGCCGCCAAACCCGCGCCGAAACCCCCCGCCAAGCCGCCGCCGAAAAAGCCGGCCGCGCCGACGGAGCGCAGCGGTCCTTCCGAAGAAGCGCGCGATCGGGTGATCGCGGATGCCGCGCGCTTGGTACAATGGGGGCGCAAATGGTTTGAACTCCCCGAACTGATTGCCCGCATGGCGGACCGTCCGGCGCTTGCCGGATGTCCGGCGTATCTTGAAGGAGCACAAAGTGGCGATCGAAAAAAAGGCCGGCCGCCCCTAGCCCGTCTAGAGCGCAACGCGCTCGGCTGCATAAAATATTATTTTAGGGAACCTCCTGTGAAGATTCACGCTCAAAGGCGCGCATGATTACGACGAAAAATCTATCCAAGCGGTATGGCGACAAGCTGGCGGTCGATGACCTGAGCTTTTCGGTGGCGCCCGGCGAGGTGCTGGGCTTCCTGGGCGCCAACGGCGCCGGCAAATCCACCACCATGCGCATGATTGCCGGATTCATCTCGCCCACCGCCGGCCAGGTGACGGTCTGCGGTCACGACATCGAAAAGGCGCCGGTTCAAGCAAAGGCCTGCATGGGATATCTGCCCGAGGGCGCTCCCAGCTACGGCGAAATGACCGTGAGCGAGTTTCTCGACTTTGTCGCCGACGTCCGCGGTCTCACGCGGCGAGCGGCGCCGACAGCGACGCGGCTTGGTCATAGACCGCCTGGGATTGGCGCCGGTCATCGATCAAGTCGTCGAGACGCTGTCGAAGGGTTTTCGCCGCCGCGTCGGATTGGCGCAGGCGCTTGATCCACGATCCGCAAGTCTTGATTCTGGACGAACCCACCGACGGACTTGATCCCAATCAAAAACATGAAGTGCGGCGCCTGATCAATGAATTGAGCAAGGACAAGCTGGTGATCGTCTCGACCCACATCCTGGAAGAGGTGCATGAGGTCTGCACGCGCGCCATTATTATTGCGCATGGCCGCATCGTTGCCGATGAGACGCCCACCGCGCTCGAATCGCGCTCGCGTTACCATCACGCGGTCAGCTTGAGGTTCGAGAAGGCGGACGAGTTGACGGCGGCGAACCGCGAAATTGCGCAGCTGCCCGAAGTTCTCGGCGTAGAGTCGGACGCGCGCGAATTGCGCCTGACGGCGCTGCCGAAGCCCGGTGCCAACGTACTCGCGGCGGTGAGCGCCATCATCGACAAGTACGACTGGGACGTGCCGGAACTGCATTTGGAATCGGGACGTCTCGATGAGGTGTTCCGCTCCTTGACGGATCCCAAGGGCATCGACCTGTCCCCGGCCACGGAGCTCGGCGCATGAATAAAGTGCTCGTGGTTTTCCGGCGCGAACTGCGCAGCTATTTCGCGACGCCTTTGGCCTACGTTTTCATCGTCATCTTCCTGGTTCTGGCGGCGGTCTTCACCTTTCAAGTGGGCGGCTTCCTGGAACGCAATCAGGCCGATTTGCAGTCGTTTTTCCGCTGGCATCCGTGGTTGTACCTGGTGCTGATACCGGCGATTTCCATGCGGCTGTGGGCGGAAGAACGCAACAGCGGCAGCATTGAGCTGCTCATGACATTTCCCCTAACCCTATGGCAGGCCGTGGTCGGAAAATTTCTCGCTGCCTGGTGCTTCGCCGGAATTGCGCTGCTGCTGACTTTTCCCGTCTGGATTACGGTCAACTACCTGGGCTCTCCTGACAATGGCGCGATTGTCGCGGCCTATCTTGGCAGCTTCCTGATGGCCGGCGGATTCTTGTCAATCGGCATGTGTCTGTCCGCGGCCACCCGCAACCAGGTCGTGGCATTCATCACGGCAGCCTTGGTCGGCTTCGTGTTCTTGCTGGCGGGATTTCCGCTGGTGCTGGATTTCGTACGCGGCGTGCTGCCGCAGGCGGTGGTGGATGCGATCGCTTCATTGAGTTTCTTCACTCACTTCGACGCGATTTCCAAAGGGGTGATCGACTTGCGCGATCTGGTGTATTTCGCCGCCCTCATCGGCTTCTGGTTGGCCGCCACGGCCTTGGTACTCGATATGAAGAAGGCGGAATAAAGTGAACGGCAATCGTTGGCAAAGAGTTGGCATGGGCGTCGGCGGTCTGGTGTTGCTTGCGGTACTTTTTTTGGCCGTCGTGATGCTGTCGAACGTTAGTTTGCGCGGCATGCGCGTGGATCTGACGCAAAACAAGCTCTACACCCTGAGCAACGGCACGCAGCAGGTACTGCGCGACCTGAAAGAGCCCGTCAATTTGTACTTTTATTTCTCGCGCGACGCGGCGGCCAAGCAGTCGCCGTTGATCCTTCCCTATGCAGCGCGCGTGCGAGAGTTTCTCGAAGAGCTTGCGGCGCGCGCCGGCGGCAAAATTCATCTGCAGGTGATCGATCCGCAGCCCTTCTCGGACGATGAAGATCGTGCGGCGGAATTTGGCCTGCAGGCGGTGCCGGTGGGCAACGGCGGCGAATCGCTGTATTTCGGCCTGGCGGGCACCAATTCGACCGACGGCCGTTCCGCCATTCCCAACTTCACGCCTGACCGCGAGGAATTCTTGGAATACGACGTGGCCAAACTCATTCAGGAGTTGGGCACGCCGAAGAAGCCCGTGGTCGGCTTGCTGAGTTCGATCGGCTTGCAGGGGCAATTCAATCCTCAAACCGGACAGATGGGCGAACCCTGGCCGATCTACACGCAATTGCAGCAATTGTTCAACGTGCGCACGTTGACCTCGGACCTTGACCACATCGATAAAGATATCGATGTGCTCATGCTGGTGCACCCGAAACAATTGCAGCCCAAAACCTTGTATGCCATCGATCAATTCGTCATGCGCGGCGGCCGAGTCCTGCTGCTGGTCGATCCGAACGCGGGCGCTGATCTAAGCGGTCAGAATCCATCGAATCCAATGGCGGCGGCGATGGCCAATCATTCTTCGGATTTGCAGCCGCTGCTGGCCGCGTGGGGCGTCGACTACGATCCAACCAAGGTCATCGGCGACTTGGGCCGCGGCTTGGAAGTCCGTGCCAACACCTCTTCGGGACCGGTGCGCCACATCGGCATCCTGGGGCTGCGCCACGGCGACATGGATCCGAAGGATGTGGTGACCTCATCACTCGAGTCCATCAACCTTGCCACGGTCGGATCGCTGTCGCAGCGCGCAGGCGCCAAGACCACGTTCGAGCCCTTGCTGATGAGTTCCACCAGCGCCGAGCCCCTGCCGGCGCAACGGTTCAGCGCGCTGATCGATCCTGCGACGCTGCGGGACGGGTTTAAGTCCACCGGAATCCGCTACACCATTGCCGCGCGCATCACGGGTCCGGTGGATTCAGCCTACCCCAGCGGCGCGCCTCCGGATCAAAAACCCCAAGCCGGACCGCCGGTCGCGCATCTAGCCAAAGCAACTTCGCCCGCCAATATTGTCGTGATCGCGGATACCGATCTGTTGATGGACTACCTGTGGGTGCAGCAGCGAGAAGTGTTCGGTCAAAGAATCGTGCAAGCCTTCGCCAACAACGGCGATTTGATCGCCAACATCCTCGACAACTTGAGCGGCAGCAGCGCGCTGATCAGCATTCGCGGACGCGCCTCTTTTTCGCGCCCGTTTGAAAGGATCGATGCCCTCAAGCGCCAAGCCGACGAACGCCTGCGCGCCAAGGCGCTGGAACTGCAGTCGGAGTTGCAGCAGACCGAAAGCAAATTGACGGAATTGCAAAGCAAGCGCAACGATCAGAGCTCGATCATGCTCTCGCCCGAGCAGGAAACGGAATTGAAGCGCTTCACGGCGCGAGAAGACCCGCGTGCGCAAGGAGTTGCGCGAAACCCAGCGCGGCTTGGACGTCGATATCAATCGACTAGGGTCGCGCTTGAAAATCATCAACATCGCCATTGCACCGCTGATCGTGGCGTTGGCCGGAGTCGTGGTTTTGTCGATGCGCCGGCGGCGCCGCGCCCCGCCACATCCGGCCGCCGCGAGTTCGACATGAGCCGGCAACGCCTGATCGCGCTGTTGATTGCAGCGCTGGTGGTGATATCCGGCGCGCTGTTCCTGAGCACGAAGCGCAATCAATCGCGCGACGTGAATGGCGCGCCGCTGTTGCCCTCGTTGGCGGGCGAGCTCGACAGCGTGACCGCGCTAAGCGTGTTCAAGGGCAGTACCACGCCCTCGGTTACCGTTCACAAGCAAGGCGAGCAATGGACCGTGGCCGAGCGCGCGAACTATCCAGCGGACGTGGCGAAAGTGCGCAAACTGCTGTTGGCGCTGGGCGATGCCAAGATCCGCGAGGAGAAAACCTCCGATCCGGCCAACTATCCCGTCATCGGCGTAGATGACCCCACCAAATCAGGAGCGACGGGCGCACAAATCGAGGTGATTGCGAAAGACGGGAAACACGACCTCATTGTCGGCAAGCCCGCCACCCAGGGAAGCTTTGTCAGGCGCGCCGGTGAGAAGACCAGCTACAGCGTCGAGCCTGCGATCTCGGTGGATGCCGAGCCGCGTTACTGGCTCGACACGCGCTTGCTCGACCTGTCCACCGAGAAAATCCAAAGCGTGGATATCAAGCCGGCGACGGGACCCGGCTATACGCTGCGCCGGGTTTCGGAAACGACGCCGGTACCCGCGGGTGATAAGGCGGCGAACACCCGCACCCCGCCTGCGACCGCCGCTGCGCCGACCCCGGCGCCCGCTGCGCCACCGGCTCCGGTGCCCAGTAAATTCGCGTTGGAGGGCGTTCCCAGCGGTCGGCAGGCCGCAGACGCTCAGACCCTGGCTCCCCCGCCAAACTTTCTCAGCAGTCTTAGCAATGATGATGTTGCGGCGGCGGCGGATATCGACTTCAGCAAACCTTCGATCTGCAGCGTCACTTTAAGCGACGGCAGCGTTATCACATTGAGCGGCACCGCCGTCGGCGAGAAGCGGTGGCTTCAAGTGAGCGCTTCGAAGGATGCAGCCTTGAGCGCCAAAACCAATGGCCGCGCATTCGAGGTCGCCAGTTATCGCTTCGACACCATTTTCAGGCCGCTGGAACAGTTGCTGGTGCCGAAGCCTGCTCCGCCCAGCGCCAAACCCACCGCGCCGCCGACCGGCGCGAAAAAAGCGGCCGCCGCGCCGAAGCCGTGATCGACGGCGGCGGTGCCGGATTTGGCCGCAGGGCCGCTGCACTGGTTTACGACGCGTTTCTACTGGCCGCCCTCTTGATGATCTTTACCGGCGGCGCGCTTTTCTTCACGCACGGCGCCGCGGTCGTGCGGGACACCGCCGGCGCGTGGGTCTATCTCTACCGGGCGGGTCTGGTGCTCGTCATCGCGGGCTACTACGTACTCAATTGGCTGCGCAGCGGGCAAACACTCGGCATGCGCGCCTGGCGCATTCAGGCGCTGAGCGCCGCGGGCACCCCGTTAAACTTGAACGCGGCAATTTTGCGCGCGGCCTTCGGATTCTTTGCCTGGGCGCCGGCGGCATTGGGAGTGCTGTGGCTGTATCTCGACCCTGAGCATCTCGCGATGCACGATCGCCTGTCCGGCACACGGGTGATCTACTTAGCGCGTTCTTGAAATCGCCACCAGGGTACAGAAGCCGATGACGGCCGTCGGCAGCCAGCCGACCAAGGCAGGATTCAGGTTGAACAGTTGGCCGCCGTTCTCGACGGTGCGCGTGAGGAGAAAAAACACCACACCGAGCAGCACACCGACCACCGTGCGCGTTCCCGCTCCGGTGGTGCGCAGCGGTCCGAAAACAAAGGGCAGTGCCAGCAATGTCACCACAATCACCGCAAACAAGCGCGCGATCCTCGACCAATAGCCAATTTCGTACGATGCGGTCTCCAGGCTGTTGCGCCGCAGGTGATCGATGTAAGAAGACAGCCCGTGCAGGGTCAACATTTGCGGATCGGTTGCCGCCAACCCTAGGAAGTCGGGATTCACGGTCGAGCGCAAGGTCAGCTCGCCCACGGTATCGCCCTCGACTTTGTCCTTCTCGAAGCGCGACGTTGCGACATTGTGCAAACTCCAGCGGCCCGGATCGGCCACCTCGATTCGTGCGGCTCTTTGTATGGAGAGCAGGCGGGTCGGTCCGTCCAGTTCAAACACGGAAACGCCCCCGAAGGCCCGGTCGACTTCGCCCGTTTGCACTCGCAAAATTCGATTGCCATCCTTGACCCAGGCACTGCTGGTGCCCGCGAAACTGACATCCGCCAATTTGCTGATGGTCTTCTCACGCTTCGCGAATTGCGCCATCGACGGCGCCGCGTACTCGCCGATGCCGAACATGATCAGCGCGAGGGTTACGCCGGCCAGACCCACCGGCCAGGCGACGCGCCAAACGGACACGCCCGAAGCGCGCGTGATCACCAGCTCGCTGCCCGAGGCGAGATGGCCGAGGCCCATCAGCGCGCCAATCATCGCTCCGATCGGCAGCAGCTCGAATGCCTGTTGCGGCATATTCAGCAGCGTGAACAAAAATGCTTCGGCCGCGCTGTAGCTGCCGACACCGATATCGCCTTGCTGACTGAGGAATAGCACCAGCGCACCCAATGCCAACAGCACCGCCATGGCCATCAAGGTATAGATCAGCACCGTGCGATACAGATACCGATCGAGCGTGTTCACGCCTTCCTCGCATCGCGCATGACCAAGTACAGTCCGAGGGCCAACACGGCGGCATGCACCCACCACACGCCGATCGCGGGCGGCAAATCGCTCTTCTCCAACCAGATTTTCGAAGCGGACAACAGATTTGAATAGATGAAGTACACCACGATGGCAAATCCCACCCGGGCGTAACGGCCCTGGCGCGGCCGCAGTTTGCTCAAGGGCACAGCCACCACGGTAAGTACCAGCGCCATAATTGGTGTGGACGCCCGAAATTCCAGTTGCGCGATATCGGACGGGTCGTGCGAACCCAACAGCGCAGCGGTCGGTTTGGTGTCGGGATCCAAGGGTCCGCGGGCATCCTCTGGCGCGGCAATCGGGATCCCGTGCTCGCGAAACTCGATAATGCGAAAATCGTCCTGTCCCGGAACCCCCTCGTAACGCCGGCCATTGAACAGGGTCACCAAGTGCATGCCGCCCGCGTTCGCCTTTGAGTACGTGGCGGTATCGGCCAGCGCCACCTCGATGCGCCCTTGCGTCTCGCGCTGCACGAATACATTGTGTAGGACACCTTCCTGATCGACACGCTCCGCATAGAACACCGCCTCGCCGCCGCTGAAACCGCGGAACCGGCCTGCATCGAGTTGGCCGAACTGCGCCTCTTTTATGGCCGATTGGCGCAGCAGCTGCACCTGGCTGTCAGCCCGCGGCACCTGCACAAACGCCAGCCACGCCAGTCCCGCCGCGATGATCACCGAGAAACACAACAAGGGGACCAGCAAGCGGGACGGTCCAAAGCCGCACGCCTGCAGCGCCGCCATTTCGCTGTCGTGGTACATCCGACCCAGCGTCAGGACCACGGCCAATAACAAGCCGACCGGCACGATGACCGACAGATTCATGATCGCACCGAGCGCGATCAAATCGAACACGACTCCCCGGCCGTACTGATTTTCGGCTGCCTGCCCCAGCACCCGCGAGAGCTGGTTCGATACCAGAATCGCCACCAAAACCCCGGTCACGGCCAGCCATGTCTGCGCCACTTCGCGCAAGACATATCTTTGCACTGTCCATTTCATGCCCTCAGCTTAGAGCCTTCCCAATAATCTAGTAAACTATTTGGGTCACCCGATGCACCACGACCAGTAAAACGGAGCCGAAGGATATGGAATTCATGGCAATAGTCGATGCGAAAGCGCGCGCGCCGTCGGGCTGCGCCGTGGTCGGCATCTATGAAAACGGCGATTTGGGCGTTGCCGCTCGCCAGATCGACAAACAGCTGCAAGGATTGATTACCGGCCTGCAAGGCAGCGGTGATTTCGCCGCCAAACTTGCCGACGCCCTCATGCTGCCGCTGCCCGCCGGCGCCACCGTTTCCCGGCTGCTGCTCATCGGATTGGGCAGCCGCGCATCATTCGGCCGTAAGCAATACCGCAAGGCGTTGCTCTCCTGCGCCCAGGCGCTTGCCAAGACCGGAGCAAGCGATGCCATCGTTTACCTTGCCATGGAGCAGGTCCCCGAACTCGACATCCAGTACCGCGCGCGCATCGTCGCCGAAGTGTTTTCGTCGCAGGCCTACAAAATTCCCGATCTCAAGACTTCGCCCAAGCCCAAGGCGCGGCGCCTGACTACCGTCAACGTGGCGACGGCGGATGCGCGCGCCGCCAAGGCGGCCGGCGCCGGCTTGCGCATGGGCGCCGCCATCGGCAGCGGCATCGCTTTCGCCCGTGACCTGGCCAACTTGCCGCCCAATGTTTGCACGCCGACTTATTTGGGGACCCGCGCGCAACAGCTGACGAAAGAATTCCCCAGCATCAAGACCAAGGTCCTGGATGAGAGCGGCATCAAGGCGCTCAAAATGGGCGCCTTCCTCGCGGTATCCCAGGGGTCCGCGGAGCCGCCGCGCCTGATCGTTTGCGAATACCGCGGCTCACGCAAGAACGCGGCGCCGATATGCCTCATTGGCAAAGGCATCACATTTGATTCCGGCGGCATTTCGCTCAAAGATCCGCCCGCGATGGACGAGATGAAGTTCGACATGAGCGGCGGGGCCGCGGTACTCGGCACCATGCGCGCCATCGCAGAGCTGAAACTGCCCATCAATGTGGTTGCCATCGTCGCGGCCGCGGAAAACATGCCCAGCGGCACGGCGGTGAAACCCGCCGACATCGTGACGACCATGTCCGGGCAGACGGTGGAGATTCTCAACACCGATGCCGAGGGCCGCCTGGTCCTGTGCGATGCCATCACTTATAGCCGCCGCTACAATCCGGCGGCCGTGGTCGATGTCGCCACGCTCACGGGCGCCTGCATCGTTGCTCTCGGCAATCACATCAGCGGATTGATGAGCAACACGCCGGCGCTCGCCCAAGAATTGGAGTCCGCCGGCATGCGTGCCGACGATCGCGCGTGGCGCTTGCCGATCGGCGAGGAATATGTCGATCAGCTGAAGAGCAACTTCGCCGACATCGCCAATGTCGGCGGCCGCGAAGGCGGCGCCTGCACGGCCGCATCGTTCCTCGGCAAATTCGCCAAGGATTTGCAGTGGGCGCACCTGGACGTGGCGGGAACGGCGTGGTTGGGCGGCGCGCAAAAGAGCAGCACCGGTCGGCCGGTTCCGCTGCTGGTCGATTTCTTGATCGACCGCGCCAAGGCATCATGACGGAGCGCGTCGATTTCTACGTGCTCAAAAGCGCCACTACCAAACAGCGCTGGACCTTTGCCTGCCGCCTGACGGAAAAGGCGTACCTTAAGGACCTGAAGATCGTCATCGTCAATGAAACGCTGGCCGATGCGCAGGCGTTGGATGATTTGCTGTGGACCTTCAATGAGCGCTCCTTCATCCCTCACAAAGTCTGCCTGGACGAGCAGTCGATGGATCCGGCCACGCCGGTGCATCTGACGGTGCAATCGGCGATCCCGGCGGCGGACCTGCTGGTCAATCTGGGCTCAAGATTGCCGGCCGAATTTCAGCGTTACCCGCGCATCGCCGAGGTCATCGACGCCGACGATGAGCGGCGGCGACTTGGCCGCGAACGCTTCAAGGCTTATCGCGACCTGAAGCTTCCTTTGGAAACGCATCAGATCGACGATGCTGCCGATGTCTGACACCTCGAGCATGGACAAGGCTTACTCACCGGCGGATATCGAGACGCGCATCTATGCACGCTGGGAAGCCGCGGGATATTTCGCGCCGAGCGGCACAGGTCCGCCCTATTCCATCGTCATACCGCCGCCCAATGTGACCGGCACGCTGCATATGGGGCATGCGTTCCAGGACACCATCATGGACGCGCTGACCCGATTCCATCGCATGCGCGGATTCGACACTCTGTGGCAGCCAGGCACCGATCACGCCGGCATTGCCACGCAGATGGTGGTCGAACGGCAGTTGAACGCGGCGGGGCAAAGCCGCGTCGATCTGGGACGCGAGGCGTTCGTCGAGCGGGTGTGGCAATGGAAAGAAGACCTCCGGCGGGATGATTGCCAAACAAATGCGCCGCCTGGGAGCCTCGGTCGACTGGCAGCGCGATGTATTCACGCTGGATCCGGGCATGTCGCTCAAGGTCACCGAAGTGTTCGTGCGCCTGTACCAAGACGGTTTGATCTATCGCGGCAAGCGCCTGGTCAATTGGGACCCGATATTAAAAACCGCGCTGTCCGACCTGGAGGTGGTCGCTGATGAGGAGTCGGGCAGTCTTTGGCACCTGCGCTATCCCCTGATCGATGGCCCGGGATACCTGGTGGTCGCGACCACGCGGCCGGAAACGATGCTGGGCGATGCCGCCGTTGCCGTGCACCCGGACGATGAGCGCTACCGGCACCTGGTCGGCCGCAAAGTGCGTCTGCCCCTGGCCGATCGCGAACTGCCCATCATTGCGGATGCCTACGTCGATCCGACCTTCGGCAGCGGCTGCGTCAAGATCACGCCGGCGCACGATTTCAACGACTACGAATTGGGACTGCGGCATAACCTGCCGATGATCAACATCATGACGCTGGACGCCGCGCTCAATGACAGCGTGCCCCGCCCTTACCGGGGTCTCGATCGCTTCGCCGCCCGGGAAAAAATACTGGCCGACCTCGATGCGCATGGGACTGATCGAGCGCATCGAACCGCATAAGCTCACCGTGCCGCGCGGCGATCGCAGCAATGCAGTTCTCGAGCCCCTGCTCACGGATCAGTGGTTCGTCGACATCAAACCGCTGGCTGCGCCCGCTATTCGCGCGGTGGAAGAAGGACAGATCCGTTTCGTACCCGCGACCTGGACCGGCGTTTATTACGATTGGATGCACAAGATCAGGGATTGGTGCATCAGCCGCCAACTCTGGTGGGGCCATCGTATCCCGGCGTGGTACGACGCCGATGGCCGCTGCTTCGTCGCGCGCAACGAAGCAGAAGCGCGCAGCGCACATGGAATAGACCCGTCAACGCCCTTGCGCCAGGACGATGATGTGCTCGACACCTGGTTCTCCTCGGCGCTCTGGCCGTTCTCGACCCAAGGGTGGCCCGAAAAGACCGCAGCACTTGCGACCTACTATCCGACCTCCGTGCTGGTGACAGGCTTCGACATCATCTTCTTCTGGGTGGCCCGCATGATCATGATGGGCCTCAAATTCACCGGCGAGGTGCCGTTTCGGACCGTGTACCTGCACGGCCTGATCCGCGATCAAGACGGCCAGAAGATGTCCAAATCCAAGGGCAATGTCATCGATCCGCTCGACATCGTGGATGGTATCTCGCTGCAGGCGCTGCTCGAGAAGCGCACCGCCGGGCTCATGCAGCCGCAGATGAAGAGCAGCATTGAAAAATCCACGCGCAAGCAGTTTCCGGAGGGCATCGCCGCGTACGGCACCGATGCTCTGCGCCTGTGTTTCGCGCGGCTTGCCACGCAGAGCCGGGACCTGCGCTTCGACATGGCGAAGGTTGAGGAGTATCGAAATTTCTGCAACAAGCTTTGGAATGCCTCGCGCTACGTGCTGATCAACGCCGAGGGCCATGATTTGAGCCCCGCCGGCGCGGAATTCAGCCTGGCCGACCGCTGGATTCAATCGCGGCTTGCGGACATGCTCGGACGCATCGAGGCCGGCTTCGCCGAGTACCGCTTCGACGTCGCCGCCAATGCGCTCTACGATTTCACCTGGCACGAGTTCTGCGATTGGTACCTGGAGCTGTCCAAGGCCGTGCTGCAATCCGATTCGGCATCGCGCGGCGGCCAAGCGCGGCACGCGTTTTACGCTTATCAATACGCTCGAGATACTGCTGCGCGCCCTGCACCCGCTGGCGCCGTTCATCTCCGAGGAAATCTGGCAACGCGTACGCGGGATCTTAGGGATCGGGGCGAGACCATCATGCGCATGGATTTTCCGCGCGCCTCCTCGGTGCCGGCCGACTCCCGGGCAGTGACGGAAATGCGCTGGGTCATGGGGTTCATTCTCGGCGTGCGCCAGATTCGCGGTGAAATGGACATTCCGTGGAGCCGGAAGCTCGAACTGTTGCTGCAAAACGCAAGCGCGGGCGATGTGGAGTATCTGGGGCGGAATCTGCACTACTTGGTGCGGCTCGCGGGGATTGAGCCGCCCACGGGTGCTCGCCGCCGACGAAACGGCGCCCATTTCCGCCGTGGCATTGCTGGGCAACCTGGAAATATTGGTGCCGATGAAGGGACTGATCGACCCGGCTGCCGAACTCGACCGCTTGGCCAAGCGCTTGCGCAAGGCGGAAATCGACCTCAGTAAATTGGAGGCAAAATTGGCGAATAGCCAGTTCGCCAGAATGCCCCGGCCGATATCGTGGCCAAGGACCAGCAGCGGCTTGAGGAATTGCGCACGGAAATGGGCCAACTATCGGCTCAGACTGCCCGGGTGACCAAGCTTAAAACCCAATGAACCCGCTGCATTCGCAGATCGAGGCGGTCCTCACCCAGCTCAACCGGGTCATCCTGGGCAAGGATGCGCAAATCCGGCTGTGCCTGGCGTGCCTGTTGGCGCGCGGCCACTTGCTCATCGAGGACATCCCCGGCGTCGGCAAGACCACCCTGGCGCACGGCATCGCCCAGACTCTGGGACTGTCTTTTCAGCGCATTCAGTTCACCAGCGACCTCTTGCCCGCGGACGTGCTCGGCGTGTCCATCTATGATCGGGAAACCGGCAAATTCCGCTTCCAACGCGGCCCCATCTTTGCGCAGTTGGTGCTCGCCGATGAAATCAACCGCGCCTCGCCCAAGGCGCAGAGCGCGCTGCTGGAAGCGATGGAAGAACACCAGGTCACGCTCGACGGTCAGTCGATGGCGTTGCCCGAACCGTTCTTCGTCATCGCCACCCAAAACCCCCAGGACCAGGTCGGCACCTTTCCGCTGCCTGAGTCGCAACTGGATCGATTCTTGATGCGCGTGCATCTCGGCTACCCCGCTGCCGCGGCGGAGCGCGAATTGCTGAGCGGCAGCGACCGCCGCGATCTGGTGAAGGCGCTGAAGACCATCACGACACCCGACAGCCTGCGTCAGCTGCAACAGGCGGTGCAGGATATTCACGTCTCGCCCGCTTTGCTCGACTACGTGCAGGCGTTGGTCGCGCATACGCGCCGCGCTCCCGGCGTGAATGCAGGTCTGTCGCCGCGTGCGGCGATTGGGCTGTTGCGCGCCGCGCGCGCCTGGGCGCTGATCCACGGCCGCAATGCGGTCATACCAGAGCACGTGCAGGCAATATTCCCCGCGGTGGTGGAACATCGCGTCCGCCAGCGCGGCAGCGACGCGATTGCGGCCACTCGGCTGCTCGAGGCCGTACCGGTCCCTTAAAGCTCTAAGGATCGAACCTTGGTCACTTTGCGCCAGGCGGCGGTCAATCAACTGAAGGCGCGGGTCATCCGCCGCCACGGCCGCGACAGTTCTGCCGATCAGCATCAATCGACGCCGCATTTATATTCTTCCCACACGCTTCGGCTTCATGCTCGGCGCAATTCTCGCGGCCATGCTGCTCGCCGGCCTCAACTACAACAGCAATCTCGCGCTTGGCCTTCGCATTTCTGATGTCCAGCATGGCCCTGGTCACCATGCATCATTGCAATCGCAATATGCTGCGGCTGTCGGTGGACGCGACCATCGAGGTCGACGCCATCGTCGGCCGCGGAGCGATGCTGGAGTTCGAGCTGCGCAACGGTTCCGGCGTGGACCGCCGCGATATCGAGGTTCGCTGCATGGGCGCCGCCGGAATGGGCAGCGTGCTTGCCGGCGAAAGCGCGGCCATCCAGGTAATTGCGCCCGTTCTTAAGCGCGGCGTCACCCGCATCAGTCAGTTCGAACTGCGCACGCGCTATCCCTTTGGGTGGTTCTATTCTTGGACCTACGTTCAAGGCTCAATCACCGTTTACGCGGCGCCGGCACCTTCTGGAAACCGGGTGCTCGCCTCGGCGGCGGCGCAAGGCAACGGCTCGCACTCCGAGGCCCGCGGCGACGAGGATTTCTCGGGTCTGCGCGCATATGAGCCTGGGATACCCTTGAAGCACATGGCCTGGAAAGTACTGGCGCGCGGCGGCGAAGCGGCGGTGCGCAGTTACTCGAGCCTGGCCGCGCAACCGGAATGGTTGGACTGGTCCCTGCTCGCCGGATTGGACACCGAGGCGCGGCTGTCGCAGCTATGTCTCTGGGTGCTGGAAAGCGATGCGGCACAGCGGCCCTACGGCCTGCGGCTTCCCGGCCAGGAACTGGCGCCCTCCGGCGGTGCGGCGCATCGCTTCGCGTGCTTAAGAGCGCTTGCTGCCTACGGCAGCGGCGAGGCATAAATGATCTCGGAGCGCGTTTCGTACGAGCAACTCCTGGGGATATCCGGCTGCCTGGCCTTGGCGTTGCTCGCACACGTGTCCGCATTGCCGATCTGGGTGTTCGGCATCGTTGCGGCTTGCGCCGTGATCCGTCTGGTGCTGGCGCGGCGCGGCAGAAGCGCGCCCTCCCGCGCAGTGCTCGTGACGGTCGCATTGCTTGCCGTCCCGCTGTTATTCATCCGTTTCCATACCTTTAACGGTTTGGTGGCCGGAACCGCGCTGCTCTCGGTGACGGCGGGCCTCAAGCTTTTGGAAACGAAAACTCAGCGCGACATCTACATCATTACTCTGATCGTCTACTTTGTGAGTCTGGCCGCGCTCTTGGAGGGCGACTCGTTCTGGCTGCTGGCGTACCTGATCGGCGTTTGCTGGCTCACCACCGCAACCTTGTTGCGGCTGACCAGCAGCGGATCGGTTCCAGGTTGGCGCCGCAGCCTGCGCTATGGCGGACGCGTCCTGCTGCAGGCGTTGCCCCTCGCGTTGGTCTTCTGGCTTCTGTTTCCGCGATTCGCCGCCCCCCTGTGGCACATTCCGAGTGATTCGCAAAGCGCCGCTTCGGGCTTGGGCGACACCATGAGTCCGGGCGACATCAACCAATTGGCGCTTTCAGACGAAGTTGCGTTTCGCGTTCGCTTTGACAAGGCGACGCCGCCGTCCGCGGAGCGCTATTGGCGCGGCCCGGTTCTCGATGTTTTCGATGGCCACACCTGGTCGCACTCAGCCGCCTCGTTCAGCCGCGGGCCCGGAATTGCAGCCCGAAGGTCCGCTGTATCAATACACGGTGATGATGGAACCGCATCAGCATCGTTGGATCTTCATGCTCGATTGGCCCAGCAGTTGGAGCTTGCCGCGCGCAGCGCTCAACAGCGACTACACCTTGTTGCAGGCCGATCCGCTCGCGCGCCCTGTCGATGTGGTAGGCACCTCGTACACCAAGGTCCGGTCGACCGAGCCGCTGAATGACGAACATGCGCAGGCGCGACACGCGGTTGCCGCGCGATCGAAATCCCCGCACCCAGCAACTGGCACGGGAGCTGCGTGAGGCGCACGCCGACGACATGGAATACCTGCAGGCTGTGCTCTCGATGTTCACGCAGCAGCCATTCTTCTACACGCTGACGCCGCCCAAGCTGGCGGGCGATTCCGTGGATGAGTTTCTATTCGACACGAAACGCGGCTTTTGCGGCCACTACGCCTCGGCTTTCGCTGCATTGGCACGCGCCGCAGGCATACCGGCGCGGGTGGTCACCGGTTATCACGGCGGGACGCTGAACCCTTACGGGGATTATTGGATCCTGCGGCAAAGCGACGCGCACGCGTGGACGGAGGTGTGGATCGAGGGACGCGGCTGGGTGCGCATGGATCCCACGGCGGCGATCGCGCCGGGGCGCGTCGAGCGCGGATTGACGGACGCCGAGGGCGCCGAAGCGTCATCCGCGAATTCGCGCCAGCTGAGCGCCCGCTGGCTCTCCAGCCTGAGGCTGCGTTTCGATGCTGTGAAGGAAGTCTGGCGCGAACGGATCTTGGACTTCGATCAGGACTCGCAGCGCAAACTGCTCGAGATGCTGAAGATTCCGGAGCCCGACGGCCAGAAGCTCGTCATGGTGTTGGCCGCGGCCATGGCACTCGCGCTGGCGTGGCTGACCTGGCAAGTACGCCGCGAACTCGCCCCGCAGCCGAAGGATATGACGGCGCGCGCCTACGCCAGGCTGTGCGCAAAACTGGCCGCAGCCGGAATTCCCCGCCTGCCGCATGAGGGCGCCGAAGCTTACGCGCTGCGCGTGGCGCGCCTGCGGCCCGATCTTGGCGCGATTGTTGCCGCGCTGTGCCGGCAGTATTCTTACCTGCGCTATGCGGCGCCGTCGCCGAGCGTCACTTCCGGCCAATTCCAGGCGGCGGTGCGCGCATTCCGGCCAAAATCGAGCGTGCATTAGCCAGCACAGGCGCTCTGGCGGTCAAGCGGCGAGATTTTCGCGCGTCTTCAGAAACTTGATTTCCGGCCAGCGCTCTTCGGTCAAACCCATATTCACGCGGGTCGGCGCCAGATACACCAGTTCCCCGGCGTGGTCGATGGCCAGGTTATCGTGGGCCTTGGTGCGAAACTCGGCCAGACGCTTCTCGTCCTTGATGCTCACCCAGCGCGCCATCGCCACGTTGATCGGCTCGAATACGCATTGCACGCTGTATTCGTCCTGCAAACGGAACGCCACGACCTCGAATTGCAGCTGCCCGATGGCGCCGAGGATCAGGTCGTTGTTGCGCAGCGGCTTGAACAACTGCGTTGCGCCCTCTTCGCAAAGCTGCGACAGCCCCTTCTGCAGGGCCTTCATGCGCAGCGGATCCTTGAGCACCGCGCGCCTGAATATCTCCGGCGCAAAATTGGGCACGCCGGTAAAGGTGAGGTTCTCACCTTCGCTGAAGGTATCGCCGATATTGATGGTGCCGTGATTGTGCAGGCCGATGATGTCGCCTGCGTAGGCTTCCTCGGCCTGACTGCGGTCGGCGGCGAGAAACGTGAGCGCATCCGCGATGCGCACGTCCTTGTCGAGCCGCACGTGATGCAGGCGCATGCCGCGCGCGTAGCGGCCCGAACAAAGACGCATGAACGCGATGCGATCGCGGTGCCCGGGATCCATATTGGCCTGGATCTTGAAGACGAATCCCGTGAGCTTGGGCTCATCCGCGTTGACCGGACGCTGCAAGGTCGGGCGCGGCAGCGGCGGCGGCGAGTGCGCGACAAACGACGCCAACAGTTCCCTGACGCCGAAATTATTGACCGCCGAACCGAAAAATACCGGCGTCTGCTTGGCCGCGAGGTAGCGCCGCAGATCGAACTGCGGACTTGCGCCGCGCACCAGATCCACTTCTTCGAGAAAATGCGCGTAGCGGTCGCCGAGAAACTCGCGCGCCTCGGCACTCGCAATGCCGTCGATCGTCTCGTGCGCGCCGACCCGCCCCTTTTCCGCCGGCACGTACACATAGATCCTGTCCTCGATCAAATGATAGACGCCGAGCAGATCGCGGCCCATGCCGATCGGCCAGGTGATCGGCGCGCATTGAATTTTCAATACGCTTTCAATCTCATCCAGCAATTCGATCGGCGCGCGGCCGTCGCGATCCAGTTTGTTCACAAACGTCATGATGGGCGTATCGCGCAGGCGGCACACATCCATGAGCTTGATGGTGCGTTCCTCGACGCCCTTCGCGCAGTCGATGACCATCAGCGCAGAGTCGACTGCAGTCAGCGTACGGTAGGTGTCCTCCGAGAAGTCCTCGTGACCCGGCGTATCCAGCAGATTGACGATGCAGTTATCGAAGGGAAACTGCATCACCGAGGAGGTCACGGAAATGCCGCGCTGCTGTTCCAAGCGCATCCAATCGGAGGTCGCGTGCCGGGTCGCCTTGCGGCCTTTCACCGTGCCGGCCATTTGGATGGCGCCGCCGAATAACAGCAATTTTTCCGTGAGCGTGGTCTTGCCCGCGTCGGGGTGGGAGATGATGGCAAAAGTTCTTCTTCTGCTGATTTCCTCGGCCAATGAGCCACTCGACATGATTCAGGACTTTCCTCTGCAAGACTACGATCGTCGGCGCGTGCGCATTGTAGAGGAAACCTGGGTATGTTTATTTAGATTAATAAAGAATTGTATCTATCTGATATATAATGTCTTTTATATCGATGAGCGGCGCCTCATAGAAAGGCGCCGCGTGTCGCTTCTTGCCGGCGCCGATCAGTTGCCGGTGTTCGGCCAGTCAGCCTGCGGGATCGCTCGCAGCTTTCGGCTGGCTCAGCACCACCAAGCCTGCGTCGGTCAACAGGAAGGTGGTTCCTGCCGGAAATTGAAGTTTGGCCAGGATCGCATCCACATCGCTGCACTGACGCAGTGAATCGCGCGGCTCTGCCGGCAGCGCGGCGCTCAGATCCTTGCCGGGATTGGCGTGGGCGGTTGCTGCGGCGATGACTCCGGCGACCGCCACGGCGGCAGCGCCAACGCGCTGCGAGAATTTAACTACACGTGTTTGCATCGACATATCTCCTGATTGGCGGCCGCACAGCTGTTGATTGGCCATGCCATAGAGACTGTCGGGCACAAGAATTTATTCCACGCACCGGCCGGTGCGCAACCGCCGCCGCCTACTTCGTGTCCGACGTCAGCACACGGCGCAGCACCGCGGCGTCTTCACGGCCGATGGTCGCCTGATAGTAGCCGCGGCGAATGCCCACTTGCTCGAAGCCCAGCGAATGATACAGGCGCGCCGCAGCCACATTCGAGGGTCTGACCTCGAGAAAGGCCTCGTTCATGCCTGCGGCGCGTGCGCGCTCGAGCAGGTACAGCATCATCTTGCGCGCGTATCCGCGCGAACGATATTCATCGCGTACGCACACGTTCAGGATATGCGCTTCCCCGGCCCCCACCGACATGATGCCGTAGCCGCCCACATCCCCGGCGACATCGACGATGCGGCAGACATAGCCCACGCGCAGGCAATCGCGGAAGATTCCCTCGCTCCAGGGAAATTGATAGGCGGCCTTTTCGATTGCCGCGACCACAGGAATGTCGAGATCATGCATCGACCGTACGTCGACCGTGGCGAATGCCTCATCGAGCTTGACGCTAGACACGAGAGCACACGGCGCGCGCGAATTGCAAATCTTCCCAGGCTTTGCGCTTATCGCCGGGCGTTCGCAGCAGATAGGCCGGGTGATAGGTGACCACCAGAGGCACTTGAGACCGGCCAAATCGATGGACTTGCTGCCGCAGGCTTGCCAAGGTCTTATCGGTACCGAGCAGATTTTGCGCCGCGATGCGTCCGACAGCCAGCATGATCTTGGGCTTCAAAAGTGCAATCTGCCGTTCTAAATAGGGCAAACATTCGGCGGCTTCATGGGGATTAGGATCACGATTGCCGGGGGGCCTGCATTTCAAAACATTCGCAATGTATACCTGTTCGCGGGCCAATCCTATCGCGTGCAGCATGGAATTCAGCAATTGCCCTGCGCGGCCCACAAAGGGCTCGCCCTTGCGATCCTCCTCGGCGCCCGGAGCCTCGCCGACGATGAGCCAATCGGCATTCAGGTTGCCCACGCCAAACACCGTCTGCGTTCGAGTGCCGCTCAGACTGCAGCGCGTGCACGCGGCCACGCGAGCCCGCAGCTCCGTCCAGTCCGCCGCCTCGACGGACCCTGCGGAGGGCGGCGCCGGAGCGGCTGCGGCAGGGCAGCGGCTACCGCTACGGCCGCGGGTGCCGCGGCAATGGCCGCCGCTGCCGCTCGTCCGGGTCCAAGACTCGAGCCCGAGTGCCGCCAGGTATTCTTGCCGCAACTCACTATTCATGCGCGGCGGCGGCCGGGCGGCTTCTACGCCGCAATTTGCGGTAGAGCCAAATGGACGGGGCGGACAGCGCGTACAGGCCGAAGATGGTCAACAGCGTGATGGCCGGATGCAGGAAAATGAGAATGAAGGCCAGCGGTACGAATATGATGTAGGTGAATCGGACTCGTCCGCTCGGGTTGACGTACTTGAAGCTGTTGAAGGCAAATCGGCTGATCATCAGCGCGCCCGCGGTTGCGGTGACCAGGAACGCTAATATTAATCCCGGCAAACCGATGTTGGTCTGGTCGCTGGCAAGCCAGACCAAAGCCGCGACGATGGCAGCCGCGGAAGGACTCGGCAGACCCTCGAAGTAGTGCTTGTCCTGCGTCGGCCCGCGCGAGTTAAACCGTGCCAGACGCAACGCGGCTGCCGCCGCATAGAAAAAACACACCAGCCATCCGACGCGGCGCCACAACGGGCCGTACTCGGCGATGCGCGCCACGCCCCATTGATAGGTGACGATGGCCGGCGCAACTCCGAAGGACACCATGTCCGAGAGGCTGTCGTATTCCTTGCCGAACGCGCTTGCGGTGTTGGTCCAGCGGGCGACACGGCCGTCCAGCCCGTCGAAGAGCATGGCGACAAACACAGCGATGCCCGCGTATTCAAAGCGCAAGTCGATCGCGGCCACAATGGCATAAAATCCGGCGAACAGCGCGCCGGTGGTGAGTAGGTTCGGGAGCCAGAAAACTCCGCGCGGCCGAGCTGGTGAGTCGTCGTCGCTCATTGGCCCCCATGATACCAGGGGGGCTCATGTAAGATGCGCGGGTATGCGCTTATCCCAATACCCTATTGCCACCCTCAAAGAGGTGCCCGGCGACGCTGAGGTCGTGAGCCATCAACTGATGCTGCGCGCGGGGCTGATTCGCCGTCTGGCAGCCGGCCTGTACGTCTGGCTGCCCATGGGGCTGCGCACTCTGAAAAAGGTCGAGCAGATCGTGCGCGAGGAAATGAATCGCGCCGGCGCGCTGGAAGTATCCATGCCCACGGTTCAACCCGCCGAATTGTGGAACGAATCGGGCCGCTGGAACAAGTACGGTCCGGAACTGCTGCGTTTCAAAGACCGCCATGAGCGCGATTTCGTCTACGGCCCAACCCATGAAGAGGTCATTACCGACATCGCGCGCCGCGAACTGCGCAGCTACAAGCAATTGCCGGTCAATTTCTATCAGATTCAGAGCAAATTCCGCGACGAGATCCGGCCCCGATTCGGGGTCATGCGCGCGCGCGAATTTTTGATGAAGGATGCCTACTCGTTCCATGCGGACGAGGCGAGCCTGGCAGAAGGGTATCGGCTGATGTACGAGGCGTACTCGCGCATCTTCACGCGCTTGGGATTGAAATTTCGGGCGGTACAAGCCGACGGCGGCAGCATTGGCGGCCAGACCACGCAGGAATTCCACGTCCTGGCGGACTCGGGCGAGGATGCCATCGTTTTTTCGGACGGCGACGATTACGCCGCGAACCTGGAAACCGCGATCACCCTGGCGGCGATCGCGCCGCGCGCCGGCCGCCACCCAGCCGCTGACCAAAGTGGCGACGCCGAACGCGCGCACGCATAGCGGAAGTCAGCGCGTTGCTCGGCGTGGCGCCGGCCCAGTGCGTCAAGACACTGCTGGTGGACGGCAGCGACGGCGGCGTGGTTGCCCTGGTCATCCGCGGCGACCACGAACTGAATGCTGTGAAGCCGCAAAAGCTGGACGGCGTGGCCAGCCCGCTGCGAATGGCGGGCGCGGAACGCATACGCGCGGCAGCCGGCGCCGAGCCCGGATTCATCGGCCCCGTCGGCTTCAAGGGCAGGATCTATGTCGATCATGCCGCGGCACATCTGGCCGATTTCGTCTGCGGCGCGAATGAAAAGGATATGCACTATCGAGGTGTGAATTGGGGGCGCGATCTCCCTGATCCGAAATCCGTGGATATCCGCAACGTGCAGGCAGGCGATCCCAGCCCGACCGGCCGCGGCTCCCTGCAGATCGCCCGCGGCATCGAAGTTGGCCACATATTTCAGCTCGGCCAGCTGTACAGCGCCGCCATGAATGCCAGCGTGCTCGATGAGCAGGGCAAGGCGTTGACGATGTTCATGGGCTGCTACGGCATCGGCGTCACCCGGGTGGTCGCTGCGGCGATAGAGCAGAATCACGATGCCAACGGGATCATATGGCCGGAGGCGATTGCGCCCTTCCAGGTGGTATTGGTGCCCATCAACTATCAAAAATCGGCGCGGGTTCAGGAAACCGCTGACGCGCTGTACCGGGATTTCAACGCCGCCGGCATCGACGTGTTGCTCGATGACCGCGACGCGCGGCCCGGCGTCAAATTCGCCGATGCGGAGCTTTTGGGAATACCACACCGCATCGTGATCGGAGAGCGCGGCTTGAATGCCGGAAATCTCGAATATCGTCACCGGCGCGAGACCGAATCGACGGAAATCTCCGCCGCCGATCCGGTAGGCTATATTCGACATAAGTTAAATTGCTGAGGATGCCCCATGCGGTACGCCCTGGCGGTGCTGCTCGCGCTGACCGTCTCTTTTGCTCTGCCGGGCGCTGCCCGCGCGGATCAGCAGCGCGATCCGGAGCTCAAGGAGCTGCTGCAAAAAATCATCGGCAGCGCCGATTGCTTCACCGATAAGTACGAATCCGAAGTCTGGTACAAGGCCATGGAGCCGCGTCTCGCGCAGTTCGTGCCGACGCACGCCGAACGCGTCGAGATTCTCGACCATGTGTACTGCGAGGCAAAGCGCGATCCCACGCTGCAGATTCCGCCGGACCTGGTGCTGGCGCTGATGGAAGTGGAGAGCCGCTTCGACCGCTGGGCGGTCTCGCCGGCCGGCGCCGTCGGCCTGATGCAGGTCATGCCTTTCTGGCCGCGCGAACTGGGCGTGCAGAATCAACTGGTGAAAATCGCGCCCAATATCCGCATGGGCTGCGAAATCCTGCGCTACTACCTGCGCGTCGAACATCGCAATTGGACGCTCGCGCTGGCGCGCTACAACGGCAGCGTCGGCCACAATAAATATCCGGCGCTGGTGATGCAGCGCTGGCAGCGAGCCTGGCGCTTCTAACGCACTTCGAAACCCGCCGGGATTTCGGCGTTGGCCGCCGGCATCGGTCTCGCGCACGCCATCGACGCGCGCTTTGCCGGGTCCGCGGTGCAGCCACTGACGCAACGCATCCACCGCCGCGGCGGCTCCTTGCGCGAGCACTTCCACGGATCCGTCCGGCAGATTGCGCGCCAAGCCGCGAATGCTCAAACGTTGGGCCTCAAGCCGCGCGCTCTGACGAAAGAACACGCCTTGCACTTTGCCGACCACCATGAAGCGCCGGATGATCTCATCCATCGACTTGCCCGCTAGTGCGGAACCGGGGCCGGCGCTTCCGCGTGCTGGGCACTGGCGAGCGCAGCGGCCGCGTGGCGCTTGGCCTGCTGTGCCGCCAGACGCGCCCGTGCATATTCTTGCGCCTGCAGGTGCGTTTCCGCTCTGGCAATTGCTGCCTGCGCCGCGTCGTATTCCGGCGAGCTGCCGTGGGTGGCGCCGGCGGCCGCGGCGGCGACAATTGCTTGACGAGCGTCGCTCATTTCTTGCACAGGCGGCCCCGTGCTGCAGCCAAGCAGGCAGGCAACTCCGATCAGGACAACAATGAGCCGCGACATAGGGTTGCGCGACACTAGCAATAGCGGCCAAAGCCGTCAAACAAGGCGCCGTTATACAATATGCGTTTGGCGTGACTTATTACGTTGCGCCGACGCAGCACGCGCACGCAATCCTGCTTGATTCCACGGAAGACCATCGATGAATGAAGTACTGGTTTTGTATTATTCGCGCCAAGGAAGCACCGCGGCGCTGGCTCGGCAAATCTGCCGCGGCGTCGAGGCAGTTGCCGGCATGCAGGCGCGATTGCGCACCGTTGCGCCGGTCACCAGCACGACGCAACGGCTCGATCCGCCGGTGCCGGACGATGGACCGCCCTACGCAACGCATGACGACTTGCTGGAATGTTGCGGCCTGATTCTCGGCAGTCCCACCCGATTCGGAAACATGGCCGCGCCGGTCAAGTTCTTCCTGGACGGCACCAGCGCGCTGTGGCTGTCCGGGGCACTGGCCGGCAAACCTGCCGGTGTGTTCACATCGACCCAGACCCTTCATGGCGGTCAGGAATCGACGCTGCTGTCCATGATGCTGCCGCTGCTTCACCACGGCATGTACCTTGTGGGCCTGCCGTTCACCGAAGCGGGACTGTCGGACACGCGCAGCGGCGGCACTCCCTATGGCGCAAGCCATGTCGCCGCACTCACTCAGCACGGCGAGCTGTCGGAACACGAGAGCGCGTTGGCGCGCGCCTTGGGCACGCGCGTGGCCGCTCTCGCCGCCCGGCTTTCGGCATCGCGCATGAGCATTCAATCCACCGCCAAGCGCCCTGACCATCTGGCTTTGGGCTGCCGTCGCGGCGAGCCTGCTGGCGTGGATTCTGGTCGGCTACCCCTGGCCGATCTGCGTGATCGCGGTGCTGCCGCTGCTTGCGCCCTTGAACGGGCTGGTGCGCGGCAGGCGCTACACCTATGCGTGGGCGACACTGTTCGCCATCCCCTATCTGGCGTTTGCGATCACCGAACTATTGGCGAATCCGCAGGCGCGCTGGGTGGCGGCGTTGAGCCTGCTGCTGGTCTTTGCCTGGTTCTGCACTATGATTTTGTTTTTGCGTACTTCTCGAGTTCATCGCGAATAAAAGGAATCGTGAGCCGGCGCTGCTCGACCATCGACGCCTCGTCGAGCGCATCGAGAATGTCGAACAGCGAGGGAAGGTCGCGCGGCATGCGCTTCAGCAAGTACTCGGACGTCTCGTCCGGCAGCTGCAAGCCGCGCTGCGCCGCGCGCAAGCGTAAGCGCCTCGATCCTGCCGGCATCATCCAATTCTCGCAGCTGATAGACGACGCACGCTGCGGCGCGCGAGCGCCAGTCCTCCAACGCCCACGATCCCTGCCGCGGAGCGACGGCGGCCGCGAATATCAAGCGGGTGCGCAGCTCCGCAGCTTCGTTAAAAAGAGCGAACAGCGCCCGCTCCCACGCCGGATCCCCGGCGACGCGATCGACATCGTCGATGCACAACAGGCGGCTGCGTTCGAAGCCTGCGAGCGCCTGCGGCGGCAATGCCAGCGACCGGTCCAACGGGAAATAGGCCGCCGCATCGCCGGCCGCCGCACAGGCAGCCTGCAACAAATGAGTTTTCCCGGTTCCGTGGGCGCCCCACAGCCAAATGGGGGCATTGTCGGCCGAACGCAGCGCGGTCAGGATTTCCGAGTTCGGCCCCGGCGCAAAGCTTTCGTACACGGCGCCGGTGCGCGGCCGCACGGCCAACGCCAGTTGCTTCATGCCGGCGACGCTGCGGCGGCAGCCGCCCGCCGGCCGTAAACCAGCACATAGTCGATGCCGCTCACCGCGACGGTTGCGAATACCAGCGCACCCAGCCAGGTCACCAGCCACTCGGGAGGCATCAAGAATTTCGCGCGGCTCACGACCGCCAGGATGAAGGCGGCCTGGACACAGCGTATTGATTTTGCTGATTAGGGACGGATGCGCGGTCAAGAGGCCCGATGACAATGCGATACGCAGCCGCTCCCGACACGATAATCACATCGCGCGCCACCGCAGCCGCCATCAGCCACAGCGGTACGAGCTTCATGAAGCTTAAAGTGACGAAAACCGCGGCGAACAGCGCCTTATCGGCGATCGGATCGAGCACGGCGCCGAGTTCGCTCTGCCAACCGAAACGTTTGGCGAGAAATCCATCCGCAGCGTCAGAGACGGCCGCGATGGCGAACAGCATGATGGACAAAGCCAGCAGCTGGTGCGCCAGCGCCAGCGCGATGGGTACGACCAGCAAAATTCTGATCACACTGATGATGTTCGGGATATGGCGCAAGGGACCGATCCCGCGGCTAGCGACGTAGTTGGAAGCGCTGAATCCCATTTTCGCCGGCGGCCAGCGGCTGCAAACGCCCATTCAAAGATAGCGCACGCTGCAAAGAATCGTTTCCGCCGCGCGTCGACAGCCGGAACCTGATGGTATCGCCCGACAGAGACTCGACGCTCACATGCGAAATGAACGTGAACGATTCGAGATAAGTCTCGAGACTCGCGTAGTCGCGCAGGTCATTGACGCCCGCCACCTCAATCTCGACCGGCACGAGACCACCGCTGGCGGCGAACATCCCGGCATACATATCGGCGGCACGATTCACGCCCTCCAAGGCGCCGGAGAATTCGCTGCTGCGATCCTGGAACAAATGCGTCCAGCGTACATTCGCGTTCGCGCCGGCACTGCTGGCGCGTCCGATCAGCACTCCGTCGGCCCCCATGCGCCGTGCAACGTCCGCGAAAGTCGGACGTACCGTTGTTCACCGAGGGGAAATCGACATGGTACTTCTGCAATTCCCCGCTGCTGGGCCATACCAGGGGCAAACCGCGCACGGCCGCCGCCGCGTCAATTGCCGACTTGAGCTCGGAATTTTCATCGGTGGTGATCAACGCTGCCGCTCTGCGTCCCGGTTTGCACTGCGACCAGCATCAACGTGGTCGGCCGCTCGTGTCCCCACAGCGGCTGGCCGTTTTGCGTCAGCCAGCGCTCGATGGCGGGGCCGTCGAAGGCCACCCAGAGTTGGCCGTCCGCCCCGGCCCGATACTGCTGCACGTAGCGCCGCGCATTGCTCACCAGGGAGCTCAACGCCGGGTCCTCGTCGGCGTTCCGACGGCCCGTGACGCGAATCAGCACGGTGCGCATGGCATTTTGGAAGGCGGCCGTTTGCGCCGCGTCGGAGCGTTCGGTCACGGGCGCCGTGGCCTGATACATCTCCGCGCGCGTCAACGCAGAAGCATTCTGGCCGAGGCAAAGGGCCGCCGCGCACACCCACATAATGGCGGCGGATCGCAAATATCGCTCCGAAAAGCGCCGTAAGTACTGTCTCATGGTGTTGTAAAATACCACAGCTGAAGCACCCACCGCTTTTGGCCCAGTCCAATATTGAAGGATCCTTGAATGACTGAACGAGCGCCCGTGACCTACCGCGACGCCGGGGTCGACATTGACGCCGGCGACGAACTTGTCGAGCGCATCAAGCCGCGCGTGAAGCGCTCGATGCGGCCCGAAGTGCTCGGCGGCATCGGCGGCTTCGGGGCCCTGGTCGAGGTGCCGCTGGATCGATACCGCAAGCCGGTATTGGTATCGGGAACCGATGGAGTCGGCACCAAGCTCAGGCTCGCCATCGACACGCAGCGGCACGACGGGATCGGCATCGATCTGGTGGCCATGTGCGTCAACGATGTCGTCGTGCAAGGCGCCGAGCCGCTGTTCTTCTTGGATTATTACGCCAGCGGAAAACTCGATGTCGATGTCGGCGAACGAGTCATTGCCGGCATCGTGGAAGGCTGCGTGCAAGCGGGCTGCGCGCTGGTCGGCGGAGAGACCGCCGAGATGCCCGGCATGTATCACGGCGCCGATTACGATCTCGCCGGCTTCTGCGTTGGGGTGGTCGAGAAGGAAGCCATTATTGACGGCTCGAAGACGCGCGCCGGCGATGTGGTACTGGGACTGCCTTCTTCGGGCCCGCACTCCAACGGTTTTTCTTTGATCCGCAAAATTCTGCAAATCTCCGACGCCGACCTCAATGCCGGCATGCAGGGCAGCACCCTCATCGATCGGCTCATGGCGCCGACCCGCATTTACGTCAAGCCGCTGCTCAAGTTGATGCGTGAGATTGCGCCGCATGGACTGTCGCACATCACCGGCGGCGGCCTGCTGGACAATATTCCGCGGGTATTGCCCGACGGACTCGAAGTCGTGCTGGAACGCAACGCCTGGCGGCGTGAAGCGGTATTCGAGTGGCTGCAGCACGAGGGCAAGGTTGCCGATGCGGAAATGTATCGCGTCTTCAATTGCGGCATCGGCATGACCGTCCATGTTGCCCCGGCCGACGCGCAGCGCGCCATCGGCATTTTGCGCGATGCGGGTCAGGAAGCGCTCGTGATCGGCGAAGTTCGCACGGGAACGCGCGGCGTCGTCATCGCTTGAGCAGCACGCCGCCGCGGCCGCCCATTGTCATCCTGATCTCCGGACGCGGCAGCAACATGCGCGCGCTCATCGAGCGCAGCCGGGACGCCGCAGCGTCGTATTCGGTCCGGGCGGTGCTGAGCGACCAAGCCGAGGCCGCGGGCCTGGAAATTGCCGCGCGCTTGGGCGTGGCAGCGCGCGCCGTGCCGCGAGCCAAGGGAGCGGCGCGCGAGGAATACGACACCGTACTGGCGGCAGCCATCGATGAGTATTCACCGTCTCTGATTGTGCTCGCCGGGTTCATGCGCATCCTGTCGGCGCAATTCGTCGAGCGCTTTTCCGGCAGGATCTTGAACATTCACCCCTCGTTGCTGCCCAAATACACAGGGCTGCATACTCATCAGCGCGCTCTGGAGGCTGGCGAGGCCGAGCATGGCGTCACGGTACACTTCGTCACGGAACAGCTCGATGGCGGCCCGCGCGTGCTGCAGGCGCGCGTGCCGGTTCTGCCGGGCGACGCGGAAGCGGATTTGAGCCGCCGGGTGCTGGCGCAGGAGCACCTTATTTATCCGCTGGCCGTCAATTGGTTCTGCCAAGGCCGGCTGCGCTGCGCTGACGGGAAGGCGTGGCTGGACGGCCGTCCCCTGAATGAGCCCCTGCAGCTCGGCGATGTAGAGCGGGAGGGATCTTTATGAGGAAATTGCGCGAGCGTTCTTTGGCTGGCGCTTGCCGCGTCCGTACCTGCAGCCGCGCAATCACCAGGCGACAGCGGCATTGAGCCGTTCATTGCACACTATCAGGCGGACTGGAAAGGCATCAGTGTGGGCACCAGCGATATCCAGCTGACCCAGGGCGCTGAACCCGGACATTATCTCTATACCTGGACCATTACGGCCCACGGAATTTTTCGCATCGCCTATCGCGACGATCTGGTGCAAAAGAGCTGGCTGACCTCGATCGGCGGCCATGTCCGCCCCGACAAATACTTCGGCAAGGAAGGTTCATCGAGCGTTGAGCTGAATTTCGACTGGCACAACAAGCGCGCGACCGGCACCTCTGAAACCAAACCGGTGGACATTGCGCTCACGGACGGCACTCAAGATGTCATGTCCATCCAGGTCGAAGTGATGCTCGACCTCAAGAACGGCAATCTGCCCAAGACCTTTCAGATCATTGATAAAGATCAACTGAAGGAATTCAACTACGCGCAGGAAGGCAGCGCGAAGATTCGAACGGAAATCGGCGAACTCGATACGCTGATCGTGACCAGTCAGCGCACCGGCAACAATCGGATATTGCGCATGTGGTTCGCCCCGTCATTGGGATTCGTGCCCGTTCAGGCTGAGCGCAGCCGCGACGGCAAGGTGGAGATCGCCATGCGCATCAAGCGTCTCGATCATTTGCTGCCGATCGAGCCGCAGCTCAAGCCTAAGTCTTCGGCAGAGTGACGCCGCGCTGACCCTGGTACTTGCCGCCGCGATCCTTGTACGAGGTTTCGCAAACCTCATCGGATTCGAAAAACAGCATTTGCGCCACGCCCTCGTTGGCATAGATCTTCGCAGGCAGCGGCGTGGTGTTGGAAAACTCCAGCGTGACGTGCCCTTCCCACTCGGGTTCTAAAGGCGTTACGTTGACGATGATTCCGCAGTTTTTCACGAAGACGCCCGCTTCCAGCGCAAAATTGCCCGCTTCGGGAACCGTCAGGCAATACACATCGTGGTCACCGGCAATCTCGCGAATTGCGGTGACTTTGTGGTTGCGGTAGGCGGGAGTGCTTCTGAACCGCATCTGTTCCAACTCCGCCAATCTCGCGAGGATGGCCGGCCGATTGATGTTGTGCCTGAGGTTCCATTCATCCGCGAGGGAGCGGGTGCCGTAAAGAGACCCATCGCTCGGCTGATAAACTGCCTCGAACCCGCGAAACAATTCGCGATATAGCGGCATGAGTGCATCATTGGGGCGAAGCGTGTGGGCGGCCGCCATCTGGCCATCTCGCTTCATGAACAAGTGATCGGGAGTTGCCCGGATCTTTTCACCGTTGTCGAGTTCAAGTTCAAGCAGTGAATCTCGACCGATAAATCGAGGCTCTTCCAAGAGGCTTACGATCACGCGACAGTTCTCGTCTACGCTGTATCCCCAGAACAGCTCACCCGACTCGTGCCTTCTGGCCATGTGCTCGAGCGTCGGCGACGTGCCATCAACCAATGCGACGCGGGTGTCGCCGCGAAAAGCAGCGTGCATACGTGGAATTATGCACGATGAGATCATTGGCGACGAAGTTGTGCAGCGTCGGCACTGAAATATCAAACACTTCCTCTTCGCCTGCAGGCTCGATGCTCTCGACGACGTCCCACATCGGCCCATCGATGAGAGGACTGACATACAAATCGCCGGTTGCCAGCGCCACCTTGCGCGCCGCATAGAACGACGCCGACTGGCTTGAATCCAAATGAATATTGAGCGAACTAAACGGCACACCGCCCACGCGGGCCGCCATGCGGATCATGGGCCAAGCCTCTGCAGGCAACGAGTCAAAGTTACTTTTACGCCGTGGTTGCGCGCGAATCATCGGCAGCACTTCAAGCATCAAGTCTCTGTTGCTTCAATGAGCCCGGAGTGAAGCCGATCTTCTCAGCAAAGCGCCGGATCTGATCCTTGTCGGTAATTTGGATTTTGCAAGCACGCGTTCCGATGGCGGTGATTTTCTCGCGAATCAGCGAGAACACGCCGAATCGCAGCAACAAATGGTGCACATCTTCGATCAGTCTTCGAGAGTTCGAGTAGTACTCTAGAAATACACCCGCTTTTGAGCTGTACACGCTGCCGTCGCCGCTGAAAAGCGATTGAAGAAACAATCGTACCGAACTTTCCGGCGCGGTGAATACGCACTGCGGGACAAACTTCTCACCTGCTCCAACATTCAATTCGTATTTTTTGCAGCCAAGAGTGCGCCCGATTGCGCTCCGGAATTCCTCCGCGGCCTTGTCGATTGACGAGCCGGTAGCCGTAGTTTCCTTTGAATGTGACGACTCCCAATCCGGAATCCGCCATGCACCCTTTCAACAGATGAACCATTGCCGGATCGGCCGTGGTGTACGTCGGACTGTGCCCGGGCGTGTCGCACTGCCCTTCGGAGATCATCAATCCCAGCAAACTCGCCTCCCAATCGGGAATGGGAGTCTTGCCGAAGACCGGAATGTTGCGTGCGGCCGCGATTCGATCGCCGGGACGCAGATCGCTGAGCGGCACCCATCCCTTCAGCTTGAGGAAAGGGTGATTTGCGGTCGCGCGAATGCGCAAACCAGCTCGAGTGCGCAGTTCAAACACCTCTTTTTTGCCCTGCGGCACAAACGCAGACACTTTGGCGGCTTTGAGCTTCCAGGAATCGAGCGCGAGCGTCGATTTACCCCAGCGCATTTCGGTAATCGGTACGTACGCACCGGTATCAGCATCAACGACCCGGGTGTCGCCGGTGACGCACTTGCCCAAACACACCGTCAAAACGCTGCGCGGAATTCGAAAGTATTCCACCGTGCTCGCCAGCGCGAAGGAGTTCGGCGGAATGATGCACACCGGTCCCTTGAAATCGACGAACGATTTTTCATCGAATCTCTTCGGATCGACGATGGTCGAATTGATGTTGGTGAATATCTTGAAGTCTTCGGCGCAGCGCACGTCGTAGCCGTAGCTCGAGGTGCCGTAGGACACGATTTTGTGACCGTCTGCGACGCGCACCTGCTGCGCCGAAAACGGTTCGATCATGCCGTGCTCGGCGGCCATGCGCCTGATCCAGCGATCGCTCTTGATGCTCATTAGGTTGCTTCGACCGTTATTTTGGGGAATGCCCGGCTGTAGTCTTTGTTCAGTGTCGACAGGCGCGCTGCGGTGCGGCGCGCCATCAAAAAATAGGCCCGCGCGCGTTCGCTGCCGGGCTCCGCCACCACGGTCGGCGCGCCGCCGTCGGCATCCTCGCGAATGCGGATATCGAGCGGCAGTTCGCCCAGCAGCTGCACACCGTATTGGGCCGCCATGCGCGCACCGCCGCCGCTGCCGAACACATGCTCGACATGGCCGCACTGGGAGCAGACGTGCATGCTCATGTTCTCGACGACCCCCAGCACGCGCACCTCGACCTTCTCGAACATCTTAAGGCCCTTACGAGCGTCCAAAAGGGCGATGTCCTGGGGCGTGGTCACGATGACGGCACCGCTGACGGGCACCCGCTGCGCCAGGGTCAGCTGAATGTCGCCGGTGCCGGGCGGCATGTCGACGACCAGATAGTCCAGATCGCCCCAGGTGGTATCGCCGAGCAACTGGGTCAAGGCCGACGTCACCATCGGGCCGCGCCACGCCATCGGCTGTTCCGGGTCGATCATGAAGCCGATGGACATCACTTCCACGCCATATGCGCGCAACGGCGCCATATGCTTGCCGTCGGTGCTAACCGGCTTGGCGCCCGCCAATCCCATCATCAGCGGCTGGCTGGGACCGTAGATATCAGCGTCCAGGAGGCCTACCTTGGCGCCTTGCGCCGCCCAGGCGAGCGCTAAATTTGCCGCAGTGGTGGATTTGCCGACGCCGCCCTTGCCGGAAGCGACCGCCACCACATTCTTGACGTTTTCCAGCGGTTTGAGGGTTCGCTGAACGGCGTGTGCCGTGATCTGCGCGGTGAGCTTCAGTTCCAGCCTTGCACGCCCAAGCACAGGCCCGAGGTGCGTCTGCAATGCGGCATGCATTTCAGAGGCATAGTCGGCGCACGGGAATCCCAACACCAGTTCGACGGCGACCAAATCGCCTTGGCAGACTACCGACCCGACTGCTTTGGCTTCGCCCAGCGTCTGGCCCAGGTAGGGATCCGGATAGGCGCTCAGTTTCTCGCGGATGGCGCTATCCGCGGCAGGGGGTTGATTCATAAGGAACCGCAATTGTACCGCAGGCAGCTAAAACCGTGACGTATGGCATAATTCGAAATTGAGGATCAAGACCGCGGAAGGCGCCTGAATTAAGGTAAGAATGGGATGGGTCTCTCCAAGGAATGCATAGCTTAGGCGCCGAATGACGTTATTCGCCAATTACCGTGCCGATCGGCTTATCGCCGAAGTCAAGTCCAGCGGCAATCCATCCAGCCTGCCGGCGCAGAAGGCATTGGAGAAATTGGCCGCCCTGGGCTCGGACGCCATCGACCCCCTTGTCGATGCACTCGCAACCTCGGAAAAGCGCGAGACCACCGTCTATGTAGAGGTTTTGTCGCGGCTGATCGATTCCAAGACTCTGCCCATCCTGCTCAAGACAATGTCGGAAGCGAGCGGCCGCGCAATGTCCGGAATCGCCTGGGCGCTGTCGAGCAGCAAGAACTACCCCGCGCATGCCCTGCTCGATGCGCTGGCCAAACCGGGGATGCCGAAGCAAGCGTTGCTCGACGTCATCGGCGCGCAGAAGTCGCGCTACAACGTGCGCGAACTGCTGAATGCCGCTTACACGCAGGAGCCCAGCGAGAGAAACGGGCTGTTCAAAATCATCGGCGAGATCGCCGACGAATCCTCGGTGGATGACCTGATCGCGAGAATCGAGGGCAAAGACCCGGTCGCGCGGCTGCACATCATCAATGTCCTGGCGCGATTCAATCTGCCCAAAGTGCAGCAGGCCGTGCAAAAGCAGCTCAAGGACAGCAGCAAGTTCATCCGCTCGGCAGCATTGGCCGCGCTCGCCAAGATGGACGGTCCGTTCGACATGCCATTGATCGTCGGCATGCTCCGCGATCCGGAAATCGAAGTACAGAACAAGGCGGTCGACGTGGTGGTGAAGGCCAATCATCCGGAGACCGTCAAGTTTCTGGTGGATGTGCTCAAGGATGAGAACGAATACGCCAGACGCGCCGCCGTCGAGGTATTGAATGTCGTCGGCACATCGAAGTCCGTCAAGTACCTGCTCGAGGTGATCGCGGACAGCGACTGGTGGGTACGGACGCGCGCCGCCGATGCACTCGGCAAAATCGGCGGTCCCAAGCGTGGTCGATGCGGTACTCGCGCTCATCAAGGACGAAAATCAGGATATCCGCCGCGCCGCGATCGAGATTCTGAACCAAACCAAGGATGAGCGGGCGGTGGCGCAGCTCATCGAGGCCACGCGAGACCCGGATTGGTGGGTCAGCGAGCGCGCCGTCGATGCATTGGCGGAAATCGGCAGCAGCAAGGCACTGCCGCGTTTCATCGACATGCTGCAAGGCGAGGCGAAATCCCTGCCGACCGTCATCCGCGCCATCGGCAAGATCGGCGATCAGAAGAGCCTCGAAAGCGTGCTGCCCATGCTGTCGCGTCCGGAAAACGAAATCAAAGTGGAGGCCATTGCCGCATTGGCCAAACTCGCCGATGAGCGCCGCGCCGACACGATCCGTGTGCGCCTGCAGGCGGTTTCGACCACCGCCGACGGCACCTTGAGCCAGGCGGTCGCCCGCGCCATGCAGGAACTGGATAACCGCTTCTCGACGCAGCAAATCGCCGCGAACAAGCGCGCGGAAAAGATGCAAGAGCCGGCCAAGACGCTGCTCATCGACAATCAAGCCTTGGCGAGCGTCGTCAAGCAGGCCGAGGACACCGCCGCGTCGGCCAAGCTGGACATTGCGACCTTGAAGCCCGGAGACGTCATCGAGGGCCGCTACAAGTTCATCGAAAAGATCGGCAAGGGCGCGTTCGGCACCGTGTTGCTCATGGAGGATACGGTGGTCGAGGAGCGTTTGATCCTCAAATTCCTCAATCCGAACGTCTCTTCCGATGAAGAGATGATGAAGCGCTTCGTGCACGAGTTGCGCTACAGCCGCAAAATCACGCACAAGAATGTCATCCGTATTTACGATTTCTTGTACATCCGCGGCAACTACGCGATTTCGATGGAGTATTTCCCGTCGCACACGCTCGGCGGAGAGATCGTCAACGAGAAGCCGGTTGCGCTCAAGCGCGCCGTCAAATTCGCCATCGATATCGCGACCGGCATGGCGGTCGCACACCAAGCCGGCATCGTGCACCGCGACTTGAAGCCCGCCAACGTGCTGATCGATAACGACTCGCTGCTCAAAATCGTCGACTTCGGCGTGGCCGCCGCGCAGAGCCAGGGCGATACCCAGTTGACCAAGACCGGCTATGTCATCGGCTCGCCGAAATACATGGCGCCGGAACAGATTTTGGGCAAGAAGGTCGACGAACGCGCCGATATCTACAGTTTGGGCGTGATCATGTACGAGATGTTTGCCGGCGTACCGCCCTACTCGCGCGGCGATCACATGTCCGTGATGTACCAACACGTCCAGGGCAAGGCCCGCCAGCCCATCGAGATCAACAAAGACCTGCCGCTGGAGCTCAACACCCTGGTCATGAGGTGCATGTCGCTGGACAAGGCAAAACGCGCCCAAAGCATGGACGAACTGCGCCTCGCCCTCGAGAAATTCCTCTAACGGCTTGACGTACCTCACGTTTATGGGCGAATCCTGCCCTAAACACTCGAAAAACCAATTGCTTACGGGTAGCCTTAGGCATTATGGCAAGAATCGATGCGTTCCTTAAGTTGGGCGTGGCCCAAGGCTGCTCGGACCTGCATCTTGCGGTCGGCGTCCCGCCCATGCTGCGCATGCACGGCGACCTGATGCCGATCAAGTTCCGCAATCTCGGCGATGCCGAACTCGAGGCCTACATCACCGAAGTCCTGACCCAGTCGCAGCTCAAGGTCCTGCGCGAGGGCAACGACCTGGACTTCTCCTACGTATCGACCGAGGGCGGCCGATTCCGGGTCAACGTATTCCGCAAGGAAACCGGCATCGGTGCGGCATTTCGCGCCATTCCCACCACCATGCCGTCGATGGAACAGTTGGGTCTTCCGCCGGTGGTGCAAGAAACTATGCGACTACCACCAGGGCATGATTCTGGTGACCGGTTCCACGGGAACCGGCAAGACCACGACGCTGGCCTCGATGATCGACTATCTGAATTCGACCCGCGCTCTCAATATCATCAGCCTGGAAGACCCGATCGAATTCGTTCACCGCAGCAAGAGCAGCCAGGTCATCCAGAGAGAATTGGGCACTCACCTGCCCTCCTTTGCCGAAGGCGTACGTGCCGCCATGCGCGAGGACCCGGACGTGATCCTGGTCGGCGAAATGCGCGATGCAGAAACCATTTCGATGGCGATGACGGCGGCGGAAACCGGGCATCTGGTGCTCGGCACGCTGCACACCACCAGCGCCACCAAGACCATCGATCGCATCATCGACGCGCTTGCCCAACGAGGAACGCGAGCAGACCAAGACCTTTCTGTCCGTCGAGCCTCATCGCGGTCATCACCCAGATCCTGCTCAAAACCCCGGATCAGCGCGCGCGCAAGGCGGTGTGCGAAGTGATGGTGCTGACCAAAGCGATCGGCAAGCTCATCATGACCGACCAAACGCACCAGATTCCCAGCCAGCTGCAAATGGGCAAGGAATACGGCATGCAGCTCATGGACCAGGCCTTGCTTGCGGCCATTAACGCCAAGGAAGTCGATCCGGAGCATGCGTACACCTACGCCTCCGACAAGCGCCAGTTCCAGCGCTTCGTAACCGACATGTCGGGGGCGCCGCTCGCGGAGCCCGCGGCTGCGCCGTAAGCCCGTGCCGGCCATCGATCAATTTTTGACCCAGATTCTCGAGCGCAACGGCTCGGATCTGCACTTTTTGGCGGGCGACCCGCCGCGCGTCCGCCAATACGGCGAACTGAAGCCCTTGAACGATCAGGCGCTGAGCGCCGATTCGGTCAAGAACACGCTCTACGAAATCATGCCCAAGCTGGCGGTGGAGCGCTTCGAGGAAAAGGACGGCACCGATTTCGCCTACGCCATCCCCGAAGTTGCACGCTTTCGCGTCAACGTCATGCGGCAGCTCAACGGCATGGGGGCGGTGTTCCGCGCCATTCCCTCCACCGCAAAATCCGCCGAGGAACTGAAGCTGCCGCCGGCAGTGATGGACATGTGCAAGATCAACAGCGGCCTGATTCTGGTGACCGGCAAGACCGGATCCGGCAAGTCCACGACGCTGGCCGCCATGATCGACGACATCAACCGGCGGGAAAAAGGCCATATTCTCACCATCGAGGATCCGATCGAGTTTGTCCACGCCCGCAAAAACTGCCTCATCAGCCAGCGCGAAATCGGCGTGCACGCCACGTCGTTCGCCTCCGCATTGAATTCCGCGTTGCGCGAAGACCCGGACGTGATTCTGGTGGGCGAGCTTCGCGACCTGGAGACCATGAGCATTGCCGTGACCGCCGCGGAGATGGGCATTCTGGTCATGGCAACGCTGCACACCAACGGCGCGGCGCCCACGGTGGATCGGCTGGTGAACGCATTTCCCGCAGACAAGCAGCCGCACGTGCGCACCATGCTGTCAACCAGCCTGCGCGGAGTGGTCTCGCAGCAGCTCATTCAGAAGGCCGACAAACAAGGGCGCGTCGCGGCTCTGGAAATCCTGGTCAATACTCCTGCGGTGGCCAACCTGATTCGCCAGGGAAAGATGGATCAGCTGGAGAACGCCATGCAAAGCGGCTCCGCCAACGGCATGAAGCTGATGGACACAGCAATTCAGGCCTTGCTCGATTCGCGGCAAATATCCGGCAAGGAAGCTTTCAAAAAAGCCATCAACAAGAGCAAGTTCGAACAGTTTCGCGAAGCTTCCTAGGCGCCGCCCGCGCAAATTCGCCGCCTCTCTTGGGCCGCCGCCGCCACCGCCCCTTGCCGGCGTGGCATAATTTCAAGGATGACTCAAACACGCCGAATCCTTGTCACCAGCGCTCTGCCGTACGCCAATGGACCTTTGCATCTGGGCCACATCCTTGAAACCATTCAAACCGACATCTGGGTGCGGTTTCAAAAGCTGCGCGGCCATGAGTGCTATTACGTGTGCGCGGATGACACGCACGGCACGCCCATCATGCTCAAGGCGCAATCCGAAGGAGTCACCCCTGAACAGTTGATCGCCCAGGTCAATATCGAGCACCAACGCGATCTCGCCGACATGCTGATCGGCATGGACAATTTCGGCTCGACGCATTCGGCGGAGAACAAGACCCTGTGCGATCGAATGTACTTGATGCACCGGGAAGCAGGCTACATCGACCGGCGCAGCGTCCGGCAGGCGTACGACGACACCGCCAAGATGTTCCTGCCGGATCGCTATGTGAAGGGGACATGCCCGGTGTGCGCCACCCCTGATCAGCACGGGGATTCCTGCGAGAATTGCGGGTCGACCTATACGCCGGCGGACCTAAAGAATCCGATCTCGGTGGTCAGCGGCACGACGCCGGTCTGGCGCGAATCGGAGCATTATTTTTTCCGCCTGAGCGCGTTCGAAGAACCCTTGAGCGAGTGGGTCGCGAGCGGCGCCGTGCAGGAAAGTGTGGCACGTAAACTCGACGAATGGTTTTCGCAGGGCTTGAGAGACTGGGACATATCGCGCGACGCGCCCTACTTCGGCTTTGAAATCCCCGGCGCGCCCGGCAAGTACTTCTACGTGTGGTTCGATGCGCCGATCGGCTACCTGGCGAGCTTTACGCAGCTATGCGCGCGCACCGGCCTCAAGTTCGAGGATTTCCTGGCGGCCGATTCGAGCGCCGAGCTGCATCATTTTATCGGCAAGGACATTCTGTATTTCCATACTTTGTTCTGGCCGGCGGTGCTGCAGGCCTCCTGCATGCGCCGGCCCACCGCCGTGCACGCGCATGGCTTTCTGACCATCAACGGCCAGAAGATGTCGAAGTCGCGCGGCACCTTCATCACCGCGCGCCGCTACCTGCAGCACTTTCCGGCCGAATACCTGCGCTACTATTTCGCCGCCAAGTTAGGCTCCGGCATCGACGATATGGACATGAACTTGGACGAATTCACGACCCGCTTGAATTCCGAAATCGTCGGCAAACTCGTGAACATCGCCAGCCGTTGCGCGGGATTCATCACGCGCAATGCCGCCGGCCGGCTGGCAGATGCTCTCCCCGATCGCGATTTGTACGCGGTTTTCGCCGCCGCCGGCGAGGGTATTGCCAAGCACTATGAGCATCGCGATACCGCCGCCGCGGTCCGCGACATCATGGCGCTGTGCGACCGCGCCAATCAGTATGTCGATTCGCGCAAACCCTGGATTCTCGCCAAGGATCCAAAGAATGCAGCTGAGGTGCAGAGCGTGTGCACCCAGGCCTTGAACCTGTTTCGGGTCTTGATGATTTATCTGGCGCCGGTGTTGCCGGCCATGGCAGCGCGCGCCAGCAGGTTTTTTCAAGAGCCGGAATGGACCTGGGCCGCCGCGGCACAGCCGTTGCTGGCCGCAACCATCAATCCTTACGAGCCGCTGGCATTGCGGCTCGACCCGAAGGCGGTAGCGCGCTTGATCGAAGCGGAGGCGCCCGCGGCCGCAGCACGCGGCGCCCGGCACAGCGCCGGCGCCTCCGACACCGCGACGCTGGCAGCTGCCGCTTCGGTCGAGGGCAATTTGATTTCAATCGACGATTTCTTGCGCATCGATCTGCGGGTGGCGAAGATCCTGGAAGCCGAGTTCATCACCGGCGCCGACAAACTGCTGAAACTGCGTGTCGATGTGGGCGAGTTGGGCGAGCGCGATATCTTTGCCGGCATTCGCGCGGCCTACGATCCCAAGGCCCTGGTTGGCAGGCTCATCGTGGTGGTCGCAAACCTCGAGCCGCGCAAGATGCGTTTCGGCACCTCGGAGGGGATGATGCTGGCCGCGGGCCCCGGCGGCCAAGACATCTTTGCATTGTCGCCGGATTCGGGGGCGACACCCGGCATGCGCGTCAAATGACATGAGCAACGAGACCGCGCCTGAGCTCACGGCGCGCATCGATGCATTGCTTCCCCAGACCCAATGCACGCGTTGCGGGTATCCAGCGTGCAGGCCCTACGCCGCGGCAATCGCCGCCGGCGAGGCGCAGATCAATCAATGTCCGCCGGGCGGCAAAGCAACCATCGAGGCGTTGGCGCGGCTGCTGGATCGTCCTGTGCAGCCTTTAAATCCCGCCAACGGTTTCGAAACGCCACCGCGCGTCGCGTGGATCGATGAAGCACGCTGCATCGGCTGCGCCCGCTGCCTGGCACCCTGTCCCGTGGATGCCATTGTCGGTGCGCAAAAATACCTGCACACCGTGCTCGCCGATCGCTGCACCGGGTGTGAGTTGTGCCTGCCGCCCTGCCCGGTCGACTGCATTGAAATGCGCCCCGCCCCGAGCCCGTTGGCCAATCAGCCGCTGTTGAACCGCGAACGCTATGCGGCGCACAGTGCGCGCTTGACCGGTCAGGCCGCGGAACGGCAGCGGCAGCTCGACGCCAAAAAGGCGGCCGCTGCCCGCGGCTCAAGATTGCCGTGAATCCGCAGAAGCGCCAGGCAATCTTTGCCCGCTTGCGGGCCGCAAATCCTCAGCCGCGCACCGAATTGGTCTATGCCTCCCCGTTTGAACTCTTGGTCTCCGTCATTCTTTCCGCTCAAGCTACCGACAAAAGCGTCAACAAGGCCACGGCCGACTTGTTCAGCGCGGCGAACACGCCGGGCGCATTGCTTGCTCTGGGCGTCAAAGGTCTGTCGAAGTACATCAAGTCCATCGGACTGTATAACGCCAAGGCCAAGAACATCATTGCCATGTCGCAGTTGCTCCTGGAACGGCACGCAGGCGAGGTTCCAACGACGCGGGAAGCGCTCGAAGAACTCCCGGGCGTCGGGCGCAAGACCGCCAACGTTATTCTCAATACGGCCTTTGGCCTAGCGACAATTGCCGTCGATACCCATATCTTCCGGGTCGCAAATCGCACCGGAATTGCACCCGGCAAGACCGTGCGTGAAGTGGAGGAAAAACTATTGAAGTTCGTGCCGCCCGAGTTTCGCCTCGATGCCCATCACTGGTTGATTTTGCATGGGCGCTATGTGTGCAAGGCGCGCCGCCCCGCGTGCCCGGATTGCATCATCGCAGACCTGTGCGAATTTCGTCACAAGACACCCGCATGAGCGTATTCCAGGGCTACTCCCGCGACCAATTGCGCCTTGCTTACGCACAGGCGTGGGCAAAATATTTGGCCGGTTCGCCGCTGGCGCCGCTCGAGGCGCAGATAACCGATGTGATCGGCGCGCACCCTGAATACCAACACATCGTTGCGGATGCCGACGGCGCGGTTGCGTTTGAGCAAAATGCCGTGGGTGTCGGCGACAATCCGTTTTTACATATGGGGTTGCATCTGGCAATTCGCGAACAGGTATCCATCGACCGGCCGCCCGGCATTCGCGATTTGCAGCGCCAATTGCAGTCGCGTCATGGGGATGCTCATGTTGCCGAGCACATCCTCATGGAGGTTTTGGGGGAGGAGTTGTGGCTCGCGCAGCGCGAGGGCCGCGCGCCGGATGAAAAGCGGTATTTGACGCTCGCTCGCAAGCGCGTGGACGTGCATCAATAGCCCGGCGGGCGGAACGTTAACGAAGCTTCATGTGCGCGTCATTGGGGCGCTGGATAGCCGCAGCTACTCTGATCAGCTCGCAAACAATCTGCCGTTTGAGGAAATAGCCATGCGTTTTGCATTCGCGGCAATTGCCCTGAGCTCCGGTCTTGCAGCGCTGGCCGCGACGCCGCCCGCTCCGCAGACTCCCGCCGCCCGCCGCGGTCGCACCTTCCGCCACGCAAGCCGGCAACGATGCCGCGGCAAAGCATGCCAAACGCACAGCCTGCCTCAAAGAAGCAAAGGCCCGGAAGCTCATCTCCGCTGAAAAAACGGCATTCATCAAGAATTGCACGGCCGCCCCGCCGGAGGCCATTTCCGCGAGCAGCGTTGCACCCGATCGGCCCTGACCTTTAGCCGCCTCGAGGCGCGGCTACAACTTTCGCGCCGGCGTTGCAGTGAGGGTGAGCCGGACACTCTCTGGAGCGGCGTTGCTCAATTGCAAAAAGAACGGCCGCGGACCGACCAGGTCGAACACCACGATTTTGTGCGGCGAACTGCAGCCGTGCTGACCTTGAAAGTCGGTGGCGGGGACCAGCGCACCATTGGAAACCACATCGATCCAGAACGGCATGTCGATGGCAACGCGATAGCTGCCATTGGCGGGAATCTTGAACGCGACCAAGCCTGCGTAGGAGTCCGCCCGCGGGCTCTTTTTGCCAGGAGTTGCCGCAAATGTCACGCTCTCCTGCGCCAGCAGCTTAAGTTCATACAGACGATTCAACTGCAGGATCGGCGCAGACTTCGAAGCAGCTCCGGCTGTCAAGGGCGACGCTGAACCTGCAAACAGCGTCCGCTCCTGCGATACATCCCACTTGAAATCCACGCAGGCCTCGCCGGCAAATGCCGGCGCTGCGCTGCACGTCAGGGCGCCGCCGAGAAAGACCGCAAATAGCGCAGCCTTGAACATTGCTGGGCTCCTAACGTTTCGGCATGTACAGATCGGTCAAGGTACCGTCGAAGGCTTCGGCAGCAAAGGCGACGGTTTCCGAAAGGGTCGGGTGCGGATGAATCGTCAGACCGATATCGGTGGCGTCGGCGCCCATCTCGATGGCCAATGCGACTTCGGCAATCAAATCTCCGGCACTGGTGCCGACCATGCCCGCGCCGATTACCCGGCGGGTTTCCGGATCGAACAGCAACTTGGTGAATCCTTCATCGCGATTGAGCGCCAATGACCGGCCGCTCGCCGCCCACGGAAACATTCCCTTGCCGTAGGGAATTCCGCGCGCCTTCGCGTCGGTTTCGGTGATGCCCGTCCACGCGATTTCCGGGTCGGTGTAGGCAACTGCCGGGATGCTGCGCGCATCAAAGGACGCTTTGTGTCCCGCCGCGACTTCCGCGGCGACCTTGCCTTGATGAGCGGCCTTGTGCGCCAGCATCGGCGCTCCGACAATGTCGCCGATTGCGAAAATGTGCGGCACGTTGGTGCGCATTTGCCTGTCCACGGCGATGAGGCCGCGCGCGCTTACCTCGATGCCCGCTACACCGGCGTTAATGGCATTGCCATTGGCCGTGCGGCCGACCGCCACCAGCACGCGATCGAACAGTTGCGGCTCGGGCGAATCGGGACCTTCATAAGTCGCCCGCAAGCCGTCGGGCAGCGCCTCGAGTTTGGCCACCTTGGTCTTTAAGAGAATCTTTTCATAGCGCTTGTCGATGCGCTTTTGCAGCGGACGCACCAGGTCGCGATCGGTACCGGGCATGAGGCCATCGCTCAACTCGACCACGGTCACGGCAGCGCCCAGTGCATCGTAGACACAGGCCATTTCCAGCCCAATGATGCCGCCGCCGATAACCAGCAAGCGCTTGCAATCCAGCGGCAGCTCGAGCGCACCGCTCGAGTCGATCACCCGCGGGTCATCAGGCAATCCCGGCAACAGCGCCGACTCGGATCCCGCCGCGATGATGCACTGCTTGAAATCCACGCGGCGCGACCCATCCTCGCCTTTGACATCGAAGGAATACGGTCCGACGAATTTTGCTTCACCCTGAATGAGCGTGACCTTGCGCTGCTTGGCCAGCAGCATCAAACCATTGGTCAGGCGCGTGACCACCTTGTTCTTCCACGCACGCAGCCGATCACGGTCGATTTGCGGCGGCCCGAATACAATGCCGTTGGCCGCCATGTCGGCAGCTTCTTCGATCACTTTCGCGGCGTGCAGCAGAGCCTTGGAAGGTATACAGCCGTCGTTGAGGCACACGCCGCCGAGCACCGGCCAGCGTTCGATCAGCGTGACTTTGAGGCCCAGATCCGCGGCGCGAAAAGCGGCTGTGTAGCCGCCCACACCGGCACCGAGCACCACCAAGTCGACCGCTCCTTCGGGAGCCGCGCTTGCAGGTTTGGCCGCGGGCTTGGCAGCGGCAGCTGGCGGGCTGCGGCCGGCACCGACGGGGCGGCAGCGGCGGCTTGCGGTGCTGCGGCCGGCACCGACGGGGCCGCGGCGGCTTTTCCCTGCGCCGGTGCGGATTTCTCAACCTGCGCCGTCGCGGCGCTCGCGGCCTTAGGTGGCGCAGCCGCGTCGGGCTCGACCATCGCGATCAATGTACCGGACGATACTGAGTCGCCTTTTTTGATTTCGAGCGACTGGATCACGCCGCTGACCGGCGACGGGACATCCATCGCCGCCTTGTCGGATTCGAGAGAAATCAGCGGGTCTTCGCGCGCAACTTTGCTGCCCGCCTTGACCAGCACCTCGAGCACCGTCACGCCTTTGACGTCGCCGAGATCCGGTATCCGCACCTCCACGGCGCTCATAGCAGCGCCTTCACGTCACCCAGGGTCTTGGCGAGAAACACCACGAAGCGCGCCGCCTCGGCGCCGTCGATGACGCGATGATCGTAAGACAAGGACAGCGGCAACATCAGCCGCGGAATGAATGCGCCCCGTTCGTAGACCGGCTTTTGCATCGCCCGCGACACGCCGAGAATGGCAACTTCCGGGGCGTTGATGATGGGCGTGAAATAGCTGCCTCCGATACCGCCGAGGCTCGAAATCGTAAAGCTGCCGCCCTGCATTTCCGCGGCTTTCAGTTTCCCAGCGCGCGCCTTTTCCGACAGCGCCGTCAGTACACGCGCCGTGTCGTAAATACTCAGTTGATCCGCATTTGCAATGACCGGGACCACCAGCCCGTTCGGCGTGTCCGCAGCAAAGCCGATATTGAAGTATTTCTTGAAGACTAAATTTTCTCCGCTCTCGTCCAGCGAGGCGTTGAATCGCGGAAATTCGCGCAACGCCAGGATGCAGGCCTTGATGATGAATACCAAGGGCGTCAGCCGCACCTGTTCCTGGGCTGCCTTGTCCTTGAGCGCAGCGCGCGCTGCATCGAGATCGGTGATGTCGGCATCTTCATGCTGCGTCACGTGCGGCAGATTCAGCCAACTCGCTTGCAACCGGGCACCGGAGATCTTTTGTATGCGCGAGAGCGGTTTGACCTCGACCGCGCCAAAATGCGCGAAATCCACGGCGGCGACGCGCGGCAGCGCCGCTGCAGGAGCCGTGTTCGCGGCGGCCAGCAGCAATCCTTTGACATGGGCTTTAACATCATCCTCGGTGATTCGGCCTTTCACGCCGGTTCCTTGGATCCTGCCCAGATCTGCGCCAAGTTCCCGCGCGAATTTTCGAACTGAAGGACTGGCATGCGCCCGTGAAAAGGCCTGTTCGTCGATAGCCGCGGGCGTTGCCTCGCGAGCAGGTTCTGCCTTTGGCGCCGCAGGCTGCGGCCGCAGGCTGCGCCGCGGCCGCGCGGGCCTTCTTTCCGGGCGGCGCGGCCGGTGCCGCGGGGCGCTCTGCCGGCGCAGTTGATCGCGCGGCGGCCGGTGCAGGCGGTGCAGTCGCCTTGTCGGGTGGCGCGGCGTCGCTGGGTGGCGCGGGTCGCGGGCGGCGCGGCGTCGCCGGCAGGCGCGGCCTCAGCGGAGGCCGCTTCGAGCAATAGGATCAACGATCCTTCGGAGACCTTGTCGCCGGTCTTCAGTTTGACCTGAGCGATCTTGCCGGCAACGGGAGCCGGCACGTCCATGGCCGCCTTTTCCGTTTCGATGGTGACCAGGGGCGTTTCTTTTTCTATCTGCTGTCCATCCTTGACCAGCACATCGATGACGTTGACGTCCTTGAAACCGCCGATGTCCGGGACCAGCACTTCTATTGGGCTTGCCATAGTCGCTAGACCGTCACGGGATTGGATTTTTCCGGATCGATCGAGAAAGCCTGCATGGCCTGGGCGACCGTTTGCTTGTCGATCTTGCCTTCGTCTGCAAGGCCCTTGAGCGCGGCAACCACCACATAGTGACGGTCAACTTCAAAAAACCGGCGCAGTTCAGCGCGCGAGTCGCTGCGGCCGAAGCCGTCGGTTCCGAGCGCCGTGTATTGCCCCGGCACCCATTGGCGGATCTGGTCGGCGACAGTCTTCATATAGTCGGTGGCCGCAATGAATGGGCCTTCGCGATCCGCCAATACTTCCTCGATATACGTCTTCTTGCGCGGGTCGGTGGGGTGCAGCATGTTCCAACGCTCGACGGCAAGCGCGTTTCTGCGCAACTCGCTGAAGCTGGTCACCGAATACACATCGGCCGGCACCCCGTAGTTCTTCTCGAGCAACTCGGCCGCCGCCCGCACTTCTCGCAATATTGTGCCCGCGCCGAACAGCGTCACGCGCACCTTGCCGCGTCCGCCGGTTTGCAGCAGGTACATCCCGCTCAAAATGCCTTGAGCCGCACCGGCCGGCATGGCGGGATGCGCATAATTCTCGTTCATCACCGTTATGTAGTAGAAGACGCTCTCTTGTTCCTGGTACATGCGGCGCAAGCCGTCCTGCACGATCACCGCGAGCTCATAGGCATAAGCGGGATCGTAGGCCACGCAGTTGGGCACCGTCGTTGCCACCAACTGGCTGTGACCGTCCTGGTGCTGCAAACCCTCGCCGGCGAGAGTCGTGCGCCCGGCGGTTCCGCCCACCAGGAATCCGCGCGCCTGGCTGTCGCCCGCCGCCCAAATGAAATCGCCGACCCGCTGAAAGCCGAACATCGAGTAATAGATAAAAAACGGGATCATGCTGACGCCGTGATTTGAATAGGCTGTCGCGGCGGCAATCCAAGAACACATGCTGCCCGCCTCGTTGATGCCTTCTTCGAGGATCTGTCCCTGCTTGTCCTCGCGATAGAACATCAGCTGGTCCGCATCCTGGGGCGTGTACAACTGCCCGACCGAAGAATAAATGCCGATCTGGCGAAACATGCCCTCCATGCCGAAGGTCCGCGCTTCATCCGGCACGATGGGCACAACGTGTCTGCCGATGTTCTTGTCTTTGACCAGGGTGGTCATCATGCGCACCAATGCCATGGTCGTCGATATTTCGCGATCGCCGGTGCCTTCGAGCAAGCTATTGAAAATTTCCAGCGGCGGAACGACCAGGGGGGGAGCCGCAGAACTGCGGGCCGGCAGATATCCGCCGAGCGCCGCGCGGCGTTCCTGCAGATAGCGCATTTCCTCGCTGTCCGGCGCCGGCTTTCTGAACGACAGGCCGGCAATCTCTTCATCGGTAATCTGAATATTGAAGCGATCGCGGACTTCCTTGAGATTCTCGTCCGTCAGTTTCTTCTGTTGATGCGTGGAGTTCAGTCCCTCGCCGGCCTTGCCCATGCCGAAGCCTTTAACGGTCTTCGCCAAAATCACGGTGGGGGCACCCACGTGCGCGACCGCCGAGGAGTACGCGGCGAACACCTTCTCCGGATCATGACCGCCGCGGTTTAAATGCCAGATTTCCTCATCCGACATGTTGGCAACCATTTCCTTGAGCTCAGGGTACTTGCCGAAGAAATGCTCGCGGGTGTATGCCCCGCCCTTGGATTTGAAGTTTTGATACTCGCCGTCCACACACTCTTCCATGACGCGCTTCAGGAAGCCTTTCTGATCGCGCTCCAGCAGCGGATCCCAACGTCCGCCCCAGAGAACCTTGATGACATTCCAGCCCGCGCCGAGAAACGCCGCCTCGAGTTCTTGAATAATTTTGCCGTTGCCGCGCACCGGCCCATCGAGCCGCTGCAGATTACAATTGATGACAAAGATGAGGTTGTCGAGTTTCTCGCGTACCGGCATGGTGAGCGCACCCATCGACTCGGGTTCGTCCATTTCGCCGTCGCCCAAAAAAGCCCACACTTTTCGGTCCGACGGCGCAACGATGCCGCGGTGTTCCAAGTAGCGCAGAAATTTCGCCTGAAATATCGCCATCATGGGACCCAAGCCCATCGAGACGGTCGGGAATTGCCAAAAATCGGGCATCAGCCAGGGGTGCGGATACGAGGACAGCCCGCCGCCGCGCACTTCTTGCCGGAAACGCTGCAGCTGACTCTCATCCAAACGGCCCTCCAGGTAGGCGCGCGCATAGATGCCCGGGCTGGAGTGCCCCTGCATGAAAATCATGTCGCCGGGATGGGCAGCGCTGCGCGCCCGCCAGAAATGGTTGAAACCAACTTCGTACAGAGTCGCCGCGGACGCGTAGGTCGCGATGTGACCGCCATACTCGGAGTTGGTACGGTTCGCCTGCACCACCATCGCGAGGGCGTTCCAGCGGATGTAGGCCTCGTTGCGCCGTTCCAACGAACGGTCGCCCGGGTAATCGGGCTCTTGCGCTTTGGAAATCGTATTTAGGTAGGCGGTGTTCGGCTTGAACGGCAAATACGCACCTGACCGCCGCGTGAAGTCCACCAGCTTTTCCAGCAAGAAATGCGCGCGTTGCGGTCCCTGCGCACGCATGACCGAATCGATCGACTCAAGCCATTCCTGAGTTTCGGTGGGATCGATGTCTTCGAACGGAGATTGTTGCGTCATACACCCACGTGTCCTGTTAAGATGGCAGGCACGTTACAGCGCCCTAGCGCGAACTGCCACTACGTTGTTGACCCGCACTATCTTCGGGGTTTGGTTTTTCACGGTCAAGCAAGGCCTCTGGATTAGTAGGTCGCGACACCTTTGCGATTTTAAGACATGCCGACTCGCTTGCCCCTAGACAATCTCCTGGTTCCCGTGCGCCAAACGGCCCTCAGGATCAGTGCATCAATCCTGTCGCGCTACGCCAGCGCACTGCTGCTCCTGCCGTTGAGGCCCTCCGAGGCCGATTGGAAAGCGCTGCCGCACGCCGGCCTTTTGCGCGCGCTGCACGCGCGTAAAATTCATAAAGCCGGCGACACCTTTCACTTGCGCGTGGGCCCCGAGGCACAAACGCTCCTGGTGGTCGCCTGCCTCGCGAACGAAGCAAGCACTTTTGAACGTCTGCAAGCGGCAGGAAAACTCGCGCGCAGCGCCCTCGACGGCGATCCTAAATCATTGCTGGTCTGGCAGCAGGGATGCGCAACCGGTCCCGCCGACGCAACCATCAACACTCTCGTCGCAGCCCTCGAGGCCGCCGCATTTCGCTTTGCGACCTTCAAGAGCAAGCCCAAAACCCGGGCCCGCCTGTTGCGAATAGACCTTGCGCGGCGCGGAAAGTTGCCGGATCTGGATCTGACGCTCGCGACGGCGGGCGGCAACAATCTTGCCCGCTGGCTCACCGCGCTGCCGCCCAATACGCTGGATGCCCGCGCGTATCGGCGCCTGCTCAAACAATTCGCGCAGCGCCTGAAGCTAAAATTCACATTCTACGGCGAGACTCAGTTGAAACGCCTCGGGGCAGGCGCATTTCTCGCGGTGGCGCGCGGCAATGGCACTCGCGACGCCGGCATCGCCATGCTCTCCTATCGTCCGCGCGGCGCAGCCGCGGCGGCTGTCAGCTTGGTCGGCAAGGGCATTTGTTTCGATACCGGCGGCACCAACCTCAAAGCCCACAAAAGCATGCTCGACATGCACACCGACATGGAAGGCAGCGCCGTGGCGCTGGGCGCTCTGTATGCACTGCAAACTCTGCGCTCGCCGCTGGCGGTGGATTGTTGGCTGGCGATCACGGAAAACCGCATTGGACCTTTGGCCTACAAGCCGCAAGACGTGGTCCGCGCGGCCAACGGCACCACGATTCAAGTGATCCATTCGGATGCCGAAGGCCGCATGGTGCTGGCTGACGCGCTCAGCCTGGCATCGGCCCGGAAACCGCGCGCCATCATCGACTATGCAACGCTCACCGGCGCCTGCGTGTACGCGCTGACCGAGCGCTACAGCGGCGCCTTCACCAATCGTCCGGCGTCGCGCGCGCTGATTGAGTCGGCCGGCGCGAGCAGCGGCGAGCGCGTCTGGTGCTTTCCCATGGACAGCGACTACGACACGGATTTGGAGAGCAGCGTTGCCGACGTACTGCAATGTAGTCCCGACAGCAAGGGCGATCACATCCTGGCGGCGCGATTCTTGAGCCGCTTCGTGCCCAATGATATCGCCTGGCTGCACCTGGATCTGGCGGCCGGGACGCGGCATGGCGGTCTCGCACACATAGGCACCGAAATCACCGGATTCGGGGTGCGTTATACTCTGGACCTGTTGCGCAGCGGTTGGCCCACGGCAGCAGCAGCGTCATGAATCGCCTGGTCCTTCGGCGGCCGGATGATTGGCATGTGCACCTGCGCGACGGCGAGGCTCTCAAGTCGGTCGCGCATTTCACTGCACAGCGCTTTGGCCGGGCCATCGTGATGCCGAACCTTAAGCCGGCCATTACCACAACCGAATTGGCGCGCGCCTATCGCCAGCGTATTCTCTCGGCGCTGCCCGCCGGCAGCGCCTTCGAGCCGCTGCTGACGCTGTATCTCACGAACGGCACCGCACCTGAGGAGATCGACCGCGCCAAGAGCTGCGGTTTCATTCATGGTGTGAAACTGTATCCCGCAGGTGCCACCACGCATTCGGATGCGGGCGTCAGCGACATCAAGCACGTCGACGCCGTGCTTGCCCGCATGGAGAAGCTCGGCATGCGGCTGTTGGTGCATGGTGAATCGCCGCAAGCCGACGTCGATGTCTTCGATCGCGAAGCGCACTTCATCGATACCGTGCTCGCTCCGTTGCTCGAGCGATTTCCGGCACTCCCTGTGGTGTTCGAACACATCACGACGGCACGCGCGGTCGAATTCGTCGGCGGTGCGAGGATTGGCGTGGCCGCCACCATCACGCCGCAGCATCTGCTGCACAATCGCAATGCAATTTTTTCCGGCGGCATCCGCCCGCACTACTACTGCCTGCCCATCTTGAAGCGCGAGCACGATCGGCAGGCGCTGCTGCGCGCGGCAACCAGCGGCAATCCGCGCTTTTTCTTGGGCACCGACAGTGCCCCGCACGAGAAGGGCGCCAAAGAGAACGGCTGCGGCTGCGCGGGCATGTTCACCGCGCACGCGGCCATCGAGCTCTATGCAGAGGCATTCGAATCCGTGAAGCAGCTGCAGCGGTTGGAAGGCTTTGCCAGTCATTTCGGCGCGGATTTCTATGGCCTGCCCCGCCACGCCGCGACCATCACCCTGATCAAGGAGTCCTGGGCGGCCCCCGAGAGCTACCCGTTCGGGGGCGGCGCGTTGATCCCCTATCGCGCGGGCGAGGCGATTGCCTGGCGGCTGACGGCGCCCTAGAACATGTCGCAACTTCCCCCCATCACGCTGGCGACTCGCTTCCGAGGCTTTCTGCCGGTGGTTATCGATGTCGAAACCGGCGGCTTCAATTCGCAAACCGATGCGCTATTGGAGATAGCCGCGGTGCTCATCGAGATGCGCAGCGATGGCAGTCTGGCGCGCGGCGAGACGCATCGCTACCACGTCGTGCCCTTCCCGGGCGCGAACCTGGAACCGGCGTCGATGGCCGTGACGGGCATCGACCCGCATCATCCCTTGCGTCCCGCGATCCCCGAAGAGGATGCCTTGCAGCGCATATTCAAGGAAGTGCGCACGGCCATTCGCACAGCGGACTGCACTCGCGCGGTGCTGGTCGGCCACAACGCATCCTTCGATTTGAATTTCTTGAATGCCGCGGTGGCCCGTGCGCAAGTCAAGCGCAACCCGTTTCACCCGTTCTCGAGCTTCGATACCGCCACGCTCGGCGGCATTGCTTTCGGCCAAACGGTACTGATGCGGGCTACGCTGGCGGCCGGCCTGGAATGGGATACCGCCTCAGCGCATTCGGCGGCCTACGACGCCGAACGCACCGCGGATCTGTTCTGCATTGTGTGCAATCAGTTCCAGGGTGTGTTCGACGCCGGACGCCGGCGCTTGGCGGCCATGGGTCCTCTCGAAGTCGAAGCGGATCCCGGCGAACCTTAGGAGCCTGTCTGAGTATTCCCCGTGGCCGCGACCGTACAGGCTCCTTGCCTGTCCTATGCGGCGACGGCGCCCGCTTCGGCGAGCAGCTGCTTCAATTCGCCGCTCTTGTACATTTCCAGCGCAATGTCGCAGCCGCCGACCAGTTCGCCATTGACGTACAGTTGCGGGAAAGTCGGCCACTTTGAATAGGTCTTTAAGGCTTCACGCACTTCCGGATCTTCAAAAATGTTGATGTGCGCGAACTGCGCTTTGCAGGCCTTCAGAGCACCGACGGTCTGGGCGGAAAACCCACATTGCGGGAAATCCGGCGTGCCCTTCATGTACAGCACCACCGGGGCCGAGGCCAGCTGGCTTTTAATACGTTCAATCGCGTCCATAGTCGATAATCTCCAGTTATTCATCTCAATTGTACGATAACCGCCCGGCCGGCACCCATTTGACCGTTTCGCCGTGCATTGGGGCCAGGAGATGCAGTTTTCCGCAGCTTCGGGCATCGTTGAATTATTGGGGTCAGTCCCCTATTCTTCCAGGTTGCCGCAGCGCACGATCCGAAGCCGCGGCGCGATCCGACGCACAAACTTATGGAGGGGAATCGCATGAACCCGTTGAACACCGTTAAATGGCCTCTAATCCTTGGTTTCGTGCTCGCCGTGGTGATCGCCGCGCTGGTGGAAGGCGGCCTCACCTACAATTCCATTACCTTGGCGGCACTAACCCGCTGGCTGCACATCATTGCCGGCGTTTTCTGGATTGGGCTGCTTTATTACTTCAATGCCGTGCAAACACCCGCGATGGCCGTGGCGGCGGCCGACAAGGGCGGCCCCGGCGGCACTGGCGTCAACAAATACATCGCGCCGCGAGCACTGCTGTGGTTTCGCTGGTCGGCACTGGCCACCTGGCTGCTCGGCGCCTGGTTGCTCTCGCAAACCCACGGTCGGTTCGTCAGCGCCTTCACCCTCGGGCTGTTCGATAATCCGGTTTCGCGCCCGAATCTCATCATCGGTATCGGCGCATGGCTCGGCACCATCATGCTGTTCAATGTGTGGGGTCTGATTTGGCCCAATCAGAAGAAAATATTGGGCATCGTGCCCGCAACCGAAGAGCAGAAAGCCAAGGCTCGCAAGGTCGCGCTGTATGCCTCGCGCACGAACTTCTTGCTGTCCATCCCCATGCTGATGTGCATGATCGGACCGATGCACGGCCTGCCGTTCTAAATGGCGCGTGCGGCACCCCTGATGAGCCCTCCGCGGCCATCGGTGCCGGTTCCCGCGGATCTGCCGCAGCAAATCGCCGCGGCGCTGGCGGAAGACATCCGCGGCGGTGATCTCACCGCCGCGCTCATCGCGCCGGAAAAAACCGGACGCGCCACTGTCATCACCCGCGAAGCCGCCATCGTCTGCGGCATTCCCTACGTGGATGCAGCGTTCAGGCAAGTCGATCCGCGCGTGACTTTCGATTGGCGGGTCAGCGAAGGCGATGCGGTTGAGGCCGCGCAAGTTCTGTTTCAGGTTGACGGGCCCGCCCGAGCGTTGCTGACCGCCGAACGGACCGCGCTCAACTTTCTGCAGCTGCTAAGCGCCACCGCCACCGCCACCAACTCGTACGCTGCGCTCCTGGCTGGAACCCGCTGTCGGCTGCTCGATACCCGAAAAACCATTCCAGGCCTGCGCACGGCGCAAAAGTACGCGGTGCGCGTGGGCGGCGGCCACAATCATCGTATGGGACTGTTCGACGGCATTCTCATCAAGGAAAATCACATTGCCGCGGCCGACTCCATTGCGCTGGCGGTGGCGGCCGCGAAACGCAGCGCCGGCAGGGTACCGGTGGAAGTCGAGGTTGAGGACTTGCAGCAACTGCAGGAAGCGATCGACTCCGGCGCCGATATCGCCATGCTGGATAATTTTTCGCTGCAAACCATGCGCGCGGGAGTGGCGCTCAACGCCCAGGCCGCGCAGGCCTCTGAAGATCGAGGCTTCCGGCGGCATCACCCTGGACACCATCCGCGCGATCGCCGAGACCGGCGTCGACTACATTTCCGTGGGCAGCATCACCAAACATGTGCGCGCAATCGATTTGTCGATGCGGTTTGAGTGGCGCCATTGAGCGCCAAGCACGCCGGGGCATTGAAATCAAACGCTGTTCGCAGCCTTCAGCACCCGCTGCGGCTGGGACACGCCGTAACCCTGCGCGTAGTCGACGCCCAGGCTCTGCAGCATATTGATGATTTCTTGATTCTCGGCAAACTCGGCGATGGTCTGCTTGCCGGTAAGATGGCCGATTTCGTTGATCGAACGCACCATTTCCCGATCGATGGGATCGTGCAGGATTTCTTTGACGAAGCTGCCGTCGATCTTGAGGTAGTCGACCGGGAAGTGCTTCAAGTATCCGAACGATGACAGTCCGGTGCCGAAATCATCGAGCGCGAACTTGCAGCCCAATTCCTTCAGCGCCTGGATGAAGCGGTTCGCCTGCGAGAAACTGGCAATGGCCGCGGTCTCGGTAATTTCGAAGCAGATCTTGGTGGCATCCAGTCCGCTGCGATGAAATTGGTCGATCACATAGGGCAGGAATTTGTCGTCGCCCAGGCTCTGTCCGGACAGATTGATGGAGCACATGGTGAGTTTTTCGCGTTCGTCGGCCTCCGAGACCAGCCAACGGAATGCATTCTCAATGACCCAGCGGTCGATGCTGGGGGTGATGCCGTAGCGCTCAGCGGCAGTCATGAAGTTATCGGGTCCCACGATCTTGCCCGCCTCGTCGCGCATGCGCAGCAGCAGTTCGTAGTGCGCCCCCGCTTCGGTCTTTTGCAGCGGCATGATGGTCTGCCGGAACAGTTCGAAGCGGCCCTCTTCCAGAGCGTTGTTGATGCGCGCAGCCCACTGCATCTCGCGGCGGCGGCGCATGAGGTCGATGTCGTTTTCCTCGAAGCTGTGCACGCGGTTGCGGCCGGCTTCCTTGGCCGCCTGGCAGGCACTGTCGGCGGCGCTCAATACGGCCGCGACATCGGCATTGTCGGCCGAGATCGGCACGACGCCGATGCTGGCGCCCAAACGGAAGGTGCGCTCCTCCCAGGTGAACTTGAAATTGCGGACCGCCTCGCGCAGCGCCTCCGCAGTGCGCATGGCCTCGTCCAACGAGCAGCTCTCGAGCAATATGCCGAATTCATCGCCGCCGAGGCGCGCCAGGGTGTCGCGCCAACGCACCTTGGATTTGAGCAGCGCGCCGACCTGGCCGAGCAGCGCGTCGCCCGCGCTGTGACCGCAGGTATCGTTGACGATCTTGAATTGATCCAGATCGAGGACGCACAGCGCGTAGGAAGTCTCGCGCGCTTTGGCGCTTTTGAGCGCCCGTTCCATGCGGCTCTCGAACTCGCGCCGATTCACCAAGCCGGTCAATACGTCGTGGCTGGCGTGATAGCTCAAGCGCCGATTCAGTTCCCGCGCCTCGCTGACGTCATGGAACACCAGCACGCCGCCTGAAACCGCGCCGCTGCCGTCGCGGATGGGCGATGCGGTGCTTTCCACATAGATTTCGTTGCCGTCGCGCCGAATCAGCAGCATCGGACGCACGGACTTGATCGAACGCGTGCGGCGGATGGCCACGGCCAGCGGATTTTCCAATGGCTCGCAGGTTTCCTCATGGAAGGCCCGAAAAATCTCCTCGATGGCCCGTCCCTGGCTGTCCTCCAGGCGCCAGCCGGTGAGAGCCTCGGCCACGGGATTCACATAGTCGATGACGCCCTTGGCGTCGGTGGTGATGACGCCATCACCGATGCTTTGCAGCGTGATTTGCGCGCTCTCCTTCTCGCGAAACAGCGCCTCTTCGTACAGCTTGCGTTCGGTGATGTCCAACTCGACGCCGACCAGGCGCAGTAAGCGGCCCTTGTCGTCGACCTTGGCTTTGGCGCGGCTGATCACCCAGCGCCATTCGCCGGTCGCATGCCGCATGCGGTGCAGGCTTTCGAAAATCGGCGTCTTGCCGGCCACATGATCGCGGATGGCAGCCTGCACCCGCGACATATCGTCGGAGTGCACCAGGGTGCGCCAGTCGGGAGCCTGCCCTACGTCGCTCTCATCGTAGCCCAGCATGGCCTTCCAGCGCGGCGAGAGGTATACCCGGTTATTCAGCGTATCGAAATCCCACAGTCCATCGTTCGCGCTATGGATGCCGAGTTCGTTGCGCTCCTCCAAGTCCTCGAGGTGGCGTTGGATCTCAATGCGCTCCAATCCGGTGGAGAGACTCGAGCCCACCAGCTTCATGAGCAAGTGCAGCTGCACATCCCAATTCTCGCGCGGCAGCGCGTTGGCAATGCCGAGCAGGCCCGCATTTCGGCCTTTGATGGAGTAACCGATGATGAGCACCGAGCCGATACCCAGGTGACTCCAGATCGCCGCATCGTCGGCCTGATCTTCGCGCGGGGCGCCGGTATCGCGCAGTTCGGAGACGCGCAGCGGCGCCAGGCGCGATTGCAGCCAAGGCAGCTCGTTCAACGGTTGACCGCGCAGCTGCTCGGGATTGCCGGTTGCCAGCATGCCGCGGGCAACTTGCACGTCGCCGATGACCCCTGCCTCGGTATCCAGCGCGACATGGAACGCCGTATCGACATGGGTGGCTTCGCGCAGCAGCTCTAGGTTGACGATGATGGTGTCGAGCGCGGTCGCGGCTGTCATGGTCTGAAAATCAACCGCGATCTTGGTGCAAATGACGTCAAGGCCTACGGTGGGTCGTGCGCCGCGACGCGGCCAGGTGTGCGGGGATAATATGTCCGAGGCGCTAAGGTCAGGGCGGCGGGGATCGTTTGGAGCTATTGCCATGCGCCTTCACTGGTCCCACGGAGAGTAACGGTTGTAGATCAATAGTTTGCCACTCAATCTCTCATGAAACGCGAATGCGTCACACAGTTCCTTCGATCCGCCTATCGGCACATACACACGGATTCTCGCATAAGTTGTAAGGAATACAAGCTAAGCGATTGTATTAATAGGGCTTCAGTAAATGGCTCTTTTGGGAAGGTCGGAAAGCTTGCAAGCTCATCAAGCCAATGCTGCCTTGGCTGATTCGAACAGAGCTGTAAGCCGCTGTTCCATATCGGCTTGCAACCGCTCGAGTGCAGGCGCATCGAGCCCTTTGGCGACAAACACCGGCTCGCCGACCGCTATCACGATGCGCGCGCCAAACTGGGGGATTACAAACCGGTCCCACCCGACCTTCCAGGCGCGTGAGGCGCAATAGCTCAAAGGCACGATGGGTCTTTGCGAGAGTTGCGCGAGCAGCAGTGCACCCGGCTTGAATTTCCAGGGCGGCCCGCGCGGGCCGTCGGGGGCGATCACCGGCGAGATGCCCTCATGCACCAAGGCCTGATAGAAATCCCGCAATGCGCGCGCACCCGTATGCGTCGAGGAGCCGCGAATGACTTCGCCGCCCAGCCGGCGAACCAGGAGTGCGCCGAACTCGCCATCCACCGAAGGACTGATCAACACACCGAGCTTGAGGCCCGCCCCGCGCTGGTCGAACAGATATTTAGCGCAGAACAGCTGATGCTGATGCCAGTACACCGGGATGAACGAAGGTGCTTTTGCAAGCGATGCGGTGATGTGCTCGGCGCCGATCACCCGTACCTTACGGCACCATCCTATTACCAGGCGCATTAATGCGACGGCGATCGGCGCCGCGATTCGATACAACCACAGACGGCCCTTTGTCAGCCGCCGGCCCGAACGCGTCTGTTGATCGTAAATGGTATTACGTAGACCGCCCTCTTCGCGTTTCTTCTGCACGGTGGGTATTGTCGGGAAGCGCTCCGTGCCGCGCAACGCCTAAGTTACAATGCAGGCATGCAGACCCTCGCAATTCCGCCCGGACCGGCAGAAGGATTCGATGTCGGCGGCAGCGACGAAGCGCTGGCCCGGTTGCAGGACTACTTTGCTCGTTTTGGCGACGTTTATCGGGTATTCGCGCCCAGCCGCGGCGTCATTCAACTACGTCATCAACCATCCGGACGACATCAAGCGCGTCCTTCTGACCAATCACCGCAACTACACCAAGGGCGAGGGGATGGATCGCGTCAAGATCCTGCTGGGCAACGGCATCATGACCAGCGAGGGCGCGTTCTGGCGCCGCCAACGGCGCATGATGCAGCCCTCATTTCATCGACGCGTCATCGATCAATTCAGCACCCTCATCAACGAAACCAATGAAAAATATGCGGAACGCTGGGCCGCCCACTCCGCCCGCGGCGAGCCGGTCAATATCTCGATCGATACCAGTGAAATGACCCTCGAAATCGTGCTCAAGTCCCTTTTCGGCAACGACTTGGATCGTCTCGCGCAGCAAATGGGCGTCAATCCATTCGAGGTGGTTGCCAAGCATTCGAATCGCGATTTGAAATTCGCATTCCAATTCCGCTCGCTGGGTAAATTGGTGGGCGAATTGATCCAGCGGCGTCGGCATGCGCCCGAGGAGCACTTCGATTTCCTGAGCATGTTCATGATGACGAGGGACCGCGAAACCGATGAGCCCATGTCCGACAAAGAGCTGATCGATGAGGTGCTGACGCTGATCGTCGCGGGTCATGAGACCACGGCGGCGGCGCTCACCTGGACCTGGTACCTGGTTAGCGGCCGCGACCAGGTCGCGGCGCAGCTTCGCGCCGAGGCCGAGCGGACGAGCGCGGATAAAGTCTTGGGATTGGGCGCAGCGGAAGCCATGTCCTACACCCACCAGGTTTTGCAAGAATCGCTGCGGCTTTATCCTCCCGGATGGCTGATCACGCGCCGTTCGATCGAAGCGGACGAGCTGGGCGGGTATGCCATTGCGCCGCGGACCGATGTCTTCATCAGCCCCTACATGCTGCATCGGCACCCGGCTTTTTGGAGCAACGCAGAGGAGTTCAGGCCGGAGCGCTTCGCCGACGCCGATGCCAATGAACGCCACAAATTCGCGTATATTCCCTTTGCGGTGGGTCCGCGCCACTGCATTGGCGAGAATATCGCCATGTTTGAAATGTTGGTGCACATGCGGACGATGATGCGCCGCTTTCGCCTCACCCGCGCCAGCAACGATCCCATTGAACTGGAGGCGCAAATCAATCTGCGCCCCCGTTCCAATCTCATGATGACGGTAGAAACGCGATGAACGATGCCAGCAGACATTTGAGTGCTTACACCACTTACGTTGACGTGCTCGAGGCGAATCGAGGCGTCGCCGATCGTTACGTAACGTACGTCGAAGGTGAAAATAATGAGCGGCGCGTGGCTTACAAAGACGTGCATACGCGCGCACTCGGCATTCTGTTTCATCTGCAGGCTGCCGGCGCCCGCCGCGGCGACCGGATGATCATATTTTTGAACAACAACGAACAGTTCATCGACGGATTTTGGGCGGCGATGTGCGGCGGCCTCATTCCGGTGCCGCTCGCCGTCGGCATCAGCGACGAACACCGCCACAAGCTGCTGCGCGTCGCGCGTAAACTTGAGGATCCGGTGCTCTACACCGATGCCAAGAACTTGCAGCGTCTCGAGGCCCTCGCCGCGGAAGTGGGCGAATCGGCCGCATTCGCGCGGCTCAAGGCCCGCGCCTTTTTGGTGGAGACCATTACCGATATCTCAAAACCCGGCAAGCTCGTGCGACCCGCGCCGGATGACCTGGCCTTCATCCAATTCTCATCCGGCTCGACCAGCGAACCCAAGGGCGTGATGTTGACTCACGCCAATTTGCTCGCCAACACCCGGGGCTGCACCGAGATCGGAAAGTACAACACGCACGATGTGTCGTTGAGCTGGATGCCGTTGACGCATGACATGGGGCTGATCGGACTTTACTTGATGCAATTCGCAAACCGGGTGCACATCAATCTCATGCCGACCGAGTTGTTCGTGCGCCGTCCGCTGTTGTGGCTGCAAACTGCCGCGAAGAAGCGCGTGACGCTGACCTGTTCGCCGAATTTTGGCTACCGGCATTTCCTCAAGGTGCTGGGCGACAGGCGCTTGGAGAATACCGACTTATCCTCGATCCGCTCCATCTATAACGGGGCTGAGCCGATTTCGGCCTCGCTGTGCAACGAATTCCTGAACGCGTTGGCCTATACCGGCTTGAAGCGCAGCGCCATGTTTCCGGTGTACGGACTGGCCGAAGGCTGCCTCGGCGTCGCGTTCCCGCATTTGGGCGCTGACTTTCGTTGGATTCGCTTGAACCGCCATCGCCTGAGCGTGGGCTCGCAGATCGAACTGAATCCCGCCGAGGCGCGCGACACCATCGAGGTCGTAAGCGTCGGCCACGTCGTGCCCAATACCGAATTGCTGATCGCGGACGACGCTCGTGTCGGACTGCCGGACGCGACGGTCGGGCATATCTTGATTCGCGGAGCCAGCATCACCCGCGGTTATTTCGCCGATCCGCAAGCAACCGCGGCGGCAATCGACGCCAACGGCTGGCTGGACACCGGCGATTTGGGCGTGATCCATGAGGCGGCGCTGTACATCGTGGGCCGGGCCAAGGAGATCATTTTTGTCAACGGCCAGAACTACTACCCCTACGATCTGGAAAACATCGCACAGCGCGCGCCCGGTCTGGATTTAAACAAGGTGGTTGCCGCGGGCATCGCCAAGCCCGGCGCGCAGGGCGAAGAACTCGTGGTGTTCGTGCTGCATCGGGGCGACATGGCCGAGTTCTTGGCCACCGCAAATGCAGTCGCCCGGCTGATCAACGAACATACCGGCCTTGAAGTCGCCCAAGTCATTCCGACCAAACGCATCCCGAAAACCACCAGCGGCAAGGTGCAGCGGCATTTGCTGGAACAAGCCTATGTGGATGGGGAATTCGACGCGGAACTCGCAGATCTCAAGGCTCTGAAAGAGTCGCGGGGCCGTGCTGAGCCCGAAGCCGGCGTGGGTTTGGAGGCGCGCCTACAGGCGCTGTGCGAAGCGGCGCTGCCGGGAAAAAGGATCGATATCAACGACAACTTGTTCGAGATCGGCGCGAGCTCGCTGAAACTCATCGAGATCCACGAGAGCGTGGACCGCGACTTCCCCGGACTCATCGACCTGACCGAACTGTTCGATTACCCCACCATCGCGCAGCTGGCAAAGCATCTGGAATCGAAACTCAAAGCGGCTCCCCGGCGCTAAAACGTATCGCTTATCGATAGTCCTGATTCAATCGACGCCGTAAAGCGGCTTTTTCAAGCGCCAGCGCCGGTAGGACCACAGCCAATCGGCGGGACTTTTCAGGACATCGACTTCGCAGGCGCGCGCGTAGCGTTCAGTGATTTGATTTGCCGCCATTGATTCGCGCCCGTCCCACAACGGCAGAAATTCGACTTCGTAGTAGCTGCGGCGCACGCGCCGCACGTGGGCATACAAGATCGGCAGTCGGATCGCCCGCGCAATTTGCTCGGCGCCGATGTAAAAGGCTGTGTCCTGTCCTAAAAACTGGGTCCAATAGCGTTGGTCCGTCGACACCGGTGCTTGGTCTGCGTTCATGCCCACCGCCCGTACCACGCCGCGGCGGCGAAAGAAATCCGCCAGCAACTCCTTGGCCGGCACCATTCTGGCGCCGAAGCGGGAACGCAATTTGAGCATCAATCTCTCCGCCCAGGCATCGTGCAAGGGCTTGTACGCCGCATCGACCGGATAGCCGAGCTGCAAGGTGACGCCGTGCAGCAGCCACTCCCAGTTGCCCAGATGCGAGGTCATGAACATGATGGACTGCCCGGCATCCAGATATTGGCGCGCCAATTCGCCATTCAGCACGCGCATGCGGCTGCGCATCTCATCCTCGCTCATCGAGACCGACTTCAAGAGCTCGATCAAAACGTCGCAGAAATTCCTCAGGAACTGCTTATGAATCGTCTCGCGCTCAGCCGGGCTCAAGCCGGGATAGACTTTTTCCAGCTGCTCGCGAATCACGTGCTGCCGATGGCGCACGACGTAGTAGGCAAGGAAGTACAGAAACGCGGAGAACGCGTACAGCGCGGCCCAAGGCAGGCGTGAGAGAAGTTTGATCATGGAAACCCGCGGACGGCGTTCTAAGCGGATTCTAACATACGGTTTTTAAACGGTTTCGCAGTGCCGAAAAGCGATCGGCGCTATCATATGCCGCGTGAGCAGCGCAGAATTCATCGCCCCGCAGGAGGCGCCCGTGGCCGGCGGCACCATGAAGGTGCGCATCGTCCGTGCGGGCCTGGACTCGCACGTCGAAAAGGAAGATCGAGTCGCGGTCGAAGCACCCCTCGAGTACATGCTGCATCACCCGGCGCTTGGAATTGAACCGGTTTCGTTCGGCACGACCATGCGCACGCCGGGGGATGATGAAAACCTGGCGGTGGGTCTGCTGTACGGCGAGGGCATCGTCAACCGGCCAAGCGACATTGACGCGGTCGAATCGAGCACTCGCCGGCCCAACGTGGTCAATGTACGTCTACGCCACGACGTGCAAATGGAAATACAAACGGCGACCCGACGCTTTTCAGCAGGTTCGAGCTGCGGGGTATGCGGCACGACGGGCCTCGATGCCGCCATCGCCCGGGCGGCGGCGACCCGCATCGCCGACACCGGCGCAATCGACTTGGGCCTGTTGTTCAGTCTGCCCGAGCGGATGCGGGCGGCGCAGTCCAAATTCGGCGACACCGGCGGCATACACGCAGCCGCACTATTTGACTTTGCCGGAAACCTCATCACCGTTGCGGAAGACGTCGGTCGGCACAACGCCATCGACAAGCTGGTCGGCGAGATACTCATGGCGGGCCGCCTGCCGCTCAAAGAGCACATCATCCTGTTGAGCGGCCGCGCCAGTTTTGAGCTGACCCAAAAAGCGCTGCGCACGGGCGTCGCCATACTCGCGGCGATTGGCGCCCCATCGAGTCTCGCGGTGAATCTTGCGCTCTCCTCGGGCATGACGTTGGTGGGATTTTTGCGGGAAAAGCATTGCAACGTGTACTCGAGCGCGCAGCGCTTCACCGCCGGCACGTGAATCGGTCGGCTCGATATCTGCTTCGGTCGCGATTTGATCTTAGGCCACCACGGCAGCGCTTCGGTCATTACCAGTACCTTCCCCGGCGCCAGAGCCGGCTGATAACCCGGTAAATTCTTTAAAATTTCGCGCCAGCCAGGCCCCGCCAGCGCGGCGCGCAGGCGCTGCACGGCCGCGTTCCCGAGATTCCCCTTCAAGCAGGCGAGAAAATAGTTCTCCTGCACCAAAGGCACAAAATGCAGCCCGAACTCAAGGGCGGCGGCCTCGACGCCCACCCCCGCGTCGGCCAAACCGCTGGCCACACACAACGCCACTGCGACGTGAGTCTCCTCGGTCAGTCCACCGTATCCCGGCAGGTCGTTGGGATTCAACGAATGCTCATACATGAGGTGATCGATGAGCATTCGTGTGCCGGATCCGATCTGCCGGTTGACGAACCGCAGGCGGTGCCGAATCAGATCCGGGAGGGTACGGACGAGCCCCGCGTGCTCGCGCCTGACCATCAATCCCTGCATGCGTCTCGAACAGCCGATCAATTTATGCCGCCCTGGCTTGAGCAGCGGCTTTAAGGCCTTGGCAAACACCGGCGCTGCTCCGCGTAGTGCCGGCACGTGAAAACCCGCGACCAGGCATTGTCGATCGGATAATCCCCGCAACGCATCTTCGCTTCCCTGAAAGCGAATCTCCAAGTGCAGGTCGGCGGTGTCGGCGACGTAGTGCTGCAGCACGGACAGCGCCATGTCGTGACTGGCTTGAACTGCGAGCAGCTGGTGACGCTGATCGCGGGCTTCGGCGACGACGCGCGCGAGGTCAGAACGCAAGGCTTCGATATGCGGCTGCATGCGGGTACGGGCGCGCCGTTCGGCCCAGAGCAGCCTTTCGGCAAACTGCGTCGGCCGGGCTCTTTGTCCTTGCGACCAGATGATGAGCGGCTCGCCCAGCTTCTCTTCCCATTTTCTGAGCGAGCCCCATAGGTAGCGGTAGGAACACCCCAGGGACTGGGCAGCGTGGCGGATCGAACCCAATTCCAACACTGCCGTAAGAAGATCAAAGAGCGGGTTGCCGAGCGTGGCGCCGCGCTGCTCGCCGGGCTCGAAGGCATACCGCAAGTGCAATCCGAGAGAACTCTCTGCCTTGGTTGCAACCTTGGAGTACTGCATCCACCGCCCCAATCCGCCCGTTTGTGTGGGAGGATTGTAGCAGGGGCGGCAGGCATCTTAAGGCGGGGGCAGCAACGGCGCGTCGAATCCGTGCTCGGCCAGGATCTTCTGTCCGGCCGGCGACAAAATGAACAGCGCCAATTGTGCCGCTCGACCCTGCGCATCATTCAGAATGGTCAGTCCGTAGTTCGCTTCGATGGCCAGCGCCGGAGGCAGCGCGATAGTCGTGGTGCCCGGCAGTTCCGCGGCCACGGCCGCGCCGCCCGTGCAATAAGCGAGAAAGACATCCGCCCGCTTCTCCTTGAACAGCCATGCGACTGCGTTGCTTACGCCCGCCGGCAGCGCCAGCGAGCCCGGCGCGTTGCCGATTTTGACCGCCTTGGCCTCAAGCGTCGCGCGGCTGCCCGGCCGCACCGCCTCGGCCTTTTTGAACAGCGCCCAGGCGTAGTCGCCGGCCGGGTCGCCAATGGGCGTCGATGTTCCCACTTTGACCGACGGATCGAGCATGGTCGTGAGCAGCGTCGCCGGCGTCGCTTTCAGGCCCGGCCGCAAGATGGCACACATGTGATTGTGCGCAAACAGCACGGTCGGGCCGGATTTTCCGGCGCTTGTGAGCGCCTGCGGGTTTCCCATATCAGCCGACGCAAAAACATCGCCGGGCTCGCCTTTTTCCAGACGATCTTTGAGCAAACCGGAGCCGCCAAAGGTCGGCGCCACGTCGACGCCATAGGCATCCGTATACGCCTTGGCGATGTCTGTCATGGCCGCGCGTAAGCTGCCCGCGGCGTGAAGCCGCACTGGAGGAGCATCGGCCGCTGCCGCGGAAAGCGCGGCGAATATTGCAGCGCTCAATCCGAACACCCGGCGAATCATGGAGGCTCCCATGGCAGCTTAGAAATCCACGGCGACGGCCGCAAGCACGGTGCGCGGCGTGCCGAAGTGCGCAAGCAGACTTCCCGTGTTCGCGCCGGTCAGATTGCTCGGCGCAACGGTCGACCAGTAGTTGCGGTCGGCGACATTGTCCACCGCCAAACGCCAGGTCGACTTTCTTGTTCAGGATAAGAGAGCTGTAGCGCGCGCCGATGTCGAACAAGTTATAGCCGGCCACGAAGAATGAATTCGTGTCATTCGCCGGACGCGGACTGGAGAATTGCCAATCGAACGAAGCCACCAATCCCGGAACTGCGGGAATGCTGTACTCCCACAGCGTGTTGCCTTTCACCTTGGGTGCGCCGACATAATATTTGTCGTTGGTCGCCAGCGTCGGCGTGTTTTCGAGACGTGCATTGAGCAGAGTTACACCGCCGTAGATCCGCAAGTTTTCAATCACCTCGCCGACCGCGGATAGTTCTATCCCTTTGTTGACCTGCTCGCCCGAGATTTCGAAGACCTTGGTGGCAGGGTCGATGGCGACAATGTTGGCAAACGGCCGATCAATGCGGAATATGGCGGCCGTGAGGTCGATCTTCGGCAGCGATACCTTGTAGCCGGCTTCCCACTCGGTGCTGCGATACGGCGCCAAGCTGGTACCTGCATTGACGGTACCCGCGGGCGCCAGGTCGCCGGCTTGCAGGCTGCTGGCCCATGTGATGTACAGCGTCATGTTGCTCTGAGGCTTGTACATCACGCTCGCCGTCGGGCTCAAGCCGTGGTCTGCGTATTCCGACACTTCGACCCCCTTCGCGTTGTAGTTGTCGACATGAAACCAGTCCTGACTCACCGCAAGACGCGCCAGCCACTCATCGCTGAAGCGCAAGGTGTCGCCCACATTGATGCCCTGCTGATAGGTGGTGGAGGAATCGAAGTTCAAGCCCACGTTCGGCAAGCCCGCAGCGGGAAACGGGAAAATGACCGGGCTGTTGATGTTAGCCGTTCCCAACAAGACGCTCGCCGGCGTCGCCGGTGTAATCACCGAATAGGATTGCGACTTGTAGCCGGCCGTGCCGATCGTCAAATCATGCGCTACCGTTCCCGTCGTGAAGTTGCCATTGAGGTAGGCGGCATCGCTGGTCATGATGAAACGCGGCGCAAAGCCGTTTGCCAGCGAAGAGGTGTAGTTGCCGTTGTTATTGGTCAAGTTGTTGACCGGCGTATTGATGTTGCGCGATGCGTCTTGATTGAGCGCCCCCACCACCAGATGCCAATCGGAATTGAAGTCGTGCTTCAATCGCACGCTGCCCGTGCGCGTCAACAAATCCACGCCCGCATAGCTCTGACCATAGCCCACGTTGGTCGGATCGGGTGCCGGCGGCAATATGATCGTCTCGCTGTAGCTGAACCAGCCCGGATACCCCGTATCGATCAGGTGATAGTAGCTGTAATTGGTTTCAATCACCGTGTCTGCGAGCGGGCGCACATCGATGGCGAGACTGCCCAGGACGCGTTTGTTGTGGCTGTGTTCGACCCACGCGTCGCCCTCGCCGAACACTCCGTTGAGGCGATAGCTGACCACGCCGTTGCTGTCGAACTTGCCGCCCAAATCCACGTGGGCGGTGCCGATGCTGTCGCTGGCGTAGCTCACCGTGACTTCACGCAGGTCATAGTCGGTCGGCCGCTTGGAAACAAAATTGAACATGCCTGATGGATTGGCGGGACCGTACAGCGAGGCGGAAACGCCATTGACCACTTCGATCTGCTGGAATTGTTCCAGCGCGTTGGCGACCGTAATAAAGAATTGCATGCCGTCCATGCGCGAGTTCTGGAAATTACCGCCCTGCATGCCGCGGGTTTGCGGACGCAAAATGTCCGGTCCTTGCTGTTCTTGGTAGGCAACCAGCGGCAGGTACTTGGAAACATCCTTGAAATTCACGGCCATGGTGTTCTTGATCAAGTCTTCGGACAGCACACCGATGGTGTAGGGTGCATCGAGAATCTTTAGCGAGCCCAAGGGTCCGAGCGAGTCGACTGACTCGACCCGATAGTCGTCGGTATCCTTGGTGCCGACCACGGTCACGTGCGGCAGCCCGGGCTGCGGCTGCGGCGTGTCGGCAACGGCGGCTTCTTCGGCGGCCGCGGACTTGGACGGCAAAAGGACAGAGAGCAAACAATATTGCGAAGCGAATCCGTTGGGTCATTTAGATTCTCGTCGAATGGATTGCAGCGGCGCGAGGGCCGCCTGCCGAGCTGTGTTCTAGAAGCAGAAAAACCGCGGGAAAAGTAGCATGGCAGGCTAGTGCCAACAATATGAACGGCGGTGCATATGTTGCCCGCGAGAGCCTACAAATCAGCGTCTAGACGCTCCTCGCCAACGTAGCAATGGAAGCGCCTGTTCACCGCCCGTCCAAACAGCGCCATGCCGAATTTTTTTGCCAGCTCGTACCCCATGGCGGACACGCCGTTGCGCGACACGAGGATCGGCACGCCGCTCTGCGCCGCCTTGATGATCATCTCGCCGGTGAGCCGCCCGGTGGTGAACAGCACCTTGTCGCCGCCTTCGATGCCGTGCAAGGCCATCCAGCCGCTGATCGTATCGAGTGCATTGTGCCGGCTCACATCCTCGACCGACACCAGCAAGCGAGCATCCTGAAACAGCGCGCAACTGTGCACGGATCTTGCGGTTCGGTGGATGCTGTCATGCTGGCGCATCACCTCCAACAAGCTGCGCAATACACTGGCGCGGATGCGCGCCTGCGCGGCCGCGGGCAGCCTGACGGCGTCGGTATCGCTGAGTAAACGCGAGAATATCGAGCCCTGTCCGCTGCCCGAGGCAACGGTGCGCGGATGCGGGCCGGCAGGTTCTCGCGGCAAGCCGTGGGTTCTGACCGTGGCCGTACCGGACTTCCAGTCCACCGCAATGGATTCGATTGCCGCCGCATTCTTGATCAAACGCTGATTGAACAGGAATCCCAGCACCAATAGTTCAGGTGAGGCGCCGAGCGTCATTAGCGTCACGAGCTCGCGATCGTCCAACAGCACCGTCAGGGGCCGCTCTGCCGGAATGTAAATGGTGCGCCGGGCTCCGAGTTCATCGAGGATGCTGATCGCGCGCATCGATTCGGACGATGCGGCGGTCAGCTTCGGGGCGTTCGCGATCGGCGGCATCAGGCGCGCCTCGGGCTGCACCTCGAAGGCCTCGATGCTAGGAGACTCGATGGCAGCCTCCGGCGGCACGCGCTACCATGATCCATTGCAGCGAACACTCATGATCGACAGGAACGAAATCAGCGGACTCATTCTTGCGGGAGGCCGCGGCACCCGCATGGGCGGCATCGACAAAGGGTTGCAGCCGCATCTAGGGCGTGCCGCTCGCGCAGCACGCGCTTAACCGCCTCAAGCCCCAGGTGGCCGCGTTGATGCTCAACGCCAACCGCAACCTGCCCGCCTACCAAGCGATGGGCGTCCCGGTTTGGCAGGACGAGATGCCGGACTTTCCCGGGCCGCTCGCCGGCATGCTCGCGGGTCTCGAGCATTGCCGCACGCCCTACCTGGTCACGGTGCCCTGCGACACGCCGAACTTCCCGAGCGATTTGGTCACGCGGCTCGCCGCGGGTCTTGCGAGCAACGACGCCGACATGGCCACCGCCTACACGCGCGAGAACCAAGAACTGCTCGCGCAACCGGTTTTCTGCCTGATGAAGATTTCCCTGTGCGAGAACTTGCGCGCCTTTATCGAAAGCGGCGAGCGCAAGACCGGGCTGTTCGCAGCCCGCAATCACGGCGCCAAAGTCATATTCGATGACGCCGCGGCCTTCGCGAATGCCAACACCCTGGGCGAGTTGGCGGAACTGCAAATCAATCCTCGTCAGCCATGACGGGCTCGAGAATCTGGCCGCCGCCGAAACTCGACTGCTTAGGGTCTGTGCCGCCCAAGCTCAGACGCACGGCGCAATATTTGAACTCTGGGATCTTGCCGAAGGGATCGAGCGCTGAATTGGTGAGCTTGTTGATCGCCGCCTCGTAGAAGCAGAACGGCACGAACACCGCGCCATGCGGCGAACTTTCGTCGGCACGCGCATACAGGCTGACCTTGCCGCGACGCGACTGAATCGTGATGAGCTGTCCGGGCTTTGCGCCCAGCGCCGCCATGTCGGAAGGATTCAGCGATGCGACCGGATCCGGCTCGATGGCATCAAGAACGCCGGATCGGCGCGTCATGCTGCCGGTGTGCCAATGTTCCAGCTGCCGCCCGGTGATCAACACCATCGGATACTCGGTATCCGGCCGTTCGTCGGCCGGAATGATATCGGCGGGCACGAACGTCGCCCGGCCGGTCGGCGTCGGAAATGAGTTGATGAACACCACCGAATCGCCGGGATCGCCCTCTTTCTCACAGGGATAGGTGACGCTGTCTTCCTTCTGCAGCCTCTCCCAGGTAATGCCGCCGATGCTGGGCATGGTATGGCGCATCTCATCGAACACGGCCGCCACCGCCGGCTCTCCGGTGCCGTAGTCCCAGGAGAGACCGAGTTGGTGCGCGATATCGATGATGATCTCCAGATCCTGCCGCGCCTCACCGGGTGGGTTGAGCGCTTGGCGTCCCAGCTGCACGAATCGGTCGGTGTTGGTGAAAGTGCCGGTTTTTTCCGCAAACGATGAGGCCGGCAGGATGACATCGGCAAGATAGGCCGTTTCGGTCAGGAAAATGTCCTGCACCACCAGCATGTCGAGCTTTGCGAGCGCCTCGCGTGCATGATCGGCATCCGGATCGCTCATGGCGGGATTCTCGCCCATGATGTACATGCCCTTGACGTTGCCGGCGAGGATGTTCTTGATCACCTCGACGACCGTCAGACCCGGCTTGTTGTCGAGCTTGTCGACCGGCACGTTCCAGGCTTTCGAGAATCGCTCGCTGGACTGCGGATTATCGACGCGCTGATAGTCCGGATACATCATCGGAATGAGTCCGGCGTCCGAAGCTCCCTGCACATTGTTCTGGCCGCGCAGCGGGTGCAGCCCGGTACCGGGCCTGCCGATTTGCCCGGTCATCAAGGCGAGCGCGATGAGACAGCGGGCGTTGTCGGTGCCGTGAATGTGCTGGCTGATGCCCATGCCCCAGAGAATCATGGAACCGGAACTGGTCGCGTACAGCCGCGCGACCTCGCGAATGGTATCCGCGGGAATGCCGCAGATCGGCGCCATCAGATCCGGGCTGTAGCCCTGCACGTTTTTCGCAAGCTCCGCATAGCCTAGGGTGCGATCGGCGATGAATCTTGCGTCGACCAGATTCTCCTCGATGATGACATGCATCATGGCATTGAGCAGCGCCACGTCGGTGTCGGGCTTGAACTGCAGGAAGCGATAGGCGGTGCGCGCCAGTTCGCTGCGGCGCGGATCCATGACGATCACTTTGGTGCCGGTGCGCATGGCATTCTTGATGAAGGTCGCCGCCACCGGATGATTTACCGTGGGATTGGCGCCGATCACAATGACCACCGCCGCCTGCGTGACATCCATGACCGGGTTGCTGACCGCTCCGGAGCCGATTCCTTCGAGCAGTGCGGCGACGCTCGAGGCGTGGCACAGCCGCGTGCAGTGATCGACATTGTTGCTGCCGAAGCCCAGGCGCACCAGCTTCTGAAACAGGTACGCCTCTTCATTGCTGCCCTTGGCCGAGCCGAACCCGGCGAGCGATCTCGGACCGTGGGTATCGCGCAAGCCGGCGCAGCGTGCCGCCGCCCAAGGCGATCGCCTCTTCCCAAGTCGCCTCGCGAAACACCTGCATGACGTTGTCCGGATCCATGACGAACTTGCCGGACTTGGGCGCATCGGATCTGCGGATCAGCGGCACGGTGAGGCGCTGAGGGTGGCGCGAGTAATCAAATCCATAGCGTCCTTTGACGCACAGCCGCGAGTGATTGGCGGGACCGTCGCGTCCTTCGACGTACAGAATGCTGTCATTCTTGACGTGGTAGGTCAGCTGGCAGCCCACGCCGCAATACGGGCACAGCGACTTGACCGATTTGTCGGGCACGGACAGCGCGACCTCGCGCGCCGGCATCAATGCGCCGGTGGGACAGGCTTGCACGCATTCGCCGCATCCCACGCAGGTGGAGGCACCCATCGGATCGTCCATGTCGAAAACGATCTTGGCGTGTTGGCCGCGAGAGGCCAGTCCGATGACATCGTTCATCTGCTCGTCGCGACAGGCGCGCACGCAGCGCGTGCATTGGATGCAGGCGTCGAGATTGACGGCAATCGCCGCATGCGAAAGATCCGCGGGCACGGCGGGGCGCGGCGCGAAACGCGGCTTGCCGACCTTCAGCTTGGCGGCCCATTCGTCGACCTCGTTGTGGCGCGTGTATTCCTTCTCCGGCATGTCGGACTGCAGCAGCTCGATGACCAACTGCTGTGACTTGCGCACCCGCTCATTGTTGGTGGTCACCTGCATGCCGGCGGTGGGCGCGCGGCAGCAGGAAGCGGCGAGCACGCGCTCGCCCTTGATTTCAACCATGCAGGAGCGGCAATTGCCGACCGCATCCATCCCTTCCTTGTAGCAAAGCCGGGGGATTTCGATGCCTTCGCGATCGGCGATCTCGATCAAGGTTTCGCCGGGCAACGCCGTCATTTCCCGGCCGTCCAGCAGGAAGGTGACGGTGGGGGCCTCGGTCTGCTGCCGCATATCGGGAGTGGTGGCGCTCATGCTTGGGTTCCCTTAGCTCAACTCGTGGGGAAAGTACTTGATGACCGTGTCGACCGGATTGGGTGCGGCCTGGCCCAGCCCGCAAATCGATGCGTCGCGCATGACCTGGGAGAGATCAGCCAGCAGCGGCTTGTCCCAGTTGTCCCCGGCAATGAGCACATTGGTTTTCGCGGTCCCGACCCGGCAGGGTGTGCACTGACCGCAGGATTCATGTTCAAAAAAACGCATCATGTTGCGCGCTGCCGCCTTGGCGGTATCTTGCGAGGACAGCACGATCACCGCGGCGGATCCGATGAAGCAGCCATAGGGTTGCAAGGTGTCAAAATCGAGCGGGATATCGCCCATCGAGGCCGGCAAAATGCCGCCGGAAGCGCCGCCCGGGAGGTAGCCATAAAAGGTATGGCCCTCTTTCATGCCGCCGCAAAATTCGTCGATCAACTGACGCACCGTGATGCCCGCCGGCGCCAGTTTCACGCCGGGATCTTTCACGCGCCCGGAGACGGAGAAGCTGCGCAGTCCCTTGCGGCCGTTGCGCCCTTGGGAGGCAAACCAAGCCGCGCCTTTTTCGAGCAGCTCGCGCACCCAAAAAAGCGTTTCGAAGTTATGTTCCAAGGTCGGCCGTCCGAACAGTCCGACTTGCGCGACATAGGGCGGACGCAGGCGCGGCATACCGCGCTTGCCTTCGATCGATTCGATCATCGCCGACTCTTCGCCGCAAATGTAGGCGCCGGCGCCGCGCCGCAATTCGATCTTCGGCAATGGTACGGGCGGATTGTCGAGCAGTTTGGCGAGTTCCGTTTCCAGCAGCGCGCGGCAGCCGTGATACTCATCGCGCAGGTAGATATAAATCGCGGATATGTCGACCGCCCACGCGGCGATGAGCATGCCTTCCAGGAAGCGATGCGGATCACGTTCAAGGTAAACGCGATCCTTGAAGGTGCCGGGCTCGCCTTCGTCGATGTTGACCGCCATCAGTCTCGGCGCCGCCTCGCCGCGCACGATGCGCCACTTGCGGCCGGTGGGAAATCCCGCGCCGCCCAGACCCCGCAATCCGGAATCCTCCATGGTCTTCAAAACGCTCTCAAGATCGCGCCGGTGCTCCATGCAATCGCGCAGCAAGCGAATAACCGCCGTCCTTTGTGTAGGCGTCGAAGTCGATGTAGTTGCCCGGCGTATCGGTGATATGCCCTGCCTCGACCTCGGCGCGCACGGCCTCCAAGGTGGCGTCCGGGCACGGGCTTCTGGTGCACCACGGCGACGGGCGCCTGTTCACAGCGGCCGACGCACGGCGCCGGAATCACGCGCACTTCGCGGCCGAGCAGCGCCGGTAGCTTCTCGAGCAGCTGTTTCGCGCCACCCATTTCACAGCTCAGGCCATCGCAGACCCGCACGGTCAGCGCCGCCGGCGTCGGCAGCGAGCCGTCGGGATTTTCTTTCACCACATCAAAGTGATGATAGAAGGTGGCCACTTCGTAGACTTCGGTCTGTGCCAATCCCAGAAGTTTCGCCAGGGCCGCCATGTGCGGCGCGCCCAACTGGCGATAGCGGTCATTGATCCGGTGCAGGTACTCGATCAGCAGATCGTGACGCCAGGGCGGCGGACCAATCAACGCCTCGACTTCGGCCACGGCCTCAGGCACCACCTGCCGGCCCTTCGGTGCCTGTCGTTTCCGTCGTTTGGTCGCGCCCGCCGCTGCAATGGGAATCACCGTGCTGCTCACTGATTGGCTCCTAAATTCAAGGCAATCAGTATGGTGTCAGCTGATATATGTGTCCAATCGATTCGTGCCATCAATAAACGGGGTCTATCACACGATAGATTGCCATTATTGCAGCGATGTGCCTGGCGTCCCACAGGATTCCGGAGTGCTATTGGCCGCAAACTTGGGATAAAGGGCCATCAGTTTGCGCATCACGCCATTCGTCCAGCCGAATCCGTCCTGGTTCGGATATTCACCGCCGCCGCCGGCTCGCCCGGTGGCCAGGACATCGTATTTCTCCACCAGCTTTCCGCTTGCGCGTAGACGCGATTGACGTTGGCGATCCATCGGCAGGCGACGATGTCGCGCCAGCGGCGATACAGAATAGCGACGCAGTCCAGAAACCCCGATCCATTGCAGCGGAGGCCAACCGTTCGGCGCATCCCACTGCTGGCCCGTTTCCAACGGCGTCGTGACAATGCCGCCCGCTTTGAGCAGATCGCGCGAAACAGTGGCCGCCACCGCAGCGGCCTGCGCCTGGCTCGCCAGCGCGACAAACAGGGGATAAAGCGTCGCGGCAGAGATGCGCGGCACTTGCGCCCGTTGCACCCAGCGATAGTCGCGAAACACTCCGCCGGCCGAATCCCACAGATAGCGATTTACCGCCGCGCGCCGCATCGTTGCGCGATGCGCGAACTCGGCCGCGCAAGCGGCATCGTGAACCTTCGCGCAACCGGAGCCGATCGCCTCCTCGAGACCAAACAACAGGCTGTTAAGATCAATGGGAATGATTTCAGTGGTGTTGATGGTCTCGAGCTTCTTGCCGTCGGCGAACCAGCGGGAGCCGAAGTCCCAGCCGCTTTCGGCCGCTGCCCGCACGTCGCGGTACAGCTGCTTCGGAATGCGCCCACTCCGTCGGGCGAGCTCGGTGTCTTCGCGATAGGATTCATCGCGCGGCGTATCGGCATCATCCCAATAGCGATTCAGTACCGCACCATCGGGCATGGAAACGACCCGGCGATGGGCCGTGCCGGGCCTCACGCCTTTCTCGCCTTGCATCCAGAAGGCGTATTCGCGGCGCAGCTGCGGCAAGTAGCGCGCATAAGAAGCCGCCGGATCCTCGGCACTGAGCAGTCCGACCATCGCATAGAAAAACGGCGGTTGTGAGCGGCTCAGGTAATAGCTGCGCGTGCCGTTCGGCACATGGCCGTAAGTGTCGATCAGCGAGGCAAAGTCTCGCACCATGTGCTCGGCCAAATCGTGCCGGCCACTTTCCACCAATCCCAGCATCGTGAAGTACGAATCCCAGTAATACAGTTCACGGAATCGTCCGCCCGGGACGACGTACGGTTCCGGCAACGGCAGCAGCGAGGAATACGGCGGCGCGGAAGGTGTGGTGCGCGTCAGCTGATCCCATAGCAAATCGATATGGCGCGTAATATCGGTCCTTTCCACAGGAACTTCCGGACCACTGGCCTGAGACGGCAGGTCGAAATTTGCGGCGACGAACTCGCTCAGCGCTTGCTTCGAATCCGGTTTAGCTGCGTGGTAACGTGCCAGGATCTGCGTCGGCGGCGACTTGGGCACCGCATCGGCAAAAGTCTTGCTGTCGGGAAAGAGCCGGGCTGTCTGAACGGCAACGAACAGATCTTTGAATAAGATCTGCGGCGTGTCGGGCGCTTTGGCCACCAGGGCCGGTTGCGGCTGCGGCTGCGCCGCCGCGGGCAGCAGCGCCCCGAGGCTAAGTCCCGCGCCGATCAGCGCATAGCATTTCCACAATGAACCGTGTCTCATGTTCTCATGTTCTCCCCAAGCTGGCCGCAGCGGCGTTATCGTGGTGGGTTGGGACTTCGAAGTCAAAAGGCGCGGGCTCGAGCGCACTTCCCTGCCTTCGGCTAATGCACCAGAATGGGTACGATCCGCTTGTGAAAGGAGCTTGCCATGCCCAAGAGCAAAGACCTGACCCGCCGCGAGTTTGTTGCCGGCGCCGGCAAAGCCACGCTGGGCGCCATGAGTCGCGAGCGCCCCGATGATCGTGCCGCGCCGCGTCCTGGGGCGAGGGCAGCGCGCCCCGAGCGACACCGTGAATATTGCTGTCGTCGGATTCGGTTCAATGGGATCGCAAAATGCGCAAGTGCTGGCGCAATCCGACCACATCGGCGTCGTCTGCGATGTCGATCTGGCCTATAGCGAGCGCTGCGTCGAGAAGCTATTGACCGATGCGCAAGGCCAAGCGCGGCCCGAAGGCGTGAAGCTCAAAGAGCAGTTCAGCAAGGCCAAGCGCTACACCGATTTTCGCGAAATGCTGGCGAAGGAGAAAGGTGTTGACGGCGTGCGTGGTGGCCACCGCCGATCATGTACACGCCGTGGTCGCCAAGGCGGCGATGCAGGCCGGCAAGCATGTCTATGTGCAGAAGCCGCTCACCGCGACCGTGCATGAGGCCCGCATGCTGCGCGAGCTTGCGCTCAAAAATCCCAAGCTCGTGACCCAAATGGGCAATCAGGGGCATTCGAGCGAGGGCGCACGTCTCATCAACGAGTGGATCGGCGCGGGCGTCATCGGCGCCGTGCACGAGGTGCACGTGTGGACCAACCGGCCGGTCGTCTATTGGCCGCAGGGACTGGCGCGGCCCACCAGCATGCCGCCGGTCGAAGCACCCGGCGGTTTCGGCAATCCTTGGACGTATCGATACCTGCAGGATGTGCTCGCGGCCGCCATGGGCAGCGGCGGCGCTCCGCCGCCCGGGCTCGATTGGGATCTATATCTGGGACCGATTGCCGAAAATGTTCCCTACCATCCGGTCTACCACCCTTTCAACTGGCGCGGCTGGCTGGCGTTTGGCTGCGGAGCTCTGGGAGATATGGGCGCGCATCTCATCGATCATCCCTTTCTGGGCATTGGGGCTGTCCCATCCCACGAGCATCGAAGCGACCTCGACGCAGTGGGGCACCATGCCCCTGCCTTCGTCCGACCCCGCGGTCGCGGCGGCTGCGCCCGGCCGCGGTCCGCGCAAGCCGGTGTCGTATCCGGTCTCGACTTGCGTGCACTATCAATTCGCGCGCTCGCGGCACGCAGCCGCCGGTGAAATTGTCCTGGTTCGACGGCGGCATCTATCCGCCGCGCCCCGACGTGCTGCCGGATGATGTCACGCTCAAGAGCGAAGGCGGCGTGATATTCATCGGCGAGAAAGGCATTCTGCTGCACGATACGTACGGCTCCAATCCGCGCCTCTATCCGCAATCGCTGAGTGAGGCTGCGGCCGCCGTGCCCAAAAGCACGCCGCGCATCATGTGGACTCATGAGCTCAATTGGAGCAAGGCGATTCGCGGCGAGGCCAAGGCGAGTTCCCCGATCGAGTATGCGGCGCGGCTCACCGAGACCATGTTGCTGGGGCTGGTGGCGCTGCGGACGGGACAGGGGAAGAAGATCTTGTACGACGGCGAAACCGGACAGGTCAGCAATGTCGCCGAAGCAAATGAATTCCTGACGCGCGATTATCGCCCCGGATGGAACATGCAGTCTTAGCGCGATGAACTCAAGGCCTTGCGCATCAGCCGGACTTGGCCGTGGGCATCGCGATCGAGAATGATGTCGTAGCGCTGCCCGCGAAATGCAACGCCTTTCAGCGTCATCGATTTCCATTCCGGCGGCAGCACCGGCGCATAGGACTCGACCAGGCCCTTCTCTTGGATGCGCAGGCCGCTGAAGCCGTACAGCAGATTCTGCAGGAAACCGCCGGATGCGGTGACAAAATAGCCGGTGTTGTTGGTCGCCGTCTCGGTACGCACATTGAACGGCGGCTTGATCAGGCCGCTGGTGAAATTTCTCTGCAGCCACGCCACTGCAGAGACCGTATCGCCGACCGCGGCGGCGGCAATCGACGCGGGCGCCATCCCCATGCCATGCGGTTCATGGTGTCCCTGTTTCACTGAAATCATGGTGTAGTCGAAATCGTTGCGGCGAATCTGCGGAGTCATCTGCAAATCGAGCGACGGGTACATCAACAATCCCAACGTGCTGCCCTCCAACGGCTCGCGCGGCACGCTGGCGTCGAAATCCAGATGGCGTTGCTCGCCCACCGAGAACGGAATGTACAGCTTTGCGGCAACCTCAGCCCAGTGCGGATCCGGCCGATCGCCGACCAGCGCCGCGGCGCCGGCGGCGATCTGCAGGACTTTTTTTGCAGACACATTGGTAAAAGTGTCATTCGGCACATCGTTATAGCTCTCCGCAACCGACGTGACATGCACGATCTCGTAGCGCTGCCGCTCCGCATTCCAAGTTGCGCGGCTGGCCCAAAAATCCGCCACGTTGCGAATCACGGGCCAACCGGATCGTTTCAGCCATTCTCGATCGTGCGTGGCAAGCCAGTATTGCCACTGCGCAATCGCAATATCGGCATTGACGTGAATCTCACGCTCGCCGAGCACATAGGCGAAATGCGGCGTCTGCTCGCTGCCGTTTTCAGGATCGGCCTCCCACGGATACTTCGCGCCCTTGAATCCGGCCGCGCTCGCACGAGCCTGGGCCGCCGCCAGCGTGTGCGCGCGGAACATCGCCAGAGATTTTGCCCGCTCTGGGTGCAGCAACAGCAACGCGGGGAAAATCCAGGTGTCGCTGTCCCAGAACACGTGACCCGTATAGCCGGGAGTCAACCCGCAAGCGCCCATGGCCCAACGGGTATCGGCCGTCGAGGTTGCCAGCAAATAATACAGGTCCGAATGCACGGCAGTTTGTGCGCGCGGATCACCGTCGATCGTGATATCGGACCGCCACAGATCGCGCCAAGCGGCGCGATGCGCGTCGAGCAGCGCAGCGAAACCGGTGCTGCGGGCCGCCGTGGCGAGCGCCAGATCGGCCTTGCCATCTCCGCCCCAGCCCTCGCGCGACGCGGCAACGAATTTGCTGAAGGTGTAGGTCTTGTCTTTCTGCACCTTGATCTTGAGATTCAACGCCAGGCGATACGGGCTTTGGTACAGCGCGACATCGCTCGCCGAAACACCGTCGGGCAGCAAAATGGCCGCGGCCTCGGCCATGGTCAGACCCTGTTCGGCACGGCCGTCGAGATACAAGGTCAATTGGCTTGCGTCGCCCCCGGCGGCGAGCACGTGAGTGTCGCCGTGATACCAAACGGCGGCCCGGTCCGGGGTGGCGGGCGGAATCGACACGAGCTGCATGTTGTGCGCGGCGACCGCTTCCTGCATCTGCTCCCCGCTCAGTTTGGCGAGCGGCAGGCGCGGCTGATACGGCGCCCAAAGATTCAACGCAAACGACAGCTCCACCGTGCCGTCGAAATCCGGCGTCAGCGACAGCTGCGTCGCAGCCAGATGCGTCGAGGCCTGACTGACGAAGGTGGTGACTCTGATCTGGGTGCTGCGATTGTGATCGACGTAGCGATAGCTCGTCGTCAACGTCGCTTCCTGCATGTTCAAGATCTGACGATAGTCCGCAAACTGCGCGGCGTTCAGCGCGACTTGATTCATCCAGAAATGCCCCGCGGCAGAATCGCCGGTCGAATAGTCGATTTCGCTCCAGCCGGGAATGGCAGCCGGCCGCGACATGTCGTCCTTGGCGTAGTCCATGAAGCCGACCATGTAGGCGAGATTGCCCTCGGTGCCGCGCGGAGCGCTCATGGTCGAGAAATAGCCATTCGCCAGATAGCTCGGAAAATAACTGCCGAAATCCGCTGCGCTTGCGCTGAGACTGAAGGTGGCATCCGCAGCCGGCGCCGAGAGGCTGATGTGCGCCGCAACAAAATACAGCGCCGGCACGTATCGTCCAGCGTCTGGCCTTCTGATAATTCACGAGCTTCTCTCCAATCGAGCGCCGCACGCCGGGTATTTAATTCCGAAGTCGCGCTGGTGTCGATGGGATCGCGCGCCGCGCATGTTGCGCCGGCGCGCCGCGCACCGCATTCTAAAGCACAAGTCGGAGGAACGGCGCAACATGTCCGAGAGCATCAACAGCGGCAGGCGGAGCATCCTTGCGTTCGGGCGTGTTGGCAGCCGTCGGCTGGCGCCGCGAATCGACGGCCGACGAGGCAGTCGACGGTACGACCGCAGCACCGCTGACAGAATTGAGCTACAGCCAGGTGCAATTCGCCGCAGGTCCGCTCGACCGACAGGCGCGCGAAAATCACCGCTTGGTTCTGGCACTGGACGAGGACGCGCTGCTGCGGCCGTTCCGCGTGCGCGCCGCGCAGCATGCACCCGGCAGCGATCTCGGCGGCTGGTATGACACTTACGCGTTTGCGCCGGGCGCAACCTTTGGCCAATGGATGAGCGCCTTGTCGCGTTACTATGCGATCACCGGCGACGCCGCGACCCGCGCCAAGGTGCAGCGTCTGGTGCGCGGGCTTGCGGCCACGATTGACGCGGACGGCAGTTTCTATCGCAACAATCGTTTTCCCGCCTATACCTACGACAAGCTCACGGGCGGTTTGCTCGACGCGGAGCGGCTCGGCGGCGACTCGATGGCGCGGCCCACTTTGCAGCGCGCAACCGAGTCCGCGACGCCGTTTCTCCCTGCGCGGGCGATGCCGCGCAACGAGCATGCGCAGCCGGGCGAGGATTTCAGCGAGCATGCCTGGGATGAAAGCTACACGCTGCCGGAGAACCAATTCCTGGCATGGCGCCTGACCGGCGATCCGCGTCATCTCGCGCTCGGCCGCCGCTTTCTCTACGACGATTTCTTCGCAGCTCTCGCCCACGGCGAGAATGCGCTGCCGGGCAAACATGCCTACAGCCACGTCAACGGCTTGAGTTCGGCCGCGCAGGCCTACCTGTCTTTGAACAACCCGATGTATCTCGCGGCGGCACAGAATGGATTCGAGATGATCGCAGCACAGAGCTTCGCCACCGGCGGCTGGGGCCCGGATGAGCACTTTGTCGTTCCCGGCAGCGGCGCACTCGGTGCCAGCCTCGCCAAGGAAACCAAGAGTTTTGAGACGCCCTGCGGGGCTTACGCGCACTTCAAACTCACGCGCTACCTGCTGCGAATTACACGTGACTCACGCTACGGCGACAGCATGGAACGGGTGCTGTACAACACGGTGCTGGGCGCGCTGCCCATTCAGTCCGACGGACACGCCTTCTACTATTCCGACTATACAGCGCAGGCAAAAAAGGGCTTTCACCCTGATCGCTGGCCGTGTTGCTCCGGTACGCTGCCGATGATCGCGGCCGACTACGCCATCAGCACGTGCTTCACCGACCCGCAGGGCATCTATGTCAATCTTTACGTGCCGGCGCAGGTCAGTTGGAGCCTGAACAACAAGTCTTGCCGCCTGTCGATCGAGACGGATTACCCCTATGACCCCATCGTGCGCATGACGCTGCGCAGCCAAAGCGCGCAAACTTTTACGCTCAACCTACGCGTACCCGCTTGGGCACGAGGCGCAACGCTCGCGATCAACGGCAAGCAGCATAGCGAGCCGCAGCCGGGACAATTCGCCGCCATCCGGCGCGAATGGCGCTCAGGCGACAGGATCGAACTCGAATTGCCGCTCCTCAGGAGACTGGAGAGCGTCGATGCGCAGCACGCGAATACGGCCGCGTTGCTTGCCGGCCCCCTGGTGCTCATGCGCCTTGCGCCTGACCTGGCTGCCGAACCCATATCGCGCGCGAATCTCTTGGCGGCGCAACGCGCCCCTTACGGCCGGCATGAATGGCAAGCACACGGACCAGTGCCGCCCCTATCCGACTAAGGCCTTTCCCCGACATCGACGCTGAACGCTACAGCGTGTACCAAACGGTCTCGCCATCCTGATCGCGAGACGCGGCCTCGTCCTCTGCTGGGCGGCCATCGTCTTGGCGCAAACCGCGCGCGCGGACCCGCCCCCCTTGCGTGCAGAACTTTCCAGTGCCGACACATCCCTTGTCATCGAGGCGACCGAGCATGCCCCCGGCCTGCGCACGCTGAGAGGACCCGGAGCCGCGGTTTGGAACAATCGCGGCGACGATGCCCTGCCCGAGCGAGTCGAAATCAATGGCGCCGGCGCAACCGGTGGTGTGGCGCTTGGATCGCGCCGCCAGTCATGTCGATTCCAAGGAGATTCGAGTCGTCTATGTCGCCGATGCGCCGCAGCTTAGGTTGCTGTGGCGCTGGCGGGTACGTGCCGAGCACGGCCCGATCGAGCACAGCACCGAGATCAAGAATATGAGCCATGATGCGGTGTGGCTGCCGCTGGTGCCGAGTCTGCGTTTCGACTGGCAGATCAAACCCAACACCGCGCTGCAGCGCTTTTGGGTGGAGAAAGGCGCAGATATCCCCTCCCCTCAGGGAACGCACCTCGACACGCTTTCGGAGGGCGATTTCTGGCAAGGCTACTCCAGCACCTATGCTCGCCCCAGCGAAAACCTACCCAGAGAGATGATTCCTTACTATGTTGGTTGATGAGCCCGGCGGCGATCGGCGCGGCTGGTATGTCGGCATCGAATTCAGCGGACGCACCCGCATGACGCTGCAGCGCCGGGATACCTCGCTGCGCGGCGAAGCGGGGCTCAATCCGCTGCCCGGTCCTTACAGAACGCGGGTGCCGAGCGGCGGCACCTTCGAAACGCCGAGCATATTCCTCGGAGCCTTCCGCGGCGGACCGGACGGCGCCGGCAATATTCTGCGCCGTTGGGTGCGCGAGGTATTGAACAATCCACGCACCATCAGTGACCCCACCTACCCGATCCTGGTGAACAACAGCTGGGGCAGCGGCATGGCGGTGGATGAAAATCTAGCGCATCGCATGATCGAGGAATCCGCGCGGCTCGGCCTCGAGATGTTTCACCTCGATGCGGGATGGTTTCGCGCCGTGGGCGACTGGCAGGCGAATCCGAGCAAGTTCCCGCACGGCATCGCAAATGTTGCCGACTACGCCCACCAACGAGGACTCAAGTTCGGTCTGTGGATCGACTGGACGCAGGCCGGCGCTTCCAACGAGACCGGCGCCCTCAATGTCCACGATCCTGCGATCCGCGACTGGCTCATTGCAGATCCGCCTGCCGACTGGAAGCCCGCGAACCGTTCAAAGGGATCACCATCGATCTTGGCCTGCCCGCGGCGAAAGCGTGGGCCGCCCGCGAACTCGAGCGCATCGTCAGCGACTATCACCTCGACATGCTTGAACACGACGGCTATCTGGTGGCGCAGGGCAGCTCCCGCGACGATCACCCGGCTGCGCCGCCGGAGCCGTCATCGCTGCGGACCTTCGAGGACTCGGGCTATCTGATGGTCGAGGGTTCCAATTCCACCGACGTCAGCTATCACGCGGTGCGCGCCTACTACGAAATCTACGAGCAGCTGCGCGCGCGCCATCCCGGCCTGCTGCTCGAGGTCTGCAATGACGGCGGGCGCATGGTCGACTTCGGCAGCGCCGCGCATGGCGACTATTTTTCCATCACGGACACCTATGATCCGCTCTCCAATCGTCGCGCGTTTTACGACGCCAGCCATGTGCTGCCGTCGGCGATGCTGGAGAGCTATGTGGAAAAATTCCCCGCCCCCAGCATCGAGAACTTTCTCTACATTGCGCAGCGGCATGCTGGGCTGGTTTTCGCTGATGCTCGACACAACCCTATGGTCACCAGCCGCAGCGCGCCGCGGCGCAGCGGGAGTTTGCACTCTACAAGATGCTGCTGCGGCCGCTGATCCGCGAAGCCGATTTGTACCATGTCGCACCGCGACCCGATGGCGTACATTGGGACGGCATCGAATACTTCTCAGCGAAGCTCAAGCGCGGGGTGCTGTATGCGTTCCGGGGCAGCACGAAGCAGCCGACGCATCGCTACCGCTTGTCGGGGCTCAATCGCGACAGCCGTTATCGACTCGAATTCCAGGACCACCCTGCCGGCAATTTCAGCGCGAGCGGCGAAGCGCTGATGCGGGTGGGCATCGACGTCAACCTGGCTTTGCCATTATCCTCCGATTTGGTTTTCTTCCAGGAAGTACCCTGACCTTGCAGTCCATCCGGTGCCGCGCCTTGATGATTTTCGGCGTGCTGCTGGCGGCCGCATCGCTGCCCGCCTCGAGCACTGATGGTTCCGAGGAGCGCCTGGCATTCGACGTCAGCGAAGGGTCCAATCTCAACAGCTTTTTGCGCGAGGGACCGGTTGCCGCTCATCTGCTGCTGCGCTCCGGACAGGATCCTCGCATTCTGATCGCATTTCCTGCCGGCAACAGCGGCGTGGGCCTGTGGTTTTCGCATGGCACTGCGCCGGTGAATTGGAAGTTGATCACGCGGCCGCAGCCGCTCATCGCCAAGGATGCACGGGGACGCGCGCTCTACGGCATGACCGCCGAAGCCAGCGTCAGCGGAGCGAGCGACCTCCAGATTAAGCAGGCGGTCTTATCCAGCGTCCGTGTGCTGCGCGACTACCAGGCGCTCGGCACTTTTCCCGCCGAGGTGGCAGCCGGCGCGACGATTGAGGGCTCGACCATTACCTGGGCCCGCGATCGCCTCGATGGTGCGCCAGGCTATCGTCTGAGCCTGCAAATTACGCACGGTACCTTGCGTGCCGGGCATTTCGCAGCGGGCAAGGACGGCAGGATCGGGTTGAGGATCACCGCCCTCTGCGGCGAGACTCCGCTGACTCCGCTGGGCGGGAAGCACTTGCTCAATGATCGGGCGCAGGCAGATGTTGCCGCTCGCAATGCGCTGACCTTCTTAAGCTACCGAGAAAAATTTCTGGCCGGCTCCTGGCGTTTCAATACCTATTTTGGACGCGATACGCTCATGTCCGTGCGCCTGCTCATGCCCGCACTCACAGCCGAGGCTGTCGACGCCGGCTTGGGCTCGGTGCTGACCCGTCTGTCGCCCCAAGGCGAAGTGGCGCACGAAGAGGACATCGGCGAGTTCGCCATTTTGGATCACATGCGCGCCGGCGGCGGCAAGTCGGATGCACCGACTTTCAATTACAACATGATCGATGCAACCTTCATGCTGGCCCCCGTCGCTGCCCAATGGTTGTTGGATGATGAACGCGGCCGCGCGCACGCCGCGCGGTTCCTGAAGCGAGCGGATGGCCGCCGCGATCAATCCCGCGCGATGGGCGCCGACTTGATCGATAACTTCAAGTTCGTGCTGCGGGCGGCGGCAAAGTTCGCGAATGGGCCCGTGGCGTCCAATCTGATCGCGCTCAAATCCGGATCTGATGCAGGGCAATGGCGGGACAGCAACGACGGGTTGGGCGGCGGCCGCATCCCTTACGATGTCAACGCAGTGTTCGTGCCGGCTGCACTCGAGGCGATCAGCCGCTTCTATGCCAGCGGCCTGCTCGATTCCTATCTGGACGTGACAGAGCGCCAGCTATTCGCGCGTGCCGCGCCAGCTGCCGAGGTCTGGCGCGCCCAATCGGCAGCGCTGTTCGATGTCAGCGTGTCGAGCGCGGCTGCGCAAGCAGACATTCGCGAGTATGCCGCGGCCCTCAAAGTACCGGACGGCGACGCGCTGCGTTCCGTGGATGACGCGCCCGTGTCTTTCCACGCGCTGTCGCTGACCGCCGATGCCAAGGTGATTCCGATCCTGCATTCCGATGAAGGCTTCGCCATGTTGTTCGGCAAGCCCAATCCGGCGACCTTGGACCGAGACGTCACGGCCTTGATGCGGCCGTTCCCCGCGGGCCTGCTCACCCCGGTGGGCGTGCTGGTCGCCAATCCGGTGTACGCAGCGCCCGAGATCAAGGCTCATCTCACCCGCAGCGCCTATCACGGCACGGTGGTTTGGTCCTGGCAGCAGGCTGTTCTTGCGGCGGGATTGCAGCGACAATTGGGGCAATCGGACTTAAAACCCAGCTCGCGAGCGCTGCTGCAGAGGGCAGAAACGCAACTCTGGATCGCCATCCGCGCGGCACACAGCATGCGCAACTCCGAACTCTGGTCCTGGAACTTTGCAAACGGTCGCTATGCCGTCGCACCCTTCGGTGCAGGCGCCAGTGACGCCGACGAATCGAATGCCGCTCAGTTGTGGAGCACGGTTTACCTGGCCATCCCCGCCCCTTAGTGGGCACGCCACCGGCGCTAAAGTTGTGGCGAAATCGCCGCAGAATTTGCTATTGAACAGAATACCAACTACATTCGGCTTGGGGGAGGGTCTCCGGCGAGCGGTCGTTCGGACGCGAATCCCACGGCGAAAAAAAGACTGTTCCAGCAGCGAGCACCGTGGTCGTAGCTTGGCTTGGACCCTCCTTAGCGTGCGGCGACACACCGCGAGCATTCGGCTGCGATGGGGGCGGAAATTGCACATTTTACAGAGCTGCTGGAGCGGTTGGCGTGCCACCCTCCTTGTTGATGGCAACTCGCCGCCGGGCCTCCACGGCTTCCCGTGCGCACATTTCTCAATCTCAACGCATTCATCGTTGGCCGCCGTCGCGGCGGTCACAGGTGCGAATTTCGGTAACCCTTTCCGGTCCCAATTGGCTTACTTCGGGGAGAACGAGTCATGAGTCAAAAACGCAACAAACTACTACGCTCAAGGTCGAGTTCGGTCAATTTGGGCACAGGCCGCCGGCGTGCTTTGGGACTGCCTGACCCTAGAGCTCTCGCGCGGGAAGCAAACGTCTGCGGTCTCAGGGTCAATGCCCTGGCGGTCGCGGTCGCCGGCATCCTTTACTGCGCCGGCAGCGCCTACGCAGCCGACGAGCAGGCTACCCCCGCCGCAACCAGCACAGGCAACTCGCTCGACGAGATCGTCGTCACTGCCTCCGCCCAAGGCGTCAAGAAGCTGGACGCCAGCTACAACGTCGTATCTCTATCCCTCGAACAGGTTGCCAACGCCAATCCCGGCAGCGTTGCTGAAATTTTCAAGCAATCACCGGGAATTTGGCCGGAAGCATCCGGCGGCCAGACAGGCGCCAATATCGACGTGGCCGGCTTTCCCAACGGCGGCGGCGATTCGCCCTATTTTTCGACCATGATCAACGGTTCGCCCCTCTACGGTTCCCCGGACCTGTCCTTCATGGATTCCAGCTCCTTGCTGCGCATGGACGACACAGTCGAGCGGGTTGAAATTGTTCAGGGTGGCCCCAGCGCAATTTTTGGCCCGGGACAGGCGGGCGCCAGCGCAAACTTCATTTTGCGCACCGGTTCGGAGAAGACCACCGGCTCCCTGGGCGTCACCTACGGATCTGAAGGATTGGTGCGTGTGGATGCGTTCTACAGCGGCAAGATGACCGACGGATGGTATGGCAGCATCGGCGGCTTCTACCGGGTGTCGGATGGCGTGCGTGATCCGCAGTATCCGGCCGACATCGGTGGCCAGCTCACGGCCACGGTGAAGCACGATCTGGACAATGGCTCGGTCATGTTTTGGTTTAGAACTCTGCAGGATAAGAATCTCTGGGTCGCCGATTTTCCCTACATCGTTTCCAACGGCAAGGTTGAGGCATATCCCGGTTTCAACCAGCTCAATAACACCTACAACAGCAAGCAACTGCAGAATTTCCTGATCCCGGCCCCATCGGGCGCATTTCAAAATGACGACATCAGCAATGGCCGCGGCGCCGCGCTGAACTATTTCGGTTCGAATCTCGATGAGAAATTCGGCAACGGATGGTCCATCACCAATTACTTCCTGTTCGATGGCGGGTACCTGAACACGCAGGCGCTGGTGAACAACGGCAATCCCCAGACGTTGGCGGCCTTCATTGGCGCATTGACCACGCTGCCGCCCGCATTGAGCCCGGCCGCGGTCCAGGCCCACTATACAAACGGCGCGGCGGTGTCTCCCGATCAGAGTGTGATCACCGAACAGGTATGGTTCGTGCGCAAAAAGCTCACCAGTGTCACCGATGAATTCCGCGTGGCAAAGGACTTCGGCAACGGCAACATATTGACGGCCGGTCTGTATATAGCCCACTACACTGACAACGATGCCTGGTCGTTGAGCTCGAATGTGTTGATGGATAACGTGCCGAATGCGAGTCCCATCATATTGCAAGGCACCGCAGGCGGAAATATCTACAACGTGACGAGCGCTCAAGGCATTGTGAACTCCAATGGCGGCTACAACATCCTCGAGCAAGGCCAGGCCACCAATATTGCCGGCTATCTTTCCGACTCATGGAAAATCAACAATTGGCTGCTCGATGCCAATGTTCGTCTCGAACATATCGATCTGAAGCAACAGACAACCAACCTGGCGAATAAACAGCTGGGGTCGGCATTCGATCTGTGGGACAACGCAGTCACTCTGCCCGACGGTACCTACTCGCACGCGAGTGAAATCAATACCATGCCGACGTACTCGGTGGGCGCAAATTACGAGTTCACTGACCATATGAGCGCCTATATTCGCATCAACGATGGCGTGCTTCTTCGATAACTTCGACGCGGTCCGTTGCAACGTCAACAACGGCTCGAATGGCTGCACCGGGAATCCGCCGCTTAGCACCGTGCAGAATTACGAGGTCGGTTTCAAGATTCAGAATCGTTACACCTATATTGACTTGGCGGCCTATGACAAGGAGTTCAAGGGGTTGCTGTATCAACCCGTGGATATCAATAACGTGCCGATTGGCCCGAAGACCACCTACGGCTCGACATCCAAAGGCGGACGAATTGTCGGCAGCGTCAATCCGTTCGCGGGCAGCGAGACGCAAGCCCTGAGAGACCTAAGCCTGTCGGTGAACGCCAACTACGAAGACGCCCACTATAAGGACTACCAAGGCTGCTTCATCTTCACTGACATCAACAAGGTCGTGCAGTGCGGCACGATCAATGGCGTACAGCTCGCTCGTTTGCCAAAGTGGCAGATTCGCGTGACGCCTCAAGGCATCCAGACTTTCGATTGGGGTTCTTTGACCGAGTTCATGACTTACGAGCACATTGGTGAGCACTTCCAAGACCAGACCGGCTTGAATCCTTTGGGCAGCTATTACACGCTGGGTGCCGGTATCGTCGCTCAAATAGGGAGCGCTTGGGAGGTCAGACTGCTCGGCTCAAACCTCACCAACCAATTTGGTTTGACCGAGGGCAATGCCCGGGTGGGTGGCAACGCCGTGCAAAACAATGTGGGCTTCGGGCGCTCGATCGTCGGCCGCGAAGGCAACATTCAACTTAAGTACAAATTCTAAGTATTGGTGCGAAAATTCCGGCAAACCGCTGTAAAGGCGGTTTGCCGGGACATCGGCGTGGTGAAGTATTCAGGTGCGCTCACGCATGTCTGGCACGACGTCGAATGCGACTGTGAGCCGCGGCTGTTCGCTATGAAAGGGCAACGTGCCATGCCAGAAATACGACGGAAACAGCACCAATTGGCCAAGTTCCGGACGCACCGACAACTCCGCGTCCAGTGAGGGCGTCGTGAGCATCCCGGGCGCGCCAAAGCTGAGAATCCCTTCGGCGCTGTGTCCCGCTTTCATGCTATCGGGCAACTGAATGTAGCAAGCCGAGGAAATCCATCCCCGAGGATGGACATGGCTTGTGTGATAGCCGGCGCGGTGCAAACGTACCGACCAGCTGCCGTTGAATCGCGAAGCGCCGCGGTTGCGGCGCCGTAGCGGATCTTCGCCCTCGCCAATCTGACTCCGATAGTGCGCGATCGGTGCGGCAAAGGCGTGAAACAGCGCTTGAATGATGGGGTCTTGACTGCGAGAAAGATCCTGAGTGGTTTCGGTGCCCTGGCGCAGCGATTGATAAAGAAGCCGATGGCCGTGAGGATTGTGCAGGGCGCCCAATCGCGACGCGAGGTCTCTCAGGAAACTGGCAAGATTGGACCACCCCGGAGGCGTCTCCAGGCGCACCGACATCACCATTTCGCCGTAGTCGCACAGCGCCTGGTAGCGCGGATCGTTCAAGAGCCGTAGAGCGGTCGCTTGCATGGCAATGAGATATTGATCGTCGGGAGCGGCCTTCAAGAGGGTGGCGCACTCTGCCATCGCCTTCGCTCCCTCCCCTACGCCCAGAAATGCGGCGCAAAGAAGCTTGCGGGCTGCCGGATTGTTGGGTTGGGCTCGCAGGGCCTGTTCTGCAAGTCTGCGTGCGGTCCCGGGCTCAAACTCCAGCGCCGCTAGTCCCGCGCGGATGAGCAACGCGGGCGCGGGTTGGGGTCGTGCGGCGCGGTCGGCGAGACACGCATAAGCACCCCGCGCGTCACCGGCGCCCTGCAGCAGCGCGGCTTTCGTGGCCCGCAGCGCATCGTCGTGCTGGTATTTTTCCAACGCCTGATCAAGAACCTGCGTCGCCTCGCTGATATTGCCGGTGCGCATCCACATGAGTTGCGCCAGGCTGTCGTGTGCCTCGGCGCGGCGCGGCTCCAATTTTATGCATTCCCGCAAAGCCGACTCGGCTTGCTCGAAGCGCTCCAACGCGATGAGGCTGCGAGCATGCGTGTAGTGCAGCGTCGCCGTCGGTCGCGTGTGGGACAGCGTCTGCCGCACCACGCGCTCACCCTCCTCCGCTAGGTTGGCGGCATTCAACGCGATCGCCAGGGTCAGCGTTGCGCCGGAGTTGTCCGGAGCGAGCTCCACGAGACGGCGATAATTCGCGACCGCCTCGCTTTCGCGCCCCAGAGCGGCATACGCCGCCACGTGCAGTGCCGACAATTCATCATCGACCTTGCCGCTGTTGCACCAATGCGTGGCAATCTCCAATGCTGATGCCGCCTGGCCTGCATCCAGGTAATGGCGAACCAACAGAACTGCGGCGCGAGGGTAGCGAGGGGTGCCTTGGAGTGCACGCTGCAACAAGGGTACGGCCTCGGCGCTGCGACCGGCACTGAGCAAGAGCTCAGCCAGAGTGGTCAGCGTGGGCGCCCACCGAGGGTCTATTTCAAGAGCGCGCCGCAGCAGCGACTCGGCTTGGGTCAGGTCGCCCAAGACTTGTTTGGTGCCGGCAAACAGCCGCAGTCCTTCCACATAATTCGGATTTGCGGTCACCAAGGACTCTAATTGCGCATGCGCCGCGTCGTATTGACCGGATTGCAGCAGGCCGCTGATGCGGCGCATGGACTCAGCCAACATAGTTGACATGGAAAAGTCCTCGCTTGGCGTTGCTGTCAGTTCGGCAGCCACGCGCGTGCCCCTTTAGAGATTGAGCTGGGAAAGCCCTGGGTGGTCCGAGGGACGGGGTCCCTCGCGATCCCAACGAAACTTCCGGTCGGTTTCCTTGATAGGAAGATCATTGATGCTGGCGAAACGCCGCCGCATCAGACCCTCCGCAGTGAATTCCCAGTTTTCGTTACCGTAGGAGCGGAACCAATTGGACGAATCATCGTGCCATTCATAGGCGAAGCGCACGGCAATTCGATTGTCGCCGAAACACCAAAGCTCCTTGATCAGGCGGTAGTCGAGTTCCCGCGACCACTTTCTGGTAAGAAACTCAATGATTGCCGGACGCCCCGTGATGAACTCGGCCCGGTTCCGCCACGAGCTGTCCGCGGTATAGGCGAGGGCTACTCTAGCCGGATCGCACGAGTTCCACCCATCCTCCGCCGCTCGCACCTTCTGGACGGCGGATTCATGAGAGAAAGGAGGCAGGGGCGGACGGCTCTCAGTCATTTGCTTGACGCTCAACGCAATAGGGAAAACTCGCGCATTGGAGACAAAGCATATCCGAAACGACGGTGAGTAGAAAAACCAATGCGCGGGCCCGTCACACGGACCTCCCAGAACTCTGTACCGCCGCGGTTGGGGGTACGGCGTGTTCGTGCACGGCCGCCCCTTTGCGGTGAAACGCGCGACGGAGAAGACGCTCGGCGCGAGCGACATACGTATAGGCGGCGGGAACGACGAGCAAGCTCAGCGCAGTGGAGGTGACCAGACCACCAATGACTGCAATGGCCATGGGCCTGCGAAAGCTGGAGTCGGCGCCGCCGATGCCGAGCGCCAACGGCAACATGCCGGCAACCATCGCGACGGTCGTCATGATGATCGGCCGTGCCCTTTTGTGACACGCATCCACGAGAGCCTCCACTTCGGACAGTCCGTTGCGAATCCCGAGAATCGCGTAATCAACTAGCAGAATCGAGTTCTTCGTGACAATGCCGAGGAGCATGATCAGCCCTATCAGGGCCGGCAGGCCCAGCTCGCTGCGACCAAGGAGCAATGCCACAAACGCCCCACCGACAGAGAGCGGAACTGCGGAGAGAATCGTGATGGGCTGAAAGAAGTCCTTGAAAAGCAGCGCCAGCACGCAGAATACGCACAACACTGCTATCGCCAGCGCCTGGCCGAATCCGGAAAAAAGCTCCTGCATGAATTCGGTATCTTGAGAGGCTTGAAGCGTAACGTTTGCAGGCAGCATCGTAACCGCCGGCAGCGCCCTGGAGTCGTTAAAGGCCTGCCCCAACGGGTGGCCGCCAAGATCGGCGCTGATGGTCACGTTTCGCAGCCGATCGTACCGATCGATCTGCGACGGCCCGCTCTGCATCGATACGTCGGCCACCGGAATCCAAGGGCACGGGGCCGGACCGACCTGGGACCCGTAGCGCCGCGAGCGCAGACAGATCTGTCCTAATCGACTCGGGCACGCGCACCGCGATGTCGACCTGACGATCATCGAGATTGAGCTTGGCCAGCGCCGCGGTGAAGTCGCCGCTTGTCGTGACGCGCAGCGTGTCGGCAATCGCCTGCGCCGTCACGCCGAGCTCGGCGGCGCGCGCGGCATCCGGCCGCACGATAATCTCCGGCCTCTCGAGGCTCGCCGTGGAACTGATGCTGCCCAAATACGGCAATGATCGAAGTTGATTTTGAACTGCGGCAGCGCTCTCCTTCAGGGCAGCAGGATCGCGGCTCGACAGAACGAGAATCAATTTTTCGCCTGGCTGTCCATTATCGATTGAAAATCGCGCACCCGGAACTTGCGCCAGACGCGCCCGGATCTCATTCTCGATCTCGGTGGCATTCGGTCTGCCGCCGCGGTCGGTGAATGAAATCATCATTGACGCCTTGCGAACTTCCCCAGCCGCGCCCACTGCGGAGGTTCCCGAAGGAGACCCCGACAGTCCCACGATCGTGAATACGCTGGCGATTCCCGGCACCGGCTGGGCGCCGGCCGCGAACGCACGACGGGCCTGCTCCGCCACTGCGACCGTGGTATCGAGGCTGGAGCCGGGCGGCAGCTCAACGTTGAGCGTGGTGAATCCGGTGTCGCTGGCTGGAACGAAGCCCTTGGGAATGAGCGGAATTAGCGCCACGGATGCGGCGAAAAACACGGTGGCGGCCGCGAAGGTAATGACCCGGTGACGAATACACCACCGCACAGTCTTTAAATAGTTTCGCATGATGGGGCCGTCGCGGCTCTCGCGCCGTGGGGTCGGGCGCAGGAGCCAAACGGCCATCATCGGGGTCACCAACCGCGCAACTAACAGGGAGGTGAGAATTGCGGCCACCGCGGTCCAGCCGAATTCCCTGAAAAAGAGTCCCGAAACGCCGCTCATTAACGCAGTCGGCAGAAAGACGACGACCAGCGCCATCGTCGTGGCGATCACCGCCAGGCCGATTTCGGTAACCGCCGCTTCGGTGGCCTTGAGCACGCTCTTGCCCATGTGCATATGACGATCGATGTTCTCAATCTCAACAATGGCATCATCGACCAGTACGCCGACGACAACCGATAGTGCGAGCAGGGTAAGCGTATTCAGCGTGAAACCGACCCACGACATAATCGCGAATGTCGGAATAATCGACAGCGGCAGCGCTATCGCGCCGAGGAGCGTCGAGCGCCAGTTGCGCAAAAACCCCCACACCACGAGCATCGCCAGGATGGCTCCCTCGTAGAGCATCCGCATCGAGCCATCGAACTGATCGGCGGTCGCGGATACCGTCGCGCTGACCCGCTTGAACTGCAGGTCCGGATACTGGGCAGCCAGCCGGTCGACGGCCTTTTGGACGTTTTCTGCAATCTTGAGCTCGTCGTAGCCTTTGGTGTGCTTGATCTGAAACCCGACCGACGGCTTGCCGTCGAACAGCGACGCCTGAGTTCTGTCCGCCACCGTGTCCTTGATCGTGGCGATCTGATTCAGGCGCAGCGAGCGACCGCCCGCAAAGGCGACCGGCAAGTTCTCAAGATCGGCGGCGCGCCGAACGGTTGCGAGAGTGCGCAGTCCCTGCTCCTCGCCGCCCACCTGAGCTCTGCCTCCGGAGGCTTCCTGCTCTACGCGCTTGAGCGCGGCCGAGACTTCGGCGGCGGTAAGACCCAGCGCGTTGAGGCGCACCGGATCGACTTGCACCTGAATTTCGCGCATGCCTCCACCCACGCGAGAGAATTCTCCGACCCCGGGCACCGCAACGATCGCTCGAGATATGGTGTCATCGATGAACCAGCTGAGCGCTTCCTCGTCCATGGACGTGCTCGTAACGGCGTAGACGATGAAGGGACCGCCGGCGCTGAGTGTCAGCTTGCTGACAATGGGCGGTTCGAGGTTGGTGGGAAGATCTCGTCGCGTCTTGTCGACCGCATCGCGCACGTCGATCAGTGCATCGGACAGATTTCGACCTATCTGAAACGCGGCCAACACCACCACTTGCCCTTCGGCGATCTGCGTATGGATATGCTTGAGGCCCTCGAGGGAAGCCATGGAGTCCTCAACCCGGCGCGCCACTTCTGTCTCCAGTTGCGAAGGCGATGCGCCGGGCAGCCTCAGGGTGACTTGCACGGTCGGTAAATCAATGTCCGGGAAATATTTCACCGCGAGACGATGGAAGCCCACCAAGCCCGCCAGCGTCAGCAGTGCGAAGAGAATCACCGATGGAATCGGATTGCGTATGGACCAGGTTGCAAAATTCATGGCAGGCGCTCTAAGTCAATTGGTTCATCGGATTGGCGCTAGCTGCCATTCTCGACACGAACGATGTCATGATCGTTGACGAAGCCGGCTCCCCGCACGACGACGGTGTCGCCGGGCGCGATGCCCGCGATGATCTCGGCGGATGGCCCCTGTCGAGCACCGACCTCGACTGCCATTTGCCGGACCTGATTCCCGTCGAGTCGCAGTACGTAGGGTCGTCCGTCGCGAATCACGATGCTTTCGCCCGGAACGGTCGTGATATCGCGAACCGCGGAGCGGATGGTGCCGCTGGCGTACATTCCGGGGCGTGCTGAAGCCGCATGGTCCAAGTCGACGTAGACCAGAACCAGCCGCGTATCGCTCGAGAGCGTCGGAGCGAGTTGGCGCACATGGCCGGTCGCTGTTTGTCCGTCGGGAAGATGCACGTCAACGGCCAATCCCTGTTTGACCGCGGAAACCTGGGTCGAATTGAGTTCTGCCCGCCATTCCAGCCGCCCTTGCCGAATCAAGCGAAACAGTTCGGTACTGGTTTGCGAGACTGCACCTAATGCCGCGGTACGCGACGAGATTACCCCGTAATCCGGTGCGGTCACCACGGTGTAAGTGAGCTTCAGGCGCGCCGCCGTCAAGCTCGCTCGAGCCTGCGCGACCTGAGCGTCGGCCATGGCTGCCTGGGTGGTGCCCTGCAACAGGCTCTGCTCGCTGAGCGCGCCGGACTTCCCCACCGCCAGCGCGCGATCCCGGTACGCATCGGCTTGCTGCGCGTTCGCCTCGGCCTCAGCAAGATTAGCCTCGGCCTTCGCCACTTCGGCCCGTAACTCCGAATCATCGAAGCGGGCCAAGACCTGGCCCTTGCGAACGACATCTCCCACATTGGCGTCCACAGAAATTAATGCCGGCCCAACCGCGCGAGCGCTGATGCTCGCTTCCTGCCACGCTGCAACTGCGCCCGAGGCTTCGATGACTGCGGGTAGAGCCCTGCGCTCCGCCTTGGCCGTCGTCACGGTCAGCGCGGGGCGCAACGCGGCAGCATTGCTTTCCGTGCGCTTCGCATCAGCGCGGCCCTCGTGAGCGGTTGACGCCAGGACCGACACGATTACGGCCACGCCGATGACGCCAACCCCTGCAACAATGGCGCGGCGCCAATGGCGCCACCCGACCGGTAGTATTAACATCTCCAAGTTCCTCTAGGTTCGAACACGGCGCAGGGCTCGCGGACGACGCGCTGCGCTTGTCCGCGCGACGAGCCGGTCAAAGGCTTCGCCGATCAGCGCACGCGCCTCACGCAGTGCCCCGTCCGAAGTACGATTGCTATTTCGCATCGATATGCCCACCAGCGATGCGTGAAGCAGCAAGACGTCCATCTCGGAGACGTCGAGTCCAAGCTCGCGCAGAGTCTGCGTCATTGAGGCACGGTGTTGGACGTCGAATTCATCAATAACCGGCAGCAGCGACGGGTCTTCATCGATGGAAACCAACATGCCCACCATCCGGCGGGCCATCCGCCGATCCGACATCTGCTCGATGAGACGCTGTCGAATCTCCGGCAAAGCAAGCTGCCGCCCTTTCGGATTGCTCGTGAACTCCGCGATAACGCTGCTCGCCGTACACTCAACGATGGCCTTAACCAGGGCGGATCGGGTTGCAAAGTAATACGTCAAATGACTCTGGCGCACGCCGGCCGCTTCGGCGACTCGAGTCTGCGTCAATGCTTGAATGCCCTCGTTCGCCAGAATCTCGTCCGCAGCACGCAACAGGCGGGCGCGCACCTGTAATGCGGGCTGCGATTCGGGCGCGCCGGCGGCCGAACGGCTCTTACGACGATGAGCTGCAACCATAAGGGGGACATCTGAAGCGCGATTGATATTGGTATTATTACCAAATTATGTTGGTAAATCAACCAAAAACTGTGGACTGCGTCCCACTTCTCGGAATGTCAGAATTGCAGCGAACTCGCGGGCGGCTGATTCCCTGACCCCGGCTCAGAATCGGTAAGAAACGTAGACGGCGCCCTCATTGAACGTACCGGAAGTTGAGGCGTTGGCGCCGCCGATGGTGTACGAGGCGCCCGCGTCCCCGACGCCACCGATGGTGGTCGCGCCGTTCGAGACCTTTTCGTACTTGTAAACCAGGGCAACGTCGAGTGGCTTGATCGGATTGAAGTCGACCCCGATGTTGAAGTACTCGTCCTCGAGTTTCGGGGCGACATCCTTGCTCAATTTGGCGTTGTCAAAGCGACCAAATATCGACCATCGATTGCTGAGTTCGTACGATGCGAAAACCATGCCGCCCTGCGCCTTGTCGGAAGCAGGGTGGGTCGTGGCATCGCTCCCTACAACCGAGGAGATCCCAAAGTCGGACTCAGCGGGGTTGTCGACCGTCTTGTAGTTCTTGGCCTGGAAGAACTCAAGGCCGACCTTCAGGCCCACCACCTCGACGACGGCGATGACATCCCAGCGCGAGGCTGTATTCTTCGGGAAGTCCTTGTTGGTGGCGTTGATCTGACCCAGGTGGCCGGTGTAGAACCCGGCGCCGAGAGTCAGCCAGTCGATCGGCTTGAGGCTCACGCGCCCCTCGAAATCCACGTTCTCGGTTCGCGTCGGATTCCTGTAGCCACCGCCGTTCAAGATCGCGGCCGAGTAGGTGAAGAAGTTTTTCTCGCCGAACGAGCCGGTTGCATTGAGACCCCAGTCGGCACTGGTGCCAAAGCCAAGGCGGTCGATCGGAACCTTCTCGATCCAGCGGTAGCCGTACAGCTTCTCCTCAAACGGTACCCACGGCGTGTCGTAGGCGCCCACGTGCAGCACGAAGCCCGGATTGAACTTGCCTTCGATGTAGAGCTTCTTGATATACACTGAGGTAACATCGCCGGGGCTGCTGTACTGCGCGTCCGTCGTGAGGTTCGCGCCCCATACCTCATCGAATCTGTGATCCACGATAAAGTAGAAGCGCTTCACGTCCAGGCCCCAGCCACTCGGTGGCGTTTCGACCGGGATCCCTGCGGCGTTCTCGTTCTGCAGGTTGATGTGTCCGAAGTCGAACCACATGACCCCGCCCACGTCAGTATCATCCGCGTATGCGGCCGCCGTGACGGCGCAACTCGCGCATAGGGTCGTCCCGATAATCTGCCTGCGCACCAAATTGTGCTCCTCAGTGCCCGGTATCCAGCGGGCGCGCCGTTCAATGACGAGAATGAGAGGGTCCGAATGAGCGATTTCAAATCACGAGCAAATTCAGGATCGGCTATTTCTTGCGTCTCACCTTCAAAGCCGCGCCGTTGCGTCCAGACAGCCAGTAAGATCCTGACGACCTGACGATGGTGACGGCATCCCCCGGGCGGAGATTGGCGTCGGCCTGCGCCTCCTCCACTTGTTGCCAGACTTGGCCGTTGTCGAGGTGCACGATGATCTCGTCCTCGTAGTTCTCTATGCGGACGACACGTGCGGCAATGAGTGCGGATTCACCGCTCGCCGCCGGACTCGGCGCTACGATGCGCCCGACTTCCCTGTCGTAGCATGAGAGCCGCTTAAGATCATCTTTTTCCGAAGCGCATGCCGCCACGCCTGAAGGTAACGATTGGGCCCTTGCAGCGAATGGCAGTGCGGTAACCAATATCGCGCACGCGATCGGCTGCACACTCAGGACTATTGCTGCTGCACCCATCCAAAGTAATCGAGACATGTTCACCTCAAGGGGCGTTTGCCTCAGACGCATCAGGAATTTCGGTCTCAATCGTTTCGCCCCCGCCTCGAGACCAAGAGCCGCCATAGGCGGCCCTCCCCCAGATCGCGACTCACCTCGCGGACGAGAAAGAATGGGATGAGGCAAACGGACGCGATGAAGCCGAGGGCGATGATTTCCAGGAGGCGACCGCCCGCCAGTTGGGGGACGCTCGCGGCGATCGTCTTGCCGTGAGCAACGCCGACGATGGTGGTTTCAAGAACGTGGAAGGTGATGAACAGCAATGCGAAAACAACGCTCTGCTTGAGAACAACAAGGATTGGGCGCGAGTCCCGGCCGCCGCGCGCCAGCCGCAGGCCCTCGCCGACCAGCATTACCTTCGAGAGAATCAGCGCGTTGATGATCGCGAAGCCGTGCAGCCAAACGTCTTGATGGGCCTCCGCCAGTAGGATCGATTTGTGCAGCACGAACAGCGTGAATATGACCCACAGGTAGAGGAACATCACCGTCCATTCGGCGAACTCGTGCTTGAGCTTCCGCGTGATGCGCTGCCGGCCGGAAAGGGCTGGATCGCTTGCGTTGCTCGGTTCGGACGTCATGGGTTCTATTGGTGCGCGGCAAATCCTTTAGTCGGGATCGGCACCGCCTCGGTTGCGAATCGCCGCTTATGCAAGGTCGTATAGCGCATGGGCGCTCACGCTCCCAGTAGACCTTTGTCCCATAGCGGTGGACCGCCGGACCGGGCTCACGATGGCCCACTTGCGTGCAAGCTAAAAGACCGCGTTCCAGTCGCTCGAACTGATTCAGACACACTGCCAATTTCAATCGCCGCAAACGTTCGGCCGTTCGCATTGACCTGCCGCTCGGAACTTTTCATCAACATCCTTCGACTCGATGCCGCTCGCAAGCTTTTACATTGGGAGGCCTTACCGTAATATATCGATCACTATAACGACAACTATAACGGGAGCTGCTCGAATGACTGATGACTCGTCAAGCGGACGCAGCGGACTGCGTACCGTCGCACTATTGGCGGGCACGGGAATCGGGGTATTGCATCTCAACGGGGCTTACGCGGCAGAGTCGGCGGCCGACGCGGCTGCAAATCAAAATGCGTTGGAGCAAGTGACGGTTTTTGGTCAGCGAGACTCCTACAAAATCAATACGTCCAGCTTGACGAAGCTTGCAGTACCGCTTCTCGATGTTGCTCAGTCGATCGATACGATCTCCGCGCAGCAAATGCAGGACCGTGGGGTGATGGATATGAATCAGGCTTTGAAGACGGTGCCGGGAGTTACCGTCGGAGCCGGCGAATTCAGGTCTATCGGCACTTCGCCACGATCCGCGGCTTCGTAGCGCGCACAGACATGTTCATGGATGGTATCCGCGACTATGGTGATCACGATCGCGACGCCTACAATCTTGAAGCCATTGAAGTCCTCGAAGGGCCCGCGGGCGTGATATCGGGCCGCGGCTCGACCGGCGGTGTCATCGAGCAGGAAAGTAAGCTGCCAAAGCTTGAGCCGCTCATCGCGGGAACCCTCACAGGTGGAACCAATAGCACGTTGCGCGCAACCGTTGATGTGAATGAGCCGCTGCCCGGACTCGGCGAAGGCGCGGCATTCAGGATCAACGCGATGGGGCACCAGGCAATGGTCACCGATCGGAACGTCGTAACGGACTCACGTTACGGATTCGCACCCAGCTTATCGTTGGGACTCGGGACGCCGACTCGGCTGACGTTTGCGTACTTCCGTCAATACAACGACGACATTCCAGATTACGGATTGCCTTACCTTGGCACTCAGCCCGCTCCGGTTCCGCGTGAAAACTACTACGGCTTTCGCGATGACTACATGCACACGCTCACCGATGTCGCGACTTTTAAGGTGGAGCACGGCTTCTCGGATATAGTGACAATCGAGAATCAGGCCCGCTACGCGCGCTACGCGCGCGATTTCCGTTTCACGGAGCCATTGATCGCCGCCACGACGCCCCCGACTACGCCGCTTTCCGCGGTGACGGTCATCCGCAATTCCAACACCGGCCGCAGCGTCGACTCAATGCTGTGGGACCAACTCAACGTGACTATTCGCTGGTCATTTGGGGGCATCGACAATATTTCCGTCGTCGGCATCGAAGGTGGGCACGAGAGGGCCACGCCGGAGTTCAACAACAGTATCGGGGTGCCCACATCGCCTTTGCTCGACCCAAACGAGAACCTGAATTTTACGGCGATCAGTACCTTCCCGCGCTACACGACACATCTGACCGCCAACAGTGTCGCGCCTTACATCGGCGAGCGCGGCGAACGAGGCATGGAAGCGGGCCTAGGTAGATTGCACCATGCGGTTCAGTATTCGAACACACGGATAGGCGTCACGCAAGCCGAAGCTCGAGACGCCGCTGGGACTGGGCAGCAACGGCGGCGCACGGCTAACCTGAACGCGTGAGCCGTACCCTAAATCCAATTGAAGAAGCCGAGCGCGCTGGCTTCGACCTGAGCCTAATCGACGAGAGCTTGAGTTATTCCTACGAGCAGCGCGCGCTTTATCATCAGGCAGCGCTGGAATCCGGTGCTTGAGAAGGAAAGCGCCGGCCGGCGGATCGATACGGGCTATGAGTACCTCGACGGCAAGCAGACGCCTCGACGAAGGGCGCTGCACCGGTCGGGGCGCCGCTTATGAACACGCCCAAGCACGCATTTACCTTGTGGAACGCAGTCCAGTTCCTGCCCCGCTTCGAGATTGGCGGCGGCAGCCGCTTTGTGCTCTTCACAGTACACGCAGAACATTCCGCCCATCAAGACCGTGCCTGGCTTCTGGACTTTCGAAGCAATGGCGAAATACGCGTTCGCGCCCAACATCGCGGTGCAGTTGAACGTCAACAATTTGACCAACCGTTACTACTACGACCAGCTGCACTTCTTCCATGTCGTTCCGGGCGAGGGCCGTACCGCCTTGCTGAGCCTTAATGTACGCTATTGATGCATGCTACTCACCATTCCCGGTCTGTTGAGCGCGGCGCAGGTCGCCGATTTCCGGCAGGCGCTTGGGAGTGCGGAATGGATTGACGGGAAGGCCACCGCCGGATATCTCTCGAGCCGCGCCAAGAACAATGAGCAGGTTCCTGAAGGACATCCGCTGGGCCGTCGTCTCGGCAATGTGATCCTCGAGGAGCTCGATAAGAATGAGCGCTTTATTAGTGCGGCTTTGCCAATGCGAGTGCTTCCACCGCTGTTTAACCGTTACACTGATGGGCGCTCCTACGGCGGCCATATCGACGGAGCTGTGCGGCCCATTGCCGGCACTCCATTCCGCGTGCGTACCGACCTGTCCGCAACCCTTTTTCTGGCTGACCCCGCTGAGTACGACGGCGGCGAATTGGTGATCGGTGAGGCGGGCGACGAAAGAGTAGTTAAATTGCCTGCGGGTGATCTGGTTCTGTACAGCGGAGGAACCGTTCATCGCGTGGCGCCGGTCACGCGAGGCGTGCGCCTGGCCTCATTCTTCTGGGTGCAGAGCATGGTGAGAGACGAAACTCGGCGCACGATACTTTTTGACTTCGACAACGCCTTGCAGGAACTCGGCCGTACCGGCGCCGATCATGACGCATGCGTACGGCTGGCAGGGGTGTATCACAACCTACTGCGTCAGTGGGCTGACTCCTAGGGCCAATTGACAAGTCTCATTACTTGGCGCTACGCGCCTCGCCCTTCGGGCCGGCCTGCGGCCGATCAAATTGGCTGCGCCAATTTGTCGAACCGACTTTTTGTCTGTCAGGGGTTCGAATAGAGCGCGCCGAATCTCCCGCGCGGTGCGGCGTCGCCCGATCATTTTAAAATTGGTGCGCAAAGAGGATTCGAACTTCAACCTTAAGCTTTTGATTACTCGATTCCTTTAGGGGGACGAATTGCTGCGTACCCGCAGTAGTACCCACATTATTGCACCATCGACACTGTCGGCGATCTGGTTCGAAGCTCGAAGGGACAGAAAAATTGGAAATTCTGATCGTTGCAAGTAGTTGATTCTTAACAACCACGCTCGCGGGATGTCCGTTGCAAATTCACCCAAGAGCACTACAAAGCACCACTGAGTCACGCAAAAGTCCCGCAACCACCTGGCTCGGTTGCCGTCGTGTGGGACTTTGAATTGGCAAAAGCTTCTGGTAACCACCCGGCGATCCCGCAAAAGTCCCGCAGTATGATTTGCTCAGCACGTGATCGAGACTTCATTGCCTTGGTGGAAGCACATCGAAGTTAGCTGCAACTTCCATCCTCAGAACCTTTTGCCAAGCCGTAAGCGTCAATTGTCGGGCGAAGCTGCTCCTTGCTGACTGCTCCGAAGGCCGCCAAAACGCAGCCGTCGCCTGGCGCCGCGCATCGCTGCTAGTATTGCCAGCAGACCGATTGAAGCCGGGTCGAGATCCCCGCCGCCCGAATGACCTGAACTCGAGGTCGATCCTGAACCGCCGCTGGAGCCGCTACCCGAACCACCGCTGGAACCGGGCGTAAAGTTCACGACGGTCTGCGCTGTTATATCGCTTCCATAATTATTAGAGCACGTCATGGCGTACGTATGCTGAGTTCCCGATGTCTCTTGGATGGACATCGAATCCGAGGTCGCCTGTGGCCCGGAGAAGGTGATACTTGCTCCGCTGTCTTCCTCTGCGTTGCATTGGAACGAGTCGGTCGACGACCAAGTCAGCGTGAAGGGTGTCCCCAACACTGCGTTCTGAGTGCTCGCCACCAAGCTGACAGCCGGTTGCGCGTCCCATTGGATCGTGACCTGCTGGTTGGCGGAAAGCGGACCATTTTGACAGGTGAGTCCATAAGTTACTGAGCCTGGCTGCGACTCGACAACGCTCATCGATCCATACCATGGAAATGTTCCGCTCCAGCCATCGCCTGTCGCACCATCGGTTGCCGTGCAGGACGCGGCTTGCGGTGCATCCCAGTTCAACGTCACAGACCGACCCACGACATTCCTGGCCAAGGACGCCCCAATCCCGACGGAGACTTGCGTCGCCGGGGCATTCACCCAGACCGTGGTTTGCGCCTCCACGGCTGCGGTCCCGGTTCCGCACACCAGGGTCAAGGGAGCGTCGAATCCCAGCGGCTCCACCACGCCAAGGGTTCCTTTCTGGGGCTGCGGGCCGCTCCACCCGTCGCCCGCGGTGCCACCGTAGCCGGTGCAGGGCCACCGCGGAATTCCAGATCAGGTACAGAGGTTGGTTCTCGAACACCGGGATGGTACCGCCGGGTGTCAGCGTCAGAACGCTTCCGCCAACGTCGTTGAAAATCGCGGTCGCAGACGAAGTGGCGGTGGTTCCGACGCCGCAGGTGATGGAGAAATGATAAGTGCCGGCGCTGGCCTCGCTGATCAACGATGCGCTGAAATTGCCCGGCCCGCCGTAGTACGGCCGCGGCCCATTCCATCCGTCGCCTGCACTTCCGCCACTGCCGATACAAGGCAGAACATTCGTTGTCCAAGCCAGATATCCGCCCGTTAGCATGAACTCATTACCGTTCTCCGTGTTCAGTGCGACCTGCGGATTGGGCTGTTGCTGCCATTGAATCGTTGCGCTACTGGTCGTCTGCACAGACCCGATGCCGCAGGTGAGCACATAGGTGTACGTGCCTGCGATCCATTGGGGTTGCGTATCCGTCCCCTGCTGCGGAAATCCGCTGACATCGGTGCCGCTCACGGGCCCCGTGTAATCGATCTCGCAGGGCTGAACGTTCGATGTCCAGGTCAACACGTTGGGAAGTTGCGGGACGGACAGATCAATCACGTAGCTCGACTGCGGTGCCGTCAACGTGGCGCTAGGCGGCGCCCCCGAAAACGTGTACGTCACCTCTGCGGTAGCCGCAACCGCCGGCGGCCCGCAAGAGATCTTATAAACGTAGGTTCCCGCGGTCTGCTCTGTGAGATAGACACTGCCAAAATTTCCGCTCAAGGGTCCAGCCCAATTGTCGCCGGCAGCGCCACCGGAAGCGGTGCAGTCCCCCGAACCGTGCCAGTTAAAGGCGATGCCCTGTCCGAGCCGCAAACCCGCTAGTGAGTACAACTGCATCGATGCGGTGGGCAACGCAAACGTCAGAGTGAGGGTTTGCGAAATGGCCTGGCTGCCAGTGCCGCAAGTCAACGTATAGTCGTAGGTTCCCGGCTGGCTCTCGGTGACATTGACTTGACCCGACGCCGCAAGCGAACCGCTGAAGCCATCGCCTGGCGAGCCGCCCGTCGCCGTGCACGAAGGATTGTTGGATCTCCACACGAGAATGTTGGCGACACCGACGTAGAGTTGCAGATTCTGATCGTAGAAGGTCAAAGTCGGCGGCGCCACCGACCAAGTTACCTGCACCTGCGCCGTGCTCGAGCGCGCACCGACCGTGCACTTGACGCCGTAAGTCACAACGGCCGGATTGGACTCCGTGACTGCCAAATATTGGCCTGTGTTCAATACCCCCGTCCAGCCATCGCCGGCGACGCCACCTGTCGCGGTACACACCGCGCCCACGGATGAATTGATCACGAAGTTGACCGTGGAACCGGTTTGTGCCGCCGTCTGTGAGACAAACAAAGAAGTAGTCGGTGGAAAACCGGCAATGCCTGGAGAGGTGGTGGCGCCCGTGTTTTGGGGATCGAGCACCGAGGCCAGCGTCGTCGAGCCGGTGCTGCTTGATGCGTCTGCCGTCGAGGTCCACGTGCTCGCCAGCCGGCTGAACAGTGCGGACACAGAGTCTTTGCTCGGTGTTGGTGGCGGATTGACCGGACACTGGCCGGCGACGGCGCGACTTGCGGATCCGACGACTAAATTGTCCTTGTTGAACAGTCCCGAACCCGAGGCGCCGTGATCAAGGCTGCCCAACGAATTGACGACGCCCCAATAGGTTGTGTCATAACCTACAGACAGCTGAGCCGCGGTGAAATCTTCGGTGATGGCCGTCCCGCTGAACGTTGTGTATTGCTGGGAATTGCCGCCGGCATAGTCGATGGTGTAGCCACCGACCAACGCCGCGCCGCTTGCGTCCCAACCCGCGTAATAGGGATTCTGGAGATACGGTTCGGAGTCCAACCGAATGAGCCATTGATCTTGCTGCTCGACCACGGTGGTCGCGCCCCCTTGAACCTGGCTGGATACATCAAAGAACGAGTACAAAGTCTGCCCGCAGGGCGTGATCGCATTCCAGTACACCTGTACGCTGGCCGCGGCCGCCGGATCACCTCCGCCGTCCTCTCCGTTCTCGCAATGCCGTGCCGTGAGAACGTAAGGAGTGCCATCTTGAGTGACGTCGTTGAGCAGCGTCCCGCTGCAGATGATTTTGTTGGAGATGACCAGGGCAACGCTGGCGTAAGCCTGGCTTTGAGTGGTGAGACTTACATCGCAGGCGTAGTTCTCCACACAGGTGGAACCGGCACTCGCGGCCAGCGACTTCAGCGCGCGGTAGTGCGGGTGATCTGGAACGCCTCTTGCCAAGCTCTTATAGCCGGCCTGAAAGGCAGCAATTTGCACTAGCGTCTGATGGCGCAGTTGCCTGGGCACGCTGATGTGAATGGCCAGTTGGTCGCCCTGCACGGGTCGGCTCCAGAAATCGGTTCGATGTAGGTCGCTGCCTCGAACAGTGAATTGGTGCCCGCCTCCGATGACAGTCAATGTGCCTTTTTGTGGCAGCAGCAGGCGATTGGCATGGAAGCCCACACTGAGCGCCGTCGGAATTTTGATCGCATAGTCCCAAACGACATTGTCGCCATCGCTCGACCAGCTTCCGCTGGATTCCGAGTCCAGGCGATGAAGAACATCCACCGCAAATTGCGTGTTGTGACCCGCCGCTCGATCGATGAGCGGATCCAGATTGACGCGATAGGTTTCGACGGCGGCTGCAGCGTTATCCGCAAAACCGCAAAGCGCCATGAACAGGGATGCCAAGAAAGGTACCCACCGAAATATCATCCTTGAAACTCCCTTAGTTCTACGTAAATCTTGTTAGTTGTTCCGCGTTACGATCATAAACCCGTCGCCGCACTTTGGTTGTCGGATTTAGGAATTTAAAGCTGTTTGCCGCCGCTCCGGATTGAGTGGAGCCGATTATGTTCGATCGGCGCTATGGACGGAAATTGCTTGAAGAAGTGAGACGGCCTCGGACCGAGCGCGCCTAGCGCAGTTTTACGGAATCGTACCGCGCAAACTAGCTCGACCTTTGCCACTCCCAGATCGGAGCAACGGAGTAGAACTGCAGTACCCCTTCCACGATTGCACCGCTATCGTCAACACGCTGCGGTCGGATCTGCATCGGACTAACCCGCGCGCAGACTAAACCCGTCCGAGGAATTCTCAATCCTTTAACCGCTCATTTCTTGAGCGCCTGCAATCGGCCGAGCAGGTCCTTATATTGGTACGTGGCCTTAATAATCTCCTTGGTCAAATCGACGCCCGCCAATACCTCGTCTTTCCCAACTTCATCATGGGTTTTGGCTTCGATATGCGCGGCGTCGTTGCCCAGCATACGCAGGTGATCCATCGCTTCGAATAGCGCGTTTGGCAGCGTAAGCTCTGTTTTGAGATCGCTGATGCGGTCCTTTAGATTCCCGCCAGTCGCACCGCGGTCCTCACATACCGCCTCCAACGTCTTGCGAATCAGCATCCCGGCAGCGACATAGCACTCGTTGGCCGCACATGTAAGCGCCTCGTCGAACGCCTTTCGACTTTTTCTGGTACGTCGGTCACGTTGAAATCGATTCGACCGGCCAGAAACGATACCGCCACAACTTGCTGCCGTTGGGTTTCACCAGCATCGTGAGCCCTTCGCCATCAGCCATTTTGTATGGCCGCACTCTCGGTTTCGCAGCTTGAATAGCTTTGTCTGTGAGCATGTGGGTACGCTATCAACAAATCTGACCTGAAATCTCCGGACGACCTGTGGATGATTTTCGCTTGTTTTTCAGCGCTTTATGGACGTCTACGGAAGCTCCTGGAAGGAGGACTGGTGCCGCAAAGAGGATTCGAACCCCTGACCCACGCATTACGAATGCGTTGCTCTACCGACTGAGCTATTGCGGCGTTTCCAAAAGCGACCGCATTCTACCCCGCGGCATCACTTGAGGTAAGACTGCTGCCAAGTTTTGCGACATCGCGCAAAGCCTTGGGCAGCGCAAATATTACATGTTCCTTGCGGCCATCCAATTCCGCGGCCACTTCCCCGCCCCACTGCCGCAGTTGCGCAATGACGCCCTGTACCAGAACCTCAGGCGCCGAGGCGCCGGCGGTGACACCAACCGTCTTCACCCCGTCAAACCACTCCCGCCGCAGATCTTCAGGCCCGTCGACCAGGTAGCCGGGCTTGAGGTTTTTACCCGCCATTTCGCGCAGGCGGTTGGAGTTTGAACTGGACTTCGAGCCCACGACCAGCAGAACTTCGCAACGGCCGATCAAATCCTTGACCGCGTCCTGACGGTTTTGCGTGGCATAACAAATGTCCTCCTTCACCGGGGCCTTCAGCTCCGGGAAGCGTGCGCGCAGCGCCGCGACAATGGATGCCGTGTCGTCCACGGATAGCGTCGTCTGCGTGACGAATGCCACATGCTCGGGATTGCGGACCTTCAGCGTCGCGACGTCCTCGACCGTTTGCACCAGGTAGATCGAACCGCCAAGAGACGCGTCGAATTGGCCGATGGTCCCCTCCACCTCGGGATGTCCGGCATGTCCGATCAGAAACACTTCGCGCGCTTCGCGGGCATAGCGCGTGATCTCCATGTGGACCTTGGTGACCAGAGGACAGGTGGCGTCAAATACGTTGAGTAAACGGCGCTTCGCTTCCTGCTGCACCACGCGCGGCACGCCGTGCGCGCTAAAGATCACCGTGGAGTTGTCCGGCACTTCGTTGAGTTCTTCGACGAACACCGCGCCAATGGTGCGCAGGCGATCCACCACGTACTTGTTGTGCACGACTTCGTGGCGCACATAGATCGGCGCGCCAAATAAGGTGACGGCACGCTCGACGATATCGATGGCGCGGTCAACCCCGGCACAAAAACCGCGCGGATTAGCTAAGAGAATTTGCATCAGGTTTCTGCCGTCCTTCAAACAGGGCATCCAACAAAAGACAGGCGGCGCCGATTGTTATGGCCGAATCCGCCACGTTGAATGCGGGAAAATACGCCCCATTCCAGTGAAAGTGAATGAAATCGATGACATGGCCCAAGCGCATGCGATCGACCAGATTGCCGATGGCACCGCCGAGCACCAGCGCCAGGCCGCAGGCCAGCAGTCCATGCGATCCTGTCTGCAGGCGCAGCAGCCAGACGATGATCCCGACGCTGACCACCACCGCCAGGCCGATGAACAGCCAGCGCTGCCAGCCGGAAGCCGAGGCGAGAAAACTGAACGCCGCACCTACATTGTGCATGCGCGTGATGTCGAGAATGGGCAACACGCTGATGTGTTCGAATTCGCCAAAGTGCTGTGCGATATAGCTCTTGCTCACCTGATCCAGCAATACGATGAGGACCGATAACAGCAGCCATTTGGTTGCGCGGCTGCGCTGCTCTGCGGTGATCATGCGAAGCGGCGCTCCTCGCCAGGTCCTTCGACGTTGATGACGCAGCGCGAACAAATCTCGGGGTGCGCGAGGTTGCTGCCCACATCGGCGCGCAACTGATAGCAGCGCACGCACTTGGGATTTGCGCTCGGTTTCACTTCGATCCAGACCTCCTCTTGCGATCGCCTTGACCGCGGCGGCCGGGAGCGCACTCAACTTCGCCACCTGGGCTTGACCTGTGATCAGCAGAAAGCGCAATTCATCGCGCATCGCCGCAATTCGCGGCGCGAGCGCCTCGGGCACGAATACGGTCACGTCGGCTTCGAGCGAGGATCCCAAGGATCCCAGGCCGCGCAGACGCTCGAGTTCGCGCGCCACATCGGCCTTGAGCGCGATGAGCGCGGGCCAATCGAAAGCTGAGGCGCGTTCGGCTCCGGCGGGAAACTGATGCCACATATTCAAAAACACCGATTCATTCGGAACCCCCGGCAGGTGGCTCCAGGCTTCTTCGGCCGTGAAGCTCAAAATCGGAGCCAGCCAGCGCACCATGGCTTGTGCGATCTGATTCAGGGCGGTCTGCGCCGAGCGGCGCGGCGCGCTCTCGGTTCCGGTGGTGTAGAGCCGGTCCTTGATGATGTCCAGATAAAAGCCGCCCAGTTCTACCACGCAGAAGTTGTGGATCTCTTGGTAGATCTCGTGAAATTCATAGTTGCGATATGCCGTCACCACATCGTTTTGCAATGCGAAGGTCTTGCCGATAATCCATTGATCGATGGCGACCAAGTCGTCAAACGGCACTGCGTGCGCTTTTGGATCGAATCCGTGCAGGTTGCCCAAAAGAAAACGCAGCGTATTGCGCATGCGCCGGTACGAGTCCCCGATGCGCTTGAAGATTTCCTCCGAGACGCTCATCTCGTTGGCGTAGTCGGTGGCGGCAACCCAGAGCCTGGATCACATCGGCCCCCAAGGTGCTGGTTAGCTTTTGCGGCGCGAGAATGTTGCCCAGGGACTTGGACATCTTGCGTCCGGTCTCATCCACGGTGAATCCGTGCGTCAGCACACCCCGATAGGGCGCGCGCCCATGCATCGCAACGCAGGTCAGCAGCGAGCTGTGGAACCACCCGCGATGCTGGTCCGAGCCCTCCAGATACAGATCCCCGGGTGAAGTGATTTCAGGCCGGACACGGCCGAACGCAATGATGCGCGACGCCGGAATCGAACCACACATCCATGACATCGGTGGCCTTGTCGTATTGATCCACTTCGGCGCCCAAGAGGGCCGACGCATCCAAATCAAACCACGCGTCGATGCCGTCGCGCTCGACCAGCTTGGCGACCGCTTCGATCAACTCAGGGGTGCGCGGGTGCAGCTCCCCGGACAGCTTGTCGGTGAACAAGGGAATCGGCACGCCCCAGGTCCGCTGGCGCGACACGCACCAATCCGGCCGTACGGCAATCATGCTGGTGATGCGCTGCTCGCCCCAGCCGGCATCCAGTCAACGTGACTGATCGCTTCCAACGCGGCCTTGCGCAATCCAGCCTGTTCCATGCTGATGAACCACTGCGGGGTCGCGCGAAAAATCACCGGCGTCTTGTGGCGCCAGCAGTGCGGATAGGAGTGATGATAGGGCTCGTCCTTCAACAGACGGCCCTTCTCGATCAGCACCTTGATGATATGCGCGTTCGCGTCGAAGACCTGTTCGCCGGCAAACAGCGGTGTATCGGGCAAAAACCGCCCGTCGCCGCCCACCGGATTATCGATTTCCAGGTTATAGCGCCGGCCGATGATGTAGTCATCGAGTCCGTGACCCGGGGCGGTATGAACCGTACCGGTACCGGTGTCGAGCGTCACATGATCGCCCATGATCACGGGCACCTGCCGATCATAGAAGGGATGACGCAGGGAAAGATGCTCAAGGGCCGCGCCCTTGGCCGTCGCAATCACGGTCCAGTCGTCGACTCCGAGTTTATTGAGCACCGACTTGATCAACTCTGAGGCAAGAAGGAGCCGTTCGCGGCCCGAGCCCAAATTGAATTCGACCAGTGAATATTCGAACTGCGCATGCAGCGCCACCGCGCGGTTCGCGGGCAGGGTCCAGGGCGTCGTGGTCCAAATCGCGATCGAGGTCGGGTACGTCGTCGATGGCCTCGGCCGACATTCTCGGCCATCCGCCGCGCCAGATCGCCGCGATCGACCACTTCGAAGCGCACATAAACGCTGGGCGAGGTCTTGTCTTCGTATTCGACCTCCGCCTCGGCCAGCGCGGAGCGGCAGTTCAAACACCAGTGCACAGGCTTGAAGCCCTTGTACACGTGGCCGTTCTTGATGATGAGCGAAAAGGCACGCAGTTGCTCGGCCTCGAATCGCGGGGCCATCGTCAGATACGGATTGTCCCAATCACCGAGCACGCCCAAGCGCTTGAATTCGCCGCGCTGCAAATCAATTTGCTTCTGCGCATAATCGCGGCACGCCGCGCGAAAGGCCTTCGGCGTGATCTTTTGTCCGACACGGCCATGCGTTTTCTCGACCTGCATCTCGATCGGCAGGCCATGACAATCCCACCCCGGCACGTACGGCGCGTCGTAGCCGTCCAGGGAGCGCGACTTGACGATGATGTCCTTCAAAATCTTGTTGAGCGAATGACCCAGATGCAGGGCGCCATTCGCATAGGGCGGACCGTCGGTCAGAATAAAAGCCGGCCGGCCCTGTGAGGCTTTGCGGATCTTGCCGTACAAATCATCGCGTTCCCAGGCAGCCAGCATCAGCGGCTCGCGCTTGGCCAGATCAGCCTTCATCGGGAAACCCGTATTCGGCAAATTAATCGTACTTTTGTAATCAGCCACTAATCACCTTCGACAAAACGCCGCGCGCCTGCGCGGCATCGACCTGCATCTGCGCAACCAACGCATCCAAAGAATCGAACTTCGCCTCATCGCGCAATTTGGCAACGAACTCAACCTCGAGTTCGCATCCATAAAGATCGCCGGCGAAATCGAAAAGATGCACCTCGAGCAACATTTCCACGCCACCCACCGTGGGTCGAGTCCCAAGACTGGCCACCGCGGGCATCGGTCGCTGCTCGATACCGAAAACACGCACCGCCAGCACGCCGTTCACCGGCGGCCTGCGGCGCATCAGCCGCAAGTTTGCCGTCGGAAAACCCAGCGTGCGTCCCAACTCGCGGCCATGTACCACGCGGCCCATCATTCGATAGGCGCGTCCCAACAATCGCTGTGCGCCCGCGAAATCGCTCCTGGCCAGATCGCTCGCGCACCGCGGTGCTGCTGACCCGCACGCCGTCGACAACAAACGGTGCGATCTGCTCGACGCCAAAGCCGTGCGCCGCACCCGCCGCCCGCAGGCTTTCGATGGTGCCGCCGGCGTTGCAGCCATAGCGAAAATCGTTCCCGACCACGATATGCCGCGTTCCCAAGCCATCGACCATCAATTCATCGACGAAGCACTCGCGGCGTCATCGCGCGCATGTACTCGTCGAAGCGCAACGTCACCAGCCGCTCGACGCCCAGCGCCGCAGAGCGCCAGAAATTTCTCTCGCCAGCGCGTCAAGCGCGGCGGCGCGCCCTCAGGATCGATGAACTCCTTGGAGCTCGGCTCGAACACCAGCACCGTGGCGGTGGAGCCCAATTCCGCTGCGCGCTCCATGAGCACGCCGATCATCTGTTGATGGCCTAAATGCACGCCGTCGTAATTGCCCACGGTCAGTACGCAGCCTTGATGACGCTGCGAGATGTTATGAAGACCGCGAACTAGTTCCATGGCGAAAGCTCTGATTATACTCAGGTTTCCGGCTTTTCAGTGGCCGCGCTTTAAGAACGAGCCTGAGGCCGCTCCGGACTTCGACATTGACAAGCACATGGTCAATCGGCAAGCTACGCGGCTCTTTTAAAGGAGTGTCTCGCTTGGCGAATACGAAATCTGCAGAAAAAGCTGCCCGACAGTCGACGGTGCATCGCGCCCGGAACGACGCGCTCACTTCGCAGCTGCGCAGTGCCATCCGTAAGGCGACCTTGGCGCTCAAGGCCGGCAAGCATGCTGAGGCCGCCATCGGCCCTCGATGAAGCCACACCGGTGATCGACAGCATGGTCAACAAAGGCATCATTCACCGCAACAAGGCTGCGCGCCATAAGAGCCGGCTGACGAAGCAGGTTCGCGCACTCGCGAAATAGTTCCGGATCGGACCAAACTCAAGAAAAAGCCGGCGATGCCGGCTTTTTTTTCGACCTAACTTGCACGTGTCCCTTCACTCCCCGGCCGCGGTCGCGTTGACGGGGATACGCGGATGTTCTTCCAAATAACGCATTACGGCTTGCTTAAGCTCATCCGTGCCCTCGCCGGTCGCGCCGGAAATCAGCATTACGGGCCCCTTCCAGCGCAGGCGGCGCACGATTTCCTTGGCACGGCGCTGGGCTTCTTTGGGTTCTAGCAAGTCAACCTTGTTGATCAACAGCCAGCGTTCCTTCGCGGCCAGATCCGCCGCGAATTTCTTGAGCTCCGCCACGATGGTGCGAGCATCCTTGACCGGATCCGCCTCGGGGTCCGGCGGCGCGATATCGATGAGATGCAGCAATACCCGCGTGCGCTGCAAGTGCTTCAGGAAGCGGATCCCCAAGCCTGCGCCATCGGCGGCGCCCTCGATCAATCCGGGAATGTCCGCCATCACGAAGCTGCGCCCCAAGCCCACCGACACGACGCCCAGGTTCGGATGCAGGGTCGTGAACGGATAGTCCGCCACTTTAGGCCGTGCCGCCGACACGGCACGGATCAAAGTGGATTTGCCCGCATTGGGCAAACCGAGCAATCCGACGTCGGCGATCAATTTCAATTCGAGCTGAAGTTCGCGCTTCTCGCCCGGCAATCCCAAGCCGGACTTGCGCGGCGTGCGATTGGTGCTGGATTTAAAGCGCGTGTTGCCCCACCCGCCCTTGCCGCCCTTGGCGACCAGCAGCGTTTCACCTTCGCGAGTGAGATCGCCCAGAGTCTCGCCGGTGTCTTTATCGGTGATGACCGTCCCGATCGGAATGGAGACGTACGTGTCGTCGCCGCCATGACCGGTGCAATCGTTGCCGCTACCGCTCTCGCCGTTCTGACCCTTATAGGTGCGCGAGATGCGAAAATCGGCCAGCGTATTCATGCCTTCGACGGCTTTTAGGTAGACACTGCCGCCGAGGCCGCCGTCGCCGCCGTCAGGCCCCCCGAAGGGCACGAATTTTTCACGGCGAAAACTCACGCAACCGCGGCCGCCGTTGCCGGCCTGCACTTTGAGTTTGGCTTCGTCGACGAATTTCATAAGGATTTCACAAAAAATTAAGGGGGCCCGGTTGCCCTGCCCCCTTGCATGCTATTGGCGCGTAATGCCGCCGCCGAAGCTTACTTCGGAACGACGTTGACGTAGGTGTGCTGCTCGACGCCCTTGACGATGAACTTGACGACGCCGTGAGCCTTCGCAAACAGCGTGTGATCGGTGCCCATGCCCACGTTCACGCCGGGCCGATAAGTCGTGCCGCGCTGCCGGATCAGGATATTGCCGGCAAGCACATCCTCACCGCCGAATTTCTTGACGCCCAAGCGCTTGGAATGCGAATCGCGGCCGTTGCGAGTACTGCCGCCAGCTTTTTTGTGTGCCATTTAAATACTCTCCAATTTTCTTAAGCGACGATCGAAGTGATCTTCACATCGGTGTAGGGCTGCCGATGAGTCTTCTCGCGCTTGTAATGCTTGCGGCGCCGGAATTTGACGATCCGCACCTTGTCGCCCTTGCCGTGGCTTTCGACCGTTGCGACCACCTTGGCGGTGCCGACATACGGGGAACCAATGGTCACAGAGGACCCGGCACCGACCAGCAAAACCTGATTAAATTCGACGCTGGCGCCTTGGTCTGCGTCGAGCTTCTCGATACGCACCACAGCACCTTCTTGGACGCGGTATTGTTTACCGCCCGTGGCGATCACGGCATACATTGTTGCAACTCCGAGGACGGCCGATGGGGCCGCAAAAGAGCCGCGGATTGTAGCGGGAGAGGCCCGGCGGGTCAAACTCGTTTACTTTGGGGCTTTTGGAACCGAAATAGCGCAAATTAGCCGCTTTTACTGCAACCAACCCACGACACCAACCTATGGCTTACTCCCCAGCGCGTTGCGCCAGCCTGACCGATCTTAGGTACCATGGCACATTCTCTGGGCCCTGCATGACACTAGAACAGATTCGTGGATTGGTAACCGCTGACTTCGAGGCCGTCGACCGGGTCGTCAAACAGAGGTTGCACAGCAAAGTAGCTCTGGTTGACCAGGTCGCTACCTACATCATCTATGCCGGCGGCAAGCGCTTACGCCCCCTCTTGGTGCTTTTGGCGGCCCGGGCTTGCGGGCTCTCGGGGGACCGCCACATCGATGCCGCCGCCATCATCGAATTCATCCATACCGCCACTTTGCTGCACGACGATGTGGTTGATGAATCGTCCCTGCGGCGCGGACGCGATACCGCCAACGAAGTGTTCGGCAACGCCACCAGCGTCCTGGTCGGTGATTTCCTGTATTCCCGCGCCTTTCAGATGATGGTCACGTTGGATCGCATGCGCATCATGCAAATCCTGGCCGATGCCACCAATGCCATCGCCGAGGGGGAAGTGCTTCAACTGATGAACGCGCGCGACCCTCATACCACCGAAGCGCGCTACATCGACGTGATCCGGCGCAAGACCGCCCGGCTATTCGAGGCCGGTGCGCAGATTGCTGCCGTCTTAAGCGACGCGCCGCCTGCGATTGAACAATCCCTCGCCCTTTACGGGCGCCATATCGGGACCGCTTTTCAGCTGGTCGACGACGCACTCGACTACCAGGCCGACGAAGCCAGTCTGGGCAAGCATTTAGGCGATGATCTGGCGGAAGGCAAACCCACTCTGCCGCTTGATTTATGCGATGCAGCACGGCAGCGAGGCGCAACGAACCATGATTCGACATGCCATCGAAAACGGCGGACTGGATCATTTGGAGGAAATCACACGCGCCGTTGCAAGCCTCGGGGGCCTTGCGTACACTGCGCGCCTCGCTCAATGCGAGGCGGATCAGGCGCTTGCTGCCCTGGCGCCCCTTCCCGAGAGTGCTTTCAAAGAAGGCTTAAGTGAACTGGCGAAGTTTGCCGTAGCGCGCAAGAATTGATTCGTAGACCGACTTCGGGGTGTAGCTCAGCCTGGTAGAGCACTACGTTCGGGACGTAGGAGTCGCAGGTTCAAATCCTGTCACCCCGACCACTGATTTTACGGATATTTTTGCGTCTAGAAGCCGCTAGGTGTCAGGATAATGGGGCGGTTGTGTCAATTTAGGTGTCACTTTCGCCCTGGATCCTAACGAGCAGTAAGAGCGGCACGCGGTTTGTATTGATTGATCGTCGGAGGGAATCGACGATGGGGAAACGGCAGCTCGGATTCGAGCCTGCGGCGCCTGGGCTTCTAGGCTAACTAGAATCCAATATGAAACTGGGTTCGATGCGCGATTGGTCGGGAGCGATTTTGGGCGCGTCTCTGCTGTTGGGCGGGGCTGCTGGCCTCGCCTACAAGATCATCAGCGGCTATCGGCATGCTTCCCCGGACGCCTTTTTCAGCGTCCAGGACCAAAATAGAGCGCCCGCGGCCTCCGCTGCGGACCACCCAATACAGGCAGCGACGGTTCCCGTAAATGCTCCTGCGCTGCAAAAGATCACCGCCAGCGCCGCGCAGACAGCACCCACGACCGCCGCGTCGCCGCCCAACGCTGCCACGTCACCGGCCGCACAAGGAAACTCCAGCAGGAGTGCCTCAAGCGCCGTCGCGGACGCTGACCTTTCCGAAGAAGCGCAGGACAGCGTGGAATGCGCCGCAATCAAGTCCGAACAACACGAGATCCGAGGCGCGCTCAACAAACAGTATTCACCGGAGGAAGGCCGCTACCTGCAGCGGCGTCTTCGTGAGCTGGCGGATCTCCAGTCAAAATGCGCTGAGTAGACTCAATCGAAATCAGGCGTGTCCAGCAAAGCTCATTTGACCTTTGCCCCATGGCGCCGCAAGTTGCCGCGTGGTATGGAATACCCGTTACAACAAGCGTCAGAAGGAAGCATGACCATGAGCGACAACAATGCTGAGTATGCTCGAAAACTCGTTGATTTCCTCGAAGAGACTGCCTTTCCGCCCGGAACGTCAGCAAGCGGACATCCTATTACGAACGAGCGTGGCGGTGATCGTCATTGCAACGCCAAGCACTTGCCTCACAGGGGGTCGGTGGCGGAATTGGGCCGCACGTCAAGGAAATTCTCAAGTTGAGCTGTAGCTATCGGGCAACTCTCGCTCCCAATTCGGCGTTCGAGCCGCTCACGCGTGCGATCAGCGCGCGGAAGTCGCCGCGTGCCCTGAGCGATGACAAATCGGGCTCACGCTCGGCCCACCACGAGCGTCGCCAGCCCAGCTCCGCGGCGCTCGTCAAAGATCGCATTGCGCCGTCGCCGTCGCCGCGCAACGCCAATACGGCCGCTCGAAGCTCATCGACCCCGTAGCGCCTCTCGCCGGCTTGGACCAGATGATCCAGCATCGTGGATAGTGTATCCAAGTGCCGCATGGCGGACTGCCGATCTCCCGTCTGCAGCTCCACCATTGCCATGCTCAGTTCGTTGGCGCGACCCCATCGCGCACCATCCCACGGGTTTTCCAGTGCACCCGCCGTAATATCGGCAGCCTTCAGCGCACGCTGAATCGATTGCGCCGCCGCGGCTGTATCGCCGATCAGCAGCCGATAATATGCGGCTGAAAAGAGCGGTTGCGCGTGCGGGGAATCCTCGAGCTTCGTGGCCGCAAGATATGCCCGAAGCGCCGTTGCGCCACCTTCGTAGTAAACAACTTGTCCCAGCACTTCATTGATGCCTTCCTCTTGCTGGGTCCGCACTCGAGCAAGTTCCAGCGTTTCGCGCGCGCTCGCCGCGAACCCCAGCGTCAGCATATACGCCGCTCGTTCCTTATACAGCTCCAGAACATCGGGGGCTGCCTTAAGGGCCAGGGCGTTCCACTTCAAGGCTTCGTCCAGTCGGCCTTGGGCCGCCATCAACCAACTCGTTGCCGTCAGAGGCCAATATCCCTGCGGTTGCAATTCGCGCGCTTTGTCGCAGGCGATCGTTGCCTCGTCGTACCGCGCCAAATCCTGAAACATGATGCAGCGATACGCCTGGGGCAGATAATTGAGCGGATCAAGAACGGCCGCTTGCGTGTAGTTCTCCAAGGCGTCACGTGGTTGACCCTTGGACAGAAAGAGACGACCCATTTCCGTGAAAGCCACGCTATCGCTGGGATTTAGCGCGACCGCGCGGTGAAAGTCGCTCGACGCCGCGTCGTTGCGGAATTGTTCCCCTCGCAACGCACCTCGAACGGCGTAGATATCGGATAGATCCGGATCGAGCTTAAGCGCGGTGCTCAACAGTGGTTCAGCCTCAGCAGCGATCTCGTTGATGGGTCGATCGCGACGAGCCAGTTTTGATTGAGCAGCGCATACGCGAGGCCCAACATAGGCCAGCGAAAACTTCGGATCCGCGCTCAGCACTTGTCGGTACAGCTGGATGGCGTGCTCGTTGTCAGCGCCTGTGCGCGCCTGCTGGTAGTGGCGGGCAAGCAGGTACGACTGATAGGCCTGCGGATTTGTGCTTCGGCGTGCGGCAAAGCGCTGCGCCGTATCCGGCGTCAAGCGGATCTGCAAGCTCTCGGCGACCGATCGAGAGATGTCCTCCTGCATATTGATGGTATCGGTCATGGGTCGATCGTAATTGGCCGACCACAGGTGATACCCGCTGCGGGCGTCGATCAGCTGCACCGTCACCCGCATATGGTCGGCATACCGTCGCATGGAGCCTTCAAGAACATGGTTCGTACCGAGAGACTTGCCGATCTTGCGAACGTCTTCGCTCTGTCCGCGAAAGGCAAACGCCGAGGTGCGGGCGACGACGCGCAATGCCGGAATCTGCGCCAGCCAATTGGAGATCTCCTCGGTGAGACCGTCGCAAAAGGACTGATCGTTCTTCTCGGCCGTCATGTCGACGAACGGCAGGACGACGATCGAGGAGACGGTAACTTCCGTGGCAGGAGGTTTTCGCAGCAAGAACCAGGCGAGCGACGCGAGCACCACCAACGCTAGCGCGCATACGGTAATCAGGCGCAACCGACGCGATGGATAAGTCAAGATGCCGGGCGGTGTCGAGGAACTCGGCGCACCCGCACTCGTCGGTTGCGGCGGTGCTGCGATCGGGCGCACGGCGGCAATGAGCCGATAGCCCTTGCGCGGTACCGTGGCGATATAGGTGGGTTCCGGATCCGTGTCACCCAGAATTTTGCGAAGTTGCGATACGGATTGGTAAACGGACGCCGATCCTACGATGACGCCCGTCCAAACCTCGCTCAACAGGTGTTCGATGCTCACCACGCTGCCGGCGGATTCCACCAGGCACATGAGAAGCCGCATGGTGCGCGGCTCCAGCTTCTGGGTCTCGCCGTTGCGGGAAATCGAATCGAGCGCCAGGTTCGATGGTCCAATCCCCGATCTGAACCGCGCGTAGGATTGTTCTGACGACATCCCCAGGGATCCTCCGGCATTGAGTATATGCCGCATGGGCCAACCGACTGCCCCTTCTATCTGGATCGCACCGCAGCATTATTGCGACGGCTCCTGCATGACAATCCGCCGATCGACGCATAGTGGCTACGGCCGACGCACGGTATAGGGTCGGCGAGACGTGATCGAGCAGTTCGACGTTCTCGCAACCACTAAGTTATGGTCTGTGACGCGGTTGGTTCGCCTGCTATCGACGTTCGGGACGTAGGAGTCGCAGGTTCAAGTCCACGATTAACGGAGCCTCGGATTATGGCTCGACGTATCGCCACAGGCCGCTATTCCACATAGCGCCGATAAGAACATTGTTATTGCCATCGTTAACGGTGCTGATTTGCGCAGCACCTTGAGTCAATTCGGCAGGAGTGCCTGGCGCCACCCAATTACCGGTGCCCGGTTCGGCTGCAAGTTCAAACGACGAATCGAAGGCGACGCCGGGGCCTGCGGGAAATCCAAACATGGAATAGACATCCTTTGATGTACCAATCACAACGGATTCATTGTTGGTCAAGCCCACGTGAGTCCATGTTTTTCCGTAGTCAGCGCTTCTTAAAACACCCTGGCCAAGGATCGAATCAGAACCCGCCATAAACACAACACCGTTGTTATCGGGTTGATAAATTTGCGCAGCACCAGGGGGGTGTTCGTTCATAGCCACTTGAACCCAGGTTGCACCACTATTTATTGTCCGCCAGGTGCCATTGAGTCCGCCGCTTTGTTCACCGATCCACAGCCAAGTCCCACGCGTGGTGGCGGCATCGCCGGTATTGATGAAGAAGACGAAGCCGGTCCGACCATTCGTTATCATTCCAGCGTCAAGCGGAACGGCGCTCCACTTCCGACCTCCGTTACGGCTCTCAACAATGGAGTCGTGTTCGTGACCAGCCATAATGAGATGGTTTTCGTCATAGGGATCAACGACAGGAGCGTAGTAATCCTGACGAGTCTGATGCCCGGAAGCAACGAAATAGTTAGTCCAATTCACTCCGCCATCGACAGACTTCCAAAACCCTTCTCCGCTGCCTCCAATGCATCCTTGATACATAGTCGGGCCTGTAGTCGGAGGACCGGGTCCGCCATCGCCACCGGTCCCGCCGCTCGCTGAGACCGTAATTCCTCCAACGCAATCGCTGACCGTAGCGGCATTCATTCCCGTATTGATGGGCCCAGTCCAGGTGGCGCCATAGTCAGTCGATTTCCAGATTCCCTGGCAGTTAAACTCCGCATAGAGATTCGAGGGATTCGAAGGATCCGCCTGAACAGATTGTGTGCCGCCGTTTCCGCACAAATTATCGGTGAGGTCCACGCCCGCAGGCGTCACATTGATCCAAGTCCCGGAAGCTGGGGGAGGAGGATTCGGAACCGCGACGACTTGCGCCGAGTTCGCGCTCTCGCCGGCCGAGTTCGTCGCCGAGACGACGTAATAGTAGGTCGTGCCGTTGGTGACCGAGGAATCGGTATATCCATTCGCGGTGGGCGCGGCGAGTTGCGTGTACGGACCGCCGGCCGTGGTCGCACGCTTCACGTTATAGCCGGTTGCCCCCGCGCTGGCTGTCCAGCTGAGGGTTACCACAGCGTTGCCGGGCGTCGCCGCGAGATTGGTCGGTGCTGCCGGAGCCACGATCGGTGCGCTAGGCGTTGCGGAGACTTGCGCCGAGTTCGCGCTCTCGCCGGTCGAGTTCGTCGCCGAGACGACGTAATAGTATGTCGTGCCGTTGGTGACCGAGGAATCGGTGTATCCACTCGAGGCGGCCGCAGAGAGTTGGGCGAGTTGCGTGTACGGACCGCCGCTGGTGGTCGCACGCTTCACGTTATAGCCGGTTGCGCCCGCGCTGGCTGTCCAGGTAAGGGTTACGATAGCGTTGCCGGGCGTCGCCGCGAGATTGGTCGGGGCTGCCGGAGCCACGCTCGGTGCGCTAGGCGTTGCGGAGACTTCCGGGGAATTCGCACTCTCGCCGGTCGAGTTCGTTGCCGAGACGACGTAATAGTAGGTCGTGCCGTTGGTGACCGAGGAATCGGTATATCCATTCGAGGTGGGCGCGGCAAGTTGCGTGTACGGACCGCCGCTGGTGGTCGCACGCTTCACGTTATAGCCCGTTGCGCCCGCGCTGGCTGTCCAGGTAAGGGTTACGATAGCGTTGCCGGGCGTCGCCGTGAGATTGGTCGGTGCTGGCGGAGCCACGCTCGGTGCGCTAGGCGTTGCGGAGACTTCCGGGGAATTCGCACTCTCGCCGGTCGAGTTCGTTGCCGAGACGACGTAATAGTAGGTGGTGCCGTTGGTAACCGAGGAATCGGTATATCCATTCGAGGTGGGCGCGGCAAGTTGCGTGTACGGACCGCCGCTGGTGGTCGCACGCTTCACGTTATAGCCCGTTGCGCCCGCGCTGGCTGTCCAGGTAAGGGTTATCATAGCGTTGCCGGGCGGTCGCCGTGAGGTTGGTCGGTGCTGCCGGAGCCTCGCTCGGTGCCCCGGGCGTTGCGGAGACTTCCGGGGAATTCGCACTCTCGCCTGCAGCGGTGAGCGCCGAGACGACGTAATAGTATGTCGCACCGTTGACGACTGAGGAATCGGTGTATCCATTCGAGGTGGGCGCGGCGAGTTGCGTGTACGGACCGCCGCTGGTGGTCGCACGCTTCACGTTGTAGCCCGTTGCGCCCGCGCTGGCTGTCCAGCTGAGGGTTACCATGGCGTCGCCGGGTGTCGCCGCGAGATTGGTCGGTACTGCCGGAGACTCGCTAGGTGCCCCAGGCAATGCAGAGACTTGCGCGGAATTCGCACTCTCGCCTGCGGCGGTGAGCGTCGTCACGACGTAGTAGTACGTCGTGCCATTCGTGACGGAGGAATCGGTATATCCAGTCGAGGCGGACGCGGCGAGTTGGGCGAGTTGCGCGTACGGACCCCCATCGGTGGTCGCACGCTTCACGTTATAGCCCGTTGCGTCCGTGCTGGCTGTCCAGGTGAGGGTTACCACACCGTCGCCGGCGGTCGCCGTAAGATGGGCTGGTACCTCTGGAGCGTCAGGAATTTTGGCGTGCGGTGGCAAGCAGCCGGCGAGCAGCGCCAAACACACCGATATCATTAGGCCGCGGAACGCGATACTGCTGAGTGGGTATTCGATCATCCTGCGTGCTCCCCATCATCGGAGGGTTGGCTGCAGATCCCCCTCTAAACCGATGTTACGGCGCAATGCGTCCAGTTTGACGACGAGATACAAACCGTCGGGACGTAGGAGTTATCCGACGCGCTGGGTATTCAATTTAGGTGCTGGTCCACCTGGCGGCTGTGACCGAGTCACTTGCCAGCACCTACCCGTCAGCGCGCTCGAACGACTCGTTGGCAGTTATGAATTGTCAACCGGCGAGGACGAGGGCAAGAAAGAGGAACTCAACATCACGCGGGACAATGCCACCCTCGTCGTCACCTACAAGGGCGTAAGGGAAATGACGTTGTTACCCGAATCCGACCTCGAATTCTTCCCGCGACACCGGAAGGCAAGTCGTGTTCTCGTTCCAGGACAAAACGACTACCATGGATCTCGGCGGCGAACAGAAAGCCTTCCGGCATAGCCATGATTAAATTTTGAGATGTTCCACACGCGTCCCTGTGGTCAGGTGACTCAACGCAAGAACTGGTATTGCAGCGATCAGCCGACGCGAAGCACCGAGAGCCAAGGCACAATGAGTGGATTTCTTCATCAAGCGGTCTCCTTGGCGATTCTATTCGCAACCTCCAGCGTATTCGCGCCGACTTTCGCCGCGGCCCCTCCCCCGTTCGACTCAAAACCGTGGGAGCAGGATCTCGAACAAACACGCGAAGCCCTTGCGACGAAATACGCCAACCTGGAATGGGTGGTGCTCGAACGCGAGATAGACCTTGAGTCACTATTTGCCGACGCACAAGCACAGCTCCAGTCCGCCACGAGCGAAGCGGACGCGCGAGCTGCTTTTGATCGTTTAGCCAGGCGCCTCGGCGACGGGCACGTCCGCTTTGAATGGTCATCTTCGGATCAAAGCCCCAGAACACCGCCAAAGGCCGATTGCGCTGCCCTCGGCTATGACTCAAGTATTCGCGGCAAACCAATCGCCGCATTCATGCCGGGATACTTCGCCCTCACCGATGCGCCCGCCATGGAATTCCGAGCGGGCACCATACAAGTGGCGGGCCATACGGTCGGCGTGATCAAAATCGGCATCTTTACGCCCGCCGGGATGCCGGAGCTCTGCGCCGAATCGTTGCCGGCACTGAAGCTTTCTGCGAGCACTCCGTGCGAAGAAACATGCAAGGATCGAATCGACACCTGGGTTGCGGACCGCATGACACGCGACTTGGCCGCTCAGCTTCGCGCCATCGCAAACGCCAAGGCCGACATCCTCCTGGTCGATGTCGCCAACAACGGCGGCGGCACAGAATGGGCGGAGGCCGCTGCGCGCATGGTGACCGCCGTTCGGCTGAAATCAGAGCGCATCGGATTCGTGCGAGGGCCCCACTGGGAGAATCGTTTCGCATATACAGTCGACGATCTGCAGGCCGCCGCAAAAAGCGCCTCCAGGAAGGACCAAGCGATACTCAACGGGCTGGCGGAACAAGCGCGAGAGTACCAACGTGAGGCGGCATCACCTTGCGACTCATACCCTCTCTGGCAGGGCAAACGCCCCTCCTGCACTTGGCTGGGGGTCGGATTTTTCGCATCGGGATTAATGGACTCCGCCGATCCCGAGGCGCTCAAGAACAAGGTCTGGGCGAAGGATTTTTTCACACCCATGCAATACCCCTACGAAGAAGGCGTCTGGCGCGGACCGCTGATCGTACTGGTGAATGCGGGCACTGGTTCCGCAGCCGAAGAGTTTGCAGCCGTGCTCCAAGACAATCGCGCGGCGGTGATTATAGGTGCGCCCACTGCTGGCGCAGGTTGCGGCCATACCAATGGCGGCACCCCTACCACACTTAAGAACAGCCGCGGCATTCTCGAGGTGCCGGATTGCGCGCGATTCCGTGCGGACGGATCCAACGAGGTCATGGGTATTGAGCCGGACGTGTTGGTCGGCCTGCGGTCCACGGACGGCCCGCATCGCCAGGCCACCAGAGTCTCGGAAAAACTCATCCAGGCGATCATGCGCTCGATTGAGCTCGCAGCGCCGAGCGCTCAGCGTCCCGGGCATTAGGGCTTGGCTGACTCGGACTTCAGCTGACGCTCGATCGCCCCCACGAAATCATCGCGAACGTCGTTCAGATCGCTAGCCTTGTCCCGAATCACCCCGTCGCGGTCCGCCAATGAAATGAGGGTCGAGTGATTGAAGGTGTGATCGGGAAGTTCCCGTTATTGAATACCTAGGGCTGCTGCCAGGGCGCGAATATCATTCGCCGAGGCCCGGGCGATGATCCAATTGTCGCCTGCAATGCGGTGCTTCTGAAGCGGTGCATTCCCGCGGTCGTGACGGCGCAAACGGTGTGGCCGGCGACGTCCTCGCGGCTGGCGCTGTTCACATAGTAGCCGTCGCTGCCGAGTCAATCGAGGTCGACTGCCAAGCGCTTGAGGTCCGCGAGCCGGCAGAAGCTCAAGGCACCTTCATGGGTAGCGCGTAAGACCACGCGCGGTGCGCGCCCCGCTTGCAGCGCTTCCTGCCACCGAGGCGCGCACAGACACCAGCGATCACCCGGTTTCAGCCCCGGAAAACCAAAGTCCGGGACCGGCGTCGAGAGATCGTTGCCGCAGGATTTCGAATACTCAAGAAATTCCGCGGTCATGACGGTGCACACGGTGTGGCTGCCGACGTCCTCGCGGCTGGTGTCGCAGCAGCCGTCGCGAAAGAAACCCGTCATCGGGCTCAAGGAGCAGACCTCGAGTCGATCGCCGAGCACGTTCTTTGGCTCCTCGCGCCGGCCGCCGCCGCCCTTGCCGGCGTCATCTCTCAACATCGGGATTCTCTGCATTGTCGCTCCTTCCTCGCCGTCCCCCTGGGACTTCGATCCTTTCGTAAAGCACCTCGGATTGCAATCGGCGCCGCCGCGTATCTGACGCGGGTTTCTACCCGCAGGGACCCGATACAGCAGCAGCAATGACTGCCGCCGCCTGGTAGCATGCGATTAAAGTGCAGCAAGCTCGTACCGGCGCTGCAAAGACATTAGAACGACGACTTGATCCCAACTTATTGACTTTTTTCTGACGAGAGGTTTTATGAAGCGATTTTTTTTAGCGCTCACGTTCTTTCTTACCGTTTATTCGGTAACTGCGCTAAAAAATGTCTCCGCGGAAGCGGCGCCGCCTGTACAGACAGCCCCCGCGCCGCAGAAACTCGACGAGGCGTACACGAAGCTCATCAAGGAATATTTGCAGGACTCACGCATTACCACCGAATTGGTGGATCACATGCCGGCGTCCGATACAGTGCCCTCGCCATTGAAGTTCTTCGGACGAATCCCCGGCACCCCCGGCGAACTGACTTATTCGAAGGATATCAATCGCTACTACGAAGCGCTCGCTCAGGCGTCGCCGCGCGCCAAGTTTTGGAAGATTGGGAAGTCCGAAGAGGGACGCGACCAGGTCCTCCTTGCCATCGCCGATGAAGATACCATTAAGAATCTCGATCACTACAAAAGCATGCTTGCTCAGCTCACCGATCCTAGAAAGATCACGCAAGAGCAGGCGCAAGCACTGATTCACACGGCGAAGCCCATTTACTGGATCACGAGCGGCATCCATTCGCCCGAGACCGGTGGGCCCGAAATGCTGATAGAGCTGGCTTATCGTCTCATGATCGAGGAGACGCCCTTCATCCAGACGATTCGCAAGAACATGATCGTCCTGATTACGCCGGTGGTTGAAACCGACGGCCGCGAGAAGCAGGTCGACTCCTACTATTACGGCAAAAAAACCGGCAAGCAGCGTCCGCCACTCATGTATTGGGGGAAATACGTCGCCCACGACAACAATCGCGACGGCATGGGCCAACTGCTGACGCTCACGCAGAACATCACGCGAGAGGTGCTCGACTGGCACCCCACGGTGTTGCACGATTTGCACGAGGCGCAATCCTACCTATACGTATCCACCGGCACCGGCCCTTACAACAACTCCCTTGATCCCATCGCCGTCAACGAGTGGTGGCTGCTCGCCGAAACCGAGGTCATGGAGATGGCGAAGCGCGGTGTTCCCGGGGTCTTCACGTATGGTTTTTACGACGGTTGGGTCCCCAACTATCTTTTCTGGATAGGAATCACACACAACGGTTTCGGGCGGTTTTATGAAGTCCAGGGCTACGGTCCCGACCTGGTCGCCGACCTGCGCCTTCCCGACAGTACGACGAGTCGGGAATGGTATCGGGCGAATCCGCCCCTCTCGAGCATCAAGTGGGGACCGCGCAACAACACCAATATCCAAGAATCGGCGCTGCTGTTCGCGCTTCACAAAGTCGCCGAGGATCGCAATCTTTATCTCGAAGATTATTGGATGAAAAACCAGCGGGCGATTGACAAGGGCCGCGGCGAAGCACCCTACGCATGGGTCGTCCCCGCCGGCCAGCGCCGCCGTGCCGATGCGGCAGACATGATCAACTCTCTGCGCGCTCAAGGCCTTGAAGTGCGGCTCGCCGGCTCCGCATTCAAAGCCGGCACCACCGAGGTGGCCGCCGGGGACTACGTCATTCGCGCCGACCAGCCGTACCGCACTCTCGCCGACATGTATTTCAGCGTGCAGAACTATCCAGTCGCCAACCCACGTCCCTATGATGACACCGGGTGGACGATGCAGTACATGCGCAACGTCACGCTGACGCCGGTGAAGGATCGCTCCATCCTGGATCAGCCGATGACTCTAATCAGCTCGGATGTTCGCGCCCCTGGGCGAATCGAGGGGAACGGCGACATTTTGCTGGTCGACCACACCACCGACAACGCGTTAATGTCGTTCCGTTTCAAAAATGCCCGCACAAAGATGCTGGCGGCCGAAGACGACTTCGAGGTTCGGGGTCACAAGTTTCGCGCCGGTACATTCATTATCCCCAGCGGCGATGTGACCGCACTTCGCGCGTCGATTCAGGATTATGGCCTTTCCGCCTGGGCTGTGGCTTCTGTTCCGGCCGTTAAGACCCACGAGATGGAAATTCCGCGCATCGGCTACGTGCATTCCTGGCAGAACACGCAAGATGAAGGGTGGGTCCGGGCGGCACTCGACCACTATGGCGTGCCATACAAATACTTCGCAGATCAGAAACTTCGCGAGGGCAAGCTGCGCGCCAAGTACGATGTGATCATTTATCCCGACGTCGCCGGAACGTCGCAATCTATTCTGAGAGGCATCCCGAAAGTCGGCCCGGATCCCATTCCCTATAAAAAATCCAGCCTGACGCCCAACCTCGGCGCCCTCGATCAAAGCGACGACATTCGCGGCGGGATGGAGGCCGGAGGTCTCGCCGAACTTGCCAAGTTCGTCGAAGCCGGCGGCACGCTGATCACCGAAGGATCAACCTCGGCTTTCGCCGCCGACTACGGGCTGGTGGGAGGCGTCAGCGTCGAGCATCCCGCCCAACTGTTCGCGCGCGGATCGATCCTGCGCGGGCAATTTACGGATCCAAAGAGTCCGATCGCCTACGGCTACGATCAGAAGGATATGCCGGTCTACTTCAATCAAGACCCGGTCTTCGCCATTGCCGAGGCACGCTCGGGTGGAGGCGGCGGTTCCGGATCCGGTTCGGGTATCGGGCAAAACGTCACTCCGAACGCCGCGCCCATCCACATCTCCCCTTATGATCAACCGGCCGAGCCTGCACCCACTCCGTTCGACGAAGCCGCTTACATGCGGCAAATGAGGCAGTTGTACGGCGGCGTGAAACCCGATCTTCCTCCGCGCATCATCATGCAGTTCCCGAAGGATCCGAACGATATGCTTCTTTCCGGCACCCTGTCAGGCGGGCAGGCAATCTCCAGAGCGGCCTCTCGTGCTCGATGCGAACGTCGGCAAGGGCCATGTAGTGATGTTTGCGCTGCGGCCCTTCTGGCGCTGGCAGACGCAGGGAACCTATTTTCTAGGCTTCAACGCCATCCTAAACTGGAACCATCTCGACGCGGGGAAGCCAGTACCTAAAACCGCCAGTGTGGCGGGCGGCGCATCCAAATAGCGGTCACTTCAACCCAAACACATACAGCACGCGGTCTGCGCTGAGCGCGACGTATTGGCGACCGTCGATGGCGTAACTGATGGGATTCGATGCAATACCCGATCCTGTCTGCATGTGCCACAGCGAGCGGCCGGTCGCTGCATCGAGCGCAATAAAGTCGCCCTCGGCGGATCCGGTGAACACCAATCCGCCCGCCGTCGACAGCACACCCGAGCTTGCCGGCGACAGCAGCGGAAAACTCCAGCGCAAGTCGCCGGTGAGCGCGTCCATCGCACGCACTTCGCCCGACGCGTCGATCTCCTGTGTCTCGTTCTCCCCGCCGCCGGGAAAGTAGCGGCCCGGACGATACGCCATGGACCGTTTGAAATAAGTCGCGGCCCGCTTGCGCACGGGCACGTAGATCCAGTGCCGCGTGGGATCATATGACGGACTGAACCAGATGGTGGCGCCGTTCGCGTTCGGCCAGACGAACGTGCCCTTGTCGCTCGGCTCGGTATTGAGGAGCACGACGGGCCGGCCTTTGGCATCGAGTCCTTTGGCCCAGGTCTGTTTGCCGTACGCCTGGCCTCTGATAAATTCACCGGTGACGCGGTCGAGCACGTAATAGAAGCCATTGCGGTTGGCATTCACGATGAGATGGCGCGCATGCCCATTCACGTCCGAATCGATCAAGACAGGCACGTGACCGGCGTCCCAATCGTGCGTATCGTGAGGCGTGAACTGAAAATACCAGCGCAACTTTCCGGTGTCGCTGTCCAGGGCAATAAAGCTGTCGGTGTAGAGATTGTCCCCCGGCCGTCCATCGCCGTTCCAATCCGGACTGGGATTACCGACACCCCAGTAGATGAGCTTGAGCGCGGGGTCGTAGACGCCGGTGACCCAAGTCGGTCCGCCGCCGGATTTCGCGCTGTCGCCTCCCCAAGTTTTCAAGGCCGCTTTGTCCTCGGGCCCGGGTATGGTCCAAAACCGCCAGAGCCGCTGACCGCTTTTCGCATCGTAGGCGTCCAGAAATCCGCGAATACCCGCCTCGCCGCCGGCGACACCCGCGATCACCTTGCCATCGATGGCGAGCGGTGCGCCGGTCATCCCGTAACCCAGGGAGTAATCGACTACTTTGGTAGCCCAACGCTCGCCGCCGCTCTTGATATCGAGAGCGACCAGATAGCAGTCGAGGGTGGTCACGAAGCGTATCGCCCAGCAAGGCGGCGCCGCGGTTTGCCCCGGCAAACTGCAAGAGATGGAAGTCCGGAGGCATCGGCCGATTCCAGGTCCATAGCAACCGTCCGGTTCGGGCATCGAGTGCAGTCGCGGAGTTCGGGCCGGTGAAATACATGATGCCATCCACGACGAGCGGAGACGTTTCGTTGTTGGGATCGGGCATCTGGTAGGCCCACTGCACCTTCAGATCTTTGACGTTGGACGCGTTCAGTTCAGATAACGGGAAAAGCGCTGTCCGGTGTAGTTGCGCGAATAGGTCATCCAGTTCTGCGGCTCAGTGTCGGCCTGCATGATGCGCTGGAAGGGAACATCGGCATGCACCCCTGTCCCGATCGCGGCCAGAATGCATAGGCCGGCGATTTCTAGGCGGCGATTCAGGGAGCCATCCTGGGTGCGAGCAGATAGGCAATGAGATCTTGGAGATCAGCCGGCGGCAAATTTTTGAAAGATGGCATGGCGGCGCCGCCCGTGAGCCGTTCATGAGATTGAAGCTCGGCCTTGTCGAAGCTGCGAACGTTTCCGCGGGCATCTTTCAACTGGATGCTGTAATTGTCCT
>CAWEKK010000009.1:0-74899 GCA_963809645.1 uncultured Gammaproteobacteria bacterium
GCTTTCGCCAAACCAGCGGCAGGCCGTTATATTCAAATCGTACAAGAAGCGCCATTGGCGTAACGCCACATTGACGATAAGCGCCGGTGCATAGCTGAACTGACCATAGGCGCTGCGCAAATCCTCGGGCATGTCCACAAGGAGGTGTTTGTTGATCCAGCCGCCGCTCGCCATAACCACCTGGCCGGCGCGCACATTGTACAGCTGCCCGCCCTGCTCGTAGATCACGGTCACCTCGTCCGCGTTCTCACTCGAATGCCGCACGCGTAGAGCGGTGGCTTCGAGCCGCAGGCGCATGCGTTCTGTGGGGTCATCGAGGCTGGGTAAGTTAACGTTGCCGTACAGCAGACTATCGAAATCGCGACCCGGCAACGCCGCCGGCAACAGTGCACGCAGCAGCGCACGCGGGAAAGGCGAATTTCCGCCGGGGAACGAGAGCGCCATCGGCCGGCTGGGATCTTGCACCAACTGCCGGCCCAACCGCGCGCAGGCCGCATCGGTGCTGACGCCCGCCAGTAGGCCGACTATGGGCTCGACCAAGCGCGTGACGGCGGCGTCGTAGCCGCGCTTCTCCAGATACTCCCGGTAGGTGAGCGTATCCAGGTGCCGATTCTCTGCCTCGCTCAGCGCACCGTGATCGGACCGCCAGCGCAGCAGGTCGCGGCGCGCGGCTTCTGAGTAGGGCGTGTCCTTGAGCGCGGATGACCAGATGTTACGGCGCCAGTACGGTTTGTCGGCCCCCTGCGCCCGATCGAAGAAGTAGCCGACGTCGATCTGCGTCTCCTGGAAGCCATCCATATTCGAATAATTGTCGCGCGCAAAACGCAGCGGCTCGAGCGCGCTGTCCCAGGGCTGCCACTGGTACTCGCGCGGCAGCGCGAACTCCTCGAAGAACGAGTCGGTGAGCGAATCGCCGCGCCGCTCCGGCAGGCCGAAGTCGTTCGATCCCTGCGGACCGAGCAGGCGTATTCCCTCGACGTCGAATTCGTTCTGCCTGGCCTCGCCGCCCGGCATGGCATGGTTCTCGAGAATCAGGATGCGGGCGGTCGCACCGCGCAGCGTGCGGAAGCGGTGTGCTGCGCTCAAGCCGGCGATGCCGCCGCCCACCACCACCAACTCGAACTCCCCGGCGTCCCGCGCGGTCGCCATGACGGCTTCGCTGTAGCCGCCATCGCGCAGGCGATGCGCCGCCTGCACTACCGGCCACGTATTTCCGTTGGCCCGAGCATAGTCGCCCACACCGCCATATCCGGTGAAGTGATCCGCCGCAACCGAAGCCGCGGGAAGCGCCAGCGCGCCGCCGGCGGCAAGGCTCCCGTTCAAAAAGTCGCGCCGGCTGATGGGCGCATCGAGACCCAGCAGGGCCCGCTCGGGATCACTGACCAGTCGTTTCATTTGCCGTCTTCACCTCAGAGACCGATAGTATCCGACGCTGCTGCACGCAAGCGAACAGCTTTCATCGCATCGATCGTCAGATAGGTGACTCCCGGGCTTTTTGCGTAAAATGGCGGGATTAGAACACCAGGGAAGCATGATGAATAAAAAAACCACCTCGGCAGCGGTCACTGCGCTCGCCTGCTCGATGACTCTTTCAGTGGCGGCCCATGCCGCTCCCGCCACCGCCAACGTGCCGTCGATTGAACGTCCGGGGTTTCAACATCTTCGCGCCGCAGCCTTGAAGGCGGATCTTTATTTTCTGGCGTCTGACGCTCTACAAGGACGCATGTCCCTGCAACCGGGCGATGATGCGGCCACGCAGTGGGTGGCGGCGGAATTTGCCAAGGCGGGACTTGAGCCCGCGGCCGGCAAGTCCTCGTATCTCCAAGCGGTGCCTTTGATCGAATATCGCACAGATCGCGAGGCAAGCTTCGTCGCGCTGCAGCGCGCAGGTAAAATCATTCAGTGGCAGACACCGGACGTCATCGGCGGCTTTCATGACGATCTTGAGGTCACTGCGCCTGTGGTGTTCGCCGGCTACGGCATCACCGCGCCCGGACTGCATTACGATGATTATCGCGGCATCGACGTGCAGGGCAAAATCGTCGTCGTCTTCGAGCACGAGCCGCAGGAAAACGATCCGCATTCGTCCTTCAACGGCACGGGCAATACCCGCAATGCCACGAATCGCGTCAAGGCGCTGAATGCGCAAGCGCACGGTGCTGTTGCGGTCATCGTGATGGCGGAGCCCAATCGCAAGCATCCGTCGAATCTTGAACGGCTGAACCGCATCGGCGGCAGTTTGACTCGGGCCATTCCCCTCCCCTCCCAGGTCCTCGTCAATGACGAACTTCACATTCCGGTGGCCACCGTGAGCGATGCGATGGCCGCCGAGCTGCTGGCCACCGCCGGCGCCACGCCGCAGGCGCTGCAGTCGGCGATCGATCATGACCTGTCGAATCATTCGGTTGTTTTGCCCGACAGCGTGGTGACCCTGCACTTCGAAAACAAATCCCGCACGTCCGGCGTGACTTACAACGTTGCGGGATTGCTGCCGGGGGCTGATCCTGCCCTGGGCACCGAGACCATCATCATTTCCGGGCACCACGACCACGACGGCGCCGCGCCCGGCGCGGGCGGCAAGCTGGATATTTGGCATGGCGCGGATGACAACGGCTCCGGCACCGTGGGAGTCGTGGAACTCGCGCACGCGTTCGCCGCGAATCCCGTGCGACCCAAACGGTCCATCTTATTTGTGGTCTTTGCCGCCGAGGAACGCGGTCTCTTGGGTTCCTACTATATGGCCTCGCATCCGCTGCGCCCGCTCGCCACCACCCGCGCCATGATCAATTTCGACATGATCGGACGCGATGAAGCTAAAAGCGACCAGACGGACGGACTGATCGACATACCGGCGAATACCAGCAATCGATTGAACCTCATCGGCGCCGCGTACAGCCCCGATTACAAGCGCACGGTGGTCGCGGCCAACCGCCTGGTCGGCCTGGACCTGGACGACCGTTTTGATCACGAGAACGCCTTGAATACCTTCTTTCGCAGCGATCAGTTTCCGTTCGTGCTGCACAACATTCCGGCATTCTGGTTTTTCACCGGCTTCCATCCCGACTATCACCACACCAGCGACACCCCGGACAAAATTGACTATCCCAAAATGCTCAAAATTCTGGAACTCTCCTACCTGTCGGGCTGGGATTTTGCCAACCAAGTGGGCTACCCACGCTTTGTCGTAGATCCGCCGGGAACCTGATAACAACGGTGCCGCCGGCCGCCTTTCGATTGCAGGCACCAAGACGACGCAGATGCATGCGGAGTCCGTCTGCCGTATTCTTGCATTCCCTTATTGATAGCTCTGAAAGGACTGAAGCATGAGAATGGGCGCTGCGCTTACCGGGTCGGCACTGCTTTTCGGCGCGGCCGCCATCATGCTGAGTTCCATGCCGGCCGCCGAGGCTCGTACTCAAAAGCCTGCGCTGCACGCCCAGCACTGGATGGCAGTGACTGGGAAGCCGCTGGCGGCAACAGCCGGCGCAATGATCTTTCAGAAAGGCGGCAATGCCGTGGATGCGGCCTGCGCCATGATTGCCGCAACCTCCACCATGTGGGACACGCTCTCTTGGGGCGGCGAGACGCAGGCGCTGATCTACAACCCGAACACCGGTAAGGTCATCGGCATCAATGCACTCGGCGTCGCCCCCACCGGCGCAACGCCGGAGTTCTTTCACAAGAAAGGCATGTCCTATCCGCCCGAGTTCGGCCCGCTCGCCGCCGTCACGCCGGGAACCCCGGGCGGACTCATGACCATGCTCGCCGAGTACGGCACCATGAGCCTGGCCGAGGTGCTGGCCCCCGCCATCCAGATGGCCGACGGCTATCCGATGGAGGCAGAGCTGTCCAACACCATCGAGCACTACAAGGACAAGATTGTGCAATGGCCTTACTCCAAGCACACCATCCTCATCCATCCCGGCGAGGCGCGCCAGGGTCCGCAGCCCGGCGAGATTTTCCATCAACCCGATCTGGCCGCGACGTTGCGCAAATTAGTGGAAGCGGAGCACAAGGCCAAAACGGCCGGCAAAGATCGCAAGGCGGCGATCTATGCCGCATACGATCGCTTCTACAAAGGCGATATCGCTCAGGAGATCGTGCGCAGTACGCGTGAGCAGGGTGGGTTGTTTACCTTGGAGGATCTGGCCAACTGGAAAGTGCACATCGAAGAGCCTGTGCACACTAGCTATAAAGGCATCGAGGTCTATAAGCTCACCACCTGGGTGCAAGGGCCGGTGATGCTCCAGGCTCTGAATATTCTGGAGAACTTCGATCTGAAATCCATGGGCTACGACAGTGCCCGGTACATCCACACGCTGTACCAAGCCATGAACCTGGCCTACGCGGATCGGGACTTCTATTACGGCGACCCCTATTTCGCGCCGGAATCCCCCATTCAGGGTCTGCTGTCGAAGGACTATGCGCGCGATCGCGCGAAGTTGATCCAATTCGATCACAACGATCCGGATATTCGTCCCGGCGATCCCTATCCCTACCAGGGCGGTAAAAATCCGTTTACCGCCATTCTGGAAAAGTGGCACAGCAAAATGCCCACGAACGGCATCAAGGCGGAGTGGAGCCCGACAGCGCTGGTTGAGTACGACCGCACCTTCCGCTTGGGCACGACCAGCGTCGAGGCGACCGACGAAAAAGGCTGGGCCGTGTCGGTGACGCCGAGCGGCGGCTGGACACCCGCGGTGATCGCCGGCCACACCGGCGTGGGTTTAAGCCAACGCATGCAAAGTTTCGTGCTCGACGCGTCCGAGGATCCCTACAACGTGCTGCAGCCCGGCAAGCGACCGCGCGCCACCCTTACTCCGAGTTTGGCCTTGAAGGACGGCAAGCCTTTTCTGGTCTTCTCCGTGCAAGGCGGCGACACCCAGGATCAAAACCTGCTGCAGTTTTTCCTGAACGTGGTCGAGTTCGGCATGACCCCGCAGGAAGCCACCGAAGCCGCCAACATCACCAGTTACCAGATGCGCGATTCGTTCGGCGCCCACGAGTCCATCCCCGGCCGTCTCACGGTGAACACCGCGACGCCACCCTGGGTGCGCGACCAACTCGTGCGCCTGGGCTACAAGCTCGACTTCGTCGAACGCAGCTCGGGTCCGATCAACGCCATCGAGCTCGATCGCGCTCACGGCACGATGTGGGGCGGCTCCAGCAACCATGGTGAGGACTACGGTATCGGTTGGTGAGCGCACCTCACCCGCCGCCGCCGGCGACCGCGCAAGTCGAATCCAGCAAAATCTCGCCGCTGGGCCCGGTTCCCGTCAACACGACGAATCCTGGACCGCTTCTATATTGCATGCCGGCAACAACGAGCGTGTAGTTCCCCATGTGATGCCGTGCGTCAGCGCTGAGAGTCGCCAGCAATTCGAACAGATTCGAGGCGTCCAAACCTTCGCCCAAGACTCGTCGTGCCTCATAGACGGATCCCGCGATGGTGATGGGCGACCAGGCGTCCGCGAAGCTATCCGCCGAAGCACGAAGCACCTTGAAGACATCCTGCTGCAAGCATTCGATGTGCACATGGAATTGATCTTGGGCGCGAGATTGCGCAATTCCCACTGCAAGCCCCACGGCGGTTCGTGGTATGTCGTGGCCGACAAACGAGTCCAATAGCCTCCGTGCACGCCAGGCCTCGGCGAAATAATTAGGCGCATCCGGATCGAGCAACTCGCCGCTTTCAGTCCCAGACATGGTCCGCGTCGGAACCAGCAGGTAGTGAGCTCCTCCGCCGGAAGCGGCGAGTACGGCATACCCAGAGCCGCCATTCTTCGCGTCGGCAAGAAAGACCCGCTCGCACGGCGCCGGATTGTGGTGTTCCTGCCAATTTAAGACGCATTGATTTTGAACTACTTGACGAAGCGCGCTTCGCCCTGACGGCTGATTTGGATCGATGGGCGAGTCGGTGGAGGATTTACCGCCATGTTCTTTTTGAGCCAGGGCCGGAAACGCGAAAATCGTTGCCGCAGCAATCGCGATGCCTCCGGCAACCAGAAGTCCCCTGTTTCTCGCATGCCTGCGATCCGCCGGCCGCCTCGTCAGAATCAACACGTATCAGTCTCCTAAAGATTTGCCGAATGCTTCAGCGTGCAGGGCTATCGTATGCGAGACGGCGGGCGTTTGCCGCGCTAACGGCAAGCCGGATGCCTGAAGGCCGGCGTCTGTATCGACGCCGGCCCTCCTTCACCTTCTATTGGAGATCGACGCCGTCAGTTCAGATCAAACACCAACGGCCTAAGTAGTCATTGGGCTACAATGCACGGCGGCCGGCCCAAGGAGTTTCTGAAAATGAGCGCGAAGTACTTACCCGCATTGACCCTTGGCGCGGCGATATCCGCGCTGATCTTGTCATCGATGGCGCCCGCGGCGAGTTCATCGGCCGGCCTCTACAAAGCCCCGCTCAATGCCTATGGCCAGCCGGATCTGGAAGGGACCTGGACGAATGCGACCTTGACGGTACTGGAGCGTCCGAAGGAATACGGGACGCGCCTGGTGATGACGACCCGAGGAGGTTAAAAAGGTCGAAGGCGACGATGCCAAGATGTACGCCGCGGATGCCGCACCCAGGGATCCCAAATTTAAGACCGCCGATCTACCGCATGAGTGCGGCAAGGGCTTCAGCGGCGCGGGCTGCGGCTATAACTTTGCCTGGATCGATCCCGGCAACAATGTCATGCGGGTTAACGGCCAACCGCGCAGTTCGTTCATTACCGATCCCGCTGATGGACGTCTGCCGCCGGCCAAGCCGGGCGTGGTAGTGGAAAATCCATACCTGCACTACGGTGAAAATCCCGAGAATCAGACGCTGGCGGAGCGATGCCTCAGTTCGTTCGGCTATAGCGCAGGCCCGGTGATGCTGCCGCTCCTCTACAACAACAACTATGAGATCGCGCAAAGCAAGGACACGGTTGCCATCGTGGTCGAGATGGTGCACGACGTGCGTATCGTCCGTATCGGCGGCAAGCACCGCACCGATGGCGGACGGCCGTGGATGGGCGATTCCATCGGCTGGTATGACGGCTCGACACTGGTCGTTGAGACCACCAATTTTCCGCAAGCCACCGCACTGCAGGGCGCATGGAAGGAATTGAAGGTGACTGAGCGATTCACGCGCGTCGCACCTCACCGCATTCTTTATAGGTTCAAAGTCGAAGATCCCACCGTATGGGATCGGCCGTGGAGCGGCGAATACGAATTCAGCCCCTCAAAGGGCCGAATCTTCGAGTACGCCTGCCATGAGGGCAACTACGCGCTGTCGGGAATTCTGGCCGGCATGCGGGCCGACGAGTCCGCCGCTGAAAAAGCGAAAGCGGCCGGTTCCGACAGGACTGCCGAAGTCCCTGCCGCCCAAGCCCTTGGGAAAAAGCAATAAGACCAAGGCGAATGTCCCCGCAGCCCGCCGCGTTTTGGCCCGAACTTCCGCTAGCCGGCTGGCGTGAGACTTACGCGACGCTGCACATGTGGACGCAGATTGTCGGCAAGACGCGCCTGGCGCTCGCGCCCATGGAAAACCACTTCTGGCAGGTGGCGTTTTATTTGACCGCGCGCGGATTGACGACCTCGCCCATGCCCTACGGCGCGCGCAGCGTGGAGGTCGAATTCGATTTCGTTGCGCACCGGCTTTGCGTATCCACGGACGAGGGAACGCAGCGCTTTTTGCCCCTGGCGTCCATGACGGTGGCAAGCTTTTTTGCGCGGTATACGAATACGCTTAAAGACCTCGGCATAGAAGCCCAGATTTATCCCAAGCCGGTCGAGGTTGTCACCGCGATACCGTTTGCCGAAGACCAAGAACACGCAGCGTATGTTGCGGAGGCCGCGCACCGTTGCTGGCTGATCATGCTCAACACGCATCGCGTGATGAAGAAATTTCGCGGCGGTTTCGCGGGAAAACAAAGTCCTGTACATTTTTTCTGGGGCAGCTTCGATTTGGCGTGCACGCGCTTCTCAGGCAGGCGGGCGCCAAAGCACCCCGGCGGCGCGCCGCATTGTCCGGATCGAGTGATGATCGAGGCCTATTCGCGCGAATGCAGCAGCTGTGGATTCTGGCCCGGAGATGAAACCGCGCAGCCTGCGTTCTATGCCTACGCATATCCAGAACCCGCGGAATATGCGCGCCGCCCCATTGAACCACCTGCCGCAAATTATGACCTGAAAGCGCGCGAATTCCTGCTGCCATACGAGGCACTGCGCAAATCATCGCAACCGGACCAGGAACTGTTTCGCTTCTTTCAGAGTACCTATGACGCTGCCGCTGACTCGGGCTCATGGGATCGCGCGGCACTCGATCGAGTGGTTTAGACTGCTTCTCGCACAACTAACGAGTTAATCATCATATGCAGAACATCAAATGAATTCCGCAGTTACGCCCCTTGCTCCCTTATCCGGCGTGGACGCGAACGGCTTGGGGGAAGTTGTTGGCTTTGCAGCAGAGCGCATTTCTGGCCGACATGTCGCCCACACGCGCCGCTGCGCGTAGACCGACTGCAGCGCCTTGGCCGGCTGATCGAATCGCATTCCCAGGAGTTTGCGCAGGCCATATCGAGCGATTTCGGCACGCGCTCCCACACCGAGATCCGCATAACGGAAGTCATGATCTTGCAGAGCGGGATTCGCCATGCGATTCGTCATCTCTCGCGCTGGATGAAGCCGCGCAGGGTTTCTACGGCGCTCGCCTACCGCCCCGGCAAGTCCATGATCATGCGCCAGCCGTTGGGAGTGGTCGGCATCATCAGTCCGTGGAATTATCCCTTGCAACTCGCACTGGCGCCCCTGATCGGTGTGTTGGCCGCGGGAAATCGCGCAATGATAAAGCCCTCGGAGATGACCCCGGCGTTTTCCAGTGCGCTGCAGCGGGCGATTGCCGCGACGTTTACACAGGCCGAGGTTTCCGTTGTCACCGGCGATGCTGCGATCGGCAGACAATTCGCCGCGCTGCCCTTCGATCACTTGATTTTTACCGGTTCCACGGCCGTGGGGCGCGAGGTCGCGCAAGCGGCAGCCAAGAACTTGACCCCCGTGACGCTGGAGCTTGGCGGTAAATCGCCCGCAATCATCGATGCTTCCTGCGATCTTGATCAGGTCATCGATCGGATTGCCTGGGGAAAATTGATTAACGCCGGACAGACCTGCATCGCTCCGGACTACATGCTGGTGCCACGGGCGGAAATCGATCGCTTTGTTCAGACCCTGCGAAGCAGCATGACCAGGTTATATCCCACGTTTCGCGAGAATCCCGACTATTCGGGGATCATCACAGAACGGCATTTGCAGCGCCTGCGCGATCTGATCGAGGATGCCCGCGCGCATGGCGCGTCGGTGGTGGAAATTGAGCCGGCGACGAATTCGGGTGTCGCTTCCCGCGGGCAGACAGCTGCCGCCCACGCTGTTGCTCAGTGTCAATGACAGCATGCGGGTCATGAAGGAAGAGATCTTTGGCCCTCTCCTTCCCATCGTGCCGTACGATAGCGTGGAAGAGGCCTTGGCGTACGTCAATCGCCATGATCGGCCACTGGCTCTTTATTGGTTCGGCACAAATCCTGCGGTGCGTGATCAGGTATTGGCAGGAACGATTGCGGGAGGGGTGTCGATTAACGATACGCTGCTACATATCGCACAGGAAGAGCTTCCGTTCGGCGGCGTCGGCGCCTCAGGACAAGGTCACTATCACGGCGAGTACGGGTTTCGGCAATTCTCCAAGGAGAAGCCCATTTTCATACAATCCCGCTTCTCGGGCGGCGGCATTATTCGGCCTCCCTACAAGCCGTCGATCGAACGCGTGCTGACCTGGATCTCGCGCTTCACCTAACTAGCGCCCCGCCTCAAGTTCGCTGCTTCCATACAAGGCAGAATCCTTGGGAATGGGTTCATTCCAGATGTAATGACTGAACCAATCGAGGTTTGCCTGAAGCAGCGCCAACGCGGACTTTGGCTTATCGATGCCGTGGCCAAATCCTGTGTATAGAATCAAGCGTGCATCGACGTGTTGGTCCAGCAGTCCTCGATAGAGCTCGAAGGAATCCGGAACCGGAACCCGATGATCGGCGCTGCCGTGCTGGATCAGCGTCGGTGTCTTCGCTTGGCGAATGGTCGTGATCGGCGAGGTCTTGGCATAGATTTGCGGGTCGTCCCAGGGTGTCGCGCCCAGGTACTGAGGCGTGAACGGCGTAATGTCGGTGCTGACGTAGTAAGTGGTCCAATCGCTGATGCCGGCGCCCACGGAAATAGCCTTGAAGCGGTCGGTGTGCGTGGTGAGAAACGCCGAAATATAGCCGCCCTGCGACCAGCCCATCGCCGCTAATCGGGCCGGATCGACGATGCCTTTGGCGATGAGCGAATCCACTCCGCTCATCACATCCCACATATCGCCCACTCCCAGGTTGCGCACGTTGAGGGCGCGAAAGGCCGCGCCATAGCCGGCGCTGCCGCGATAATTCGGCTCGAGGACCAGCGCACCTTTGGCAAGAAACGCCTGCACGGGATAGGCATAGTCATTCGGAAGGAATCGCGGTTGCGAGACGCCCGTCGGTCCGCCGTGAATCTTGACCAGCAGCGGATACTTGCGCTTAGGATCGTAGTCGGCGGGCTTGTGCAGTACGCCTTCAATCAGCGTGCCGTCTTTGCTCTTCCATGAAACCGCTTCCACGCTGCCCAGTTTCCAGCCGCTGACTTGCGCGGTCTGATCGCTGAGTTTCCGCGGGGCAAACGTCTTTGCAGACGAGACATAGAGTTCAGTCAGGTGCGTTGCATCGTCCGCGGTGAACGCGATGGATTCGCCGTCGGGCGTAACCGAGGTTTCGTTGATGATCAAACGATCGTCAGTCGAGACAGGCTGAACTTGCAGCGCTGCGTTCAGGCGGAACAGCTTGGCGGTCATTCGCTGCACGGCGCCGAAGTACAATCCACCGGGTACCCAGCTGATCGCATCCGGATCCTCGTCGAAACTCTTGGTCAAGTCGCGGACATCGGCGGCGCTCGCCGCCGGCTTTTGGAGCACGGTTTCGAGGTCGACCAGTGCGATGTGGGAATTGGCATAGAAGAATCGGGGCTGCGCGAGGCTGGTGACAAAGGCAAGCTGCTTGCCATCCAGGGAGAACATGGGCGAGCGGTCCGGTCCGGGAAGCGCCACAATCTTCGACACTTTCGCCGCGCCCGCCGCGGCTCCGGCCGCCGGCAATTCCAGCAAGTAGATATCTTCGTCCTTCATGAACGCCAACAGCGGATTGTGGCCGGCGCTAAAGGCTACGCGGGTCGAATCCGGCGAAATGGCGAATGAGTTGACGTTCAGAGCGGTATCGGATGTCAGCTGCAGTGCCGGTTGCGGCCGAGCATCCCGGATTGCCGCCTCGGCATCGACCCGCCACAGTTGCTTCTGCTCGTAGTCCTTCTCCACGACGTCATAGGCGCTGTAACGTTCCGTGCGCGCCTTGTTGGACTTGTTCGTCGGTTCAGGGGCGGTAAATAAAATCGCTTTGCCGTCCTTCGCCCAATGAAACTCATCGACATTGGACTCTGATTTCGTAAGCGGCCATGCTTCTCCGCCGTCCGGCGCAATCACCCAGATTTGCTTCGCGGCCGGCTTGCCCGCCTCGGGCTTGTCGGCCTTTTTCTCCGCTGCGCCCGTCACGGCGTCTGCAAGCGGCTCGATGACGTTCGCCTCGCGTTCGGTAATGAACGCAATCCAGCGCCCGTCAGGCGACCATTCCGCCCCGCCGACCGACTTTTTTCCCCGGGTCAGCTGAACAGACTTGCCGGTGGAAACAGAGACCCGCCAGAGCTGCCAGACGAATTCGTTTTCCTTCCAATTCGTTTCGCGCTGCAGGTATGCCACCGATTGCGCGTCGGGCGCGATTTGCGGCGCGCGGAGGGTCGTGCGGCTCAAGGATTCCGCCAGAGTCGGATTGTGCGAACCTTGGCCAAATCCATACAAAGGACAGAGACCCAAGACGCAGCTCGCCAAGATTCCCCGCCCCGCCGCGCGCCATCTCGTCGCCACTCGACCGCCGCCGTTTCGCATACGCTCGCCTCTACGCAGCAAATGCTGCGCTATTTACCGACCTGGGTGGGAATCGGCGGAGCGGACTTGCGCGGAATTTCCGGCGAGTTCTTTAATTGCTGCAAAACGTCCGCGATTGCCGCGTCCAACTGGACATCCTCGCCCGCATTGACGGCCAGCGGATCCAAGGGCACCTCGACATCGGGAGCGACGCCCTCATTTTCCACCCGCCACTCGCCCTCCGGCGTGAAGACCCGGAAGAACGGCACGGTCAGGAAGCCACCGTCAATCAGCGGCGGGTTCGCGGAAATGCCGATCAAGCCGCCCCACGTGCGCGTGCCGATCAGTTTACCGAGACCGAGACGCTTGAATCCATAGGGCAGGAAATCGCCGCCCGATCCCGCGTCCTGGTCGATCAACATCGCCTTGGGACCGTAGATGGCCGCAGCCGGCGTGTTGAACACCAGCGCGTCGCGATCCTTCCAGCCGGAGAGGTACTTGCGGTTCAGCACTTCGAGCACATAGTTGGCCGCTTGGCCGCCGCTGTTGCGCCGATCGTCAACGATCACTGCGGGCTTGTCGACTTGCGCAAAGAACATCCGGTTGAAGAACGTATAGCCGTCCCCGGCCGTATCGGGCAAGTACACGTAGGCCACTTTGCCGCCGCTCTTGCGATCCACATACTCGCGATTGGCTTCGACCCAGTTCCATTGGCGCAACGCCGCTTCGTTGGCAATGGGTATGACGATGGCCGTATGCGATTTCTGGGTGCCGTCGCGGCTCACGGTCAGCGCGACCTGTTTGCCGGACGTCCCTTCGAGCAGCGAAAAGATATTTATCGAACCATCGAGCGGGCGGCCATTGACGGCGAGAATGGCATCGCCTTCGGCAACGTCCACGCCGGCGGTCGCCAGCGGCGCGACCAGGAATGGATTCCAGCGGTCGCCGTGATAGATCTTTTTTATTCGGTACTGATTGTTTTCGACCGTAAAGTCGGCCCCGAGCAAACCGATTCCCACGGGTGGCGCCGAATAAACGTCGCCGCCGCCGGTGCGGTTGTGTCCCACTTGCATTTCACCAATCATTTCGACCAGCAACTCGTTCAGATCCTCGCGCCGCTGGACGAACTGCAGCAGCGGCTCGTAGCGCGCGCGGATCGCCGCCCAAGGAAGCCCGTGCATGTTCGGGTCGTAGAAATATTGCTGTTCCATGCGCCAGGTTTCGTCGAATATCTGCCGCCATTCCTGGCGAGGATCGACCAGCATCCGCACATTGCTCAGGTCGACCGGCTTTGACTCGAGCTTCTCGCCGGCATCTGCTACTTCGAGTTTCCCCTCGCCGACGGTTAATAAAAGTTTTTTTCGGTCCGCGCTGGCTGAAAAATCGACCAGACGGGACTTGATGAGTTTTTCTTCGCGATCTTCGAAATTGAAGCGGTAAAGATCGGCGTCCGCCTCTCTATTGGGACCGGGAGGCTCGGTGCTCGATCCTGCTTGCCGGCGCGCGATATAAAACAAGGCGCCGTCGGAGCCCAGGACGAGGCGTTCATAGTTGCGTTCCGCGACCGGTATGGGCACAAAGCGTTGCGAGAGACCGGCCAGATCGATCCGCGTGGGCTTGGGCGGCATCTCGGCTTTGTCATCTTCGCCGGCCTTTTTTGACTTTGCCGCGCTGTCGGTTTTGCCGCTCTTGTCGGCGTCCTTATCTTGATCCTTATCCTTACTTCCTTTGGAGTCTTCGTCGCCGCTCTTGGGCGGCAAGGGCGAGCGGCCGTCAGCGGACAATACCGCGGCATAAATGGCCATGCGCAACGGACGCTCCTGGGTCGACATGTCGAGCGTCACGCGCGTCGGGCCTGCATCGATAGAAGCGGTGAAATACAGCAGATCGTTGCTGCCGAATACCGGCGTGTCGGTTTGCACGAAAGAATCCGCAAGCTCGACGCTCTTCGCCGCGGCGAAGCCATGCAGGCGCACGCGCGTGAAATAGTTCTCTCCCACCACGGTGTAGGCGAGCCATTGGCTGTCGGGCGAGAAGTCGACTTCAAACGTGCGCCGGCGCGGTGTTGAATCGATGAGCGCCACCGCGTCCGTGCTCAGATCGATTGCATAGAGATGCAGATGATTGTCTTCGAACGCAATTCGGCGGCCGTCGGGCGACCAGGCCAGCAAGGTGAAATAGCCCATCTTTCCCAATGCGTGGCGTAGGGGTTTTTCCAAGCCGAGGGCATCGCGTATCACCAAGGCCTGCGCGCCGCCTTCGTCGCTCAGGTAAGCGACGCGCTGACCGTCCTTGCTCCACAATGCATCAGATTCGCGCACTCCGGAGGTCGCTGTCAGGTTGCGCACTGAGCCGTCCTTGACCGGTACGCTGAACACGTCGCCGCGCGCAGTGACGAGTACCCGCTTCCCGGTCGGCGACAGGCGCGCAGAGGTCATGTTTTTCGCGGCGTCCTTCCACTGCGGCCGTGCCTGCAGGGACTGCGGCTCCAGGTGAATGGCCAGCGCCTTAATCTGCCCGCTCGCAACATCAAGCGTCTTCAGCTGCCCGCCTGCCTCAAATACAATGGTGTGATCGTATGCGCCGGCGTTGCGCACATCCCACTGTGTTTCATGCGTGAGCTGCCGCAGCGAATGCGTTTTCGCGTCGTACAGGTAAAGGTTGGCCGCGCCGTCATTGCGGTCGGAAATAAACGCCACATCATCGCCGATCCACAGCGGATTGCTGTCGGAGGCGTTTACATGCGGAATCTTTTCGAGCTGCTTGCTTTTTGGATCAATGATCCAAATCGGCGGAGTGTCGCCGCCGCGATGCTGGCGCCATCCGCTGACGAAGGCATACGCCATGATGTACGGGCGGTAAGCCAAGCGTTTACCGTCGCCCGACCAGCTACCCTCGACGGCCACCGCCTCCATGACCTTCTTCTCGTAGCCGCCGGTGAGGGATACTTCGTATAGCTGCCCGCTGCGGCTGTTGGCGACTTCGCGATTGGAAGTGAACAGCACCCGCTTGCCGTCCGGACTCCAACCTGTAACCACATCGGCGGAAGGATGCCAGGTGAGGCGCTGCGGTTGCCCCCCTACGGTCGGCACGACATAGACGTCGGTGTTGTTGTCGTAGTTTGCGGAAAATGCGATCCAACGCCCGTCCGGCGAAAAATGCGGCGCAAACTCTGCCGCGGGATGCGTGGTGATCCTGCTTGGATGGCCGCCATCGCGATCGCAAATCCAGATGTCGCCCCCATAAACAAAAGCGATATGATCTTTGGAAACGGAGGGTTGGCGCAATAAAAGTGTGCCTGAATCTTCCGCCGCGTATGCGGTGCAAACTTGCATGAGAAAAGTGAGTCCCAAAAGGCGAACGAAGAAGCGCAGCTGCATAACACCCCAGTTTTATTTGAATAGTTACCCGCATTCCCGCCAGACATTAGCAAATGCATTGCCTCATGACCCGGCTTTCTACAAAAGCATCGCGCTAAGAGCGGCTGTGTCCGGCAAGCGCCGCCAGCTCTGACCAGCAATAGCGCACGGCGTTCACTTCAGAACCATCCAGCGCCGGTTCGGCATGAATCAGGGTGACGGCGCCGCCCAAACGCTCATAGAAACGTCGCGCGCCAAGATTCTGCTCGTACGCCCAAAGATGCATGCGCTTGCACGAGCCGCACGCCGCAACCCGATCGGCGACCGCAGCCATGAGTTGACGGCCCAAGCCCCTGCCCTTCAGCTCAGGCACCACATGCAGATTATCCAACAGGCTGCCCCATTCCGCGTCCGCGTCGAGAAATACGCATGCAAAGCCCTGCAGACTTCCGTTCTGATCGGCCACCAGGACCATCTGATCCGCCCGATCCTCGTCCGCAAGCCTGGCGCGCCATAGCGCGCGGCGATTCTCGAGAAGCGGCCCGTCCAAGAATTCGTCGCGCAGGATTCCGCGGTAGGCTGTTTGCCAGCTGCGCGCATGCAGCTGCGCGATGGCATCCGCATCCGGCGGAACGGCGTTGCGAATCGCCATTGAATTAGCGCATGCGCAGGACGATTTGGTCGGCGTCTTCGGTAGCCTGAAGATCGAAGGCGTGTTCCAGGCTTTTCACCCAGCCTGCGATATTTTCGCGCTCAACCGTGCCGGTAATGACCAGGGCTCCCATTTCCTCGTTTTCCACAACAATGGGCTTGCGCGCATAGCGATTGACGTCCTCAAGCACGTAACGCAACGGTTGCAGACGGAATGCCAGATGTCCTATCTGCCAGCCGGTCGCCGGATCTTCCATCTTGGTGGGCTCTTCGATGCCGGCGCTGCCGGCGGTGGTCTGCTGACCGGCATCGACGTGGACGCTGCGCAGTTTCGGCTTGAATCCTTGCAGCAACGAGACGGGCAATAATCCCGTGGCCGGCTTGACCACGACCCGGCCTTCCGTCACGGAAACAACCGCCCGGTCGCTGTCGCGTTCCACATTGAACTCGGTTCCGACCGCGATGATCGTGGCCTCGCCCGCGCGGACCTTAAAGGGCCTTGCGGCATCCTTGGCCACCTTGAATAGTGCTTCGCCCTTGGTCAGCTCGATGGCGCGCAGATTTTCCGACAACGCCACCTCGATTTGCGTGTCGCCCCCGAGAGCGATCACCGAGCCGTCGCTCAAGGTAACACTGCGATTTTCGCCAACGGCCGTGGCGTAGATATTGGTTTCAGCGGGGGCTCGAAAGAGTGAAAAAGCCAGCGCCGCGGCCGCGAAAGAAGCGGCAATGCCCAAGGCCGCCCACGGCCGTCGCGCCGCACGGGGCACCTTCCAATCCTTGATGGGTATCGACGCGTCATAGCGATCGTGCGCCAGTGCATGCGGCAGCACTGCAGCAGGTGCGCGAGCGCCGCGGAATACCTGCGACACTTCCTCGATGCGCGCAAAGGCCTGAGCGTTCGAGGGGTTCTCATGCAGCCATGCCTGCCACGCCAGGGTTTCTTCGAGCGATACCTCGGTGCTTTGCAGCCGCACAAACCAGTCGGCGGCAGCAAAGTGAATGGGATCGCGCTCGATGTCATCGGAAATGGGTGTCGTATGTTTAGTCATTGCGTTCAAAATCCATGTGCGCGCGGCAGTGAAGCAAGGCCCGCACGACGTATTTGCGCACCATGCTGTCGGTAATGCCCAACTGGCTGGCGATTGTTGCCGCATCCAATCCATGAATTTGGTTCAGGACAAAGGCTTGCCGGCACTTCGGCGGCATGCTTTCGATGAGTACGCCCAGGCGATGCAGGGTTTGCTCGCCGGAGAGCTGACGCTCGGGTGTGCGGGTTTCCGCCAACTCAGTGAAAAGCTGGCGTTCGCTCACCTTGTCGAAATTTTGGTGCCGTCTGCGCCGGTCGATAGCGATGTTGGCGGCGGTCTTGAAGAGAAACGCCCGTAGATAGCTGACGGCGCCCGGCTGATCCAGGCTCAAGAGACGAACGTACGCTTCTTGGGCCACTTCGAGCGCTTCGTTGTGCGATCCCACACGTCCGCGTAGAAACCGGATGAGCGCCTCGTTGTGCTCTCGAAACAGCCGCTCCACGACCGACGCCCGCGATTCCTCGTCCTCGGGCGTCGGATCGGCCACCTGATCGGCATGTGGCGGCGGCATACTCACTGCAATCACCATGAGGGAGTGTTCTAGTTATTTAAGTCTAGCTTAGACGAATGGGGGGCAGAAAACGGGAATGCCTGGCAGCTCGGTCATCCCACACCGACACCCTGTGTCGCCTGTCGGCTCGAGTTCTTGATCGTCAATATGACCGCTGCGTGGATGAGTCGCACGGCCTTTTGTTGCCTGCAGGCACACAACCGAACGCTGCGCCTGGTCCCGAGTGCTTAGCGAAATAATGAGCGCTTGTGACGCCAGCGCAACAGTGAGAAATTATTCGTATAAAAGTCAAAATGCGTTCCCGTATTTAACTTCTCATTCGTCTTAGTCAGCTACAAGCGGATTTCGAGCCGCGCAAGGGGAAGCCAATGATCGCAAAGAGAGTCGTCGAACGGTTAATGCGCAGCGCGACACCGCTGCTTCTCGTCCTAGGCCTGTCGGCCGTATTCGGCATCCAGCCGAGCGCGGCGGCCATTGACCTCGCACAGCAGAGGCAATTCGACATCGCGCCCCAACAGCTCTCCTCTGCGCTGCTGAAGTTCTCGGCGCAATCGGATATCCAGGTCACTGTTCCCGGCCAGCTTGCGGAAGGGAAGCAATCGGCCGGGGTCGTGGGCAAATTCAACGCCGGCAGCGCCCTCGCGATTCTGCTCAAGGACACGGCGCTGCACTACGACGTTGTGGACGGCAGCACCGTCGTCATCGCGGGATCCGCCGAGCGCAAAGCCGCGCGCAACGACTATCAAAGAATCAGCAATCCCGTGCTGACCGCCGCGACGGCGCCCTCGGGCCAGGAAACCAGAGTCGCGCAAGCCACTTCGACGACCGCGCAGCCCATCACGGCTCAGAACTCTACTGCCGTGACGACCACGTCCAGCTCGAGCGATGCCAATCCCGGTCTGGCCGAGATTGTGGTCACCGGTACTTCCATCAAGGGTCTCGACGCCGTAGGTGCGCTGCCCGTGACGGTGATGAAGGCCGAAGACATCGCGAGAACGGGCGCGACCTCCGCGGAGGATCTGTTCCGCTACATCAGTTCTGCCAGCAGTTCCGGCAGCACGGTACAGGCTCAGGCCACGGGCTTTCAGACCGGTTCGATTTCCACCATTTCTCTGCGCGGTTTGGGCTCCGCGCGAACCCTGATCCTGATCGACGGCCGCCGCTCCGCTCCTTACGGCGGCGGATCGACCGGCACCGCCGGCAACTCGGTCGACATCAGTTCCATTCCAGTGGCGGCCATCGAACGCGTGGAAATCTTGCAGGACGGCGCCTCGGCAATCTATGGCAGCGACGCCATTGCCGGCGTGGTGAACTTTATTTTGAAGGAGAATTTCCAGGGCGTCGATGCCAGCGTCTATGGCGGCGCTCCTACTCGGTCGGGCGGCGGCACTGAGCAGCAAGGCAACTTCTTCGGCGGCTTCGGCGATTTGAAGACCGATCGCTACAACGTCACCTTGGGCTTGAGCTTCGACCATACGCAGCAGATCCTCGGAGCCTCGCGCGACTTCGCGAGCCGCTACAGCCCGCAGCACGGCAACGATGTCACCTCATCGTTTGCCTTCCCGGCCAACATCGCCGTGTTTCCGGCGCCCCCGAAGGGCAGTCCGACCTCGATCAATCCCGGCGTAGGGGCTTGCGGGCCCTACTCGCTCAATGACGTGAACTTTCCGGCCCAATGCCGCTTTGACAATTCATCCTACGATTCCCTGCAGCCCGATGTGAAGCGGGGCAACGCCCTGTTGAATGCGCATTACCAAATCAGCGATACCACGCAACTGTACGCGGAGCTGAGCTACGCGCAGGTCGAGACGGCCACGCAGGTGCAGCCGGTCCCGCTCTCCTATCAGAACCCGTTGCTGCCCAGTAATCCGTTCCTTGCCTACCAGGCCAATTTGCTGGCGACGCAATATCCGACCTACCACAACCCGGCGATCACGCCGACCGCCGCAGCGTTTCTACTGCCGCCCACGAGCCCGTACTATCCGGCCGCCTTTGCCGCGGCCCATGGTATGGCGGGTTTGCCGTTGAACCTGATCTATCGCGACTTTGGCAATGGCGTTCGCCAGTACGAAGACACATCCGGCACCACCCGCGCCGTCGGTGGTTGGAAGGGTAATCTGGGCGGTTGGGACTTTGATACGGCGATCCTCTACAGCGAAGTCAAGGTCAAGGAAGACCTGAAATCCGGTTTCCCGCTGTATTCCAAAATCATGCCGCTATTGGATACCGGCGTCATCAATCCGTTCGGAGCGACCACCGATCCTGCCGCATTGGCAGAAGCCAAGGCCACGGAATTCGTCGGTCAGGACTGGAATTCCAAGACATCGCTGACGAGTCTGTCGGGCACGGCCAGCCATGGGGTGGTTGATTTACCTGGCGGCGAGATGAAAGCCGCCGTGGGCGCGGAGGTGCGCCGTGAAACCTTCACCTACAATCCATCCCCCGCCATCCAAACCGGCGATATCACCGGACAAGGCGGCAACCAGCTGCCGGAGGATGCGGCGCGAAGTGTCGAATCGGCCTATCTCGAAGTAAACATGCCCATTGTGCATTCGCTGGACGCCGACGCGGCGGTGCGCTACGACCACTATCAGGGCGTCGGCAGCACGGTGAATCCGAAGGGTTCGTTGAAATTCCAGCCGTTGGATTGGTGGTTGTTGCGCGCCTCGGCAGGTTCCGGGTTTCGCGCGCCTTCTTTGACCGATCTATACGCGGCGCAGGCCACCAGCGTCACCTCGAACGGTACCCGCGATCCCATCAAGTGCCCGACGTTTGATCCGAACAACCCAGCCTGCAGCTTTCAATTCAGTACCGTGACCGGCGGCAACCCGAACCTCAAACCGGAAAAGTCCACCACCCTGACGTTGGGAACAGTGTTCGAACCGGTGAAGAACTTGAGCCTGGGCTTCGATTCTTTCTGGATCTACCTGAAGGATGCCATTGTTGTCGGCGGTCTCCCCGTGTCGACCATTTTGCAAAATGCGGCTTCCGCGACGACCTTTGCCGACCTGATCACCCGCGACGCGAATGGCAACATCGTCTTTATCAGCCAGACCAACGCGAATCTCTTCAAAGAGAATGTCAGCGGTATGGACATCAATTTGCGATACGCCTTCGATATCGGCGATTACGGGCGACTCAGTATTTTGGGCAACGGCACCTACTACTATAAATTCGCCACGCAAAATCCGGACGGCAGCTGGACCGGGCAAATCGACAAGGGCCTGACCACGGTCAGCGGCGTGATTGCCCGCTGGCGCCATAGCCTCTCACTGGTATACGACATCGGCAACTGGGACGCCTCGATTACCCAGCATTACCAAAAGGGATATCACGACTCCAACGGCAACATCACCGGGGCGATTCGCGACGTAGGAGCTTATGACACCTTCGACGGGCAGCTGTCGTATCACCTTACTCCGGCGTGGACCTTCACCGGGGGCGTGATCAATATCGGCGATAAGGCTCCGCCGTACGCCAATTACGCCTCATCGGCGAATAACTTCGTCGGCGGCTACGACTTGTCCTACGGTGATCCGCGCGGGCGCTTTCATCTACGGCCGTGTTGCCTATCAGTTCCGCTGATAAGAACGACAGCAAAGCAACCTAAGAAGGCCGCCTCAAGCTTGAGGCGGCCTTCTGTTTTTGAGGCCGCGGGCGCCCCCTCTACGGCATCTGCAACAACGCGATCGCCGCCGACGACATGGCCGTCACACCGGCTCTCAGAGTTGGTTCCGGCACCGGCTGAAATAGTGCATTGTGCGGTCCCGGCAAGGATTTGCCGGCGGCCCGAGCCTCGGTCAATTTGTCGGCGTCCATCGCGCCCAACCCAAACATCAGCGCCGGTATCTTGTGCCCTTCCAGGGCAAAATTGCCGAAATCCTCGCTTTCCATAACGGGCGAGGAAGTGAGCACATTCTGTGCGCCGAGAGCGGCGATCAGCGCAGCCTTCACCCGTGCGCTCAGCGCAGGGTCGTTGTACATCACTGGTGCCGACTCGTCCTCCAGTACGGTGACGATGGGCGCGAGGTTTTCGGGAATGCCCGCCGATAGCGCCACGCCGGCGGCGGTGCGTCGAATGCCATCGATAATGATTTGCCGGGCTCTATCGCTGAATGCCCGCGCCGTGATTTCCAGCTTGACCTCATTGGGGATGATATTTCGCTTGGTGCCGCCGTGAATGGTTCCAATCGTGACCACCGAAGGATCGCTAGGATCTTCCTGCCGGCTGACAATGGTCTGCAGCTGCACGATGAATTCTCCCGCCATGACCACGGGATCCTTGGCAGATTGTGGGTGCGCGCCATGCGCGCCGATCCCCCGCAAGGTTACGTCAACCGACGTGGACCCGGCTTGAGCGGCACCGCTGACCAAGGCAACGGTGCCGGCCGCGAGTTCATTTGTATCGTGCAAGGCAACGGCGAAATCGGGCCTGCCGAAGCGCTCGTAAAGGTGGTCGACCAGCATTGCTTTGGCGCCGTCGATGGTCTCCTCGGAGGGCTGGCCTATCAACATCAACGTGCCATGCCATTGCGGCCGCAATGCCGAAAGCGCTCGCGCAGTGCCGATCAAGGTGGTCACGTGCACATCGTGCCCGCACGCATGCATCACGCCCACATCCAGGCCTGCCGCATTCTTGGCTCTGACATGGCTGGCGTACGCAACTTCGGTTTGCTCGACGATCGGCAATGCGTCCATGTCAGCTCGTATCAAGAGCCGGGGCCCGGGACCGTTTTCGAGAATGCCTACCACGCCATAGGCCTGCGAACCGTCCGGATATTTGCCGACACGTTCAGCGACCTTGTAGCCTGCCTTGCGCAGCTCCGCGGCCAGAATCGCAGCGGTACGTTCCTCGTGATGCGACAGTTCGGGATGCGAATGTATACCTTTGTAGGTTTCGACCAGGCCCGTCAGTTGCGGGCTGACGGTGGCTTCGACGCCTTGCGCCGCGACCGCAACGGCTCCGGCGGCAAACGAATAAAGGAGAGGAAATGCAAGCGAGGCAGCTTTCATGGAGAAATCCAAATGGCAATGAATAGACAAGCTTACACAAAAGCCTGCGAGCCGAAATCACCGCAGCGACCGGAAGTCATTTTGCCCGGCTGCAGCGGTACAGATCGATGGAAGTGGGCGCTTGAGTCGATGCAGAGCACCAGCTTGACGCCGCCAATGTAGACCATTCCTTACACCGGTCGACGCACAGCGCCGACGGCGCATCGGCGGGCGGCAATTTATTATGCCGACGTCAATCGCTGGAGCAAAACATGAAAAATATAGAAAGCCTCGTTCGAGGCGGAATACTGCTGGGGCTAATCGCAATGTCTTCTGCCTGCGTGGTAGCAGGTCCTGGTTATCATGAGGGGTACTACGATCGCGAACATCACCGTTACTACCATGAAAATGGATGGCGTGAGTGTGGTGAACACGACGAACATTGCCGCTGATTAGGTTTATTGAAAGGATGCCCCTTCGCCAGACGTTTCTCAATGGCGAAGGGGCGGCAAGAGGCGAGACCCGGCCGTCTAGCGGGGTTGCATTCGAATGCCGCCGTCGGCGCGGATGGTTTCACCGTTAAGGTAGTCATTCTCGATAATGGCGAGCGCGAGGTGCGCAATTTCCGCCGGCTTCCCAAGTCTTTTCGGATAAAGCACCGATTTGGCAAGCGCATCCAGAACTTCCGCGGGCAGTCCTGCCAACAGCGGCGTTGCTATCAACCCCGGCGCGATGGTGTTCACGCGCACGCCGATGCTGGATAGATCTCGGGCCATCGGCAGCGTCATTCCGACAATGCCCGCCTTGCTGGCGCTGTAGGCAACCTGGCCCATCTGCCCGTCATAGGCTGCCACCGACGCAATATTCACGATCACACCGCGTCCGCCGCTGGCATCCAGCGGCTGGTTCTTTGCCATCTGCTCCGCGCACAGGCGCGCCGCATTGAAAGTACCGGTTAAATTGACGGCAATCGTTCTGTTCCAGGCCGCGAGCGGGAAAGGTCCGTCCTTGCCAAAGGTCTTGTGGGCGCTGCCGATACCAGCGCAATTCACGCAGATATGAACAGCGCCAAAAGCACTCATGGTATTGGTAATCGCAGCTGCGACGGATTCCTCGTCGCTCACATTTACTTTTTGAAAGATGGCAGCCGCGCCTGACTCTTTCGCGAGCGCCTGGCCTGCCTCCTCGTTGAGATCGAAAATGGCCACGCGGCCGCCCTTCTCGATCAGCGCCTGCACCACGGCTTTGCCAATGCCGGAGGCTCCGCCCGTGACGACGGCGTTCGTAATTGCAATCTTCATGTCTCCAACTCCTGGTGGTTTTTGCTATCTTCGCAATATGAATTCACCGCACCGTCCGGACACTGTTGCCCGCTATAGCGGCGCTGCCATCGCATTTCACTGGGTGATGTTTGTACTCGTCGTCATCGTCGGTACCTTGGGCTTGTTGCATGATTCCTGGCCGAAGCAAACACAGCGGTTTTGGATCAACATCCACGCGCTGCTGGGTCTTGCGCTATGGCTGACTCTATTTGCTCGTGCGTGGTGGCGCGTCAAGCATCGCCCTCCGCCCCTTATGGACGGGGTCGGCGCTTTCGCACGGCAGGCGTCCCGCCTCATGCATTTCATCCTCTATCTCCTGCTGTTCGTCATCCCGATGCTGGGAATCATTACCTTCGTCTACCATGGGCGCGCGTTTGATTTTGGAATCTTTACGGTTGATTTTGCAATCAAATCCAATCGGGCCGTATTCCACCCCACCGAGGACTGGCACGGTTACCTGGCTTACGCACTGTTTGCCCTGGCGGGGCTGCATGCGGTCACGGCGCTATGGCATCAGTTCATATTGCGCGACGGGTTGCTGAACCGGATGTGGCGCGCCGCGCGCTGACGGCGCAGAGCATTTTACGACCGCTTTGATGCCCGAGCCCCCGGGCGACCTCCGCGACGGTCAGCACGCCGCGATTGCCGAACTCGGCCGGCCTTTCCAGCTTTGTCAATGAGTCATTCGGTCTGTCGGTGCAACCCCGACATATGATGACGAGCTTCCTCCCTTGTGAGGCTCATAGCACCCGCCCAAGCTGCTGCACACTACTGGAGACTCGCAATGAAGCGATTCATGGCCGCGATTGGATTGAGCAGCGCGATAGTGCTCGCGGCGCCTGCCCTGGCTCAGCCTGAAAACCCGGCGGTACTCGCCAGGCGACAGCTCAGCGAATGCATGAGCAAACGCATGGCCGCCGACAAGGCTCTCTCATACAACGATGCGAGGCGCACTTGCAAAGAGCGGCTGCAGCCGCCGAAAGAGCTGGCAGCCAACAACCCGGTTGAGACAGGTACCAAGTCGCACTAGCGCTTGGGCGCGGGCGCTGATTTTGGCTGTTCGGTGTCGAGCTTCGGTACGCCGAACTGGCCCTCCAGCTTATGCAGCTTATCGAGATCGATCGCCCCGACAATATTCACGATTGTGAACTGGCGCGGTTCGCTGGCAATGAGCGCAAGGCCGATGGCCTGGTTGTGATCGATCATGATGTAGATGTCGACATCCGCGTGCGTCTTGCGGCTGCGCGTCTCCATCAGGCGATTCCATCCCGGCGCCGCCAGCTGGGTACGCACGGCGTCGATGTCGGATTGTTGATAGGCGGAATCCTTGTCGAACGTGTAGCTGCGGACGTAAATCCCCTGCAGGCCCTTCAGTACCTCTTTGGTGGCGGCATCCTGCGGATCGTTGCTATCGAGAAACTTCGCCGCCAGCCCAAGCAATGCGGGATCCAGTGTAATAGTCACGGACTCGGTTGCCTTCTGAGCCAAGCCCGCAAAACTCGGCATCGATAGCTTCGGGTTCGGCGCTCCCCACGCCAGGGCAGGCGTCAACAGTGCGATGCATACGGTCAGTGCAAACTTGCTCATACAAACATTCCTTGACTCTTTAAGCGCCGGATTTTTCATCGGACAGCGACGTGGATTGGCGCTTAACCGTCTCATAAGCGAGATTCAGTTTCTGGCTGGTCATGCGCAATGCCTCCAGCACTTCGCGGCGCGCCTCGAGTCCGCTTTGCTGCAGCCGTTGCTGCTGCAGATGCTGCTGCACGCCGACCGCGAGAATCACCGAGGCCGCGAGGCTCGCGCTCAGCCACCAAGCGAGCGGCCGCAGACCCCGCGCGGCGAAGCCGGGCCGCGGCGGCTGTCCTGGCGGCGCGGGCTGAACCGGCTGCTCAAGGCGCGCCCTCAATTTCTGCGAGAATTCCTCGCTAGGCTCCATGGGCCGCAATGCGGCGCGCATCCTGGACTCGATATCGTTGCTCATGTTGAATTGTCCTCGCAGCGTACCGGCCGCCGGCCGGTAGTTTTTTGCCGCATGCTCTGAAGCGATCGTTTCAAATGGCTCTTTACGGTGTTGAGCGGCATTTCCAGAGTTCGAGCGATATCCACAGGATCGAGATCTTCCTGAAATCGCAGCAACAGCACCGCGCGCGCCGGCGGGCTCAAACCTTCAATCAGCGCCTGCAAATGCCGTCGCCACAGCGGATCGGAATCCTCGTCCTCGGCCGCGAACAGCTGCGTTGCCTCGTCCAAGGCGGTCATCTGCACCCGGCCTCGCCGGCGCAATTGGTCGATAGCCCGGTTGGCAGTTACGCGGCGCAGCCAGAAGCCCAGGTGCTGATGCGATTCGATCGCGGACAAGTTGCCGCTCAGTTGCATGAATACTTCCTGCGTCAGGTCCTCCGCAAGATCCCGCGTACCCAGCATGCGCAACGCCAAACTGTAGACGGACCCTTGGTATGCCCGAACTAGCGCCGAGAGCGCGGCGCGCTCGCCGGAGCGCGCCCTCCCAAGCTGCTGTTCCAAGTATTCCGATCCTTCATCATTCAAGCGAATAACTGCTACATCAATAAATTGACTTGGGCATCGGCGACCTTCGGCAGGTGTAGATGATTCTGCAGTTTGGGCAGGTCATCGATACTGATCGAGCCGACGATGTTGATAATGGTAAATTCCCGCGGTTCGCTGGCAATCAAGGCGAATCCCTTGGTCACGTTGTTCTCGATCAAGACGTACATGTCGACGTCCTCGCTCTTGTCGCGATGATGCACCTGCATGAGCTGATTCCAGCCCGGTCCGCTCAATTGGCTTCTCACCGCATCGATGTCGGCGCTCGAGTAGGCATTATCGGTCGCAAACTGGTAGCTGCGCACTTCTATCGACTTGATGCCGGCAAGCAGACGCTTGGTGGCGGGACCATCTTGGTCTTTTTCATCGATGAAAGATCCCGCCATGTGCAGCAGCCAGGGGCTCAAGCTGATGTTAACGGACTCCGTGGCCTTGCCCGCGAGCGACCTGAATTCAGGAAGCTTGAGCTTCGCATCTTGTGCGGCGGCCAGCCCAGGAAGCAGCAAGCAGCTCAGCGCGATCTTCACCATTTGCATCGTCATGAGGGATCTCCTATTGATGGCTTTGTGGGGCAATCCCACCAGCTCCAATAGGCAATACGAACGGCGCAGCCGTGCGGGGTGCAAGGATGCTCCGGGCGTTATGCAGTTTGAAGCCGTCGTATCCAAAACTATCGTGATAGAACTGTCACAAATAGTTTATAAGACATTGATTTATATGAATATAAATCCCGCATTTGAGGATCATTCGGTTTTGGCTGTTTCGCGCTTTGCCGGCGTCGAGCGCATAATTGTTTTTGGAGAGGGAGCCTTAAGGTTTAAGTCCAATGCTGAGCTGGCAAGCGATGATCTTGAACGGGTTCTTTCGCCTCACGATGAAGCGCCATGGGAAAAGGCCCATCGACCTCAATCGGCTCCGCGCGATGTCGCGAAATCCACCGCGTAGCGCGCTCGCTGTGCCGGCGGGCTACTCGGTCGAGAGCGTGCGCAGTGAACACGGCCTGGAATTCGACGTTGCGGCCGCATCGCCGTCTGCGGTCGGGCCGCCCTCGGTCGTCGTGCTGTACCTGCATGGAGGCGGCTACCTATTCGGTTCGCCGAAGACTCATCGCCAAGTGCTGATCGCCATGTCCAAGGCCTTCCATGCTCCGGCGTATGGACTCGACTACCGGCTGGCCCCGGAACATCCGTTCCCGGCCGCCGTGGAGGACGCAGCCAAGGCATATCAGTGGTTGCTGATGCGCCACCCGCACGCGGAGATTGTATTGGCCGGCGACTCGGCAGGCGCGGGGCTCGCCATTGCCACAGCCATCGGCGTGCGGGACGGCGGATTCAAGCTGCCGAAGGCCATCGTCGCCTTCTCGCCCTACTCGGACCTGGCAGTCACAGGAGCCTCTGTCGAAGCCAACGCCAAAACCTGCGCCATGTTCACGCCGGGCGCCGTTCGCGAAGCTGCGGCGATGTATTTGGCCGGCGCCGACGCGCGCGACCCGCGGGCCTCGCCGCTGTATGCCGAGCTTGCCGGATTGCCGCCCATGCTATTGTTTGCAAGCCGCCATGAGATTTTGCGCGACGACACCCTGAGGTTGGCGGCGCGCGCTTCCGCAGCCGGAGTGAAAGTCGAGTTGATTGTGCGCGATCGGCTGCCGCACGTCTGGCCTGTGTTCGTGACGTTGCTGCCTGAAGCGCGCGATGCCTTTGCTGCCGTAACCGCGTTTGCGCGCCAGATCGGCGCCCGCGATGCAGCCTGAATACCGTTGGCGTCATGGAGAACGATGAGTGTCGATCAATCACTTTGATGTGCTGATAGTCGGCGGCGGCCTCTCCGGCATCGGCGCCGCCTGCAGCCTGACCAGCAATTGCCCGCAGAAAACCTATGCAATCCTCGAAGGACGCGCCAGCATCGGCGGGACCTGGGATTTATTCCGCTATCCGGGGATCCGCTCGGACTCCGACATGTTCACCCTGGGCTATTCGTTCCGGCCTTGGGTGGAAGGCAAGGCGATCGCTGATGGCCATTCGATTCTCAAGTACATCGACGATACCGCAAAGGACCATGGAGTCGACAAAAACATCCGCTTTCAGCATCTGGTCAAGCGTGCTGCGTGGTCTTCAAAGGATGCCCTTTGGACGGTGGATGCCGAGTGCGGCCCGGATAGACAGGCGGCACGGTTCACCTGCCATTTCCTTTTCGTCTGCAGCGGCTACTACAGCTACGTCGAAGGCTACACCCCGGTATTTCCGGGGAGCCAACGCTTTGCCGGCCAGGTGGTGCATCCGCAAAAATGGCCGGAAAACCTGGATTACGCCGGCAAGCGTGTCATTGTAATCGGCAGCGGCGCCACCGCGGTCACCTTGGTGCCCGCGATGGCCAAGACGGCGGCGCAGGTGACGATGCTGCAGCGCTCGCCTACCTATGTGGTTGCGCGTCCCGAGCAGGATGCGCTAGCAAATTTTCTGCGGCGCCACTTACCGGCAATGCTTGCCTACAACCTGGTGCGCTGGCGAAATATTTTGTTCGGGATTTATTTTTTCGGTCTTTGCAAACGCAGTCCGGAACGGGTCAAGAAATGGATTCTCGACCGGGTTAAGGGAGCGCTGGGTCCGGACTACGATGTGGATACGCATTTCACACCCCGCTACAATCCCTGGGATCAGCGCATGTGCCTGGTTCCGGACGGAGACCTGTTCGAGGCAATCAAACAGGGCAAGGCTGCGGTCGTCACGGACGAAATCGAGACCTTCACGGAGAACGGCATCCAGCTGCGCAGCGGCAAACAACTCGAGGGCGACATCATCGTCACGGCCACGGGCCTGAATCTGGTCGCGCTCGGCGAAATCCAAATCAGCGTCGACGGCCGCCACATCGATCCTGCCAAGACGCTCAACTACAAAGGCACGATGTATGGCGGGATTCCGAATCTTGCATCCGCCTTCGGCTACACCAACGCTTCATGGACGCTGAAGAGTGAATTGACCTGCGATTACATCTGCCGCCTCCTCAATCACATGCAGGCCAAGGGCTATCAGGTTTGCGTACCGCAAAATGACGATCCGACGGTCAAGCTGGAGCCGTGGCTGAACCTCTCATCCGGATATATTCAACGGGTCGCCGACAAGCTGCCGAAACAGGGTTCGAAAACCCCGTGGAAGCTGCATCAAAACTATGTGAAGGACGTGCTGAGCTTGAAATACGGGTCGTTGGACGACGGCGTAATACGCTTTCTAAATCCCACGGACTCGCTGGAGCTGCGAACCGCGCTTCCGGGCTGAACGCGGCGTTACTGCTTGCTGACCTTCCACGTGCCGGCAATTGCCTGGCCGCCCGCTTGCCCTTTGGCGCCCAGCGACCATGTGCCAATGGCGGTCTTCGGATCGAATGACCCTGTAATCGTCACCTCGCCTTGAGGGTCGGGCGGATAATCATAGGCGCCCGCGAGCTTATCGCCGCTGATGCTCACGGTGCTGAACTTCGCGTTGTAATCGCCCGTATCGGTGCCCACCGAGACGCTGGCCGCGAGCTTGCCGTCCCCGCCGCGGGCGAAGGTCAGGTCGAAGCGCCCACCCGCGCCCGCTCCTTCCCACGTGCCCTTCCAGGTTCCGACATATTGTTCGCCATCGGCGGCGGCAGCACTGCCCAGATGCAGTCCGGCCCATACGCCGATCAGCAGTGTCAGGGCAACAATGGCAACTTTCTGGAAGCGCATGCTTGGTCCTTGTCTTAGGAACGCGGGTAGCGCACGGCAGAATGCCGCGCCGCGTCGAACCCGTCAAGCCGGCCAATTCAGTGGTGGCGTGCCGCCCGCAAACTCGGCGATCATGCATGGCCTCATCTCACTTGGCTTGAAGTCCGCAAGGGGAACATATGAAGTTGCGCAAACTGGGCCGCACGGGTCCGCAAGTATCGGCGATCGGCTTGGGCTGCATGGGATTCTCAGAATTTTATGCCTGCGACGCCGCCACGGACGACGACGCCATCAAAGTGATTCAAGAGGCACTGTCGCGGGGTCTCACGTTCCTCGACACCGCCGATATGTACGGCCCGTTCACCAATGAAGTCCTCGTCGGCAAGGCTATCTTGGGAAGACGCAATCAAGTCTTCCTGGCAACCAAGTTTGGCATTCAGCGCGATCCCGCCAATCCGAAACTGCGCGGCATCAACGGCAAGCCCGACTACGTGCGATCGGCCTGCGAGGCATCTCTGAAGCGTCTCAATGTCGAACGCATCGATCTTTACTATCAGCATCGAGTCGACCGCACCACGCCGATTGAAGAGACCGTGGGCGCCATGTCTGATTTACTGAAAGCCGGCAAGATCGGCGGCATCGGTCTGTCCGAGCCGAGCGCACAAACTATTCGCAGAGCTCACCAGGTTCATCCCATCACGGCAGTGCAGTCCGAATATTCGCTGTGGAGCCGCGAGCCGGAGGACGGGGTGCTGCAAACCTGCGGCGAACTCGGCATCGGCTTTGTGCCGTACAGTCCCTTGGGAAGGGGTTTCTTGACCGGCCGCTACCGCAGCATCGAGGATCTCGAGGCCAAGGACTACCGCCGCCATTCGCCGCGCTTTCAAGGCGATAATTTCGCCAAGAATCTGGCGGTCGTGGACAGGGTGCACGAGATCGCCAAAGAGAAACACTGCACCGCCGCGCAGCTCGCGCTGGCCTGGTTGCTGGCGCAAGGTCCGCACCTCGTACCCATCCCGGGAACCACCAACATCGCGCGGCTCAAGGAAAACCTCGCCTCCGCGGACATTGCACTCAGTGCCGCGGATCTGGCGCGCATCGCCGCCGCCGCTCCCGGCGGCGCGGCCGCCGGCGCACGTTATGACGAAACGGGGATGCGCTTCGTCAACGGCTGAATGTCGGGCATCGTGTATAGTCTCGGCCAGTTTTTTCCCCGTAGTCCTTTAATTCGAGGTGCGCATGAATTTTCGGGTAGTAATGACCGCCGCTTTGGGCTCCGTCGCCAGCTTGATTCTCGCCGCGTCGGCGTGGAGCGCGACACCGCTGCTGCTTCGCAATCCCAGTCTCGGTCCGGATCGAATCGCATTTCTCTATGCAGGCGATGTCTGGACCGTCGCCCGGCAGGGCGGCGACGCCCGGCGCTTGACTTCCATCGGCGCGGTGAGTGCGGGACCGTACTTCTCCCCCGACGGTACGCAAATCGCATATTCGAGCCGGGAACAAGGACTCACGGATGTTTACGTCGTCAGCAGCGACGGCGGCGTGCCGCGGCGGCTGACCTGGGAGCCCACCGGCAACCTCGTTACCGGCTGGACCCCGGACGGCAAAAATGTGCTGTTCACCTCTGGGCATGCAAGCAAGTCGGTTTATCCGCGGCTGTTTCAAGTCCGCGCAGACGGAGTCGGACCCGCTGAAGTGCTGCCGCTGCCCAGCGCTGATTGGGGCAGCTTTTCCAGCGATGGCAGCACGCTGGCATACGTGCCGGTGCGCCAGTGGCAGGCCGCGTGGAAGCACTATCGCGGCGGCCAGACCTCACAGGTGTGGCTGGTGAACATGAAGACGCTGGATCTTGAAAAGATCCCGCGCGAAAATTCCAATGACTCAAGTCCCGTGTGGATCGGTGCAACCGTGTACTTCCTATCCGACCGCAATGGATCGGTTTCGCTGTTTGCTTACGACACGAAGACCAAGCAGGTTCAGCAGGTGCTCGAGAATAAAGGCCTGGATTTGAAAACCGTCAGTGCGAGAGCGGACGCGTTGGTCTACGAACAATTCGGCTCGTTGCATCTGTACGAGCCGGCGTCGCGGCAAGATCACATCGTGTCGGTGGCCATTCACGGCGACTTGCCGGGACTGCAACCTCGACTGGCCGGTGTCCCGGAGAGCGCGGCGGAAAATATCGCCGTTTCGCCCACCGGCGCCCGCCTGGTCGTCGAAGCGCGCGGCGATATCTTCACACTGCCTGCGGAAAAGGGCGACATTCGCAATCTCACCCAGACGCCGGGAAGCGCGGAACGCGACCCCTCCTGGTCGCCGGACGGAAAATCGATTGCGTATTTCAGCGACGCGTCGGGAGAGTACCAGCTCTATGTTCGCGATCAAGACGGTTTGTTGCCGCCTAAAGTCATCGACTTGGGCCCCAACCCGTCGTTCTTCTATTCGCCGCGTTGGTCGCCGGACTCCAAGCACATCGCTTTCACCGACAAGCATCTGCGGATCTGGTATGTCGATGTTGCGGGCGGCAAACCGGTAAAAATTGACGCCGGATTGCGCGGCGGCTTCGGCGCCGCCACGCAGCTTTCCTGGTCGCCGGATTCTCAGTGGATCGCCTACACACGGGACCTGGAAAGCGAACTGCACGCGGTGTTCCTCTACTCGCTGGCATCGCGCACGGCAACGCAGGTTACCGACGGCATGAGCAATGCCGCGAATCCGGTCTTTGATCCGAGCGGCAAGTATCTGTATTTTACGGCGTCCACCAACAACGGTCCTTCCGACGCCGGAATCGACTTGTCGTCGCTTGACCGGTCCATCAATGCCGGCGTGTACGTCGTCGTGCTATCGCGTACCACCGCTTCGCCGATACCTCCGGAAAGCGATGATGAAAATAAGAAAAAGGACGAGGAGGCGAAGAAAGGCGGCAACCCGGACGAGGAAGCAGCCGAGCAAGCCGGCGACAAGAAGAAATCCGACGCCAAGAAGGACGACAAGAAAAAGCCGGACGCCAAGGCGAAGCCTACCGTCATCGACCTGGCCGATATCGGCAATCGCATTCTGTCGCTGCCGATCCCATCGAGAAATTACCTGCAACTGGCGGTCGGCAAGGCTGGCGTGCTGTTCCTGGCCGAAGGGCCGGCGGTTGGCCGCTCTTCCGAGGATCCGGGTGCTCCGATCCGTGCCCTGTGGCGCTTCACCACTGAGAAGCGCCAGACCGAAGAGATCTTGAGCGGATTGACCGGCTTTCAGGTCTCGCTCGACGGTGAAAAATTATTCTTTGCGCGGCAAGACAGCTGGTTTCTGGCGCCCACCGGCGAGCTGAAGCCGGGTTCGCCCGATGCAAGCCCGGGCAAGCCGGTGAACAACCACGCCATGATGGCCACCGTCGATCCGCGCAGGGCCTGGAAGCAGATGTATCACGAGACCTGGCGCCTGCAGCGGGATTTCCTCTATGACCCGCACACTCATGGGCTCGATATCGCCAAGATTGAGGCCAAGTACGAGCCGTATCTGCAGAGCCTGGCGTCGCGCGATGAATTCACTTATCTGTCGAACGAAATGCTCGGCGAAGTACAGGTGGGCCACATGTTCGTCAACGGCCCGCGCAGCCCTTCGAATGCGCCCAAACCCGGACTGCTCGGGGCCGACTACGCGATTGAGCACAACCGTTATCGTTTCGCGAAGATCTACAACGGCGAGAATTGGACCCCGTCCTTGATTGCACCGCTGACCCTGCCGGGCATCAATATCGTTGAGGGCGATTACCTGTTGGCGGTCAATGGCCGCGAGCTGCACGGCACCGACAATGTGGACTCTTTCTTAGACGGCGCGGCCGGCAGGCAGACTGTGTTGCGCATCGGCAAGAACGCCGACGGCAGCGGCGCGCGCGACGTCACGGTTGTGCCGACCGCCTCAGAATACGGGTTGCGCAATCTGGATTGGATCAATGGCAATCGGCGCAAGGTCGATGCATTGTCGGGCGGTAAGATTGCCTACGTGTACATGCCGAATACGGCCGGCGCGGGCTATACCAACTTCAATCGCTATTTTTATGCCCAGTTGGATAAGCAGGGTCTGATTCTGGATGAGCGCTACAACCAGGGCGGCTTTCTTGCCGACTACATCGTCAGCGTTCTGGCCCAGAAGCACCTCAGCAATGCCATCGAACGCGATGGCAGGCCGGTGACTGATCCGCAGGGAGCGATTTTTGGTCCCAAAGCGATGATTATCAATCAGTCTGCCGGTTCGGGCGGCGATGCCATGCCGTGGTACTTCCGCAAGGCTGCGTTGGGCACCCTGGTGGGTACGCGCACCTGGGGCGGCCTGGTCGGTATCGGCGGCTATCCCGCGTTGATTGATGGCGGCTCCGTGACGGCGCCGCGCTATGCAATCTACGGACTTGACGGCGAATGGGAAGTTGAAGGGCACGGCATTCCGCCCGATGTGGCCGTGGAAGAGTTGCCGAAGGATGTGGCGGCGGGACACGATGCGCAGTTGGAGCGCGCGGTCGCGGTCGTTCTGCAGCAGCTCAAGGAGCATCCGGTTCCGGTGTCGCCGGTCCCTGCCTACCCGGACTTCCACAAGGGCACACCGATCGGGCATTGACATATCTCGCCAAAGGGGGCGGCCTCGCCCCCTTTTCTTCTCATAACCTCCCGTAACTTGGATATGCAATCAAACTATTCGACGGGCCCGGGGGTCGAGGACTAGCGTTACGCATCGTAAAACGTAGCGGAGTTCCTTTCATGGCGGAAATCGCCCAGCCTGCCCCGTCGCAACTGCTCGTGCGCCGCTCGCGTTGGAGCGAGCTGTTTCGCAAGGAAGATTGGTGGGCGATTTGGATCGGCTTAGGCTTGATAGCCGCGGCGGTCGCACTCTTTGCGGGCGGCAGCAGCATCAAGTGGATCGCCGTGGCACCGCAGAAATGGAGCCATCTCGCAGACGTAACGCAGCAGCTTAAGGCTCACGGCCTGCAATTTGCGGCGCTCTTCGTGCTGTGGGCCGTGGCATTCGGGATCGGAGCGGCCGCGCTCGGCATCAAAATCAGCCGATTTCTGCCGGCGTTCCTGCTGGTGTATCTCGCCGCCGGCAGCATTTATTTTCTGGGTCTGTGGGATCAGGCCGCCCACTACAATTTAGAGCCGCCGCTGGTGGCACTGGGGTTGGGCCTGCTCGTTTCCAATACCGTGGGTGTGCCGCGTTGGCTCGAACCTGGCCTGCGCGTTGAGTTCTACATCAAGACCGGAATCGTGCTGTTGGGTGCCGGCTTGCCGCTCACGCTGATTGCCTGGGCGGGACCTGTGGCCATCGTGCAAGCCGCGATCGTGTCGCTCGCCACGTTCGGCGTGATTTATGCGGCAGCCGTTCGCTTGGGCCTCGACCGTAGATTGGCAGCGACATTGGGCACCGGCGGCGCGGTGTGCGGCGTGTCGGGTGCGATTGCCGTGGGCGGCGCCGTCGGCGCGCGCAAGCAGGAAGTGTCGGTTGCCATTTCGCTGGTGGTGTTCTGGGCCATCATCATGATATTTATTTTGCCTCTGCTCGCTCGAGCGCTGCATTTATCCACGGGTGTCGCCGGTGCCTGGATCGGCACGTCGGAATTCGCCGACGCCGCCGGTTTGGCCGCGGCGCAGACCTATGGCGGCTACGCCGGCAACATTCCGGGAATTGCCGGCAACCCGGATGCCGCGGTCAGCGCGTTCACGCTCATGAAAGTGATCGGACGCGATATGTGGATCGGCGTGTGGGCCTTTGTGCTGTCGCTGATCGCGACGACGCGCTGGGAGCGCACCGGTGTACAGAGCAAATCGAGCGCCGGAGAGATTTGGAATCGCTTTCCCAAATTCGTGCTCGGCTTCCTGGTCGCATCCGCGGTTGTCACCCTGGTAACCCGCGGCTTTGACTACGCTGCCTACAAGAAGGAAGTACTGCCGGCGCTGGTCGGTCCGCTGCAGGCGTTTCGTACCTGGGCTTTCACATTCGCGTTCTTGAGCATCGGCCTCACCACCCGGATTCGGGAGTTTGCATCCATCGGCGCGCGGCCCTTCTATGCCTTCACGCTCGGCGTCGTCGTGAATGTGATTTTGGGCTTTGTGCTGTCCACGCAGGTATTCGCCGAGTTTTGGAACAAACTGGGCCAATGAGCACACAAGTGCCAATGAGCAAACCCGGAGCCAGGGAGTACGCCGGCGTGTGCTTCCTGCCTGCATTGCGGGCATTTTTTGCATGCACCTGCGCAGCTCGAAGCGGCGCTGCCGGGATTGTCCAGCTTGAGTTCCGCACATGCCGCGGTTCGCTGCGACGACGGCATTTGCGCCGTCCATGACCGATATGTTTCAGCCGCCAGCGTGTGTGCGGCTTTTGCACGGACGGCTGTTGCTGCTTAAGCCGCGGCCGCGTAGCCGGTCTCGAGAATCCGGTCAATGAAGTTCTCGCACTGCGCCAGCTGATCGAGCGCGACAAATTCATTCGGCCGATGCGCTTCGGCGATGTCGCCGGGCCCGCAGATCACCGTAGGCACGCCCATTTTTTGGAACAATCCCGCCTCTGTGCCGTACGATACTTTCCCGACCGTGGTATTTTTTGACAACTTCATGGCCCATTGAACGATGGCATCGGATTCCGCCGCCGCCAGACCCACTGTCTGGCTCACCCACTGCAAATCGATGCCGGAGTCCGCATCGATGAGGCGCATCTCCGCCGCCAGCGCTTCTGCATAGCGGCGAATCTCTTGGTACAGCGCCTCGGGCGAGGCCTGCGGCAACGTCCGCATGTCGAAGTGGAACACGCAATCTTTGGGAACGACATTCGCGGCAATGCCGCCCTGAATCAATCCGGTGGACAACGTGGAGTACGGTACGGTAAATCCGTAGTCCCGTTGTTCGATTTGCGCCAGCCGGTCCGCGAGCTGACGTATGAATACGACCAGCCGCGCTGCGTATTCGATCGCATTGACTCCATGCGTGACGTAGCTGGAATGCGCTTCGCGCCCGTGCACCGCACAGCGGAAGCGGTGCGTGCCCTTGTGGGCAATGATGGGCTGCATCGAGGTGGGCTCGCCAACGATGCATCCTGCGGGCTTGATGCCGTTCTCCTGTAGGTCGCGAATCAGTCCGCGCACTCCGAGGCAGCCAACTTCCTCGTCGTAGCTCAGCGCATAGTGCAGCGGTGCGTCGAGGCGCTGCTGGTTCAATGCGGCTACGAATTGCGGCGCGCGCGCGAGAATGATTCCAATGAAGCCCTTTCATGTCGGCGGAGCCGCGCGCGTACAGTCTGCCATCGCGCTCGGTGGCCACGAAGGGATCGGTATCCCAATTCTGACCATCGACCGGCACCACATCTGTGTGGCCCGAGAGAATCAGACCCGCTTTTTGCGAGTCGCCCAAGGTCGCAAACAAGTTGGCCTTCTTGCCGTTCGCATCGTAGGTCAGGCGCGTTTTGGCGCCGCAGCCCTGCAGATAATCGCGTGCCCACTCGATCAATCCCAAGTTGGAGTCGCGCGACACGGTATTGAACGCGATCAGCCGCTCGATCATTGCACGGGCTGCAGTGCTCGGAACGCTCATGCTGCTGCTCACTCTGGTGTGGGGCCGGCATTATAGCCGCTCAAGTACGCTATGCTCTAGCGAACCCCTACTTTGAGGATTCGATGAGCGGCACTTCTCGCTTGTTCGGTGCCATCGAGGCCGGCGGCACCAAAATCGTGTGCGCAATCGCCGATGAGAGCGGTGTGCTCCATGCTGAAGCGCGCTTTCCCACAGAAGATCCAGCCGCGACGCTCGCGCAAGTTTGCGCTTTCCTTGCGCTGCACCGTGCGCACCTGCGCGCCATTGGCGTGGCGTGTTTCGGGCCCTTGGTGCTCGATCGCCAGTCGCCAAATTACGGCTTCATCGCAGCAACACCCAAGCCGGGCTGGAGCAACGTCGAGGTCGCCGGCCTGCTGGCGCGGGAATTCGCCTGCCCGGTCGGATTCGACACCGACGTCAACGCCGCCGCGCTCGCGGAACATCGCTGGGGCGCCGGGCGCGGCGCCGATAGCTTGCTGTATCTGACGATCGGAACCGGGATTGGCGGGGGCGTGCTGATCGCCGGCGCACCCATTCATGGCCTGATGCACCCGGAAATAGGCCATATTCATCCGCGGCGCCACCCCCTCGATCAAGGCTTTGCCGGCGTCTGCCCTTTTCACGGCGACTGTCTCGAGGGTCTGGCCTCAGGGCCCGCCATTGTGGCTCGCACCGGCAGCGAGCTTCGCCATCTCGATGGCGCACATGTGCAATGGGCGCTGGAAGCGGACTATCTCGGCCAGCTCTGTGCACAGATGGTACTGACGGTGTCACCGCAACGGATCGTCATCGGCGGCGGCGTCATGGAACAGGAGCGCCTCTTCCCGCTGGTTCGCGAGCGCCTGCTGCACTGGTTGGGCGGGTACATCGACCGCGTTGAAATCCTGGAGCAAGTCGCTCGCTATGTAGTGCCGCCGGCGCTCGGTGCGCGCGCCGGCGTGCTCGGCGGCCTGAGATTGGCCATCGACGCTCTCGCAGGGCGCTTAGGGTTCCGTAAGCTTCTGCAGCATGCGCTTGAGTGCGAAATGCTTGTAGCTATGGATGCACAGGCTTTGGATTTCTTGCCAGTCGCTGTGCTCGGCGACGTCCAATGCTATCCAGCCGTTGTGGCCAAAATACGGGGGAATTTGATAGCGCGGATCGGCAGTGAGCAGTGCCTGTTGATCCACGCCCACCCAAAAGCATAACGTCAGCCGTGTTCGCTCATAGCGGGCGATGGCGAAGGTTTTCTTTCCCGCCAGCCACACGGGATGTCCAAACTGGCTGCCTTCGCTCGATTCAGGGAGGCGCAGGCAGATTTTGCGCAGCTTCGACAGCACTGTGATCGCGCGCGCTGATTTGAAGGGATCGATCTGGCGCATCGACAGCGCTTTGGCCGGGGGCTTTATGTTCGGCGTTTTGCCGGCGCGGGCGCGCAACGCGGCCGGCGCGACCTTCTCGTAGCCTTCGCGCACCAGCACCGCGATTCTCTGCCACTCGATGCCCTGATCCAAAAGAACCCCCAGCCAACCGCGAGGTCCGACATAGGGCGGTACAAAGAAATGCGTCGGCTCGGCTCGAACGTGCAATTCCTGCGAGCCCGGCAACGCGGTGAGCCAAAGAGCGACGCGTCCGTCGCCATGATGATTGACCACGTAGCTCGCAAACGTTTTGCCGCGAACTCTGAAGTTCGGCGAGCCGTGCGACAGGAATTCCTCGGCCTCCGGCAGCCACAGACATGCATCGCGGACGGCCTGATAAACATCGCGTGCCATAATCGGCCCGATTATGAAGCAGTCATTGATGCTTTTATCGGGACTTTTGTGCGACGAAACCTTTTGGAGCGATATTCCGCTGCGTCTTGCGGGTGTTGCACAGGTTTCCGTGGTGTCATTTCGCGGCTTTTCCTCGATATCCGCCATGGCGCGCCATGTACTGGACATCGCCCCCGCGCAATTTGCACTGGCCGGCCATTCCATGGGCGGCCGGGTTGCGCTTGAAGTCATTCGCACCGAGCCACGGCGCGTCACGGGACTGGCCCTGCTCAACACCGCAGTGCATGCGGTGCGCGACGGCGAGCCTCAGAGCCGCCGTCAATTGCTGCGGGTCGCGTCGCAGCGAGGAATGTCGGCATTGGCGGCAGAGTGGCTCCCGCCCATGATGGGCAGCGACGTTGCGCGAAGCGCCGAACTCATGCCGCGAATGACGGCGATGATTCAGAAATGGACCGTGGATGCCTATGCGGAACAGATCAACGCCATGCTGCATCGACCGGAGGCGCTTTCCGTGCTGCCGAGGATTACGGTGCCCACGCTGCTGTTGAGCGGCAGCGATGACGCCTGGTCGCCGATGTCCCAACAAGAGACCATTCGCCGCAGAATTCCGCACGCGACGCTGTTCGAGATCCACGGAGCCGGCCATATGGCGCCGCTGGAGCGTCCGGACTCGGTCGCGATCGCGCTGCGCGAATGGCTGCTCAGGTTGTGACGTCGCTCACCAGCATCACTTCGCAAGCTCCAGCGCCCGTGTCGTTGCGCACCAGCGAGGTCCTGAGCCGCAGCCCGTCGCTGCGCACCGCATCCACCAGCTCGCCGGTCAACGTGACGACCTCGCCGGGCCGCAGGCGCGCCAACGCCTTGGCCACCAATGCGTTCTGCGGAATCACGTGCGTATTCGCGCTATGCGTAATGATGGATTGCCGGTCGATGCGGGTCGCGGCACTCGCGCGCCAATAGTAGAACCGGTTGGACTGCGAAATCTCGATCGTCCGAAGCACTGTGCTGTCCGACATCGGCCCCCAACCGAGCGCCAGATCCTCGGGAACCAGATCGGCCAGCGAATCGAAATGATAGGGCTCGCGCGCCAATACCCGCGCGGTCAGTTGATAGCTGGCGCGAACCGACAGCGTCCAGCGTCCCCTCTGCACTTTGCCGCCGTCGGCAAGCTCGACTTGCTGCGGATCTCCTTCTGCCAGCACCCCGTCGGGGGTGCTGATGGGACGATGGGCGTACCAATGCCAGGCACCCCACAAAACGTAGACTGTGAGAATAACCTTGAGAATGGGGTGGCGCCACACCCCCAAAGTTTGACCTGCCTAGGTCTTGGGTTCCGTGATACTGGTCTTAACCGCAGCGCTTTCAGCTCTTTTGCGCCCAAACCTGGCACCAGCCGCCCTGCGGCACGCTCTTGCCCGCGAATATGGTGCAAGCCGCCGTCGCATCGCTCGCCTTCCCCTGGTATTGCGCGCAGTTACCGCATTTTTGGCTCGGTTTGAACGTTGCGTGGGTTTTGCTGTCGACCTTGGTGGCATCATTCACGAAGCCCAGTGCCTTGGCAGTAGGATCGTTGGGGTCGAGCGGCGGCAGCGCCGCGGCGCAGCGGCGTGATGGGACATGAGACCGACCGTGGGCAGCAATGCGCCGGCGATGAGCCCACTTTTGACGATTGATCGACGTGAAATTTTACGTTGCATGGGGCGCCTCTATCAGGTGAAGGAATGAGACATTTTTCCCCATTTCGCCATTCCATGCTGATCAATTATTGCGAACGATTCTCACTTCGCCGCCGCCGGCTTACATCCTGTTTGCAAAAATTGCAGTAATGTATTTGTCGATAGCAAAGCGGACGATCAAATGATGGGACTTGATTTAGCCACGCTCAATCAATCAGTGACCAAGCTGCGTGCCGAGATTCCCGAAGACGCGTTCACGGCCGGGATTTTGGGTTCGCAGCGCATCGGCAACGGCGTTGTCATCGATGCCGCGGGTCTGGTTCTTACGATCGGCTACCTGGTGACCGAGGCCACGGACGTGTGGCTCACCGACGCCCTCGGCCGGGAAATTGCAGCACACCCGTTGGCCTACGATCAGGTGACGGGATTCGGCTTGGTGCTGCCGTTGCAGAAGCTGGATGCGCCGCCGATTGCGCTGGGTTCCTCCGCGGAGTTGCGCACCGGCAGCGAAGTGCACGTTGTGAGCGCGAAGGATTTCGCACCCCCGCAAACAGCGCGAGTTTTGGCGCGGCGCGAATTTGCCGGGGCATGGGAATATCTCTTGGACGAGGCGATATTCACGGCGCCGGCGCACCCGCACTGGTCAGGAGCGGCATTGATCGACGATCGCGGCATGCTGGTGGGACTCGGCTCGTTGCTGGTCCGCGAAGTCATTGCCGGAGAAGAGGTCAATGCCAATATGTTCGTGCCCATCGACTTGTTGAAACCCATTCTGCAGAGTCTGAAGTCGACGGGCCGCGCGGATCGGCAGCCGCGGCCGTGGCTGGGAGTGTATGCGGTCGAGTTGGCCGGGAAGGTGTACGTCACCGGCGTTGTGGAGGGCGGACCTGCGCAAATTGCAGATATTCGCGAAGGCGACGTTATCAGCCAGGTGGCGCGCCACGAAGTTGGAACGTTGCCGGACTTCTATCGCCGCGTGTGGGCCGTGGGCCCGGCGGGCAGCGGCGTGCCTTTGACCACCATGCGCGGTGCGACGCAAATACACTTGAACGTGCGTTCGGTCGATCGCGGGGATCTATTGAAGCGTCCGCAAGCGAACTAGAACCGTATCAGTGCTGCGCGACGCGATTGTCGTTCGGCTGCGTCGCCGTACGATCCGCCTCGTTGCCATGGCAAGAGCCCTGCCCCACCAAGGTCACCACCGCGGCACACGCATCGATTCCCCTGACGCTGCCGTCTGCGGCATTCAACGACGAACTGGTATCGTGCAGCAATCGGTACGCCGACGCCGCGGACAATTCCGGGTTTTTCGCCAGCATGAGTGCGACCACGCCCGTGACTTGCGCGGTCGCGATGGAGGCTCCCGAGGCAAAGTCGTAGCGTCCGCCCGGGAGGAGCGTGAGGATTTCCCGGCCCGGCGCGTACAGCACCGAGCCGTTCGATGAATGGCTGTCGGTGCTGGCGACCTCGATGACGCCCGCCTGATGCAGCAGTCCGTCCTGAATTCCCGCCGAATCCGGCGCGGCGCCGACAAATAATACGCCGCGATGCTGTCCCTCGCGGATCAGGTCGCCGAGCAAAGGGTCATCGGGACCCGCGAGACTCAAGTTGACCACTTGAGCGTGCGCGTCGAACGCAGCGGTGAGCGCCCGCGCCAGCGTGAAGGAGTTGCAGCGCGCTGCATCCGCATCGTCCCGCGCCTGCCAGCAGGCCTTGAACACGAGCAGGCGGGCCCCGGGGGCGATCCCGACAATGCCTTCCCGATTGTTGGCCACGGCGGCGATCACGCCCGCCATCTCAGTGCCATGGCGGTCGCGCTGAAACTGCGCATCGTCGGCATCCACAAAATTCGCTGCCGTCGCAATACTGCCGCGCAGATCAGGATGACCGATGTCGACCCCGGTATCGATGATCGCGACCTTGACGCCCTCGCCGCGCGTCCACGGATGTGCGTCGGCCACGTCCATCTGCTGAAAGCCGTGCTGCAACCCCACGTAAGGATCGTTGTACCCCTCGGTGCGCGTCGCGAATGTCTGCAGGGGCTGCGTCAATGAGATGCGCTTGTCTTTGGACTAAGGCAGCCAGCAGCGTGTTGCGGTCGGCCCCGGACGGAATTTCCAGAACTGCGCAATGAATGTGCAACGGGTCGATGGGCCAGGCATTTACCTCTTTGAGGCCGTACTCTTTTTCAACGGCACGCATCGCCTTGCGCGCATGCAAAGTCGGACCGTAATCCGCGACCGCGTCGTAGCCACGCGGTGTGCTGCCGGCATGCGCCACGTATGCCGTGGGCGCATTTTCCACCGCGACGATGATGAACCGGTCCGGGGACAGCGACACCTGACTGCCGAGCGAACGCGAATCGATGCGCACCGGGCTGCTGCTGCAGCCGCCGGCGAACGCCAGCGCTGCGCACAACATCACCCCGCGAATCATGGCGTGTTGCCTGATTCAGGCTCCGGCGACGTCGCTTCGGCGAAGCGGACCGTGGAATGCTGGCGCAGCAGCGCCAGAGACGAGCGCACTGAGAGCGTGGAATTCGAGGCCAGGGAATACACCCCTGCCTCGGTCGGCCCGGAAACAATCTTCAGCCGCGCTTCATCGAGAATGGTTTGCAGCTCCACCAAGGTGATGGTCGGCGCAAACACGGCGCGGATCACCTCGCCTTGCGGACGCGGCATCGCACTGGTAACGGTGCGGTATTTCGGCTGCATGAGATGCGTCTTCGAATTCCGCCCAGCGATCGGCCGCCAGCACTCCCACCGACTATCGCCACTGCGGCCAGCGATGCGGCCATCCAGCCGCGCCAAGGCGCGCCGTTGTGCCGTTGCGACGCCGCCTGCGCGGGCACCCGCTGCTGCATCGTTTCGGTCTGCAGGGCATCGAGCCGCGCCTGGAGGCGCTTGAGCGATGCCACCGGGACATAGTCGAGCGCAGGCTGAGCATGCATGCCTTCGTAAATGCGCAGCTGCACGGCCAGATCGTCGCGGCATAGCGAGCAGCTCTTGAAGTGATCGTCCACGCGCTGACGCCGGCCATCATCCAGCGTCTGGTTGATGTACCAGGGGATCAGCGCGGAGACCTCGTGGTGATCAGCGGAATTTTCCGTACGGTGATTGCGGGTCATCCTGTTCTCGTCGGTAGTTCCGTTGAGCCGCCGCTTAAGGCAGGTAGGTATTGCCGCAATTTCTCGCGCGCATGGAACATGCGCGCCTTTACGGTGCCGACCGGGCACTCGGTAATCACGGCGATTTCCTCCAGAGAATGGCCCATGTGATAGGCAAGTTCCAGGGTCAGCCTTTGTTCGATCGGCAGCTGACTTAAACCGTGCTTGAGCCAGTCGTGCATTTCGGTATCGACGGTGGGGTCAACGGTTTGTTCCGGATAATCCTCGAGGCTGCGCGCGCCGATGTGATTTTTCTGGCGGCGAAAGGACTTCAATGCGGTGCGGTAGGCAATCCCAATGATCCAGGTCGAAACCTGCGAGGCGTTGCGAAAATCTTTGGCGCATTGCCAGACCACCAGAAAGGTGTCGTTGATGATTTCTTCGATGTTTTCGTAGCGAGGCGTAAAACGCGACAGGAAGCGCGCCAGCCTGCGATGATAGCTGAGGTACAATTCTTCCAGCGCGCGCCGGTCGCCCGCCGCGATGGCCATCAACAGCGCACTATCGCGCTCTTTGGGAGAATTCTTGGCCGGCAGGCTCATCAACGTCGGTCCTCAGCGAGTTCACGCTATCCCCTGTAAGTACCGGGAGTGCACCAAAGAGTTGCACGCCAAGACAGCTTTTAGAAGCGCCAGATCACCGTTCCCGTCCACTCGCCGGTTGCGGCAGCATTATAAAACAATGCCTTGGCCTCCGCCGTGGTATTGACATAAGAAATGGCGAGTGTCACCGACTGAAAATCGTAGGCCCCGCCGACGCTCCAGTAGGTGTAGCTGCCCGAGTCCGGCCCGCCCAGGATGCTGTAGCCCACGCCGGCATTGGCGGACAACTTGCCGATGATCTGCCGCTGCAGGCTTGCCTCGGCCGACTTCTCGGTCACGCCAACGAGGTTTCTATAAGGATAGGGGATGAAGCGCGGCGAGTTGGGCGAATAGCCGATGCTGAAGTGGAGCCAGCCTTGGTAGGCAACGTCCAGATCTAGTTCATCGTAATTGTAATGCGATCCGGCCTGGTTCCAGGGATACGCATAGTGACTGGCAAGAATCTTGGCACGCCACTCTTGATCGAAGCTCCACGCATAACCGACGAATCCGCTGAGTTCAACATCCTTGGGTCCGCTCGGATCGATCTGGGTATTGGATGCGAACAGCCCGGCGACAAATCCGCTCGGAGCGGAATAGTGAAAATCCAATTGCAGTGCGGGGCGATCGCTGGTGCGCGATATGCCGCGCACGTAGTAGTCGCTGGTGAGCGCCGCCGAACCGCCCCATATATCGGACGCTTGCGCTCGCATCGAGACAAGCATGAAACCGGCGAGTAATGCGGCGGCGCGCGCAAGAAACTGCACTATTTCACAACCGCCGTAGCGTGCCACGAGCACTGCATTTGAAATCCCCGTCGATGCGACCGAGCCACAGATTAAACCTTTCCTGAATGCTTGGGCACTTACCTCTCGCATCCATCGCCATACCGGCCCAATCTAAGGATCTATCATGAAAAACTCTCGTACCGCCCTCTGCGGTTTGATGGGGATTCTTTGCGTCGGGATTCTCCAAGGCTGCGGCGGCGGGTATCACGCCGGATCCGCTTCGATGACGCCCGTTTCAATATCAATAAGCGTGAATCCGACGAGCGTCGTCGCGGGACATCCTTCGACGCTCATGTGGTCCGCCACCGGCGGCAGCTGTACGGCAAGCGGCGCATGGAGCGGCACGGAGCCTGCCAGCGGCACGATGACGGTCACGGGGACGTCCGCCGGCTCGGAAACTTTTACATTGACCTGCAGCGGCGGCATTTACAGCAGCAATAGCGCATCGGCAACACTGACGGTGACTGCGGCCAGCGCCGCAACGGTGACCCCGCTGGTATCCGATGTCGCGGGCGGCATGGCTGCTCATGTGGATACGCATCTGGTGAATCCATGGGGCGTGTCGATTCCCGCAGCGCCCAGTACAGCGCCCTCGTGGGTTGCAAACAATGGCACGCAAACATCGACGCTGTACGACGGCAACGGCGTGCCGCAACCGGCTGCGACGCCGCTGATCGTCAATCTCGCGCCGAGCGCGGGCGGTGCCGCTTTCGGTCCCACCGGTATCGTCGCGAATTCCAGCAGCACCGACTTCGTGGTATCGGCGGCCGGAAAGTCCGGCTCATCCGCGTTCATTTTTGACGGGGTTGGCGGGATGATCGCCGGCTGGTCGCTCAGCGTCGACCTGACCCATGCTGTGACGATGTATACCGATGCCGGCGGAGCCGTATACAAGGGCCTCGCGATCGCCCCCAACAACGGTGCCTTGTTCCTGTATGCAACCGATTTCCACAACAACAAGATCGACGTGTTCAATACCAGCTTTGTGAAGCAGGCGCCTTCCGCGACCGCATTCACTTTCGCCGACCCGAGTCTTCCCGCGGGATATGCGCCATTTGGCATTCAAGCCATTCCGGGCACCGGCGTTGCCGGCGCCACGCAAATCTACGTGACATACGCGCAGCAAGCAGCGGACAATACCGCCACGACCAATGGTCCCGGATTGGGTTATGTCGACATCTACGACACCAATGGCAAGCTCATCAAACAATTGATCGCGGCCGGAGTGTTGAATGCGCCATGGGGTATTGCTCTCGCGCCTGCGGATTTCGGTACGTTCAGCGGTGCCCTGCTGGTCGGCAATTTTGGCGACGGCATGATCAATGCCTTCGATCCGGCGGCCGGAACCCCGCTGGGATTGCTCGCCAACACCAACGGGGGCACGGCGGCGGCGCCCGGCCTGCTGGGCATTGCTTTCGGCAACGACGGCAACAGCCAACCTCACAACACGCTGTACTTTGCATCGGGCGTCAATGGCGGCGCCGACGGCGTTTATGGCCGGATCGAATTGACTTCCCCCTGAGCTAGCCTATGAATTCACGACCGAGGTCCCTGCTCTCTCGATCCGCTCTTGCTCTTAGCGCCTTGTTGATCGCCGCCTGTGCCGGCAGCGGCGAAGGACTGGACGCCAATGGACGGCCGCTCGTGCCGGGCGGCGCCCCACCGCCCCCGCTCTCCGCCGATTTCGACTCCATCCAGGCGAATATCTTTACGCCGATCTGTTCGGTCTGCCATGTCGGCGGCAGCGCGCCGGAGGGCCTGCGGCTCGACGCGGCCAATAGCTACAATTTGTTGGTGAGCGTGCCAAGCACCGAAGTGCCCTCACTGCTGCGCGTAAGCCCGGGCGATCCCGACGACAGCTATATCATTCAAAAGCTGGAGGGTCACGCGGCAGTCGGTGGACAGATGCCCCTCGGATGCCCCACGTCGCAACCCTGCTTGACCGCGGACACCATCGCCTTCATTCGGCAATGGATTACCAATGGTGCGCCGGCTTCGGCTGCTGCTGCGGCAACCGCCGCTGCACCTTTCGCTGTCACCGCAATCGTGCCCGACAGCAGCGAGCCTGTGAGCGAATCGCCGCCGCAAGTCATGATTGCCTTCAACCACGACCTTGATGTGAGTCAGCTCGCAACGCACTCGCTGCATATCGAGAAGCTCGCGGCAGGCGCCGTCCCGGCGATGACGGAACAGGTGCCTGTGCGCCTCTCCGTTGCCGGCGCCAATCTTCGCGCGTTGATGGTCTGGCCCGTTCGGCCGCTTGGCCCTGGGCACTATCGCGTGGTGATCGATGCCGATTCCTCGCCGTCGTTCAGCGATATTGCCGGTCAAACGACTGCGCTCGCGGCACCCGGCGCGCAGGGCGAACAGGTGATTTCCACTTTCGATATCGAGGTCCATCCATGATGCAGCGTTTCACAGTCGCCGCCCTGGTGCTTACGATCGCCGCGCTGCTGCGCGCCGCTCCCGCACTCGCGGAACCCTATCTGGCCGTGCAGGAGGGTTACAAGTGCAACGTCTGTCATGTCAATCCCACCGGCGGCGGCTTGCGCAATGACTTTGGATTGACCTACGCGAAAGTGTTGCTGCCCGCGGAAACCGTGGACAACGCGCTCGATTCTTGGACGGGCAAGGTCACCGACCGCCTGCGGGTCGGCGGGGATTTGCGCGCGGACTGGACCCGCGTCACGGCACCCAATACGCCCAGCCAACAAGCTTTTTCGCTCGAGCAATTACGCGTCTATGCGGACCTGACCATCCTGCCGGACCGGCTCGGAATTTATGTCGACGAACAAATAGCGCCGAACGGCTCGCAGAATGAGGAAGCCTACGTCCACTATGGTAGTTTTACAGACGGCTTCTATGCCAAGGGCGGACAGTTCTACCTGCCCTTCGGGTGGCGCCTCCAGGATCAGACCGCGTTTGTGCGCGAGGTCACCGGCATCAGCATGGTGACTCCTGACAAGGGCATTGAGGTCGGCTACGAGCACTCCTCGTGGTCCGCTCAATTCGATCTGACCAACGGCGCGAGCAATGCTAACACCGGGTCCGGCTACCAAGTCACCACGCAGGTGGTCTATACGAAACCCATCTGGCGCGTCGGAATCGCCGGCTCCTCCACTCAGTCCAAGGCCGGCGACCGGCACGTCGGCGGCCTGTTTGCCGGGCTGAAAACCGGCCCCATCGGTTGGCTGGCGGAGGGAGACATTGTGCACGATGACAGTTTCCCCGGCGGGCGCACGCTTGCTGCGGGTCTGCTGGAAGGGGACTGGCGCATTCACAGAGGTCATAACTTGAAGTTGACGGCGGAATATTTCGATCCGGACCGTTCCGTCAGCAACGATCAGCAAACCCGCTACAGCATCGTGTACGAATACACGCCGCTGCCGTTTTTGCAGCTGCGCGCGGGCTATCGGCACAACTTCGGCATTCCGCAGAACAACCAGCAACATCAGCAGTTGGTGCTATTCGAGCTGCACGGCTACTTCTGAGCTCCGGGCTCGCATTGCCTGGGCAGCGACAACGACTGCGCACTGCCGGCGATAGCCAGCCAACGAGACGGGACGTTGCGAGTCGGCCAAACTGGCGAGCACCATGAAATCGAACTTCGAGGGCGGTCCCAGCGCATCGCAGGACTCGCTGTGGTCCGCGGCAACGCTGATCGCTGCGGCAAGTATGAGTGGCGCCGCAAACCAGAGCCGGCTGCGGATCACAATCGTCCGGAGACCACCAGCACCAGCAGAACTATGAGAACGAGGCCCAGACCGCCGCTCGGATAGTATCCCCAGCCGCTGCTGTAAGGCCACGCGGGAAGCGCGCCGATCAACAATAGAACCAGAATTATTAGCAGAATGGTGCCGATCGACATTGTGAGTCTCCCCTAGCAAAGGTGAGCCGACTGTAATCGCGATCATGCAGCGGGACAGTAAGGACCGCGCCTCACCAGCTGTAGGGTGTCTCCTACCCAGAAGTCCTAAGGCTTTGCGTGGCGATGAAACGCCTCCGCAGCTGCGCGCGCCGCGGGCCCGATGTCGCCGGCATGAATCAGAACGATGTACAAGGCAACCTTGCGCGACGCGCCCGACACCAGCGGCAGCCGGCGCAGCGTGCCGTTGCGCAGCGGTTCAAGCAACATGTGTTCCGGCAGCCACGCGTAAGCAAGACCGGCGGAAATGGTCGCCAACGAGGCGTCCATGCTGCTTACGGTGAAGCGCCGCTCGGCGCCCAGCCATCCTTCATCGCGCGGATGCGAGGTCCCTGAATCCCGCACGACGGCTTGCACGTGCCGCGTCAGATCGTCAGTCGTCAACTCGGGGCCGATTTGAAACAGCGGATGATCGGGCCGCGCGACGGCGAGGAAGTCGACGTCCAGCAGCCAATCGCTCAGGTAGCCGGGCGGTACCCGGCTGCTGATGACGAGATCTCCGCTGCCTTCCAGTATGGCTTGCTCGGCTCCGGACAAGACCACATCGGCCAGTTGAATCTGCGTGGTGGGACAACTGATTTGCAATTCTGACGACGATGCTGAGCAGTCGGGCACGGGGAAAAGCGGCATCGACAATCAGTTTCAGTTCGCTTTCCCAGCCTTGTTTGAGCCCGCGTGCCAAGGATTCCAATGTGACCAGTTCCTTGACCAGCGCCCGTCCCCGCGTCAGCAGCGTTTGACCGTGCGGCGTAAGAACGGATCGGCGGCCCTCCACTTCCAGAATCGCAAGGCCGAGCGACTCTTGCAGGCGAGCGATTGAATAGCTGATTGCCGACTGGCTGCGGTTCAGCGCGGCGGCGGCCTGGGCGAAGCCGCCTTCGTCAACCACGGCCGACAGCACTGCCCATTGTTCCAAGGTGGTTTTCGGCAGGTTCACTTAAGATCCAATTTCTTGATCAATTAGCCCTGAATTTTGCGCTTTTTTATTGGCCTATTCGAGCCTATCGTATCTTCCAGGAGGCTCCCATGAACGAAATCAGACGCAGTCAGGAACGCGGCTTTGCCGACCACGGTTGGCTGAAGTCCTTCCATACCTTTTCATTCGCCGATTATTTCGACCCGAAGCACGTCGAATTCGGTCCGTTGCGGGTGATCAACGAGGATCGCGTTCAAGCGGGTGCGGGATTCGGCACTCACGGGCACCGCGATATGGAAATCATCAGCTATGTGCTGTCCGGCGAACTCGCCCACAAGGATTCCATGGGCAACGGCTCGACCATCCGGCCGGGAGATGTGCAACGCATGAGCGCCGGAAGCGGCGTGCGTCACAGCGAGTTCAATCCGTCGCGCAGCGAGGGTACGCACTTTCTGCAAATCTGGATCCAGCCCGAGCGGGCGAATCTGGAGCCGAGCTATGAAGAGAAACATTTTCCAGCGGAAGAGAAGCGCGGCCGCCTGCGTCTTATCGTTTCGCCCGACAGTGCGGACGGATCGTTGCTGATCCATCAAGATGCGCGCGTCTACGCCGGTTTGTTTACCGGCCCGGAAACGGCGGACTTCCATGCGGCAGCCGGCCGGCGCATGTATGTGCATGTGGCGCGCGGTGCGCTGACGGTGAACGGCGTCGCGCTCGCGGCGGGCGATGCGCTGCAAATCACCCGCGATACCGATTTGCATATCGAACAAGGCAACGACGCGGAGGTCTTGGTTTTCGATCTGCCGGGCGCCGGATGAAGTTCTAAGAAGCCTGCGGATTTTTCCGCGACCAGTACCAGTACAGCGGCAATCCGGCAAACAGCACGGCGACGCCCCTGAAGGCTTCGTTGGGGGCGGCGACAAATGTGTTGATCAGGAGGGCCGCGGTGACAATGAGAAAAATCACCGGGACGACGGGATATCCGAACGCTCGATAAGGCCGCGGCGCATCGGGCATGGTTCGTCTGAAAATGAACAGGGACCCGGTGCTCAAGCCGTAGAAGAGCCAGGAGGCAAACACCACGGAGTCGGTCAAGGCATCGTATGAGCCTGACAGCGCAAGGACGCTGCCCCAGGCCGCTTGCGCCACGATCGCGCGGGCCGGCACATTGGAACGCGGTGAAAGGCGGGCCAGCGCGCGAAAGAACAATCCGTCGCGCGCCATCGCGTACGGGACGCGCGAATTTGCCAATACGCTCGAATGCAGCGAACCGAAAGAAGAGACCATCAATGCCACCGCGGTCATGGACACCGCGATCGGCCCCATGAATCGTTGCAATACTTCGGTGGCCACCGATGAGCTTTTCGGCACACTGGCAATCTCCAGCGGCGTCAGCGCGTAGTAGTAGGCCAGGTTGACGAACAGATACAGCGAGCCTACGACCAGCATGCCTCCGACGAAGGCGCGCGGCAGATTGCGTTGCGGATTGCGGATTTCACCCGAGAGCGGCGCGACATTGCTCCAGCCATCGTAGGCCCATAGCGCACCCAGCATCGCGGCGCCGAAGCCGGCGTACCCGCCACGTGCACCGGCAGCGACGCCCTCGCAGCTGCCTGCCAAGCCGGAGCCGCTCAAATGCGACCAGTCGCCGGGTGCGAATATCAAGGCGCTGACGGCAACGCCCAGGATCAAGAGCACTTTCGCCAGCGTCAGTGCCAATGCAGTGCGTCCGCCGGAGGTGACCGATGCGCAGTTGATCAAGGCCACCGTCCAAATCGTTGCCAGTGCCACCACGCTTAAACCGTTGAGCGAGACCCGATAGCCGAAGGGACTCGCGCCGATCTGCCAATGCTCCAACGCCCCGCCGACAGCGACGTTCATGAATATCGCGAGACCGACCGCCAGAGCCGCCTGCGAGCCGGCTTTGGCCACCGCGAATGTCATCCATCCATAGAGGAAGCCGACGACTCTGCCGTAGGCGCGCCGCAGATAGACATAGTCGCCGCCCGCCTCCGGCATCATGGCGGCGATCTCCGAATACGAGAAGGAACCGGCGAGCGACAGCAATCCCGCCGCCAACCACACCACCAGCACGGTCTTGGCGCTTCCGACGTTGCAGGTCATCACGCGGGTCTTGAGGAACACGCCGGTGCCGATCATATTGGCGACGTTGACCGCGATCGCACCCCATGCGCCGACGCCGCGCGTCAGTTCGCCCCTCGCCGCCGTCGCCAAAGTCGCGTCGCCCATGGGTGTAGTAGTATCCGGGAAATGAATTTCGATTTTTCGCAAATCGCTCCATTTTCCATTGCCGTCCTCGCCGTATTCCTGATCTACCGCCGCTTTCGCCGCAACTTCGGTCAGCAGTTGCTGCGCCCGATTCGCATGCGGGTGCGCATTGTCCTGCTGCTGCTGATCGGCTGCCTGCTGTTGCCGATTGCCTTCAGTTCGGGCAAGTTTTTGACGGCCTTGTGCAGCGGTGTCGCCGCGGGAGGTGCGCTTGCCGCCTGGGGTGCGGCGCGCACGCGCTTTGTGCGCGTTGCCGATAAGCTCCACTACGTGCCGCATACCTACACGGGGATCGCGGTCTTTTTCTTATTCCTGGGGCGGCTGGTATATCGAGTGGCGCAGGCGTACGGCGGCGTGCACGCGAACCCTGCTTTCGCAGCGGACGCTTCGCACTCCGTATTTGGCAGCGACGGCATGGTGCGCAGTCCGCTGACGCTCGGATTGTTCTTCGTGCTGATGGGGTACTACGTCTGCTACTACAGCGCGGTGCTGTGGAAATCGAAGCGAGTCAATGCGGAAGAAGCCGTCCCGGGCGTACCACTGCACGCCGAATCCGACAGTCGCGCCTAAAGGCGCACTCCGTCAACGCAGCGTAATGACTACCGCGTAAGTGATCAGCAGAAATGTGATCATCAGGGCGCTGTTGCCCCATCGAGATACCATTTCGACCATGATGATGTCTCCACGTTTATCGCGGCGTCACTTTACATTTGGGGGGCTTGAGAATGCATGCCGCAGGTCTCAAAACCAGGTAAAAATAGGCACTTTGCGCAGCGTTATGTCCGATCGCCTGCGGACGCGCCGATTTTCGGCGATGGGATTTGAAATTATCGTAAAGAGCGCGGACTTGTCGGACGGGCAATCGCTCAGACAAGGCGGGCGGAAGCCGATTGGCGCCGGTGCCGGCCAACCGGCTCAATCCGCGGCGTCTATGCTACGCTGCCGCCGTCATGCACATTCTATTGGTAGAGGACAGCGAAGAAGTCAGCTGTATCACGGTCGAGTATCTACGCGAACTAGGGCATCAGGTGGTGGCCGTCAGAGAAGCGGAAAAGGCGATCGAGCACCTTAACCGCCAGTCGTTCGACACCGTGATGACCGATATTCGCCTGCCCGGCATGTCGGGAATCGATCTGGCGCGGGCGCTGGCTCAAGAGCCACCCCAGGCTTCCGGTGGTAATCGCCTCAGGATACGGCGCGCTCAATCTGGAATTTTTAATGGGCGAAAAGCTGCCGACCGTGCTGATGCTGCCGAAGCCGTACGACCTACCGGATCTCGAGCGCACGCTCGACGAGGCTGCCGCGATCGCGCAACGATTCTAAGACCCTCGGCGACGCCGACTGACATTCCGGGCAACACTTTGGCGTTGTGCTCAGGGTATCGCTGAGCAGATCGGTCAATGCGTGCGCGTCATCATGAAATTCTTCGACGTACGGTTTATGCCTGCGCACCAATTCGATCGCCAGCGCGAACGCGCTGGCGGGATTCACATCGTCATCGAAATACAATTGATGATGGATGGGACAAGTTTTCAGTACTTGGGTTTGCAGCGCTATGCCTATAGCAATCACCTGCTTTTTCTCCATTTTTAGTGTCCTTTGCGGAGAGCGGTTTTGACTATGGTGGTTCGGCCCATACGGTACTCTTTCGCCGGCGCGTGACCTATTACTCGCAGCGCGCGGCGCCAAGCCGCGGCCTGTGGCGCCGGATCAGGCGGGTCGTGCGGAGCGAGCGGAGGGGTTTCGGGAGTCGGCGGGTTCGGAATGTTCTCGTGACGCATTGCGGGAACTCCTAAGGTTGCCTCAGCACTGCGCGCGCATCATGCAACCGCTCCGCACGGTCAACGATCGGCGCAACACGGTGCTGCGTGTAGGATTAGTCAGACGGGGGCGCGAGGCGCCCCCGGACGCGTTGCTCTGACAGGAATGACCGTTAGATGGCCAGGTAGGGCCAGGTGTTCTCGACGGCGATGCCGTCCACGGACTGGGCGTCTCGACACGCACGAAGGGCTTGACCCGTGGCGCCGCGATCGCACTCTCGCTCCGGACACCGGTATTCAGTTCATGCGCGAGCCTGTGCATTTGGCTCTGCAGGCGCCCCAGTGCATCGCTCAAGTCGGGCGACCATGTGAGCGCGCGGGCATCAGCCATTTCACGCTCAACGCATTGTAGCTGCTGTGCGTACGACCGCAAGCCGCTGATCGTGGCCGCGAACCGTAAAGCCGATCGTCAATGCATGCAGTCGATCGGCGAGCCGCTGCCATTGGCTCGGGCCCTTCTGATAGTTCAAATATGGATGTGCTCGAAGACGACCACTGGCCACTCGTCCGATGGTCCAGCAAATTAAGGCGCTTCTCGCGTAGACGGAATTGTGGATGGTGGAATCAGCATCTAACACCCTCGCCAAGGCCCGCGATCGTAGAGCAATAGCTCTCAACGTGCGCAGCCGCACTACTTCGGCGTCGATCATTATTCTTCCCCTTCTTCCTTGCCCCTATAGAACTCCGGCTTCCCACGGAGTCACCCTCTTCATCGGGGCGTGGGGCGCTATTCTCAAGCTAATGCCGGACAAAATCTGTAGGACCTTCTCCTTATAAGTTGCAGGTTGGAGCCCGAGTTTCGGGTTAATGTCAAATGCGAAGGGCTTATGCCCAGGCGGGGCTTATGGGATGGGACTTGGGGCCAGGTTTGGGAGTTCATGGCCAAGCTGAAGGGCTTATGGCCAAGCTATAGTGTGTCCCCCATGAACTCCAAACGCCCACTCCTCGGATTTTGGATGTGCGTGGCGCTGGTTGTAGGCAATTCAATCGGTTCGGGCGTGTTTCTCTTGCCTGCTTCGCTCGCGCCCTTCGGACTCAACAGCGTCATCGCGTGGGTCTTCACCGCCGGCGGTGCTATCGCACTAGCCATCGTATTCGCGCGATTGAGCCGCGCGTATCCGCAGGCAGGGCGGCCCTTATGCCTATGTTCATGTTGCATTCGGTCCCCTGACTGCGTTTATTGTCGCGTGGGGCTATTGGATCTCCATCTGGGTCGGAAACGTGTCCATCGCCACCGCGGGGTCAGTTACCTCAGTCCCTTCTTTCCTTGGATTGCGGCAGAAACCAGGTGCCTCCGCCCTGTTGACGTTGGCACTGGTGTGGCTGCTGACCTTGGTGAATTGGTACGGAATCAAAGCGTCGGGGTGGGTGCAAAGCGTCACCACGGTGCTGAAAATTCTCCCCTTGATCGCTGTGACTGCGCTCGGCCTGCTGTGGGTGCGCACCGGCAGCGTCGAGGCCGCTGCGCAAATGCCGCTCTCAGTGAGCGGGGTCACAGCGGCAGCGACCTTGACGCTTTGGGCGTTGCTGGGCCTGGAGTCCGCCACCATTCCCGCCGACAAAGTTGCCAATCCGGGGCGCACGATTCCCCTCGCCACGTTGCTGGGCACGGTTGTTACCGCAGTGATTTGCGCGGTTGCCTGCACAACCGTATTGTTGTTGGTCCCTCCCGCCACGCTGGCGAAATCCAACGCGCCTTTCGTGGATCTCGCGACTCAATTTTGGGGGCTGGGCGCCGGAAAGCTGGTTGCGGTATTTGCGGCGATCAGTGCGTTCGGTGCGTTGAACGGCTGGATTCTCTTGCAGGGCGAGTTACCGCGCGCCATGGCCAGTCGCGGTGAGTTTCCGCGCATTTTCGCCCGCGAGTCCGCGCACAGCACGCCGACGTTCGGGCTTTGCTTCGGCAGTGCCTTGGCGACGCTGTTGATTTTGGCCAACTATCAGAAATCCATGGTCAGCATATTTACATTCATGATCTTGCTGTCGACAACCGCGTGTCTGGTGTTGTACGCGCTGTGCTCGGCGGCGCTGCTGCGCCTGCAATGGACGCAACAATTGGCGGGAGCTCGCAAAGGTTCGCTGCCCTTGGGCATTGTCGGGATCCTGGCAACCGCCTATTCTTTGTGGGCGATCGTCGGGGCAGGAACCGAGGCGGTCGTTTGGGGTGCGGCGCTGCTTTTTGCCGGCGTGCCTTTGTTCTACTGGTTTAGGAGTTCGCGCTGATCACAATGTGGAGATCATTCCTGGCGGTGGCGGTCGGCGGAGCGTTGGGCTGCCTGTTTCGCTGGTACCTCGCGATATTCTTGAACCGCTACTTTCCCGCGATTCCGCCCGGCACCCTCGCCGCCAATCTCATCGGCTGCTACGTCATTGGCGCCGCCATCGCATTCTTCGCCACCAATCCTGCCTTCGCTCCGGAATGGCGGCTGTTTATCACCACCGGTTTTTGCGGCGGCTTGACCACCTTCTCGACTTTCTCCGCTGAGGTGGTGCTGTTGATGCAATCCGGCCGATCGATCCTTGCACTGGGCGCGATCAGCGCTCACCTGTTCGGCTCCCTGCTGATGACATTCGCCGGAATTGCCACCGTCGCATGGCTCAAAGGCTGATCGCCCTGCAATCGTCAGCCGGTGGTCTATTCTCGCAATTACTAAGGTAGTTGTCGTATTCATTTGATTTAGCAACGATTAGACGGCTAGTCGCCGTCATGATATATTCGTTAGATAGCTAACCATTAGAGATCTCCTAATGAGCGATTTAGAAGAGCGCTTCAGCGATGCCCTGCACAGCACGTCCCGATCCTGGCGCCAAGCCGTGGATCGCAAGTTGAAATACTTGGGCGTCAGCCAGGCCAGCTGGATGACGATCGCGATGGCCGCCAAGGCGCGCTCGCCCCTGTCCCAATCGGAACTCGCCGATAAGTTGGGCGTGGAAGGCGCGACCATGGTTGCCATGATCGATCGGTTGGTGAAAGCAGGACTGGTACTGCGGGAAGCTTCGACCACCGACCGGCGCGTAAAGCACGTCGTGCTGACCTCGGCCGGTCTGAAGATTTACGAAAAGGTCAAAACCGAAGCCGCGGCGCTGCGCAGGGATTTACTGGCAAATGTCGATCAAAAAAAGCTGTTGATCGCAACTGAGCTGCTCGAGGGCCTGCAAGGAATCATCGAACAGCAGCCATGATCCGTCCGCTAAATCGGCCGATGATCACGCTATCCATCATGTTGGCGACGATCATGCAGACGCTCGACAGCACGATTGCCAACGTCGCGCTGCCCCACATGCAGGGCACTCTGTCCGCCTCGCAAGATCAGATCGCCTGGGTATTGACGGCCTATATCGTGGCCTCGGCCATCGCAACACCGCTCACCGGTTGGCTGTGCGACCGCTTCGGCCAAAAAAATATCTTTCTCGCCTCCATCTGCGGATTCACGGTGGCCTCCGCGCTGTGCGGCATGTCCAATTCGCTGGCGGAAATCGTCGCCGCACGTCTGCTGCAAGGCGTGTTTGGCGCCGCCCTGGTGCCCCTCGCCCAGGTGGTGCTCATGGAGATCAATCCGCGCGAGAAACAAGGGTCGGCCATGGCCGTGTGGGGCATGGGCGTGATGGTCGGCCCAATTCTCGGGCCCACCCTGGGCGGCTGGCTTACCGATAGCTATAACTGGCGCTGGGTATTCTTTATCAACGTGCCCATCGGCGTCATCGCTTTTTACGGCATGTGGAAATACATTCGCCCGGACGCAGGCGGCAGACATGCGCGCTTTGATGTTTTTGGATTCTCGACCTTGAGTCTTGCCATCGGCTCCTTGCAGCTATTGCTGGATCGCGGTCAGCAAAATGACTGGTTTTCGTCCACAGAAACCTGGATCGAGGCCGTTGTGGCCGCGATCGCGGCGACCTACTTTGTGGCTCATACCGCGATGACGCCGGCGAAGCAATCGTTTCTCGATTATCGCCTGCTCAAAAACCAAAACTACGTGACAGGTTTGCTGTTCATCTTCATCGTCGGCCTGGTCTTGTACGCCACCCGCGCCCTGACGCCGACCATGCTGGAGAATTTATTGGGCTATCCGGTGGCGACCACCGGGCTGGTCACGGCCCCGACCGGCATGGGCACCATGCTGGCCATGCTGATCGCAGGGCGCATCATCGGCAAGGTCGATCTGCGGCTCACGCTCCTAGTCGGCTTTTTGATCACCGCTTTCGCGCTCTGGCAAATGGCCGGCTATTCGCTCGATTTATCGGAAAGCGACATCGTCTGGCCCGGCATCATTCAAGGCATCGGCACAGGCTTGGTGTTCGTCCCCTTGAGCGCCGCGACATTCGCCACATTGAGCTCCGAGATGCGTGCGCAGGGGACCGCGCTCTACAGTCTGGTTCGCAATGTCGGCAGCAGCATCGGAATATCCCTGGTACAAACCATGTTGACCCGCAACACCGTCATCGCCCACGCTTCCCTGGCCGAACGCGTCACCGGCGGCAGCTCCGCTTGGAATAACCCGGCAGTCGCAGCGGCCTTCAATGTACACACGGCGGGCGGTGCAGCGTTCCTCGATGCGGCTGTAACGCAGCAGGCCGCCATGATCGCCTACATCGACGACTTCTGGTTCATGCTGTTTCTGACCTTGCTCGTGACGCCCCTGTTGCTGCTCATCAAGCCGCCGGGCCGGGGTGCCGTCGTGGAGGACGCACAAGCAGTCATGGACTAACGGCGCGGCGCGGGAGGCCTCAGCGTGGGCGGCCGCGCCTGCGGCGGCGGCGGCGCCTGTGGCTGCGTCTGGGGAAGACTCTTGCCGTCAAATGTCGTCACGCCCTGGTGGAAGGCTATTTTGGTGTGAAATTTGCCGTTCGCATGCGTCGCCAGGCCCTGATCGGCGAAAGATTGCAGCTGTGCCGTCAGCTTGGTTCCTTGCGGCAGGCCATTCATGAATGCATCATCGATCGCCAGATCCAGTTCCGCGTCCAGCTTTTGCATCACCGCCTGCGGATCGGCCTCCGCCCCGAAATCGGACTCGGCGACGTTATTCAGAGAAACCGTGCCGCTTAACGATGCCTCGCCGCTGCCGGTTGCGATGCTGAATCGGTCCAGAACGAACTGCGGACCGTGCGAGAGAAGGACAATGCCCGGCTGTTTAACGGCCGTCAGCAAAATGGCGCTGCGCTGTGCCGGCGGCAAGGTTGCGTCTTGATTGGCTTTCTGCGCGGCGGCGCTCAATTGCTCGAGCGAATCCATATCCAAATGATTGAGCGAAAAATCAAAATGAGCGCCGCTGAAATTCAGCGACGAAGCCGTGATCGTGCCAACGCTGATCCTCTCGATCAGGTTCATGTAGCCGTCGTTCACGGCGCTCTGGTAGCTGCCGCGCAGGTTGCTGATGACCGCGCCGCCGCGCTTTGGCGGAAATGCTGATGCGGCCGATCGCAAGGCTGGATTCGCCTTGGAACACGGTGCGCAGCGCGCGTTTTGAGTGGGCAGCCATACTCATGTCATCGAACTCAACCTGACCACCCTCCGCTGAGGCATAGAAAAGTTTCGGCATCGATCCTTGCAGGGAATAGGAGTTATGGTCGGGTGCGAACTCGCCCATGAGCTCGAAGCCGCCCCAGCCGATGCGCGCGCCATCGGACAAGGCGGTATCCTTGATCGCCGGACTTGACATCGTAGCGGATCCCCCGCCGCCGAATCCCATCCTCGATTCAATGTGCAGCGGCTCGACCGACCCGAATGTCGACGACAGATAATCCTGTAAAGGAGGACCGAAACTAACGTGCGACCGGACACGCGCGAGTCCAATGCACGTCAGACCGCAGATCGGCCCGTGCCAGATCACATTGTGAATTTTTATCTGAATGGGAGCGGAAAACAGACCCGCGGCAGGCGACGCTCGAGTCAAATTGCGAAATAACTCGACGGTTAGGTCCTGCTCTGAGACGAACCAGCCGCGGCGAAACGTGTTTGCCACGACTTGTACGTACGGTGTCTTGCCCTCGAGCTGCTCGAGCGGTTCGTTGACCTGCTTTTCGATCGCGAAGCCAATCCGCCAGGATACGAACAAATAGGCAATCAGTAGCGCGGCCGTGCCGCCCAACAATGTTCTTTTCATTTTCTTCTCTCCCTGAATTTCGCGGCATCATCGCACGTTAGCGGTGCACGGCGAAGTCCTGCGTCCAAAACACGGCCGACGAGGTGTGCAGATTTTCCTGGTAGGCAATCCCGATCAGTGTGAAGCGTCCATCCATGATGTTCTCGCAGTGCGCCGGGCTCGCAAGCCACCCTTGCGTCACCTCGTCGGGGGTCATCGCGCCGGCTGCAATATTTTCCCCGACCAGACGATGCGCACCGAAGCCGGCACGTTCAATCCGCACAGCCGGCGTGCTGCCATCGTGGCCGCGATGATCGAAAGCATCATGGGCCGCCATATCGCGTGAGTGCTCCGCCGCCGCGCGCGTCAGTGCTGGATCGAGCGCCAGCGGACCTGACCGGCGCGAAGTATTTGGCGCCGCAGCGCCGGCCGGCCGCACGCGCTGCATTGACCAGATCGAGAATGGTGCGGCTCACGGCGGGGGCATCTCCTCGGGCCGGAAGCGACACTGGGGCGGCCAATACCATCCAGATATCGCGCCCGCGTTGTTCGGCGCCGAATTCGCGGATGCTGGGGTCTTGCAGGGTGCGGCACTGGCGCGCAACCAGCATGCTCTCGGTCTGCGCGTCACTCGTGGTACCGGAAAGATGAATCGCCGCCGACTGCGCGGCGAGGTAGCCCGCGCTCGCGATCGCGTTTTGCAGCGAGGCGCCGTGCGAATAGCGTTGCGCCGCTTGCGCAAGTTTCGTGCTGTAGTAGAGCGGCGTTAGGGGTGCCGACGCGCCGCATCTCTGCAATCGCACGACATTGGCAGCGTTGAGCGGCGCGGAGGTCGCGGCCTGCGGCGCCAGCGCAACGGCAGCGATGCCGAGAAACGCCGCCGCTAAACCGCGGGCTCGGGTTTGTTGCTCGGTCGTAGCAATGACGACTATTTGTTCGTCAAGGCGGGCGCGTGCGGATCTGCGGCCGGGGTGCCGCCGGCCAAAATCCTCGATGCCACCGGACCGACGAGCCGCTCGATATCGTCAAACAGCGTGAACACCGCGGGAACGATGACCAAGGTCAACAGTGTCGAGGTAATGAGGCCTCCAATCACCGCAATTGCCATGGGTTGCCTGAAGTCGCTGGCTTCGCCCAAGCCGGTTGCAACCGGAATCATGCCCGCCACCATCGCCACCGTGGTCATCACGATGGGCCGGGCGCGCTTATGCCCCGCTTCGACGATGGCCTGAAGGCGAGTCTTTCCCGCCCGCATTTCTTCGATTGCCATATCCACCAACAAGATGGAGTTTTTGGCAACGATGCCCATCAGCATGAGCACGCCAATCATGACCGGCAATGAGAAGGGCGTATTGGTCAAAAAGAGCGCCAAGAACGCACCGCCGAGCGACAACGGCAATGCCGACAAAATCGTGATGGGCTGAAATACCCGCGCGAACAGCAGCACCAGCACCGCGAACACCATTAAAACGCCGGCGGCAACGGCGATCGAAAAGTTCGCCACGAGTTCTTTGATGAACTCGGTATCCCCGGTTTCGATGAAGCGCACGCCGGTGGGCAAATTCTTCATGGAGGGCAGCGCATTGATCTTCTTCATGGCGTCGCCCAGCTGGTACCCGGGCGCCAAATCCGCATCCAGATACAGGCGTCTGCTCTGGTTGTAGCGCCGCACCGAGGAGGGTCCCTGGCCGAAGCTCAAATCGGCCACCGACTTCAAGGGCACACTCGCGCCGGAACTGGTCGGCACCGGCAGATTTTCAAGCGTGGCCAGATCGCTGCGCGACCTCTCGGGCAAGCTCACGCGTATCGGTATGGTGCGGTCGCTCAGCGCAAACTTCGCACCGTTTTGCGGCAAGTCGCCCAGGGTGGCGATGCGGATGGTTTCGCTGATGCTCTGCACGCTCACGCCGAGTTGCGCAGCAAGATCGAGACGGGGATGCACGACGATTTCCGGCCGCGGCATGTCGCCATTGATGCGCGGGCTGCGAATTTCTTTGATTCCCCGCATTTCCTCGAGCATCTTGCGCCCCGTGCGCTCGGTGAGCACTGGGTCGTCGCCCACCAAGAAAAAGGTGACGTCCCGGCCGCCGCCGCCGCCGCCGAAATTCTGAAAGTTCAGACGGCCGTCGGGTATCTGATTGAGCAGCGGCATGACGCGCTGCTCGAATGCCTTGGCGCTCAATTTTCGCTTGTCGCGAGGCACCAGGCTGACAAATTCGTCGGCCTGGCGCACATCGGCCGAATCGGTGCCGATGAATTCGACGATGTCGGTCACCTCCGGCTGGGCGCGAAGGATGGCTGCGGCAGCCGCCGAAACGCGCGAGGTGTCCTCGAGCTTACCGCCCGGCGGCAACTCGATCTGCAGTATCGACGTGGAAAAATCCTCCGGCGGGACGAAGGCCTTCGGCAGCAGCATGCCTCCGGCGACCGAAAGCGCGAAAAACACGGTACCGAAGAAGATGGTTTTCCAGCGATTTGCCACGCACCACTTCAACACGCGGATGTACACCGACATGATCGGCCCATCGTCATGGTGCGGAATGGCATCTCTATTCAGCGCATAAGCTGCCAGCACCGGTGTGATCATGCGCGCTACCAGCAACGAGATGAAAACCGCTGCCGCCACGGTGAGCCCAAATTGCCTGAAGAATTGGCCGCTGAAGCCGCCCATGAAACTCACCGGCAGGAACACCGCGATAATCGTGAACGAGGTGGCAACAACGGCCAGCCCGATCTCGTCCGCCGCCTCCATGGCCGCGCGATAGCCGCTCTTGCCCATGCGCATGTGGCGCACGATATTTTCGATCTCGACGATCGCGTCGTCGACCAACACACCGGCCACGAGCGACAAGGACAACAGCGTAATTTCGTTGAGCGTGAACCCCATCCATTGCATGAAGGCAAAGGTCGGAATCGCCGACAGCGGAATCGCAAGTGCGGAAATGAGCGTCGCACGCCAATTGCGCAAGAAAAGCCACACCACGGCCACCGCCAGGATGGAGCCCTCGATCAACGCCTCCAGGGCCGAATGGTAGGTGTTGATCGTATGATTCACCGTCGTGAATATCTGCTGAATGTGCAGCGTGGGGTTGTCCTTGAGGATCCGATCCAATTCCTTGGCAACGCCTTCGGCGGTCGCGATGTCGGAGACGCCCTTGGCTTTATACAATTGGAATGCGGTCGCGGCTCGGCCGTTCAACCGCGCCAGGCTGCGCATTTCCGCAACCCCGTCGTGCACGTCGGCGATTTCGCGCAATCGCACCGATTTGCTGCCGGGTACGATGATGAGGGTGTCGCCGAGCGCCTCAGCTGATTTCGCGCCGCCCAGCACCCGGATCGCCTGCTCCCCTCCCCCGACCTGAGCACGGCCTCCCGGGGCGTCCAGGTTCAACTGCCGCAGTTGCTCATTGACTTCCACGGCGGTGAGGCCCAGAGCCTGGAGTCTCGAGGGATCCAATTCCACACGAATCTCGCGATCCAATCCCCCGATGCGCTGCACCTGCGAAATGCCCTTCACGCCCACCAGGCGTTTGGCGATGGTGTTATCGACCGCCCAGCTCAATTGCTCCGGCGTCATGTCGGTCGTGCTGACGGCATAGATCGCAAAGGTTCCACCGTCGTTGTCCTGACGCTGGACTTGGGGCTCGAGAATGTTCTGCGGCAGATCGGCGCGCACCCGGGCTATGGCATCGCGGATGTCCGTGACCGCCCGATCAATCGGCGTGCCGATATTGAATTCGACGCTGATGTGTACATTTCCCTCGGAAATGTAGGTCTGCTGATGATGGATATTGCCGACGCTCGCGATCGAGCCTTCTACCTTTTGTGCGATCTGTACCTCCATCTCGGTGGGCGCGGCGCCGGGCTCCGAGATGTTGACGTCGACTTCGGGGAAGGCCACATCGGGCTGCAAATTGATGGGCAATCGTATGAAGGCGACGGTACCTAAAAAGAATAGGACCACGAACAGCACGATCGGGGTGACCGGATGACGAATCGCCCATGCGGAAATATTTTTCATGACTTGCCTGCGGCAATCAAGACCGGCTTTACCGTCTCTCCTTCTTGCAGGAATCCGCCTGCGGTGGTCACGATCTGATCAGTGGGTTTAATGCCCTCGCCGATAGTCACGCCGCCGGACACCATGCCGGTGACCTTGACCGGTCTGCGCTCGACCTTGCCTTGGGCATTGACGATGAGGACGTAGTTGCCTTTATCGTCGTTGAGTACCGCCGTTTGCGGCAACACCGCGCGCTCTGCGTTGCTGACCGTTACCTCGGCTCGCGCGAATGCGCCCGGACGCAGATTCGGATCGGGTGTCAGCGCGACTTTCACGGTCCCTAAACGGGTGGCAGGATCGATCACCGCGCCCAGCAGCCGAATGCGTCCTGGGTATGTGTTTGACGTGCCGGTGAGCTTGACCATCAACCGGCTGCCCCACCTTGAGCAGCGGCAGATCCTGTTCTGCGACCTGACCGCGCAGCTCGGTCTCGCCGCCCTTGGACAGGCGGAACAGCGCCTCGCCGCCGGGCATCGCGGTTTGACCCACTTCGGCCGTGCGGGTCAGGATGATGCCATCGGCCGGCGCGCGAACATCGGCCCGCGCCAGGCGCGCCTTGGCTTCTGTCAGCTGAGCTGCCACCACTTTGACATGTGCAGCCGCGGTGACCGCGCTCGATTTGCGGCGCTGCGTCTCTTCGGCGGACAGGGCGCCGGATGCGCCCACCGCGGTGGCGCGTTGGTACTCCGCCGTGGCGAGTTCAGCCTCGGCGCGCGCTTGCTCGAGCGCTGCTTCCAAATTGGCGACCTGCGGTTCCAGCACCGAATTGTTCAAGTGCGCCAACACCTGGCCTTGCTTCACATGATCGCCGGCCTCGACGTAAATCGCCGTGACCCGGCCGCCGTCGCCCTCGACACCCACCGGCTCGTCATAGCGCGCGGCAATGGTGCCGATGATGCTGACGGTCGAGGGCACCGCGCTTATTCCAACTTCGGTTACCGATACCGTTGGAATGGCCGACTACGACTGCTTCCGGCTTGGCCGTCAGCGCCTGGGTGACGCGCCACGCGATCAGCGCCAGCACCGCCGCAAGCAGCAGCCCGCCGACCCACCATACGATCTTGCGTCGGTTCAGCACCTTCGGCAGACCGGCCGTTTCGGTTTGTTGATCAAACAAGATAGTACTCATGACACCACATCCCAGGGATAACTTCCTTTGTCCAAGATGAACCCGGCCAGGATGTTCATCTCTTCGTCCTCATTTCGTTCGGCACGGCGTATGTTATTCGCCATGCGCCGTTTGGCCTGCTGTGCAAACACCCGCGCAATGGCGACCGCTTGGGTGCCATTTTTACCCGGGGTGCCGGCCAGCGTCGCGGCGCGCGACAATACACACAGCCCCACAAAGAGGTCAATGGCAATGTCGGCGACCCTCTTCAGCGCATGCTGCTGATCCGCAATCGATTTGCCGTACTTGCGCAGTAAGAAATCGCATGTCCTTGCCAGCTCCACGGTATACCTTTCGTAAATACCCGCGGCGCGGCGCAAAAGTTGCGGCATCGACGATAAAATCTTGTCGCGCCCCACCCCGGTCGCCTGGGTCAGGCGTTTTTCTGCGTAGTCGGTTAAAACCCCGAATCCTTTGCCTGACAAGGCTATATACAGTCTGAGGACCTCATTGGTTCCCTCGAAAATCGTTAGAATGCGGCAATCCCGCGTGATCTGCTCGTGGGGGTATTCCCGCATGAAGCCAGTGCCGGCCGAAATCTGCAGGGCCTCAATCGCGCTGCGCTGCAGCGCCTGCATGCCGCCGACCGCCCCGCCACCCAAACCGCTGCGTCCATTGTTCAATGTCGCCATAGTTCCTAGTCGGCGACGCGGTCGATCACAAGATCGAGTGCACCGTCATGGCCAACGTCATAGGAGAGCTCGCCATATAAATCGCCTGTCGCGGGAATGGGACGTCCTGAGAAAGAAACCCGCGCGGTAATCGAAACACGCTTGCCCGCCACCAGCACGCGGCCCGGCATCATGGAATCCGCGGAGGACAATTGCACCTGGGTACCGATGGCATCGCTGGTCAGGCGTTTTGCCGCCAGAGGCGGCCCGCGGCTGTCGGGCTCCCGAGCGAATACGAACAAAGGCGTCTCCGGTTTCAAACGTGATTTTAAAGAAGGCGCGATGCGTATATTGACAGTGACCTGCGCCGGTGCCGACCCCTCCCCGCTCGCGCTCGTCCCTGCCGGCGACGCGTTCGTCCCGGATTCCGCCGCGGGCCCGAGTGCCGCGATACGCGCGTCCAACATTTGCTCGATTTGCGGCGGCGGATGCAGATCTTTGAGTGCCTGCCAGCGGCTGCGCGCCAAGGCGCGATCGTCCCGCGCAGCTGCCGCAAACCCGCCGTACAGCAGGGCCTTCGGATTAGCCGGTTCCGACGCCAACGCCTGTTCGAAAAGCTGTGAGGCCTCCGCCGGGATCTGTCCGCCGGCGCGCAGACTCAAGGCCTCGCCGAGTCCCAGCGACGCTTCGGCGCTCTTGCCGTCAAGGCGATGTGCGCGTTCATAAGCCTTCACCGCATCGTCCATGCGCTGCAGGGCTAAATAGGAACGGCCGAGCATCAACCAGCCCGCCAGGTCGTTCGGGTCGTCGCGCAGGTGCTGCTCGAGTTTTGCGACCATCTTCAGAACATCCGGCGCAGAGGCATGTCTGCGCCTCCGGCGGCGGCGCATGCCAATCCCAGTTCGACCACAGGGGATAGAGTCCCGCGGCTGCACCCGCCACCAGCAGTGCCGCCAAGGCACCGATGGCGCGGCTCTTTTTATCGTGCAGCAGCGGCAGCGCAACTATCGCCGCGGCGATCGCAGCCATGACGGCTGCGATGAAGATGAAGGTGCTCATTCGTCGAGCGGCATGCGCGAACGTTGGCGCGCGACGCGAAAGACGATCAAGCCGCCCACCAACAGCACGAAGAACGGCGCGCCCCAAATGAGCGCGGTCTTCGGACTCAAGGGCGGCGCGAAACGCACAAACTCGCCGTAGCGATCGGTCATGAAATTGAAAATGGCGGCATCGCTCTGGCCGGCGACCAACATTTCGCGAACCTGGCGGCGCAAGTCCGCGGCAAGCTCCACGTTGGAGTCGGCGATCGATTCGTTTTGACAGACCAGACAGCGCAGCTCTTTCGTGATCCGCTCGAAGCGGCTCTGCAGCGCAGGATTCTGCAGTTGGCCATGCTCGTCGAGCGGCGCGGCTTGCTCAGCAACATATTTGCGCAGCGGGCAGCACCAGCATTGCCGCCAGCACCATCGCGCGGAAGTGCCGGCTCATGCACCGCTCCGCGCCGCCGCTATGCGCGGCATGAATTCCTTTTCCCACACCTCTTCCGTCATGGGCGATATGAACTTAAAAATGATTCGCCCGTGCTTATCCACCAGGTAGGTTTCCGGTGCACCGTACACGCCCCAGTCGATTGCCGTGCGGCCGTCGCCGTCGAAAGCCACGGCCGTGTAGGGATTGCCGAGTTGCGTCGAGCCACAACTTGGCCCGATCACGATCGTCTCGATAGTCGAGACCGATGATGGGCACGGCATGCCGGCGCGCAATGGCCAGTAATGCGTCCTGTTCCTGCCGGCAGGGCACGCACCACGTGGCCCAGACATTCAAGACATAGACCTGCCCCGCAAAGTCCGCGTTGCTGACCTTGCGCGTCGGCTCCAGTACATCCGTGAGGGCGAATTGCGGCGCCGCCTTGCCGATCAGCGGCGAGGGCAACGCGTGGATATCGCGATTGGGATTGAGGCCGAAGGCGAACAGCACAACCAACGCGACGAATGCCGCAAAGGGCAGCAGGAACTTCCACATCAGGCGGAACCTAGTTCCGCGCGCGGGTTCGGCGGAGAAACGACTCCCGGCGCAGCCGCCGGAACCTTGATGCGGTAACGCCGATCGGTCGCGGCTATCAATCCGCCGAGCGCCATCACGATCGCGCCCAGCCAGATGTAGCGCACCAGGGGCTTGTACTGAATGCGCATGCTCCAGGCATCTGCCCCCAGGGGATCGCCCATGGCGACGAATAAATCGCGTGCCCAGCTGACGGAAATGGCGGCCTTGCTGTTGCTGGTCTGTTGTACCCAGAAGTGCCGCTTCTGCGGCAGCAGCGTGGTCACCGGCTTGCCCCCGCGGGTAACTTCAATGGTGCCCTGCACGGCATCGTAGTTGGGGCCGCGAACGTTCGCCACGGTCACGAATTTGAAGTCGTAGCCCGCGATCGAGAAGCTGCCGCCCGGCTTCATGGCGACATCCTTTTCGATTTTGTAGCTCTCAACGCCGCTCGCCCCGATCGCAAACATGCCGACGCCGAAGTGCGCTATCGACATGCCCAAGAGCGCTGCGGTCAGGGTTTGCTTCTGGCGCAAGCGGCGCAACGGCTCCAGCACTGCGGAGAACATGATCCAGAATCCAAAGCTGAAGCCGATCAGGCCGACGGGATGGAACTCCCTGAAAACCAGGCCCTGGACGGCGACCGACAGCAGCACCGCTGCAGCGGCGAGCCACCATATCGGCTTGGCTGTGACCGTGAGCTTGCCGCGGCGCCACGCCGAGTGCATGCCAATGGCCAGAAACACCATCAACGGCAGCACCGGGACCAAAAACATCAACGCGAACACCGGCGGTCCGACGGAAATCTTGCCGACACCCAACAGTTCGTACACCAACGGCGACAGCGTGCCCCATAGCACCAGCGCCGCCACGCCCACCAAGATCACATTGTTCACCAACAAGAAGAACTCGCGCGAATACAACTCAAATCCGCCCGGCGCATACAGCTTCGGCGCCCGCCACGCATACAAGGTCAATGAACCGCCGATGGTCAGCACCAAGAAGGCCAGGATATAAAGACCGCGCGTCGGATCGGTCGCGAAAGAATGCACCGACACGAGCACGCCGGATCGCACCAGGAAGGTGCCGACCAAACTCAGCGAGAACGCAAAGATGGCGAGCAGCAGCGTCCAGCTCTTGAAAATGCCGCGCTTCTCCGTGACGCTCAAAGAATGGATCAATGCCGTTCCCACCAGCCAGGGCATGAAGGAGGCATTTTCGACCGGATCCCAGAACCACCAGCCGCCCCAGCCTAATTCGTAATAGGCCCACCAGGATCCCAAGGCGATACCGATGGTCTGAAACAGCCACGCGAAAATGGTCCAAGGGCGGGTCCATTTAGCCCAGGTTTGATCCAGCCGCCCTTCCAGCATTGCCGCGCACGCAAAGGCGAAAGCGACCGAAAACCCGACGTAGCCTGTATAGAGCATGGGAGGATGGATCGACAGCGCGAAGTCCTGGAGCACGGGATTTAAATCCGCGCCATCCTGCGCGGCGGGAATCAGCCGCAGAAAGGGACTCGAGGTCCACAAGGTAAACAGCATGAAGCCGGAACTGATGAGACCCATGATGCCGAGTACGCGGCTGGAAAAGCTCAAGCGGCAGCGCGCGGCTGAAAGCCGCCACGGCCACGCTCCAGATCGACAGAATGAAGATCCACAGGAGCAGCGAGCCTTCGTGCGCACCCCACAGCGCCGCGACCTTGTAGAACAGCGGCAACTGCGAATTGGAATTGCGCGCCACATACAGCACGGAAAAATCATCGTTCACAAAGCAGTACACCAGGCAGGCAAATGCCATGGCGACGAAGACGAACTGGCCGGTAACCGCCGGACGCGACACGGCCATCCAGGCCGGCTTGGCCTTCCAGGCGCCGACCAGGCCGAAAAATGCCTGCGAGAGACTCAACACGAAGGCAAGGATGAGGGCGAATATTCCGAGTTCTGCGGCCATGGGTTTCCTTAGCTTGCCTCTAGGTTCCCGGACCGCGAGCAGCACCGGCGGCCGGCTGCTTATTCTTCAGCGACGCCGCCACTTCGGGAGGCATGTACTTCTCATCGTGTTTTGCCAGCACTTCGTCAGCGACAAAGGCGCCGTTCGAACTCATCGTGCCATGCGCAATGATGCCCTGGCCCTCGCGAAACAGATCCGGCAACACGCCGGTGTATTCGACCGGAACTTGGTGAGCGAAGTCCGTGAGCACAAAGCGCACCTGCAGATCGCCCGGCTTACGCTCCACGCTGCCCTTCACCACCATACCGCCGATGCGGAACCGCTTGGCGGCCGGTGCCTTGCCCTCCACGACCTGCGTGGGATCGAAATAAAACATGATGTTCTCGCGCGACGCCATGACGGCCAGCGACACTGAAGCCGCAACGCCGCCCAAAATGCCCAGCACGACGAATAATCGTTTGCGCCGCGGCGTCATGGCTTGCTCTCCGCCATCGCCAGGGCCCGCCCTGCCCGCGCTCGTGCCTCATTCAGAACGCGGCGCGCCGCCCATAGGTTCCAGGCCAGCACCATGCCGGTGAAGCCGAAGCAAGGCCACACGTAGCGTGCATAGCCGCCCATGGACCAAAAGTCGCTCATGATTTAATAGCCTCTCTCACCCAGGCCGACTGGCGCTCCCGATTGAGCACTTCGCCTTGCACCCGAATGCACAGCACGGCACCGTAAAACAGCATGAAACCCAACCACATCGACAGCAGTGGCCAGAGCATGCTGCCCGGCATTTTGGGCCCTTCTAGTGTAACAATGGTGGCGCCTTGATGCAGTGAGTTCCACCACACAACCGAGAAGTGCACGATGGGCACATTCACCACGCCGACCACCGCGAGCAGTGCAGCAGCGCGATCGCCCCGCGCCGGATCCTCGAATGCGGAGCGCAACGACATCACGCCCACATAGAGAAACAGCAAAATCAGTTCGGAGGTCAGCCGCGGATCCCAGGCCCAATAGGTGCCCCACATCGGCCGGCCCCACAAGGATCCGGTGACCAATGCCAGCAGCGCAAATGAGGCGCCGATCGGCGCGGACGCGGCGGCTACGGCATGCCCCACCTTGATGCGCCAGATGAGAGCAACGGCGCTCGCCGCTGCCATGACCGTGTAAACCGTCAAGGATAGGATTGCGCCCGGCACGTGCACGTAAATCATGCGATATGCCTCGCCTTGTTGATAGTCGGGGGGCGCGATACCTAACCCTGCGATCAGCCCATAGCCAATGGCGAGCGCCGCCGCAGCGAACAACCAGGGCCTAAACGCTGCCGCGACCCCGTACACATAGGGTGGAGAAGCGAGCTTGTAAAACCAGGTCCACATGATTCTTTCAGCCGTTATTCCAACGTGATGCGCAACGCCGCCGTGGCAGCAAACGGCGCCATGGTGCAGGTGAAAATGCACAGCGCCGCCAAAAAATACAGAGCCCCGACCGTGCTCGTCCCTGAGATCGCCCGCTCGGTTGCCGCTGCGCCAAAGATCAGCAGCGGCGTCGCCAGCGGCAACACGATCAATGAGAGCAGCACGTTGCCGCGCCGCAATCCGATCGTCAGACCCGCGCCGATGGCCCCCAGCCAACTCAAGGTGAGCGTTCCCATGGCCAAACTGAGCATCATTGTCGCAAATGCATCGGTGGGAATATCCAGTGCAGTCGCCACAATCGGCGAAACCACGACCAACGCCAGCCCGGTGACCAGCCAGTGTGCGCAGGTCTTCGCCACCACAATGAGGGTGAGACTCTGCCCGCTCAAGGCAAGTTGCTCCAAAGTGCCGTCATCGGCGTCGCTCTTGAACAAAGAATCCAGCGACAAGAGCGACGATAGCAGCGCCGCCACCCAAAGCACACCCGGCGCTATGTCTCGCAGCTGCGACAATTGCAGACTTAACCCCAATGGAAACAACGTGGTTACGATCAAGAAGAACACCAGGGGCTGGAATAGCTGCTCGGGCCGCCTGAAACTGAGACACAGCTCACGCCGCAGCACCAGAGCGAAGGCCTCCCAGGCGCCCACGCTCATGAGTGCAACTCCAAGCGCCTGACCTGGCAGTTGAGTTCAAGCTCGCGATGGGCGACCACGAGGGCCAAGCCGCCGGCAGTGACGTGGCTCTGCAGTAGGTCGGATACCAATTGGGAACCCGCCGCGTCGAGGTTGGCGTAGGGCTCATCGAGCAGCCATAACGGTGCGTTCATCGCCACGACCCGCGCCAGCGACACGCGGCGGCGCTGCCCTGCCGAAAGCACGCGCGCCGGAAGGTCGGCGCAGGCGGTCACTCCGGTGCGTTCCAAAGCGGCGCGGAGTTCGTCACGGCCGGCCCGGCGTTTCAATCCCACGGAAAAGCGCAGATTCTCCAAGGCGGTGAGGTCGGCCTTGAGCGCCGGCTCGTGCGCGGCATAGGCTAAGGCGGCTTGAAAAGCGGCGCGCTCGTGGACGATCGACCGGCCGAGCCAGGTCACCGAGCCCTGCTCCGGGCGAAGCAAGCCCGAGATGACGCGAAGCAAGGTGGTCTTGCCGGTGCCGTTGGGACCCGAAACATGGAGCAGTTCGCGAGGACGGACTCCTGTACTAACCCCTTGTAGGACATGACGGTCGCCGCGCCAAACGTGGACCTTGTCGACTTCAAGACCGTCTGAGGCAGTATTCATGCTGGCGGGAGCTTAGCGAAATCAATGAGTTAAAGCCACCTATTCAGACACTGTTGATGACGAGAATCCCCCCTGACCGCGTGCATCAGTCCACAAAATTGGCTGCTCAGGACCAACCTGCGGCCGTCTGCGAGGTACTCACGAGGGAATCTTTTGGCTGCGTGAATGGCACTGGAGGGTAGATGTCTGCACAAGCGTTCATGAGCGGTCCGGTCCCGAACTCGCGTCTAGAACGTTTGCCGTTGGTAACACTCTATCTGACGGAGCGCTGCAACTCGCGCTGCGTCACCTGCGACTACTGGCGCCACGGGCGGCTTGACATGAACCTGGAGGCCGTGCAGCGGTTGTTGCCCAGTCTTCGGCGGCTGAACACCCAGGTTGCCCTGCTGTCGGGCGGAGAGCCGCTGCTGAATCCCGAGTGGCCGTCGATCGCGCAGGCGCTGCGAGATGCCGGCCTTAAGGTCTGGCTGCTGACGTCGGGTTTGTCCCTGGCGAAGCACGCTCCACGGGCCACCCAACTGTTCGATGCCATCACCGTGTCCTTGGACGGCACGGATCGAGAGACCTATCAGGCCATTCGCGGACTGGATGCCTTCGAGAACGTCTGCGACGGGATTCGAGCTGCGGCTGAGCACGGGGTTGCCGCGGGGCTGCGAGTCACCCTGCAACGCGCGAATTTCCGGCAACTGCCGGCCTTTGTGTCCTTGGCCAAGCGCATTGCCGCGCGTCAGGTCTCCTTTCTCGCGGTGGACGTCGCCAATCCTCACGCGTTCGGCCGGACAGACGATTTCAGCCAGGACTTAGCGCTGCGTCCCGAAGAGTTGCCCTTGCTCGACGAATTACTGCGCGCCATGGAAAGCGAATGCGCGGCCGATTTTCGCTCCGGCTTTATCGCCGAGAGCCCCCAAAAGCTGCGGCGGCTGCTTCAATACTTCACGGCACTGCACGGGCTTGGCGCCTATCCGCCGGTGCGCTGCAATGCACCCGAATTCTCCGCTGTCGTAGGCGCGACCGGGCGGGTCCAGCCATGCTTTTTCATCTCGGGACCGCCGGAAGTCGGCACGGATCTGCCGCTTGCTTTAAACAGCGAAGCTATGTTGCAGCTGCGCGCAAATATTCGCGCCGGCGGGCGCTCGGAATGCAAGACGTGCGTGTGCTCGATGTGGCGTGATCCAAGTACGGGTCTGCTATGAGCTCGGGAACTGCGACCGCCGAAACACTGCTGAAGGCTCCTCACTATGGGCCGGTTCGGGTTGCGATCGGCAAAACTCTCTACTGGCACTACCGCCTGTTTCGCAGGAAGCGGCACGATACCCCTGTGATCGAGCGCATCGGCGATTTTCCGCTGCTTGTCCTGCCGGGGGTGCTCAACCCTAAAATCATGCGAACCGGGGCATTTTTCGCGTCGCAGCTGCAAGCCGATATGATCGGGCCAGGCTCTGCCGTTCTCGACATGGGTACCGGCTCCGGCGTTTGTGCAATCGCCGCTGCCCGGCATGCTCGGCGCGTCGTGGCCGTGGACATCAATGCTGCCGCGGTCCGCTGCACGCAAATTAATGCCCTGATGAACGGCCAGGAAAACAAGATCGAAGTCGCGCACGGCGATCTGTTTGCCCCAGTGAAGGGCCGTTGC
>CAWEKK010000010.1:0-112230 GCA_963809645.1 uncultured Gammaproteobacteria bacterium
GCCGAAGACCTCGAGCGGCAGCGGCGGCGGCCGCCGCCGACGCAACCACAGCACGCCCATATATGGTTCGCCCCAACCATCGCAGTCGGCGCCGTTCGGCTTAGCCGTCGCGTCGCCAGGGTCAGGGGCGCCGTCGTTCCCCCAGAATTGCTTGCGCCACGCCTCGGGGTCGGCGTCGAAATCTTTCAGCGCCATTGGCGTCGGGTTTCTCAGCGCTCGACATCGATGGGCTCCTTGAGCAGCACATCGTTGAAATCGTCGCCGACGACGGGCGGGAGCCATGATCCTCACCGAGCGGCCCTCGGCGGTCCACCGGTCATATGCGGCTAAGGCGTTGCGTTGCCCGACGCCCGACACGTCGTTGTCAGCGGCAATGACGATGCGGCGCACCTCGGGCGGCAAGACGAGGCTGCACAGCCCTCCCGCGTAGACGGCGGACCAGCAGGGCAGGCCAAAAAGCTCTGATGCGGCGAGGGCGCTCTCGAGGCCTTCGGCAAGGACAAGCGCGACGTCGGGGTTGAAGGGAATCAGCCTGATCGCCCCGCCACGGATCAAGCCGCGACATTCGCGTTGGTATTCTTTAGGGAGATCGGCCTTGCCGCCGCCGTCATCGCGCAGATAGGTCAGATGCACGCCAATCTGCTCGCCGTCCACGTTGACGATCGGGGCCAACATCGCCGGCAGACGGGCGCCGAGCCGGTGCGGGGTCTGCTCGGCGAACCGCATGATGGGCGGAACCAGGCGAATGCCGCGGCTGCGCAGATAGACGGCGATCCGTTCGTCCCAGGCTCCGCTATCGTAGATCTGCCGGGCATGCGCGATGCGCTTGGTGTTATCGCGCTGACAGACGGTGACACCTCGCGACACATGGAGATCATCATCGTCGTCATCGTCGAGCAGACCGTATTCGACGAGCGCCGACATGATCTCGTCGAATGCGCAACCGCCAAAACAGAAGGCCAATAACCTGCCGTCTGCGCCGTCACGAAACGACAGGCCGTAGCCGCAGCCGCGTGGGCAGGCGGAGCGCCAGTTGTTACCCTGGCGCGTCGCTCCGAGTTGGCGGGCGATGCCGGCGGCGCTCATCGCCTATTTCCACGGGATGTCGTCATCGAGTTCCGCGAGCGGATCATCGGGGCCGGGCTTTGCCGCGCCCTTCTTGGCCTTCGCCGGCTTCTTGACTGCAGGCGTCGCCGGAGCCGGAGCCGACGGCGCGGGCAAGATCGGCGGGGCCGCGGGCGGCGAGACGGTCGGCGTCCGGGCCGCCCAGCCCGGCACCTTGTCGCGTTCGACCCAGCCGACAATTTTGATTACCGGCCCGAAGGTCTTATTGACCGCTTTCACCAGGATCGAAACGCGATCGTCGAAACGGACGACGGGTTGCAAGCCCTCCGCGGCCTGCGGTTCGGCGCGGCACTGGTCCCATACGCTGTCGACGGCCTGCCGGAAGATCGCCGCGTTTGTCTCGAGCCGGACCTCGCCAAACGTGGGGTTCCACATCCAGCAACCGAGCGCGGGCTTATACTCTTCGTTCTCCGGCCAGGGCGGCGGCGGGCTGCCGACCGGCGACAGCTTCATGTCATAAGCGCCCGACTTGATCAGTCCGTAACCGCGTTCCCGCGTCGCCAGGTCGAGGACAAACGTCGCCGCCTGTCCGAGCTCGATCTGTCGCAATTCGCGCTCGCCGGTCTCCCCGTTGAAGGCCGAGACTGCAAGGAATCCGCTTTCCGCGTTCCACCGGAGCGAAGTCGGGTAGATACCGTGAAGATCGCTGAGGTCTGACATTTGGTTACCTCGTTGCTTGGTTGTTTGTGAAAAGGCGACGTCGGCCGTATCGACAGCGAGAACGTCCTGATGGCATCCCTTCCTCTGAAGCCGACGGCCGCCCGACCCGGAGCGACCGTCGGGGTTGGTTCACTACTCGTGGGACAGGTCACCCAAGCACATCGCGACCAGCTGAACGGTCTCGAGTGCGGGCGCGAGTGCGTTTGCGAAGTTGGCGAGTTCGGTGGCGCGAGGATCGCCGACCTCGCCGGCGCGGCGGCTCGCCTTCTCAAGGCTGGTTATTGCGGCGTCGATCGATCCGCTTTAAGCGCGACGCACGCATTGCGGATCGCGTCGCCGAAGTCCGCGAGCCGGTTTGCGGTTGGCGGCGGCGATTGCGCCGCAGTTCCGTTTACGTGTATGGTATTCATGTCACTAAACTTTCTATGGGGCTGGGCCGTTGTGTCCGGCCCTTTTTGTTGGCTCATTGCACCCTGGAGCCAACGTCAGGGGTTCACGCGTTTAGAGTGAGGGGGATGCTTCGTCGGGCGAAGAGCGGCGGCGCTTTGGCACCTTCCGAACAATCTCGGTGACAGCGGGCTGTTCGGCGGTCGAAGTCCGGCTGCAGACCGAGAGCCAGTGATCAACATCGGCATATGCGTAACGGACCGCCCGACCGAGCTTGCGATAGCGCGGTCCGACACCCTGCATGCGCGCCTTAGCGAGGAAGCTCTCACTGACTCCGAGTCGCTTAGCGGCAGCGGCAGTGTCGAGAAGGGTCTCGGGAGCGAAGGCGTCCGCCATGGTGCGTTCTCCAGCGGTGACGACGGCATTTCGTCATCGCCGGCATAGGCCCGAAACGGACCATCGGTCACACGACAAGAAGAACGCTATTTGTCGCGCAACCTCTCGGCCGGTTTTGAGGGCTTCCTCGTGCCGGATCTTTTACCAATCTCGCGAACGAAGGCCTTATACTCGCTCTCAGCAATCTTCCGAGCGTGAGGCCTTAAACGCCCGCTCGATATCAATCTCATGAGCGGAGGCCTTAATCGCGCGCTCAATCTGCTTCGCGCAGGCGGCCAACGAGTTCGATTGCGCCTTGCGCGGCAGCCGCTCTTCGACGGCGAACACAAATCGGGTGAAGGGGGTCGCGTGCGAGTCGTCACTCCCATGAGCCGCCGATCGTCACCTCAATGCCGAGTTCGTTTGCAATTTCGGCAAGATCGCGAACGAAGCGGGAGTACCAAGTCCGCGGCGCTGGGCCTTTGGCCGATTTTTGTTGTCCGGAAAAAGCTTCTGGAACCCGGCCGAGAGCCGCTCCAGTTCCTCGAGCGCAACAAGGACAGGACTGACCACGTCAAGCTTCAGCAGGTCGGCATAGTTGACCATTTCTGGTGACGCCGCGCTCCCTTCCATGAGCAGTTTTTGCTCGTTGCGTCGGTGAGCGTAACTCGGCGAGCGCCCAGTCGACGGCGCGGCGGTGGTAGATCGCGCAAACTGTTCCTACCGTCGCGTCAAGGCGCTCCCGGAATTGATCGATTGGAGGCTGATCCCGAAGCCCAGGACGAAGCTCCGCGAGTATCGCTTCCGCCTGAGTCTCAGTGACAAAGTGAGTCATAGCAGCCTCCGTTGCGGCGGCCGTGCGGCCGTCAGCGAGCTGCTTATGGCTCACGAGGCGGCCTTCAGTTCGAGCACTTCGCTCTCGCGAAGCAGGCCAACCACATGTGCGCCCCAGCTCTCGAGCGCATCCCGGCGCTCTTTCAGGAACTCATGCCGCTGATAGACCGCGGCGACGCCGGAGATCGTGCCCCCGACATGATTGAGGATCTTGTCCGCGACATGTGGCGCCACCCCGTGGCGGGCCATTCCTGAGACCATGGTCCGGCGCAGATCGTGCAGGCGCCACTGTGAGATACCACAGAGATCGTCCAGCCTGCGCTTCTGGCTTGAGAAGTCGCCAATTGGGGTGACGCCGTTCCTTGAGAATACGAGTCGACCCGAGCGCGGTTGAGCGCCGATGACCGCGACCGCTGGATCCGAGAGTTGAACAATGTGTGGCTTGTCGTTCTTCGTACGTGTGGCCGGCAACGTCCAGACCCGGTGATCGAGATCGACCTCGTCCCAACTCATCCGCGCGACCTCGGCGCGGCGCTGCCCGGTTAGGGCGAGGACCTCGACGATCGCTCCGTAAGGGCCGCCCAGTTGACGGGCCGCTCGGATGATTTCCGCGAGCTCCGTATCCGTGAGCACCCGGTCTCGGGCTCGTTCGACTGTCGGCGCGCGGATGCCCTCGCAGGGCGAGCGCTCCACGATCGCTCGGCCAACGCACCAATTAAAGAATGATTTGACTACCTTCAGCGACTTGTTCGCCGCAACCGGTGAACCCCGATCGACGACAGCGTTGACGACATCAATGACGTCGCGCTTTGAAATCGAATGAACGGACCGAGAGCCGACGTGGTCGACCAGATTGCGCTGCAGAATTTGCATCACCTCACGCCCCGACCTCCGCTGGGAGAGATGCAGCTTTGCGTAAAGGGCGGCCACTTCGGGCACTGCGTCAGCCGTGAGCCGCCGACGGGCGTCAAGCTTTTCCAGGGCCGGATCCCGGCCCTCCAGACGCGCCGCGAGCACCTTCTGGGCCTCGATCCGCGCGTTATGGAGCGTGACCCGGCCATAGGGTCCAATTGTGTATTTGCGGAGCCGTGAACCGCCGCCCCCAGCGCGGTAAAGAACGATGAAGACCTTTCGACCTTTGGGCGTTATCTTAAGGCCGAATCCTGGAAGGGTCCGATCCCAAAAGACGATCTCCTTTTCCGGTGTCGGAAGAGTGTCGATGGTGGACTTTGTGAGTCGGATCTGGGGCAATGGGAAATGCTACCTCGAGGCGAAATAGGTAGCTCCATAGGGCAATTTCCAGGTGCGGTTGTCAATGGCCAGGAATGAAAAACGTAATTGTTTAAGATGGTTATCTATCGCAGGGAACTGTGGTCCATCGCCGGAAAAGATCCAGCCGAGAACCCTCGGGGAGAAGGTGGCGCGCGCCGGATCAGGGCACCTCGTGGCGAGACCCTCACCCCAAGCTCCCCCTCCCCTTTGGAGAGGGACGTCGCACCCTTATCGACCGCCAAGGGAGCCCGGCAGCACCCCAAACGCCTCTCTCTTAGAGAGGGCCCGCTGGCTCCACCCGGGGCTACGCCGCAGTCTTGCCGGCGCGGCCTTCGACTTCGGCGATGAACGCGGCGACGGATCGGCCGATGGTGTCGGGATGATCCTCCTGCAGGAAGTGGAGGCCATCGCCGAGCTTGACGAACCGGCAATCCTTGAGCGTGCCGGCAAGCTCTTCCGCGTAAGCCGGGGAGACGAGCGCGCCGGGCTCTGCGGCGAACAGAAGCTTGGGATAAGTCGAGGCGGCCAGCGCCGCATGCGCGCGCTCCATCGTCGCGTAGACGTCGGCGGGCTCGCCGGCGATTGGCAATTCGTTCGGGAAGCGCCAGGTCGGCTTCCGCGACTGCGGCGTCGGGAACGGCGCGCGATAGACGGCCATCTCCTCATCGGTGAGCTTGCGCCGTATCGCTCCCGGCATCAGCTCGACGAAGGCGTTGTTCTCGAGAATCAATGTTTCGCCTTCGCCGGGCGTGCGAAACTTGCGGAAGATCTCGCGGGCTTTGGAGCCTCGCAGAAACACCTCCCAGGTCGGGAATGGGTGAATGAACTCCATGAAGGCGAGGCCGCGCACGAAATCGGGGCGTCGCTCGGCGAGATGAAAGGCGAGGCCGCTTCCCCAGTCCTGCGCCACGAGATAGGCCGAGCCGATCCCAGATGCTGCGATGAACGCGTCGAGATAGCGCACGTGATCTTCGAAGCGATAGGCGATGTCCGGCTTGCCCGACTGACCGAAGCCGATGAGGTCAGGCGCGATGCAATGGGCGACCGGCGCGACAAGCGGGATAATGTTTCGCCAGATGTAGGATGAAGTGGGATTGCCGTGCAGGAAGAGCGCGACCGGCGCATCGCGCGAGCCCGCCTCCCGGTAGGCCATCTCGGAATCAAGAACGGACAGCTTGGGCAGGCTGATGTCTTTGTTCATGGCGACGACTCCTTGAACACGGTTGCGAAAACGATGCGCTTGAAGCGCTCGAGCGGTTCGGCGTTGCGCTCGACTTTCATCCGCAGGATCGCGCCCTCCCAGGAGGAGAGCAGGAATTCAGCAAGGTCATCCGGGCCGAATGTCTCGGCGATCTCGCCAGCCGCCTGCCCTTCGGCGATGCATGCGGCGAAAGGCGCGCGCCATTCGGCGAAGATCTCGCCGAGCCGAGCCCGCAGCATCTCGCTTTGCGGCGCGGCCTCAAGACTGAAATCGCCGATCAGGCAGCCGCGGGTGAACTCGGCCTCAACGAGGCGATCGGTGATGAGGTCGAGATAGCGCCTCAGACGCTGGCGGGGCGAGCGGGTCGCGTCGCCCAGCACTTCGGCGACGAGCCGCTTGAGGTCGGCGAAATACAAGTCGAGCACCTCGCGCGCGAATTCCTCCTTCGAGCGGAAGTGGTTGGTGAACGAGCCCTGCGGCGCCGGGGCCTCGGCGACGATGTCGCGCACCCCTGCCCCGACATAGCCTTTGCGGAACATGACCTTGAGGCCGGCTTGGAGGATGCGGTCGCGGTGGGATGGCTTCGGCATCTTCAATAATACGTCCGTACGTATTAAATGTCAAATGCGTACCCGAGCGAAGTGCTCTTCGGCCACGTCGCGTTTCGTCACTTTGAGAGGTGGGACTGCCGCTGCGACGCGGTCGAACAGGCGGCACGATGTCGGTCGATGCGAGACCTCCTCTAATTCCAAAATTTGTTGACATTGTTCCTGATTTGTTCTAGTCTTCACCAATGCAAGTCGTTTCTCTCCCTGTGTCTCAACAAAGAAGATTGCGGCGGCAATCGCAGCTTATGAAGCCGATCGACGCGTCGAGAAGGACCGGGCTGGGCTCAACGTGCTGTGTGGCTGTTCGAGTCCGAGCCCGGTGATGGAGCCTTCCACCTTGACCTTGGCCGATTGGCGGCGCCCACTCCCCGGAATGGAAGGCCCGGGCGATTACGGCGAAGTTTCGCACGAATCCATTGGCGTTGAGGAGAAGTTGCTCGGAGGGGTCGTTACCAGGGAGTAGATATCGGCCGAGTTTTTTTATTCCAATCGCTCGTAACTCATTGAAAAGTCCCGATCCCAAAAAATAAACGCTAGTAAACGCTAGCAAATTTACTAACGTTTATTAGCGTTTATTGACGCTTACGCTCGTTTATTTGAGCCGTTCGAGCTCGGAAAACGCGGTTCCCGGAAACCGACCTTACAGGCTTGCCGCATGCCCCTTTTGGGCGTCATATCGCGCCGGCCAATTCGAGGGAGGAACACGTGGATCTCGGCGCAACCGATAAAGTCCGTCCGCTCATCGCCGCCGTCCGGGCGATGGTGCGCGACGAGATCATGCCGCTCGAGGAGGAATACCACGCCGAGGTCGGACGCGAGGGCGACCGCTTCAAGCCGACCAAGCGCTTTATCGAGATCCGCGAGTCCCTCAAGGCGAAGGCCAAAGCCAAGGGCTTGTGGAACTTCTGGCTCACAGGCTCCGACAAGGGCTTCGGCCTCTCCACGGTCGAATACGCCTATCTCGCCGAGGAAATGGGCTGGTCCCCGCTTGCCTCAGAGGTCTTCAATTGCTCGGCGCCCGACACCGGCAACATGGAAGTGATCGAGCGCTTCGGCTCGCCCGAGCAGAAGGCGCGCTGGCTGCCTGATCTCCTCGAAGGGCGTGCGCGCTCCGCCTATCTCATGACCGAGCCCGGAGTCGCCTCGTCCGACGCGACCAACATCGCCATGGACGCACGGCTCGAAGGCGACGAATGGGTGCTCAACGGCGAGAAATGGTGGTCGTCCGGGGCCGGCGATCCGCGCTGCTCGCTCTATATCACCATGACGCTGACCGATCCCGACGCCACGCCGCATGCGCGTCATTCGATGCTGTTCGTGCCCGCCGCGACGAAGGGCATCGAGGTCCTGAGAGCGATGAAAGTCTACGGCGACGACGACGCGCCGCACGGCCATATGCACATTCGCTTTCGCGACGTCCGCCTGCCCAAAGACGCCATGATCCTTGGCCGCGGGCGCGGCTTTGAGATCGCGCAAGGGAGGCTCGGACCGGGACGCATCCACCATTGCATGCGCGCGATCGGCCAGGCCGAGCGGGCGCTCGAAGCGATGTGTCGCCGTTCGGCATCCCGCACCGCATTCGGACAAAAGCTGTCGCGCCTCGGCGCCAATCCCGACATCATCGCCGAAGCGCGAATGAGCATCGAAATGGCTCGCCTGCTGTGCCTGAAGGCCGCCTGGACGATGGACACGCAAGGCGCGCGCGCCGCGGCGCCGATCATCTCCCAGATCAAGGTGATCGCACCCCGGATCGCGCTCGAAGTGATCGATCAGGCGGTGCAGATGCATGGCGGCGCCGGGGTCAGCCAGGATTTCCCGCTCGCCCGCATGTGGACCCATGTGCGCACGTTGCGCCTCGCCGACGGGCCCGACGCCGTGCATCGCCGCGTGATCGCGAAAGCCGAGATGAAGCGCTACACCAATGAGGCTGGCGCGCAGTGAGCGAGGCTTTCCCCGAGGACACGAGCGCGCTCGACGCGTGGGCGAAAGCCCATGTCGAGGGCTGGCGCGGCCCGAGCGTGGCGAAGAAATTTCCCACCGGACAATCGAACCCGACCTATCTGATCGAGGCCGCGAGCGGCCGTTACGTGCTCCGCCGCAAGCCGCCGGGCAAGCTCTTGAAGATGGCCCACATGATCGAGCGCGAGTTTCGCGTGCTGAAGGCGCTCGAGGGGGTGGGCTACCCAGCTCCACGCGTGCTTGCGCTCTGCGAGGACGAGGGCGTGATCGGAACGGCCTTCTATCTCATGGCTTTTGTCGACGGCCGCGTCCTGTGGGACCCGGCGCTGCCCGAACTTAAGCGCGAGGATCGCGCGCAGATCTATGATTTCATGAACGCGGGCCTCGCGCGGCTGCATTCGATCGACGTCGCTGCGGCGGGCCTTTCGGACTACGGCGAAGCCGGGCGGCTATTTCGGCCGCCAGTACCAGCGCTGGACGGACCAGTACCGGGCCAGCGAAACGGCGCGGGTCGAGGACATGGAGCGCCTGATCGCGTGGCTTGCGGACAAGGTTCCCGCCGACGATGGCCGCGTCGCGCTGGTGCACGGCGACTGGCGCATCGACAACATGATCTTTGACTCGAACTCGCCGCGTCTGCTTGCAGTGCTCGACTGGGAGCTCTCGACCCTTGGCCATCCGCATGCGGACCTTGCCTACCAGTGCATGCACTGGCGCCTTCCCAACCGCGTGACGGGTTGGCTGTGGTGGCGCAAGGTGGCATTGCCCGCGATCCTGCCGTTTTATGTGACCGGTGCGATTACCGCCTCGGGTGGATCGTGGAATGCCGCGATCGTGGCCGAACTGGCGACGTGGGGAGATACGCAGGTGCAGGCTCGGGGCCTCGGCAGCTACATTGCCGAGGCGACCACCGCGGGAGATTTTCATCGAATTGTGTTGGGGATAGGCGCCATGAGCTTGTTCGTGGTGGTCATCAACCGGCTTTTTTGGCGCCCGCTGTACTACTACGCCGAGCGCAAATATCGAATGACATAAGCTTGGGGTTTCAGCATGAATAGCTCTCCGCTGCTGCAATGCACCGACGTTCGCAAGGCCTTCCCGAAACCGGACGGCGCGGAACTATTGGTGCTGCAGGGAATGAATCTCGAGCTGCGCGAGGGCCAAATCGTGGGCCTGTTGGGCAGATCCGGCTCGGGTAAGTCGACCTTGCTGCGCTTGATCGCGGGGCTGTCGGAGCCCAGCGCGGGTGATTTGCAGTACTTGGGCAAACCGATTTCAGGTCCTGCGCCCGGCATTGCCATGGTGTTTCAGAGCTTTGCCCTGTTTCCCTGGCTCACGGTTTTTGAAAATGTGGCACTGGGACTGGAGGCGCAGCGCATGTCGCGCTCTGAAATCCGCAAACGCTCGTTGGCGGCCATCGACCTCATCGGCTTGGACGGTTTCGAGTCGGCCTATCCGCGCGAGCTGTCGGGCGGCATGCGCCAGCGGGTGGGTTTCGCCAGGGCGCTGGTGGTGCATCCGAACATCTTGCTGATGGACGAGCCCTTTTCGGCTCTGGATGTGTTGACGGCGGAAACCCTGCGCACCGATTTTCTGGATTTGTGGGCGGAGGGCCGCATGCCCATCAAGGGCGTCATCTTGGTCACACACAACATTGAAGAGGCGGTGCTGATGTGCGACCGGGTGCTGGTTTTCGGCAGCAATCCGGGGCGCATCTTGAGCGAAATCAAGGTGACTCTGCCGCAACCGCGCAACCGTCTCGATCCGAGTTTTCGTGAGTTGGTGGAGCGCATTTACGTCGAAATGACGGCGCGGCCCGTCGGCGGAGCTCCCGGGCGCAAGGAGAATTTCCCGGGCTTAGGGATAGGCAGCGTTTTGCCGCATGTGTCTTCCAACGTTCTGGCCGGCCTGATGGAGGCGGTGGCGGCCGCACCCTTCAACGGCAAGGCGGACCTCCCGGAGATTGCCTCGGATCTGACCATGGAGATCGACGAGCTCTTCCCCGTCGCAGAAACCCTGCAGATGCTGCGCTTCGCAGAGCTGGAAGGCGGCGATTTGCGGCTCACCGAGGACGGTATGGCCTTTGCGCAGGCCGCGGTCGATGAGCGCAAACGCATATTCACGCGTCACTTGCTGACCTATGTGCCATTGGCGGCACACATTCGCCGTGTCTTGGACGAACGGGCGTCACATTCTGCGCGCAAGAGCCGCTTCATCGACGAGTTGGAGGACTTTATGGCCGAGGATGCCGCGGAACAGAGTCTGCGGGCGGCGGTGAGTTGGGGGCGGTACGCCGAGGCCTTTGCCTATGATGACGAGAATGCCATGTTCAGTCTGGAGAATCCGACTTAAAATACACCGATGACCGACATGGCGCCCTATTTGACGCTGCACGTCCCGCCGGACGAAATGGTGAAGTACATCCAAGATTTGATGAGCTTGCCGCACGGCGAAATTGCCGCAGGCTCTGCCCTCGCGCTGGCGCAGCGGCATTGGGGCGGCGATACGCCACTGGCGCGCGCGGCCTTGCTGCGCTGGGGTGCTCTCAATCTTGCCTTCCAAGACAAGCGCCTGGAAACCTGGACCGTCACACGAGAGCGCGATCGCATCCAAGTGCCGGCTGCGTTAGTGGCGGCAGCCGGCGTTGCGCCCCTGGTTCTCGACAACGAACGGGCGGTTTTCGACATACCCGCGCTGCTCGACGCCACGCTGGATTTTCAACCGCCGGCGGGTCAGGCGTAAGGTTCTAAAGACCCCATGACAACCCTGGCCGAGAAAGCGCCCAAGGCGCGCTTTGGTGTACTGCGCACGATCGCTCTCTACAAGCTCGTGAAGGTGATGCTGCTGCTCGCGGTGGCCTATGGGGAGTTGCGCCTGCGCGATGCTTCCCTGGCGGCGAAGCTGCTCTCCTGGGCGCAGGCGCGACCCTATGGTTTGGAGCACCGCATCGTCGGCCAGCTGCTGGAATGGTTCAGCGGGTTGAGCGTGTCGCGAATTCATGCGCTGCGCATCGTGACCCTGGCCTATGCCGCGGTGTTTGCAGTCGAAGGGGTGGGCCTGTGGATGGAGAAGCGCTGGGCCGAATGGCTGACCACCATCATCACCGCCTCGCTGATACCGCTCGAGGCGTGGGAGATCTTCTACCGGCCGACCATCGGCAAGGCTTTGATACTGCTTGCGAATGTGGCGGTGGTCGGCTACCTGGTGTGGCATGTCCGCAAGACCCAGGCATCACGGGACGGCGCCATTGTGAAATGATCTTCATCTCGGCTGAAACGCCTGATTCCCGGCGTATTCTTCGCAGCGCTTAAGCCCCCACTATCGTTTTGGAGATCTCATGAAGAAGTCTGCGACCCTCATTACCACTGCATTGTTGACCTTTGGCTTGGCCGCCGCCTCGATGGCTGCCGACGCCCCGAAGTCCGGTACGCCTGCGGCTGCCGATAGCTCGGCACCGGCGTCCTCGAGCAAGTCCCACAAGCACAGCACCAGCAAGAAGCACAAGAAGTCTTCCACGGCTCCTGCGGCAACCAAGTAATATAATTGGTATAACGCCCCGACCGCTTCACGGCGGCCGGGGCGTTTTTTTTAAGGGTTCTTAAGGCGGGTGCATGGATCTCATCGTCGCAGTCAAGGCCTTGATATTGGGCGTGGTCGAGGGATTGACCGAGTTTCTGCCGGTCTCCAGCACCGGCCACCTGATCGTGGTCGGCAGCCTGCTGAATTGGAATGATGAGAAGGGCGAAGTCTTTGAGATCGTCATTCAGTTTGCCGCGATTTTGGCGATTTGCTGGCTGTACCGTCGGCGGCTGTGGACCGTGGTTGCGACGCTGCCGCGCGAGCGCAAATCGCAACTGTTCACGTTGAACCTGATTCTGGCGTTTCTGCCGGCGGCCATCATCGGCGTCATCTTCATCGGCACCATCAAGAAATATTTGTTCGCACCCGTGCCCGTCGCGACGGCGTTCATCGTCGGCGGCATCCTGATCCTCTTGATCGAAAGCCGCAAACGCGCGGCGCGCGTCGAGAATGTCGATGCCATCAAGCCGGCGGATGCGCTGTGGATCGGCGTTGCCCAGACTTTGTCCATGATTCCGGGCACCTCGCGCTCGGGCGCGACCATCATGGGCGGGCTGCTGCGCGGACTGTCGCGTCCGGCTGCCACCGAATTCTCATTTTTTCTCGCCATTCCCACGATCTTCGGCGCGACCGTGCTGGAACTCTACAAGGCGCGCCATTTGCTCAACATGGACGATCTGGCCGTGATCGGCGTCGGCTCGATTGCCTCGTTTATCAGCGCGATGATCGCGGTGCGGGCATTGCTGCGCTATGTGAGCGGCCATGATTTCAAAGTGTTCGCGTGGTATCGAATCGCTTTTGGATTCGTGATCCTGGGTACTTGGTACTTCGGCGTCGTGAAATGGTGAAGCGGTGAGCTCGATTTTTCTGCACTCGGCCGACGTGGCGCACCTCATCCAGGTGGCCCTCACGCCGATATTCTTGATCTCCGCGATCGGCGTGACGCTCAATGTCCTGACCAGCCGGCTGGCGCGCATCGTCGATCGCGCCCGCGCCATGGAGAATGAGGTGTGCCGGCCTGACTATCGGGCGGCGGGCGGCCGCGACCTGCATGCCGCGCTCCCCGTACTTGCGCGCCGCGCGCGCTATATCAACGCGGCGATCACCCTCATCACGCTCTCCGCGCTGTTCATCGCCCTGGTGGTGGTGATGCTGTTCGTGAACGCCTTTGTGCATTGGGAACTGGGCGCGTTCATCGCCATCATGTTCATTTTGTCCATGCTGGCGTTCGCCGCGGCCTTGACGGCATTCCTGATCGAAGTGCGTATCGCGACCACCACCCTGCGTATCGGCATCGAAGCCGCGTCGCGCAACAGTTAGCCGGAAACTTAAGGGGCTGCGCGCTCGCGCACCGGAATCGGCACATTGCACAGGTCGATGCGGCCGGCCGGCGTCTTGAAGAAATCCTCCGGACGGTTGCGGCGCGATTCGATCAGCGCGGCAAACGTCGGCGTGTCGGTGCGGATTACTTCGAGATTGGCGCGTTCCGCGGCCGGCACATCCGCAGCGATGCGAATCGACTTGATCGGCAGGGGCTTCTCCGTCTTGGTGTAAAAGCCCATCTCGGCGCTGCCGCGCGGCAGGCTGGAGAGCAGCTCCACGCCCTGGACGACCCGCCCCACCAACGCCACGTTGCGGTCCAGGTGCCGCGGCGCATGGCCGATCACGACATACATTTCGGCGCCGCTGCCGCTTTCCGCGTCCAAATCCCGGCCCACGCCCACCATGCCGTAGCAATGTGCCAGCCAGACCTTGTGCAGCGCAGCTGAGCGGGCCACGGGCAGACCGTCCGAGAAACCGACCTCGGGCGCATAGACGTCGCCGTCCGGCAAACGGGTGAAATGCATGTTCGGCGGCAGCGCCGAATCGAATTCCGCGGCGACCTTGCCAATCCCGGGAGGCAGCGGGTGGCGGTTGTCCGGATCGCCCCATTGGGCGACATAGTTGTCTTGCTCGCGGATCACGGCCAGACCGTTGAAATACCCGGCCCGGGTCAAGGTTTTGATGTTGGCGACGTGCAGCGGCGCGAATGCCGGCGCCAATTCGATCACCACGCGGCCCGTCGGAAAATCCACGTACAGGGTGTTATTGGGATCGAGCGGACGCCAGTCCGACGCGCTGGAGGCAGCCAGGACCTGGGGCATGCTCAAGGGTTTAGCGGCCAGCACCGGGTGCGATAAAATAATCAGCGCGCAGGGGATTAAAAATCTAAAATTGCGGTTCATGCTCGAGAGTATTGCATAAGTTGGTTCAAAGACCGTCAGGGGGCGAAATGCGCGGCATTCCAATTTGTTGTCTCGTATTGATGATTGCAGGATGGCCCGCTGGGCCGGCCGGCGCCCAAGGCTATCCCGGCGGCGGCATCCCCCCGATCACGGGAAGCGGCGGCCGGACACAGCAGCCGCCGGAAATTCCGTCCGCGCCGGCCGAGGTCAAGCCGGACAAGGCCGCGGCGAAGGCCTATACCGCGGCGCTGAAGAGCATGGCGAAGGCGCATGAGCTGGAAGATACGATCGCCAAGACCACGGATCCTGACAAGAAAGCCAAGGCCGCCTCAAAACTCGATGACACCTATGGCAGGGCGCTGGAGCAGTTCACCGAGGTCTTGCGCAACAAGAACGACATGTATGACCCCTGGAATCAGATCGGCTTCATCCATCTGCACTTCGGTGCCTATCGCGAAGCCATCGATGATTACAATCACGCGCTGGCGCTCAAGCCGGATCTGCCGGAGGCCATACAGCATCGCGGCGAGGCATACATGGGGGTCGATCACTTGGACGACGCCAAGGCTGCCTATATGGACCTGTTCTTCCACGCGCGCCCGCAGGCGGATCAGATGATGCTGATCATGCAGGCGTGGCTGCAGAGTCACCGCGCGTCGGCAAACGGCATGCGCCCGGCGGACATCGATGCCTTCGACAAGTGGCTGCAGGAGCGTGAGGGCATCGCGAAAACCACGGCCGCCAACTGAGGCGCGCGCAAACCGGGCGCCTCGCGGCGGGGGCTCGGCGCGGGGGCTTAGCGCGGGGGACTTAGCGCGGGGGACTTAGCGCATCGATCCTGGCGCGCAGCTGCTCGACCAGCTCCTCGAGCGCGCTGACCCGCTGACTCAAAGTTGCCGCACCCGGCGCGGCGCCGCTCTCGGCGGCGGCCTCGGGTTCCGGTGCCGAGTCCAGCGCTCCCGAGAATAAATGCGCGTAACGCGACTCGCGTGCCCCGGGCGCCCTCGCCAGGCGCGCGATGAAGGGTCCATCCTCGCGCGACATCAGGTTTCGCAAGGTCGCTTCGACTTGCTCGGCGTCGGCGAATTCGCACAATCGATTGGTGCGCGAGCGCAGCTCCCCCGGCGTCTGCGGGCCGCGCAGCAGCATCACGCAAATGATGCCGAGTTCCTGTTTCGAAAATTTCAATGAACCGAATTCGGTGTTGCAGAAGCGCTGCTTGTACTTCGTGACCCGCCCGCCGTAGCCGGCGGATTTGTCGCTGACCAGGTATTTTTTCATCAGCGAATCGACCGACTGTTGAACCTCAGCCTCGCTCAAATCGAGCACCGGCTCGCGGTTGGTCTTTTGGTTGCAGGCATTGGTGAGGGCATTCAACGACAGCGGGTACTGATCGGGAGTGGTGATCTCCTTCTCAATGAGGCAACCGATGACCCGCGCCTCGTGCGGCGTAAATTCGATATTCATGGCAGCTTCCAACCCGGCGCCGGTTGATCTACCGTAGCGCCCTTGAACCCGAAAGAAAGACAGGATATCCGTACATGAAAACCAAAGCCGCCGTGGCGACCGCCGCCCGCAAGCCTCTTGAAATCATCACCGTGGATTTGGACGGCCCGCGCGCCGGCGAAGTCTTGGTGGAAATCAAAGCCAGCGGCGTGTGTCACACGGACGAGTTTACCCGCTCCGGAGCGGATCCCGAGGGTTTATTTCCCGCCATTTTGGGCCATGAAGGCGCCGGAATCGTGGTGGATGTCGGTCCCGGTGTGACCTCGGTTCGCAAGGGGGATCATGTGATTCCGCTGTACACGCCCGAGTGCCGGCAATGCAAGTCATGCACCTCGCGCAAGACCAATCTCTGCACTGCGATTCGCGCCACCCAAGGCAAGGGCCTGATGCCGGACGGCACCAGCCGGTTTTCCATCGGCAAGGATCTGGTGCATCACTACATGGGCTGCTCGACCTTTGCGAATTTCACGGTATTGCCGGAAATCGCGGTGGCGAAGATCCGTGAAGATGCGCCCTTCGATAAGGTGTGCTACATCGGCTGCGGCGTGACCACCGGGATCGGCGCCGTGATCAACACGGCGAAGGTTGAAGCCGGCGCCAATGTGGTCGTGTTCGGTTTGGGCGGCATCGGCCTTAACGTGGTGCAGGGCGCGCGCATGGTCGGCGCCAACAAGATCATCGGCGTCGACTTGAATCCCGGCCGCAAGGCGCTGGCGGAAAAATTCGGCATGACGCACTTCGTGAATCCCAAAGAGGTCGGCGGCGATCTGGTCGCGCACCTGGTCGCGCTCACGGACGGTGGCGCCGACTACAGCTTCGAATGTGTCGGCAGCGTGGATCTGATGCGCCAGGCGCTGGAGTGCTGCCATCGGGGCTGGGGGGTGTCCGTCATCATCGGCGTCGCGGGCGCCGGCAAGGAGATTTCCACCCGTCCGTTCCAATTGGTCACGGGGCGCGTTTGGAAGGGCACCGCTTTCGGAGGTGCTCGCGGCCGCACCGACGTGCCGAAGATCGTCGACTGGTACATGGACGGCAAGATCAACATCGACGATCTCATCACGCACAAGATGCCCTTGAACGACATCAACCGCGCCTTCGACCTGATGCACTCCGGCGAATCGATCCGCAGCGTCGTGCAGTTCTCGTGAGTCCCCTGACGCTGCTTTCGGAACATGCCTGCTACGGCGGCGTGCAGCGCTTCTACCGGCACGAATCGCGCGAGGTGCGCGGTCCCATGAAGTTTTCCGCCTACCTGCCGCCGCAGGCAACGACAGGCGCGGTGCCGGTCCTGTATTTTTTGTCGGGCCTTACCTGCAGCGAAGAGACGTTCTGCATCAAATCCCACGCGCAAATGAGCGCCGCCGAGCTGGGGATCATGCTGGTCTCCCCGGATACCAGCCCGCGGGAACCGCGCATACCCGGAGATGCGGATCATTGGGATTTCGGCTATTCGGCGGGGTTTTATCTGGACGCGACCCGGGCGCCGTGGTCGCAAAACTACCGCATGTATAGTTACGTCACTGAAGAATTGCCGCAGATGGTGGGGGCGCATCTTCCGGCGCGAGCGGGCGCCGCCGGCATTTTCGGCCATTCCATGGGCGGCCACGGCGCGCTGACTTTGGCGCTGCGCAATCCCAACCTGTACCGCTCGGTCTCCGCGTTTTCGCCGATCGCTGCGCCCATGCAGTCTCCCTGGGGCAGGAAGGCGTTCAGCAATTATTTAGGACCCGATATCGAGACCTGGCGTGCGTACGACGCCACGGAACTGGTGGCGCGGCAGGCGTACCCCGGTCCCATCCTCATCGATCAAGGAACCGCGGATCAGTACCTCGCGGCGGAACTCAAGCCGGAGAAATTCGCGGCGGCCGCCGCGAAGTCCGGCCAGCAGCTGACCTTGCGCATGCAGCCGGGCTACGACCACGGCTACTACTTCATCCAGACCTTTATGGCCGACCATTTGCGCCATCACGCGCGCGAACTGGCGCGACTGCCTTAACGAAACGCGTAGCTGTAGGAAATTCTCAGGTTGCGCGGCACGCCGAGATTCCAGTAGGTGTAGTTGCTGCCGTCGACATCGCGCGTCGCCGTTCCCAATCCGGTCGCGTACTTGCGATCGAACAGGTTTTGTACCGACAGATCGATGCGCTGGCGGCGTTGCGCGTCGAGAAATGCGCGCCCCGACAAATCAATGATGGTCTCGTCGCCGTAGGCCTCGGTCCCGTCCCACAGGCCGGTCGCGTAGGTTCTGCCGAAATGATTGACCGACAGGGTCGCTCCCCAGGGCTGGTCGGCCGGATGATAGTCAAGGCCGAGTTTCAGCAAATCCTTCGGAATATTCGCAACCTGGACCTGGGTGCTGGGATCGATTGAATTGTTGTAGGTGTAGTTGAAGGTCCCCGACAGCGAATCGAAAGCCGTGGTCTCCAGCGACAACTCGCCGCCGCGCACGCTCACCGTGCCCGGCACATTGCCGAACACCGCCTGGCCGGTGGCATCGTCGAAGGTGGTGAAATCGATCAGGTTCTTGACGTCGCGGTAGAAGCCGATCAATTCCAGCTTGTGGTGCGTGGCGCCCAAATCGAAGCGCACGCCGATCGACAGGTTGGCGTTGGTGCTGGTTTCCGGCTTGAGATCCGGATTGCCGCGTTCATCTTGCGGATCGTTCGCGAACAGCTCTTCGGCGGTCGGCAGGCGAAACGCCGTGCCCACTTGACCGCGAACGAACACTGTCGGGGTGATGTCGTACCGGCCGCTCAAGTTCCAAACGGTGTCCGACTGGCCGACGCTCGGATCGCTGTAACGGACGCCGGCCGCGAGCTTGAGATTCGAGAATAGATCGCTGCTGGTGCGAATTTGCGCAAACACCGCCTGGGTGTTTTCGGTGTGCTGCTCGATGACCAGCACCGCATCGCTGCCGCTATATTTCTGCAGGTCGTAGCCGACAAAATATTCGAACAGGCGGCCGAATTTTAATTTCGCCAACAAATTGGCGCCGTAGTCGCGGTAGCCCCACGGGCCGTTGTTTTCCACCACCAGCAACGTGTTGCTGGGCGGTATGGTGTTGTCGAACTCGGTGTAGTGCGAGTGCCAGTTGTGGTAGTAGGTCTTTAGGAAAAACTGCACCTGATCGCTCAGTTCCATGTCGAGTTTGGCGGTGGCCAGATCCTCGTCGCGGTCGTTGAAGGCCGTGTTGACCTGCTGGGGCAGCGCAAAATCCAATCTGCCGTCGGTGTGTTGTTCAGAGAGGCTCAAGCGGATCTGGTCGGTGAAGTTGTAGGCGTACTTGCCGCCGATGGTCAGGACTTCGAAGGCGCGTTTGCGGTCGGTCGTGCTCGGCTGGTAATCCTCATTGCGAAAAGGCTGAAAGCCGGTCGATTTGTCGGCGGATCCATAGACGACAAATTGACTCTTGCCGATGCTGTCGCGCGCATAGCCGTCGAAGTGATGATCGTTGATGGTATCCACCGCCACCGACAGCGCGCCGTCCGGCGTGTCCGAAAAGGCCTTGGTGACGATATTGACCGCGCCGGCGACGGCCTGTGTTCCATAAAACAAGGCCTGTCCGCCTTCAAAGATTTCGATCCGATCCACGATTGAGGCCGGCAGGGTATCGAGCGGCGTCGTGCCGTTATAAAGACGGTTGTTGATGCGCACGCCGTCCACCAGCCACAAAATATCGCCGGTGCTCGAGCCTTGAAAGGAGGCATGCACGTAGTCAAACGGGCCGTTCTTGGGGCTGATAAAAAGGCCGGGCGCCAGCGTCTCGAGCGCCTGCGAAAGATCGACAAAGCCGCCGTTCTTGATTTGTTCGGCGGTAATGACCTCCACGCGTGTGCCGTACTTGGCCAGTTCCTGCGGCAGTTCTTCCTCGAGCCGCTTTGCGGTGACCGTGACCTGTTCGAGATCCTGATCGGCGGCGGCGGCGGCGGAGGCGGCGAGAGGGCCGGCGGTGGACAACAGCAGGCAGCAGGCGAACGCGTATCGCGCCCGCGGAACAAAACGGATGTGCATTATTTGACGAGCTCTCGCTTGGGATAAAACGGATAGCGCGCGACCCCATCGGAGGGTTCAGCGGGCCGGTATTTGGCGTGGCAGGCGGCGCAGATCTCTTGCAGGTGATCGCCGGCCGCGGCCAGCTTCGCCGCATCCTTGAGTTTGGCCGCCGCGCGCAGGGCGACTGCGGTTTTGCCCATGTCGTTGATCCAGGCTTGCCAATCGGCATTCGCCGCCCATTTGCGGTCGTTCTGGCCGGATGTTCCGCCGTTGGCCGCCAACGCCGTGGCGCTGATCAGCTGCACGGCATCCTGGTCTGCCAACAGCCAGTCTTCCTCGGTGACCTTGTCGGCACCTTCAGTGGCCCACAGACCATCCGCCGGCACTTCGATAGCGGCGCGCATAAGATCGAGCAGACTGAGAGGAGCCGTGGCCGCGCGCGAAGCGGTGGACGATTTGGGGGCATCCGCGACGGCTGGTGCGGCGCAACAAAAAATCCAAACGCCCAGAACGGACGCCGCGCGATTGATAATCACTGCTTGAATTCCCCCTTCATTCGAGAGTACGCGAACAGCGCCGAAGGAACAGCAGATTTCCTGTAATTTACTGTTCTGGTTAACGTTACTCCACGTCAATCGCGGTTCCTTCAGCATTTCAGGTGCCTTTCATGACAAGTTCCGGGTTGGAACCTTTGCCCGGATATCAAGTATCATTCCGGCACGCGCAAGGTTCCCGCAAGGGACTTAAATTGGAACGCGGTGTGAAACCGCGGCTGCCCCCGCAACTGTGACCGGATAGCGAACGTCCGCGAATCCACTGAGGCCTAAGGCTTTGGGAAGGAGGACGCAAGCAACGACCCGGGAGCCAGGAAACCCGCCTCGCGCCGTCGTCCTGTTACCGGCCGGGGTGCGCTGATAACTGCGGGGGAAACCGTCGCGACGACAGTGTTGGAGTCGTCGTCGCGGGAGCCTTCTGTTGGTAAATTTCAATCCCATGCTTTCGCGTGCCGGCTCTTGGCCCCATACCAGGAGAACTTTGTGCGCATATTTCCTTCGCTGACATTGATTGTTGCCTTGTCCGGCTTCGCCGGCTTGGCGAATGCAGATCTTCTCGGATCAGCCGGATACCATTGTTGTAACCGCCACGCGCATTGCGACGCCGGAACAGCAGGTTGCCAGCAGCATCACGGTCGTGACTGCCGAGGACATTGCGGCGCGCCAGTTGCAGACCTTGCCCGATCTGCTCAAGCAAGTGCCGGGGTTGAACGTGGTGCAAACCGGCGGTCCCGGCGGCCAAACCTCGGTGTTCATGCGCGGCACGAATTCCAACCACACCAAGGTGCTGGTCGATGGAATCGATGTCGGCGACCCGAGCAATTCAGGCGGTGCGTTCGATTTCGGACATTTTCTGACCCAGGATATTCAGAAGGTCGAGATTTTGCGCGGGCCGCAAAGCGGTCTCTACGGTTCGGACGCCATCGGCGGGGTCATCAATATCATCACCAAGAGCGGTTCGGGTCCCGCGCAATTCAACGCCGCCGTGGAAGGAGGGTCCTTCGACACCTTCAATCAAACGGGCGGCGTGAGCGGCTCGCTCGACCAGTTCCACTATGCGGCGAATGTCGAACACTTTCACTCGGGCAAGACTCCGGTCACGCCCCTCGACCTGTTGGCGCCGGGCGAACAGCGCATCGACGACTACTACGATAATTTCACCGCTTCGACCAAGCTGGGATTCGATGTCACGGAGAATTTCGATCTAGGCCTGGTGGCGCGCTACACCGACACGCATCTACGTATCACCGGCGAAAACGAAGACAACTTTCCCGCGGATTTTCCCGATTCGGCGCAGAGCGCCAACGACACGCTGCAGACTTATGCGCGCCTCACCGCGCACCTGCTGGCGTTCGACGGCGTACTGGACCAGACCCTCGGAGCCGCCTACAGCGACATCCAGGTCTTCGGATTTCACGCCGGACCTTGCGCGCAGCGACGCCTATGGCGGGCGCGTCAAATTCGACTGGCAGGGAACGGTCAAACTGACGGCGGACCAGAAATTGATCCTCGGCGCCGAGCATCAACGCGACGACATCACCGCGCCCATTTCCGCCAGCACCACCATCGACTCGGGCTATGCGGAACTGCAGTCGAGCTTTGACGAGCGGCTGTTCGACACCGTCAGCGTCCGCTACGACGAGAACGATCGATTCGGCGGCAAGGTCGACTTACCGCTTCGCGCCGGCTTATCTCATCGAGGAGACCGGCACCAAGCTCAAGGGCAGCATCGGCACGGGATTCAAGGCACCGACCTTGAATCAATTGTTTCAGAGTTTTCCGGACTTCGATTTCTTCGCCAATCCGAATCTGAAACCGGAAAGCAGCGTGGGCTGGGACTTAGGTGTCGAGCAGACGCTGGCCGGCGGTAGCCTGCGATTCGGCGCAACCTACTTTCACAACAACATCTCCAATTTAATCGGCGACAGCGCGGATTTCACCACACTCATCAACGTGGGGCGGGCGGTCACCGAGGGGGTGGAGAGTTTCGTTGCGTATCAACCGCTGCCGACGCTTAGGTTCAGACTGGACTATACATACACCGAAGCGAGCGATGAAATCACGCACCAGGAGCTATTGCGCCGACCCAGGCACAAGGGCAGCCTGAATACCGCCTGGCAGGCGACGCCGCGGCTGTCGTTGAATGCAACCCTGCTGTCTGTAGGGTCGTGGGTCGATGGGAATCGCGATTTCTCCATTCCACGGCTGGACGCGCCGGGCTACACCACCGTCGATATGGCCGCCGCCTATGAACTCAACAGTCATTGGAGCGTGCACGGCCGAATCGCCAATTTATTGGATCGACACTACGAAAATCCGGTCGGATTCCTGCAGCCGGGCATCGGCGCGTTTGCCGGCATCAAGACCCGGTTCTAGCGCACCAGAACCTGCGGTTCAGAGGTGATGCGGCCGTCGAAATCCATCCACACATGCTGGGCGAAATCGTACAGCTTGCAGCGGCGCACGGTGTTCCAGTAGTAGCGCCACGTGAACACTTCCGAGTTCAGCCTTTCATCAAGAGTCGCCGCCAGCTTCGCCTGGGCTTCCTTGAGGCGGTAGAGCGGAATGCCCATGTTCACGTGGTGCGCGCCATGCTCGAGGATGTAGTGGATCAAGCCATCGAGCGGGCGCATGAGTTTGATGTGTACGGTCGTGGTCGCATAGCCGGCGTTGGCGGTCCATTGGTCGCGCCGTTCATACCATGCGACCCGCGGATGCGTGTGCTGCACGTAGATCACGAATCCCATGAGGCAGTTCCAGATGAAGAAGGGGATCACAAAGCCGAATACCAGCAGCGACCAAATCGACCTGCCGCTGTAGACGCCCCACACAATCAATCCGCCGACCCACAGGGCCGCGAAGCCGGCCACCAGCAGGCTGTCCCAGGTATAGCTGATGCGCCGCGTGGAAACATGCTTGCGCCCGGGGAAAAATAATTTCTTCCACCACATTTCGATCATGTAGTAGACGCCCTGGCCGAAGCCGCTGCGATAGATGCGCTCCAGCAGCCGGCGGATCCAGGGCAACTTGGCAAATTCGGCGGGCGAGTAGGGCGTCCACACGTAGTCGCGCCCCTTAAGATTGGTGAAGCCGTGGTGCGCGAGGTTATGGCCGATTTCCCAGAGGCTGTACGGGGTGAGCGACGGCAGGAAGGCGATGCGGCCGATCCACTTGTTGAGCGTCTTGTTCGGCGTGTAGGAGCCATGACAGGCATCGTGGCCGATGACGAACAATCGCGCGATCCACAGCGCCGCGACCAATGAGGCAAAAACCTTCACCCACCAGGATTCCACGACCAGCAAGCTTGCGATCGCGACGCCCAAGACCAGCCAATCGAGCAAGAACCAAATGATCGGCGTTGCGACGGCAGGCTTGACAGCGAAGGGCTGCAATAATTTCTGGAATCTGAAACGCGACTTATCGGCGGGCAACGGCGCCGCAGCTTCGGGCTGGGGATCGGCGGCGTCTGATTCGGTAAGCGAAGATTTTTGCACTCAAGGCCCCGTTTTCACGTGAAAAGATCAACTTCGCATTATACGCCGAGAATGATCACAAGCACGGGGTTTGCGCTTAGGCGGTCTCCGCATCCGGCCACAGCAAAACCCCTAAATGCTCGCACGCTTCGATCAAGGCCGTGGCGGCTTCCCGGGTGCTGGCATCCAGGCGTCTGTCATGGGTTAACAGCCAGGTGAGGCGGGCCCGGCGCGAACGGGCGGACGGGTCGCTGTCAAAAAGCGCCGGAAACAGGCCCAGTGCATCGACAAATTCGCGCAGCGCGGCCGTAGTCGGGGCATTCGGCGCGGGTGTGAGCAATAATTTCAACCAGGTGACGCAGCGCTTGGCGAGCCCGGCGCGCGTCAAGCCAAGACCCGTGCGGCGCCGCGATTCCCCATCCGCCAGCGAATCGGCCAGATTGCGGTAGCGCTCGACGGCCGATTCTTCGGCAGCCATCGACGGGCTGGCGTCGGACAAAATGGCGCGCAGCACATCGCTCAACAACAGAGAAAGTGATTCGGCGAGAAATCGCTGGCACTGCTCGGCGTCCGGACGCGAAAGTTGATCCCAGGAGAGCGGTCCTCCTATACGTCGGGCATTCGGCGACTTAGACATGACCCCCAGTGTAGCGGCTCTATCGCGCATCGCAACTGTCGCAAAGTGAGATAAGGATCACGGGAAAAATTTAATCCTTGGCGATGTATGATTGTGCGGTTGCACGCCCGATCTCAACTTGCTCCCGGTACTTGTCACTCCTTGGCGCGAGGAGTACGCCGGATCGTGGCCGGCAATGCCGGGATGATGACGGGCCCGGGAACCAACACTTACTTGCTGGGCGAACGCGAGATAGCCGTCCTCGATCCGGGTCCCGACGATGCAGGGCATCTGCAATCCATTCTTGCCGCCGCGGGCAGCGCACCGATCCGCTGGGTGCTGGTCACCCACACGCATCGCGACCACTCGCCGCTGGCGGCCGAGCTGGCGCGGCGCACGCAAGCAACCTTGCTGGGATTGCCGCCGCCCGGCGATGGACGGCAGGACGAAAGCTTCGCGCCGCAGAGGCAGCCGGCAGACGGCGAACGGCTGTTGCTGGGCGATCTGGAATTGACCGCGATTCACACGCCCGGCCATGCGTCGAACTGCGTGTGCTATTTATTGGCGCGCGAGCGGCTGCTGTTCACCGGCGATCATGTGCTGGAGGGCGTCTCGCCGGTCATCCTGCCCCCCGACGGCAATATGGCCGACTACTTGAACTCCATCGCCAAATTGTTCGCCTACGATTTTGCGAAAATCGCGCCGGGTCACGGCGATCTGATGGACCACGGCAAGCAGGTGCTCGAAGCGCTGCGGGCACATCGGCTCGCGCGTGAAGACAAGGTTTTGCGCAATCTCGAAAAGTTGGGCGCGGCCGGCCTCGATGCGCTGATACCCGTCGTCTACGACGATGTTCCCGCCGACCGGCATCAATGGGCACGGCTGACGTTGCAGGCGCACCTGATCAAATTGGCGCAGGAAGGCCGGGCCGGCGAGCAGAACGGCATCTGGCGCCTCCATCGGGCATGAAAAGACGGCTTGCGGTAGCGCTGCGCGCCGCGAGCGTGCGGCGCGGCGACCAATGGGTATTGCGCGGCATCACCTGGGAATTGCGGCCCGGTGAACGCTGGGCTTTGCTGGGTGCCAACGGCGCCGGCAAAACGCAATTGCTGAAACTCTTGAGCGGCGATATCTGGCCCACGGCGGCGCGCTCATCGGCGGCCATGCGCAGCTATCGGGCGGGGCGCAGCCCGCTCGACTTGCTCGAGGCAAAGCCGCGCATGGCCTATTTGGGCGGCGAGCGCCAGGACAAGTACGTGCGCTATGGGTGGAATCTGCGCGTCCGCGATGTCGTCGCCACCGGGCTGCATCGCACCGATTTGCTGCTGACGCCGCTCAAGCGGCATGAGGCACGGCAGGTGAACGCCATGCTGCGCGAGTGCGGAATCAAGCCGCTGGCCGCGCGCGAATTTCTGTCGTTGTCGTATGGCGAGCGGCGGCTTGCCCTGCTGGCGCGGGCTCTGGTGCAAGACCCGGACTGGCTCTTGCTGGATGAGATCTACAACGGCCTGGATGCCGGCTACCGCCGGCGCGTCGACGCGGTGCTGCAAAGCGTGGCCGCCGCAGGACAGTCGTGGGTTGCGACAGCGCATCGCGCGGTAGACGTGCCGCCTGCAACGCGGTTGCTGCTCGAGCTGGCCGGCGGGCGGGTGCGTAAGATCAAGCGGCTGCGCGCGACGGACCTGGGCAAACTGCGCGCGCAGGCGGCGGAAGTTGCGCCGCGCGCGGCGCGCGCCCGTGCGTCCAGACCCAGACCGCGTGCGGCGTCCAGCCGGCGAACGGAACCCAGCCCGCGTGCGGCGCGCTTGCAGCCGGTGCTTGTGCGGCTGACCGGCGTCGATCTGTATGTTGAATACCGCACCGTCCTGCTGGGTCTTGATTGGCAGCTGCGGCGCGGCGAGCACTGGTCGGTGTTCGGCGCCAATGGCGCCGGTAAATCCAGTTTTCTAAAGCTCCTGTACGGCGATCTGGCGCCGGCCGCGGGCGGCAAGATTGAACGCGCCGGTCTGGGTCCGGGCGCGCCGATAGCCGACTGGAAAAAACACGTGGGTTACGTCTCGCCGGAGCTGCAAAGCCTGTATGCCATGGATGTCACGCTGCTGGAAGTGGTTGCGAGCGGCCGCCACTCCAGCATCGGGCTCGGGGAAGCCCCGAGCACTGAAGATGCGGCGGCAGCTCTGCGCTGGCTCAAATTCTTCCGGCTGCTCAAGCTCGCCCGGCGGCGTCCGCGCGAGCTGTCTTACGGGCAATTGCGCCGCGCTCTGATCGCGCGCGCGCTGGCGGCGGACCCGCAAATCTTGCTGCTGGACGAGCCGCTTACCGGCCTTGACGCCCGGCAGCGTGCCGCGATGAAGCGTTTCCTCGAGAGCCTGATGCGCAGCGGCGTGACTCTGGTGATTGCCGTGCATCATGTTGAAGACCTGCCGCGCGGCATGACGCATGGATTGCATTTACATAAGCGGCAGGCGCGCATTGTAGATTCCTATTTTGCGACGTGAGCGACGGCAACGTGCCGCATCCGCGGGCGAGACTCAACATCCGATAGGTTGTCCGGGTAGAGGATTATGTTGCGTCTCACTGCAGCGGCTTGCGTTCTAGGCACGGTGTTCTCGCCGGCTGCAGCGGATCCGGATACGCCGTGCGTCCGGTGCCGCGCATTGCCGCCGACAACGTGGGCAAACCGGTGAGCGTATTGCAGGAGGCGTTCGGCGAGCCGCGCAAGATCGACAGGACTTCGACCAAGTTGGTCTATGTGTGGTTTCTGCCGCAGAAACCCAAAGAGGGCGCGCCCTCCGGCTTTCAGGGCTGCGAGATGGAAGTCACCGTCGATGCACGGTCGCAGCGCATCCTAGGCTATTCCCTGTCGAATATCGGCTGGTCGACCTGCCGCGACGTGCAGCGGCGCATCCGCGTGGCCCAGCGCTAACACCGAATCCGTTTCTCGCTACAATAGAGCGCTCAAGCCTGTCGGCGTCTTGCGCTCCCGGAGTTCGTTGCCGTTGTTGCCGTTAATTTTCTCGCTGCTCATCCAGGCCGCGCTCATCGTTCATGTGATCAGGACCGGACGCAACATGCTCTGGATCCTCGCCATTGGGCTGCTGCCCGGTGTCGGCTCGCTTGCCTATGTGATCGCTGAAATATTGCCGGATCTGCTTGCGCGGCCGGACCGCACGGCGCGCCTCGGCCGGCGTGCAGCGCATGATCGACCCGAATCGCGATCTGCGCCGCGCCAGCGCGGAGGTCGAAATTTCCGGCAATGTCGATGCCCGCCGGCGGCTTGGCGATGAGTTGTTTGAGCGGGCCCAGTACGATGAGGCGATCGAGGTGTATCGCGGCGGTCTGAAAGGAATTTTCGAACACGATCCAACCTTGCTGTTGGGGTTGGCGAGGGCGCAATTCGGCAAGCCGGATTTTGCGGCCGCGCGCACCACCCTGGAACTCCTGGCGCAGCAGAATCCGGACTTCAAGTCGGCCGATGCGCGGCTGTTGTATGCGCGCACGCTCGAAGCACAAGGCGCGCTTGATGAGGCGGAGCGCGAGTACGCCATCGTGGCCCCCGGGTTCCCGGGCGCCGAAGCACGTTTGCGCTACGCACTCTTGCTGAAGCGGCGCGGCAAACTGGCGGATGCGCAGAGGGTGCTGAAGGATTTATTGGACGGCGCCAGACTCGGTCCCGCTCACTACCGCAAAGCGCAAGCACAGTGGCTGGAACGCGCCCGGCGGGAACTGAGCTAGAATCGCCGAGCGGCGGTTGTCATTTTCCGAATTGGAGTTTCCCATGCGCATCAAACGCTTCGCTCAGTACGCCGCGGTGGTTTTGTCCGCCGTCATCCTGGCCGCCTGCACCGGGCAGAAAGTGCCCGCCGAAAGGCTGATTGCCGAAATTCAGTCGACCGTTACCGCCGCGTCGGCTGAGGCCGCGAAGTACATTCCCGATCAGCTCGTGGACGTGCAAACCAAATTGAGCGGCCTCAAAGAATCTTTCGACAAAAAGGACTACGCCGCGGTGGTGAGCGGCGCGCCTGCGGTGCTCGGCGCCGCCCAATCGTTGGCCACGGACGCGGCCACGAAAAAGGACGAAGTCCTCAAGGCGCTCAATGACAAGTGGACGGCATTGGCCGGCAGCGTGCCCGCGTACATGACATCCATCCAGAACCGCATCGACTTCCTGGGCCAGAAAGCCAACAAGAAAGCTGCCGCAGGCATCGATGTGGATGCGGCAAAATCCGGCTTGAGCGAGTCGCTGTCGCTGTGGTCCAAGGCGCAGGCCGCATTCGCCGCCGGCAACATGGACGAGGCGGTGACCACGGCCCAGGATGTAAAAAAGAAGACCGAAGAGGTGGCGGCGGTCTTGAAGCTGGATTTAAGCCGCTCGCTACAGAGCTAGGGTACCTTCGCTGATGATGATTGCGGTGCCCGCAATGTGGGCCGCGATCAAGCTGCCGCGGTCGATTTCGAGGCGCACCCGGACCTGCCCGGGCCGCTTCATCTGGTAGCCTTGCCGACCGATGAAGGCGGGCGATTTCTTGCCAAACTGACCCAGGTCCCAAAGATAAGCCGCCAGCATGGCATGCGCGTTGCCGCTGACGGGGTCTTCGGGGATCCCCAGCGCAGGGCAGAACATGCGCGATTCGGTCCAGATTTCATCGGCATCGCGATTCACCGCGAACAAGAAAAACCCTTCCGCTCCCAGTTCGCTTCCCAGGGCCAGCAACGTGTCGAAGTTCGGCGCGAGCTGCTGCAAATGGCGATGATCGGCAATCGGCACCAGCAGGCGGCTGCTGCCTTTGCGGGCGATGCGCGCCGGCATGACATCGTGCAGCTGGGTTGCCGGCAGCTTGAGCGCTTCGGCAACGCGCAAGGTGGTTTTGAAGGGCAACGGTGCCTCGAGTTCGGGCGCCGTTTGTCGAAACTCGATCACCGACTCCGTGCTCGCGGCGCGCGCTTCGATTTGGGCGATTGACTTCGACCACGCCAATGCCGGATTTCTGGCGGCAAACGCCGACCGCCCGCCTGCCCAAAGTCAAGAGCACCGCGTGCGCCGCCACCGTCGCGTGCCCCACGAAGGGAGCTTCCCCCTTGCGCGCGTTGAAGAAACGCAGCCGTACATCATGGTCGGCGCCATCGGCGGCGCATACGAACGCGACCTCGGCGTGGGAGAATTCACGAGCTATGCTGAGTAAAGTGGCGTCGTTGAGTCCGTCCGCATCGAGAACAACGATCGCGGGATTGCCGGTGAAGCGGGTCGAGGTGAAAGCGTCTACTTGAAAAATGCGCAATGCCGTCTCCAAATCCGATGGCGGAGTTTTGCACGCATCGGGCCGCCAGGCTACACTTCGCCAACCTCAAGGTAATTCATGCGCGCAGCCGTCGAAATAAGTATGTACCCGTTGACGGGCGATTATCGCCCGCCGATTCAAGCCTTCATCGATCGCTTGAATACGCACCCCGGCCTGGTTGTGAAGACCAATCATCTTGCTACGCAGATCTGGGGTCCGCTCGATCATGTGATGAGCGTCCTGACCGAGGAAATGACGCGCTCCGCGGGTGGTGCGGCCCAGCTGGTGTTCGTCATGAAGGTACTCCCGGGCTTGGGCGCGCCGGATACCGGCGCAACGTGATTCACGACCTGTCGGTCCAGCTCGTCAGTGCATGGCACGATACGAGCTGGGTCGAATTGTTGGCGGCCGCTCTCGCGCTGGCCTACGTGCCGCTGGCGATCGGGCAACGCCTCAGTTGCTGGTTCGCGGCGTTTATCAGCTCCGTGCTCTACATGTGGGTGTTCTTCTCGGCGCGACTCTACATGGACTCGGCATTGCAGGGCTTCTTCGCGGTCATGGCGGTCTATGGCTTCTGGCAGTGGCAGCACGGCAAGGCGGGGAACGCGCTCGCCGTCAGCCGCTGGCCCATCGCGCGGCACGTGCTCGCGGCGGCCGTCATCGTTGCGCTGTCGCTGGTGACTTCGTTCTTCTTGCGGCGCTTCACTCCCGCGGCTTCGCCCTTTTTCGACTCGCTGGTGACGTGGTCCAGCGTATTCGCGACGTTCCTGGTTGCCCGTAAGGTGTATGAGAATTGGCACTGGTGGGTGGTGATCGACTCGCTGAGCCTGTGCCTGTTCTTCACACGCCATCTGTATTTGACGGTGCTGCTCTATGCCCTGTACGTCGTGCTGAGCGGCATCGGCATGCGCGAATGGCGCCGCAGTCTGCCCTCCGGGGCGTATGCGTCTGCCTGAAGTCGAGCGCCTATGCCGCGGCATTGTGCCCGGCGCGGCAGGCATCGATGTGCAGCTGCTCGGGACAGGTCTTATCAGCGAGACCTATCGCATTACGCGCGAAGGTGCCGCCTATACGCTCAAGGTGCCGGCCGAATTCCGCGCCGTGTCAGGCGCGGATCCGGCCTGGGAAGCCGGTGTGCTCGAGCGCGCAGCGGGTGCCGGTCTCGCCCCGCGGCTGGTGTATGTCGATGTGGCGAATGCCGTCATGCTCGCGCAGTGGATAGCCGGCCGATCGTGGACAGTGCAGGAGGCTGCGGCTTCCGGAAACACCCGCCGGGTTGCGGAGCTGCTGCGCCGTGTGCACTCTTTGAGTATTCCCGCGCCGGCTCGCGTCATGAACCCCCTGTCGTGGGCCGATCTCTACGATGAGTCGCTGAGGTCGCGGACAGCGGAGCGCAGCGATCCTACGCTGCGATCCGCCGCGTTTGACCGGGCGGCACGCATCGCCGAGCTGCCGCGGACACCCGGAGTGGTTTGCCACAGCGATCTGCACATTTTGAATTTACTGCAAACGGACGAGTCGCTGATGCTGCTCGACTGGGAGTACGCCCATGTCGCGGATCCTTTCTGGGATCTGGCCGGCTGGAGCGCCAACAACGATCTTGCGGCGCAAACGCAGTGGGATCTGCTGCAGGATTACTTGGGTGCCGCACCGGCAGCCGGCCAATGGCAGCGCCTGCGCCTGCTGCTGTGGCTGTACGACTACGTGTGTTTGCTGTGGAGCCGGCTTTGCTTGAACCTGCGCGGCGAATCCGCGCCGGGCATCGCCGAACGCGCGAGATTGCTCGACGCGCGGCTGCGGCTTCCGGCAAACTACGCCGCCTAAAGGCCCGAGAGGGCAGCAGCGGAGGTTTTGATGGCGCGGATGATTGTTGTGGATCGTGACGGCAAAGAGCATGAAATCGAAGCCCAGACGGGCTTGAAGATCATGGAGATCCTGCGTGAGCTCGACTACGGCGTTGCCGCAATCTGCGGGGGCCTTTGCTCCTGCGCCACGTGCCACATTTACGTCGACGAAAAATGGCTGCCGCTGCTGCCGAAGCGACAGAGCGATGAACTCGAACTGCTGAACGAGCTGCCGGATTTTCGCGAGGCCACGTCGCGGTTGTCCTGCCAGGTCGATTTCACCGAGGCGCTGTCCGGCATCAAGGTGACTGTGGCCGCGGATTCGTAACGCCCGCAGCGCTCGTTCCTATCCCTTTTTTTCCGCCTGCCGCTTGACCGCATCCTGCGCCGCCGCGACCGCGCCCGGATCGCCGAGAAAGCGCCGCGCGACCGGCTGCAGCTGCTCGTCGAGCTCGTACAGCATCGGAATGCCGGTGGGAATGTTGAACTCCACGATGTCGGCCTCCGACATCATGTCCAGCATCTTGACCAGCGCGCGCAACGAATTGCCGTGCGCGACGATCAGCACGTTTTTGTCGGCCCGAAGCTCCGGGACAATTCGCGATTCCCAATAGGGCAGTACCCGCGACAGGGTGTCCTTCAGCGATTCGGCCGCCGGCAGATAGGTGGGATCGACATCCGCATAACGCACATCGAAGCGCGGATGCCGCGGATCGTCCAAGCTCAGGGCCGGCGGCGGAATATCGTAGCTGCGCCGCCAGAGTTTGACCTGCGCTTCGCCGTGCTGCTCCACGGTCTGTGCCTTGTTGAGACCCTGCAGCGCGCCGTAGTGCCGCTCATTCAGCCGCCAGCTGCCTTCAACCGGGAGCCACATGCGATCGGTGGTATCGAGGATCAGCCACAGCGTGCGAATTGCGCGCTTCAGCACCGAAGTGAAGGCGATGTGCGGCTCGAGTTTCTCCGCCTGCAGTTCGCGGCCGGCCTGCGCCGCCTCCAAGCGGCCCTGCTCGCTCAAGTCGACGTCATGCCAGCCGGTGAAAAGATTCTCGACGTTCCAGACGCTTTGGCCATGGCGGACCAAAATCAGTTTTCCAGGCATTCCCTCTCTCCTAACGGCGCATGGCGGCCGCGAACAAGCCGTCGAATACAGTGGCCAGGCGCGCACCCTCGTGCATGGTCACCTGCAGGCGGATGCGCCCGCGAGCGGCGCGCACCAGCATCTTCTCGAATTTGTCGATCTCGGCAGCGCCCGGGATTGCGATGCAGGCCCGCATATCGCCGTGAACGGGCGCGAGGAATCGCATGCTGGATTCCTGAATCACCGCCTCGGCGTCGAGTTTGCGCGAGGCGAGGAACCGCGTGAGCCAAGCCCAGCCCGTCAACACCGCGAGCGAATACAGGCTGCCGCCGAAGGCGGTGCCCTTGTGATTTGCATTGGGTGCAAGCGGGGCGCACAGCACCAGCGCGGTCTCATCCGCCGCTTCGACGATGATGCCCATGGGCTTTGCCAGCATGATCTCGCGATCGATGCGTTCCTGCAGATAGCCCGTGCCGAAACCGTCCGCCTGATCCATCTTGCCCTCTAATCCTGTGCCAGCCGCCTGACCGCCTGCAAGGCCACCGAAATGGTGGCGAAGTCCGGCGGCGAGCCGGTGCGCAGGTCCGCGACCAGCCGCTTGAGCGCATCGACGGGAGCGGCATGGCGCGACAACCATTGATCGACGCGCGCGGCGGATTCGCGGCCCTGGCATTTCAGAACCGCCAGGGTGATCTTTCCTTGCAGCGCGTACAAGTTGTCGCGCAGCGTACCGCGCGCGACCGCCTGCCAGTGGCCGTCCGCGGACAACGATTCGATTTGCTCCTTGATCCAGGTCAGGCCGATGCGTTCGCCGAGATCGAAATACGCCTTGGCCGCGTAGCCTATGCGTACCCGCGCGGTCCTCGCGACTTCGACCAGGTCCAGCGCGCTGTGCAGTTCCTCCAGCGACGCGATGCGCGCCGCGAGATGCTCAGGCACGCGCTGCTCGATCAATTGCGAGCGCAACGCGCTCATGCGCGCCTTTTGCGTGACACCGAGAACGCCGCCCAGTTCGTGGAACAGTTCGCTCACCTTGCCGGCGTAGCGCGAGACCGCGCGCTTGATGTCCAGATCGTTGCGCCGGTTCTCCAGCAGCCAGTAGCTCATGTGCCGCAGCAGGCGTGTGGTCTGAAACATCGCCGTGTATTGCACAGCTGCGGAAATCTGGTTGTCCAGAGCCTCGATCTGCGCCCAGATGATGCGCACCGCGAACACCTCGCGGGCGATGCTGTAGGCGCGGGCGATGGCCGCCGGATCCGCGCCGGTGTCGTCCTGTGCGCGCACCGGAAACACCGGCCCCATGCGGTTGATCAGGCTGTTGGTTATGGCCGTCGCAATGATTTCGCGGCGCAGACGATGGCGCCTGATGCGCTTGGCGAAGCGCTTTTGCACCGGCGCTGGAAAGTAGCGGTTCAGTTCGGTGGAGAGGTAGGGGTCCTCGGGCACGTTGGAATGAATGAGCGCCCGATAGAGCCAGATTTTGCCGTAGCTCAAAATGATGGCGAGTTCCGGGCGGGTCAGCCCTTCGCCGGCCTGGCGCCGCTCGGCGATGTCTTCATCGCTCGGCAGGAACTCCAGACTGCGGTTCAAATCGCCGGAACGCTCGAGCGCGCGGATGACATAGGCATTTTCTGCCAAGAGCTGGCGGGTTTGAAACTCGCCGGTGCTGATGGCCTGGCCCTGCAGATAGTTGTTGCGCAACACCAGCGCGGCCACCTCGTCGGTCATCTGCACCAGCAAGCGGTTGCGCGCGGCATTGGTGATTTCTCTGGCCCGGACCGCGCCATTCAGGAGGATCTTCAAATTGACTTCGACGTCGGAGCAGTTCACGCCCGCGGAATTATCGATGAAATCCGTGTTGAGCCGGCCGCCGCGGCGCGCGAACTCGATGCGCCCCAGCTGCGACACTCCCAGGTTGCCGCCCTCGCCGATGACCTTGCAGTTCAAATCGCGCGCGTCGATGCGCACGGCGTCGTTGCTGCGATCGCCGACATCGCTGTGGCTCTCGCCGCTTGCCTTGACGTAGGTGCCGATGCCGCCGTTCCACAAAAGATCGACATGCGCCTTCAATATGGCCTTGATCACCTCGTTCGGCGTGACCTGCGCCGGAAGTTCCAGCAGCGCCTGCGCCTCGCGCGACAGCAGCAGGTTCTTGGCGGATCGCGAGTACACGCCGCCGCCCTTGGAGATCGCCTTGCGCGAATAGTCTTCCCAGGACGAGCGCGGCAGTTTGAACATGCGTTCGCGTTCGGCGAATGAGCGCTGCGCATCCGGTTGCGGATCGATGAAAATATGCTGGTGGTTGAATGCGGCGACCAGCCGGATGCGGCGCGACTGCAGCATGCCGTTGCCGAACACGTCGCCTGCCATGTCGCCGATGCCGCACACGCTGAAGCTCTGCGATTGCGTGTCCACGCCCATCTCACGGAAATGCCGCTTCACGCACTCCCAGGCGCCGCGCGCCGTAATGGCAATTTTTTTATGGTCGTAGCCGGCCGATCCGCCCGAGGCAAAGGCATCGCCGAGCCAGAAGCCATACTCCTGCGAGATCGCATTGGCGATGTCCGAAAACGTCGCCGTGCCCTTGTCGGCCGCGACCACCAGGTAGGCGTCGTCCTTGTCGTGACGCACGACATTGCGCGGAGGCACGATCTTTTCATCGACGATGTTGTCGGTGACATCGAGCAGGCCGCGAATCAGCGTCTGATAACAGGCGATGACTTCCGTCTGCTGCGCCTCGCGCTCGGCGGGCATGCGCCTCACAACGAAGCCGCCCTTGGCGCCGACCGGCACGATGACGGTGTTCTTGACCTGCTGCGCCTTCATCAACCCCAGTATTTCGGTGCGGAAATCCTCGCGCCGGTCCGACCAACGGATCCCGCCGCGCGCCACGTGCCCCATGCGCAGATGCACGCCTTCCATGCGCGGCGAAAACACGAATATCTCGAACAGCGGCTTCGGCAGCGGCAATTCACGCAGCTGTTGGCTCTCGAGCTTGAAGGACAGGTACTCCTTGAGCTGGCCCGAAGGGTAGGGTTGGTAGGCGTTGGTTCTCACCGTCGCGGAAAGCGCGTTCCACAGGGCGCGCAGGATGCGATCCTCGTCCGAGCGTGTTACTTCCTCGAGCGCCGAGAGGATTTGCCCGCCCAGCCGCGCGAGAGCTCTGGAACGAGCCGCGGGCGCGAGCTGCGGGTTGAAGCGCGCCGTGAACAGCTCGGAGAGCAGCCTGGATATCGGCGCATTGTTTTCGAGCACCTGGGCGATGTAGCCCTGGCTGAAAGGCAGGCCGGCTTGCAGCAGATAGCGGCAGTACGCCCGCAGTACCGTGACCATGCGCCACGGTATGCCCGCCGACAGCGTCAACTGGTTGAAGCTGTCATTGTCCATGCGGCCGGTCCACACCGCGGTGAACGCGCTCTTGATCTCGCGATCCAGCGCATCGGAAGCGATTGCGGGGGGCGCGTGCATGACCAGCTCTAAATCCTGAATCCAGCCGCCGCGGCCGCCGGAGAATTCGAGTTCGTAGGGCCGCTCGGCGATCACCTTGAGGCCCATATTCTCGAGCATCGGCAACAGGTCCGATATCGGGATTGCGTCCTGGCCGCGGAAGATCTTGAGAAAAAACCTATCCTTGCGCCTGGGGTCAGGCCGGTAGATATCCAGGTGCAGCCGCTTGGGCTCCTTGTCGACCGCTTCAAGAAAGGACACGTCCAGGGCCGCGGGTTCGCCGCCGAAGTCTTCTGTGTACGCCGCCGGGAATGCCTGCGCATACTTGTCGAACAACTGCAGCGCATAGGCCTCGTCGAAACGCGCCAGCAGCGCGGTCTTGAAGGAGTCCAGCCATGAGCGTACCGCCGCGGCGACGCGGCGCTCCAGCAAGTCCGGATCGACATGCGCGCTCTCGTCCTGCGCGGTGCGGGCGACGATGTGGATGCGGGCGAGATTCGATTCGGCGATTTGTACCTGGGATTCCATGCTCAGCGCGGAAAACGCCTCGCGTATCACCCGCTCGATGCGCTGCCGCACCTGGGTGTTGTACTTCTCGCGCGGCACGAACACCAGGCACGAATAGAAGCGGTGAAATGGATCGCGCCGCAGCAGCACGCGCACCCGCGATCTCTCCTGCAGGCCGAAAATTCCGGTAACAATGCGATTGAGCTCGGGCACGCTGGCCTGGAACAGCTCGTCGCGCGGAAATGACTCAAGAATGTGCTGCAGCGCCTTGCCGTCATGGCTGTCGGGCGCCAGTGCAAAGTGTTCCGCGACCTGCGCGATTTTCTGCCGCAACACCGGGATCTCGCGCGGATTGCTGTTATAGGCGGCGGAAGTCCACAGGCCGAGGAAGCGCCGCTCGCCGATCAGGCGTCCCTTGGCGTCGAATTGCTTGATGCCGACATAGTCCAGATAGCCGGGGCGATGCACCGTGGAGAGCGAATTGGCCTTGGTGACCAGGCTCGAGATTGGGCGAGCGGCTCTGCCTGCGGATGTCGCTGCGCAAAACGCGCGTGGTGCTCTCGGTTTTTCGGTGGCCCGGACGCAGGATGCCGAGACCTGTGGCCGTGACCGGCTCGAGCGCCTCGCGGCCCTTGCCGCCGCGCAGACGATATTCACGATAGCCCAAAAAGGTGAAATGGCGGTTTTCCATCCATTCCAGCAGCGCGCAGGTTTCGCTGAGCTCGGTCGCATCGACGTGCGCGCTCATGGAGCTCAAATCTTGCACGGCGCTGCGCGCGGCGGCCCGCATCCGCGCCCAGTCCGCGCACGCCACGCGTACATCGCGCATGCTGCGCTCGATTTGCCCTTGCAGGGATTTGAGCAGCGCCGGGTCGACGATTCGATCGACTTCGACGTGCTGGTAGGATTCGAGACGAAGCTTTTCTTGTTGCGCGGCGGCGCCGCGCTGCTGCAGGTCGAGCAGCAGACCTGACCGGTCGCGGGAAGCTGCGAAGATCGGATGCGCGAGGAAATGCAGGGTGAGCGCGCGTTCCGTCAATGCCAGACTGATCGAGTCGACCAGGAACGGCATGTCGTCGTTGACGATCTCGATTATGGTGTGCGGCGAGACGAAGCCATGCTCGCGCACGGTCGGATTGAACACCCGCACGAGCGCACCGCGGCCGCGCCGCATCGCAAACATAAGGTGCGAGAGCGCTGCGGCGGCCAGATCCTTGGGCTCACGGTCCGCCAGATCCCGGTCGTCCACATTGGCGAAGTACGTTTGTAGAAACCGGCGCCAGTCCAGGCCGCGCATGGATTTCGGCGGACGAACCGGGCTGCGCAAAATCGCGGATAGGATGCCGCGATGTTGTTCTGAGGAAACCTGGTACATATCCTTTGAACCTTTGTGTGTCAGGCGAGAATTATGCCAGTCCGCAGCGAATTCAGGGGCGGTGTTGGCCGGCGAGATACTCCTGCGTCTGCATCTCGGTGAGCCGGCTGGCGGCGCGTAAAAATTCCAATTGCAGGCGTTCGCCGTGATAAAGCGCTGCCGGGGCGGCGGCGGCCGATACTACAACATTGACATTGCGATCGTAGAATTCGTCGATCAGCATGATGAAGCGGCGCGCGGCGTTCTCATTGCGCTGCGTGAATTCGGGGACATTGGCAATGAACACGGTGTGATATAGCCGCGCAAGTTCGATGTAGTCGTTTTGGCTGCGCGGTCCTTCGCAAATGTCCTTGAACTCGAACCACACCATGCCCGTGCCCGTGGCCTGGGCTTTGATGTGCCGGGTTTCCACGGTCAGCGTCGTGGGCCCGCCCGCGCCGGCGCCGGCGAGCGCCGCAAAGCGCCGCTTGAGCTGCGCTGACGTGTCCGGTAATTTCGAATCCAGATAAGTCGGCGCCTGTTCGAGTTGACGCAGCCGATAATCGATGCCGCCATCCAAGTGCAGCACATCGACGCTGCGTTGAATCAGTTCGATTGCCGGCAGAAATCGCTGCCGTTGCAGGCCGTCTTTGTACAAGTCCTGCGGCGGGACGTTCGATGTTGCCACCAGGGTGACGCTGCGGCGGAACAAGCCTGCGAACAGTCCCGCCAAAATCATCGCGTCGGCAATGTCCGATACAAAGAATTCGTCCAGGCACAGCACGCGCACCCGCGCGGCAAGACGCTCGGCAACCGTGTCGAGCGGTTCGGCGCGGCTTCTGATCTTGCGCAATTCCGCGTGGATCTGGCGCATGAAGCGGTAGAAGTGCATGCGCTCGCCGAGCTGCGGCGGCAGCGATTGATAAAAAGAATCCATCAGCATGGTTTTGCCGCGGCCGACGCCGCCCCACAGGTACAAGCCGGTCAGCGGCGTTTCGAGCGGCTGGGCCGATAGACGCCGCAACTGGGCGCGCAGCTTGTGACTGATGGATTGCGACTGCTCAATCAGGCGCGCGCGGAGTTCATCGAGGCGCGCGGCGGCAAGCTGTTGTCCGGCGTCGAGTTCAAACTCTTGGGGCAATCGACGTTTTATGCTTACAGGCTCTGATAGTTGGGCCCGGAACCGCCTTCCGGCGTCACCCAGGTGATTTGCCCGGCATAGGGCTCTTTGATGTCACACGCTTTGCAGTGCACGCAATTGGACGCATTGATTTGCAGTTTTTGCCCGCCGTTGCCGTCCGCAATCATTTCGTACACGTTGGCGGGACAAAAATTCGTACAGGGGTTGCCGAAATCGGTTATGCAACGGGTCGCGCACAGCGTGGTGTCGGCCACATGCAGATGCAGCGGTTGATTTTCATCGTGGGTGGTTGCCGCGAAAAATACGAAAGCGGCCCGATCGCGCGGCGGCAAATCCCGGGTGCCCCAATCGCGGTCCGGCGAGGCGTAGTCGTCCAAATGTTTGAGTGCCGTGTCGTCCGCATGATTCGCCAGGGTCCACGGTAATTTACCGAAGGTGATGGTTTCCAACACGGCGTTGGCGAGGCCGAACCACAGGCCACGGCGGAATCCGGGGCGGAAATTTCGCACCTTGTAAAGTTCGCGGCCGCCGGGCGATTCGCGCCAGCGCTTGTCGAAGCCGGCGCTGCTTCCGGTCTCCGCATAGTGCGCGGCGGCGGTCATGCCTGAGCGGATGGCCTGATGGATCCCCTTGATTTTTGGCATATTGAGCGTGCCGCCGGCATCGCCGACGAGCAGCGCGCCGGGCATTTCGAGCATCGGCATCGATTGATAACCGCCCTCGATGATGGTGCGTGCGCCGCCGGCGACGATTTCCCCGCCCTGCAGCAAGCTCTTCATGTCCGGGTGATTCTTCCACTGCTGAAACGCTTCGAACGGCTTGAGGCGCGGATCTTCGTAATCCAATCCCACGACAAAACCGACATACACGCGATCGTTATTGAGGTGGTAGATGAAGCTGCCACCATAAGTGGCGTTGTCCAGCGGCCAGCCAAAGGTGTGCTGAATGAGCCCCGGCTGTACGCGCCCCGGCGGCAGTTGCCACAGCTCCTTGAATCCCAGTCCGTAGGTCTGCGGCGATTTGCCGGCGTCCAGCCGGTAGCGCGCGATCAACTGCTTCGAGGTGCTGCCGCGGCAGCCTTCGCAGAACATGGTGATCTTGGCGTGGATCTCCGGCCCCAGCGCAAAATTCGGGCCGGGCTCGCCGTTCTTCTCGACCCCCATGTCGCCGATACGCACACCCTTGACCCCACCTTTTTCATCAAACAACGCTTCGGCTGCTGCGAATCCCGGGAACACATCGACGCCAAGCTTTTCCGCTTCCGCGCCGAGAAGGGGCACCAGCTGTCCCAGGGAGACAATGAAGTTCCCATGATTCCAGAGCTGCGGGGGAACAATCGGAAATTTGATGCGCTTGCGCCGCGTCATGATCGCGAACTCGTCGCGGGCCGCCGCTACGCAGATGGCGGGCGCATGTTCGCGCCACTGCGGCAGCAATTCGTCCAAAGGACCCGGCTCCATCACTGCCCCGGATAGGGAATGCGCCCCCAAACTGGCCGCCTTTTCCAGCACACAGACGCTTAAGGCCGGTTTCAGCTGCTTGAGCCGAATCGCGCACGCCAACCCCGCAGGGCCGGCGCCCACGATGGCGACCTCGTACTCCATGACATCGCGCTGGCTTTCACTCATCTTAACTGGCACCCAAAATCAATAAAGCTGTGAAAAATCGGTGGCTTAGTAGATCACAAACACCCCAGAGGCGGGGAGCCGTCCGACAGCCGATCGTCGATGAGGGTATTTGCGCTTAAACGTCGCTTTACTGAGTGGGGATTACCATGTTGACAGGCCACGGACGCCGCTTTCCAGGATGGCCAAGGGATTTGGGCATGGCACGGGCAAGGACGCCCACCCCTGATCAGTCCTGCCGCCAGGACGGTTTGCGCTTTGCGAAAAAGGCGGCAAATCCCTCCCGCGCTTCCGGCTGCAGCCTCAACGCGGCGAGCCGTCCCGCCATCTCCAGGGATGACGCCGCGCGTCGCTCGGCGGGCTGTTGGGCGTCGCGCACCAGCTCCTTGGCAGCCGCCTGAGCACCCGGTGCTCCCTTCAAAATAGACTCGGCGATGCCCGCGCAGGTTGCATCGAGCAGCTCGGCCGCGACCGCCTCATGGGCCAATCCGATTTCCTTCAAGTCGGCGCCGCTTAAGGTCTCCGCCGTCAGAAAATAGCGCCGCGCCGCACTGGCGCCGATTTTGCCGAGCACAAACGGGGACACCACCGCGGGGATGATGCCGAGACGTACCTCCGTAAACGCGAACTTCGCGCTCGCAACCGCGATGACGATATCGCAGGCCGCAATCAGGCCGAGCGCGCCGCCGTAGCCGTCGCCGTTGACGCGCGCCAGGGTGGGCTTGGGAAAGGACTCGAGCGCACTGAGAACCTTCGCCAGCTTTTGTGCGTGGGCGAGATTCTCTTCTTCCGTTGCGTTCGCTTGCGCCTGCATTTCCGCAAGGTCGGCGCCCGCACAGAAAACATCGCCGGCGCCGGTGATCTCCAGCATGCGTACGGCGGGATCGCCGGCGTACTGCTCCAGTACCGCACTGAGCGCGCTCAAGGTCGCCGTATTGAGCGCATTGCGTTTCTCAGGCCGATTGAGAACGACGCGCGCGATACCGCCGGAAACTGCGGCTGCGACCGGCGCCTCGGCAGTCACATCAGTTCTACGGCGATCGCAGTCGCTTCACCGCCGCCGATGCACAGACCGGCGATGCCGCGCTTCTTACCGCGCGACTTCAGCGCATACAGCAGGGTGGTCAGAATGCGCGCGCCGGTTGCGCCGATGGGGTGTCCCAGCGCGCACGCGCCGCCATTGACGTTCACTTTGGCATGATCGAGGGATAGATCCTTCATCGCGGCCATCGGCACGGCGGCAAACGCCTCGTTGATTTCGTAAAGATCGACATCCTGTGCGGACCAGTTCAGCTGCTTCAGCAATTTTTGGATCGCTCCGACCGGCGCCAAGGTGAACCATTCGGGTTCGCGCGCAAAGCTCGCGTATCCCATAATCCGCGCCAGGGGCTTGAGGCCCTTGGCAGCGGCAAACGATTCCCGTGCCAGCACCACCGTGGCTGCGCCGTCCGAGATCCCCGAGGAACTCGCCGCCGTTACCGTGCCGTCTTTTTTGAAGGCCGGCTTGAGCGTGGGAATCTTGGCGATATCGAGCGTGAACGGGGTCTCGTCCTTGTCGACCACGACCTCGCCCTTGCGGGTTTTTGCCGTCACCGGCGCAACCTCCGCAGTGAAGTTGCCGTGGTTGACGGCGGCCAGGGCACGGCGCACCGATTCGGCGGCGAACTCATCCTGGGCCTCGCGCGTAAATCCATACTTTTCCGAGGTCGCATCGGCGAAGCATCCCATGAGCTTTCCGTCCCACGGGCTTTGCAGGCCGTCGAAGAACATATGGTCCAAGACTTCTTGATGGCCCATGCGGTAGCCCGCGCGCGCCTTGGGAAGCAGGTACGGCGCGTTGGTCATGGATTCGATTCCGCCCGCCACGACGACTTGGGCGTTGCCGGCGAGAATCTGGTCGGCGCCCAGCATGACGGCGCGCATCGCCGAGCCGCACATTTTGTTGACCGTGGTGCAGGGCGTGCTCGTGGGCAGCCCGGCCGCCAATGCCGCTTGACGCGCGGGGGCCTGGCCAAGTCCCGCCGACAGGACGCAGCCCAGGATCACTTCGTCGACCTCAGATGCTCCCACGCCGGAGTCGGCCAGGGCCGCCTTGATGGCGACACCGCCGAGCTGGGGGGCGGAAACAGCGGCTAGCGCGCCCTGAAATGCGCCGACCGGCGTGCGCCGGGCGCTTAGGATGACGACAGGATCCGGTTTCATAGTTCATTCCGTGGTGAGTGAGCTCAATATTATAGCCGCTGAGGCCCTATTCAAGGCGCCAGCGGCTCACCCACCGCCGCCGCAATCAGCTCGCGGCTCTTGAGGCGCGCCTCTTCGGGCGGCAGAACGGCGAGAATCTCGACCTTGATGGGCAGCCGGCGGAGCGACGCGCTGCCCGGAGGCATGACACTGCGCGTGCCGTGGATCGCGACGGCAACCACCGGCATCTGGGCGCGCACGGCCGTGCTGAACGCGCCGCCCAGGAATTTGCCGATTTGGGGGGTCTCGTCGAAGGTGCCTTCCGGAAAAAACATCAGGGACTGGCCGGTTGCGGCCACCTTCAACACCCGGCGCGCGTCGGTCGCGCCTTTGTGACGGTCGAAGCGTTCCACAAACTGCGAGCCCAGGCGCCGCAGCAGCAGCCCGGCGAGGGGCACGCGCACCATCTCCTTCTTGATGACAAAGGCAAATTCCGGCGGCAAGGCCGCGACGATGGCGATGGCATCGATGTAGCTGGCGTGGTTGGCCACGACCACGCAGGGCGTCTTAGGCAAAAGTTCCAGGCTTTGCACGGTGAAGGGAATCCCTGACAACCGCAAAAACAAGCGCCCACCTCGGCCGGCCACAATGCGGCGCGCGCGCAGGCTGGGTAGAAATAAGTTGATCGTCAGCACAGCCAACCCTAAGCCCACGAAGCAGACCAGGCAGTAGGCCAGGTACGGCAATCTGAGGATCGCGGACGCCCCTGAATGCTTCACTTCTGTGATCTGGTTCTCCTTATGTTAATACTTAACCGTACTGTGATTCTGGTCACGCCGACCCTCAATCACCCCTCGCATACTGAGGACTGACAGCGCGGACAGCACTACTTCGTGCGTAACTTTCGCGAGAAACTATGGCGACGGCTCTCAAACGGACGGTTTATACACGCACCTCGGGCGCAGCGGTACCGGCGGCGCGCGAAGCGGCGGACCCCGCGCTGCAACGTTTTCTTGACGCCGTATGGATGGAGCGCGGGCTGTCGGCCAATACCTTGGCCGCGTACCGCGCCGATTTGACCGCCCTGGCCCGATGGCTGGAGGAGCGCGACAGCGCTCTGCTCAAAGCCACGCGCATTGAATTATTGGGATTCATCGCCGCGCGCGTCGAGGGCGGATCCCGTCCCCGCTCGACCGCCCGGCAGTTGTCGAGCTTCCGCAGATTCTTCCGCTTCATGATGCGCGAAGGGTTGATCACGCAGGATCCCACGGCGCAGATTGCGATGCCAAAAATCGGCCGCTCGCTGCCGAAGTCATTGACCGAAGCCGAAGTGGACTCGCTGCTGGAAGCTCCGACGGTGTCGGATCCTTTGGGTCACCGCGATCGCACCATGCTCGAGGTCTTGTACGCCACCGGCCTGCGCGTCTCCGAACTGGTGAGTTTGAAGCACAATCAGGTGAACCTGAACCAAGGCGTCATGCGCGTCATCGGCAAGGGGAACCGCGAACGCCTGATCCCGCTCGGCGACGAAGCCGTGAAGTGGCTGCAGCAATTCATGCAAGGCCCGCGCGTCGAAATCCTGCTGGAACGGCAGACCGATTATCTTTTCCCAACGCGCCGCGGCGACCGTATGACACGCCAGGCCTTTTGGCACATTATCAAGCGCTATTCCAAAAAAGCAGGCGTGGAGAAGGAGCTTTCTCCGCACACCCTGCGCCACGCCTTCGCGACCCATCTGTTGAATCACGGCGCCGATCTGCGCGTGGTGCAGATGCTTTTGGGCCACAGCGATTTGTCGACGACCCAGATCTACACGCACGTCGCGCGCGAACGCCTGAAGGACCTGCACTCCCAGCATCATCCCCGCGGTTGAGCCAAAGCGGCAACTGTTTGGTCTGCTAGAATCTTGAGTGAACCTCCAGGCTCTTTGGGGGTCCTTACAGTTTAGGTCGCTGGAGTCCGCATGTTGCGCTATGTCGCCGTTTTAACCTTGATGCTTTGTGCCGCAGCCGCGAACGTGAGCGCGGCCGGCGTCGATCCGCCGCCGGCGCCGCCGGTGGACCCCCGCGTTCCACTGCTCAAGCTCCTGCCGGCCGGCGCCAAACTCGAGGACCTACGGCCTTCGCCGATTGCCGGCATCTACGAATTCACGCAGGGCGCCGAGGTCAGCTATCTGACGGCCGACGGAAAATATTTTATCGACGGCAATGTCTACGACATGAAATCGCGCGACAACCTCACCGAGGCGTTGCGTACGCATGCGCGCGTCGCAATGATTAATGCGGTGCCGGAATCGGAGATGTTGATCTTCTCGCCGCCGAATCCGAAATACACGATTACGGTATTTACCGACGTCGATTGCGCCTATTGCAGAAAGCTGCACAGCCAGATGGCGGAGCTGAACCGCCTCGGCATCCGGGTGCGCTATATGTTCTTCCCGCGCACCGGCCCGGGGACCGAGAGCTGGAAAAAGGCGGAAGTCGTATGGTGTTCGCCGAATCGCAATGAGGCGCTTACGCGGGCCAAGTCCGGCGCAGCGCTCGACATGAACAAGGTCTGTTCTCCGACGCCGGTAAGGCGCGAATACGAGCTGGGCGAAAGCATCGGCGTGCGCGGCACGCCGGCGATAATCACGGAAAACGGCGATTACATCTCCGGGTACATGGAGCCGCGCGAACTGATCGATCAGCTGAAAGAGTCGCAGGTCGCGAAACGCTAGGTTAACGGCCTCGGGACGCGGCTAGTTCGGGACGGGGCTAGGACGAGGGCCTCGGGACGGGGCTACCAGAGCGTCACGCGCTGTTCCGGCGCCAGATACATCTTGTCGCCCGGCATCACCGTGAATGCGCTGTAAAAACTCGGCATGTGCACCACCACGCCGTTGGTGCGGTATTTCACCGGCGCGTGCGGGTCGGACTTGACCTGTGCAATGACGCTCTCGTCGCGGCGCTTGCCCAGCCAGCTCTGCGCAAAGCCGATGTAGAAGCGTTGATCGGCGCTCAAGCCGTCGATGACCGGGGGAGCGCGTCCGTTGAGCGAGGCGAGGTACGCCTTGTAGGCAATTTCAATGCCGGCGATATCGGCGATATTTTCGCCCAACGTCAGCGCGCCATTGACGTGGAAGCCGGGCACCGGCTCGAAGGCGTCGTATTCTTTGATCAGCAGTTCGGTCTTGGCCTTGAATTTGGCGTGATCCTCAGGCGTCCACCAATCGCGCAGGTTGCCGTCGCTGTCGTATTGGCTGCCCTGATCGTCAAAGCCATGACTGATTTCATGGCCGATGGTCGCGCCCGCGGACCCATAATTGAAAGCGTCATCCGCGTCCGGATTGAACGCCGGCGGCTGCAATTGGCCCGCCGGGAATACGATTTCGTTCAGCGACGGACTGTAGTATGCATTGACCGTCGGCGCGGTCATGCTCCATTCGGAGCGATCCACCGGACCCGCCAGCTGCGCGAGCTTGCGGCTTCTTTCGAATTGCTGCGCCCGCCTTACGTTGCCGAGCAGATCGTCGGGCACGATGATCAGGTTGCTGTAATCGCGCCACTGATCGGGATAGCCGATCTTCACGTTGATCTTGCGCAGCTTTGCCTGCGCTTCGACCTTGGTGGCGGCGCTCATCCACGCCAGCTGATCGATGCTCGAGGCGTAGGCCTTGAGCAGATTGCGCACCAGTTCATCGATGCGCGCCTTGGTCGCGGGCGGAAAGTAGCTGGCGACGTACAGTTTTCCGGAGGCCTCGCCCATCAGCCGGTCAACCAACTGCGTGCCGCGCTTCCAGCGGTCCGGCTGCTGCTGCGTTCCCTGCAGCACACCCTGATTGAAGGCGAAGTCTTCCTCGACGAAGGCGCGCGGCAAAAACGGCGCGCGGCTGGAAAGCACCCGGTAGCGAAAATAGGCCCGCCAGACGGCGATCGGCGTGGATTGCATCAGCGCCGACAAACCCTGCAGGTAGTCGGGCTGACGCACGATCAGCGCCGGCAAGGTATTGCTCAATCCGGAATGGGTGAAAAAGAGCTGCCAGTCGATCGCCGGCGCCAATTGCGCCAGTTGCGCCGGAGTTTCGGGATTGTAGGTTTTCTGCGCGTCGCGGTTGGCGACCCGCGTCCATTGAATCTTGGCCAGCGCTGTTTCGAGTTCGATGATTTTGTCGGCGTCTTTCCCGGCGCCGGCGTCGCCGAGCAAATGCAGCATCTTCTCCACGTGCTCGCGGTACTTGGCGCGAAATCCCGCCAGACGCGCATCGTCGCTCAAATAGTAGTCGCGGTCCGGCAACCCCAGGCCGCCTTGAGTCATCCAGAACGCATATTGTTTGGAGTGCTTGGAATCCGGGCGGACGAAAGTGGCAACGGGCGAGGGAATGCCGATGCGATCGAGCTGCGCCATCACGGTTCCGATATCGCCCGGCTGCCGGATGGCGGCGGCCAGCTGCAGTTCGGCGCGCAGCGGTTTGGTTCCGAGGCGCTCGACGCGAGCCTCGTTCAGGTAGCTGGAATAGAGGTCGCTGACCTTGCGGGCTTCCGGGTCGGCCGATATTTGCGCCGCCTCGATCAGCTCGCGCTGCTGGACCAGCGAGTGCTCGGCCATCAGCGAATCGACGCCGAACGAAGCCCGATCCGGCGGGATCGGTACGTTCTTCAGCCACGTGCCGTTGGCGTATTGAAAAAGATCGTCCTGGGGACGCGCAGTCCGATCCATGTCGGCGGTTTGAATCCCGGAAATCGGCGCCCCAGCGGCAATGGTCATCGAGGCGGTTGCCAGCACCGCCGCGGCGCCACGAACGAACAATCGCGACTTCACAAAGCACTCCAACGTACCGGTACAAGATTGGCGAGCTGCACCATGCCGCTTCCCTTAGTATGGCGCATGCGCCGGATCGGCGCGGCGATTCCTTATGAAAATGGGGGCGGGATGTCTCATTCAATCCACTTCGGCAGAGCGCGGATGTTGTGCGCCGTGTTGGCGCTGTCCTTCGGACTCGTGCTTCCGGCTGCGGCCGCGGCCGCGCGCGCGCGCCTGCTGCCCACGCATTGGTTGCAGACGACCTCGAGGCTTTTTTCGACGGAATCATTCCTCTGCAGCTGGAACGCAGCGATGTGGCGGGCGCGACGGTGTTGGTCATGCACGGCAGCGACACGCTGCTGCTGAAAGGTTATGGGTTCAGCGACCTTAAGCCGAAGCAAACCGTTGACCCTGAGGCCACGATGTTCCGGCTCGCCTCCATATCGAAATTATTTACCTGGACCGCTGCCATGCAGCTGGTCGAACAGGGCAAGCTCGACCTCGACGCCGGCGTGCAGCGCTATCTTGATTTCTCCTTGAGCGCGGGCCCGCCGATTACGCTGCGCAACCTGATGACGCACACCACCGGCCTCGAAGAGACGGCACGCAATATCATCGTCACCGAGCCGAAACGGTACGCCGGCTTGCGTGAATATCTCATCGCGAACCAGCCGCACCGGCTGTTCGCGCCCGGCACCGTGCCGGAGTACTCAAACTACGCAGTGGGACTCGGCAGCTATATCGTGCAGCGGGTAAGCGGCGAGCGATTCGAAGACTACGTGGCCGCGCATATCTTTGCGCCGCTGGGGATGACGCATTCGACGTTTTACCAGCCGCCGCCCGCGGCGCTGCAAAATCTAGCCTCGCAAGGATATCCGTCGAGCACGCGCAAACCGGCGATCGGATTCGAATTGTTCAGCCCGGCGGGCGCGGGCGGCATTTCCGCGTCGGCTGCCGATATGGGGCGCTTCGGCCAGATGCTGCTCAACGGCGGCGAACGCGACGGTCAACGGATCCTCAAGCAGGACAGCCTGGCGGAAATGTGGAAGCCGCAATTCCGCGCGAATGCTCAGCTGCCGCCGATCGGCCTCGGCTTTTATCAGGTGTGGAGGAATCAGCTCAAGTGGATCGGGCATCAAGGCGATCTGGTGGCATTTCACAGCCTGTTCTTCGTCGAACCGCAGCAGCGCCTGGTCTTGTTCATTTCTTACAATTCAGCCGGGTCCGCCGCCAAGACGCGTCCCGAGTTGCTCAGATCTTTCACCGATCGCTATTTCCCCGCGGAGCTGCCGCAACCATTCATCGATCTGCCGCGAACCGCCTTGCAGGAGATCGAGGGTACTTATCAAAGTACCCGCCGCGCCGACAGCACCATACTCAAGCTGTTCGCGTTGATGGGACAGTCGCACGCCAAAGTCGATAAGGATGGCGTGCTGCACGTCGATCGCATGAAGGACCTGCGCGGGCATCCGTTCGGCTGGAAGCCCATCGGCAAGGATCTGTGGCAGCAGGTCGATGATCAAGACAAGCTGTTTGCGATTCGTGACGCGGACGGCCGCATCGAGCGTCTTGCCGGTTCCTTTGCCGCGGCCCAATTGCAAAGAGTCCCGTGGTACGAGCAAGACCGGCTGGTTTTCATGTCGCTGGGATTTTCTCTGCTGATCGCTGTTTGCGTGACATTCAACGTACTGTTGCGTCTGGCGCGACGCTATATTTTTCGCAGCACCCAGCCTTTGGCAGCGGCGGACAGAATCGCCTTGAGCGCGTCGCCGAAGGCGGCGATTATTTACTGGCTGGTGTTGTATGCCGCGCTGGCAGTGTTATTCAGCCGCTTTGACGAGGATTCCTTGCCGCCGACTTCCGCGTGGGACAAGTATTTTCTCTTGGGCGATGTGCTGTTCGCGCTGGCGATTGCGTTGAGCGTTTTCGCAGCGTTTGCGGCGGTGCGCATCTGGCGCCGGCCGACGGCGAACCGGTTCAGCCAGGTCAAGTTCGCGCTCGTGGCGCTGGCGTGCCTGATCTTTTCCTGGTTTGCCATCCATTGGCACGCAATCACGCCGGTGCACCGGATCTAGTCTCAGTCCGGCAAGTCTCCGAGTCCCGGCAAGTTCAGCGCTCCAGCAGCTTGACCTTGTCCTGCACCCCTTCCCACTGCTTGGCGTCCGCGGGCGCGGCCTTCTTTTCGCTGATGACCGGCCACTTCTTGGCGAGTTCCGCGTTCAGCTGCTTGAAGTTTTCCTGGCCGGTCGGTATCTCTTCCTCGGAAAAAATCGCTTCGACCGGACACTCGGGTTCGCACAAGGTGCAGTCGATGCACTCGTCCGGATCAATGACCAGGAAATTCGGGCCCTCGTGAAAGCAGTCGACCGGGCAGACCTCGACGCAATCCATATATTTGCACTTGATGCAGCTTTCGGTGACCACGAACGCCATGACTTAACCTTCTCTTGCCCAATTAATCGTTAACGCTATTCTGCCACAGCCGCAATAACCGCAGGCGGCGCGGTGCCGCCCGCCGCTTAGACTGCTCACGCGGGCGAACGCCTTTTCAATTCGGTGAAGTGATGGTCCTCGCGGCCCGCACTGCGGTCGGCAAAATATTGCCGCAACGCATATTCACCGCTGGCAAATGCCAGCTCGGACCACGGTATGTGTGTTTCCTCGTACAAAGCGACTTCCAAACTCTCGGGTCCCGGCGCGAATTTCGGCTCCAGCAGTTTGGCTCGAAACATCACATGCACTTGATTGGCCCGCGTCACGTTGACCACCGCGAGCAGCGAGCCGATTTCGGCCTCGGCCAACGCCTCTTCCTGACATTCGCGTGCCGCGGCTTGCTGCATGGTTTCGCCGTTCTCCATGAATCCCGCCGGCACCGTCCAAAACCCCAGCCGCGGCTCGATGGCTCGCCGGCACAGCAGGATCTTGTTCTGCCACTCGGGCACGCATCCTAAGACCAGCAGCGGATTTTTGTAGTGCACCATATTGCAGCTGGTGCATACAAAGCGCGGCAAATGATCCCCCGCGGGGATCTTGGACTCGACAGGCGAACCGCAATTACTGCAGAAATTCAAAGGTTACACTCTAAAAAATCTGGTGCCCGAAGAGGGAATCGAACCCACACGGTGTCACCACCACCGGATTTTGAGTCCGGCGCGTCTACCAGTTCCGCCATTCGGGCATGCCAGGCCGCGCAGTATATGCGATTGCCGCTCTTGGTAGAATCCTTTCAAAGAGTATGCTGCGAACGGATTTTAACTTCGAGTTGCCCAAGGAACTCATTGCCCTCAGGCCAACCGAAGAGCGATCCGGCAGCCGGCTATTGACGCTCAACCGCGGCAGCGGAGCGATCGAAGACCGGCGTTTTCGCGAGTTTCCCTCCTTGCTCGAGCCGCGGGACGTTTTGGTGTTCAACGACACCCGCGTCATTCCCGCGCGGGCTTTCGGAGTGAAGGACAGCGGCGGACGCGTGGAATTGCTGCTCGAGCGTGCGCTGACGGCGGATACGGCGCTGGTGCACGTCCGCGCCAGCAAAGGCCTTGAGGCCCAAGGCCGTGGTGCGGCTCGCGGGGGGCGTGAGCGCGACCATGCTCGAACGGGATGCCGAGCTATTTGTCCTGAAGTTCTCCGGCGATGTGCTCGAGTTCTTTCAGGCGCACGGTGAAATGCCGCTGCCGCCGTACATCGATCGCGCTGCGGAGGATTCGGACAAGGAGCGCTATCAGACAGTGTATGCGCGCACGCTCGGTGCGATCGCTGCCCCGACGGCGGGGTTGCATTTCGACGCGGCAATCTTCGCGCAGCTGCGCGCGCGCGGGGTCGCGCAGGCGTTCGTCACATTGCATGTGGGAGCCGGGACATTTGCGCCCATGCGCGCTGCGGACATCGATCAACACCGCATGCACTCGGAGTTCCTGGACGTACCGCAGAGCACTTGCCGCGCGATCGACGCGCGCGCGTGCCGCCGGAGGCCGCGTCATTGCGGTTGGAACCACGGTGGTCAGGAGTCTGGAAACCGCAGCTGCCGCGGCGCCCGTAAACGGCGAAATTGCGCCGTACCGGGGCACTACCGACATCTTCATCAGACCGGGCTACCGTTTTCGGGCCATCGACGCCATGCTCACCAACTTTCATTTGCCGGAGTCGACGCTGTTGATGCTGTGCTCTGCCTTCGCCGGACGGGAAGCGCTGCTGGCGGCTTACGCGCACGCCGTGCGCGCGCGCTATCGTTTTTTCAGCTACGGCGATGCGATGTTCTTGACGTGAGCGCCATGCGCTTCAATCTGCTGGCGCAGGACGGCGCGGCGCGGCGCGGCCGTCTCATCTTCGCGCGCGGCACGGTCGAAACGCCGGCCTTCATGCCGGTCGGCACCTACGGCACCGTCAAGGCGATGACGCCCGAGGACCTGGAAGCGATCGGCGCGGAAATCGTGCTCGGCAATACTTTTCACCTGTATTTGCGGCCGGGACTCGAAGTCATTCAGGCCCATCAGGGGCTGCACCGCTTCATGCACTGGCGCCGCCCCATCCTTACCGATTCCGGCGGCTTCCAAGTGTGGAGCCTGGCGGAGATGCGCAAGATCACGGAGCAGGGGGCTCATTTCCGCTCGCCTGTGGACGGCGCCGCCGTGTTCCTGTCGCCGGAAGAGTCGATGCGAATCCAGCGCACGCTGGCCTCGGATGTGGCGATGAGCTTCGATGAATGCACGCCCTATCCAGCGACGGAAGCAGAGGCGCGCGCCTCCATGGAATTGTCGATGCGTTGGGCGTTGCGCGGTTTTCGCGAGTACTACGCCAACGAGCCGCCGGGAACGCTGTTCGGCATCGTGCAAGGCGGTGTTTATCCGGCGCTGCGGCTCGAGTCGCTGGCTGCGCTGGAGCAGATCGGTTTTGGCGGGCTTGCGGTCGGCGGACTGGCGGTGGGCGAGTCCGAAGCGGAACGCGACCAGGTGCTGGAAGCGCTGTTGCCGCAGATGCCCAGCGGCAAACCGCGCTATCTGATGGGCGTGGGCCGGCCGGAAGATATCGTCGAGGCGGTGCGGCGCGGGATCGACATGTTCGACTGTGTGATGCCGACCCGGCATGCGCGAAATGCGCATCTGTTCACCCGCACCGGCGTCATCAACATCCGCAATGCCGCGCACATCAAAGACACGGGTCCCATCGAGGAGGGCTGCGCCTGCTATACCTGCCTTAACTACAGCCGCAGCTATTTACGGCATTTGGACAAGTGCGGCGAGATCCTGGGCTCGCACCTTAATACCGTACATAACCTGTTTTTCTATCAGCGCTTGATGGTGGAAATTCGCGCCGCGATCACGGCGGGCAATTTCGAGGCGTATGCGCGCGAGTTCTACGCCCGCAAGTCTTGAACGCCCCGTTAAGTTTGTCCGAGCCTGCTGTATACTACGCGGCTTTGTGCAGCGGCGTGGCCCGCAAGAAAAGAGTGTAACACTATGGATTTCCTCATAAATTCGGCATATGCGCAGGCCGCCGGCGCAGCCCCCGGCAGTCCGAGCCTCATCAGCACCCTGGCGCTGCCGGCGCTGCTCTTGGTGGTGTTCTATTTTCTGCTCATCAGGCCGCAGAGCAAGCGCGCCAAAGAGCAGCAGGAAATGCTCTCCAAGGTGGCCGTGGGCGATGAAATTGCCACCGCCGGCGGGATCCTCGGCAAGGTGACCGAGGTGGGCGATCAATTCCTGGGCGTGGAAATCGCCGATGGCGTAAACGTCAAGCTGCAGAAGTTTCAGGTGGCCAAGGTGCTGCCGAAAGGCACGGTAAAGAGCGCATGATCGGCTATCCGCGCTGGAAGATCGTGCTGGTCGCGATCGTGATGGCCATTGGCATCTTCGTGGCGCTGCCGAATATTTTCGGCGAGGAGAGCGCGCTGCAGTTGGCGGCCGACCGCGCGGCCGTCACCGATGCCGACCGCATCGCAGTGGATCAAATTCTCAAGGACAAGGACGTAACGCCTTCCGGCGAGTTTCTCGAGCAGGGTCGTCTGACGCTGCGCTTCAGCAGCACGCAGGATCAATTGAAGGCGCGCGACGTGATCGCGGAGGCGCGCCCGAAGCAGTTCACCATCGCGCTGTCGCAGGCATCGCGCGTGCCCACATGGATGCGCAACATGGGGATGGGGCCGGTCAAGCTGGGCCTGGATCTGCGCGGCGGCGTTTATCTGGTCTATCAGGTCGATGTTCAGGGCGCGGTCAAGCAGCTGCTCGATCGCCGCGAGCAGGACTTTCGCACCGCGCTGCGCAACGCGCGCGTGGCCTATCAAGATGTGGTGGTCGACTATCCCGCGACCCGGGTGCGCGTTCTGTTTCGCGATGCCGATAGCTTCGCCAAGGGCAAGGCGGCCATCCTCGCCGACAGCCGCAACTTGAATTTGACCGAGACCACGGTCGCCGGCTCGCCCGCGTTGGAGTTGCAGTTGACTCCGCAAGAGATCAAGGAGCGCCAGGACTACGCGGTCTCGCAAAACATCGTCATTCTGCGCAATCGGCTCAACAGTCCGGAACTCGCCGTATCGGAACCGCAGGTGGCCCGCGAGGGTGTGGATCGCATCGCCATCCAGTTGCCGGGACTGCAGAATTCGGCCGAGGTGAAAAAAATCCTCGGCAAGACGGCGACCTTGGAATTTCGCATGGTCGATGAGACCAATAATCCGCTGGAGGCGGCCAGCACCGGGCGCGTGCCGTTGGGCTCGAAGCTGTTCTACACCCGGGACAAGCAGCCCGTGCTGCTGAAACGCGACGTCGTGGTCACCGGCGATCAGCTGACCGATGCGACATTCCAGCCGAATTCGCAGGACGGGCCGGCCGTATCGGTCGGCTTGGACAGCCGCGGCGCGGCCAAGATGCTGAAGAACACGCAGGAGAATCTCGGCCACTTGATGGCGGTGGTGTTCATCGATCGCTCGCGCGAAAAAAATGCGCAGGGCGTGGAAGTCGACCGTACCACCGAGGAAGTCATCAACCGCGCGACCATCCGCGGCGTCTTCGCCAATAATTTCTCGATCACGGGCGTCAACCCCATCGAGGGCCGTGAGCTTGCGCTGCTGCTGCGCGCCGGCGGCCTGGCCGCGCCGCTCACGCCGGTGGAAGAGCGCGCGATCGGCCCGAGCCTGGGTCAGGACAACATCAACAAGGGCATCAAGGCGATGGTGTTCGGCATGCTCGCCGCCTTCGTTTTCATGGCCGTCTACTACAAGGCGTTCGGATTGATCGCGGACGTGGCGCTGGCCGCAAACGTCGTGCTGCTCACCGCGCTGCTGTCGATGTTCGGCGCGGCGCTGACATTGCCGGGCATCGCGGCCGTGGTGCTGACCGTGGGCATGGCGGTCGATGCGAATATTTTGATCTACGAGCGCATTCGCGAGGAATTGCGCAACGGCGTCACGCCGCGCGCCGCCATTGCCGCCGGCTTCGAACGCGCCTTATCGGCGATCACCGACTCCAACATCACGGCGTTGATTGCCGGCGTGGTGCTGTGGTCGTTCGGCGCCGGCGCGATCCGCGGCTTCGCGGTGGTCCTGGTGCTCGGAATTTTCACCTCGGTATTCACTTCAGTGATGGGCAGCCACGCCTTGGTGCAAACCATTTACGGCAGAAAGCGCAAGCTCGATCGCTTGTCGATCTAGAGGAACTTCCATGGAATTTTTCCACAAAGTCACGCGCTTCCCGTTCATGCACACCCGCAAGGTGTGGTACGGACTGTCTGCGGTCCTGATCATTGCATCGCTCGCCCTGGTATTGATCCGCGGCCTGAATCTGGGCGTTGATTTCACCGGCGGCGTCGTGGTCGAGACGAATTTCGTGCAGGCGCCCAACATCGAGAGTCTGCGCTCGGAATTGGCCGCGGCCGGCGTGGCCGGCGCGCAGGTACAGGCATTCGGCAGTTCCCGGGACATCCTGGTGCGTCTACCGCCCGATCCGAACGCCAAGGGCGACCAGATCGGCGCTCACGTCCTCGAGGTCTTTTCCAAGTCGAACAGCGGCGTGAAGCTGCAGCGCACCGAAGTGGTCGGGCCTCAGGTGGGACAGGAGTTGTTCGTCAAGGGCGGCTGGGCGCTGGTGGCGACGTTGTTTTTCATCCTGGTTTATGTGCTGTTCCGCTTCACGCCGAAGCTGGCGCTCGGCGCCATCTTCGCCGTGCTGCATGATCCGATCTGCGTGGTCGGTTTCTTTGCCTTGACGCAGATGACCTTCGATCTTACCGCCATCTCCGCGGTGCTGGCGGTCATCGGCTATTCGCTCAACGACACCGTCATCGTGTTCGACCGAATCCGCGAGCGTGCCCGCATCTCGCGCAAACTCTCCATCGCGCAGGTGATCGACGAATCGATCAACCAAACCCTGTCGCGAACCTTGATGACCAAGTTGGTGACCTTGTTGGTCGTGGTGGCGCTGCTGATATTCGGCGGCGAAACCTTGCGCGGTTTCTCCGCGGCCCTGGTCATCGGCATTCTGGCCGGCACCTATTCGTCGATTTACATCTCCGCCGCCTTGTCGCTCGATTTGGGTCTGCGGGTTGATGATTTGCTGGAGCGCAAGGCCTCGAAGCCGGAAGAAGTAGACGGCCTGCCTTAAGGCCCGATGGAATTGCTCGCCGATCCGCAGACGTGGGTGTCATTCCTGACGCTGACCCTGCTGGAAGTCGTCTTAGGGATCGACAACATCATCTTTCTGTCGCTCCTGGTCGAGCGGCTGCCGAAGAATCAACGCGGCAGCGCGCGCATTCTCGGCTTGGGCTTCGCGATGCTGACGCGCATTGCGCTGTTGTTTTCCATAACCTGGCTGGCGACCCTGCGCGATCCGTTGTTCCAGGCGCTCGGCACGGACGTTTCCGGCCGCGACCTGATCCTGTTCGCCGGCGGTGCGTTCTTGGTGGTGAAAACCAGCATGGAAATTCGCGACCTGCTCGCGGGCAAGGTGCATACGCGCAAGCCCGGAGTGATGAACGGCTTCTTCATGATCATCCTGCAGATCGGCATCATCGACATCGTGTTCTCGCTCGATTCGGTATTTACCGCGGTCGGACTGGCGCAGCACATCGAAGTCATGATCGCCGCCATCGTGATCTCGGTACTGGTGATGATGGCGGTCTCCTCGGTCGTCAGCCGCTTCATCGACCGCTATCCCACCATCAAGGTGCTGGCGCTGGCGTTTTTGGTGTTGATCGGCGCGGCGCTTATCGCCGAATCGCTGGAACTGGACATCCCCAAGGGCTACTTGTACTTCGCGATGGCATTCTCGGCGGCCGTGGAATGGATAAACATCCGAATACGCGGACGCAATAAGTAATAGTTTGCTAGCGCGGTAGGAAAGCCGCTAAAGTCCGCGCAGTATTTTAAAAACGGGGGGTGACATGAATTGGCGCATCAAACCGCTTGACGCTATTTTGGCGAGTGCCGAGAAGAGATCCCTGACGCGCTCGCTGGGGGCATTCCAGCTGACGATGCTCGGAGTCGGCGCCATCATCGGCACCGGCATATTCGTGTTGACCGCCGAAGCGGCGCAAAAGGCCGGCCCGGGAATGATGGCCTCATTCGTCATTGCCGGTTTCGTGTGCGCGGTGACCGCACTGTGTTATGCCGAGCTGGCCGCCATGGTGCCGGTTTCCGGTTCCGCCTATACCTACTCCTACGCGGTTTTGGGCGAGCTGATCGCCTGGATCGTGGGCTGGGCGCTGATTCTCGAATACACCATCGCGGCGAGCGCCGTGTCGGTGGGGTGGTCCAATTATTTTGTGCCGTTGATAGCACACAGCTTCGATATTCATATTCCGTTGTACCTGGCCAAGGGCTATTTCGCGGGCGGCCTGATCAATCTTCCGGCCGTATTCATCGGCGCGCTGGTGACCACCCTGCTTGCGCTCGGAACGCGTGAGAGCGCGACGGTGAACGCGATTCTGGTGTGCATCAAAGTGGCTGCGCTGGTGTTGTTCTGCGCATTGGCGCTGCCGGTCGTCAAGATGGCGAATTTCGAGCCGTTCGCGCCCCTCGGAGCGCTTGGCATCGGCGGTGCGGCAGCTTCGATTTTCTTCGCCTATGTCGGTTTCGACGCGGTATCGACCGCAGCCGAGGAAACGAAAAACCCCCAACGCAACATGCCCATCGGCCTCATCGGCAGTTTGGTGATTTGCACGATTTTCTATCTCTTGGTGGCGAGCGGCGCGATCGGCTCCATCGGGGCTCAGCCGGTGCTGGACGCGACGGGGCATGGGATCAGCCCGGGCGGTCCCGAGATGCTGCAAGCTTGCATGGATCCGGCCAAGCTCTCCACGCTGGTGTGCAGCGATGAACCGCTCGCGCATGTGCTGCGGGAAATCGGCTGGCCGAAGCTCTCGCGGCTCATCGGCCTGGCCGCGTTTCTAGCGCTGCCTTCGGTTATCTTGATGATGATGTTCGGCCAGACGCGTGTGTTCTTCAGCATGGCGCGCGATCGCTTGTTGCCGGACGTTCTGACCAAGATTCATCCGCGATTCCATACGCCTCACGTGGTCACCTTGATCACAGGGTCGGTGGTGATGTGCGCCGCCGCCTTCTTCCCCGTCGGCAGCCTGGCGGATCTGTCCAATGGCGGCACCTTGGCGGCGTTTTTCTCGGTGGCCATGGGCGTCATGATCTTGCGCCGTACGGCGAAGGACCGGAAGCGGCCGTTTCGCACGCCGGCAGTCTGGCTCGTGGGACCGCTGGCGCTCATCGGTTGCCTCAGCCTGTTCTTGCTTCTGCCGTTTTTCACCATCATGGTGTTCTTCGGTTGGGCCGCATTGGGGCTGGTGGTGTACGCGACCTATGGCCGCAAGCGCAGCACCTTGAGCGGAACCTACGTCGAGCCGCCTGAGGCGACGTGAAGGGAATCAGCCGCGCAGCGGCAGGGGCGTCAAGGGGCCGATGACCTCGAGCAGCGCCTGATAGACCTTGGGGTTGCCGGCGACAATGCCGGAGCCGAGCGCATACTCGGCGCCGGCGGGCGTGCCGACCCGGCCGCCGGCTTCCTGGATGAGCAAGGTGCCGGCGGCGGTATCCCAGGGCGACAGGCCGAATTCCCAAAAGCCGTCGATTCTGCCGGCCGCCACATAGGCGAGATCCAGGGCCGCGGCGCCCGGGCGCCGGATGCCTGCAGCGGTCGACATGACCACTTTGAGCATGGCCAGATACTCATCGACATAGTTCGCATCCGCGCGGAATGGAAAGCCGGTGCCGATGAGCGAGCCTTCCAGGGTGCGTTGGCTGCTTACGCGGATCTTCTTGCCTTCGAGCTGCGCGCCGTCGCCGCGCGAGGCGGTGAAGAATTCCTGACGCATGGGATCGTAGACCACGCCGTGCTCCAGGCGGCCTTTGTGCTGAAGCGCGATGGAGACCGCGAAAGTGGGAAAGCCATGCAGAAAATTGGTGGTGCCGTCCAGCGGATCGATGATCCACACGAATTCGTTCTCGCCGCTTCGGCCTGATTCTTCAGCCAGGATGGCGTGCTGCGGGTAGCTGCGGTGGATCGTCGCAATGATGTCCGCTTCGGCCTTGCGGTCGATGTCGGTGACGAAATCATTGCGTCCCTTGGTGTCGATCTTCAAGGAATCGAGGCGCGAAAGGCTTTTGACGATTAAATCGCCGGCGCGGCGCGCGGCGCGCATTGCGATATTGAGGAGCGGTTGCATGACGTGGCGCTAGAATATCACCAGTGACCACGCTCGTTCGCATTGTACTCATCGCTCCCAGCCACCCGGGCAATATCGGTTCAGTCGCGCGCGCCATGAAAAACATGGCTCTCGACGATCTGGTGCTGGTGCGGCCGCGCGCGTTTCCGCACGCGGAAGCCGTGGCGCTCGCGGCCGGCGCGGACGACATACTGGCCAGAGCCCGCGTCGTCGACAGCGTTGCCGAGGCCATCGCCGACTGCGGCTTCATCGCCGGCACCACCTCTCGGCCGCGCTCCTATTACTGGGAATTCGCCACGCCGCGCGATGTGGCGGCCCGCGTGGTCGCCCTGCCTCAGGAGAACCGCGCCGCGCTGCTGTTCGGCTCGGAGCGCTATGGGCTGGCGACCGAGGATTTGAATCATTGCAATGTGCTGGTGCGCATCCCCGCCAATCCGGACTATTGCTCGCTGAATCTGGCCATGTCGGTGCAGCTGGCGGCGTACGAGATTTTCCTGGCGCGCGAACAGCCGCAGTCGCATACCCAGTTGGAAATGGCGCTTGCCCCCTCCGGCGACGTCGAGCATTTTTATGCGCATCTGCACGAGGTCCTGAACGAAATCGACTTTGAGGATCGCACCGGACACCTGATGGAACGGCTGCGGCGGCTGTTCAACCGCGCCCAACTCGACCGCAACGAGCTCAACATCCTGCGGGGAATATTGAGTGCGGTTCAGGGCCGGCGCGGACAGTCTGCGCAGCGCACACGCAAATGACGGCGCGGGCGATGCCGGTGTACTTGGACCATGCATCGACCACGCCGGTCGATGCGCGCGTGGCCGCGCGCATGGCGGAGGTGTTGCGTTCCGAGTTCGAGTACGGCAATCCCGCCTCCGCAAGCCACGATTACGGCGATACGGCCGCCGCGCTGGTCGAATCCGCGCGTGCCCAAGTGGCTGCGGCGGTGGGCGCCCACTCCGACGAAGTGATTTGGACATCGGGCGCCACCGAAGCGGACAATCTGGCAATTTTCGGCGTGACTCACTACTACCGCGACCGTGGCCGGCATATCGTCACCGCTCGAACCGAGCACAAAGCCGTGCTCGATCCCTGCCGCGAACTGGAGCGGCGCGGTTGGCAGGTTTCCTATCTGGTTCCCGACCACGAAGGGTTGCTGGACCCGAAGCACGTTGCCGCCGCATTGCGGCCCGATACCGTGCTGGTGTCCCTCATGCACGTCAACAACGAAATCGGCGTGGTGCAAAACATTGCGGCAGTGGCCGCAATTTGCGCGCGGCACGGCGGCGCATGGCTGCATGTCGATGCGGCGCAGAGCGTCGGCAAGTGCCCCGTGGATTTCGCCGGCCTCGGCGCCGACTTGATGTCGCTCTCGGCGCACAAGGTGTATGGGCCGAAGGGGGCCGGTGCGTTGCTCGTTTCGCGGCGCGGCGAATCCTCACACCGCGGCCGCGTGCAGCTCAGCGCCCTGCATTATGGCGGCGGCCAGGAGCGCGCACTCAGGGCGGGAACGCTGGCCACCCATCAGGCCGTGGGCATGGGGCTGGCCTTCGAGCTGGCCTCAACCATGTCGTCGGTCGAGACCGCGCGTGTCGCGCAGTTGCAGCAGCGGCTGTGGCACGGGCTGGCCGCGCTCGGCGGCGTGTTGCGCAATGGCAGCGCCTCGCGTTCGCGTCCCGCACGTGCTCAATGTTTCGTTTGAAGGCGTGGAAGGGGAGAGCCTGCTGGCGGCGGTTCGCCCGTACGTTGCCGTGTCGACCGGATCCGCATGTACCTCGGCCCTGGCGGAGCCCTCGTACGTATTGCGCGCACTGGGCCGCAGCGAGCGCTTGAGCGAAAGCAGCCTGCGCTTCGGTCTGGGACGCACGACCACTGAGGCGGACATCGATACGGCCGTGACCGTGCTCCGGCGCGAAGTGAGCCGGCTGCGCAAGGTCGCGGGCGCGGCCGCAGCTCCATGATCTACAGAGCTCCATGATCTACAACGACTTGACGCGCCGGTATTTCGAATCCGCGCTGACGGCGGGCGTGTTGACCGGGGCCGGCGTATTTCGCGGCGCCGCCGGGCATCTTGGCCAAGGCACCTGGGTGCAATTTGATCTGCAGGTCGACGCCGGCGAGGTGTTGGCGGCGCGCTTCCTCGCGTTTGCCTGTCCGCATGTCATTGCCGTCTCGGCATGGCTCGCGGAACAATCGGCGGGAAAGCCGGTGAGGGAGGAGCTCATCGAGAGCGTGCTGCAATTGCGCAATCGATTTGCGGTTCCCGTGGAGAAAATGGGGCGCCTTTTGACGGTCGAAGACGCCTGGCGGGCCGCTGCGGCTGCGGCCATTGACTACCGCGATGCCGGCCCCCACATGGAAGCTTGATGCACATTGCTCCTGCGTGAACTTAGATTAATGAAAAACGCGCTCAGGGTCCGTGCGGCAGGGACGTGGTCGTGTTATCTATGGTGTACTAGCTGAACTTTGGTGAGGTACAGCGCAGCATGGCGATATTACTGACGGAATCGGCGGCCGACCGGGTAAGGACTCATTTGGCGCAACGCGGAATCGGCGTCGGTTTGCGGGTCGGGATCAAAAAAACGGGTTGTTCGGGCTTCGCCTACGTCGTCAATTATGCCGATGAAATCAATCCTGAGGACGCGGTTTTCGAAGCGCGGGGCGTCAAAGTGGTGGTCGACCCCCAAAGCTTGCCGCTCATCGACGGGACTCTGGTTGATTTCGTCAAGCAGGGGCTCAACGAGGCGTTTAAGTTCCAGAACCCGAAAGCCAAGGGTGAATGCGGGTGCGGCGAGAGCTTCAACGTCTGAGGGCAGGTTTTTCCAAGTAATACAGGCACTTCGGTAGTCATCAGCATTGCTTGGGCGGCCCCGCTCCAGTACACTTCGCGGTCTTTGTCAGCCCCTACCCGAGGCTGATCTGAAGTCCACTTTAGCGAGGTCGTAATGTCCATCGAGCGAACCCTATCCATCGTCAAGCCGGACGGCGTTGGCCGTAACCTGATCGGCGAGGTTTATCGCCGTTTTGAACAGGCGGGCCTGAAGGTGGTGGCGGCCCGCATGCTGCAGTTGTCGCAGGCGGAAGCGGAAGGCTTCTACGCCGTACATCGCGAGCGGCCGTTCTTCAAAGACCTGGTGCGCTTCATGATTTCCGGTCCCGTAATGGTGCAAGTGCTCGAAGGCGAAAATGCCATCGCCAAGAATCGCGATGTCATGGGCGCGACCGACCCGAAGAAGGCGGCCAAGGGGACCATTCGCGCGGATCTCGCCACCAGCATCGATGAGAACATGGTGCACGGCTCGGATGCCGCTGACACCGCGGCGCGCGAAATCAGCTACTTTTTCCGGGAAATTGAGATCTGCCCGCGTACGCGCTAGCGTAGCGGCCATAAAAAGGGGTATTGCAGTGTCGGGCGATCGCGTGAACTTGCTGGGGATTCCCCGCGCGCAGCTCGAGACGTTCGTTGCGGCGCGTCTCGGCGCGAAGCCGTTTCGCGCCCGGCAGCTCATGAAATGGATCTATCGGCGCGGCACCGCGGACTTCTCGGCGATGAGCGATCTGGCGCAAGAGTTCCGCACGCAGCTGGCCGAAATTGCGGAAATCACCGTGCCGCAAATCGTCGCCGAACAGGTCTCGAACGACGGCACGCGCAAGTGGATGCTGCGCATGGACGAGGTCCAAGGCATCGAAACGGTTTATATCCCGGAACCGGATCGCGGCACCCTGTGCATTTCCAGCCAGGTGGGTTGCGCGATGGACTGCACCTTTTGCGCGACCGCGCAACAGGGCTTCAACCGCAATTTGAGCGCGGCGGAAATCGTCGGCCAGGTTTGGTTGGCGCAGCGCGAGCTGGCATTGGCCGCGGGCGGCGCGGTCGGCGAGGGCAGCCGCAAGATCACCAATGTCGTGTTCATGGGAATGGGCGAGCCGCTCGCCAATTACCGCAATGTGCTGCCCGCCATGCGCATTTTTCTCGACGATTTAGGCTACGATTTGTCGCGCCGCAGGGTGACCTTGAGCACCTCCGGACTGGTGCCGCAAATCTACAAGCTGGCGGAGGAATGCAACGTCGCGCTGGCCGTCTCGCTGCACGCGCCGAACGATGAGCTGCGCAATGAACTGGTGCCCATCAACCGCAAACACCCGATCGCGGAATTGCTGGCGGCCTGCTGGCATTACATCGACCAGCAGAACGGACGCAGCATAACGTTTGAATATGTGATGCTCGACGGCGTAAACGACAAACCGGAGCACGCGCGGCAGCTGGCGCGCCTGATGGCGGGGCGCCCGGCTAAGCTCAACCTCATTCCATTCAATGTTTTCCCCGGCACGCGCTACCGCCGTTCCGCGCCCGCGGCCATCTTGAAATTCCGCGACATCCTGAATGATCACGGCGTCATCGCCACGACGCGCAGGACGCGCGGCGATGACATTGATGCGGCGTGCGGTCAGCTGGCGGGCCGGGTCACGGACCGCACCCTGGTGCGGCTCGGGACGAAACTTACAACGCTGTCGCGCACCCCGGCGGAAATTCAATGATGCTGAAATCGACCCTCCTGCGTACGGTTCCGGTGGTGGTGTTGACGGCGGCCTTGCTGTGCGCCTGCAGCCACAATCCTCCGGCTTATCAGCAGCCGCAACGCATAAGCTACAAGAAGCAGCCCGAGAAGGCCGCGATTGCGAACATGCAGCTCGCCATCGAGTACATGAAGCTCGGCCAGCTGGCGAATTCGCGCGAATGCATCGAAAAGGCGCTCAAGGAAGATGCCTCGAACCCGGAGGTGCAGATGACGGCGGGTCTCGTGTACGAGCGCATCAACGAAATGGCCAAGGCGGAACGCGCCTACGAGGCGGCGAACCGCCTGGGAAAGGGCGACCCCAACATAGCAAACACCTACGCCGTGTTTCTTTGCCGCACGGGCAAGACTGCGGCGGGGCAAAAATTATTCCTCGAGGTTGCGGTCAATCCCTTGTACCAAACACCGTGGGTGGCATTGGGCAATGCGGGCGTCGTGCGCGCGAAGCTCGGGTGATTTGGTGAATGCCGAAAATTATTTCAATCGGTCGCTCGCGATACGCCCGAACTACACCGAGGCCTTGCTGCAGTTGGGCAATATCGCCTTCGACCGCGGCGATGCGGCTGCGGCGCGCGATATCGTGCAGCACTATCTGGCGGTGAATCCGCCCGACTCCGGAGGTGCTGTGGCTGGGATTCCGCGCGCAGCGCAAGCTGGGCGATGCGGTTGCCGCGGCCGTGTACGCGCGGCGGGTGCAGACGGAATTTCCGAATTCAGAACAGGCGCAGAATATGCGCAACGGCGTGGATCGATGAGCGAAGCGGCTCCGCTTCCCGGCGCGAAGCTCAAGGGCGAACGCGAGCGCCGCGGTTTGAGCGCGCAAAAGGCCGCCGATGAGATGCATTTGGATCGCTGGGTGATCGACGCGCTCGAGGCGGATGATTACCAGCGAATAGGCCCGAGGGTTTACGCCAAGGGCCATCTGAAAAAATACGCGGCGTTGTTGGGCCTGCCCGCCGCGGAGATTCTCGCGAGCTACGAATCCGGCGCGCCGGCGCGCAACGAAGTGCCCAGCGGCACGCGCAGCATGATGATGAGTTCGCGCGACGATACCGCCTTCCGCGCGCAGCGTGTCGCCCGTCCATGTCGCGGCCGGCGTGGCGGTGCTTCTGATCCTGGCCGTGCTGTGGTGGCGCCCCTGGCATGATGCGCGCCAAAGCGCCCGCAAGCGCGCCGGCGGCAGCGGTTGCCGCGGCCGTGCCCTCGGCCGCCAGCGTCGCCGGACCCGACCGTGTCCGGCATCGTTTCCAATGCCGATGCAGGGCCGGTTGCGGCGCCGGCTGCGGCGCCGGCAAAAACGGCATCCGCCGCCGCTGATCCGGGCGTTGCCGCCGGCGATGCGGCCGCCGCTCCTCTGCCCGGGGCGGGCCGCGCGCGCCTGCGACTGAGTTTTTCGGCGGATTCGTGGGTCGATGTCCATGATGCTTCCGGCAAGCGTACCTTCGCGGGCAATGGCCTCGCCAACAGCGTCAAGACCATCTCGGGGCTCGCGCCGCTGCGGGTGTACCTGGGATTCGGCAGCGGCGTGCAGCTGGAAATCAACGATCGCGCGGTGGCGATCGGACCGCAATTTTTCGCAGGCGATGTGGCGCGCTTTGAAGCCGGCGCGGACGGCGTCTTGCGGCGCGATTCGCACACTGAACAACCGCACGGTGCGCCCGCGCGCAACCCGCGTCCGCCCGGCTGATCGGAGACTCCCTTGAGTAAGATCATCGAGCCCCTGCGTGGTGTGCATGATGTATTGCCCGCGCAAATCGCAGCGTGGCAGCATTTGGAGCGCGTGACGCGTCAGGTCTTCGCCAGCTACGGCTACGAAGAATTCCGCGTTCCCGTGATCGAGCAGACGCAGCTGTTCAAGCGCTCCATCGGCGATTTCACCGATATCGTCGAGAAGGAAATGTTCAGCTTCGTCGATCAGGGCGAGGATCAGATCACCTTGCGTCCGGAGGCGACTGCAGGCATCGTGCGCGCCGTCATCTCGAACGGTCTGCTGCGCGAGGGCAGATTGCGCGTGTGGTGCATGGGGCCGATGTTTCGGCGCGAGCGGCCGCAGGCGGGGCGCTACCGCCAATTCCATCAAATCGACGCGGAAGCCTTCGGGTTCGCGGGCCCCGATGTCGATGCGGAAATGATCCTGTTGTCCGCGCGCTTGCTGCGGCTGCTGGGATTGGGCGGCGTGAAGCTGCATCGTGAACTCGCTCGGCACGCCGGCATCGCGCGCGGTTTATCGCGAAAAGCTGACGGCCTATTTCAGCGGCCACGCGCCATCGCTCGACGAGGACAGCAAGCGGCGACTGACGGGCAATCCGCTGCGGATTCTCGACAGCAAGAATCCGGACATGCAGCGGATCGTGGCGGGTGCGCCGTTGCTGCTCGATTCGCTCGATGCGGAGTCGCGCGAACATTTCGATTCGCTGTGCGCTCAATTGCGCGGCGCCGGCATCGAGTATCATGTGGAGCCGCATCTGGTGCGCGGATTGGATTACTACACACGCACCGTGTTCGAGTGGACCACCGATGCGCTCGGATCGCAAAGCACCGTGTGCGCCGGCGGCCGCTACGACGGCTTGGTGGCCCAGCTGGGCGGTATCGATACCCCGGGCGTCGGGCTGGGCGATGGGCCAGGAACGCATCGTCATGCTGCTCGAGAAGCAAAATCTGCAGCGGCCCAAGGTCAAGCCGCAGGTCTATCTGGTGATGGTCGGCGAGCATGCCGAAATCCCGGGCTGCAAGCTGGCCGAGCGGTTGCGCGATGCCTGGCCGGATGTGGGCGTGCAGATCAATTTGGGCGGCGGCAGCTTCAAAACGCAGTTCAAACGCGCCGACAAAAGCGGCGCGGAGTTTGCCTTGGTGGTGGGGGATGACGAAGCTGCCCGGGGCGTCGTGGCCATAAAGGCCCTGCGGCGCGAGCTGGCGCAGGAAGAGTGCCCCATGGAACAAATCAGTGAACGTATCGGCATCTTGTTAGGTCTTACAGGCGGGAGTGGAAGTAGACATGGCTGAAGAATATTTAACCGACGACGAACAACTAGAAGCCGTAAAGCGCGCTTTTACCGAATATGCCCCGTGGATATTGGGCGGGATCGTCCTCGGCGTGGGCGGTTGGTTTGGGGCTCAGTACTACCGCTCGCATCAAAACGCCCTGGCGCTGCAGGCGGCGGCTCAATTCAGCCAAATGACGCTTGCGCTGCAAATGAACGATTCGAAGAAGTCCCTCGAGATCGCCGATGGTCTGATCAAGAATTTTCCAGCCTCGCCCTATGCGGACCAGGCGCAGCTGACGATCGCGCGCATCGACGTCGACAGCGGCAAATCCGCGGATGCGGTTGCGCCCTTCACCCAGGTCATGAACAACTCCAAGGACAGCGAACTGAAGCAGGTTGCACGGCTGCGGCTCGCGCGGGTCCTGATCGATCAAGGCAAGCCTGACGAGGCGATCAAGGCTCTGGCGGAAGGCACGCCGGGCAGCTTTGCCGGCCGCTATCACGAGGTCCATGGCGATGCGCTGTACGCCAAGAAGGATATTCCCGGCGCCGTCGCCGAATACAACATGGCATTGGGCAGCAGCGATGGCGGCGCAGACGCCGCGCTGCTGGAACTGAAGCTTGCCGACCTTGCCTCGAACGAAAAGGCCAAACCCTGATGCGCTTATTGCTTCCGTTGAGTCTCGCCGCGATGCTCCTTGCTGCCGGCTGCAGCAAGGACAAGGATGTCGAGCCGCCTGCGGTGCTGGTGAAATTTCCGGCGACCTTGCCGGTCAAGAAACTGTGGGACGAAGGCATGGGCGGCGGCGGCAAGCAGAAGGTGCTGCGCCTCGGGCTTGGGGCCGGCCATCGACAATGGCGTGGTCTTCGCCGCCAATCACAAGGGCGAAATACTGGCGGTCTCGCTCGAGACCGGCCGCGATGTCTGGGTCAAGAAGCTCAAGCTGCCGATCTCCGCCGGGCCGGCGGCCGGTTTCGGCATGGTGGTGGCGGGCACCAGCAAGGGTGCCGTGATCGCCTTGGATGGCGCCACCGGGAAGGAGCTATGGCGCGGGCAGATCAATTCTGAACTGCTTTCCGCGCCGGCGATCAGTGAGAAAGTCGTCGTGCTGCGTTCGGTCGACGGCCGGCTGCACGGCCTCGACGCGCACACCGGCAAGGTGCTTTGGTCGGTCGAGCAACAGGTTCCGCGCTTGAGTCTGCGCGGCACGGCAATACCGACCGTCGCCAAGGAAGTGGCGATCAGCGGTTTCGACAATGGCAAGGTCATGGCGGTGTCGCTCACCACCGGCGATACGATTTGGGATACGGCCTTGGCTTCACCGCACGGCCGCACCGAACTCGATCGTCTGGTCGACATCGATTCCGCTGTTCACGTGGTTGGCGACAATGTGTTCGCCACCGGCTTTCAGGGGCGCACCGCGATGCTGGCGCTCGATTCCGGTCAGCTGTGGTGGTCCCACGATATGTCGAGCTATCGCGGCTTGGCGGTCGATGGCGATAGTTTGTATGTCACCCAATCCGACGGGACCGTGGTCGCGCTTCGGCAGCGCGACGGCGCCGAAATCTGGCGCAACGAAAAGCTCAAACGCCGGGGTTTGAGTACGCCCGTCGTGACCGAGCACGGCAATCGCCGTGGCTGATTTTCAAGGCTACGTACATTGGCTGGACAAGAGCACCGGCGAATTGGTCGCGCGCGAGCGCGTCGCCAAGCAGCGCGTTTCCAATCCGCCCGCCGGCGCGAACGACACCATCGTCGTTTTGACCGACGGCGGCACCCTGGCCGCGTACCGAGCCACTCCCAAATCTGCCGGCGCGCACGCCACGGCCGTGCCGTCAACGGCGCCTGCGGCTGCCGAGACTGCGCCGCCGCGCCGTCGACCACAGCGCCGTCGACCCAGCGCCGTCGACACAGCGCCGTCGACCGCGCGCCGCCGCGCGGCAAGCCGCCGCCGGCTGCCGTACCGTCTGCGACTCCGCCCCCGCCCGCGCCGCCACCGCCGTAAAGATTCCAGGCAATGCTGCCGGTAGTCGCATTGATCGGCCGCCCGAATGTGGGCAAGTCGACCCTGTTCAATGCCATGACCGGTACCCGCGACGCGCTTGGTTGCCGATTTGCCGGGCCTCACGCGCGATCGGCAATACGGCTTCGCACGGCGGACCGAGGTGCCGTGCATCGTGGTCGATACCGGCGGCCTGGTCGAAAATGCCGACGTGATCGAGAGCTTGATGATTGCGCAGACCGAACGCGCAATCAGCGAAGCCGATCGTCTGATCGTCCTGGTGGACGGCCGCGCCGGCGTCACCCCGCAAGATCAATTTGTCGCGCAGCTGGCGCGCCGCAGCGGCAAGCCGGTATTCCTGGCGGTGAACAAAACCGAAGGCTTCGATCCGGACCTGGCGGTTGCCGATTTTCATCAACTGGGTTTAGGCGAGCCGCTGCCCATCTCCGCCGCGCATGACCAAGGTGTGATTTCCCTGCTGGAAACCGTACTCGCCGGCCTGACGCCGGATCCGCAGGACGGTCCGGAGATGCAGGGCATCAAAGTGGCGGTGATCGGCCGGCCGAATGTGGGCAAGAGCACCTTGATCAATCGCCTGCTCGGCGAGAATCGCATGGTGGCCTTCGACCAGCCGGGAACCACACGCGATGCCGTGCTGGTGCCCTTCGAGCGCGACGGCGAACGGTATACTTTAATTGACACGGCCGGTGTGCGCCGCCGCTCGCGCGTTGAAGAGGCGGTCGAGAAATTCAGCGTCATCAAGACGCTGCAGGCAATCGAGACCGCCCACGTGGTGGTGGTGGTCATGGATGCGCACGACACGGTTGCCGAGCAGGATGCCAGTCTCTTGGGCACGGTAATAGAACAGGGCCGGGCCTTGGTGCTTGCGGTCAACAAGTGGGACAACATTCCCACCGAACAACGCGACCTGATTCGTCAGCAAATCGAGCAGCGATTGCAATTTGCCGATTTCGCGCCGCTGCATTTTATTTCCGCCCGCCATGGAAGCGGCGTCGGCGAGTTGTTCGCCTCGGTGCGCAAAGTCTACGCGGCCGCAATGCGCGACATGAGCACGCCGGAGCTTACGCGCGTACTGGAGGCGGCCATCGAAAGCCACCAGCCGCCCTTGGTTAGCGGGCGGCGCATCAAGCTGCGCTATGCCCACCAGGGCGGCCGAAATCCCCCGGTTATTGTCATTCACGGCAACCAGACCGATCACGTCCCGGACGCCTACCGGCGATATCTGGTGAACGTCTATCGCAAGGCGTTCGACCTGATGGGCACGCCGGTCAGAGTCGCCTTTCGCGGCGATGAAAATCCCTATGCCGGCAAGCGCAACCCGCTGACCCCCCGCCAGGTTCGAAAACGCAAACGTTTGATCCAACGCAATAAGCGATAAGATCGCAGTGCGGTATCCCGAGCGGAGGATTCCTTGCTGCGGTTGGCCAAGACCAAGACCCTGCGAATTTTAGCGGCGATTGCGCTGCTGATCGGCTTGTACGCGTTGGCGGGATTTTTCTGGGCGCCGCGGCTGGTGCGCAACGCGCTCATGAGTGAAATCCCGAAGACGCTCGCGGGCGTCACGCCGACGGTCGGCGAAATTCACATCAATCCCTTCTTGCTGCAAATCGAGATCAAGGATTTTGCCTTGACCGGCGACCGCGGCACCAAACTGGTGGGATTCGACCGTCTGTTCGTCGATTTCGAAGTGTCGTCGATCTGGCATCGCGCTTATACCTTCAGCAATATCGACCTTGGCGCACCTTTTGCCAATGCCGTCATCTTTAAAGACGGCCGCGTAAACCTGGCGCAGTTGAGCCCCAAGCCGCCGGACAAGCCCAAGCCCAAAAGCAACGAGCCCATTCCGGCGTTGCGCGTTGCTTCCTTAAAAGTGACCCAGGGATTCCTGTCGTTCGACGATCGGCGGCGGCCGTCCGAATTCGCGACACGCTTGGAACCAATCAATTTTGAACTTCGGAACTTCGTCACGGGCGTTGACGGCGGCCGCTTCACCTTTAACGGCGCTTCGAAACTCGGCGAACGAATCGAGTGGCGCGGACACCTTGCCGTGCAGCCGATCGAATCCGACGGCGAACTGCAAATTACGGGATTGCAGGCTCACACCATCTGGGAGTACCTGGAGGATCAGCTCAATTTTCTCGTCAATGCCGGCAAAATCGACGTTCATGCCACGTACAAGTTCACGCTCAAAGACGATGTCGATCTGGAAGTCGAGGTGGCCAAGGCCGAATTGACCGAGCTGGCGGTGCGGCCAAAGGATTCGGATATCGATTGGATTACGGTGCCCGATTTGCTTGTCAGCGGCACCACGGTGGACCTTAAATCGCGTCGCGCGCACACCGATTCCGTCGCCATCACGGGCGCCAAACTGGTGACATGGCTGGAAACCGACGGATCGGTCAATTTGCTCAAGCTCGCGCGCGCCGCCCGCATCGCCCGCGGCACCCGCAGCGTCCGCCGCGTCCGCCGCGTCGCCCTCGACATCGGCCCCCGTTGCCTCTGCTGCTCCGGCCGGCCCCGGCTGGCAATACGAGCTGGGTGAATTTGCGCTTCGCGATGCCAGCATCTCCGCCGAAGATCGGCGCACCAAGCCGGTCGCGAAAGTGTTGCTCGCGCCGCTGTCCATCAAGGTGTCCGGCGTCAGTCTCGATCTTGCCAAGCCGCTGAACCTCGCGCTCGATTCGAAAATCAACGACACCGGCAGCTTGAGCGTGACCGGAGAGGTGACGCCACAACCCGGGGCCGCCGAATCTGAATTTGAAACTGTCTGGTTTCGAGCTCGCCGCGGTCCAGCCCTACATCGCGCAATACACCTCGATGACGCTGCTGAACGGAAGCTTGGGCGCCGATGCCAAGGTGCGGTACGGCGCGCAGAAACCCACACTGCAATTCAGCGGCAACATCGGCGTCGCCAATCTGCACACGGTCGACAATGCCTTGCATCAGGATTTTATCAATTGGGATCGCTTGGATATTCACGGGCTAAATTACCAATATGGCCCGGACCGCCTCGACATCGATCAAATCACGGCGCGCAAGCTGTACGCCCGGGTCATTGTCGAGCCGGATACGTCGATCAATGTGACGCGGGTATTGAGGGCTCCTGGAGCGACCGTGGTTGCGCCGGGCGGAAACACGGCGCCTCCTGTGGCCGCCACCGCGGCCCCTGCACCGGCGCCGCCGCTGCGGAGCAAGAGAAGGAACCGCGCGCCGGCGACTCCGCGCCGCCGCGCCTGGCCGCACCAGCCGCAACACCGCCTAAGATGCCGATGTCGGTCAAAAAGATCGTTCTGCAGGCGGGGCAGGCCAACTTCGCCGACCTCTCGGTGACACCCAACTTTGCGACCGCCATCCAGAATCTCGAAGGGACGGTGCTGGGGCTGTCGTCAAAGGAAAATTCGCGCGCCAAGATCGATATCCACGGATCGGTGGATCAGTTCGCGCCGGTGTCGATCAGCGGCGAGGTCAATGTATTGGGCGCGATGCTCTACACCGATTTGTCGATGAGCTTCAAGAATATCGAGCTCAGTACCTTCAATCCCTATTCCGGCAAATTTGCCGGCTACAACATCAGCAAGGGCAAGCTGACCACAGAGCTGCACTACAAAGTCGACGGACGCAAACTCGAGGCGCAGCATCACATCATCGTCGATCAGCTCGAGTTCGGCGACAAGACCGAAAGCAAGGACGCTGTGTCGCTGCCGGTCAAGTTGGCGGTGGCGCTGCTCAAGGATCGCGAGGGCGTGATCGAGCTGAGTCTTCCGGTTACCGGCTCGCTCGATGACCCGAAATTCAGATTGGGTCCCATCATTTGGAAGGTCTTGGTAAATATCCTGGAGAAGGCGGTGACGGCACCCTTCGCGCTTCTGGGTTCCTTGTTCGGCGGCGGACCGGATCTACAGTTCGTCGACTTTGAGCCCGGCTCAGCCGACTTGGATCCCGCCGCGGCCAGTAAGGCGCAAACCATCGTCAAGGCTTTGAACGCCCGGCCGCAGCTCAAGATTGAGATTCCCATTGCCGTCGTGAAGGAGATCGATCGCCCGCACCTGGTCGAGACCAAATTTCATGCGCAGGTTGAGGCAAGCTGCATTCCGCCCGCAAGAAATCGGCTGCCACTGACGCGCCGTTTGCACAACTGGATCCAGCGGTTCAGCTGGATCTGCTGACGCGGCTCTACGCAAAAAATTTCGGCGCCGATCCGACATTTCCGGAATCGGTGGAGACGATCAAGATCAAGTCCGGGAAAGTCGCCGCGCAAGTCGATTTCTTGAGCCAGGCGCTTCACGAGCACATTGAAGTGAACGAATCCGATCTCACGGCGCTCGGCGAGCAACGGGCGATGAACCTCCAGGAAGCGCTGCTGAGCGGTACCCAGATCGATCCGGGGCGGGTGTTCCTGGTGGCAAACGGCAACGCCAAGAACCAGGATGGCCAGGTTCGGCTTGAACTGTCGCTGCGATGAACTGGGGCGCGTATCGCACCGTAATGATGCGTTGACCGCGGAACGGCGCCCCAGAACGGTGCAAAAAACCTGCCTGCCGACGAGCCCGATGCAGATAAGCTGCTGATCGCGCTCGATACTTCAATGCTGGCACAAGCGGTGCTTTCCGCCACGCACCATGAAGCTCATTACCGCGATCATCAAGCCGTTCAAGCTCGACGAAGTTCGCGCCGCGGTCAGTGAAATCGGGGTGCGCGGCGTCACGGTCACGGAAGTTCGGGGCTTCGGACGGCAGCGCGGTCATACGGAAATCTACCGCGGTGCGGAGTACGTGGTGGAGTTCGTTCCGAAAACAAAAATCGAAATTGCGGTCGACGACGGCATGGTCGATCAGGTAATCGAAGCGATCATCAAGTCGGCGAAAACCGGCAAGGTGGGCGACGGAAAGATTTTTGTCTTCGATCTCGAGCAGGTCGTGCGGATTCGCACCGGTGAACGCGACTCGAGCGCCATCTAAATTACAGGGGACATGATGAAGAAACCGCCGATGTGGGCCTTTGTTGCTCTGGTGACGCTGGCCATGCCCGCCGCATGGGGCGACAGCGCGCCAACCGAACCGGTGCTGCTCGACGCGGACCAAATCAGCGCCGGCGATACCGCCTGGATGCTGACCTCCACAGCCCTGGTACTCATGATGTCGATACCGGGTCTGGCGCTGTTCTATGGCGGCATGGTGCGCAAGAAAAACGTTCTTGCCACGCTGATGCAGACTTTTGCAATCGTTTGCGTGGTGACCATCCTCTGGTGGCTGGTCGGTTATTCGTGGGCGTTCACGCCCGGCGGCAAATTTCTCGGCGGGTTCGGCCGTGCGCTGTTCAATGGCATGACCTTCATGCACGACCCGGTCAACAAATTGTCGGTGTCGCATCTGGCGCTTACCATTCCTGAAACCGTCTACGCCATGTTTCAGCTGACCTTTGCCGCGATCACGCCGGCGCTGATCGCCGGTGCTTTCGCCGATCGCATGAAATTCTCGGCGATGCTGGTGTTCATGGCTGCCTGGTCCTTGTTGGTGTACGCGCCGATCGCGCACATGGTCTGGGAGCCGACCGGCTGGCTGAACGCCGCCGGCGTCCTGGACTATGCCGGCGGCACGGTGGTGCACATCAACGCCGGCATGGCGGGTCTCGCCAGCTGCATCGTGCTCGGCAAGCGTTTGGGTTATGGCCGCGAGCGGATGCCGCCGCACAATCTGACCTTAACGCTCATCGGCGCATCCCTGTTGTGGGTGGGTTGGTTCGGTTTCAACGCCGGATCTGCGGGAGCGGCCGACGGCCGCGCCGGCATGGCGATGCTGGTCACCCAGATGGCGACGGCGGCGGCGGCATTGAGCTGGATGTTTGCGGAGTGGGTAGCCAAGGGCAAGCCAAGCGTCCTCGGCATTGCTTCGGGAGCGGTCGCAGGGTTGGTGGCCATTACGCCGGCGTCGGGCTTTGTCGGTCCTACGCCCGCGGTGTTCATCGGCCTGGCGGCGGGCGTCGTGTGCTTTGTTGCTGCGACTTCGCTGAAGCACGTGCTCGGGTATGACGATTCGTTGGATGCCTTCGGTGTACACGGCATCGGCGGCATCATCGGCGCGCTCTTGACCGGCATTTTCGTCAGCAAGGAAATCAGCGGCGTGGACAACTCGGTCCTCGCGCAGTTCTTGATCCAGCTCAAAGGGGTGGCAGTGACGGTGATCTACGGGTTTGCGGCGAGCTTCATCCATCTTGAAGGTCATCGACTTGTCCATTGGTCTGCGCGTGACTGAGGAACAGGAGCGCGAAGGCCTCGACATCACCCTGCACGGCGAGAGTATCGAGTAGCAATCGCCGCTGAGTGCGGATGGGCGTAAACTTAAAGGCGGTGACTTAAGGAGTGACGCTGTGCCCGTCGTCGACATAATAATAATTGCGCTGGTTGTTGTCATGCTTTCGGGACTGCGCGTCGCGCAGGAATATGAACGCGGCGTGGTGTTCAGGCTGGGACGCTACAAGGGTCTGCGCGGGCCCGGCCTGTATTGGATCATTCCCTTAGGTGTCGAACGCTCGGTTCGCGTCGACATCCGCACGCGCACGGTCTCGGCGGAACAGCAAGAAACCATCACGCGCGACAGTGTGACCATCAAAGTCAACGCGGTGCTGTGGTACCGGATCACCGATGCGGCAAAGGCGGTCATCGAGGTGGCCGATGCGCCGGCCGCCGTGTACCAGCTTGCCTTGACCGGGCTTCGCAACATCATCGGCCAGCACGATTTGGATGAAATCCTGCAGGAGCGCAACAAGATCAATACTCTGTTGGGCGGCAGTATTTCCGGCTCGACAGCGGCCTGGGGCTTGGAGGTGCAACGCTTCGAAATGAAGGACGTGGAACTGCCGAAGGCCATGCAACAGGTGATGGCGATGCAGGCGGAAGCCATCCGCGAGAAACGCGCGCGCATCATCAAAGCCGAGGCGGAACTCGAGGCATCGGTGAAGCTGTCGGCGGCCGCCGCGCAGATTGCGGCGAATCCGGCGGCGCTGGAACTGCGGCGCATGCAGATGATTTCCGAAGTGGGCGCCGAGAACAACAGCACGACGGTGCTGATGATTCCGTCGGATTTCGTTTCCCTGGCGCACACCTTGAATGACTACCTGGCGCGGCAACGCAGCGCGGTACGGGTGACATGAGAAAGCCGGCTCATGGCGCGCTGCTGTTGTTCGCCACTTTCGCGTCCAGCGCGGTCTTCGCCACCCCTCGCAGCGACGATCCGCCGCCATCTGCGGCATCGGCGCGTAGCCGCCCCGGCTGCCGAGTCCGAAGCGCAGATACATTTCGCCAACAGGAACATCTGGAACTGGCTGGTGGTGGATGAAAAAACCGTTCTGATTCAAGACCAGGGCCGGCGCTGGTACAAGGCCACTTTGTTCGGTACGTGCATCAGTCTGCCGTTTGCGCAGAGGCTGGCGTTCGACTCGAATCCCAGCGGCTCATTCGACAAGTTCAGCGCGATTCTCGTGCGCGGGCAGCGTTGTCCTTTGAGTTCATTGGTGAAAACCACGGCGCCGCCCAAAAAGACCAAGCCCAAGAAGCCGGATCTTGATGGCAGCGGCGGCAGGCACTGCATCCAAGGCTTCATCCACGCCCTGACAAGACGGATCCGCCGGGACTCCCAGGCCCGTCAGCTTTTTGCGACATCCGGTGATCGCGGCACGTGTGCAGCCCGACGATTCGTGATCTTTGTCGCATTTCCGGGATCGATTATGCCAGGTAATCTTGCCGTGCCTTTTCGGCTTGAGACTTTAGTCCACGGAGAACACCGCATGAGCAATCCTTACAACAGCGCAACCGAGCGAGCTTCGATCCTTGGCCCCACGCTGTATTTCAAAGGCGATCTGACTGCCGAAGAGGACCTGTTGATTCAGGGCCGGGTAGAAGGTTCGATTACCCACACCCAGCGTTTGACCGTCGGCCCGCAGGGGACGGTCAAGGCCAATATCAAAGCGCAACTCATCATTGTCGAGGGCACGGTCGAGGGCGATCTGCAGGCCGAGAAATCCGTTTTTGTGAAAGAGACAGCGAAGGTTTGCGGAAATATTTACTCACCCACTGTGAGCATTACCGAAGGCGCGAATTTCAGCGGCAGCATCGACATGGACGGCAAGAAGGCCGGCCAGACCGCCAAATTCGACCCCGTGCGTACGCACAAAGCTTCCGGTGGCGCCGCTTAACAATGTCGTGGTTCAAAAAACCCCTCGATGGAGATGATCTCATGATGAATGCGAACTCAAGCGGCCGTACCGGCGCCCCCGAACCATCACTGACGCGTCCGGAGCCGAGAATGCCGGGCGAGGTGCGGCCTGCGGCGCCGCGCGCCGCTGAGCCGCAGCGGGCGCCTGAGGTCAAGATTGCGGAGGGCGCTCCGCGGGCATCGGTCCTCGGAGCGACGCTGCGATTCAAAGGTGAGTTGTCGGCTCAAGAGGACTTGATTGTTCAAGGCAGCGTAGAGGGGTCGATCACCCATACACAGAGCCTCACCATCGGCACCGACGGCACGCATGAAGGGCGACATTCGTGCGCGGGTCATTGTCATCGACGGCAAGGTTGAAGGCGATCTGTACGCCACCGAGTCGGTCAACATTCGCGCCACGGCCAAGGTCAAAGGCAATGTCTTTGCGCCGCGGGTCGGCATCAGCGAAGGCGCGTTTTTCCAAGGGCAGATTGAAATGCAACCTTCCGGCGCGGCGGTGCAAGAACATAGCGCGCGCCTGCGTCAGGCTGCGCTGTCGCCGCCGATCGAAGGAGCGGCAGTCGATCAATTGTTGAGCGGAACCTAAACGATCGGCGCTTAGTCGGCGACGAACAATTCGGGATCGACCCAGGCGCGATTGAGGCTCAGTCCCCAATGCAAGTGCGGACCGGTCACTCGACCGGTCATGCCGACCGCGCCGAGAGTGGTTCCAGCCGCCACTCGCTGCCCCGGGTTGACGCTCGATTGCGCTCAGATGGCAATACATGCTGATCATGCCGCGCCCGTGATCCAGGAAGACGGTATTGCCGTTGAAGAAGAAATTGCCCGTGTCGATCGACCGTTCCGGCGAGCGGCGCCACAACCTTGGCGCCGATCGGCGCGGCGATATCCATACCGCCGTGCGGATTTCGCGATTCACCGTTGAAAATGCGGCGCATGCCGAATGAACTGCTGCGCACGCCGGGTATCGGTTGTTGCATGCGCAGCGTCTGCGGCTGCTCGTCGCTCCACCGGCTCATGGCGTGATCGATGACCAGTTTTTCCCGGTTCACGCGCTCAAGATCCGCGCTCGACAGATTCACCTGACCCGGCGCGACTTTGAGCGATTGACTGGCGTAGCGCTTGTCGCTGACGGTAAAGTCGATCTCCTGCCTGACATCGTTGGCGTGCACGATTACCTGCCTGGGTCCCAGCGGGGCCGATAGCGGAATGCCGATGACTGCAGTCCAAACGTCTCCGTCTTGTACGACCAGCGCGCGGTGACCTTCGACGTCAACATAAGGCATGGAACTGCCGCGAACGTCGATTTTCAGGAGTTTGATGCCGCCGGGAACTGCGCTTTCGCGCGGCAGGGCGTAGCTCCACGCAAACGCAGGACTCAAGCAGAGCAACAAAGCAGCGCATCGAATCAAGATTCCTCCACTCTGGCGCGAATCTTCCCCTGTGCCAGGCGCGCTTCAATGATCGTTCCCGGCGGCGCATCCGCCGCGCTGCGCACGATACCGTCGCCCATGCGGCTGACGATGGCATAACCGCGATCCAAGGTGGCGAGAGGGCTTACCGCGTTCAGGGTGCGCGCCAATGGCGAGAATCGTTCGCGCGCGACATGCAGCCGCGCGAGGGCTGCGGCACGCAGTCTGGCGTAAAGGGCGGCCTGGCGGGCGGCGGTGCTGCGCAGCCGGGCTGCCGGACTCTGTTGCCAGAGCCGGCTGCGGCGTTCGCCCAGAACTGAACGACGATCGGCCAGAATCTGCCGCAGCGCGCGGGACAAACGTTGCTCCAGATCATCCAGGCGCTGCGTTTGCTGGGCCAACCTGGCCGACGGACTGACCAGTGCAGCGCGTCCGACAAGCCAGCGCAGGCGCTCGCGCTGCGCCTCGACCCGGCGCAGCAGGCCGCGCTGCAGACGGTGTCCCAGACGGTCCAAGGAGGCGCGCCATTCTTCGCCGTCGGGCACGGCGATTTCGGCCGCCGCGGACGGGGTCGGTGCGCGGACGTCGGCGGCGAAATCCGCAATCGTAAAGTCAATTTCGTGGCCGATGCCGCTGACAATCGGGATGGGCGAGGCGACGATGGCGCGGGCCAGTGCCTCATCGTTAAATGCCCATAAATCCTCGAGCGAGCCGCCGCCGCGCGCCAAAATGAGCACATCGCACTCGGCGCGCCGCCCCGCGGTGCGAACGGCTGCCGCAATCTCCGCTGCGGCCGCCGCGCCTTGGACCGCCACCGGATAAATCAGCACCGGCACCGCGGCAAAGCGGCGCGCCAGCACGTGCAGAATGTCCCGGATCGCGGCACCCGTCGGCGAGGTGATCACGCCGATGCGCTTCGGGAACATGGGCAGCGCGCGCTTGCGCTCTGGGGCAAACAGGCCTTCTGCGGCGAGTTTTGCCGACAATTCCTCGAACTGACGCTTGAGGGCGCCGAGTCCCGCATCTTCCATGTGGTCGATGATCAGCTGATACTCGCCGCGCGGCTCATACAGCCCAATTCTGGCCCGCACCAGCACTTTTTGGCCGTCGCGTGCGGCGAACGCACTCAGCATATTTCGCTGCCGGAACATGCAGCAGCGCACCTGCGCGGCCGAATCCTTGAGCGAGAAGTACCAATGCCCGGAGCTGGGTTTGGCGAGATTGGAAATTTCGGCCTCCAGCCAAAGAGTGCCAAAACCTCGTTCCAGCAGCACGCGCACCTCGCGATTCAGGCGTGAAACGCTATAAATGTCGCGGTTTGCCGCTATTTCCATGAGCTCATGATACTGCGGTTTACCGCGCCGCACCTGCAAGGTACAATGCGCCGCCTCTTAGACGAACCTGGAACGCGATGCGTATTCTTGAAGAGGCACTCACATTCGATGACGTGTTGCTGGTGCCGGCATATTCCGAAGTGCTGCCCCGCGACGTTTCACTTGCCAGTCAGCTAACCCGCGACATCCGGGTCAATCTCCCGGTCGTGTCGGCCGCCATGGACACTGTCACCGAGGCGCGGCTCGCCATCACCATCGCCCAAGAGGGCGGCATCGGCATCATTCACAAAAACATGTCGATCGACGGCCAGGCACGGCAGGTCGATCGGGTGAAGAAGTTCGAAAGCGGCGTCATCAGCGATCCGATCACCGTGAATCCGGACATGACCATTCGCCAGGTTTTGGAACTCACGCGCGCCAAGAACATCTCCGGCGTTCCGGTGGTTCTCGGCACCAAGGTCGTCGGCATCGTCACTCACCGGGATCTGCGCTTCGAGACCAAGCTGGATGCGCCGGTCTCCTCGGTGATGACGCCCAAGGATCGCCTGATCACGGTGCGCGAAAATGCGCCTAAAGATCAGGTATTGGCGCTCCTGCACAAACATCGAATCGAAAAGGTGCTGGTGGTTGCCGGTGATCACGAGCTGAAGGGCATGATTACCGTCAAGGACTTTCAAAAGGCCACCGAGTTTCCCAATGCCTGCAAAGACAGCGTCGGGAGCTTGCGCGTCGGCGCGGCCGTGGGCACGTCGCCGGACACGATGGACCGCGTCAGCGCGTTGCGCGAAGCGGGAGTCGATGTCGTGGTGGTCGATACATCGCACGGCCATTCTCGCGGTGTGCTGGAAACAGTCTCGAGAATAAAGGCGAAATATCCGGACATGCAGGTGATCGGCGGGAATATCGTGACCGCGGAGGCTGCGCTCGATCTGGTCAAACACGGGGCCGATGCGGTCAAGGTGGGTATCGGGCCGGGCTCCATTTGCACCACGCGCGTCATCGCGGGTGTGGGCGTGCCGCAAATCAGCGCCATTGCGCGGGTAGCCAAGGCGTTGGAGGGCACGGGCGTGCCGGTCATCGGCGACGGCGGCATCCGCTATTCCGGCGATATCGCCAAGGCGCTCGCGGCGGGTGCACATTGCGTGATGATCGGCGGAATGTTCGCGGGCACCGAGGAATCCCCGGGCGAGGTCGAGCTCTATCAAGGCGGCTCGTACAAAGCCTACCGAGGCATGGGATCGTTGGGGGCGATGGCGCAAACCCATGGCTCGAGCGACCGGTACTTCCAAGATACGACCTCGGAGCTTGAAAAACTGGTGCCCGAAGGCATCGAGGGCCGCGTGCCCTACAAGGGCAGCCTGGTGGCCATCTTGCATCAGCTGTCCGGGGGATTGCGCGCCGCCATGGGCTACACCGGCAGCGGCAGCATCGAAGAGATGCGCACCCGTCCGCAGTTCGTGCGCATCACCAGTGCCGGCGTCCGCGAAAGTCATGTGCATGATGTGACCATCACCAAAGAAGCGCCCAACTATCGGATTGGTTGATGGCCGACATTCATGCCGACAAGGTTCTGATTCTCGATTTTGGTGCCCAATACACGCAGTTGATCGCCCGCCGCATCCGCGAGATCGGTGTTTATTCCGAAATCTACGCGTGCGATGCGCCCATTGATGACATCAAAAAATTTGCCCCGAAGGCCATTGTGCTGTCGGGCGGCCCCGAATCGGTCTATGACTCGAAGGGTCTGGAAGCGCCGGCCGAAGTCTATTCGCTGGGCGTTCCGGTACTGGGGATTTGCTATGGCATGCAGACCATGGCCGCACAGCTGGGAGGTCAAGTCGCAGGCTCATCGCATCGCGAGTTCGGCGCAGCCCAAGTCAGGCCGACGAATGACTCGCCGTTGCTCGACGGCCTCGAGGACAATCGCGACGCTGAGGGCCGGCGGCTTTTGGATGTCTGGATGAGTCATGGCGATCGGGTCACGGCCTTGCCGCCGGGGTTCACAGCGATAGCGGCCAGCGACAACGCGCCGCTCGCCGCCATGGCCGACGAAACGCGGCATTTGTACGGTTTGCAATTCCATCCGGAAGTGACCCACAGTCTGCAGGGCGGCGAAATTCTGCGCCGCTTCGTGCGGGAGATCGCCGGCTGCGGCGCGAGCTGGGCGACCCGCAGTATCATCGAGGACAGCATCGCGAGAATTCGGGAACAGGTCGGCCACGATCGCGTTCTGCTTGGATTGTCGGGAGGCGTCGATTCCTCGGTACTTGCCGCACTGCTGCATCGAGCGATCGGCGCTCAGTTAACCTGCGTGTTCGTGGATCACGGTCTGCTGCGCTTGGGCGAGGGCGATCAGGTGATGGCGACCTTCGCCGAGCACATGGGCGTGCATGTGATTCGCGTCAACGCCGAGGAAAGGTTCCTGGCCGCCCTGGCCGGCGAAGCCGATCCGGAAAAGAAGCGCAAGATCATCGGGCGGGTATTCGTTGAGGTGTTCGAGGAAGAGTCGGCGAAGCTGGCGGACGTGAAGTGGCTCGCGCAAGGAACCATCTATCCCGATGTCATCGAATCGGCCGGCGCCAAAACGGGCAAGGCGCATGTGATCAAGTCGCACCACAACGTGGGCGGCCTGCCCAAGCATATGAAATTAAAATTGCTCGAGCCGTTGCGCGAGCTGTTCAAGGACGAGGTTCGTAAGCTCGGAATCGAGCTGGGGATGCCGACGGAAATGGTGCATCGGCATCCATTTCCGGGGCCGGGACTCGGTGTGCGCATTTTGGGCGAGATTCACAAAGCACACGCGGACCTGCTGCGGCGGGCCGACGCAATTTTCATCGAGGAGCTGCGCACGCATGACCTGTACGGCAAGGTCAGCCAAGCCTTTGCCGTGTTCCTGCCGGTACGCTCGGTCGGGGTCATGGGCGATGGGCGCCGCTACGACTATGTGATTGCGCTGCGCGCGGTGGAAACCATCGACTTCATGACCGCGCGCTGGGCGCGATTGCCCTATGATTTTCTCGACCGCGTGGCGCACCGGGTGATCAACGAAGTGCCGGGAATTTCGCGCGTGGTCTACGATATTTCCGGAAAGCCGCCCGCCACGATCGAGTGGGAGTGACATCTAAGATCCCTAGCAGCGCACCGGGGGATGCTGCCGTCATTGGCCGGCGGGCGGTTGCCACAGTTCTATCTTGTTTCCCTCCGGATCGATGACCCAGGCAAACTTTCCGTACTCGGACTCGTCAATCTTCTCCAGTACCTTGCAGCCTTCGTCGCGCAAAGCTTTGACCAGTGCGTGCAGATCCTCCACGCGGTAGTTGACCATGAAGGGGGCCGTGCTGGGCGCAAAGTGCTCGCTTTGCGCCGAACCAATGGACCAGACAGTGGATCCGGCCACAGGCTTACCGTCGCCGTCGGTCCAGGTGAACGCTGTGCCGCCCCATTCTTGGACATCGATTCCGAGATGCTTTTTGTACCAAGACCTGCAGCGCCGGAGCGTCTTTGGCCTTGAAGAAGATGCCGCCAATGCCGGTGACTCGCTTCATGGAACCTCCGAGTGGGAGCAACGGTTCCTCTACGGCCTGATCGTAACATGGGCCGCCGCGTTTTCCCACATGCGGTTAAAGCGCAGCTGGACCTGGACGCGAAGCCGATTGCCGACGACTTACAGCACTGCCGGTGCTGCGATTTATGGAAGCACGCTTCGCGGGTCGTGGCGAGGGCGCCCCAAGTCGCCGACGCATGACAAGTGGGCGTATACTGGCCGCATCGATTCCAGGCCGCGGTGCGCTTCGCACCATCCCTGCTCACCGCCAGGCGAGTCTTTGTTCAAGAGAGCAATCGCGGCAAAGTTGCCGCGGACGATTAATCTCAGCTTAATAGAGAGGATCTGTATGTCGCTTCGAATCAATGACACGGCGCCAAATTTTAAGGCGCAAACCACCCAAGGCCCGATTGATTTTCACCAATGGATCGGGGACAAATGGGCGATCTTATTTTCCCACCCCAAGGATTTCACGCCGGTGTGCACGACCGAGCTTGGGTATATGGCCAAGATCGAGCCGGAGTTCACCAAGCGCAACGCAAAGCTCATCGGACTGTCCATCGATGCCGTTGAGAGTCACACCGGCTGGGTCAAGGATATCGAAGAGACGCAGGGCGCTACCGTCAAATATCCGATGATTGCGGATACGGATTTGGCCGTTGCCAAGCTCTACAACATGTTGCCTGCCGAAGAGACCGGCGGAGCCGCCGGCCGCACCGCCGCGACCAACGCGACCGTTCGCTCGGTGTTCATAATCGGTCCGGACAAGAAGATAAAGCTGATGTTGACCTATCCAATGACCACCGGTCGAAATTTCGATGAAATTTTGCGCGCGCTGGATTCGATCCAATTGACCGCGAAACACAAGGTTGCGACCCCTGCGAATTGGAAGCAGGGCGAGGATGTGATCATCTCCGGTTCAGTGTCCGATGACGATGCGAAGAAGATCTATCCAGCCGGCTGGAAGGCACCGAAACCCTACCTGCGCATCGTCAAGCAGCCCAGCTGATTTACAGGCGCGAATCGTCCAAAAGAGCATCCGCGCCCGGGTAGTACATTACATCCGGGCGCGGGTCGAATTGGCCTGCAGTTTCAGAAACTGATGAACCAGTGCGATTGCCATGCTGCCTTCGCCCACTGCGGACGCCACGCGTTTGACGGGGCTTAGCCGCACATCGCCGCAGGCGAACATGCCTGGGACGCTGGCTTCAAGCAGGTAAGGATCGCGATCCTGTGCCCAACGCCCGGCTCTGACGACATCGTCTCCGGTCAACACGTAACCGCGCGAGTCTCGCGCCACGTCCGCCGGCAACCAGGCCGTATCGGCATCGGCACCGATGAACACAAACAGCCCGCCGCACTCGAGCCGATCGACGATTCCAGTCTCCGCGCTGTGAACATCGATTGCCGACAAATGGCTGTCGCCATGAACGGCACGCACTTCCGAGCCTAACCGTACGTGGATATTTTCCTTGGCGTGGATTTGGTCGATCAGGTACTGCGACATGCCTTTTTCGAGCGATTTGCCGCGAACTAGAAGCGTGACGCGGCGCGCGTGATTGGCAAAGAACAGGGCCGCTTGGCCCGCGGAATTGCCTGCGCCGATCAAGTGAATGTCGCGACCGTGCGTGGCGTCCGCCTCGCTGCGGGCTGCTCCGTAGTAAATGCCCTTGCCGATCAGCCGCTCAAAACCTGCAATTTTCATGCGGCGCCAAGATACGCCGGTCGCCAATATGACAGTCGATGCGCCAACTGCGTCTTCGCCGTCGAGCAAGATCTCGCGCGTCTTTGGGTCGATGCGGGAAACTGCTCGGGTGACCAAGATCTCAGCGCCCAATCGCCGCGCCTGCTGTAGGGCGCGAGTTGCCAGTTCATCGCCCGAAACGCCATTGGGAAACCCAAGATAATTTTCAATGCGCGAGGAGGTGCCGGCTTGGCCGCCGGGAGCCTCGCGCTCGACAACCAGTGTACGCAGCCCTTCTGAGGCTCCGTAAACGGCTGCAGCGAGTCCTGCGGGCCCTCCGCCGACGATAACAGTGTCGTATTCGCGCAGACGTGGGCGGGTCTGCAGTCCCAGAAGCTGCGCGAGCTCGCGCATCCGCGGTCGGCTGATGACTGTGCCGTTCTCCAGGCGCAACACCGGGCACTCGGAATCAGGCGGCGGCTTCCCAGGCCATGCCTTTTGCAAGTCGGCAGAGTCCGGCGTAATCCAGTCATACGTGATCTGATTGCGCGCCAGGAAGCGGCGCACCTCGGCGGATTCGGCGTCCCAGCGCGGCCCGAACAGCGTGACGCGCGCCTTGGGCGGCTCAGCGGCGACGATCCCCTGCAGGCCTCCAATTCGCTCCCGGGCGAGCGCGCCGACCTTTTCGGCTATCTCGGAGGAGTTCGCGGCCAGCATGTAGTACTGGCGCGCCTCCACCCGCATCACTCGGGAAGGCTCTGCGGCGCGGTAGGCGCCGGGAAAGGGCGTAGCGAATGCCAACGGCACCTCGCCGAAAATCGTGCCCGGCAGGCGCCAACCGAGCGTGCGCTCGGATCCATTGATGACTTTCACCACCTCGATTTTCCCAGCGAGCACCGCATAGAGCGCGCGTTCGCCGCCTTCGTGCACGGCGAACTCACCCGCTGCCAAATGCAAGTCGGCAGCCGATTGAGCGAGCCGTTCTAATTCGATCGCCAAGAGCGTCGAGAACAGCGGGATGCTGCGTACGTCCTCTGCGGTCAACATGGTGCAGGCCTAGGTCAAGATTTTATTTTCGGGCGAGTTTCGGCGCGGCTGCCGCCCTGTTGCGCAATACCGCCGCCAACACAACTGCATGATTGACCTTCGGGTCGCGTGCCCCGTACAGCAACGTAACACGCCGGCGCCGGGCGAGTTTGCGCAGCTCGCTTACCGCCGGGTTCCCGATCAATTCCTTTTTGTAGCGGGCGGTGAATTCCTTGAAACGTTCCGGCCTATGGCCAAACCAAATCCGTAATTTCGAACTGGGTGCGACGTCCTTCATCCAGAACGCCAGATTGGCCGAGGACTTCTTGATGCCTCTGGGCCAAAGACGATCCACCAGCACGCGCAGGCCATCGGTGGCCGCCACAGGCTCGTAAGCTCGTTTGATCATTACCGTCATCCCGTCTCACTTTAGGAGCCGGCCGGGGCGAAATCAAGGCGTGAGCATGGAGGGATCCCTGACAGCAATTGCCGCAGCGGAGATTTACTCCGGCAGATTGACGCCTGAACCGCCCATTTCCTTCGGCATGTCTTTGAACTTTGGCTTGCCATCGCGAATCGGCAATACTGTTTCCTGATAGTGCACATGCACGCCCGGCTCGAATTTCAGCTTGGGCAACATCGCAGCATAAATGTCCACCAGCCCCATGGTCGGGTGGTCTGTAAATAGATGTCCGCCGCACTTTTTGCACCACTTGCGAAAGCTGACAGGCGTCTTGTTGTAGGTCCCGACGCTGGCCGCGCCTTGCGTGATCTTCAGCGCCTGTGGATTCCACAGAGAAAATGCGTTCACCGGTCCCGCCGACCAATGCCGGCACGACTCGCAGTGACAATACCCCATGCCGGCAGGTTCGCCGGCAACCTCGAATTGCACCTCTCCGCAAAAACAACTGCCCGTGAGGATCTTTTCACTACCCATGTTGCGTCTCCCTGTAAGATCGAATGAGATTCGAGGTTGGGATTCTACCGATCGGCGCTCGATGCTCGAATGACCGCGCGTCCGGCGCTTATGCTCGATCGTCCGGGAGAAGGTGATGGATGCATTGTCTGATGTCCTGCGGGCCGTACGCCTGACGGGCGCCATTTTTTTCGACATCCAGGCCTGCGATCCTTGGGTAGCGGAAACACCATCGGGCCCGGCAATTGTCGATGCGATGTTTCCAGGTTCAGAACATCTGGTGTGCTATCACGTGATCACGCGGGGAAGCTGCTGGGCGTGCGTTCCCGGAGAGCCGCCGACGCGGCTTTCCGCGGGCGATATCATCGTGTTGCCGCACGGCGATACGCACGTGCTCTCAAGCACGCCGGGTCTGCGACGCACTCCTGATATGACCATGTACCGCATGCCGGCGGACGGAAAACTGCCGATCAGCATCTCGATGGGCGGTCCCGATGGCGATGCCGTGCACCTGGTGTGCGGCTTCCTGGGGTGCGACGCGCGGCCCTACAACCCCCTGCTGTCCGCGTTGCCGCGCGTAATATTGGTTTCCGGTCACGCCGGCGGAGCGCTGGCCTCCTATGTGCAGTTCGCGCTCGCCGAATCGAAAGAGCCTCGCATGGGCGGGCAGTGTGTGCTGGGACGGCTGAGCGAACTCATGTTCGTCGATGTCGTGCGCCACTACCTGGAGACCTTGCCCGCAGATCGAACCGGTTGGCTCGCGGGCTTGCGCGACTCGTTCGTGGGCCGCGCCCTGTCAGCGTTCCATCGCGATCCTACCCGCGATTGGACCATCGAATCGATGGCCAAAACGGTGGGGCTATCGCGTTCCGCACTCGCGGAGCGATTTACCCAATTCGTCGGGCAACCTCTCATGCAGTACATGACGAATTGGCGCATGCAGCTGGCCGCAAATCTTCTGCTGAGCGGAATGGAAAGCGTTGCGGTGATTGCCAATCGCGTCGGCTACGATTCTGAATCGGCATTCAGCCGGGCATTCAAAAAATCGGTCGGTGCACCGCCGAGCCAGTGGCGCAAGAAACGCAACGAGCAGATTTGATCGTTGCGAAGCAATGGGGTGCGCGGCCCGGCGGGCGCCTTTAACTCAACCCGTTCCCGGCGCCGTTGCGATGATGTCGCAAAAATTGAAGCGCGACGCGCGCATTGTGGTCGCGCCCACTTTGCAATGGATCGTCTTCTTGAAGATCGGCCCCGCGTATACGAAGGAGTGATATTCACCGCGCTCTCCGCAAGGATCGGCAGTCGGCGGCAGGTCCTCAAGCAGGCTGGCATCGATTTCGCGCCCGGCAAACGATGCATCGATCGCGTGCGTGTCGACGCAAGCCAGCTTGGCCTTGAAGCCCAAGCCGATGAAAGTGCGCACCAGTTCATCCGTGTCGCGCAACCATATCGGATAGATCCCCGTCAATCCTGCTTGCGCAAGCCGCTCATCCCGATACGTTCTTATATCTGCGAGAAACAGATCACCGAAGGCGATCTTTAGGATGCCGCGGGCCCTGAAGTGACTGAAGGCTTCGCTCATCCGGTGCTCGTAGATCTCGTTGGGACAATCCTTCGGAATCATCACCTTGTGAAGCGCAATCTCCAAAGACTCTGCCTGGCGCTCGAGAAGCTCGCACCGAACTCCGTGCATGCTGATGCGATCGTAGTCCTCGGTGACCGTCGTCATGAGCGCAGCGATTTCGTATTTCTGAGAGGCGAGAAGATGATAGGCCGCCATGGCGCTGTCCTTGCCTCCGCTCCAAGACAAAATCACAGGTTCCTTGACGGTGCGCATGCTGTCATCCGGTTTGTCATAGTGCAGAGGGGGACGCCCCAATTAAGCTCGGCAAGCCTAAAAACTGTGCCGTAATGAGCGGCTCATCACAGGCGAGACTGCTCCCGACCCCCTAAAGTGGCTTGCGGCTCGGTCCTGAAAACAGTCACGGGATTCTACTATGGGCATTATGACCGCCGGTGCGATTACCGGTAACGCTGGGGCAAAAATGCGTGCCGCGGCTCTCCTGGCATTCGCTCTCATTATCGGCGTCGGAGGCGCTATTCCTCCCGCCGCGGCCGACAATAGCGCGCTCTATGTGGCGCCCGGTCCCTCCACCCTGATTGCACCCGACGTGGTCAAGCGCAATCAAGAACAGCTTGCAGGCTCGGCGCGAAAACTAGGCGACCTTCTTGGCAATTCGCTCAAATCGCCAAGCAGCCACGCCACAGACCTTGTGGTTACGACCAAGTGCGGACACTACCTCTCCGCGACCATTTCTTATTCAGACGGAACGGCGAAAACACTCAACCTGGGAAATGCTCCGGCAAGCCAAAGCGACATGGACAAAGCGAAGGCGGCGATCCCGATATTGCACATCGTTGAGGAAGGCGGCTGCGAGCGCTGAGCACGGTGAACCGGGCGTCAGCACGGATTGCAAAAACCAGCGTTGATCAGGACTTGCGCAGCGCCGCTGCCGTTTTGGCCGTTTCAGGATCGGCGCCAAATCGGGCCATGCGGCTGACCAGTTCGGGCGGAATCTCCGTGGCGCGTCCGGTCTCGGCGGATATGAACACCAGCACCTGCTTGACGCTCATGCGCAACTCGCCGTGATGAGACGCTTCGATGCGAACTTCACAGGAAGTGCGCCCGGTCTTAATGGTCCATAGATTGAATGTCAGCCGATCTCCGAAACGCGTCGGCTTGGGGAAATCGACGGTGAAATGGACCGATGGTGTGAGCATCTGTTTGTGATGGAAAAGACCGGGTGCGCTGGCGGCGAGTCCGTCTTCGAACCAGTCCTCGACGAAGTCGCTGATCATTTCAAAATAGCGGGGGTAGAAAACCCAGCCTGCCGCGTCGCAGTGTCCGAACCGCACCAGTATCTCACGTTGAAATGCCGCCATTGATCATCCCCCCCTGCGAGCAGTCACGTTTCTCAGTATAAAGGATGCCGGAAACGGCAAATGTGACTTTGCCCGGCATTCGCGACGCCGGATCGGCCCGCGGCCCGCCCGCGGCGCGCCGCGGGCGAGCCGCCAATGGTTCTCTAATGTACCGATGCAACCAGGGCATCAGCCTCTAAGATCAACAGCTCCGCCTTGATCTTGTCGATCCGCTGGTCATCGAATGCCACGCCTTCCAGCATGGAAATCATCTTTTGCGCGATGGCGTTGCGCGCATCGGTGAGATGAGCGATCTCGCCCTCGAGCCGGGAGTAGGTCGCATCGTCGCCGTTGAGCGCAGCGGTGGAAATCGCGAACACCGCGGTAACACGCAGGCCATATTGCCGGGTAAGATCGAGATTGCGGCTGTACGGCCGCGCTGCGGTTATGCTCAAGCCAGGGTGACATGTGAAAAGTTTTCAATTTGAAGGATCGGCTGCGGCGATCACGGGCGCGGCCAGCGGCATCGGACGTGCCCTGGCGCTGGAACTCGCCGCACGCGGTTGCGATCTGGCGCTTGCCGATCTGGATCAAGCGGGTCTTGAGTTGGTGGCGAAAGAAATTACGGCTACACATGCGCGCCGCGTCATGGTCCGCTGCATGGATGTCGCCGATCCCAAAGCAATTCAGGATTTTTCCTCGTCCGCCATCGCCGATTTCCCCGCGCTTAGCCTGCTCATTAACAATGCCGGCGTTGCGCTGCTGGGACAATTCGATGAGTTCGACGAGGCGCAGATGGCGTGGCTGATGGATATCAATTTCTGGGGCGTCGTGCGCGGGACGCGCGCGTTCATGCAGCATCTGCAAAGCCGGCCGCAGTCCCACATCGTCAATATTTCCAGCATATTCGGAATCATCGCGCCTCCGGGACAGTCCGCATACTGCGCCTCGAAATTTGCCGTGCGCGGTTTCTCGGAGGCCGTCCGTCACGAACTTGCGATGAACAAGAGTTCTGTGAGGCTCTCAGTGGTGCACCCGGGGGGCGTGAAGACCAACATCGCCCGCAGAGCGCGCTCCGGCTCGCAGATGCGCGAGAGCGTCAGCATGAGCGACCTCGGCGAGCGCTTCGAGCGGCTGGCACGCACCACGGCCGCCGCCGCCGCCCAGCGCATCATTCGCGGCATCGAGCGGAATGAACCGCGCATTCTTATCGGCAACGACGCGAAATATCTCGACATTATTCAACGCCTGAGGCCGGCCGCTTACTGGGCAGTATTGGCGCGTTTATTCGATCGAATGACGGTCTAACAGGCCAACCGGCTTAATTCGCCTGGAGTTCCAGCAGCAATTCCTTCGCGCCGTAAACTTTCAGGAGCGCCTCGCGAATGATTGCCGGGTGCAAGGCGATGGCGCGGTTGTTGTCCGGATTAAACCAGTACCGGCCGGCGATGGAGTGAATATTGCCGTCGAACATCAGGCCGACGATATTCCCGCCGGCATCGATCAGCGGACTTCCGGAATTTCCGCCGACAATGTCATTGCCGGTGGAAATGCAAAAAGGCGTGCTCATGTCGAGCTGCGCCTTCACCCGCAGCCAGCTCTCGGGGATGTTGAAGGGCGCAGCTCCGGTGGCGCGCTCGAACGCACGATCAAGATGGGTGAATGGCTCAACCACCGATCCATTCTCCACCCAACCCTCCACCGACCCGTAGTTCAGGCGCAGCGTAAACGTCGCATCCGGATAGGTGTTGACGCCATACGCTGCGAAACGGGCCGCGGCGATTCTCTGCGCCGCCGCGGCGATGGGGGCCTCCACTTCATCCTCATACTGCCTGCGAATCGCGCGCGCATCGTCGTCGATGGAGCGCGCCAGCACGATCATGGGGTCGCGGGATGCATAAATGGCGGATCTGCCGCCTTCCCAAAGACGCTTGCGAAAAGCGGCGTCATTCAGTTCCGTTTCGGCAATGAGCCGTGTCGCGAGCGCATCGGGCGACTCCTTGCTCATCAATCTGTGCACGACCGGGTGGTCCGGACCCAGCCATTCACGCATGCGTTCGAGTGAAAAGGAGAGAGTCATTTGCTCGAATTCAGGATAAACCGGCACTTGTGCATACAGGTCGCGCTGGATGTGCGGCAGTTCGGAATCGCTGAATTCCCGGAGCCTGTCCCTGTTGGGTTTGAGCCGTTCGTCGCCGCCTCGGACCAAAAGACGCGCATTGCGGAACAGCGCGCTGCTAAAACCTGCCGCATTTTCGATAAAGATATAAGGCAGATACAGCGACCGCCCGCGGCTCGAGGCGGCCGCGATCGCCTGCCAGGGATCGGAGTCATTGAAGGCGGCAACGGCTCGCAATGCCTGTTCGGCCCTGGATTTTTCCTCGAGAAGGGCGGCGTCATTGAGCGCATCGAGTTCCTTGCGGCGCACCTTTATGCTGTTCTGCAGAGTATTGAGCGGGGCCAATGTAATCCGCTCGTCGCCGGCATTGCTCTTGCCGAACTGTATGTAACGGCCGCGCAGCTCAGCGGCACGCAGCAGCGCTGTAGGCAGCGATACATCGCGGGCGAATTCCAGCTGCGCCCGCGTCTGCAAGCGCGCCGTGGTGCCCGGATTGCCCGACACGAACACCAACTGATTGGCACTCGGGCCGGCGAAATTGATCTGCAGATGATGGGAAGGCTTGACCGGCTTGCTGTCCTCATAAGCACGAAGAATCGAAAAATCCAACGACCAGCGCGGAAATTGAAAGTTGTCCGGGTCGCCGCCGAATGCGGCGATGTCCGCTTCCGGCGCGAAAACCAGGCGTAGATCCGTGTAGCGTTTGTACTTGTAGAGGAAATATTGGCCGCCTTCATACAGCCGAAACGGATTGGCATTCGAGTCTGCCGGATTTGCTCTTGGTGCTTGCTAGCTCGCAAGCTTGTTCGAGCGAGGTCAATACCTTCTTCCGGGCAATGTTGCCGGCGGCATCGCTGAGTCCGGCATCGGCCTTGTGAACGGCGTCGGTGATGTTTTCCGTGCCGACGAGGACGTCCGCATGTTGCGACGGGCAGCGTGCCTCGTCCTTACGCGCCGCAGCGCGAAAGCCGAGCTGCAGCAGGCTCTTTTCCTTGGTGGATAACTCAGCGAGGCACGATTGTATGCAATGGTGGTTGGTCAGAATCAGCCCTTCACCGGAGACAAAGGATGCGCTGCAGTTCCTCAAGCGGAGCGTCGCCAACCTGACGTGATCCAGCCATCCCGGCGTAATATCGGCTCCGAAACTCTGCTTGACGGCATTCACGGGAAAATTATCGAAGGTCCACATGCCCTCCGCGGCAGATACCGGCAGGGACATGGCGCAGGCGGCCAGCAGCATGAGTCCGCGCATGGAATCCTCGTGTTATCGTTGTTTGCCAAAGCCAACGCGATATTCTACTGAATTAACGCACAACGCAGCCTCAATTCGAGCCCCGGTCAAGGTACGGCTGCGGCTAGAATCACAGAACCTCATAGGGTATTGAAGAACTTGGAACCCCAAATCGACGCCTCAGCCAACGCCGCCGCCAAAGCGAACTGCATTTACTTCATTTGCAAATCCGGATTTCCGGATTTTCTTTTTCGCCACCAGCGCAGCTTTCATGGCCGACAACATCGAGCACGTGATTTCCTACTGGGTGATATTCCAAAAATTTCATTCGCCGGCATTGGGGGCCTTCGCAGTGGTATCTCACTGGGCGCCGTATCTCTTGTTGGCCGCCTATACCGGCGGCTTGGCTGATCGCTTCGATATTCGCCGCCTCATTCAGATCGGCATGCTGCTTTTCATGGGCGTATCGATAGGTTGGGGGGTGATGTTTGCGACTGACTCGACCCAGCAGTGGAAGGCAATGCTGCTATTGGTGATTCACGGCTTGGCCGGCGTAATCTGGATGCCCGCATCGCAAGTCTTGATTCACCGGATCGTCGGGGCGGAACAAGTCCCGAGCGCAGTTCGGCTCAATGCCACGGGGCGGTATTTGGCGTTTCTGGCGGGTCCTGCGGTTGGAGCGGGTCTGCTGCTGCTGTTCGGGCCGGTAAAGGGGATATTCGTCAATGCACTCATTTACGCGCCCGATGTTTCTTTGGCTGATCAAAGCTCCTTATGGCCGCGACCATGCAGCCCCGCGCCCCGCGGGCATCCGCGGATTCAAAGACATCTGGGCGACCATGGACGTGGTGCGCATGAACCCAGTTCTCTTGTCGATGACGCTGCTCGTAGGTGCTGCCGCGTTTTTTGTCGGCAATGCCTACCAGGCGCAAATGCCCGGATTTGCGCTCGACTTGGGGCGTGCGCGCGCCGCGGACATTTCCTACAGCCTGTTGCTGGCAGCAGATGCGGCAGGAGGGCTCGCCGCCGGTCTGATTTTGGAGAGCCGAGGCTTGCTGCCGCCGAAGCCGCGGACGGCCTATATCCTGGCAATGATCTGGTGCTGCGCCCTGGCCGGCTTCGCACGCTCGCATTCCTATGCCGTGGCGGTCAGCCTGCTGTTCCTGGCGGGATTCGTCGAGCTGGCGTTCAACTCAATGGCGCAATCCTTGGTGCAGCTGAATGCGCCCGCCGAGATTCGCGGCCGGGTGATCGGCGTGTTCGCCATGTCCGCGAACGGACTGCGGACCTTTAGCGGATTGAGCGTCGGACTGTTGGGGGCGAGCATAGGCATTCACAACTCCCTGAGCTACAGCGCCGCGGCATTGCTTTTGTTGTATATCGCGATTTTTGCCGGGCGATATGTCACGAGGCGATGGCCGACAACGGTTGCCCCATGAAGCCGGCCGGCGATACCGATTTCATGCGGCGCGCACTGCTGCTGGCGCAGCGTGCCGCCGACGAGGGGGAGGTGCCGGTCGGCGCGATCTTGGTGATCGACGGCCAGATCATCGCCGAGGGCTGGAATCGCCCGATCGCCAGCCATGATCCGACGGCGCACGCGGAAATCGTTGCTCTGCGTGCGGGCGCATCCGCACTGGGAAATTATCGTCTGGGCAACGCAACTCTTTACGCGACGTTGGAACCTTGCGCCATGTGCATGGGTGCGGTGCTGAATGCGCGCGTCGCGCGCGTCGTATTCGGCGCATGGGATGCGAAGGCAGGTGCGTGCGGCAGCGTTATCGATTTGCCGCGCACGCCCCAACTGGCGCAGCGCGTGGATGTATTCGGCGGGGTGTGCAGCGAGGAGTCGGCAGCGTTGCTGCGGGCTTTCTTCGAAAGCCGCCGTTAGTTCAACTGGCGCGCGCTGGGACCGGCACCCCAAACCCATTCGAGCAGATCCCGATAGCCACGAACGTTGTCGACGTAGCGCACCGGTTCCCATCCACGCGCATAGCCGTTCTCGGTCTGCGTGTACCAGCGTTCCTGCTCCAAGAGCGGCAGGAAGCGACGCACGTCTTGCCAGGAATCCGGATCGCGCCCGGCTTTCTGCGCCAGCACGCGCGCATCCTCGACGTGTCCGTAGCCGATGTTATAGGCAGCGAGTGCAAACCAGGTCCGATCCGGCTCCTGGACGTGGGCAGGAATTTTCTCGTACACCTGCCGGAAATAGCGCGCCCCGCCAAAAATGCTCTGCCGAGCGTCCGAGAGGTCGGTGACATTGTTCTCGTTGGCGGTATCCGCCGTCAGCTGCATCAGTCCGCGCGCGCCCGCCGACGAGGAAGCTCGTGGATTCCATTTCGATTCTTGGTAGCCTATCGCCGCCAGCAGGCGCCAATCCTGGCTGCTTTGTTCGGCCGCTTCCACAAACCATTGCTTGTATAGCGGCAAGCGGCTCTGCAAGTGCTGCATAAAGCCGGGGCCGCCGGCGAACTCGGCGTCCTCGGAGCGTCCGTAATAGCGATTGACGATCGTGGCCAGTTCACCGTCGAGCTTCAGACGAACGAAATACTCACACAACTCGCGGGCGAAGCTGGGATCGTGATTGCCTGTGGCCCACGCGAGAGGGCGCTCGCCCGGAAAATCGAAGGCGATGCGCAGGTCTGGATGCACCGCATGCGCCAGGGCGAATTCGGTCGAGTCCGCAATCGTGTAGTCAATCGTGCCTTCGGCTACGCCGTCCAACAGCGCTTGAGAACTGGTACTGGCATTTTCCACCCAGACAAGATCCGGATTCGCGTTACGCGCATTTTCCAAAGCTCTGGCATGGGCACTGCCGGCCGCGATCTCAAGATCGGAATTGCCGATTTCTGCCAGAGAACCGGGCCTGACGGCTCCGCGGCGGAAGATCAAATGTTCGTGCACATGTTGATAGGCCGGCCCGAAATCGATGCCCGGCACTGGCTGCATCGGCACCTTCAGGCCGGCCGCGGCGAGATGCGCCTGTCCGGATGTGAGCGCTGCGTAAATCTCGGCGTAAGTCCGCATCGGGGTAATTTTGAGCTTTACGCCAATCTCATCGGCAAAGCGCCGCGCCAACTCATATTCCGGCCCCTGCAGCGCGCCATCGGGATCGCGGTAATAGGCCAATGGGCTGACGCGCGTTACCACCCGCAACTCGCCCAGGGACTTGATCTGATGAATCAATCCGGGCACCGGCGTATAGCTGCTGAGCAGCACGAACGCGGAAATCGCGATCGTCAGCTTGCTCCAGCGCGGCCAGTTGGTTTGTATGGGTAATCTACGCACGGTTTAATGGTCCATTTGATTGCCGTGGTGCCGGGCAAGTTCCTGTCGTGAGGCGAGCCCCTTTCCGATGCGTTAGAATAAACCAATATTTCTTGTTGCGAACCCTTGACAAAGCCGTTTCTAGCCTGATTGCCGGGAAGTTCAAAACTAAATTTTGTTCAAGTTGGCGGTAAAAATGCTTAAGTAAACGGCAAAAATTTTAAGTTAACAGGAGAGGTACCGAAGTGGTCACAACGGCGCCGACTCGAAATCGGATGGTCGGGTAATTCCGGCACGTGGGTTCGAATCCCACCCTCTCCGCCACTGAATATAAAAAAGCCCCGTTTTGGGGCTTTTTATTTCAGAAAATGCAGGCCACTGTTTCTGGTGGGTATTTTTCCGGCCGCACGTAAGCTGCTGCTCGAGATGTCCAGCACCGCATTGCGGCGATCAGTTGTTTCTGCGGATTGTGCATTCGACGACACCACTTGTTGCAATGCTTATACGGCGAGGAAGCACATGCAGGCTCAAGCGACCCTCCCGCTGGAAAGAAATGAGACATTCGCCGTATGGAACTCCAATCGACTATGTGGCCTAGTGCGGGCGACGACCATCGCAAACCACCACATAGCCTAGGAGACCCGTATGGAATTGACACCTGAGTCCCGCGAGCAAGTTGCAACAGAGCTTCGGCGCTTCGCTGCAGACCTCCATCTAACTGACGAGCAGAAGGAGAAACTACAAACCGCTCTTGCCGAGGGGCGAGCAAAAGTCGGGGCATACATGAAGTCGCACCCCGACACAACCAAAGCCGACGTTGTTGCCAAGGTGAAAGAGCATCGCAGCGAGATTCATGAGCGCGTTGCTAAGTTTCTGGATTCCGAGCAGCTCGGTAAGTGGGACACTGAAGTGGCCAAAGCCAAGGAATTTCTAGGCCAGAGGCTCGACTCATAAGAATACCGCGTATCTGCAATGGTGGCCGCTAGCGGAGGGCAGCCACCATTGTGGTCACCGAGTGCGGCTACAGGCCGCCGGCCCGACAGCCTTCACGAACCAACATCGCGGACCGAGCCTGACACGACGCTCATCACGGCATGCGCGGCTAAACGGTCTCCGGCACCAGTCTAATCCGGGTTATTTCTGAGGGAACTCCGAAGCGATTCGGGGGGCCCCAGTACCCGGTGCCCCGGCTCACATAGATCCGGAGGTTTTTCAACCGGTGCAGGCCGCTGGAAAATGGCTGGAAGAAATGTATGAACAGGTTCCACGGCCAGAACTGGCCGCCGTGAGTATGTCCTGAGATTTGCACATCAAAGCCGGCATCGGCAGCCGCCATTGCCGAACTTGGCTGATGCGCGAGCAAAACTTTCGCTCCGGCATTGGCCGGTGCGCCGAGCAACGCTGCCGCAGGATCGCTGCGCTGCGCTGGGTCAAAGTGATGCGCGCCGTAGTCCGTCACGCCGGCCAACACCAGCGATGCGCCGTCGTGCTTTAAAACCACATGTTCATTTTTAAGGACGTGCATGCCAAGACGCTGGATCTCCTCTGTCCACGCGCGTTCGCCGGAGTAGTACTCGTGATTGCCGGTAACGAAGTAGGCGCCGTGTCTCGCCATTAATCCGGCGAACGGCGCGGTATGCGCCGACAGTTGTTGCACGGAACCGTCGACCAAATCCCCGGTCACGGCGATCAAATCAGCCTGCAATTCATTCACCCGTCGAACGATGCCCTCGACGAATGCGCGCTTGATGGTGGGACCTACGTGTACATCGCTGATCTGCGCGATTGAGAAGCCATGCAAGGCCTGCGGTAAATCGACTATCGGGATTTTGATTTCAACGATGCCGGGTGTGCGCCGCGCGATGATCAATCCCGCCAGCGTGACGAAGATCGAAAGGTATAGGGTCGCTTGCGCGCTGGGCGCGATCCAAAGTTGCGCTTGGGCGCTGGATAGGAGCAGGTGCGCGCCCAGAAGCACCGCGTCGCGCAGCAGTGTCAGTACGAACAGAGAGGAGAAGAATCCCATGGCGATCAGGCCGACCCACGCGAGCCGATCGGCCAACCTGCGGTCTTGGAGCACCCTCGTCCGCAGCGAAAGCGGTATGAACAGGCAGCAACCGATCAGCAGAAGGATGCCGGCGCCGATTCCGATTGGACCAACGGACAGGCCCGACAACAGCCGCCAGCCGACATAGGCAGGCAGGGCGAGGAAAACCCAGAGAGGGTGCAGGAACAGGCGTCGGACGGTCATAGGGGAGTGTCGGCTCGAGAGAGCCAACCTTGGGGCAGTGCACGGTTCAGTTCAAGAGCTGGGGAGCAAGCTTAAATTTGCTGCTCCATAACTTTGCCGGAGCCGCGCAGGGATCGAGCTTCGCGCCGGCGAGACGGCCTTACGGCCGTCTCATACGTGGATAGTTACTTCGGTTTCTGGAACTTCAAAACGAAATTATCGCCCTCGCCGATGGCGATGTATTTCGCACGATCTTTTTCCCCCATCGCCAGGCTGGGCGGCAGCGTCCAGACCCCCTTGGGCCAGTCCTTGGTATCGCGCGGATTGGCGTTAATTTCCGAGGACCCCACCAATACGAATCCCGCCTTCTTGGCCAGGGCAATGGCGTAATCTTGCCGGACGTAGCCGCTTTCAGCTTTCGGATCCTGAGGCACGTCATTGCGGCCGCGGTGCTCTTCGATGCCTAGGATGCCTCCTGGCTTCAGTGCGGTGAAGCAGGCTGCGAGCGCCTGATCGGCGTAGCCGCCATCCATCCAGTTGTGCAGGTTCCGAAATGTGAGTACGAGCTCGGCCGAGCCGGGAGGTGCAATGTCAAAGTGCCCCGGGCCCAAGGTCGTCTCGTGAATAGTCCCGAGTCTGTCTTTTTCCGCCGCGATGCGCGCGCGAAAGCGATTAACACCGGAATCCTCTTCGCCGCCGGTAGGCGGCAGCGCAACCGTATAGTGTCCGCTCGGCGCGAGATAGGGACCCAAAATGTCGGTCCAATAACCGCCGCCCGGCCACAGCTCTACCACGTTCATTTTTGGAGTGAGTCCAAAAAACGTCAGTTCTTCAACCGGGTGACGCGACTTGTCGCGAGCCACCGCGGCGGCGGGGCGAGCGGGACTGGCGACAGCCGCGGTCAATGCGGCATCGGCTGCCGAAGACGCAGTCGCAAATCCCGATGCCGCGAGGGCCGCGGCCACGAGTAAGGAAAGAACGCGCGGATTTAACATGATTTACAGGACCTCGATTTCATTTGGGCGGCTTGTCGCCGCTGAAGGGAATGGGCGTTGCACCGGTAACGGTGCCAATGGTCGCCTTGTCGCTCACGTACAGTTTTACCTTTCTCTCGAATGTCAGCTCGCCCTGCACTACGGCGCCCGGGCCGATGATGATCACGGGATCGTCGCTGTTGAACATGATGCTTCCGGGCTTTTGTACCAAGATTCCGCCCTCAACATGCGAGGCGCCCATGACGCTGATGTTGCCGCTGACGGTCTTGATGCCGCCGGCCACGTGCGCCGCAGTAAGACTGATCTGGCCGTTGACATTGGTGAGAGCGCCGGAAACTTCCGCGCCGTCGTTCAGCGTCAGATCGCCGTTCACCGAGCCGGCGCCGCCCGACACATGAGCGCCGTCGCCGAGCGAGATTGCGCCGTTCACGGTCTTCGCCGAACCCGCTGTTGCGTGCGCGCCCAAGTGGACGCTGCCGTTGACGGTCGACGCGGAAGTCACCGCAGCATTATCATCGACGTGGATCGAGCCGTTCACCGTGCGGGCATCCTCTGCAGGCTTGCCGGCGAGTATGTGAACGGAACCGTTGACCTTGGTCGAAGATCCGTCGCCATCAACTGAGATGTCGCAGGCCGACAATGCCATGACCGCAATTGCGGCGATGATCCGATAGGCGCTGGCCGTACTCATAAGCGCTCCCCATTGACGGCTGATGTGCCCGCTACTGTACCAGTACCGCCGTCAGCCTGAAACTCCGGTCGTGGCCTCGCGGAATTCGAACGCTATAGATTTTCGCTTTATGACTCCATTCTGGTTGCCACTGCGCTGATTTCGGGCGCTAAGATACTCTGTTCAGAGGACCTGCAGCACGGGCAGATCATTGACAATCAGTTGCGCGTTACCAATCCGTTCTGAGTCCGAAATCCGACCGTCGATTGCCGAGTGAGTGCTCATCTCCTAATTACAGCAGGAATGTAACGTGGCAGCGCCAGCAAGTGATGCGCCAAGCGAGGCGTTAATTGTCGAGCCCAGGGGCGACAATCTCGTTGCGGTGAAGTTCAGTGCAATGGCGAGTCCATGCGAAGTGCTTTTGCCTTCAATGGAGCATGACGCAGCCTTGACGATCGGCGCTATCGCGGCGAAGGAGGCGTTGCGAGTCGAGAAAAAATTCAGCCGTTATCGAAACGACAGCGTCACCGCCTGGATCCATGAGCATCGAGGCGCGACGATCGAATTGGACGAGGAGACAGCATCGCTGATGGACTTTGCAAGTCAATGCTATGACTTGAGCGACGGTCTCTTCGATATCACCTCCGGTGTACTGCGCCGAGCCTGGAAGTTTGACGGATCGGATCGCCTTCCGGACACTGCGGCGGTGGAGGCATTGCTGCCCTTCGTGGGTTTCGCCAAACTCACGTGGTTGTCGCCGCATCTCTTGCTGCCACCTGGAATGGAATTGGACTTCGGAGGGATTGGGAAGGAGTATGCGGTCGACCGAGCTTACGATTCGCTCGCCGCCCGCGACTGTGGCCCGTTCCTGATCAATTTCGGCGGGGACTTACGCGCCAATCGCCCGGCGCCGCACGGTCCGTGGCAGGTGGGCATCGAACGTCCCGATACGGACCGAGAGGCCACGCTGCTATTGGAGTTGGAGCATGGTGCGCTCGCAACGAGCGGCGACTCGCGTCGCTACGTATTAAAAGACGGCATCCGATATGGGCACATACTTGATCCCCGAACTGGTTGGCCAGTCCCCGGATCGCCGCGCTCAGTGACCGTTGCGGGAAGCAGTTGCACGGAAGCGGGTTTGCTATCGACGCTGGCGCTGTTGCAGGGTGCCGGCGCGCAGCAGTTTTTAGAGAACGAGAGAGTGCGATATTGGATCCTGCGCTAGTCCCCGGGCGAAATCTCAGTTCAAATCGCGCGACAGAATCAGTTTGAGCACGAGGTGATCGGTCGCGGCCGTCAGGCCGACGCCAATGCCTCCCTCAATCGTCCAAGGTTTGCCGTGGTAGTCAAAAACCCCAAATAATTGGTGTTGCTGCTGTGCCGGCGCATAAAAGCCGTTCAGTGGGCCAAAGTCGTCGTACTCCTCCGCCGCAATTGCCCATGTCTTGTTGAAGTTATAAGCCACTCGCGTCGCCGGCGCGAAATCCAGGTGTGAAAATCCCTTGTAAGAATTATCCAGGATCGGATTGACAATGATGTCGTACGGACCCAGATGCCAGCCGATTATGGGGCGGATTTCTTGCGTGTGTTTATTCTGGTCCCAGTGAGCCGTGTTCCAGCTGAACTCGAAATTCACACCGTAGAAAAACCGCTGATCGGCCGCCTCGGGTTTGACGAACAGCGCACGAATTTTGAACCCATTGTAGGTCCAGGCACCTGTTCCGCTGATACTGTACAGAGGCAAATAAAGACCGGCCTCAAACCAATCTTTCACGCCATATGCCCATTCCGTGACCCCATTGAAAGTATTGTTGGGGACGATACCTCCGGGGTAAGACGGACTGGTCGGTCCATCGGCGATGTAGTTGTTATGCCACGTCAGATTGAACACGCCGGGCGCGGCAATCCCGGCATCGTAAACCTGAATCTCGTCGGTTTGAGCGTAAGTCCGCGCCGCCCACGCGAGGCACAGCAGCGCCATGATCGCAATCGGGCTCGCCCGCATTGGGTCACTCGTTCCAATCGTTCAGAAGCAAATCCCGCGTAAGAACGCGCCGTCTCCTAGGATGTTAAAAGCGCCACCCCACCTGAACCAAGAACGCCTTGAGACCCGGATACAAATCGAGGCCTTGCAGGCCGCTTGGAATCGCCATCCGCACATCGAATGTCTGCTGATAATATTCCGCCCGTACGCTGAATTCGGATTCTGCACGGCTTCCCAGACCTGGAAGCTTCTGCGAGTATTTCAGCCCATAAGTCAGGGCATGAAACGGACCCAAGCGAGAATCTGACGCCTGATGGCTGGCGGCGGGCTGTTCGGCTTCCAGGATGAATGGTGTATAAAAGTTGGCCGCCGTTTGTCGGTACCAGCGAAAGGTGGGCTCGATATAGCGCTCGCGATTGGACAAGCTCCAGCGTAGATGCAGCTGGGCGGTATCCGAGCGTACGGCCCAGTCATCGCTCATATAGCGCAGCGATAATGCTGTCGACACCTGCGAATTCCAGGCGACACGATTCTCCCAATACAGGCTCTTTCGCAGTCGCTGATCTGGGCGGCTCTCATACACATACCCAGTGGTATTGCCGGCGCTATCAATGATGGAGGTAATTTTGTAGGGGTCGTTGAGGTACCCATGAAATCGGTCTATCGAGAAATTGAGCTGGCTGAGCCAATTGCGGGACATCACCTGCGTGAGCCCGAGCAGGGCCCCGAACCCATTCTTGGTTTTGCCTCCGGTCTTCTCGAACAGCGCGTAATCGCTCCCTGGCTACCGGGGCACCGCCGATCGGCTGCAAGGAGTCAAATTCATTATTGATGCCAAATGACAGCGTTGTATTCTTTTGATTGAAGTCGTGAGCAATCGAGGCGTTCACCGTCGCGGAAAAGAAATCATGTTCATCGGATAATTTGGCGCCGACACTCACCTGGTCCACTCGGGTGACGGGTACGGTCCAGTTGCCGCCGACCGCAATCCGATCATCCTGATAGTGCGGATCGACCGGCAATTCTCCGGGAGGCGTTGTGTAGGCATGGGAAGGTTTTCCGGACGGTGAAGCGAAGGTCTGCGGCGAATGGCTGGTCAGCGCGCCATTCGGACTCGCGCCGGACAGCGCGTCATAGGTCGCATTGAAGCTGAGCGCCTGCCCGTTCGCATAGATCTTGGAGAGTTCGACCACGGGCTCGACCGCTTGGATGCGGCCATCCTCGTGATAGTACGCAAGCGCAGAGTCGACCGACCAGTCTTCCAGCAGCCCGCTGTCGGCAGGCGCCGCGTTGGGCTGCTGGCTGCGCGCGCCGCCGGCGCTCAGCAGGGCGCAACTGGCGGCCAGCAATCGCCGCCGCATACTTGTCGGCGGGAGCATCGCGCACCTTCGGCTTCAATTGCATCCGCAACCACCCCCGGCATAGGAACGGCCGCCCGAAGATGCCTCTTTGCTGAAATACATGTGATCGTCAATCGCGGCATCGAGGGGATCCGAGTCAAGTTGCATTTCCTGACGCGCCAGCACATCGCGCTGCCAGGGCTTAACCCCGAGGAAGCTACACCCCGACACGCCTAAGGTGCCGGCTATCAGGCATAAGAAACTCAAGCGACTGAGTACCATCATCATATCTCCCGTCCGATTGCACTACTTTTCAGCCAGCAGCTCCCGCACTTGCGATTCATACACGGATTCATCCACCGGTCGAAATCCAACATGAGTGAAGCGACGAACGCCGTGCCGATCGATGAGCACGCTCGAGGGCATGGCCTGGACTTCGTATAGCTCGGCAAGTTCTCCTTTTGGATCAAAACGCACCTCAAAAGTCGGTTTCAATTGATGCAGAAAGTTCTCGGCATCGCGGTGGTCCGCATCCAAATTCACCGCCACTATCGTCAGACCCTGACTCTCATACTTGTTCTAGCAGGGTCTGCATCCAGGGAAACGACTGTTTGCATGGCCCACACCACGACGCCCAAAAATCCAAATAAACGACGCGTCCACGAAATTCGGTGAAATCGGGAGGCGCGGCGAGCACGGTCGAACTGATTGCAGTCGCGAAAATACAAATGAGAATGCATCTCAGCATCAATTCTAAAACTCCTCGCAAACCATCGATGCGGCCCGCGACAGATGCATAACCAAGATGCTTCGCGCCGAGTGACGAGCGCATACTTTGTAGCGCAAAGTTGGTCTCTGTCAAGAGTCTTGGACCGCAGGAGCGGGCAGAGACCTTGAACTGCGCCAAAGAAAGAGCGATGAGGGTGGAAAGTAACCGTAACTTTGCGGTACAAAGTCACTTAGCCCGCTGCTCTCCGCGCTTTATGGGGATCTTATGCTATACGTGATGCTCAACCATGGTCGTCATGCCGATGGTTCCACGGGGGTCCGTTGGGTCCGGCAAGAAAGTCACCACCGACCGCGCGAGGTATCTGCAAGCGCAAAAAAGGCTTTTAACTTGAACCGCCTGATAACCACGTTTCTGCTATTGCTGGGAGCGCTGGCCTGGAGTGAGGCCCACGCGGGATTCGATCACCAGCTGCCTCTCGATCAAAGCGGAATATGGGCGCGCAATTATCAGTTGAGTCTTCAGAACGCTGTCATTGCAGCGGAATTGGTGGGAAGTCTGTGGTTTGGGAACGATGACGAACTGGGCCACACTTTTTGGCAGACGATCGATTCGTCGGTAATCTCGGGGATCGGCGCGACGGCGATGAAGTATGCGTTCAGCCGCGCTCGCCCCAATCAAGGCAACGATCCCGATGCTTGGTTCCAGGGGAGTGGTCATCAGAGTTTTCCCAGCGGCGAAGTCACGCTTCAGGCGAGCTTTGTAACCCCGTTCATCGTCAACTACCGTCGGCAAAATCCGTGGATATGGGCGTTGGAAATTCTGCCGTTATACGATGCCATTGCTCGATTAAAGAGTCAGGCGCATTGGCAAACCGACGTCATTGCCGGATGGGCGCTGGGTACCGGTGTCGGGTATTGGAGCACCACCCGTGGAACGCCCATTTTTGTGCAGATCCTCCCGGGCGGCTTGTCGGTGGGCATTTCCAAACGATTCTAAGCCTGCGACGCGGTGCAGCTGGGTTTTGTCGAAAAGAACGTCTCAAAGATGCGCCACTGCGCTGCCGGAGGCAAAGACGATATCGCCGCGATCAAAGAGTGGATGCGCCCGTCCGCGGATCGCCCGGACCGCATGCTCTCCCACTGGAGACCTCCAGCCAAACTGAGCCACTTCGGCTAAGCTGCAACTCATGGAGGCGAAGACGACCCCCCTAAAGAATGATCTAAGCCGGTGACTGAGCCCTGGCACGCGGTGTTCCTGAGCTACGCCTCACAGGATGCGGAAGCTGCCCAGAGGATTTGCGAGGCACTGCGCGCCGCCGGAATCGAGGTTTGGTTCGACCAGAGCGAGCTGCGGGGCGGCGACGCCTGGGACCAGTCGATCCGCAAGCAGATCAGGACCTGCGCCCTGTTCCTGCCGGTCATCTCGCATACCACACACGAGCGCCGCGAGGGGTACTTCCGACTCGAGTGGAAGCTCGCGGTTGATCGCTGTCACCTTATGGATGCCGACATGGCCTTCCTGTTGCCGGTCGTGATCGACGACACGCGTAATGATGACGAACGGGTGCCGGAGCGGTTTCGGGAGGTGCAATGGACGCGCCTTCCGGGCGGGGTCACACCGGTGGCCTTCGTCGAGCGCGTACAGTGCCTGATCGTCGGGAGAGCAGTCACCGGCACCGACGGGTACCGAGCCGGCGGGCGCTCGCGCGACCGCTGCGCCGACGACCCGAAAGCCCGTCCTGCCATGGTGGCGCTCGAAGGCGGCGCTCCTTGCGGCGATCGCGGTGCTCGTCCTCGCACTCGCTTACTTCGCGGCGAACCGACTTCGTGCCATCGAAGCATGGTGCGGAGCTTGGAGCAGCACCCGCGCCAGCGGGGCAGAGCGCTCCGGCTAGCGCCACCGCGTTTAATCCGCCGCCGCACTCGATCGCGGTGCTGCCGTTCGTGAACCTGAGTGGAGACAAAGAGCAGGAGTATTTCTCCGACGGGCTGACGGAGGAGCTGCTCAATTCCCTGGCCGAGATCGATGGATTGCAGGTTGCGGCTCGCACTTCCTCGTTCTCCTTCAAAGAACACCCGGACATTGCCACCGTTGCTCACAAGCTGAATGTCGGCGCTGTGCTCGAAGGCAGCGTGCGACGCTCGGAGCATACGGTGCGCATCACCGCGCAGCTGATCAATGCCATCACGGGCTTTCACCTGTGGTCGAAGACCTACGACCGGGACTTAGGCGATGTGCTGAAGCTTCAGACCGAAATTGCCACCGCGGTGGCCAGCGCGCTGAAAGTGACGCTCCTCGGAGATGTCGCGGCCAAAGTCGAGCTCGGCGGGACGCGAAATCCGGCCGCCTTCGATGCGTATCTGCGCGGGGCCAAGGTGTTTGTCTCACGACACGAAGTCGAAGGCCTCCCAGCCGCAATCGCAGCGTACACGGAAGCGATCCGCCTGGATCCGAACTATGCGCTCGCGTTTGCCAGCCGATCAATCGCCTTTTCCTATGGCGCCGCCGAAGCCGCGACTCCCGCGGCGGCGCGCGAAGGTTTTGACAAGGCGCGGACGGATGCGCAGAGGGCTGTTGCGCTCACGCCGGATCTGGCCCAGGCCCACCTCGCCTTGGCGACAGTTTTGGAATTGGGTGCCCTCGACTTCACGCGGGCGAGCGAAGAGTACGAACGAGCGCTGGCGCTCGCGCCGGGAAATGCGCAAGTTTTGCGAATCAGCGGACTCTTTGCGGCCTACATGGGACACATCGATGCAGGCCTCGCGGCCGCGCGCCGCGCCGTTGTGCTCGACCCACTCGCCCGCGACAGCCACGCCCTACTCGGCCGGGCGCTGTATGCGGCCCGCCGATATGAAGAGGCGATTGCCGTACTCTCAGAAGGCATCGCTCTTGACCCCGACGACAAGGCCTTCTACACGTACCGCGGGTTCGCGTACTACGGACTCGGGGACCTTGAGAGCGCACGCGCCTCTTGCGAAACCAATCGGGACTATGCCGGGAATCAATGGTGCCTGGCAGTTACTTATGACAAGCTTGGGAAGCACGCGGATGCGGAAGCCGAGGTTGCGAAACTGAAAGCTTCCTATGGCGATGTCATGGCCTACCAGTACGCTGCGTTTTACGCGCAGCGGGGCGATAGCGCGAAAGCCCTCGAATGGCTCGAAACGGCGCTGCGGCTACGTGATGCGGGCCTGGAGACTCTGAGGACCGATTCGCTCATGGACCCTTTGCGAAATGAGCCACGCTTTAAGGCAATCGAGCGGGCGTTGAATTTTCCGAGCTAAGTGGCCGTACCGTTCCGAGAGGCAGCTATCGGGCAGGCCAGGTCGGAATCGATGTGTTCGCGCAGCAAAGAAACCCGGCGTCAACCGGGCTTCCGTGCGCTTAGGCTCGCGCGCGGCTATCGCACACTATACGTCCATCCTGTGACGCGCCAACCGCTTGCGCTCTTCTGAAGCGCAAATGTTCCAGTCGCCTGTTCCTGCATATCCTTTCCGCCGAGCTTGTAGAAGTAAGTAACCGGTGCAACGACGTATGCGTGGTCGGCCGTAACCTCAATGTGGCGAGCCTTGCCAACGACTGAATGCCCATCTGTCACACCATTCTGTTTGGCGAATGCGGCATAGTCATTCTCCCATTTAGAGCATGCACCCGTACCGTGCCACGCGTAGGGAGGAACTGAATCAACTATGGCCACCTCATCAGCGCAGATTGATACAATTGCATGGGGATTGGCACTTCCCCATTTATGGACGACTGCCATTACATCTGAATTATCTGACGCCAATGCCGAGGCGACAGTTAGTATCCCGACAGCGCAAGAGATGAATATTTTATTCATGGATCTAAACCCCACTTGTTGTAATTGATTTGATGATGGGAATTAAACGGGCAAGCGGATCTTCACTTAGTTCAACGTACTTGGAAAATAAGCCTCCCTGAACAACCGCATCTGCTTTGCGGCGGTCATTTCTGCGGGGTGAGCGCCTGATTTTCGCCGGTCAGGGACCGTCGCGTAGGGAGTCTCGCCAATCAAGTTACAGCTGGATTCCACGAACCCCCAATTGCTGTACCTCCCGTAGAAACTCGCGCAACACTGGCAACGCGCTGTTCTTACGCCAGACCATGTCCAGTTGCGTCATCGGCCGCTCGATCAGCGGGCGAAAGACCACGCCAGCGCAACGATTGATACGCAATGACGCCGGCACGATCGCCACGCCGGCTCCGGACGCTACGAGACTCACTACGTCGGTGTGCGAACCTTCCTGTGCGATCTTTGGGCTGAACCCCACATCGTGACAGATGGCGAGAATCTGGTCATGTGAGCCAGGTCCGCGCGATCGCGCTTGAAGCACGAAGGGTTCATCCGCGAGCATCGTGAGTTCGAGTTGCCTGCGCGTGCTGAGCCGGTGGCCGGACGGCAGAGCGACAATCAAGGGCTCCTTAAGTACGGTCTTTTTCGAGAGCTGCGGCTCGCCAATGGGACCACGAACAAATCCGACGTCTACTCGCTCCGCGAGCAGCGCTTCGACTTGCATGACCGGATTCATTTCCTGAAAAGCTACATCGACGCCGGCGAACCGCTTGCGGAACCGCCGAACGATTTCTGGCAAACGCGTGTTGACTACAGCCGGAACATAGCCGATTCGAAGCAATCCGCATTCGCCGCGAGCCGCACGTCGCGCGATGTCCACCGCGCGATCCACTTGGCCAAGAAGCGTTCTTACCTCGGTTAGAAACGCCGCACCGGCTGGAGTCAATGCCACCGTGCGGCGGTCACGCTCAAAGAGCTTGACCCCAATTTCATCTTCCAAGTCACGGATTTGCCTGCTCACTGCGGGTTGCGCAATATGCACTCGGGCTGCGGCCCGGCCGAAGTGAAGCTCTTCGGCGACCGCAACGAAATAGCGGAATTGACGTAGTCGCATAATGCCAAAACGGTATCACAGGGCAACTTATAATGTCTTGGACGAATATATCGAGGATCTCCATACTCTGCTTAGGAGGCCTCTTCGCACCGACAACTGGCGACGATTGCAGAGTAAGTGGAATCCGGCGGAGAGAATCGAACATGAGCAGCACTCTTGATGCGGCGCTCCGGCGCTTGCGCGGAACCGGGAGCGAAGTCGCAGGCGGTAGTGCACCTAATCACGGGCCGATGGCCGCTGAAGCGCTCGTCGCGCTGGGACACGACGACGTCGTTATCGGGTGGACTGATCGATACCGGCGCACACTCAGTTCAATACCGCTCGCGCGTTCACCCATTACCGAGGAACTGTGGACTGATGCGCTCGGCGCGATTGACCGGTTTGGCGATTGGGTCGCTTTCTTTGATACCCAACTCACCGAAGATCACTGGGCAGCTGTGTTCTCGAAGTGGATCGGCCGTCTTCTCCCAGCGACGCCCTCGGCAGGCGGGCACGGATTAATTCGCACAGCCCACGCACGTCGCGCGCTGGCAGACGCTGAGACTCCGTTGCGCGTCGAGGAGCTCGGAGTCGCCTTGGCGTATTGGGCTGCCTACCATCGCAAATTGCCCAGCGTTCCGGCCCTCGTGGGCAGGCTCGGTTTCGATCGCGCGCTTCACCAGATTCCCTTGTTTCTTAAGGGAAAGCCTCGCGAGGGCATGCCAAGAGAGCTCTACCTCCATGTGATGAAAGAACATGCGCATGAGTTCTCACGTGCCGTTGATGCGGCGGCTGAGCCGGAGTCCATCGAGGATGCCCTGAGCTCGCTTACCGAGGCAGGCGCGCGTTTATACCTGGCCAATGCATCAACTCAACCCCTGGTTTTACTGCACACTGTCACTGTGCCCGCGGCGTTTCGGCTGCTGCTGCCTTACCTTCCGGACAGCCTACACATGACCGCGCTCGCTTACGTTTGGCAAAACGTCGCTGCAACAGCCGCGACTTACGCCGACGAGAGGCCGGTCGAGAGCGATCAGTGGTCGCCGGGCGAGGAGTCGGTAATTGTGAATCAATCGATCGCGACCGACGATCCCCATGCAATCAAGTTCGCCGAGGCCTGCGTCCGCGAGTACCGACTGAGCCGCAAGCCCGTGTTCTTGGCAGCAGCAGAGGATTGGGCGGCCCGATTGCATCGGGCCAAGGATTGGATCCCAGCCGACCGCGACGCGGCGGGCCTCGAATTTCGATGAGCTGATACCCCAAAGGTTGAATCATGTGGAATGACGCGATGGGCTACGAGGCATACGTTGGGCATTGGAGCCGCGCCGTCGCACCTCGATTTCTTGGGTGGCTGGCGCTGGCGCCCCGACTCAGGTGGCTCGACGTAGCCTGTGGCACGGGCGCCCTTACCTCTGCCATTCTCGCGCATTGTGATCCCGAGGAAGTGATCGGTCTCGATAATTCGTCCGATTATCTCTCGGCCGCTCAAAAAAGTTGTATGGGATCTCGGGTTCGATTTGTCAACGGCGACGCGACCGTCCTATCATTTCCCTCCAAAACCTTCGACGTATGCGTCTCTGGTCTCGCGCTGAATTTCATTGCATTCGGCGGCTCACTCGCCGAGCAGTACCGCCTGATTCGTCCGGCGGGCACCATCGCCGCCTACGTTTGGGACTATGCCGGTGAATATGAATTCGCACGCCGCTTTTGGGATGCTGCACTGAGGATAGATCCACGCGCCGGCGCTTTTGACCCAGGCCGCAAAGCAACGATCTGTGGTGAACGAGGCCTCCGCGATGCATTCGTTGCGGCCGGATGTACCAGGGTTGAAACCTGCGTTTTCGATGATACGGGTGAGTTTCCGTCGCGCGAAGCCTATTGGCAAGCATTCGACGCACGCCAAGGTTCGACCTACGATTATCTCTCACTGTTGACCGAAGCGCAGCGCCTCCGCCTAAAGACTTCGTTGCTGTCGACGATGAACCCGCACGGGCCGATAAAGTTGAGGATACGCGCCCTCGGCGTCAAGGGCATGAGACTTTGAATTTAAGGTTGCGGAAATGCAGATTAAGGAGTCAATTCCATTTCACAAGATACTCCATCAATCCGTGCGGGCGCCGCACGCGCGTCTGGCGCTAATTTGGACGAGTCCTTGCAGGTTCGGCGATCGAACGACGGACCTGCGCGAGCCGTGCCTGCAACGCAGGCGCCGCCGCAGCGGCCTGCGGGCTGCGCGCCATCGCGTCGATCGAATGACCGATGGCATCGAGTCCGAGACTCAGTCCGGTACGCATACCCACCTGCTTGAGCGCGGACTGGAATTGGGGGTCCGCCTGTAGCTCGGTCTCCCCGAGGGCCTGCGCCTTGGACAGCAGATCGCCGAGCACCGTCACGGCGCGCTCGACGTTGGCGGAGGAGGTGAAATCGCGGTTGCTGGTGAACTGCGCGACTTCCGGCAGGCTGGTGACGAAGCTGCGCATCGCCTGGCTTTGGGCCGCATTGCGCGGCTTGTCCGAATGCATGAGCGCCTGCGCCGCCCCCATCATCGCGAACGGGGCAAGGGCTGCATGCGTGAGCACGGGCGTCCCGGACACGAGGCCGCTGACCGGGAGCGCCATCAGGGCGAGCCCCGCGACGACATGCACCAGGTGCATCGCGCCGCGCTCTACGGTGAACAGCGCATGCGCGAGTGCCTTCAGGGGCGAGAGTGCGAGCAGGGCGGCGCCTGCGAGGCACATGTAGGCCGGCGCCGGCGCGCCATTGATCTTCAGGTGCTGGTAGGCGACGAACAGCGCCGTGGCGCCTGCCGCCGCTAGGACCCAGTGCAGCATATGACCGGCGACGGATGGACGCCGTGATGACGG
>CAWEKK010000011.1:0-235199 GCA_963809645.1 uncultured Gammaproteobacteria bacterium
CAGAGCGACCGGCGAGGTGCCGCGACCGTGAACGCAATGACTTGAACCGGGTCGGTGGAATAGCCGTCGACGCCGGAGTGGCCGCGCAGATACAATCCGGGCACATGCGCCAAGGCGAATAGCAGCGCGCCGGTCACCACCGCGCCTGCCTCGGTCTTCAGCACGGCCGCGAGCCGCGTCTGCAATACCGCGCGAAACAGAAATTCTTCGCACAGTCCCGCTTCGAGGGCCAACCAGACGAATGACGCGGGGGCGGCCCACATCAACGTCGCGATCGAAGTATGCAGCGATTTGATGTCGTCGAGCGCGGGGAAACGACGCAGAGCAATGCCAGTATGATGGGACCGAGCACCAGCAATGGCGGCCAGAATCCCGGCCTCGCCAATCCGCTGTTGAACAGAGGCGCAATCTTGGCGCCGAGAATCGCCAGGAGAATCGCTGGTGCGCCCACATGGACGGAGAGTTTGACCGCCAGGATCAATAATTCCTGCTCGCGGCCCGCCGGCACCGCAGCGCGCGTCGCGCTCATGCCCCAGCCGAGAAAGCCCACGGCATAGATCAGCAGAAACCCCAGAATCGCCCACAATTCCAGGGCAGGCCGGCGCACGGCGATCGGCGGCGGTACGGCCCTGCGGGTCAGGCCCAAGCTGAGCAGCGGCAGCGCGGCGCCAAACACAGCAAGCGAGACTGCCGGCAGCGTGGAGTCGGCTCCTTTGAACACGAGGTAGAGCGTGGCCGCAGTCCACAGCGCCAGATATGAGCCGACAAACGCTGCCGCACGAGCGCTGAGGCGTGAGGGCAACGGCATTTAGTGCTCGTGCGCCGCGAATGAACTCGTGGCATAGATCGCGGGGCGCTTCGAGTCATTGGCTACGGTGAGGGTCAGCCGGTAGAAGAAGGTGTTGAATTTCGCGGCCGCCGCGAAATCAATGGGCTGCGTCAGATCATCCTGCGGCCGGTGATAGCGGGTCTGGTACCACTCGCGGTAGCGTCTCTCGGCATCCGTGTTCGGATCGTACCCAAAGATGAAGCTGATGGCCGGAACATGAATCCCGAGAAACGGGTACTGATCGGCCCGGAACAGCAGATTGCGCTCCGGTTCACGATCCGGCCGGATCTCGATCCGCAGAGGCGCGGCTACGGCCCGCGCTGTTTCGCCGAGCGTGGTGTCGCTCAAGGCTTCCGCGGTGAGAATACTCAAGGGGAACAGCGGCCGCAGCTGGTCGAGATTGATGTCCGCTGCAAGCTGACCCGCAGGTACGGTGGGGTGATCCACGAACCAGTGCGAACCGAGCAGGCCCTTTTCCTCGCCGGTGAAAGCAATAAAAAGTATGCTGCGCTTCGGTACCTGCAGCCGGTGCGCCTTGAGATTGTCGGCAGTCTGAATCAGCAGCGCGACATAGGCCGCGTCGTCCAGCGTTCCGTTGTAGAGATTGTCGCCGTTGACGGGCGTGCCGAACCCATAGCCGTCCAGGTGCGCCGCGATGACCACGTACTCTGCCTTGAGCCGCGCGTCGCTGCCGGACAGTTTGCCGAGTATGTTGGGCGAACTAATGTCGCGTTGGGCGATATGCAGCTGTATGTGCAGCGTGCCGGGAATCTCAAAGCTCGGCAGCGGCTGTTTCGAGCCGCCGAGCTTCAGCAGTGCGCCCGGATCCTGTCCGGTGCCGGAGAGCAGCGTCGCAAACGCCTCGGCGCTGAGGCGCATGGAGGCGAGGGGGGCGGAGTGAGGTTTCGCCGCGGGCGGTAGGCGCAGCGTCACGCTGCGCGCGTAGGCGTAAGGCCAGCGCGGCGGCTCGATGGTGAAGTACGGATCATCGACGTTAATGAGGCCCAGTGCGCCGCCATCGCGGGCATTGGCGGCGCGCACGCTTCCACCGGGGAGACCGGCCCGCTGCGTGCCGAAGCAAACGACGATTTTGCCGGCCACGTCGGCCATGGCGTCCTTGCCGCAGTAGCCGCGAAAGGTCAGTGCGGCGTCAAGCTTGTCCGCCAGATCGTCCGCCGGCGCAATGGTGATCTGCTGCAAAAATACCAGCGGGACTTCCGCGCCGCCCGCGCCGCGCAAACGAAAGCTCGTGCCTTCGGGCACAACGGAAATCTCATGCATCGGCACGGACTGAAAGTAGCTGCCGCCCTCGCCTGCGGGCTCGAGTCCCGCCGCTTTGAAGCGACCGGCGACGTATTCGGCAGCGCGCTGATAGGCAGGCGAACCGGTATCGCGGCCTTGCATACCATCGTTGGACAACGCCTCCGTCGTATGCCACCACGCCAAGGTATCGCTGTTGTGAATCTCGTGATCGCGGATGTGTTGCTGCGCGCGGCCGGTCAGCGGCGCACTCAAGGCCAGCGCGAATAGCGCGCCCGCGAGCAGAGATTCTCGGGGGATGATGTACATGCGGCGCATCCTCACTTAGCTGAAGGCGTGGCCCCGGCCCCGGCCCCGGCCCCGGCCGCGGCGACCGCGGCCCCGGCCGCGGCGACCGCGGCCGCCGCGTCGGCGCCCGTGTCGGCCGTGAAACCAGCTGCCGCAATGCCGGACACCGCGCAGGCCTCGTCTTGTTCGGACGTGGCTCCGGTGATCCCCACGGCACCCATAATCTTGTCGCGAGAGCGAATCAGCACGCCGCCGGGAACCGGAATGAGGCGGCCGCCGGCCAGCGCATTCACCGCCGATACAAACGCGGGTGCCACTGCAGCCCGCTGTGCAAGCGCCCGGCTGCCCATTCCCATTGCCAGGGTGCCGTATGCCTTGGCCTGCGCGATTTCCGGCCGCAACAAGCTTGAGCCGTCTTCGCGCTTGAATGCGACCAGGCAGCCGGCGGCGTCCAGGACGGCCACCGTCAGCGGCGGCAGCCCGAGCGACCTTCCATGCGTCAAAGCCTGGTCAACGATGATCGTCGCGTGCGCCAAATCAATCATGGTCGGTGATTCCCGAGGGTGACTGCAACGCCGCACTATACTTTCCTGCTCACTTCTTTGTCAGTCCGGAAAGCAGCGCTTGGTGAAAAGCCGTCGGATCCTGAATCTGCGGGGCGTGGCCGAGTTCGGGAAACTCCACCAGCGTGGCGCCGCGGATGCGAGCGGCAGCGCGCTTGGCCAATTGCGGATAGTCGCCCAAGGTGTCGCGAACGGCCGGCGGCGCGAATTCCTTGCCGATGGCGGTGTTGTCCTTGTCGCCGATGATGAGCAGCGTCGGCACCGCGATGTTCTCGAACTCATAGAACACCGGTTGCGTCAAAATCATGTCGTAGATCAGGGCCGAATTCCACGCCACGAGCTCCTTGCCCGGTCCGGAGTTCAAGCCCGCCAACATCTGCACCCAGATATCGTAGTCGTCGCGCCAATGGCCGGCATAGTAGGTGGCTTGCTCGTAGCGGCGAATACCCTCGGCACTGGTTTTGAGTTCGCGCGCATACCATTCGTCGACCGAAATCGCGGGAACGCCCTTGGCCTTCCAGTCCTCGAGGCCGATCGGATCGACCAGCACCAGCTGCTCGGTTTCGGCGGGATACATCAGCGCGTAGCGCACCGCGATCATGCCGCCGGTCGAATGCGCGATGAGCGTCGCGTTCTTGATGCCCAGCGAGGAGAGCAGCGCGTGAGTGTTGAGAGCGAGTTGTTGAAACGAATACTGATAGCGCTCCGGCTTGCTCGATTTGCAAAACCCGATTTGATCGGGTGCAACCACGCGATAGCCGGCAGCGCTCAGTACATCAAGGGTGCTGCGCCATGTCGCGGCGCAAAAGTTCTTGCCGTGCAGGAGCACGGCGGTGCGTCCATTCGCGCTCGCCGGCCGTACATCCAGGTAAGCCATATGCAGGGCTTGCCGTTGCGACGGGAAGCGGAACTCCGCCACGGGAAAGGGGTAGTCAAAACCTTGCAGCTCCGGCCCATACGCCGGCGTGCCGGCGCCCAAGGCGGGCAGGGAGCCCAGAGTCAGCATGAGCAACCGGGACATGCGGATGTTGGAAAACATGAGTCACCTCTTCGGCAGCGCTGGATGAAGCTTAGCTGAGCTACAATCCCTGGTTATGAAAATAGCCACTCTCGCACTGCTTTCCCTGCTGGCACTGTCATCGGCCGCGCAAGCCGACACCGAACGTCTGGGGAGCGTGTCTTTCGCCGTCTCGTGCGCCCCTGCGGTGCAGGCCAATTTCGTACGCGGCGTCGCGCTGCTGCACGACTTTTGGTACCAAGAGGCATTCCGCCAATTTAAAGAGATCGCCAAGGCTGACCCAAAATGCGCGATGGCGCATTGGGGTGCGGCGATGAGCGGTTATCATCAAATCTGGGACCGCCCGGACGATGCTGCCATGGCGTCCGGATGGCGCGAGATGCAGGCCGCACAGGCACACCCCGCCAAGACCGCGCGCGAGCACGCCTACATTGCGGCGCTCGGCGCCTTCTATCAGCCCGGTCCGCGCGACTATCAGGCGCGCGTCGAGGCTTATGCCGCCGCCATGGGCAGGCTGTACAGGGATTATCCCGCGGATACCGACGCGGGGGCGTTCTACGCCCTGGCTCTGTTGGCATCGCAGGCGCCGAACGACGACACCCTCGCCTTGAATCACCAGGCGATGGCAGTGCTCACGCCGCTATTTGCGAAATATCCTGACCACCCGGGCGTGGTGCACTACATTATTCATGCCTGCGACACGCCTGCGCTGGCGCAGGACGGGCTGACTGCCGCGAAACACTATGGCGAAATTGCCGCGTCCGCGCCGCACGCCGTGCACATGCCCGGCCACATTTTTGCACGCTTGGGATTGTGGCAGGCCGACATCGATTCCAATGTGGGTTCGGTGGCCGCGTCGCATGCCGCCGAGAAGCGCGGACAAAGCGGCGCCATGGACCAGTTTCATTCGGACGATTTCCTGGTGTATGCCTATTTGCAGAGCGGCCAGGAGGCCCGCGCCAAGGCCGTGCTCGATGATTCGGCGGCCGCGATCAAACGCTTCGAATCCATGCCGGACATGGGCGATCACTACATGACCGGCATGTTCCCTTACTACCGCACCAAGTTGCCGATTTTCTATCACTTGGAATTGCGCGATTGGAACACCGCCGCGGCATTTCCGGCGGTTGCGGGGGCGCCGCCTGAATCTCAGACGCTGACCTATTGGGCGCGCACGGTGGCAGCGGGCCACTTGCGGCAGCCGCAGCAGGCGCGGGAGAGTCTGGCCGAGTACGACGCGTTGATGGTGAAAATCAAACAGGGTCGGCATGCTTACTTTGCCGACTCGACCGGTGCGCGCATCGAACGCGGCGAAATGTCGGCCTGGATTGCCTTCGCCGAAAACAATCCGGCCGACGCCGTGAAACAGATGCGCGAGGCCGCGGACTTGCAGGACAAGGTGGGCCAGGGCGAGGTCGACATCCCGGCGCGTGAAATGCTCGCGGACATATTGTCGGAGTTGGGCCGTCCGTTGGAGGCACTCGCCGAGTACCAGAAGGCCTTGGCCTTGAGTCCCAACCGCTTCAACGGACTGTTCAATGCCGGTAAGGCGGCCGAAGCGGCCGGCGACACTGCCCGGGCGCAGCAGTACTATGCCACGCTGCTCAAAGTGACCGACAACGGGTCGCAATCCGCGCGGCCGGAATTCGATCATGTCAAAAGCGCGGTGTCGGCCGCGACGCTCGCCGTAAAGTGACGGGCGCCGCCGCGGGGCGGCTGCAATTCACGCTCGAAGCGACCGCAACGGGTTCGAGCGCCCGTGCGGCCCGCTTTACCACCCGGCACAACGAGGTGCTAACGCCGACCTTCATGCCGGTGGGAACGCACGCGGCAGTGCGTTCGCAGCGACGCGAAGACCTGCTCGAGAGCGGCGCCCAAGTATTGTTGGCCAACACCTATCACCTGATGCTGCGGCCGGGCACCGAGATGTTCGAGAAGTTCGGCGGCATCCATGGCTTCATGAACTGGCCGCGATCGGTGCTGACCGATTCCGGCGGCTACCAGATTTTCTCGCTGCCGGGCAGCCGTACGCTTTGCGAGGAATACGCCGAATTCACCAGCTACGTCGACAAGACGCTGATCCGTTTGAGTCCCGAGCGCAGCATCGCCGCGCAGAAGTCCATCGGCGCCGACATCATGATGGCGCTCGATCACTGCGTTCCCTCGACCGTCGATCATGAAGCCGCGCGCGCGGCCATGCAGCTGACTCATCGCTGGGCGCAGCGCAGCCTCGCGGCCCGCGGCGAATCGTCGCAGGCCCTGTTCGGCATCGTGCAGGGAGCGAGCTACCAGGACCTGCGCCGGGAAAGCGCCGGCACCATCACGCAGCTGCCTTTCGACGGCTACGCAATCGGCGGCCTTGCGGTCGGCGAGAGCAGTGCGCAACGCGAAGACTGCACGGCCACGGTCACGGAACTGTTGCCTGCACACAGTCCGCGCTATCTCATGGGTGTCGGCACCACGCGCGATCTGCTCGAGGCCGTACACCGCGGCGTCGACATGTTCGACTGCATTCTGCCGACCTCGCTGGCCAAGCAGGGAGTGGCCTTCACCAGCGTGGGCAGGCGCGACCTGCGGCGCGCCGCGTACCGCGCCATGGAGGGCCCGATCGACCCCGCCTGCCTCTGCTACACCTGCAGGACCTATTCGATCGCCTATCTGTTTCATTTGCAGCGCGTGCACGAAACCACGGGCTGGCAGCTGCTCAGTCTGCACAACATCCACTTCTACATGCAGCTGATGCGCACCATGCGCGAACACATCCTGGCCGACACCTGGCTGCCGTTCTATCGGTCGCAGCGCGACGTGCTCGATGCGCGCGACAGCTACGGCAAGGCGCCCAGGCACGTGACCAAGGCGGCGCTGCGCGAACGCAAGCGCAAACGCGGCCGCTACGAAGTGATCGTGAAGAACGAGGTGGGTTACATCCGCGACACCGCTTCGGGCGAAGTCATGCATTTGGGAAGCGATCCCGGGCATGAAGCCCGCTCGCTGTATGTGGAACAATCGCGGCTCGGCGAGCGCTTGCAGGAACCGGGCGGCGCGCCCCTGGTGGTGTGGGATGTCGGCTTGGGCGCGGCCGCCAACGCCATGGCTGCCGTGCTGGCGGTGGAACACTTGCCTGCACCGCCCGCGCGGCGGCTCGTGCTGGCGAGCTTCGAGAATGACCTGGATTCCTTGCGGCTGGCACTCGATCACCCCGGATGGTTCAAGCACCTGCGCCATGCCGCTCCCGGCGCTCTGTTGGCGAACCACGTATGGCAAAGCGGCAGCATCGAATGGCGGCTGTTCGTCGGCGACTTCGCGCAGTGCAAGTTCGAGGCACCGCCGCCGGACCTGATTTTCTTCGATCCGTTCTCATTCAAGACCGACCAAGCCATGTGGACCTTGCGCGCGTTTCGCGAACTGGCAAAGGTCTGTAAAGACAAGCCGGCCGAACTCTTTACCTATACCTATTCAACAAGTGTGCGTGCCGCGATGCTCGCCGCCGGCTTTTACGTTGCCAAGGGCCGCGCCACCGGGCCGAAAGGCGAGACCACCATCGGTCTTTCGGCCGGCGCCGCGGCCGGGGCGCATGGGCGGCAGCTATTGGATGCGCAATGGCTGGCCAAGTGGCAGCGCAGCGCCGCGCAGGCTCCGTTCGGCAGCGCCGCGGAGGATGATTCGTGGCGCGAGGCAGTCCTCGCTCATCCGCAATTCAAAGCCTGACGTCTTGCGCTTCCACCAAAGAATCGTCCGAGGCGCTTTAAAATTTCTTGTGAAAGCCCACCGACACGCCGCGCGGCAGAATCTGTACCGAAAGCGGCGTGTTGCGCGTGGTCGCCCAGTATCCGACCGCGGATCCCAAGACCCAGCCGGCGATGACATCGGTTTGCCAGTGCTCCTGGCTTTTCAGCCGCGCAATCGCGTCGTAGGCGGGCAGCAGCTCCAACGCCCACACCCACGGATGGTCGTGGGCATAATTTGCAATGAATGGTGTGACAAAACTGGCCTGCAGCGTGACCTCGCCGCTCGGAAAACTATCGCAGCAGCTGCCCTGGAACCATTTATTGGGATCATTGCCCTGATTGGGGCGGGCGCGGCTGAAGCTGAATTTCAGCACCTCGGCGGTCACCGCCGAGATGGCGGTCGAGTCCACCGTCTGCCACAGCGTGTGACCGAGCTCATCGTCATTACCGAGCCAAAGGCTGCCGCCTATTTCCGTGGCCAGCACGGCGTACTCGAGCGCTTCCTGGTATTTACGCGCCCACACACCGCTTTGATCGAGGGTGAGTATGTGGTCGATCCCGGCCTGCGCGCGCAGCGACACCGCGAGCAGCAGGAATGCCAACAGGGCAGGCGCCATCAACTTCGCGCAACAAAGTTCATGGCGGTGGCTTGGGATTCTGGGATTCTTCGGCAACATGCTTTGCGCTACAAAGTACCTGCAACCCAATGTCTACCGCAAGTGTTTTTTAGGTTTCGCGGCTAATTGCTGACGGCGATCGCGGAGGGGAAGGTGCCGGCAGCGAGCGGGGCGCCCGATAGTGCAGTGAGCGCGCCGCTTGCAGGGTCGATGCTGTACGCCGCAATCGTGCCGACTCCTGAGTTCGCGACGTACGCGAACTTGCCGGTGGGATCGACCGCCAGCGCAGAGGGCTGCAGGCCGGCTGCAAACGGCGATCCGGCCAGTGCCGTCAGTGTTCCGTCGGCGCCGTTCAGCTTGAATCCCGACACATTGTCCGGAGACTTGATTGACGACATAAACAAAACCAGCGACGGGCTCTACCGCGATGGAGGCGGGCGCGGTTCCGGTGACGTACGGAGAACCGCTGATCGGAGCCACGGGAGTGGTGCTGCCGACCGGCAGTGCGCCGATCGCGGAAAGCGTATTCGCGTTGACATTGGCAACGTAAAGAATGTGGCCGGTTGGATCGAGCGCGAGTGCGCGCGGAGTCGCACCGGCAGCGAAGGGCGAGCCCATATTTGAGCTGAGCAGGCCGGTCAGGTCGATCGTCAACGCGGCAAATGTTCCGTCGGTTTGATTCGCGACGTAGGCAAACTGTCCAAGCGGGTCAACGGTCACCGCAGAGGGAGATCGGCCTGTGGCGAACAGCGATCCGGCGAGCACCGTGAGCGCGCCGCTGCCCGCGGCGATAGTGTAGACCGACACAGTGCCGCCGCTGCCGCTGGTCACGAAAATAAAGGAACCTGAAGGATCGATGGCCACCGACGTCGGACCGACTGGGGTGCCGAAAGGTGAGCCGGCGATCGCCGCCAGTGCACCGGTGGTGCGGTCGATGGTGTAGGCGGAAATCGAGCCGCCCGTTTGATTGACGACATAGGCGTAGGAACCGGTGGGGTCCACGGCGATCGCCGCGGGGGAGCCGCTCGCCGCGAATGGCGAGCCGGCAATCGGCGTCAGCGCACCGCTTGCCGCGTCGATGGAATAGCCGGAGACGTCGCCGGAACCGCGATTGGCCACGTACACAAAGCGGGCGGGATTGGTGGTACAGGTCACGGCAATGTTGGTCACATCCGCGGTACCGGTGGTCCCCATCCCGTTCGCCACCACGCAGGTTTGCGCAGGTCCCGTCGGCTGGGTGCTTACCGTAATGTGGTATTCCGAATTGGCATTGGCCGTTCCGAACAGCACCTGCGCTGCCATTCGCGGCCGGTCCGTTGAGCGAGGCATTGAGGGGAACGGAACCGTTTTGCAGAGCCAGGCGATAGCCGATCACGCCGCTCACGGATCCTTCGAGATTGACAGTCGACGGACCGCAGTTGCTGCAGCCGGTGCTGCTTCCGTGGCAACTCGCCAGAGACAGTGCGATGGCGCAGAGTGCAATGCGTCGATGCATGGTCACAAGGGTAACTTCACGGACGAACTAAATCCACCGTGACCGCTGCTCGGCGGCCGAGGCGTCGCTCTGCAGGTCATACAGGGTTTGCAGTGCCCGGGAACTGGATGGACGTAAGGCGCGCGGCGCGGCAACAATCGGCGCCATGCCCGCAGAGTTTCGCGTCGAAAAATTGAGCGATGAGTTCGGCCAATACACCTTGGTGCTGAAGTGCGGGCAGTGCGGACACGAGCGCAAAGCCGAACCGCACACGCTGGGCCGTCTGTGCGGCTGGGACGCGCGGCTCGAAGATGTCGCCAAACGCATGCGTTGTTCCCAGTGCGGCAAGAAGCGCTGCACCTTGAGAGCGTTTCCTCCCAAGAAGCCGCGAGGCTACACGGCATTGCCCAGATAAGTTACCTAGCGCCGGTCGCGCACGTGCCTGGCCTTGCCGGCGGAGCGCGGCAGCGAACCGCACGCCACGATGTCGATCTGTGCGGAAATGCCGATGAGGTCTTTGAGCTTTGCACCCAGGAGCGCGGCCTCGGCCGGTTGCGCGGGCGGCGGTGTCGGCTCGCGCCTCGACCACGATCCGCAGTTCGTCGAGGCGGTTGGGACGGGTGATTTCGATTTCGTAGTGCGGCGCCAGCCAGGACAGCGCAAGATCATTTCTTCGATTTGCGACGGGAAGACATTGACGCCGCGCACGATCAGCATGTCGTCGGATCGGCCGCCGATCCTCGCCATGCGCCGCATCGCGGTGAGGCTTCCCGGCAAGAGCCGCGTCAGGTCGCGGGTGCGATAGCGGATGACAGGCATGGCTTCCTTGGTGAGCGAGGTGAATACCAATTCACCCTGCGTTCGCCGTCGGCCAGCCGCTCTCCGCGTGACCGGATCCACGATTTCGGGAATGAAGTGATCCTCCCAAATGGTCGCGCCGTCCTTGGTTTGCGCAAACTCTTGCGCGACGCCGGGTCCCATCACCTCCGACAAGCCATAGATGTCGCAGGCATCGATGCCGAAGGCATTTTCGATTTCCGCGCGCATGCCTTCGCCCCAGGGTTCGGCGCCGAACATGCCGATGCGCAGCGAGGTTGCGCGCGGGTCGACGCCCACGCGCCTGAATTCATCGAGCAGCGCCAGCATGTAGCTGGGCGTCACCATGATGATCTCGGGCGCAAAATCGCGAATCAGCTGCACCTGCCTTTCTGTTTGCCCGACCGACATCGGGATCACGGTGCAGCCCGCCGCTTCGGCACCGTAGTGCGCGCCAAGTCCGCCGGTGAACAAGCCGTAGCCGTAGGCGATGTGCACCTTCATGCCGGCGCGTCCGCCGGCGGCACGGATTGAACGGGCCACGAGATTGCCCCAGGACGCGAGGTCGTTCTTCGTGTAGCCCACCACGGTCGGTTTACCGGTGGTGCCGGAGGAGGCGTGGATTCGCGCGACTTGCTCCAGCGGCACGGCGAAAAAGCCGTACGGATAGGCGTCTCGCAGGTCCGCTTGGTGGTGAACGGAAAGCGTGCCAGATCATCGAGGCTGCGCAAGTCGTCGGGATGCACGCGCGCCGCGTCGAATTTGCGCCGGTAGTTCGCATTGTTGGTGTAAGCATGGTGCAGCGTGGTGCGCAAGCGCTCGAGCTGCAGGGTTTCGAGTTGCGCGCGGCCGGCACTGCAAGATCGGCTCCGCGGCAGCCATTCCTTGAATTGCGCTCACGGCTGCTTTGCGTCGAAGTTCGGCCGGCGTTTTTCGCGGGCCGCGGCCAATCCCTCGCGCACGTCGGCAAGCCTGAAGCCCAGAAATTCGAGCGCGAGCGAGGTATCGAAGCTCGGGCCCGCCAGGCGCAGCCAGTTGTTCAGCGCATGCTTGGTCCAGCGCATCGCCGTGGCGCTGCCCGGCATTCAAGGTGCGCGCGACCTCGAATGCGGTCTCCAAGACCTTGGCATCGGGCACGGCCAGGGCAACCAGGCCGATCCGCTCCGCTTCGGATCCCGACAAGGACTTGTTGGTGAGCAGGTGATAGCGCGCCTTGGCGAGGCCGCACAGCAGCGGCCAGATGATGATGGCGTGATCGCCGGCGGCGACGCCGAGCTTGGTGTGACCGTCGAGAATTCGCGCATTCTCGGCGGCGACCGAGACATCGGCGAGCAATGCGATGGCAAGTCCCGCCCCCACGGCGCTGCCGCGGATCGCCGATACCACCGGCTTGGAACAATTGATGAGGTTGTAGACCAGGTCGCTCGCCTCCTTCCATACGCGCAGCAACGTGGCTTCGTCCTCGATCATGCGCTCGATCATGTCGAAATCGCCGCCGGAGGAAAAATTCGATCCCTCGCCGCGGATGACGACGACGCGCACCTCAGGATCCACGTCGATGCTGCGCCACACCTGCGCCAGATCGCGATGCATGTCCTCGGTGGCGGCATTCAAGCGACCCTGGTTGGACATCACCAGTTCGAGAATCCCGCTTTCCTCGTTGGAGAATTGCAGGCTGGGAAATTCCTTCGCGTAGCGGTCAAGGTCGATGGGCACTGTCAGGTCTTTCCTATCGAGTCGGGCACCGCATGAATGCTGACCATGGTCAGCACGTAGTACGAGGCGACGGTCTCCTCATTCTGATTGGTGATTTCCGTGTCCCAGGCCACTTCGCCCCAGCCCTTGTCGGCGCGCAGGCTCTTGCGGGCGCAGGTGAGCCTGACCTTGATTCTATCGCCCGGCTTCACCGGCTTCACGAAGCGCAGCTCATCGAGGCCGTAGTTGCCGAGTACCGGGCCGTAGTCGGGATCGACGAACAACCCGGCCGCCGCCGATATCAGGAAATAGCCGTGCGCGACGCGGCCGCCGAACAGGGGATTGCGCGCCGCTTCGGTCTCGCTCATATGCGCGTAGAAGTTATCGCCGGTGAGCGCCGCAAATTGTTCGATGTCCGCAACCGTGACCTCGCGATCGGCGGATTTCAGCGTGTCGCCGAGCTTGAGTTCGTTGAACGGGATGCGGAACGGATGCCGCCCCGGGTCGAGCTGCCGGCTGCCGCGCAGCCCAACGGCCGCCAACCGCGGTGATCGTGTCGGGCGAGCCCTGGACGGCGGTGCGCTGCATGTAGTGCAGCACGCCGCGAATGCCGCCCATTTCCTCGCCGCCGCCGGCGCGTCCCGGTCCGCCGTGAATCAAGGGCGCCAACGGCGAGCCGTGGCCGGTGGATTCCTTGGCGCACGCCTGATTCACCACCAGGATTCGGCCGTGATACGGCGCCAATCCGAGTACGATCTGCGCAGCGATCTCATCGTCGGCGGAAAAAATCGACGCCGCGAGACTGCCGCCGCTGCGGCGCGCAAGCGCGATCGCGTCCGCGGTGTCGCTGTACGGCAGCAATGGTGGCCACCGGTCCGAACGCTTCGACTTCATGGATGGCGCGTGCTGCCTTGGGATCGTTGCACAACAACAGCAAGGGCGGAACAAAGGCGCCGCGCTCGCGGTCCGCATCCTTGACTTCGAAGCGCCCGAGTTCGCCGGCGACGATTTCCGCCTCGCGATGCAGTTCCGCGACGCGCTCCAGCACATCGATGCGTTGTTCCTGGCTGACCAGCGGCCCCATGCGCACGCCCTCGGCGCGCGGATTGCCCACGACGATTTTTTGCAGCGCTGCCTGCAATGCCGCGACCACGTCGCCGCTTGCGGATGCATGGCACCAGCGCTTTGCGGATGGCGGTGCATTTCTGACCGGCCTTGACCGTCATTTCACGCACCACTTCTTTGACGAAGAGATCGAACTCAGGCGTGCCGGGCTTGGCGTCCAACCCTAGGATGCAGGAATTGAGCGAATCGGTTTCCGCGATGAAGCGCACGGCGTGCCGGATGATGGCGGAGTGGGTGCGCAGGCGCTGTGCGGTATGCGCGGATCCGGTGAACGACACCACGTCCTGGCAATTCAAATGATCGAACAGATCCCCGAGGCTGCCGCACACCAGCTGCAGAGCTCCCTCCGGCAAAATCTTCGATTCAATGATGCGGCGGGCGACGAGTTCGGTGAGATACGCGGTGGCGGTGGCGGGCTTGACGATCGCCGGCATGCCGGCAAGGAGCGTCGGCGCCAATTTTTCCAGCATGCCCCACACCGGAAAATTGAAGGCATTGATGTGAATCGCCGCGCCTTCGCGCGACACGTACAGGTGCTGGCCGACAAACGTGCCGCCTTTGGACAAGCCCTCCACATCGCCATCCACATAGACGTGCGAGTTCGGCAGTTCGCGCGCGCCTTTGCCGGAGAATGCGAACACCGTGCCGATGCCGCCGTCAATATCGATCAGCGCGTCGCTCTTGGTTGCGCCGGTGCAATAGGAGAGGGTGTAGAACTCCTCTTTGAGCTCGGAGAGCTTCTTGGCGAGCGCCCGGAGCATCGTGGCGCGCTCATGAAACGTCAATGAACGCAGCGCCGGGCCGCCCGTGTTGCGTGCGTGTTCCAGAACCGCGGCGAAATCGATGCCGGCGGAAGAGGCCGAAGCGATGACATCGCCGGTGGTGGCATCGCGCATCGCGATACCCTGACCTTCGCCGCTATGCCAGCATCCGCAAATATAGCTCTGTAGATTCATGAATTGATCCCATGGGGTGCGGGCGGGCGCAGCCGCGAGCTACGTCCACGGAAAAGAGCGATGCATTCGCCGGAACTGTTGGTCACACGCACATCGTAGACTCCATTGCGTGCGGTGCGCGAGACTTCGCTGGCGGCGGCGGTCAACAGTTCGCCGGCCGCTGTCGGCGCCAGAAATTCTATCGCGGCGCCGGCTGCCACCATCGGCTCGCCGTAGGAGTTGCAGGCAAATGCAAAGGCGCTGTCGGCAAAGGTAAAGATGAATCCGCCGTGACACAGGCCATGCCCGTTCAGCATTTCGGGCCGCACGGTCATGGCGATGCGCACGTTGCCGGGCGCCACGTCGAGGATCTCGATCCCCAGATTTTGCGAGGCGCGATCGGTGCGGAGCATCGATTGAACCGCGGAGCGCGCAGCGTCTAGCGCGTCGCCGGCATTCGGCGCTGATCCTGCGGACACTTCAGCGTCCGGTGAAGCGGGGCGTGCGCTTCTCGGCAAAGGCCGCGACGCCTTCCGAATAGTCGCTGGAGCGGCCCAACTCGCGCTGCACGTCGCGTTCCAGATTGAGCTGCTCCTTGAACGAGTGTCTGCCAGCTGCGCCGCAGTGCGGCTTTGGTCGCGGCCAGTCCGCGGGTCGGCGCGACGGCAAATTGCTTCGCCATGGCATCGACCGTGCCGGCGAGTTCGGCATCATCCACGCATTGCCAGATCAATCCCCACGCGGCGGCCTGTTCGGCCGGCAGCTTGTTGCCGAGCAAGGTCAGCCCCAGCGCGCGCGCATCGCCCACCAGCCGCGGCAGGAACCAGGTGCCCGCCCGAGTCGGGTATCAGCCCCAGCTTCGAAAAGGCTTGCACGAAATTGGCCGAACGCGCGGCGATGACGATATCGCAGGCGAGGGCGATGTTGGCGCCCGCTCCGGCGGCCACGCCGTTGACTGCCGCGATGACCGGCATGGGCAGCTCGCGCAATGCCAACACCAGCGGGTTGTAGCGATTCTCGATCGATTCGCCCAGATCCACGCCCTGCGCGCCGGGCGCCACCGCGCGATCGCCCAGGTCTTGTCCTGCGCAAAAGCCGCGCCCGGCGCCGGTCAAGACCAACACACGCGCGCCGCTCGCGGGGATGCCCGACAGCGCCTCGCGCACCTCGCCGTGCATTTGGACGTTGAAGCTGTTGAGCTTGTCGGGGCGGTTCAATGTCAGGCGGGCGATGCCGCCGTCCACCTCGAACAAAATGGTTTCGTATGACATGTCTTCACCTTAAGGACGAATGTGCTTACTTCTGGTCGTAGCTGATGTCGAGCGTGGGCGTCGTGGGCCGGGCCTGGCAGCAAAGTACGAAACCCGCGTCGGTTTCCCAGCGCTCCAGCGCAATGTTGTGCGTCATGACCGCGGCGCCCTCGGTGATTCTCGCACGGCAGGTCGCGCAGATGCCGGAACGGCAGGAGAAGGGCAGCTCGAGCCCGGCCCGTTCCGCGGCCTCCAGCACCGACGGGTCGCTCGGCGACATGGGAAAGCTGCGGCGCCGGCCGTCCATGGTCACGGTGATGGTCGCCATGATCTCCACGGGCGCGGCCGCATCGGCCGGCCGGGTCAAAATCTCCAGGGGCCGCGAGTTGGCCGTGGCAAAGCGTTCGACGCGAATGGCGGCATTGCGCGTTCAGGGTCTTGAGCGTGTTGCGCACCTCATCGACCATGTCGCCGGGACCGCAAATCAGGTATTCATCCGCGCTCGCGATCTCGACCAGCTGCCGCGCCAGTTCGATGACCTTCTTGCCGTCGATGCGGCCGTTCAGCAATTCAGTCTGTTGCGGCTCGCGGCTCATCACGAAGTGCAGCGACAGCCGGTCCACGTAGCGATTCTTGAGAGCGAGCGTCTCCTCGAGAAACATGGTGCGGGAGATGTTGCGATTGCCGTAGATCAGTGTGAAGCGGCTGAGCGGCTCGCGGGCGAGGATGTCGGTCGCCAGCGAGAGAATCGGCGTGATGCCGCTGCCGGCCGCAAAGGCCACGTAGGAAAATCGGCGCGCAGGATCGATGGCGGTGCGAAATCGCCCCATGGGCGTGCCGACTTCGAGCGTGTCGCCGGGCCGCAGATTCGCCGCAAGATCGCCCGACACGAGGCCGCCTTCCTGCCTGCGGATCCCCAGCTTGAGCACACTGCCGCCGGGCGCCGTGACGATGGAATAGGTGCGCCGTTCGTCGCGATCGTTGATCGTCCGGCGCACGGTGACGTACTGGCCCGCATGATGGGCGAAGGTCTCCCGAAGCGCCGCCGGAAGCTCCACGGTCACGCAGGTCGCATCTTCGGCGGCGCGCTCCACGGCGGTAACTTTCAACGGATGGAAATTCAATCCCGCCATGTCAGATGCATTTGAAGTATTCGAACGGTTCGAGACAGGCACGGCAGCGGTGCAGTGCCTTGCACGGCGTCGAGCCGAATTCGCTCACGGTTTCCGTGTCGGACGGAGCCGCAGCGCGGACAGGCCACCGGCAGGTTCTAGCGCAGCACATCGCGCATGTTCGACACGCTGCGATCCGGCGGCACGATGCCGTAGGCGTGCAGCCGGCGCCGGCCCTCGGCGGTGATCCAATCGCTGCTCCACGGCCGGCGATAGCACATTCGTCAGGTCGAATTCGCCCACCGCGCCCGCGTCAAGCGCGTCGCGTACCGATTGACGGATCACTTCGGTGGCCGGACAACCGACATAGGTGGGGGACAGACCCACTTGCGAGCGTCCGTTCGGCCTGCACGTCGACGAAGCGAATCAATCCCAGATCGACGATGCTCAAGGCCGGGATTTCAGGATCTTCGACCGAGGCGAGAGCCTGCCACGCCGCCGCGATGCGCGCAGCCGCAGGATGTTGCGCGAGTGCGTGCGCCGCGGCAGCAGGCTCCTCGATGTCCGGCAGTACGCTCACCAACGGGCGTCCGGGTAGGTGCGTTGCAGATACTGCATCTCGGCGAGCAGGTAGCCGAGATGTTCGCTGTGCTGGCCGCGCTTGCCGTGCCAGGCATGCGGACGATCCACGGGCCGCCGCAAGGTCGCCTCGTTCAAGATGGCGTCGATGCGCTCCGACCAGGCCGCGTAAACCTCCGACAGCCGCGGAGCGATGCCGCGTTCGGCCATGCTAAGGTCCAGTTCATCGTCCGCGAACAGTTCCACGGTGTAGGGCCACAGCAAGTCGAGCGCCGCTTGCACGCGCGCGCGGCTCTCCTCGGTACCGTCGCCGAGCCGCACCAACCAGCCGCTGCTGTAGCGCAGGTGATAGCGGACCTCCTTGACCGACTTGGCGGCAATGGCCGCCAAGCGCTCATCGAGCGAGGTGCTCATGCGTTCGTAGAGCTCGAGTTGGAAGGCATCGATCAATACCTGCCGCACGATGGTGTGGCCGAAATCGCCGTTCGGTTGCTCCGTGAGGATCGCGTTGAAGAAAGCTCCCTGTTCACGCAGGTAGGCCAGGTGATCCTCATCGCGGCCGCAGCCTTCAATTTCTCCCGCGTAACTCAATAGCAGCCGCGCCTGGCCGATCAGGTCGAGCGCAATGTTGGCGAGCCCCAGATCCTCCTCGAGCGCCGGTGAGTGGCCGACCCATTCGCCCAGGCGCTGCCCCAGAATCAGGCTCGAATCGCCGAGCCGCAGCACGTAGCGGAACAATTCCGTGCCGGTTTTCGCGGCGGCGCTCACAGCGTCTTCACCTCGTCGGGGATGTCGTAGAACGTAGGGTGGCGATAGATCTTGTCGCGCGCCGGCTCGAACAGCGAGTCCGTCTCGGCGGGATCCGACGCGACGATGGACAGGGACGGCACCACCCAGATGCTCACGCCTTCCTGGCGGCGCGTGTAAAGATCGCGCGCATGCTCGATGGCCATGCGCGCGTCGGCCGCGTGCAGGCTGCCGACATGCTTGTGATCCAGGCCGCCGCGCGCGCGGACGAACACTTCGTACAGAGGCCACTGGCGCTTATCTTCCATCGGCGTGCTCCGCGCGTTGGCGTTGTTTCGCGGCGTGCGCGCTCGCGGCTTCCCGCACCCAGGCGCCGGCCGCATGCGCATTGCGGCGAGCGGCGATCCGCTCGGCGTTGCAAGGACCGTTGCCCTTGAGGACCTGATCGAACTCGCTCCAGTCGATCGGGCCGAACTCATGCCGCTGCTTGGACTCGTCCCAGCGCAGCAAGGGATCGGGAATCGTCAGGCCGAGAAAGGCCGCCTGCGGAACGGTGAAGTCGACGAATTTCTGCCGCAGTTCGTCGTTCGAAAAGCGTTTGATCTTCCAGCGCTGCGAGTCGCCGGTGTGGGTCGAATTGGCATCGGAGGGACCGAACATCATCAATGCCGGCCACCACCAGCGATTCAAGGCTTCCTGCGCCATTTGCTTCTGTTCAGGCGTGCCCCGTGCCAGGTGCAGCATGAGGTCGTAGCCCTGTCGCTGATGAAAACTCTCTTCGCGGCAGACGCGCACCATGGCGCGCGCGTACGGACCATAGGAACAGCGGCACAGCGGAATCTGATTCATGATGGCCGCGCCGTCGACCAGCCAGCCGATGGCGCCCACGTCGGCCCAGGTCGGAGTCGGATAATTGAAGATGCTCGAATATTTGGCTTTGCCGGACAGCAACTGCTCGACGAGTTGATCGCGGCTCACCCCCAAAGTCTCTGCGGCGCTGTACAGGTAAGCGCCGTGTCCACCCTCGTCCTGAACCTTGGCGATCAGGATCGCCTTGCGCTTCAAGGTGGGCGCGCGCGTGATCCAGTTGCCCTCGGGCAGCATGCCGACGATTTCGGAATGCGCATGCTGGGAAATCTGGCGGATCAGGGTGTTGCGGTAGCGGGCCGGCATCCAGTCCTTGGGCTCGATCTTCTCCTCGGCATCGACGCGGGCGAGGAAGCGCTGTTCGAGTGCGCTTTCGTCCACCTGCGCCGCACCTTCGGCGGCGTGCGCATCCAAGGCCTGCGTGTACATACCTTAGCTCCCGAAAGGGTTCAGCCAACTCATTGTGATACAAAAAATATGGAAATGCAAAGAATTGTGTGTCATAAAGGCAGCGCCCGACAAGGCAGCGCATATGGCAAAAAACCTGCGCCTCCGACCGCATGCCGCCGCTCGCCGGCCTGCCGCCGCTTTGGCCGCCCGCTTTCGCCGCCAACGTCCCCTGCGCGGCGGTTCGCTCATCGTGACGATTTTCGGCGATGCCATCCTGCCGCGGGGCGGGGCGATCGCTCTGGGCAGCCTGATCGAACTGGCGGCGCCCTTCGGGCTGAATGAGCGCCTGGTGCGCACCGCGACATCGCGGCTCGCGCAGGACGGCTGGCTGGAGGGACGCCGCGCGGGCAAGCTCAGCGAGTATCACCTGTCGAAAAACGGGAGATTGCGATTCGCGGAAGCCACCCAACGCATTTACAGCGAGCCCGACACGGAGTGGTCCGGCCGCTGGACGCTGATCGTCGTGCCGCCGATGCGCGCCCCGGCCCGCAATGAGATTCGCGAGGAATTGGTGTGGCGCGGCTTCGGCGAGATCTCCGCCAATGTGTTTGCACACCCGGAATTCGACGCGCGGGCGCTGCGTTCACAGCGGGCTCGGGCGGCTTGCTCGGCAAGGTGATGGCTTTCGAGGCCACACTGGCCGAGGACGATGTCCCGCAGCGCCTGGTCGAGTTGGGCTGGGACCTCGAGGACCTGGGCCGCCGCTACCAGCGCTTCGTCGATCGCTTCAAAGCCTTTCGAGCCGAGTTGCTGGTGCGGGGCGGCATCGAGCCGCGAGACTGCTTCCTGGTGCGAACGTTGCTGATCCATGAGTATCGGCGCCTGCACTTGCGCGATCCGCTGCTGCCGGCGCAGTTGCTGCGGGCCAATTGGCCGGGAGCGCACGCGGCCGCGCTGTGCAGCGATATCTATGCGCGAGTGTTCGGTCCTTCGGAGGACTATCTGTCGCGGGTCGCCGCGCGCTCGAGTGGGCCCTTGCCGCCGGTCGATTCGTCAGTCATGCAGCGCTTCGGCGGTCATCGGGCCATTGCTCCAGCGTGTCGACCACATGGCTTAAAAAGGCGTTGGCCTGAAAGGCGTCCAGTGCCCGATGATCGAGGGTCAGGGTCAAGTAGCACATGGAGCGCACCGCGATGGATTCGCCGCCCGCCACTTGATGACGCAGACGCGGCGCTCTACCTTGCCGACACCGAGAATGGCCACCTGCGGTTGATTGATGACGATGGGCGCCGCCAGCAGGCTGCCGCCAACGCCGTGATTCGAGATCGTAAAGGTTCCGCCGCGAACATCCTCGGGCGCGAGCCGGCCGGCGCGCGCCGTCTCGACCGCCGATTGAGATGCCGAGCAATCTCGAAAAGACCAAGTGTCCGCGCGGTGAATCACCGGGACAATCAGGCCCTTGTCGCCCAGCGCCGTGCCCACGCCGATGTTGATGTCGCCGTGCAACTCCAGCGCGTCCTCGAGAAAGGTGGCATTGACTTCCGGATGCTCGCGCAAGGCCCGCGCACAGGCACTGATGAAGTAGGCGGTCAACGTCAGGCGCGCGCCGCGCGATTCAAAGTTCGCCGTGTGCAAGGAGCGATGTTTGAGCACGTGCGTCAGGTCTGCCTCGAACAATGTGGTGACATGCGGTGCATCGGCCAGACTGCGCACCATGTGTTCGGCCACGCGCCGCCGGATGGCGGTGTGCGCAATGCGAGTGCTCGAGGTCGCGGCGTCCGGCGGGGTATTCCGCGACGGGCGTAGACACATGCCGCGTCACGTCCTGGGCGGTCACGCGGCCGTCGCGTCCTGTGCCTCAATCGCGCCCGCCGCAATGGAGTGTTCCTGCATCAAGCGGCGCACCGACGGACTCAACCGGTCGCCGCCGACCGCGTGGTCGCCGCCGATGCGGCATGCCGCCGATGCACGGTGCCGCCTGGGATGACGCGGCAGGTTGTCGTTCGTTCGCCTCGACCGGCTCGCCGCCTCTGCAAGCGCGCCAACACCTCCGTCGGGACTGACCTCGGCGTTCACGGCCTTCAGCACTTCGATCAGTGTGCCGCTGGCGGGTGAGGGAATTTCGACGGTGACCTTGTCGGTTTCGAGTTCCACCAGCGGCTCATCCTTGAGGACGGTTTCACCGACGACTTTGCACCACCTCAGAATCGTCGCGCGGGTTCCTTCCTCGTTGGCCGGCGCCAGCACGTCCTGCTATGCGGCTCATGTCAGATTTCGATCAGTTCGATGAGCGACCGTGAAATCGTTTCGACGCTGGGCAGCACGGCGTCGAGCAACGGAGGATTGTGCGGACTCGGAACGTCCGGCATGGCCAGCCGCTCGATCGGCGCATCGAGATCGAAAAAGGTTTCCTTGGCGAGCACCGCTGCGATTTCCGCGCCGAACCCGGCGGTCATCGTGTCCTCGTGAACGATCAGACAGCGCCGCGTCTTGCGCACCGACGTCAGTGGTGGCGTCGCGATCCCAGGGAGACAGCGTGCGCAGGTCGAGCAGATCGCCGGACTTGCCGCTGGCGTCGATCGCCAGTTCGCAGCGCTCCACCATGGCGCCCCAGGTGACCACGGTGAGTGCGCTGCCTTCGCGCAACAGACTGGCCTTGCCGAACGGCACGACAAATTCGTCGCCAGGGTAGGGACGGCGCGCCCAGCTGCCGTCGAGCAAGGATCGATGCTCGAAAAAAATCGTCGGATCGTTGCCGCGCAGCGCGCTTCGCAGGAGCCCCACGGCATCTTGTGCATTCGACGGCATGGCCAGGCGCCAGCCGACTCCGTGCAGCCACTGCACTTCGTTCGACTGACTGTGCCAGGGATCGCCGCATTTGAAGAAACCGCCGGGAATGCGCACGACCATCGGCGCTGCAAATCGATTCACGGTGCGCCAGCGCATGGTGCCGCAGTCATTCAGCTGCTCGGCCGCGGGATCGGCGTATTTGCGGAATTGAATCTCGGGTACCGGCAGAAGTCCGGCCGCGGCCATGCCGACAGCGCGGCCGATGATGCCTTCTTCGGAGAGACTGGTATCGAACACTCGGTCCACGCCGAATCGTTCTTGCAGCCCCAGAGTCGCGGCGTGCACGCCACCTTTGCGGCCGACATCTTCGCCGAAGACCAGCATGCGCGGATTGATCGCGAGTTCGTGCTCGAGCGTGCGGCGCACGGCGGTCACAAGATTGATGCGCGGTCCCTGAGGCTCCGGCCTCGTGCGGCCTTCCGGCGGCACGACGCCCGCGCCACGCAGGCCGCCTTGCTGCTGCAAGTCGATGGACCCATCGGCGCGCGGATTCGGAAAAGACGTAGCGTCGAACACGGGCGGGATCCGGAGCAGCTCGCCGTTCGACGTCTGCGCAGCGTCTTTTCGACCAATGCGCGGGCCTGGGCCATTTCCAGATCCCAGTCGGCGGCCGAAAGGGCGTGCGGGAACCAATTGCTCGCGCAGTTTGCTCAAAGGATCACGCGCCTTTTCCGCGGCGATTTCGTCGCCGCTCTTGTAGGTCTGCGTGTCTTGTCCCGAATGTCCGGACAGACGCGGGACGATGAGCCTGAGCAACGCAGGGCCTTCGCCGGCTCGCACGCGCGGCAACGGCGTCTTCGATCAGCGCGGCGGCGGCCATCGGATCCGAGCCATCGCCGTCGAGAACTCGCAGCCCGCGAAAGCTTTCCAAATTGCGGGCGATGTTGCCGCCGGGAGTTTGCTGCTGCGAAGGCACGGAAATTCCGTAGCCGTTGTCCTCGATGAAAAATAAGAAGGGCAGCTGTTCGGTGGTGACGATGTTGAGGGCAGCCCAGAATCCATTGGTCGCGGTCGATGCCTCGCCGCCATGCGCGACGGCGATGCTGTTCCTGCAGGCTTGCTCGCCCAGCTGCTCGAAGCGATAGCGCAGCGACTGCGCCCAACCGACTGCCGGCGTGTATTGCGCACCCACGCCGCCGCACACCGGCAGCACGCACGGACCCGCTCTTGCGCGGCATGTTGAACACCACGCCGATGTCGCGGCCGTCGCTCATGCCGCCGGCGCGCATCATGGTCGATCCGAGCGCCTCTTCCAGCGGCAGTCCCAACCCCAGCAGCAGCGGTCGCGATCGGTAGTAGGCGCCGACACCGTCTTGAGCGCCCGTTGAGCTGCGTGCTCAGCAACACTTGGGTGAGATCGTGGCCGCGCGCGGAGAATTGATAAAGGACCTTACGTTCGCGCAGCAGCGTGGATTCTTCGAGATCATCCAGCGCGCGCGAGATGGCTACATGATGCAGGATCGAGCGCCAGTCGATGGCGCCGGGCTTGGCGGTGTCCAGACGCAGCGGATTTACAACCATGCGTCGAAGCTTAGTCCAGGGGAATGGACAAAAAATCGCCAAAAACACTACAGAATGGGCAAAATATTAGCGATAATCACTAATATTGACATTCAGAGTGCGTGAAACATGAAGTTGGATCGTTTTGACGCCAAAATACTTTACGCATTGCAGCGCGACGGGCGCCTGTCTGTGGTGGACCTCGCGGACTCCATCGGGTTATCGCCCACTCCGTGTGCCCGGCGCATCAAGGCGTTGGAATCGGGCGGAGCGATCGAGGGCTACGCGGCGGTGCTCAATCCGGCGCGCGTCGGGCTCGCGGTACTGGCGATCGTGCAGGTCAAGTTGACCGAGCACACCGACGAGACGGTGGCGCGATTCGAGCGGGAAATCCAACTCATGGACGAGGTCACGAAGTGCTTCGCCATGACCGGAAGCTACGACTTTATTCTTGAAGTGTACGGCCAGGATCTGGAGGCCTTGAGCAATGTCGTGCTCAAGAAGCTCATCCGCGTGCCCAATGTTCGCGACATGCAATCGAGCGTGGTTCTGGCAACCATAAAACGCACCGCGCGAATTCCGCTCGCACACCTGCAGGCGTAGGCGTAGGCGCGGGGACCGGGGGCAGCGGGGCCGGTGCTATGATTCGGCGTGCGAATGGCACGAGGGAGACCAAGAGAATGCTGCGGATTTTTCTGTTGTCGACGATGTTGGCCGGAGGTCTCGCGGGGACTGCCCAGGCGCTGACGGAGGCCACTGCCTGCGGACTGCCCGCAGATCCAGGAGCGATACCCACCGCGATCGACGCGGCAATCACCGGACCCGCGGACAAGGATCGAGTCTGCATGAAGGCGCTTTTCATACCTGAAGCGCGCCTGACTGTCGTATCGCCCGGCGCCGATGGGGCGCCGGTTTATACGCTGCTGACAGTCGACGACTGGATCGCGCGCGTCAAAGCGCGCGGCCATGCGCAGTTGGAAGAGAAGCAATTGAAATTTCATGTGGAGCGCTTCGGCAACATCGTGCATGTGTGGAGCACGTACGCGCTGAACAGCGACGGCAAGCAGGTGGCGCGCGGCATCAACAGCATCCAGGCCGTGAAGGTCGGCGGCGGTTGGAGGGTGCTCGGGCATCAGTGGCAGGCCGAATCGACCGCCGCGCCGCTGCCCAAGGAAGTTCTGCCGTGAGCCGGCGCAATCGCGCTCACCGGGCGCAGCAGCGTCGCTGTTGGCTCTTGGCGCTGATATCGCCACACGCTCACGGTCAGCTTGCCTTCGACTATTCAACGGCGGTCCGCGAGCAGAATTGGACGGTGGCGGGCTGCAGGCGCCGGCGGATATCGTCGTTGATCATTGGGGTGTCGCGCACATCTTTGCGGCCAACGTGCACGACGCGTTTTTTCTGCAGGGATACAACGCGGCGCGCGATCGGCTCTGGCAGATCGACCTGTGGCGCAAGCGCGGCTTGGGATTGTTGTCGAAATCCTTCGGTCCCGCCTACGTCGATCAAGACCGCGCCGCGCGGCTGTTTCTGTATCGCGGCGACATGGAAAAGGAGTGGGCGTCGTACGCACCGGATTCGCGAGCATGGGTGGAAGCCTTTGTCGGCGGCGTGAACGCCTACGTTGCCGAAGTGCGCAGCGGCGACGAGCCCTTGCCGGTTGAATTCAAGCTCACCGCCAGCCAGCCGGAGCATTGGATGGCGGACGATGTGCTGCGCATCCGAAGCCATGCGCTGGTGTCGAATGTCACCTCGGAAGTCGCGCGCGCGCGCGTCGCCTGCGCGGCAGGCGTGACGGCGCGGACCGGCTGCGCCGCAAGATCGAACCGGCGGGTCACAAGGTGTCGGTCCCGCAAGGGCTTGAATCCCTGCGATGTGCCGGCCGATGTGCTGAAGGATTATGTGCTCGCGACGAAACCGGTGGACTTTGATGCGCTTGCCGGCGAAGGAGCAGGCGCCGGGACTCTCGTCAACGCCACTTGGCCGAGCTGATCGCGGCGCAGGCCGCGGAAGGCTCAAACAACTGGGTGATTGCGCCTTCGCGTACGCAAACCGGCCGGCCGATTCTTGCGAACGATCCGCACCGGCAACTCGGCGTGCCGTCGCTGCGTTACGTCGTGGGCTTGAACGCGCCGGGCCTCGACATCATCGGGGCCGGCGAACCGGCATTGCCGGGAATCGCCATCGGACACAACGATGACATCGCCTTCGGCATCACCATCTTCGCGATCGATCAAGAGGACCTCTACGTTTATGAGCTGAAGCAGGATGATCCGGCGAGCTACCGCTACGAATCCGGCTGGGAGAAGATGAAGATGGTCCGCGAGACCATCGAGGTGAAGGGCGGTGCCGCGCGCGAAGTGGAGCTTCAATTCACGCGTCACGGTCCGGTGCTCGCACGGATGCCGTCAATCATCGCGCCTTTGCCATGCGCACGATGTGGAATGAACCCGGCGTTGTCGGGCTACTTCGGCTCATCGCGCCTGCTCACGGCGAAAAATTGGAATGATTTCAAGACAGCCGCGAATGCCTGGGGTGCCCCGCCGCTGAACCTCGTCTACGCCGACACCCGCGGAAACATCGGCTGGGCCGCATCCGGCCGCGCGCCCTTGCGCAGCAATTGGGACGGACTCCTGCCGGTGCCGGGCGACGGCCGCTACGAATGGTCCGGCTTCCACGGCAAGGACGTGTTGCCGTCGCAGTTCAATCCGGCACAAGGATTCTTTGCCACCGCGAATGAGATGAACCTGCCCGCGGGCTATCCCAACGAGCAGAATAGGATTGCGTTCGAGTGGACCGATCGCTCGCGCATCGATCGGATCGATGAGTTGCTGCGCGCCAATACGAAATCGAGCCTCGCCGATTCAATGGCGATTCAGACCGATGCGGTCAGCACGCAGTCGCGGCGCGCCGTGGCGCTGCTCGCGCCGCTTTCCTCGCAGGACGCGCAAGTCGCTGCCGCACTGGCGCTGCTCAAGGCGTGGGATCACGACGAGAGCACCTGCAGCGCCGCCGCGGCAATCTATGAGGTTTGGGCGACCAAGCATCTGGGCAAGGCCACCGTGGCGAAAGCGACGCCGGAAGCGGCGCGCAAGCTCGTCGGCGACGGCCAACTCGAAGCGGTGATCGAGTATCTCGAGAAACCGGATGCCTCGCTCGGCGCCGATCCAAAGGGCGGCGCGCGACGCAATCTTGCTGGCGAGCCTGCAGGACGCGCTGGCCGAGTTGACGCAACGCTTGGGATCGAACATGACGGCATGGGCCTGGGGGCGACTGCACCGTGCGCGGTTCGAACCGGCTGTCGCGGTGCTGGCCGATCCGCGAGCTGCGCGCGCAAATGACAGTCGGACCCTTGGAAACGCCGGGTTCGTCCTCGACGCCGCGCGCGCAGGCGTACCGCGCAACGGACTTCTCCGTGGTCGGGGGCGCCTCGGTGCGCTTGGTGATGGATGTGGGCGCGTGGGACAATTCGGTGGCCATGAACACACCCGGGCAATCGGACGATCCCATGAGCGCTCACTACCGCGACTTGTTTCCCATGTGGGCACAGGGGTCCTACGTACCCTTGCGGTTCAGCCGTGCTGCCGTCGACCGCGATGCCGAAAGCTGCATTCATGTGACACCCGGCCGCTGAGGATTGCCAGTGAAGAAGCTCAAACACGAATCGGAGCTTTTTAAGGCGGCACTGCTGGCCGGCGTGAAATATGCGGAAGAACGCAAGGCGGCGCAGTTCGAGGCGACCGATTCGGCGAGTCTCAAGGCGCTCTATGTCTATCGCTTGCTGGTGCACGACAAGCTGATCGCGCCCATGCCCGAGGATCAGGTCAGCGAGAAGACGGTTCGCCACCGGCTCGCGGCCTGGTACGCGCATCAATTGCCCAAGGGCCATCCGTTGACGGAATGAGCCAGGCGCAATGAGCATGTCTCCCATCGCCGCATGGCACGAACTCGTACGAACGCGAAACGCCAAGGCCCTCGATGGGCTGCTTGCGGACAGCGTCACCTTCTACTCGCCCGTCGTGCACGCTCCGCAGATCGGCAAGGCCGTCACGCTTGAATACCTGTCCGCCGCCCTGAGGGTCTTCTTCAACGAGTCGTTCCGGTACGTTCGCGAGTTCACCGGCCCGAATGATGCTGTCCTGGAATTTCAGGTAGAAATTGAGGGCATCGCTGTCAACGGAGTGGACCTGATCAAGTGGAACGACCAGGGCAAGATTGTCGAATTCAAGGTGATGATCCGCCCGCTCAAGGCCATCAACTTGATTCATCAGAAGATGGCGGCGTTGCTGCAAGCGAAGCGGTAGTTCCGCAACGCGCGGCGCGCGCGATCCGCTTTAGTCCGCCCTCGTTGCCTCGACCACGCGGCCGTTCAGCGCCTGTGTCGGGCGGTTATCGTGCGCATAGCGTGCTTCGAACTGCATCAATTGTTTGTCACTGACTTGGACCGGAGTCTTGAGGATGAACCAACGCACGTGCTCGCTGCACGGCGGCGTCGTCAGTGAGCCGTCGAAAGTGTAGTAGCCGCGGCTCGGCGGCAGGAAGTTGCCGATGTTGATGGACTCGCCGGCGACGTCTTTCTCCGCGGTGCCCTTCGCCGGAAAGTTGTCGAAGATCGGCTTCAGAAACTCGTTCGTCTTGCCTGCGCGCAGCAGCACCGCGACGACCGCGAGTTCGCCGTTGGCATTCTTGTGCACGATGTGCGCGACCATCGAGTAGTGCTTGCCGTGCACGCGCTCCTCGGAGGGCTGGTGGAAGTGCACTTGAACGAAGTCGTAGTGCTCTTCGCCGACCGTGAGGCCGCCGCTGCCGCTCGCCGCGTTGACTTGGAAGGAGTGTCCGGTATCGGTCACATTGAGCGCCGTATCCTTGTAATTAAACTCCAGCGGGGGCAGATCCTTGACAACGATCTTCTCGATGTTGATCGGCGATTGGTGCGTGCCGCTGCTGCAGGCAGCATACGAAGGATCCTCGGACCCCCAGTGTTCTGGTCCGGTCTTACCGGTGTAGCTCCAGTGCGGTCCGGCGGCCTCGTCGGCGTGCGCCGCGGCACCGGCGCACAGTGCTGCACCGCAGAGGAGCGCTTGCGCGAGCAAGCCGGTTGAAGCAAACATGGAATGGGTCATGGGTCACCTCACCAGCGGAATGACGCACCCAGAGCCGGCCCCGCCAGCTTTAGGTCATGCAGCGCCTCATCGCTCCCGAGATTGACATAGAGATAGCGATAGGCGAGAACAATGTCGCCCCAGCCGAACCTGTAACCCACACCGAGGACGGCGTTGGCGGTGGTGGAGTTCTCTGAGCCCGCCCCGAAATCCAGTTCGAAGGGCATGAACCACTTGCCGCCATCCCCCAATTGCACGTGGCCGAGAACTCCGAAGATGCCGTTCACGAAATCGGTGGAATTGGATACGCGGCCGGAGCGCGCCCAGAGTCTCCGTTCGGAGCCTGAGAGATTCCAGCTGGCGAAAGTGCTGATATTCGCGTATCGAACGCCGCCGATAAGGTCGAGCCGCAAGCGGCTCGAGTCTGAGACCGAGTACGTCCCGGTCAGGGTCGCGACAGCTCCTTCAATGCCGGTGTCCAAGCTTGCCGCTATCGGCAGCGAGATGATTCCTCCGGGCCCGTTCACGTCGCGGGCCGTCGATCTCAAGTCACCGAGATTGACGTACACGACATCGTAGAAGACGCCCCAATCGCCCTTGCGTGCCGTGCCGGTCAGCATTCCCGCGAACTTGAGATTGGCGGGAAAGTCGCTGGCAATATTCGGCGATTGGACTGCTCCCGCCCGGGGGCACTTCGAAATTTAACGTGCCGTGAACGCTCGGCAGCCACAGGTACGGGGTGATGCCGAACTGCCAGCCATCGCTTCCCGCGTCCGATGCTCCGGCGCTCGCGCTGGAAAAGGCGATTGCCAGTGGTCGCAATGCAAATCCGAGCAATTTCACGAGAGTCCCGCTATTGGGGGTTCGTCGCCGACTGCACTGAAATGGCAAGCGCCTCGGTATAAGTCACCTCCACTTCGTCGCCCTTCGTCACGGCCTTGATCTGTGCCGGGTCGACCACCTGAACATCGTATTCGTTGCCCAGAGGCCCGCGCAGAGTGACGATTTGCTTCTGGGTATTGATCGCGATGACCGTAGCAAGGGCGGTCACCTTGCGACCGACCGCCCCACCGGGCTTCGCACCCTTGGGGGTGCGGACCATCGCATGTTCCGCAGTCGCCGGCGGACCGTCGGCCGTGCCGCGCTTCTTGAGCTGCAAGGAAATCGCTTCGGTGTAGTCGATGGTCACCTTGTCTCCGACCTTCACCTGATCGAGATTCCTCGCTTGATCGCTCACGTTGACGGTGTGCAACTTCCCCTGCGAATCGATCAACGTTACGTCGCGGCTGCCCAAGTCGATCGACACGACGGTGGCCGTCATCTTGACGGTTTGACTCACCTCGACCTTACCGGGGGACCTTGCCACCTCCGCGGTGGCCTGCGCGCGCGCGGCAAGCGGCGCGGCGCCGATCAGAATCGCCGAGATTGCAATCGCAATCGTGGATGTGCCGACTTTCATTGTTGGATATCTCCGGTTGTTCAAATGGGATACTTCGTTGCCGAGACGGCAGTCCCGTCACGGGCCTGCCCTGCGGGGCCGCATGCTAACTTGGATCCTGCGGCCTGCCGGAGCTATTGGACCTTGGTCCCACAAGCCTGTCTGCGGCAAGGGGTGCCGGCCTTCAGCATCCGCCCCGATGCTGGCGACATAGGACTAAAGTCCGATTATCGGCTGCGGCATCTGCTACGCCGCAAACGGAGAGAACGATTGCGGACTGCGATCGAAAGGGTCTCTTTCCGTCAAAATCAGCAGCCGCCGCTCCTTCGCGCGGCCGAGGAACAGAAAGCCGAACTCAGCGCTGCCTTCGGCCTGCCATCCGTCGGCGGCCAGACGCGCAATCGCGGCGGCTACGGCTGCCGAGAGATCCGCGCCCGGCTCGAGTCTCACGCTCTCCACTATCTGCCATTGCAGGTTGAAAATGACGCAGTAACGCGGCGTCTTGGCCGTTGCATAGAGTTGATGACGATATCTGCCCATTGGGCCGATTCTCGCCAGGGACGCAAGCGGCGTCCATTCAGTGCCGCGCGGCCGGCAACACTGTATGGCGCCCGGAACGCGGCGAGCACTCGCGGCATCTAATGTCATAACCGCACCTCATTCGTGTGCGAAGCGATGATGTATTCGCCATTCTTAAGCCTAGGAGTTTGACAATGAAAATCAGCTATCACCGCCTTGGGCGGCTTTCTGGCTTAGCCCTGGGAGCGATTGCGGCCCAAGCGGCAGGCCCTACCGACCCGCAGATCGCTGCCATCGTGGTGACGGCCAATCAGGTGGATATCGACGCCGGCAAGCTTGCCTTGACCAAGGCTCACTCCCCGGATGTAAAAAGCTTTGCGCAACTGATGATCACCGACCACAGCGGCGTCAATAAATCGGCCACCGAACTTGTGACCAGACTCCACGTGACGCCCGAGACCAACCCCACCAGTCAATCCCTGCAGAAGGGCGGCGATGATAATTTGGCCGCACTCAGGAAACTGAGCGGCAGTGCGTTCGATCGCGCCTATGTCGACCATGAAGTCGCCTATCATCAAGCGGTGTTGGATGCGGTGGACAGCACGCTGATTCCGAGCGCCCAGAACGCCGAACTCAAGGCGCTGCTGGTGAAGGTCAGGCCGGCATTCGTCGCCCACTTGGATCATGCCAAGCATTTGCAAAGCGAACTGGGCAAGTAGTGCGGCCGATTCGCTTCGTGCTGCAGGCGTCGGCGGCCGCGGTTGTCAGTCTCGCACTCGCGGGGACTGCGGCCTCTGGCGGACAAACTAAAACCGCGCCGAAAGAATATGTGATCACGATGCAGATAGTGGGCTTCGATCCGCAGGTCCTCCGCGTCAATCCCGGCGACCGGGTTACCTGGGCGAACAAGGACCTGTTTCCGCACACCGCAACTGCGGATGACAAGGCATTTGATTCGCACAGTGTGGCGCCGGACGGCAAGTGGACATTCGTTGCGGCCAAGCCCGGCACGCACACCTATATATGTACCTTTCACCCTACAATGAAAGGAACAATCCAGGTGCAATGAGGCGAAGCTATGGAACAGGCAGCCACTGCCGGACAATCGACTGCAGCTTTGGAGCGCTCGATGGCGAGCAGCATCGCGGCCGGAGATGCATCGGCATTCGAGGACATGATGCGCCAGTACAACCGCCGGCTGTATCGGCTGGCGCGCGCCACCTTGAAAGATCGAACCGAGGCGCAAGACGCGCTGCAGGACGCCTATATATGCGCCTATCGATCGATGGCAAGTTTCCGGGGCGATGCATCCCTGGGGACATGGCTCTCGCGGCTGGTGTTGAACGAATGCTTCGCGAGAATGCGGCGCACGGTGCGCCGAGAGAATGTCGTGCCGATGGTCAGTGCCAGCCGCCATGCCGAGTCGACTCACATGATTGTGGATGAAACCGATGCGCCCGACCGCGCGGCCGGCCGGGTGCAGATCCGGGAGTTGCTCGAGCGCAAGGTGGATGAGCTGCCCGAGAACTATCGGACGGTCTTCGTGCTGCGATCCGTCGAGGAACTCACCGTGGATGAAACCGCCGAATCGCTGGGCATTCCGGAGGAAACCGTCAGAAGCCGTCATTTCCGGGCGAAGAGCCTGCTGCGCGAGTCTTTGGCGCGAGAGCTGGATCTGGCGGAGCCGGATCTTTTCGAATTTGGAGGGGAGCATTGCGATCGGGTGGTGAGCCAGGTCTTGGCGCATCTGGCGATCCGTGTCTGAAACAGGCCCCTTAGCGCTTGATTGTGCCTTGTAGACATTACGACATCATGATGTCATAATGACTGATGCAAATTGATTCCCTTTCGCATGTGCCGTTGCACGCTCAAGTCGAAGAGTTGCTGCTAAGGGGAATCGCGGATGGCGAGCTGCCATCGGGTTCTCAATTGCCCTCGGAAGAGGATTTGGTCGAGCGGTACGCCGTGAGCCGCACGACCATTCGCACGGCTGTTCAAAACCTCATCGCCCGAGGCTTGGTTGAAATCCGCCGCGGCAAGGGCACCTATGTCACCCAGCCGATCATCGTCCAAGAACTCACGGAATTGACCGGGTTTGTGGAGGACATGCAGGCGCTCGGCCGCGCGCCTACCGCCCAAGTACTGGATCGGCGCATCGTTGCCGCGAGCGAAACGGTGGCACGCCAACTTGCCTTGCAGCGGGGTTCGGCCGTGGCGCGGATTCAGCGCGTGCGCTTGGCCGATGGTGTGCCCCTGTCGTTCGACGAAACCTACCTGCCCCGGGATTTGGGCGAAAAAATCATGGCCGATGATTTGGAGACTCAGCCCATTTTTGCGTTGCTTGAGCAGAAATACGCCACGCCCCTCCTCGAAGCCGAATACCGGCTCGCCGCGGTCGCTTCGCACGGCACGGTGGCGCGGGCACTTGGCATGGACCCCGGCAGCCCGATATTTCTCATTGAGCGCACCACGTTCTCAAACAGCCATCGACCGGTGGACTACGAACGGCTGTACTACCGCGGCGATCACATCCGCTTCGTGACCCGGCTGATGCGCCGGCAACCCGCCGGCACGCGAGCTGCCCGCTAAATATGTCAATCGCTGTCGAAGCCTGGCTGTTTGCGGTGGCACTCGGCACCAGCATGCTGGGCGGCGTGCTCGGAATGGCCAGCGGGATTTTCATCGTGCCGATTCTCACCATGTTCGGGCGGTTTGACATTCATACCGCGATTGGCGCGAGTCTGATTTCCGTGATCGCCTGTTCCTGCGGCAGCGCGGCACCCTTCTTGAGCGGTAGGCTGACCAACATTCGCCTCGCCATCCTGTTGGAGACGGCGACGACGTCGGGCGCGCTCTGCGGCGTGGTTCTGGCCGGACTCATTCCCACTCCTTATTTGTTCGCGATCTTCGCGGCGGTACTGCTGCTTTCCGCGCAGCAAATGCTGACGCGGCGCAAGGAGTCGCTGGTGCCGCCGAGCGCCGCGCCACGCGCGGGCCGCTGGGCGGCATTGCGCCTCGACTCGAGTTATCCGCAGCGCGCGCCGGATCGCGAAGTTGCTTATACAGTGCAGCGATTGCCGCTCGGCATGACCCTGATGTACGGCGCGGGCTTGATCTCGGCACTGCTCGGCATCGGCAGCGGTGTGCTGAAGATTCCCGCCATGGACACGGCATTGCGCTTGCCCATCAAAGTTTCTTCGGCAACATCCAATTTCATGATCGGTGTGACCGCTGCCGCCAGCGCCGGCGCCTACTTTGCGCGCGGCGAAATCATCACCGCCGTCGCAGCGCCGGTTGCCTTGGGCTCGGTCTTGGGTTCGGTACTCGGTGCGCGGATACTCATGAGCGTGCCCGGCGGGAAACTGCGCCTCATGTTTGTCGGCATACTGCTCATTCTGGCGCTGCAAATGATGCTGGCCGCGGTCGGCATCAATCTCACCGGTCATGCGCCTTGAAAGCGCAGGGCGCCATACCTGTTGAACTGGAGCAGTTGCTGAGAAAGCTGCTGCACTACGGGACTCTTGCGGCGTCGGCCGTGATTGCGCTGGGACTTGCCATCGCTCCTGTCGCGGGTGCCGCCGGAATGCGCGCGGCCACCGCCGGCATCGTAATCTTCATCCTGCTGCCGGTCGCGCGGGTCGGAGCGATGCTGCTGTTCTTCTTGCGCGCGCGGGATTATCGATTCGGTGCAATCGCGGCGCTGGTGCTGCTGATCATTTTCGCGAGCTTTCTGGTGGGCGCCGCTGAATAGTACGGTTCAGGCATAAAGGTGAGTCATCGGCAGCCCCAGGCGCAGGCACGACTGCACCGCGGGGCTCGCCGGCAAGATGATGCGATCCGCCGACGCACCGGCCCATCGCGTCATCCACCGCTCAGTCCGTCGCAGCCCATAGCTGTTCCGACAGGCCCAGGCACTCTCGCAAGCGCTGCGGAATAATTTCCACCGCCGCGCGCAGCAACATCGGTTGCAGCCAGCGCAATGGCCGTGGAAAGGCGGGCGTTTCGTGCATGATCCGCAGAAATTCAAAAATAATGGGCGACGGGACCAGGCGAGGATACGTGGCGTCGAACAGCGCCTGCATATCAGCCGCCGACTGAGGCGCATCGTGCGCGCCGTACAGGTTGGACACGGGCGCGCCCTCGCGGTAAAAATCGCTGAAATTCGCCGCGCTCAAAGGATCTACGAACCGGCTGTAGGCCTGCGCAAACCCGAATGACGCAGTTGCATGCACCCACGTCAGAAGACGCGGATCGCTGGCGGAGTAGTTGAGACCCGCCGGAGTCGTGCCGTGAACCGATGCGTGCATTCTGACGACGCGCGCGATCATGGGCTCGGCCACGCTGCGAGCGGCATACACGCTGATCATGGCCGCCAATCCCGTCCGCCTTAGCCGTCTTAAGGGATCCTTGCGAAAAGATGAATGCTCCCACACACCCGCGCGCACCGCGGGCTCCGCAAGCTCGAGTATCACGGCCGCCGTGCCGCCGATGAACAATGAGACGGGATTTTTCAATATGCGCCATGACACCGACTCTGCAGGCACCAAGGCGTCCTCCCACAACGGCTGCGCAAAATTGTGCTGATGATGATCGCCCTGGCCTGTTAGGAAGGTATCCACGAAGCCGTTGAGATACCGCTGCAACACATTAGGCGGGCGAAAGGCTGAGATCATGCCCAAAGTATACGTACTAATCGGCGCGGGAACGCGCGCGGCCGCGCTCCGGCCGTTTGGGAGTTGTCCGGCCGGATCCGCCCGGCTAGCCGCTGCGCTCCGGCAACGCTGTTTTTGCGCCGGCGGCACCATCGAGAATAACCTGCTCCAGAACCGCGAGATATTCCAGGTAACGCTTCCGGCCCAGCGAGGTAATCCGATAATAAGTTTGCGGCCGCTCGCGATCCGGGCCCTTGCTCAGGCTGACCAACATGGCTTCCTGCAGAACCTGAAGATGACGATTCAAATTGCCGTCCGTCAGGGCGCAGAGCTTTTTCATCTCCGGAAACGGCAGGCCCCGGGGATGGGTGACCAAACAGGTCAGTACACCGAGACGCGCGCGCTCATGAATCACGCGGCTTAAGCCGTCGTAGGCAAAGGGGGAAGCAGCAGGTGCTTTTCGATTAACTTTCTTCAATGGCGTCCTCGAATCCAAACCGTAAGACGGCGGCGACGAGCAATTGCCCGACGCCGAACGGAATGCCCATGGCCCAGGGCAACAGAACGTGGTGCCCTGCGGCAATCAGCAGACAGACCAATCCGGAACCCAGGTACCAAGCGCCCACGGCGAACATTTGCCGCGGCAAGAATCGGCACGATGCGAATACGCCCAGGCTGAAAATGACCGCCCACAGGCCCGGCAATATCCACGAATCCTCCGGCACAATGCTCATCATTACCACGGTCAGCAACATCCCGACGACGATGCACGGCAGAAACTGTTCCACGGCCGCTTGGATCATCTCCAAAGCCAGGCCGGAATGAACCCGACGCACGCGAAACAGGGTCTCGAGCGCCGATAGGAGTACCGAAATCGCGGCGGTTGATATCCAAATAACCAGGAACGCCTTGAGATCATGCTCGGAAGCCGCGGCCCAATGCGATTGTGCGCCGGCGACGAGCATGGCCAGTACGCCGCTGGAAGCGATGGACAGAGGACCGTAGCCTCGAAACTGCGTTCCGCGGGCCACCTGGCTCCGGATGGCGTTGATATCGTCCAGCGCCTGTCGCAGTTCTGTCATATCGGCGGATTCCTCGATTCGGTTGCGCCCGAAAACTGACGCAACTCATTGATGGATTGCAAAGCAATTGCAGGGTCCTGTCAAGAAAGGCGACTGGCGGTCCGCGCCGCAACAATTCCTCGGCCGAGGGGCACCGAGTCATCGGCTGCAGTCGGCGGTTGCGCTCGTCCCGGCCACAGTGGTACTTTGTAATGCAAAGTTAGTGGTTGCTCGCTCGATACAAGGAGTGACGGTGGCCGCGATGAATCTCGTCCGCTTAGCGCGCTCGCCGCGCCAATGCCCAGCGCACTTCATTTCCCTGGCTCATTGCCGCAGTCGGCGCCGCGAGCGTGCTGCAGGACTCGTGGCCTGTGATGTTGCCATGGCCCGCGCTGAATCTGCACGCGGTGTATGGGGTGCTGTTGTTGGGCATGGTACTGCTGCAAACGCGGCGCACCGGGTTGGCGGACGCCATGATGGATGCCGCCGATAAGCGAGCGCTGCGTCGCCAGCTGGCGCGCGCGGTCTATCTGCAGCTTTATCTGCTGTTCGGAATGAGTCTGCTCGCACACATCGCCGCACTGCTCTGGAACAGCAGCCGGTGGGGCGTACTGCATCCGGCAAGATTGCCGCCGCCGGAAAATCTTACGCGATTATCTGGCGTACGGGGTATTCGCTCAATTCGCCATTCTCGCGCTGCCGCCCCGACTCGCCTCAAGCGCGCTGTGGCGCGCTAGCGCCTCAAGGCGCGCCCACCACCAGCACCACGAAGGAGTCCGCGATCGGGGCGGGACGGGGATGGGGTTGCTCGGCGGTAGCCGGCGGCGCCGGTCCGAAATCCGCGGTGACGAGGTAGATCTTGCGCGGTCGCGTCATCGAGCGCCATGGTGCGCGCGCCACGCTGCGTTGCCAGCGTCTCAGCGACCGTATACTTGTTCGCGCTGTCCTGATGGATGATCGACAGCGTGCCCTCGCCGTTCGAGCTGAATACCAGGCCGCGCTTTGCATCGTAGGCCGCGGCGTCGGGATGCTCGCCGATGGGCACGAGAGCCACTTGCTTGCCGTTCGTGGAATCGGTGACGGCCATGACCTTGCCGTCGCACACCGAGAACAATCGCTGATGCGTGCGGTCGATGGCAAGGCCGCTCGGGCTATTGCAGCCGGGCAGAGGCCAGGTCGCTTTGACCTTAAGCTTGCGGCTGTCGATGACCACCATCTGGCCCGGATCGCTTTCTATGTTCACAAAAATCTGGCCGCGGCCGTCTTCGACCGCGAATTCCGGCTTGTCGGGCACGGGGATCTTCGCCACCACGTTGAGGTTCGCGGCATCGAGCACCGTGACATCCTTGCTCATGCCGTTGAACGTAAACACATGTTTGCCGGCGGGCTCATACAGAATTGCATCGGGGTTGCCCGCAGGAATTTTCGTTTCCTGGATGACTTTGAGAGTATCGAGCTCGAAAGCCGTCACCGAGTTCGCTCGCCCATTGCTGGTATAGCCGCGATTCAAGGCTTTCGCCAGGGCGATGCCATGTACGCCTTGCGTCTCCGGAATGGATCCGAGAAGTTTGCCTGATGCGGTACTGACGACATCGACCCGAGTCGCCGCGGCTGATGAAGAGCCGCGCGGTGGCCGGGTCGACGGTCAGGTAGTCCCAGCCCCCGGCACCGCCCAATTTCCAGCGCTGCAGCACCTCCATCTTTGCGGCGGCAGTCGCCGCGCCGGCGATCGGCGCTGTGAGCACTCCCAAGCAAAGCCCCATCACCATCCCGAGCCCCAATTGATGGCGTCTCATCGCAAACTCCTTGCTCAAGCCGGAGACTTTGTGTGACAAAGCATTTTACTATGCCTGACTCGTCGCATTGTTGCTACCCATGGTGCTGTGCGCGCATAGTCGGCAAGATTCTCCTCCCTTTGGTGTCTTGAGATGATAGAACGAACATGAATTTGGATTGGCGCGTCTTTGCGCTTGGCTCGGCATTCTTCGCGGCGCTGACCGCGATTTTCGGCAAGATCGGCGTTTCCGAAATCAATTCGGATCTTGCCACCTTCTACAGGACGCTGGTCATCTTGGCGGTGAGCGCTCTGCTGGTCTCGGCGCGGCAAGAGTGGCAGGCGCCGGAGACCGTGTCCTCCCGGGGACTCTTCTATTTGGTGTTGTCGGGCGCTGCGACCGGCCTTTCCTGGCTCTGCTATTTTCGTGCCCTGCAAATGGCCCCGGCGTCCCGCGTTGCCCCTCTCGACAAACTCAGTGTGGTTCTCGTCGTGTTATTCGCGGTGCTGCTGCTCGGCGAGCGGCTCACTTGGAAAGTGGGGCTAGGCTCTCTTCTTATCACCGGCGGTGTTGTTCTGACGGCCTTGTAAATGCGGCACCCATTATTCCTTTCCCTGGGCGGCATGGCGTTGCCCCTTTTCGCCGGTTGCGCTTTACATGAAGCAGCACCGGAACCACCCGTAATGCCGGCCGCCTTTGAGGCTAGCGTGGCCCCGGGTGGCTCATGGCCGAGCCAGGATTGGTATCGGGGGTTCGCCAGCCAGGAGTTGCAGACCCTCATAGAGCAAGCAGCGACCAACAATCTTGACCTCGCCATGGCGCGAGCCCGGGTCACTCAAGCGGATGCGCGAGCCCGACAGGCCGGCGCCGCCATTCTGCCGGCCGTCGATGCCGGCGCAAACGGCAATTATCTCGCCGGTCATTCCGCCAACGGCAGCGCGCACGAGACGGATTGGGCGGTGCTGCTGTCGGCAAGCTACGAGATTGATTTTTGGGGCAAGAATCGTGCGACGGCGCGGTCGGCGTCCTTGCTGGCGGAGGCCTCGAGAGCTGACCGGGACACCCTGGCGCTGACGACCTTGGCCGGCGTGGCGAATGGATATTTCCAGGTATTGTCGTTGCGCGAGCGCCTGAGCATCGCCACCTCCAATGTGGCTGCCGCTCAGAAGCTGCTGGATGTCATTCAGGCACGTTTCAACGAAGGCCTGGCCAATCCCGTTGAGCTCTCGGCTCAGAAGGCAACGCTCGCGACGGCCGCCCTGGTGGTGCCGGGACTTAGGCAACAGGAAGGGGAAGCGCTGGCGAGTCTCGCGTTACTACTCGGCCGCGCTCCGGAGCAGTTTTCTGTGGCGGGCGGCTCGCTCGACTCGTTGGTCGAGCCGAGCCTCGGATCGGGTATACCGGCCGAATTGCTGACACGGCGCCCCGACGTGTTCATGGCAGAGGCCAAAATGCAGGCGGCGAATGCCGATCTGGTGGCTGCCCGGGCCGCTTTGTTGCCCTCCTTCAATCTCACGCTCGCCGGTGGCGTGCAGAACCCGGCGTTGAACGCAGCGGTCATCACGCTGAGCGGCGCCGGTCCGACCTTAAATCTCGGTGCTTCGATTGCTCAAACCATATTCGACGGCGGCCGGCTTCGAGCCCTGCGCACCGAGGCGCAGGCCAAGGACGAAGAATTGATCACCGCCTATCGTTCGGCCATCCTCGCGGCGCTGGTGGACGTCGAAAACACATTATCGGCGCTCAATCATCTGGAGGAGGCTCGAGCGTTTCAACTCGAGAGCGTCACGCAAAGCGAGCGAGCGTTCGAGGGAGCGACCTTGAGGTACAAAGCGGGTTCGGGCGATTTTCTCACCGTGCTCGAGGCGCAACGGACGCTGTACGCGGCGCGTGATCAATATAGTCAGTACAAACTTGCGCGCCTGCAGGCTTCGGTAGCCCTCTGCAAGGCGCTCGGCGGGGGCTGGCAGGCGCAGAGCCCCGCGCTTTCGACCAAGGAAACTCGATGAATAGGAACGTTGTTGCCGCTCTTTGTATGGCGATGCTTGCGCTCGGCGCCTGCCATAAGTCCTCGTCGGACGGCCCAAAATCCGCTGCGGAAGATAAACCAGTTGAGGCCCCGAAAGCGGAAAGCGGGCAGGTGGTCCTGACGCCTGAGCAGGTCGAGAAAATCGGATTGCAGACCGAGGAGGTCAAAGCGGCCGAGTACGCCGAGGAAACCGCAGGATACGGCACCGTCATCCCCCGTGACGCCATCGCGCAGGCGAGCGCAGAGCTGGCCACGGCGCAAGCCACCGAGAAGCAAAGCCGCTCGGCATTGGCCCGGACACGGCGGTTGTCCGGCACGCCGGGAGCGATGTCAGCGGATGTCGAGGAAACGAACGCCCGCCAGGCCGCCGTCGATACCGCGGCATTGACGCTGGCCAAACAGCGGCTGTCCGCGACATTTGGACAAAAGGCGCCGTGGAGCAATGGAGAAAACCCCGCGTCGCTGCAAGCTCTTGCCGATGGCAGGGCGCTGCTGGTGCGCGCGACCTTCCCGCTGGGGACCTTGGGCGGCGAGATTCCCAAAACCTTGCGGGCCACCCGCATCGGTCAGGCGGCAACCGGCCAGGGCTGGAAAATGAGCCCGATCTGGTCCGCGCCCGCGGATGCCAGCATTCCGGGGCGCAGCTTCTTCGCACTATTGCGCGGTAGCGATGTGGGCGAGGGCGAACGAATCATCGTCTTTGCGCCGGTCGGTGCGGCGCAGTCAGGCGTATTGATCCCGGCGGACGCCGCGGTCATCAAAGACGGCAAGTATTGGTGTTACCTCGAAGAAAAGCCCGGCACGTTCCTCAGAACCGAAATAGACACCGGCAGGCCGTTCGAGAACGGCTATTTTGTCGTCGCAGGCGTGAAGCGCGGCGACAAGGTCGTCACCCAGGCAGCCGCACAGCTGCTCGCGAAGGAATCCAACACCGGCGCGGACGCTGATTGATGATGCGCGCAATCGTCAGTCTTTGCGTGCGTCACTTCGGCGCGGTGAGCGCCTTGAGTCTTTTTGCGCTGGTGCTGGGTTTTTGGGCTGCCATGCATGTCCCGCTGGATGTGTTTCCGGAGTTTGTTCCCTCGCAAGTCGACATTCAGACCGAGGCGCCCGGATTCGCACCCCAGCAGGTCGAGGAACTCGTTACCAAGCAAGTCGAAAATGCCGTCAACGGCGCGTCTGGGATCGCAACGCTGCGATCCGAGTCAATCCCGGGGCTCTCGGTGGTGACGATCACGTTTACCGGGGACGTTGATGTTCACGTCGCGCGGCAGGGCATTTCGGAGCGGCTCTCCGAACTGGGCAGCAGCCTGCCCGCCGGTGTGGGCACGCCCAAGCTCTCGCCGCTGGTCTCGAGCACCATGGATTTGCTGAAGATCGGTCTGCTGTCCGATCGGGTTGATGCCTATGCGCTTCGCGATACCGCCGATTGGGTCATCAAGCCGCGCCTGTTGGCGGTGCCCGGAGTGGCTCATGTGATTGTATTCGGCGGAGATGTCCGCCAAATACAAATCCAGCCCGACATGGCGAAGCTGGCAGGCTTCGGCATCACCTTGACGCAGATTTCCGATGCGGCGCGCGCCGCCCTGCCCATGCGCGGCGCGGGTTTCATCGACCTGCCCGCGCAACGGGTGCTCATCAAGTCGCCCACGCCGCAGCCTGACATCGAGGCGCTCAGTCAAGCGGTCGTGACCGAGCGCAATGCCACGCCGCTGACGCTGCGCGACCTTGCCGAGGTAAAAATCGCGCCCGCGCTGAAATCGGGCAGTGCCCTGATCATGGGCAAGCCGGGCGTGATGATGTCGCTGGCGAGCCAGTACGGCGCGAATACCTTGACCACCACTCTGGCGGTCGAAAAGGCGCTCGATGACATGGCGCCCCTGTTGAAGTCGCAAGGAATCACGCTTTACCCGGCGCTGCATCGGCCCGCCAATTTCATCGAGCGCGCCTTGGGCAATCTCAAAAACGCGCTGCTGATCGCCGCCATTTTAATTTTGGCGGTGCTTTATTTGTTTCTTCGCGACCTGCGGGCGGCGCTCATTGCCTTTACCGCCATTCCGCTGTCCTTGCTCGCGGCCATCGCCGTGCTCAATCGCATGGGCCTCACCTTGAACACGATGACGCTGGGAGGTTTTGCGGTCGCTCTCGGCGTGCTGGTGGATGATGCCATCATTGGCATCGAAAACATCTTGCGCCGCTTGCGCGAGAACGGCCTGCCGGGCCGAACCCAAGCCGCGGTTGGAGGTGCTGCGAGACGCATCATTGGAAGTGCGCGGTCCGGTCATCTACGCGACGGCGGTGGTCGTTGTGGTTTTCATCCCGGTGCTATTGACTTCGAGCGTGCAGGGCCGCTTCGTCGCTCCCCTGGCGCTGGCCTTTATCTGCGCCGTGCTCGCATCGCTCTTGGTGGCAATGACCTCGACCCCGGCGCTGTGCGCGCTATTCTTAAGGCGGCATGATGCACGCCGCGAAGCGAGCTGGCTGACGCGGCTGAAAAGCTGGCAGGGCGCAGCGGTTCAAGGCGTGGCGAGGCACTGGCGGGCGGTGGCGACGCTGTTGATTGGGCTGGTCATTGCGGCCGTGGCCGCATTGCCGTTTTTGGGCGGGACCTTCATGCCCGATTTTCGGGAAGGGCATTTCGTCATGCAGGTCTCGAGCGCTGCAGGAACGTCCTTGGAGTCGATGCTCGAGCTGGGCAAAAGGATCAGCGCGGATGTCCTGGCGTTGCCCTATGTCCAAAGCATCGAACAACAGGTGGGTCGGGCAGAGCTTGGCGAGGACACCTGGGGGCCGCAGCGTAGCGAATTCCACGTGGAGCTCAAGGCGGATGCAAAAATAGATCAACTCGAAGCCCAAGCGGCGCTGCGCCAGATTTTAGAGGGATATCCCGGGCTGCAAAGCGAAGTGGTCACCTTTCTCGGCGACCGCATCAGCGAAAGCCTCAGCGGAGAAACCGCTCAAGTGGCGGTCAAGGTGATCGGCGATGATTTGCAGGCGCTGGATGCGACCGGCGACAAGATCGTCGCGGTGCTGGGCAAGGTTCCCGGCATTGTCGATTTGCAATTCAAGCGGCAAAACGGCACGCCGGCCATTGCCATCGAGCTCATCCCGCAGGCATTGACGGCGACCGGGCTCAAGGTCCAGGACGTCCTCGACACCGTCGAAGCGGCCTATGCCGGCGCCAGAGTCGGCCAGACATTCAAGGCAACGCGCACCGTCGATGTCGTGCTCTTGTTGCCCGATCAACTGAGGCACCAACCGGCCCAACTGGCGAAGTTGATGATTGCGAGCCCGGCGGGGCCGATTCCTCTGTCGCAGGTCGCGCGCGTCTCGCTCACCGAAGATCGCTACAGCATCGAACACGACGGCGGTCAGCGGCGCATCAGCGTGACGTTCAACATCGGGAAGGGTTCCTTGCAACAGGTTGTAAAGCAGGCGCAGCAGGCTATTGCGCGCTCGGTGGTGCTGCCCCAGGGCGTCTTCATCGAATTCGCCGGTGCGGCTGAAGCCGAGGCGCAAACCCGAAACGAGTTGGTTCTTTATTCCGCGCTGGCGCTGGCGCTGATCGGTGTCATCTTGTTCGTCTCCTTTCATTGGCGGGCAAACAGCTGGCTGGTGCTGGCCAATTTGCCGTTCAGCTTGATCGGCAGCGTCGGCGCGATTGCCGTCACGGGTATCGGCATATCGTTGGGGTCCGTTGTCGGATTGGTTACGGTGTTCGGCATCAGCGCGCGCAATGCCATTTTGCAATTGGCGCATTACGAACATTTGGTCGAAGTGGAGGGCGGATCATGGGATGACGCCTTGGTCATCCGCGGGGCTAACGAAAGATTCGTGCCGATTCTGATGACGGCCGCCGTCACGGCGCTGGGGCTGGCACCGCTCGCATTCGGCATCAATCAACCGGGCCAGGAGATCGAAGGTCCCATGGCGATCACCGTGCTCGGAGGCTTGGTGTCGTCGACTCTGCTCAATCTGTATGTCTTGCCGAGCCTGGCGCAACGCTTCGCCCGGCCGGGGTGACCCAAAGATCACGTTCTACTCTCTGTTGCAAAGAAACTACTTTGCATCGCAAATGACATTCATATATGGTATACCACAAGAACAAAATGAAGAGATAAGCACTCGAAGTCATTGATTTGAGAGTCTGACAGGGGGAGCCAATGGGGATGAGTCTTTGCGCGTCCGCGCGTGTTGTATTTCCAACCTCTCGTTTGCTTTCCTCCGTCAGATACGGATTTCCGCAGGCGTCGCTCGAGATCGCCGCGGTTTCCTGACGCACTGAGAGTGACTTCCTAAACGATTCCAAACCACGAGCTATACGAGGAGCACACGATGCTTAATCTAAGACTGGCGAGGCCTATGCTGATAGCGCTAGCAGCATGCGCCGCTAATTTTCTCGTCCAGGGTAGCGCCATCGCCGATGATGCGCAGGAGAACAAGGCGCTGAAGGAACAGATGCGCCAGATGATGCAGCGCATGGACGCCATGCAGAAGCAACTCGACTCGATGAATCAGAAGGTCTTGGCGCCGCCGCCGCCGTGGTGGTCGCACCACCCACGCCACCCCCGCCGCCGGCCGCCAAAGCCGCGCCGCCTGCGGAGCCGAAGTTCGACGCCTTTATCAAAGGATTCTACGGAACCTTGGACGTGTCCGTGGACGGATCCACCAAGGGTATGGACGGAATGGTCGCGTATCACTATGGGGACCCCGTCAACGGCGTCTATCCCACCACCGGCGTGAAAGGTACGCCGTATGGACCGGTGAATTGGCAGCCGGCGATTTCCGCCAATGCGGCCACCCTGGGCTGGCGCGGCAGCCACGCGATCCCCGGTTTCGAGGATACGAAGTTCGTCATCCAGATCGAGGCGACGGCCTCATTGACCGACTGCGCCGGGTGTGCAGACGAGCTATACCGCGCAGACGGCCGGCGTCACGGGGCGGAATCGGTTCGGGCACGACCTATCTCGGATTCGCCAGCCCCACCTGGGGCGCGCTGAAGCTCGGTCACGGTTCGACACCGTACCACAATTCAACCCGGCGACTGGATCCCTTCGCCGGCATGGTCGGCGATATGCCGATCATCATGAGCAATACCGGCGGCGACAACCGCGTCGAGTTCAACGCCGCGATGGATCACGCGATCTGGTACGAATCGCCGAAATTCGGCGGGGTCAGTTTTGACTTGTTTTTCTCGCCCGGCCAGAATCGCACCGCGGACTGCCAATCTGAACCTTGCGGGCGGATCCTCCAATTGCAGCGGCGGCAACGTGCCCGGCAGCGGCAACCTGCTGCTCGCCTGCGATGACGGCGGTTTCGACAATGCATACAGCGTGGACCTGAAGTTCGAGACCGAGCATCTGTACCTGATGGCGGCCTACGAACTGCACAAGCATGTCAATCGCAACAGCGACGGCATCGGATCCAACGCTCCCGGATATGCCAACATGTTCAATCAAGGCGACCCGACCGCCGGGGCAGGCGGCCCCTTGTCGCAGTATCTGAACTGGGATCAGTACAATTTCGTCGCGACGTGCGTATGGCGCAACGGGTTCTTGCACGACGGCGCCCAGCTCATGCCACGTATTACTGCGTCAATGCGACCCCGGAGTTTGTCGGCGACATCGGCGACGAGGCGGCATTCCACGTCGGTGGCCAGTATGTCTTCGATTTTGGCCTGACGGTGAACGCCATTTTCGAACGCATGACCCGCAAGATTCCCGCCGCACTGGAATTTCAGAACGAGCGGCAGCGCAACGGCAGCTGGCTTGCGTTCACCCAGGCTCTCGGTGCAAAGGACAACTTGAACCTGGGTTGGGCGCATGCCGGAAAAACACCGGGCGACCCGGGCGGGCAGCATAACTACAATCCGAACAACTCGGACAATACGGCCGACATGATCACGTTCGCGTACAAGCACAGCTTCGACAAGCAACTGTACTGGTATGCCGACGTTGCCGAAACCATCAACCACGGCAATGCGCACTACGATCTGGGTGCCGGTAGCCACGGCATCAAGACCGATTGCCACGATGGCACCACCACGCCCATCATCGACTACACCAGCGCCGGCAATACGACCTGGGGCGGCTGCCGGCCTAAGGCGGTTTCGGTGGGGGTGAACTACAAGTTCTAAGCTTGCCGCTAGAACAAGGGTCCTTGCGATCTTTGGAAGGACTCTCCGCGCCGCAGGACCAGGGGTACCCTGGTCCTGCGCTCGGCGGCTCATCGGGTTAAATGAGGAATTATCTCGCGCCTCCGTGGTCGTATGATAAGGCGCAATTGGGGAAGATCTTATGGCTCACGTGACACGAAGGTTTTTCTTGTTGTCATCTGCGGCATTGTCGGTTGGCTGCGCGATTCGCGCGCCGGCCGATGCGACGGCGCCACCCGCGCAAAGTGTCCGCCAGCCCGTCCTGGGCCAATCGTGGCGCTATGCGAAGAGTGACATTTTCACTCGCAAGCTGGTCGATGAACAGCTGGATCGCGTGGCGAGCGTCAATCATACCGTCGAAATAGGCTCGAGCTACCAAGCAACCCACCAAGGCTGCGAAGCAGGGATGGGGCGCCGCCGAATTGGAAAAGTATACGGGTCATCACAACATCCCCGCCGGGCCACTTCCGAGCGAGATACAGGATCCATGGGGTATGGTGGCGGTGGATCCGCATTGGGGCCAAGTCCAGGTGTACGAGACGCCGATTCCGCTGTGGCCGACGGTATTGGAGCCCGGCTGGGTGACTCGCATCAGCACCGATTACAAAACGCCCGCCGACCAGGCGGCGCGGCCTTGGGACCAGACCATGAGGGCGCAGGCCTGGGAGACGCGTTACCGTGCCGGCCGGCCAGTTCAAGGCACTGCGGTTTACCAACCTGATCAAGTTTAAGCACAGCGATTTTTCACGGACGGATTCCCAGAGGCGGGAAACGATTTGGTTCGCACCCGAAGTGGGCAGGTGGGTCGCCCGCGAAAGCCAGGGGACTTACTATGTCGCCGATTCGACCATCGTCACGCCCTACAATGAAAGCGGCTACCGATGGGAGCTTCTGGAGTGGTCATAGCGGTGAGAGTCAGCCGCTCAATCTGACAACATCTCCCGCCGCGTACTTTTCTCAAGCGGTTGGCTTCAATCTAGTCAAGCCATGCGCTCCTTGAGCTAAGAGCAAAATATGGCCGATAATTTTTTGTTTACTTAACGCTGCACGCGACTTATTCCATTGCAAACGGCGCGTTCGCGAGGACGCTGTTCCACTCGAATCGCTTATGTTGCTTGTAGTCCTTGACATAAACAGCGCGCGTGTCGCCACCAAGAGACGCCGATCACGCTTTCATTCCGCTCACTTCGTCAATATCTTGAGCACCCGTACCGTTCCTGGGAAAGGATTTATGGCAACGCCGCTAAACGCGCCTATGGCAGGTGAGATCTGGCATCTCAGCATTGAGGATCTGTTCCAACCGGTACAAGAAGCGTCCCGTCTCGGCGGAGAGGGCCCCTTCGTCATCAATCTCAGTGTTTCCACCGCTCCGATCAACCTGCCGACGAAAGAATTTACCAGCCGTCACAGCGCGCACGTCTATCAAATTCAAGTGACCGAAGACGGCCGTACCCGTTACCGGCTTAGATTGGGACCTTTTGCCACGGAAGATGAAGCCGATGCCATTCTCGCCGAAGTTCGCGATACGTATCCGGGCGCGTTAACCGCAACGGCCAGCGCTTCGGATTTACGCGCCATCGGCAGCATCCAGGCCAAGGCGGAACAGCGGCAGTCCGCGCAGAGGCCCGCAGAGGCGCAGCGGCCGGTGGAAACGCAGAAGCCGGATGGCAAAGTGATCATCGACAAAGCGGTCTCGCAAAAGATTGCCGCACAAAAATTCGCGGTCGCGGAACAGCCGGCGACTTTGAAGGCCGATCCCGAAATATCCATCGACATTGCGTGGGCGACTCCCGAGCTGGCGGTCCCGCCGCGCAAACAAGCGCCCTCTACACCGACCGCGCCGCCAACTGTCGTACCGCCGAGTGTTGTGTCGGCGGCCGGTTGCGCCGCCGGCCGCTCAAAGCGCAAACAAATCTGCAGCCAAAGCCCAACCCGCGCCTTCGTCCACGCGACGCAGTGGACGCTGCCGGAGCTCGATATTCCTTTGCCGACAGTGCCGAAGCTGCCCACTGTCCAGATAGCTCCGGTTCTCACCGAGGCCGTCGCACCCGCTTCGAAAGCTGCTCCGAAAATCGCCGAGCCGCTGTCGATTCTAAGCCTCGCACCCGTTCTCACCGAGGTCGTTCTGCCGACAAGGACGCCCGGCGTCGAAAGCTGCGTCACAGAAGCCCACTGTCATTGCAGAGCCGGTACTCACCGAAGCGGTCCCAACAAAGTCCAAAGCTCCAATTGCGCCGCCTGTCAGCGCACCGTCGCCAAGGAAAGCTGCGCCGATAGCAACTGCGCCGATTGCCGCTGCCCCAGTCGCAACGGCGTCGACTGCACGAATTTCAGCGCCGCCAATACCGGTTGTGACAGTACCCGTTGCGCGGCCGCCAAAGGCGACGGCACCAGTCGCGCATGCGCCGGCGGTCTCCAAACCGGCTGCGCCCGTCAAACACTCGCCGGTGCTCACGCAATCGATGGCGCCGACGCGCAGATCTTTCGCACCCAAGTTCCGCGCGCCGATGAAGGCCATGGCGAGCAGGCTCACCTCGCTGCAGCACGTTGTTGTCGGAACCGCTCCCGCGCCTGCGCCTCGCGAAGTGAAAAAACTAGACCGGCCGCTTGAAAGTTTGGAATCCACACAGACCATTCGCGCGCTGACGCCCATGGAGCTCGAGGACGAAGAAGCGTCTCGATGGTTCGTCATTGAATTGGCGCAGGCGGATACTGCGTTCGATCCGGATGCGGTGCCGAATCTCGATCTCTTCAGCGAGTATCGCCTCTACTCCGTTGCCGGCGAGGATCACGGCCGCGTTGTCCATACTCTGCGCTTGGGATTTTTCCGCGAAGAAATCGGCGCAGTCGCGGTCGCCAGTTATCTGGGGGCCTACTGGGAGAAGCCGACCATCAAACGGGTGAGCGTCGCCGAACGCCAGCGTTTCGCCGATCAGCGCGTGGAAGCGCGCAAAGACGTGGGTGCAACCGGCAGACACGCGGTCATCGAAATAACGGACGAGTTGGTGGCGCGCCGCAAACGTTCGTCGAAAATTTCAGCATCGACCAAGCCGTCAGACCGCTCGATATAATAACTGGCCGTTGTCCGCGGACAGTGTCCGCGGTCATCGCGCGCAACGGTCAGAAAAAATAATTCCTTCTAAAATAGCGGCTTACTGCAAGTCACCATCTGGCACGCCGTATTGCTTTGTCGTCACAGGTCCATCAGCAGCAGTCGGTGATGGCTCTCGCGAAGCAGCTCGCCGCGATTCAATGGCTCATTTGAACGATTGCGAATTAGTGCCGCAGGGCCGCCTTAGGTTTAGTATTCATTCGATCTGGGTCGCACAGGGCAACGCACATGGTGAAGTCACGCTCCTTGGCATGCATGCTGGCAATGGCCGTTACCCCGCTGGCGGGGCACGCCGGCGCCGCTGCGGGATTTTCCATGGCGCAAGTCCTGCACTATCCGTTCGCCACCGAGCTCGCAGCCGCGGAGCATGGGGACGCGGTTGCCTGGGTATGCAACTTGGACGGCGTGCGCAATATCTGGCTGGCACGCGGGCCGAACTTTACCGCGGCAAAGGTTACTGATTTCGCGCAGGACGATGGGCAAGAAATAACTCAGCTGACCTTCTCGCCCGACGGCACGCGCCTGGTTTTTGTGCTCGGCGGCGACCACGACGCCAACTGGCCGGCCGAAGGAAACCTCTCGCCCGATCCGGGCTCCTCGCCCCAACAACCCGTTACCGCCATCTGGGCCGTGCCCGCTACCGGCGGCGCGCCGGTAAAAGTCGACGATGGCGACGCTCCGGTCATTTCATCGCGAGGGCAAATCGCTTATATCAAGGATGCTCACGTCTGGATTTCTTCGCTCGACGGCGGCAAGCCCGAGCGGCTGTTTTTCGATCGCGGCAGGGACAGCGATTTGACGTGGTCGCCGGACGGCAGCCGGCTGGCTTTTGTGTCCGATCGCGGCGATCACTCCTTCATCGGAATTTACACCTCGAAGAACACGCCGCTGTTGTACCTGGCGCCTTCTACCAGCAAGGATGAAGCGCCGATCTGGTCGCCGGACGGCGCGCGAATCGCATTTGCGCGGGTCGGCGGCGACGGCGGTCCGCCGCGGCCGGTTTTGACGCCCAGTCCGCGTCCTTGGTCGATCTGGGTTGCCTCCGCTGCCGATGGCGTGGGGCATACGGCCTGGAAGAGTCCGAACACGTTGGCCGGGTCCTTTCCGGACGTTGCGGGAGAGGCGAACCTGCACTGGGCCGCGGACGATCGCATCGTTTTCATGGCGTATCTGGATGACTGGCCGCACTTGTATTCGGTGCCTGCTGCCGGCGGCGCGCCGGTTTTATTGACGCCTGGCGCCTACATGGTGGAGCACGTGGCCGAAAGCCGCGACCGCCGCTTCATGATTTACGACGCCAACACGGGTAACACGGCGGGTGATGACGATCGCCGCCATCTGTTCCGGGTGCCGGTCGATCACCCCGGCTCGGTGGCGCTCACGAGCGGCCAATCACTCGAATGGACCCCCGTGGCCGCAGCCGGAGACCGAATCGCGTTTGTCGCAGCCGGCACGCAGCAGCCGCCGACAGCGGCTATGATATCGCTCGACGGATCGCATCGGGTCACGCTGCCCGCCGCAACCAACCCGGAATTTCCGCTCGCGCAACTCATTGCGCCCAAACAAGTCACCTTTAAAGCGGCCGACGGGACGCTGGTGCACGGCCAATTGTTCGACGCCGTCGGCGCGAGAGCCGCGGCAAAACCCGCCGTCATATTCGTGCACGGCGGGCCGCCGCGGCAAATGCTGCTCGGATGGCATTACATGGATTACTACAGCAACGGATACGCCGTGAATCAGTATTTGGCGGCGCACGGCTTCGTTGTGTTGTCGGTGAACTATCGGCTGGGTATCGGTTACGGGCGCGCCTTTCACCATCCCGAGCATGCCGGTTATGCGGGCGCTGCCGAATATCAGGATGTGCTCGCGGCAGCGCGTTTCCTGCAGTCCTTGCCGAGCGTTGACGGCAAGCGCATCGGGATTTGGGGAGGCTCGTACGGCGGGTATCTCACTGGACTGGCCCTGGCCCGCAATTCGGATATATTCAAGGCCGGCGTCGACCTGCATGGAGTGCACGATTGGTCGCGGCTGATGGATGAACTGACCGGAGTACAGGCGACCCGTTTCGAGAAGGGCGATAGGGAGCAAGCCATGGAAGTCGCGTGGAATTCCTCGCCGGACGCGCAAGTCGACGGCTGGAAATCGCCCGTGCTGTTGATTCAGGGTGATGACGACCGCAACGTGCGCTTTCAGCAGACAGTCGATCTTGCACGGCGTCTCGAGGCGCGCAATCTGCCGTTTGAGGAACTGGTGCTCCCCAATGAAGTTCACGGCTTTCTACGGCATGCTTCCTGGCTGCGCGCGGATTTGGCGACAGCGCAATTCCTGGCCCGTAATCTGGGTGTCGAGGAAAAGTAGACTCTAAGGAGCGGCGCGTTGTCTTACGCGTTTGCGCCGTTCCGCAAGAGAATGCTCGCGCGCTGAAGTGCTTCGCGCTGAAGCGCGGCGGGCAGCGTCGAGTTCGTTAGCGCTATCCGGGTTGGCCGCTTCACCTTCGCCGAAGCCTTGAAGTTCCAGAACGCTGGGAAGCAGCTGTTGATTGTCTTGTCCCGACAATCTTGCGGCGTGCAGGTCGCGCAGCGCAGCCTCTCTGCACCGTTCAGCGGCGCCATTCGCGCGCCAACCCAAGTATTCCGCTCTCACGTAGGCGGCCGATAGTCCGATCCCGCCCACGATGACGGCCATCAAAGCCAGATCAAAACTCATGCAGTTAACCCTTCAACAAACCTCGCAGCAATCGATCTATGCATTAACGATTGAATTGCAAGGAGCTGCTTCTAATTGTTGAGGCCATTTTACCGACGATGCCGGGGTTAGTAAAATCGCTCTCCTGCGGCTCCAATCGTGCGAATTACCACCATCCGGAGGCCGTAAATCGGCCCGAGCGCCCCATGGGCCCCGCGCGCGTGACGACCGCGTCAATTAGCGCCGCGCGGTATACAATTGCGCGCATGTCCACTGAGGCCTGGCAAACCAAGCGAGCACCTCGATGAGGCGCTGGAACTGTCGGATGAGGATCGCGCCGCGTGGCTGCGGCGCCTGGCTTCGACAGAATCTTGATCCGCCGCACGCGCTCATCGCCGTCGCGACGACTCTGTCTAGTGGGATTTAAAATTCACAATGGCGGTGTTGCCGCCGCAAATCAGCACACCGACGCGTTCGCCGGCGGCCGGCACATATTGGCCTGAGGTCAGTGCCGCGAATGCCGCCGCGCCCCCGGGCTCGGCGAGGACGCGCAGCGTTGTCCAAAGGCGCCGCTGCGCGTCCAAAATGGCTTCGTCCGACACCAGCACGGTCTTATCGATATGCCGCTGGATGATGGGGAACACCAACTCGCCCACTCGGCGCGGCGCCAGCGATTCCGCGGCGACGCCACCGGCTTCGGCATCGACCGGATGTCCCGCCTCGAGTGCCCGCGTGAGCGTCGGAGCTTTGGCAGGCTCCACAGCGACGATTTTAATTCTGTCCTGATACCACGCTGCAAGCCCGGCGATGAGGCCGCCGCCGCCCACCGCGACCAACAGTGTCGTGATCCGCGCTTGCTCCTCGAATTCCAGAGCGACGGTACCCTGCCCGAGCACGGTCTCGCGTTGATCAAAGGCGTGGATCGGCATGGCACCGGAGGAGGCCACCCAGGCCTCGCTCGCGGCCAGCGCGTCGGCGTAGCGTTCGCCGCCGACCACCAGGTGCGCGCCGTAGTCCGTGATCTGCTGAATCTTGGCGGGCGAGGCGATGCTGGGCACGAATATCTTGGCGGGCACTTTCAGCTTCATGGCCGCGAAGGCGACCGCCGCGCCGTGATTGCCCCCGGAGGCGGCGACCACGCCGGCAGCGGGAATCTTGCGCGTCAGCAGGCTGGTGAATGCGCCGCGCGCCTTGAACGAGCCGGCATGCTGCAGCAATTCCAGCTTCAACACGAGCGGCGCCGAGCTCAGTCCGAAATCGGCGCCGTCGATTTCAATGGTGGGCGTCCGGCGGATGTGGGGCGCGATGCAGGCATAGGCCGCGCGGATTTCCGCTGCAGATATCATCGTGGCTCTCCTTACTCGAACACGACGCGCGGAAAATAGAACGAAACGGTCCAGTTGGGCACGTCGACGATTTCACTGATGCGAAGATCGCCGCAGACGCTGCACAGAAGATAGGCGTCCATCGCCGGCATGCCGTGCTCGCGCGTGAGCAAATCCACCATGGAGCGTACGGCAGCGCGCGACGCCTCCATCAGGTCCGGGCCGATTCCCGTCGCGACCTCATACCCTTTGGCATCCAGGTGCCGGGTTACGGGTCCGTGCGTTCTGAAGCGCGGAAAACTTAACGGCGCTTGCTTGATCAAGTCGAATTGCAGCGCCACCTGCATGGGACTTTCGATTGCTGTGCCGCACACCTCGCCGTCGCCTTGTGCCGCATGCGTGTCGCCCACCGAAAACAGTGCCCCCTTCACTTCAACCGGTAGAAATAATTCCGTGCCCTGGGCGATATCGCGCACATCCATGTTGCCGCCGACGCGCCGCGGCGGAACGACACTGTGCAGCCCCGGCTCGGCCAATGCCAAGCCGATGGTCCCGGTAAAGGGCTTGAGAGGTACCTTCCCCCACCGCCCAAACAGAGCAGGGGCAAGAGTTTTGGCGTCGTAACGCCACACGTGCAACGCGGGTTCGGTGAAATCCTCGGCCAGCAGGCCAAAACCGGGAATATTGGCGGTCCACCCCCAGCCGGAGGGCGCGAATGACAGCAGCGTGACTTTGAGGATGTCTCCGGGCTCGGCGCCGTCAATGTAGACCGGACCGGTCACGGGGTTGATTTTGCCAAAGTCCATGCGGCCGACGTCGGCAAGCGTCGACGTCTCGCGCAGCTGGCCGCCGGATGCATCCGCGACATCAAATTCCAGCGACTCTCCCGGAGCGATGCGCGTCACGGCCGCAAAGCTGTGATCCCAGCCATGATGCCGATGGTGGATCGTATGTCGATGTGCGGTAGGGTTCATCGCCGGGACCAGTTTTTTCCATTGTACGGAATCTTCCCGCCGTTGCGCGACTCAAATCAGAGGCCGCGTCCCCGACTGTTGGGATAAACTGCGCATTAAAAGGAGCGCACGCGCTTGTCGATTGAAGAATTCGGATACAAGGAGCAATTGCACCGAGCGCTCACGACCAAGGATCTGGTCATCTACGGACTGATTTTCATGGTGCCGATCGCGCCGTACTCGGTGTTCGGCTTCGTGTACAACGACGCGAAAGGCATGGTGCCGCTGGCGTATCTCGTCGGCCTGGTCGGGATGTTCTTCACCGCCTTGAGCTACGCCGCCATGTCGCGCGCCTTCCCGCTTTCAGGATCCGTCTACACCTACGCACAGCGCGGACTGCACGAGATTGCCGGCTTCTTTTCGGGCTGGCTCATTCTTCTGGATTACATCCTCGTGCCGTCGCTGCTGTATCTTTTTAGTGCCGTGGCGCTGCGTCCCGTGTTGCCGGCCGTGCCGGCGTGGGCGTGGCTGGCGCTTTTCATCTCTTTCAATGCCGCGGTGAATTTGGTGGGCATCCAGTTCACCGCGCGCGTCAACCGCTACATGCTGGTCTTCGAATTGGTGGTGCTGGCGCTGTTCGTGGTGGTGGGACTGATTGCGCTGTACGGCGGCATGGGCGCCGGCAAGCTCACGCTTAAGCCCATTTACGATCCGCACGTTTTCTCCCTGGGCACGGTGGCCGGTGCCACCTCGATCGCCGTGCTGTCGTTTCTCGGATTTGACGGGATTTCGACCCTGTCGGAGGAAAATCGCGCCGGCAAAGATGCCGTCGGCCGCGCGACGGTGCTTTCGCTCATGTTGGTCGGCGTCTTGTTCATGCTGCAAACCTGGATTGCCACGGACTTGAGCCAGGGGATGCACTTCGCCTCGCCGGAAACGGCCTTCTACGAAATCTCCGATCGCGCGGGCGGGACATGGCTGCGCCTGATAACCATCATTGCCATCGTCGTGGCCTCGGCCATCGCCAATGCCATGGCCGCACAAGCTGCCGTCTCGCGTATTCTCTTTGCCATGGCGCGCGACGGTAAATTGCCGGCGATTCTGGCCAAGGTGCATCCCCGCTATAAGACCCCGTACGTCAGCACCCTGGTGGTTGCGGTGATTTCGCTGCTGGTCGGACTGCTATTCGCCAATCGGGTCGATGACTTGACGCTCATCGTTAATTTCGGAGCGCTGACCGGCTTCGTCCTGCTGCATCTGTCGGTGATCAATCACTACCTGATCCGCCAGCGCAGCGGCTCGTGGCTCCGGCATCTGGTATTTCCGGTGATCGGTTTGTCCATCATCGTTTTCGTGCTCTACGAAATGGATCGCGCGGCCAAGATTCTGGGGCTGTGCTGGATCGTGATCGGGATTTTCTATTATCTGGCGCTGACGGTATGGATTAAAAACCCGCCGCCTTGAAGATCTGACCCAACGACCGATGACTTTTCAGCGTCCCACCATTTGGCAGTTGGCCGTTCCGTCCATCATGTCCAACCTCATGTTTTCGATGGTGGCCATGGTGCAGACCAAATTCGTCGGCAGCATGGGGGCGCCGGCGGTGGCGGCGGTCGGAGCAGGCCAGCGCGTATTTTTTGCGTTGCAAGCCCTGCTGATGGCGGTTGGCGTGGGCACTACCGCGCTGGTTGCGCGCTCCTGGGGCGCGGGTCAACGCGAGGAGGCCAGCCGCATCACCTCTGCGTCGCTCATGTTCGGAGGCCTGATCGGCCTGGTGCTCATGATCTTCGGCATGCTGTTTTCGCATCGGATTGCCGAGGTGTTCGGTTTGGACGAGAACGCGGCGCAACTCGCCTCGCGCAATATATTCTGGCTCGCCGCGTTCATCATCGGCTTTGCCATCGACATCATCTTGTCGAGCGCGCTGCGCGCCGCCGGCAACGCGTGGACGCCGCTGCTGTTCGGCTTGGCGGTCAACCTGGTGAATTTGCCGCTTCTTTACGCCTTCATCCTGGGTAATTGGGGAGCACCGCGCATGGGTCCGGCAGGCGCACCCTTTGCGTCCGGACTGTCATTCGTGTTGTGCGGCGCAGTGCTGGTGTTTCTATGGATGCGGCAGAAATTGACCATCAAATTTTATCCGGGAGACATTTTTAAAAAGGCCCGCTATCAGCGGCTGCTGCATATCGGCTATCCGGTTGCGCTCGAACAACTCGTGCTGCAATTCGGTTTTTTCTTATTCATGTCGCTGATCGGCCATTACTACGGTACCGAGGCTTTTGCCGCCTACAACGTCGGCGTCAACATGCTGAACGCCGCGATGGTGGTCGGCAGCGGCTTCTCCATCGCCGGTGCCACACTGGTGGGGCAGCACCTGGGCGCGGGCGATGTCGAGGGGGCGGCGCGCAGCGGATGGCGCGCCTGCGGCATGGCAATCGCCGCGATGTCGATCATCGGCCTTCTCACGGTCATCAACGCGCCCGGGTTGGCGCGATTCTTTCTCGGCTCGGATGAAATCGCCGTGCTGCGTACGACGGAATTCACCTACATCATGGGCGCCATGCTGCCGCTTCTCGGCATTGATATGGCGATCGGCGGCTCGCTGCGCGGTGCCGGCGATACGCGCTTCCCGTTGATTACGTCGTTTCTCGGCCTGATCGGCGTGCGCTGCGCGCTCGCTGCGACTTTCGCCATCCTGCATCTGCCGGTGGTCTGGGTATACAGCTCCATCATCGGCGACTATATGCTCAAAGGATCAATGCTCATCTTGCGATTCAAATCCGGTCACTGGAAACATGCGCTGGGAAAGCGCCCGATCGCCGCCTAAGGAAAAAAATATGCGCAGCAGAGAAGTCCATTTGGTCGAGCGTCCGCAAGGCCTGCCCACACCGGCGCAATTTCAGGTCATCGAGACCGATGTCCCCGATCCCGGCGAAGGCCAGGTGCTGGTCGAGAACATTTACATGTCGGTCGATCCTGCCATGCGGCCGAGGCTTGCCGGACCGACGCGCACTCAATGAAGCGATGATGGGCGGCACGATTGGGCGGGTGCTCAAATCACGCAATGCCGCCTTCAAGGAAGGTGATCACGTGCAGTCGATGCAGGGTTTCCGGGAATATTTTCTTTCGGACGGCAAGGGACTTGCCGTGCTCGACGCCGACGGCATGCCCTTGATTGCCTACATGAGCGTCTTGGGCTTGACCGGCCTGACGGCCTACGGCGGACTGCTCATCATCGGTGCGCTCAAAGAGGGCGAAAACGTGTTTGTCTCAGCGGCCGCCGGCGCAGTCGGCAGCGTTGCGGCGCAAATTGCCAAGATCAAAGGCTGCTACGTGATCGGCAGCGCCGGTTCGGAAGAGAAGTGCCGGTGGCTGAAGGAAGAACTGGGGCTTGATGCCGCCATCAATTATAAGCAAGGAGAACTGCGCGCTTCGCTCAAGGCCGCGGCGCCGAAGGGCATCGATGTGTACTTCGAGAACGTCGGCGGCGAACATTTGAATGCGGCACTGCCGCGCATGAATGCCTTGGGACGCATCGCGGTGTGCGGCATGATTTCCGCCTACAACAATTTTGGCGCGGTCTCCGAGCCGGTGACCACGTTATCCAACATCATTTACAACCGCGTGATGATTCGAGGCTTCGTGTATTACGAATTCGAATCGAAACGAGCCCAATTTTTGGCGGATATGAAGAGTTGGATCCGGGAAGGACGCATGCGATACCGCACCACCATATTACAGGGGATCGAACAGTCACCCGCTGCGCTGATCGGCCTGTTCACCGGCGCCAACACCGGCAAAATGGTGGTGCAGCTGGCGAAACCCTGACGAGCCTGCGGGGCGCGCCGCTAACGCACGCCGGGCTTGTAGTTCACGAACACCGATTTCGGAATCATGCAGTGCACGCCCTTGCGGATATCGACGACCTGCGATACGCGGCAGTCTCCGACAATCGACGTCAGTGCGTAGGCTTCTTCCCGGCTCATGGGCACGAGGGTTTGCTTCGACAGCCAGTTGACGGTTTGGTCGACCGCAATTTTCATTGCCTGATTTAAGTCCTCGTCAAAGCCCATGAAGATCCAATCGGATTTGGTTTCGGCCCACGGCCACTCGGTCTTCAGATCCTTGCGCACGACGGGTTTGATTTCAATTTCCTTGTAGGAACATTCCAGGGCGGTCAGGTTGACTTCGCCGTTGCCCTGCCGGCAATGCGAATCTCCCGTCCAGATGAGGCCGCCTTTCTGAAACACCGGGAAATAGATGGTTGAACCCGCCTGCAGCTCGTTCACATCCATATTCGAGCCATTCTTCCAGGGGCGCAGCGTGCTGGTGCGGCCTTTCGCGTCATGAATCGGCGGCCCGGCTTTGGCATCGGGTTCATTGGGGTCGACGCCGACGGCGAAGGTCCCGGGGAAGGGCTTTAAATCGATGACAATTCCGGGTTTGAAAGGCGTCTGCATCTTGGTCAGATCCAGCTTGTAGTAGCGAACGAAGCCTTCCGGAAACTCAGAGGCGAGCTGACCGACGGTGGGAAAATCTTTGCCGGGGACATTGAAATTGAAGCCGTCCGCCTTGGGCACGATTTTCAAGATATGAATTTCCAGGGTATCGCCGGGTTCCGCGCCCTCGACGTAAATCGGGCCCGTGATCGAATGCGGGCCGCCGCCGGGATTTGCCTTGCGTAGGCGCACGATCTCGTCCATTTCGACGCCGGGTTTGATCTGCCCGAGGGAGTGGGACAGAGTTTCGATGGAGATCGTGTCTCCGGACTTGACCGTCAGTTTGGGCTTTTCGTTGGTGTCGTACCAACCCCATTGCACATTCTCAGTCGACGCCGGGAGCACGTAGTGCTTGGACGCGTGGCTGTCTTCTCCTGCGGAGACGGCTGATACGCCCAGGGTCGCCATGGCTGCCGTCAGAATGGTAATTGTGCAAACCCGAACTTTAGTTTTCATGCTTGTCCCTCGGCGATACGATTTTTTTGGCGCCCGGATCATTCTGCCATATCGACGGCCGCGAGCTAAAGCGAAAACGCCCAACATTGCCGTCGCCGCTGCCGAAATACACGCGGATTGGTACAGGGTGCGCGTTTCTGGGCAATTACCGGCAAAAATGCGGGTGACGCCGCCGGGCGCAACGATCTCCCGACATCACGCGTCAGTATCTTCGCGATCCCGGCACTTAATTGAATTCTAGTTTTCAGCGCCCGCCAACAGACTATCACCACGCGGCGAAATTTCGGCCGCCGCGCAGCACAAACTCAAGGAGGCATCATGAACAGCTTTACTCTTACCGCCGTAGGCAATCTTGCGAAGGATCCGGAACTCGCCGCGAAGGGCGATACGACTTACGCGCGGATTTGTCTGGTCGGCAATGATTACGCCGGCAAGGACGAGCACGGCAATGCACGCGAGGCGGTCACCAGCCTTTGGTTCGTCGCCTTTGACGGTCTTGGCGAAGCGATCGCGAAGAACGCGCGCAAGGGCGATCAACTCATTCTCCAAGCGCAGGTTCGTTCCAACAATTGGACCGATAAGGAAGGCGGCAAGCAATACGACCATTCCTTCGTCATTCAGAATTTCCGCTTCGGCGCGCCCGGCCGGACGAAACGCGAGGAACTCGCAGCGCGGCGCGGCGAGCACGAAATGGATGCGCTGGAGACGGAGATCTGACATGCGGCACTTCCTCTGGGCTCACGGACTTGCTCGTGCTGCGCTGCTTCCCCTGCTGCTGGCGGTCTGCTCCCCCGAGCTCGTCATGGCCCAAGCATCGCCTTTCATGGCGGGAGCGAGCTCGCTTCAGGCGAACATTCTCGCGTGGCTGACGCCGGTGGCCATTATTCTCGTAATGGTGCTGGGAGGAATGGCCATGGCAAACCGAATTGCGCAGGTTTCCAGCACCTACGGACACGGCGAAGCCCAAACGCTCGTGGAAAATTGCGGCAATACGCTCATCTTGCGCTGTTCCGGCAGCGAAAACGGTGGAACTTCGCAATTCGCCTCGCGGCTCATTGGCGAGCGCGAAGTTGTCAGGCGTCAAGTCTCGATCGGCAAAGACCGTGAATCCGCGTTTTCCAACCGCGGCGCGCGCCGCTCCCGCAGCGTAACCGATCAACATGTGGTCGAAACGGCGGTCATGGCCTCGCAACTCGAACAGCTGCCGGACTTGTGCGGCTATTTGAAGGGTGCCTCATCTGCCGCCTGGTTGAAGGTCAACTTTGGAGGGCATTAGTCGTGCGACTACGCGCTGCAAATATCCGCTCGTCCAGTTACTGCATCGCCGAGACGAATGCACAGTGCGGAAACTGCGGATCAATGACCCGTGTTCTGGCTCTGGCGCTTCCGCCGGATCACGAAACGCCCGTCGATGGCGGTTGGCAGACTTCACACGCGCATGCCTTCGTCTTTCACATCGCGGAACTGCCGCGGGCCGTGAGTCGCCGGCTGCGGGAACTATGCTGCGGGTTTCGGATGTCGGCGGACAAGGAGGCGGCGGATTCGCATTGGGCGAATCACTGCGAACACTGCGGCTCGCGCTTCAACGATGACGATTTACATTGCGAGCCGGGGGTATTCATGCCCGGCGGCGTCGGCGAGGCCGAGCGCATCTGTCTCACGCAGGTGGCTGAAAAATTCAGCGCCGTCGCCGCCGGCTATGCGCCTGACCCCGAATTTTTCGTCGCCATGCGCAGGCGCTAGCCCAATGGCGGTCTATTTTCTGAATTTAAAGACCTTTGGCCGTTCCAATGGCAGCAGCGCGGTCAGCGCCGCTGCTTATCGCGCGGGGGAACGCATTCGGGACGAGCGCACGGGCAGAACCTATGATCACTCCGACCGGCGGCGACGTCCTGCACAAGGAGATCATATTGCCCGATGAGTTCGCGAGCGATGACATGTCCTGGGCAAAGGAGCGAGCTACATTGTGGAATGCGGCGGAAAGCGCCGAGAGCCGCAGTAACGCGCGTGTCGCGCGCGAATACTTGGTGGCGTTGCCGGTCGAACTATCGCCCGAGAGCCGTACGAACCTGGTGACGGGATTTGCGCGCGAGTTGGTCGAACGCTATCGGTTTGCGGTCGACGTTGCGATCCACGCGGCGCGGAATTTTCCCGGCAGTGATCCGCGCAACTTTCATGCCCATCTGCTCGCAACCACACGCGAAGTGAAGCTCGAGGGATTGGGCGCGAAGACCACGCTCGAATGGAACGACGGGCGCCGCCGCGAGATCGGCTTGGGGCCGGCCATCAACGAGTTGCTGCATGTGCGCGAACGCTGGGCGTTGGCCGCCAATACGGCGCTGGAACAGGAGAATTTCCAGGCACGCATCGATCATCGTACGCTGCGGGCGCAGGGCATTGACCGCGAGCCCCGGCCGCAAATTCCGCGTGCGGCATTCGAAATGGAACGCCATGGATATTACAGTCCGGTGGCGGAACGCATCCGCGCGCAGCACGAGGCGAGGGTTGCGAGCCGTTTGCAGCGCGAGCTACAGCCCGAGCCTGCTCCGGCGGAGCGGCAAAGCCCGGAAGAAATTCGCAGGCGGTCGGTGGAGAATTGGCTGCGGTATCGGGAGGCCCAGGCTGAGCGCACACCGGACGAGCCGCCCGGGCCCGTGCGCAAAAACGACTACTCGCTATGATCTCAAGGGTCGCGTTCGCTTCGTGCTACGTCTATTCTCCCGCGGGGTGCAATTTGATTTGTAAGCGGTCGCGCTTGCTGCGAGCCTTGCTGAAGGCAGGCGATGCGCAATTCATGCACAGGTACGCGCTGCGCGTGCGCCAGGAAGTGGACCAAGTATCGCAGCTCAAGGACTATTTCCTTCCCCACGATGTGTTGGTGCCGGTGCCCGGCAGTGCGCCGAAAGCAGGGGGCACTTTGGGTGGCGGCCGAGCTGGCGCAGGCTCTGGTCCTGGCAGGTTTGGGAAGCAAATCCTGGCCGGGGCTGCACCGCGTCTCGGCGGTGCGAAAATCGGCAACCGCCGCGCACGGCGCGCGTCCCACGGTCGCGCTGCACTATCATTCCTTCGGCATCGAGCAACCGTCGTTTCGCGCCGACAGCCTTGTGCTGATCGATGATGTAATCACCAAGGGGCGAACGTTGCTGGCCGCGGCGTCACGAGTGCGCGAAGCTTTTCCCGACGCACAGATTCGGGCGTTTGCACTTGCTGCGGACGATGGGGCTGACCTCCGGCGTGCCCGCGATTGCTCGAGCCGTGCAGAGGCGAAATTTGCTGGCGAGCAGGGGACGCGCGGCGAATTCCGTGAAATCCAGCCGCAGCCCTATAATGCGCTGAGATTGCGCATTGACCTCAAAACTCCGCCGGCCGGCCGCCCGCTTCAGGACCTGGCACCGAGCGCCATCGCCGCGCGGCTGGCAGCGCGCGCTCGCGGCCGCCGACGGCCTGCACGGCGCCCACTGCATTCATGAACTCTGGATGCGCGGCGCAATGTCCATTAACATTGAACGCGCGCTTGAACAGCTGTGGGCATGCGCGGCGGCATCCATCCCGGAATGGCTGCCGATGCGCTATATCGACTGGCTGCCCACGCTCTACGAGACGTCGCTGAAGTTTCAATCCTCTGCCAAGGGGCGATCGAACATCTACTTGGTGCTGCTCGATTTCAACGACCGTGACGGCTCGTACGGCGTCTATGTCGGCATGAGCAAGTACAGTCCGGCGCAGCGATTCGATCAGCACAAGGCGGGAATTCGTGCTGCGGGCAGCGTGTTGAAACGAGGCATTGAAGTGCTGACAGGACCGACCATGCATTTGCAGTACATAAAAAGAAGCGAAGCGGCGCGCATCGAGGCGCAGTTGGCCGCAGCGCTCGCGGATGCTGGCTTGCGCGTCAAGGGTGGCCACTGATGATACTCATCGGCATGTTTGATTCGCCTTTTGTACGGCGCGTTGCCGTCAGCATGAATTTGCTGAACGTGCCTTTCGAGCACCGCAACTGGTCGATCGGCAAGGACTTCGAACTGATTCGCCAGTTCAACCCGCTCGGACGGGTGCCCGCCTTGGTTCAGCCCGACGGCGACACCCTGATCGAATCGGCTGCGATATTGGATTTTCTCGACGAAAATATCGGCCCGCAGCACGCTCTGCTGCCGCGCTCCGGCGAACAGCGACGCGAGGCGCTGCGCATCATTGCCATAGCCGTCGGCGGTGCGGAGAAGGGTGTGACGCAACTGTACGAGACGGCATTTCGGCCGCCCGAGAAGCGCTATCGGCCTTGGATGGAGCGCTGTCACGCCCAGACGCACGCCGCGCTCGGCGAGCTGGATCGAATTTGCCAGGTGCGCGGCCACGAGTGGCTGATCGGCAACCGCATTACTCAGGCCGATATCACCGCCACCTGCGTCTATACATTTCTCAGCGACGCGCTGGGCATAAATCGGGACAGGGTGATCTATCCTGCGCTAAGCGCAGTGGCGGCACGATGCGAAGCCCTGCCTGAATTCCGCGCGGCCAAGGCGGAATGGTTCGCCCCCGGCAACCCTTAGGGTTTACAATCGAACGATGGTCGTCGTTCACCATCTCAACAACTCCCGGTCGCAGCGGGTGTTATGGCTGCTGGAAGAGCTCGGCGTACCTTACGACGTGAAGCGCTACGAGCGCGACGCCAAAACCATGCTGGCGCCGCCGTCGCTGCTGACGATTCATCCATTGGGCAAGTCTCCGGTCATCGTCGATGGCGACATCACTGTGGCCGAGTCCGGCGCCATCATCGAATATCTGGTCGGGAAATACGGCGATGGACGATTGATACCTCCTGCCGGTACGGCGCAACGTCTGCGTTATACCTACTGGCTGCACTACGCGGAGGGCTCTGCCATGACGCCGCTGCTGTTGAAATTGGTATTCGACCGGGTGGCCGCGAATCCTGCGCCGTGGCCTGTGAGCGCGATCGCGCGCCGGATCGCCGCGACCGTGACGAGTTCCTTCATCGCTCCCAACCTCAAGCGCCACTTCGACTACATCGAGACCGAGCTCAATTCGCACACCTGGTTTGCCGGGGAACAATTCACGGCCGCCGACATACATATGAGTTTTCCTCTGGAGATTGCCGTGGCACGCGCCGGCCTTAACGCCAGCCGGCCGAAATCGAGCGCCTTTCTCGAGCGAATTCATGCGCGCGACGCCTACCAGCGCGCTCTGGAACGCGGCGGCAAGTACGATTACTAGCCGCGTTCGCAAGGTTTTGCATATCGAGCAATAAATAAGAAGGGGAGTTGCTATGTGGAAGTCGCTTGCCAAGCGCACGGCATTGTCCGGCGCTCTGTTGTTTGTCGTTGCCGCCTGCAGCCAATCGCCGCCGCCGCCGCCAAGGTCAACGGTCCTCCGCCCGTGAACCAGGCATGGCTCAAGATTTCGAATGCCTTCATCGAGAGCTACATGCAGGCGCAACCTTCGTTTGCCGCGCAATCCGGACGCCACGAATTCGACGGCCAGTTGCCCGACATGAGCGCACACGGCATCAAGCGCGAGATCGCCCGGCTTCACGATCAGCGCGATCAGATTGCGGCCGTCGATCCGAAGACCTTGGCGCCGCGCGAACAATTCGATCGCAACTACCTGCTGGCGGTGGTGGACCGGGATCTTTTCTGGATAGAAAAGACTCAGTTTCCCTTCAGCAATCCGGGCTGGTACCTCGGCCACATCGATCCGGACGTGTACCTGAGCCGAAATTACGCGCCCCTCGATAAGCGCATGAAGGCATACATCAAGTATGCGCAGGGCATCCCCAAGTTCGCGGCAGCGGTGAAGGAAAATCTCAAGTCGCCCTTGCCCAAGACTTACGTCGAACTGGGAATCGACCAGTTCGGCGGGCTCGCGGAGTTCTACACCAAGAATGTGGCCGCCGTATTCGCCTCGGTGTCGGACCCCGATCTGCAAAAGCAACTCAAAGACGCCGATGCGGCCGCGGCGCAGGCGATGAGCGCCCTCAAGGATTACCTGGTGGCCGAGCGCAAGAATGCGACCGACAAATATGCGTTCGGATCCGACTTGTTCGCGCAGATGGTCAAGCAGACCGAGCAGGTGGACCTGCCGGTCGAGCAGATCGAGGCCGCGGGCCGCGCCGACCTGGACCGCAACACGGCGGCGCTGAAGAGCGAGTGCAGCACTTACGCGCCGAAGGCCTCGTTGGCGCAGTGCGTCGCCAAGATGGCGGCCAATAAGCCGAAGGGCGGACCGGTCGAGGAAGCGCGCAACCAGCTCAAGATGCTCAAGGACTTCATCGTCCAGAACAATGTCGTGTCGATTCCGAGCAGCGACGAGGCGCTGGTGACGGAGGCGCCGATCTACAATCGCTCCAATGCCGCGTTCATCAATACCGCGGGACCCTACGACAAAGGCGTGGCATCGATCTACAACATCGCGCCGCCGGATCCCAAGTGGAGCAAGGCCGAACAAGCCTCGTATATTCCCGGCGAGGCATCGTTGCTGTTCACCTCGGTGCACGAGGTCTGGCCGGGTCACTTCCTGCAATTCCTGCATTCCAATGCGAATCCGGACAAGCTCGAAGGGCTGTGGGTGGGATATGCCTTTGCCGAAGGCTGGGCGCATTACTGCGAGGAAATGATGGTCGAAATGGGCCTGGCCAAAGACGCTCCGGAAACGCATGTCGGGCAGCTGAGCGAGGCGCTGCTGCGCGACGTGCGGTTGCTCTCTGCCATCGGATTGCATACGCACGGGATGACGGTCGCACAATCCGAAAAGATGTTCAGAGAGCAAGCCTTTCAGGACCCGGGCAATGCGCGTCAGCAGGCGGCGCGCGGCACCTACGATCCGGCGTACCTGAACTACACGCTCGGAAAACTGATGATTCGTAAATTGCGCACCGACTGGCTCGCCAAGGGTTCGGGCGCCGCGCCCAACGCGGACGATCATGCCCGGTGGCATGAATTCCACGACAAGTTCCTCTCCTATGGGGGACCGCCCATTCCGCTGCTGCGCAAGGAAATGGTCGGGGAGGGCGGCAGCCTACTGTGAAATCCGGACGATGATCCCGCTGTCCGCCCAAGCGGCCAACAGGCTTGCGGCGGCGGCGGGAATTTCCTCCGGCGGCAGTAACGTGCTCAAGGCTTCGCAGATCTGCGCGAAGCTGTTGCCGCGCAATGCCGCATCGAGCGCCGCAGATTCCAGCCGTATTCATCGAGCGAAAGTAGTTTTGAAGGTTTTGCCGCCATAGCAGCCAGGGCAGAGGCGCTGACGAGCGCCCGGGCCGCGGCGGGGTCTCATCGTGACTCATGGCCTTCCAGACGGCAGCGGTATTCCAGCGAACGACAGCCGGCGCAGCGACGGGTGAAACTCGAATCGCAAGGCCGGCCCATGCTGCGGTTCGATCGCGGAAAGCGCGGAACGCGGCAAGGCCTCCGCGTCCCGCGCGTCGAACACTTCCGCCAGAGTCCATTCAAGCGATGCGACCTCGGACAGGATGGGCTCATCGCTGTAGGGCGCATTCTGCGCCAGGAAATCCGCCAGTTCGCCGCCGTACCAGCGAATCGAGCGGAAGAGGGACGGGTAGGCCGCCACGTAGGCTTCGCCGAGGTCGACCCACATCTCGTCGCCGAGCAGTCCGTGCAGGACGGGGTAGGTGTCGTTCAGCGCATCAATCAGCCGGACCTGATAGGCGTTGCGGTAGATCGCCAAGCGGTCTGCCGCCCGCAGCGGCGGCGCATCCACGATGTGCGGCAATGACCCGGCTGGTCTCGCCCAGCAAGTGTCGTTGCATGTCTTCGTTGCAATTCGTGCAGCTGCATCCTGGCGCGCATCAGGCAGCCCGGCGCGAATGCCGCGCGGCAATGGCGCGCGCCACGGTCAGTTCGTCGACGAGTTCGCGCAAGGCGGGAATGTTGTCATCGCGTTCGATCATCGTCGGCACCTCGCCGAAATCGTGAGCGCTTGTGCGTACAAGTCCCACACCGGAGCGACGATGGGGTGGTCATGCGTATCGATCAAGTGACCGCCCATGTTGCTGTGTCCGGCGAGGTGAAACTGCCGCACCCGTGCTGTCGGCATGGCCTGCAGGTATTGCACCGGGTCAAACGCGTGATTGACGCTGCTGACGTAGATATTGTTGATGTCGAGCAGAATGTTGCAGTCGGCGCGCGATGCCACTTCGCTCAAAAATTCCCACTCGGTCATTTCCGACGCATGGAAGCTCAAGTAGCTCGACACATTCTCGAGCAGGATCTGCCGGCCCAAGGCATCCTGCACCTGGCCGACCCGCGAGACCACCAGCCAGCGCCTCTTCGGTGTAGGGCAGCGGCAGTAGATCGTGCAAATTCCGTCCTTCGACTCCCGTCCAGCAGAGGTGATCGGAAATCCAGTGCGGTTCGATGCGGGCCGCCAGATCCTTGCGACCGATTTCAAGTACTCCAAGTCGATGGCGTCGGTGCTGCCGATCGACAGCGAGACACCGTGCATCACCAGCGGGAAGCGCTCGCGGACACGTTCCAGGTAGTGCAGCGGCTTGCCGCCGGGCACCAGGTAGTTTTCAGTGATGATCTCGAGCCAATCGATGCGTGAGGCTCGCTTAAGATGGCCTCGTAGTGAGGGGTGCGCAGTCCAAGACCAAAGCCGGAGAGTTTCATCAAACGGGGCCGGGCGCCAGACGCCCGGCTCCTTGCAACGATCGTTGCGGCTTACTTCGCGGCCTTGGCCTTCGCCTGGGCAGCGGCTGCACGCATCCTTGGTCATCGATACATAGCCCTGACCCTTGCAGCTGTTCATGCCTTTGCAGCTATTCTTTGCCGATTTGCACTCGGACGTTCCCTTGCAGGAGTTCACACCGGTGCACTGCACGGTGGCGGCATCCGCTGCAAAGCAGTCGTGCTGATTGCGGAGGTGAACAGCATGGCGGCGGCAGCAGCCATCGCGGCGCTCGACAGTTTATTGATCTGCATATTTGATTCCTCAATGGTTTTTGAACGCAGCGGAATTGCTGCTCATGTAAAAGACCCGGCCAACGGGCTCATTATTACCCAATTGTCTAAGCTGATGCCTGTTTCAGTAAGGCAACGGCACGCGCCCGACGGCAGTACCGGAGCGTCAAAGATGACGGTTTCTTAATGTTATGCAGCTGAATCCACCCGCGCCGCCGCGTCGAAACGTCTAGGGATATCGCGTAGAACTCGCCGCCAGAGCGATGGCCTGCCTGACCTGCGCGAACTGGTCCGCCGCGCGGTCGAGCCAGGCGAGGCCTCGGCGGATCTCGTGACCATGCAGCTCACGCGCCTGGTTTAACACCGCGACGCGCAATGCCCGGTCATAGGCATATTCAGGGGCCTTCGAGTAGCGGCGCATGTCCGGCCCCTCGAGTATGGTCTTTACTTCGGCGGCGTTCGCGTCGATGCCGAAGTGGCGCAAGATCCCAAGTAGACTCGATGGATCGACCAGGAACTCGTCGAAGTTCACTCGCGCGGCGCGCTCGCCGGCACCGGCGGCGGCCGCCGCCAATCCCAACATCTCGCAAACCCAGGCCACTGCCAGTCGCTCGCCTTCGCTCAACGACGCGGCGCTCCAGACTTCGCGCCCAACCCGCTTGTGGAGACGGCGTAAGCGGCTCGGCGCCAGGATTTTTGCTTCCTCGCGTGAATTAGGGCCGCCAAGAATCGTCGCGAAGTAACTCTCCGGCGAGACAAACATGAGTACTGCCCGCGGCCGCGAGCCGCGTGCCAACAGCGCTTCAGCAAGCTCGGAAACGAAACTCGTCGCCTTGATCACCGCAAGCTGATCGCCGTCAAAGGTGCGCGAGAACAATTTGAGCATGCTGCTCAAGCGCAGATCGATATCATCGCCGCTCCACGTCCCGGTCATGCCGGCCGGCTCGCTCATGATTTGAGCAAAAGTGCGCAATATGCCGGGCTCGCGCAGGGCGAATGCGCCGGGATGGGCGCCGATGAGGCGTGAAAGCAGGGTCGAACCGACATGGCCGATGTGGAAGATCAGTCCGCAGCGCTCTTTGAGCCCCGCCGATTCGACCGCGTCGGCGACATTGCGCCATGGCAGCGTGTGTACCCTGGTCTGCGGCGTCAGGATGCGGCCGTCGAGAAAGCTGGCTTTTTCATATTCGGCCCGGGTGAGGTCGACGAATGAAACGCTGTCGCTGCGCGGGTCCAGCAGATGCGGAAACATCTGCGGCGAGCGCGCCAACGATTCCAGTATTCCTTTCATACGCGGCAGTCTCGCACCGGGACGTGGTTTTCGCGAGCCGCCGTTTATACTGAGATGCATGAGCAACGAGATGAAGAAATCGCACGAGCCCCTCCTGGCTCAGGCCCTGCAGCTCGATCGCCAGGGACACGTGCCTGAGGCGATCGCCGCCTATCAGCAACTGCTGTCGGACTGGCCCGCACTGCCGGACGCTTGGTACAACCTGGCCGTGCTGCAGCGAAAGCGGCGGCAGTTTGCTGAGGCGTTGATTTCCTACCAGCGTGCGCTCGACCGCGGTATCAAGCGCCCCGAGGAGGTTCACTTAAATCGCGGGGTGATCTTCAGCGATTGCTTGCGACAGGACGACGCTGCGGAACTTGAACTCAAAAAGGCTCTGGCCCTCAATCCGAATTATGTTCCGGCGCTGATCAATCTGGCGAATCTTCACGAGGATCTCGGCCGACGGGAACTGGCTGCGCGCGTCTATGCACGTCTGCTGGCAATGGATCCGAGCTCGCCTCAGGCGCTGGCGCGCTACGCGCGGCTCAAGACTTTCACGGATCCGGCGGACCCGCTGATCGAACAAATGCGGCAGAGTCTGGCCCAGCCTCGCTTGACTCTGCAAGATCGCGCCGGGTTGGAGTTCTCGCTCGGCCGCGCGCTGGATGGCTGCGGATCCTATGCCGCGGCGTTCGAGGTTTATAGCGCGGCAAATCAACACAGCCGTGAGAGCGCGCCGCCGGGCACTGGAGTCTACGATCGCGCGCAGGCAGAGCAATTGACCGATCGCATCATCGCCGCTTTTCCGGCGTCCGCAATGCCGGGCTCAACGCCGCGCTCGATGCCCGCTGCGGCGTCCCGGAATGACCTACCGCGGCCGATTTTCATCTGCGGCATGTACCGATCGGGCTCGACCCTGACCGAACAGCTGCTGGCCGGTCATCCGCTCCTGGCCGCCGGCGGCGAGCTGGATTTCCTGCCGAATGCGGTTCAAAACACGCTCGCGCCATTTCCGGAATCGATGGCGGCAGTGCTGCCGCAGCGGCTGAAGTCCCTGGCGGAGGAATACGTGCAAGCCTTGGGCTCCCTGTTTCCCGGAGCACCCTATGTCACGGACAAGCGGCCTGAGAATTACCTGAACATCGGCTTGATCAAGGCCTTGTTTCCGGATGCGAAAATCATTCACACCGCGCGCAATGCCCTCGACAATTGCCTGTCCATTTTCTTTCTGCATCTCGATCAACGCATGAGCTATGCCCTGAACCTGATGGACATCGGCCATCACTACCTGCAGTACTTGCGCCTGATGAGGCATTGGAAGGCCTTGTACGGTGCGGACATCATGGACGCCGACTACGACCGGTTGGTGAAGGAGCCCCGGCCCGTCATGGAGGCCTTACTCAAGTTTCTGGGCCTTGAGTGGGACGAGCGTTGCCTCGCAGTTCCGGCCGTTGGCCGCTCGGTCAAGACTGCCAGCGTCTGGCAGGTAAGAGAACCGCTGTACCTGCACTCATCGGGAAGGGCGCGGCACTACGAGAAAGAACTCGCTGAGCTTCGGCGCTATCTCGAACTATACTCGGCGCCTACAGGGCCATAGGACCAGCAATGTTCTTGCAGATCCCCAATCTCCTCGCACCGGCCGAAGTGCAGAGCATTGCTCAAATTGCGCAGCAGGCCAAGTTCATCGACGGCAAACGCTCCAACCCGCATAACGTCGTCAAGCAGAATGTGATTGCCGATCAAACCGATAAGCTCGCGCAAAACGCGTCGCAGATTGCCTTGCTCGCGCTGCAGCGCAGTGAAGAGGCCAGAAATTTCGTTTTCCCGCGGCGAATGCCGGCGCCCACGCTGTCTCGATACGCGGTTGGAATGAAATACGGACCGCACACCGATGCGGCATTCCTGCCGGTTGCCGCCGAACCGCTGCGCTCGGATGTCTCCTGCACCATATTCATCAGCCAACCGAACGAATACCAGGGCGGCGAGTTGGTCATTCATCTGGGCACCGAGGCCGTCAGCATCAAGGGCCCGGCAGGGTCCGCCATATTTTACCCGTCGACTACGGTGCATCAGGTCGTACCGGTAACCGCCGGCGAGCGCATTGTCATGATCACGTTTATCGAAAGCCAGATTCCGGATCAATTGCAGCGAGAAATGCTGTATGCCTTGGGCGAGGTGCGCGCGCTCGAGGGCCTGAAGATGGACTGGCAAAACCGGACGCAGATCGAGTTTGTCATCGCCAATTTGCATCGGATGTGGGCGAGATAGCGTTCCTGACCCATTGTTGCGTGATAGCAACACCATACAGTGGTCATAAAAGTGATGTTTTTTTACAGGCTGCCGCCCGTCAGGCCCACCAAGGCCGATTGAGAATGTAAAAATTACTCGGGAATTTCCCTGCCAAACGTGATCTCGACGCGCTGACCGGTAAATCTCTTCGCGATGCGACTTGGCAACACATCTACGGCATGTTGTAATCGGTCCATTAAATTTACGTGGCACTCGGAGGCGACGCCTATGGATTTGCCCGGCCATGGAAACACCGAACTGAAACGCTAACTCGGGAGCAATCAAGATGGGAAAGAATCCGATTTTGCAGCGCGCGGTTCACGCCGCGCTCGCCGCAGCCGCAGCGAGTGCCGCTGTTCCGGCCGCTTACGCGCAAACCGCGCCGGCCGCGGCGGCCGCAGGGACACCGGAAATTCAAGAAGTGATCGTTACCGGATCCCGCATTCAAAGCGCGAACCTGATCTCCGCCAGCCCGATCACCACGGTCACAAATGTCGACATTCAACAGTCGGGTCTGAACCGCGTTGAAGACATTCTCAATAATCTACCGCAGGTATTTGCCGGCCAGGGCAGCAACATGTCCAACGGCGCGGATGGTACCGCGACCGTGGATTTGCATGACTTGGGTCCCCAACGCACCCTGGTGCTGGTCAACAGCAAGCGGCTCGCCCCCGGCGCTCCGGACGGCCGCAACTTCGCCGACATCAACCAGATTCCCGCCGAACTCATCGAGAAGAGTCGAAGTGCTGACCGGCGGCGCTTCCTCGACGTACGGCGCGGATGCCGTATCGGGCGTCGTGAACTTCATCATGAACACCCATTACGAAGGCGTGAAAATCGACGCCCAGTACGGCATGTTCAACCATAGTAACCATAATGATATCGCCCAAGGCATCGTGAGCGCAGCCGGGTTTCCTGTGCCCACCGGCAGCGTGAATTCCGGATTTCAGAAGAATTTCTCATTCGTTGCCGGTTCGAATTTCGCAGACGGCAAAGGCAATGCCACGGTGTACGCGACCTACGACAAACAGGCCGGAACATCGGCAGCCAATTCGACTACAGCGCCTGCAGCCTATCGCATAGCGCCTCGAAAGGTGCAGCTGTTGCGGCGGATCCGGCACGAGTGCCGAGCGGTACTATCCTTGCGCTACGGCAGCAGCGGTAATGTCTTCCCGAATCAAACCGTTGATCCAAAGACCGGCCTTCTTCGCCCCGCCACGGCGGCTGACCATTTCAATTTCGGCGCGCTGAACTTCTTCCAGCGCCCCGCCGAGCGCTGGACGGCCGGCTCCTTCATCCACTATGACGTGAACGAGCACACCACGGTGTACAACGAATTCATGTTCATGAGGAACGACACGACGTGGAGGCATCGCGCCGGGCGGCGACTTCGCCAACAACCTACTTGGCTCAATTGCGGCGCAGTCGGCCCCGGCTTCGTCGGGCAACCCGCTGATCACGGCGCAGGAGCGAAGTGTTCTTGTGCAGCCCCGCTGCACTGCCGCAGCAGGGCCAGCCCGCCGGCGGAATTCTGAGCTACTACCTCGAACGGCGAAACGTCGAGGGCGGTCAGCGTTTGACCGACTTTACGCAATACCGACTTCCACGAGGTGATCGGCGTCAAGGGCGATTTCTTGGACGCATGGAAGTACGACGCCTTTGCCCAGGTCGGCATCACTGACCAGCACCCAGCTTAATTTGAACAATTTTTCCGTCTCAAAACTCGCGTTGGCGGAAAACCCGTGACAGCCGCTGCCGGCAACATCGTTTGCGGACCCCCTGCACCTGCGAATTGCGTGCCCTACAATCCTTGGGTGCCGGGTGGCGTGACAGCGGCGCAGCTCAATTATTTGGAGATTCCGTCGCTGACAGCAGGGAACTGCCCGGGAGTACGTCGTTCACGCGCGACGTGACCGGGGATCTCGGCAAGTACGGTGTGCAGGTACCCTGGGCGAAGAGCGGCGTGCAAGTCAATCTGGGCGCCGAATATCGCTCGGAAAGCGCCGTGTTGCAGCCGGACGAAGCAAACCTCACGGGCGACCTCGCGGGAGGTGCGGGAGCGTTGCTGCCGCTGGCCGGCAATTTCCACGTAGCTGAGGTCTTCACTGAGTTCAACGCGCCCATCCATGGACGAAATGCCGTTCGCCGAGCAGTTGACGGTCAACGGCGGCTACCGGTATTCGAAGCTACACCCTGGGCTTCTCCACCAACACCTACAAAATCGGCCTCGAATGGGCGCCCGTCAGGGACGTCCGCTTCCGGGCGAGCTATAACCAGGCGGTACGCGCACCCAACATTGCGGAGCTCTTTACCACCGCGAGCATAGGACCCGGCGGCAGCATCGACCCATGTTGGGGTGGACCGAGGCTGCCGCACAGCTTCTTGACCCCGGCGCAGTGCGCGCTCACGGGAGTCACCGCGGCGCAGTATGGCACACTCGGCTGTGAACCCGGCCAGTCAGTTCAATATCCAGACGGGCGGCAACGCCAATCTGCATGCTGAAACGGCACATACCTGGTCCTACGGCGTCGTTTTCCAGCCCACGTTCCTGCCGAACTTCTCGGCCACGGTTGACTACTACGACATCAGGATCACCGGCGCCATCCAGTCGCAATCGGGAGTCTCGATCATTACGAATTGCGCTTTGACGGGCAATGCGGACCAATGCGGCGCGATTCACCGTAACCCGGCTAACGGCTCGCTATGGCTGACCAATGCGGGATACGTCGCTACGCTGTCGGAGAACAGCGGTTTGGTGGAGAACAAGGGTGTGGACATCAATCTGCACTATGCCTTGACCATGGAAGGGGCCGGCAAGCTGATATTCAACTTGCAAGGCACGGATACCATCTCCAATATCACCCAGCCGCAGACCTCTGTGCCGGATCCCACCACCGGGGCGTTGGTGCCCGGGGCGCAGTATAATTGCGCCGGCTTCGAAGGCGTGACCTGCCTCAATCCGTTGCCGCACTGGCGCCACGTCTTCAGCACGGATTGGGCGACGCCGTGGCAGGGTCTGGATCTACACGCTCAGTGGCGTTATATCGGTCCCACCCAGGTTGATGCGTTGAACCAGAGTTCGCTGCTGTCTTCACCTGCAACGATCTATCCGGGCTACGATCATATCGCGAGCTACAGCTACCTCGACCTTTCTGCATCGGTGGCGATCAATTCAAGCGTTACGGTCCGCGTCGGCGCCAACAACGTGCTGGACAAAGACCCGCCGATAATCCTGTCGGCGAATTGCCCGGTAGGCCCCTGCAACAACAACACCTGGTCGCAGACCTACGATCCGACCGGTCGGTTCTTGTACGCGCATGTGGAGGCGAAGTTCTAAACAGAAGTGAAGTTCTAAACGCAAGTTTTGCAACTCGGACGGCGGGCTTTAAGCCCGCCGTTTTTTTTGGTGCGCCCGGCAGGGCGCGAATTGCATTTAAATTGAATCAATGGGGCATTGAGCGGGTCATGGATAGTAGAGCTGTTGTGGGAGGGTAAGTCATGAGCGAAACAGCCGGCCGTCGTTTTTTTGTCGCGGGGTTGACTGCACTGTCGGCCACTTATTTCATCGACAAAGGCTCGGCAGCAACCTTGTCCGGGCCAATGCAAAGCAGCGACGTGTCGATCGAAAATTTCTCGCCGGCCGGCAAGAGCCAAGGCGTCGTGCGGGTTGCAAAGATCGTGAAGACCGACGCTGAATGGCGTGCGCAGCTCTCGCCGCTCGCGTACCGCGTTACGCGCCAGGCGGACACCGAAGCCCCCTTTAGCGGCGAATATGACCACTATAGTGCCGATGGCCTTTACCACTGCGTGTGTTGCGACACGGTGTTATACGACTCGAGGACTAAATTCGATTCGCGCACCGGATGGCCAAGCTTCTGGGAACCGATGGCAAAGATGAATATCGTCAAGAGCAGCGACAAGAGTCTGGGGATGCAGCGCGAGGCGATCTCCTGCCGTCGCTGCGATGCTCATTTGGGCCACGTATTCGACGATGGCCCGAAGCCCACGGGTTTGCGTTATTGCATGAATTCGGTGGCGTTGCGCTTCGCGGCCCGCGCCTAGGGCCCAAGGAACAGATATGTCATTTTGGAAACTGGGTGTGACGGTCATGGGGATTCTTCTGTGGCATTCCCCGTTGTTCGCAGCCGAGGCGCCGGTGCTCATCGCACCGCCTGCCGTTGACAATCCAAAGGCAGCGGGTCCCCTGCAGACGGCGGTATTGGCGGGCGGTTGTTTTTGGGGCGTGCAAGGGGTTTTCGAGCACGTGCGGGGTGTGCGGAAGGTCATTGCCGGTTATGCGGGCGGTGAAAGATCGACGGCGGAGTATAAGAGGGTCGGCACCGGGAGCACCGGTCACGCCGAATCGGTCAAGATAATCTTCGACCCGGCAAAGATTTCCTACGGCCAGATACTGCAAATCTCATTTTCGGTGGTGCACGATCCCACTCAGCTGAATCGACAGGGTCCCGATGTCGGCACGCAATATCGTTCCGTGATTTTCTACGCCGACGACGATCAGAAGCGCATCGCCCAGGCGTACATCGCTCAATTAGATCAGTCCCATGTATTTGCGAGACCGATAGTCACCCAGGTAGATCCGCTCAAAGGGTTCTATGAGGCGGAGGGTTATCATCAGGACTATTTGATACACAATCCAGCCAACCCCTACATCGCCACGTACGACATACCCAAGGTCGAAAATTTCAAGCGTACGTTTCCGGAGTTGTACAGCGGTCAACCGGTGTTGGCGCAGCGTTAGCCGGGACCCGTTGCGGTTCGTCTGAGTGCTGCACCGACGACTTTCCCGTAGGGGGATTCCTGCACGAAGCCGATCACGCGCAGATTGCCAGGGTCCACACCGGCTTTCACGGGCACTCGAAAATCTTGGCTGAACTTACCGCCCGGTGTCAGCGCACCCAACTTGACGAGTTCGAGCAGGACGGCCACATGCGTGAGTGTCTGGCCGCGATTTTCCCCGCGCAGCACCTTCGACTCGAAATGATCCAGGGCCAGCCCGAGAAAGACGTCGCTCTTATGTCCTTGTGCATTGCCGTCGGCTGTCACTCTTCCGCTCAAGAAGACCGGGATACCGGGCTCTATCTTGAGCGAGTCGATACTCATCGGAATCTTCGGGGAGGCCGCCGCGTCCTTCAGCAGTTGCGCGATTTTTGGCCGGTCGCTCAAGCGCATCTCTGAAGTGCCATCGACGATGAACTGAGGCGTGTAGGGCTCGGCGCGCCCAAGGGCGCGCTCGTAACCGCGCTGACGGTCCGTGAGCGACGCTGAGGAGAACGGGTCGCGCCAACCCTGGTTATCCCAGTAGTCGACATGCTCGCCCAGCATGATCAGCTGAGCTCCCGGAACCGGTTGGGACTCATCCAATATCCGAAGGAAGGCATCGGCGGGAGGACAAGAGGAACACCCCTCCGCCGTGAATAGCTCGATGAGTACGGGCGATGCAGACTGTTGCGCATCAGTCGCAGTCGCCGAGGCAATTCCACCGCTCACCGCCGAGAGCGTCGTGAGGAGGATCATCATCGCTTTGAAGTTCCGCATGACCCTGTCAGCGTACTCCGGAACCCTGGTCTCTAGCAAAGGTGACAGCGCGTCAGTTTCACCCTAGTTGATGCGGCGCACGCGGTGGCTGTGTTTTGTTGGAGTCAACAACATGAACGAGCCGAATGTGCCGTGTTTGATAGTGACCGAATCGCCGATGGACAGCAGGGGATCCGGGGCGTCCTGATATTCCCAAATCTGGCCGTTGTCGAGCATGACCTGGGTGCGAAGGTCGGGTGAGCGCCCGAAGGCGGCGACCTTTGCGGTGACGGATTTGATTTCGGGAGCGGAGCCGGAGATTGCGGCCTTTTGCACGTTGCTGCGGCCGAAATCTTCCTCGGTGGGGGCGGCTGCCGGGGCAACAGACGCCGCGGGTGCAGGCGCGGAGGCAGCGGCCGAGGGCCGCGCCTTCGGCTCAGAAACGCGGCCGGCGAGCTTGTCATAGCAGGCGACGCGGTCGGCGGAGTTCGAAATGCCGACGCACGGCGCCAGCGCTTTGTGCAGGTCGATATCCTCAGCCCGCGTGCCGCCGGCAGCGCAGGCAGCCAGAATCGCGGTGCTCAGGGCGAAGCGTTTTGCATGTGTTGTGATCAAGGCGAGCCCTCCGCCGGCAGTTGATAGTAGCTGCCGACTACCTCTGTGGCGGCCCGAACCATGTCGCGTTCCGCTTCGCTCAAGAATGGATTCCAAATGTCGAATATCAGAATAGCGCGGGGCGCGTCCGAGTTGTTCCACACTTCATGCTCAATGGTGTCGTCGAACACCCATGCCTTTCCGACCTCGAACTCGCGGGTCGTGTCTCCGACTCGAAAGCCGCAATCCGGTGGAACGATCAGCGGCAAATGTACGGTGACACGGGAATTGGTGACGCCGTGGTGGGGCGGTATTCTGGTCGCAGGATCGAGAATCGAGAAAAATACCGTGGGCGCACGGGCTGCCACCTCGCATCGCGGGACTCCCGCCAGGGCTGCCATGGTTCGCGGGCAGCGCGCGATGTGCGCAGGATGCGGCGTGCCTTGGTTCCACAGGAAATAAGCGCTCCAACGCCGCGAGTGGTTGAGTTCCTTCCATTGATCGATGGGCAATCCGGCCGGGTAATCGATGTAGGGCTGCAGGCCGGCCCGATCTGCGATCAGCACGTTGGTCAATTCGGAGCGAATGTCGTCGGTGGCCGCTTCGACCGCGTCGAGCCAGGGAAAATCGCTGCGCTCGAAGAATTCCAACGCGGGAATCTCGGGGAAATACATGAAAGTCGGGCGCGGAAAATAGGCGGAGCGCCGGCCGGTGAGCATCTCCAGGCACTTGTCCACCCTCGCTTGCGTCTTGCCGCCGTGGCGCACACGGATCTCGGCCAGCCTTTCCTCGAGGGCCGCGCCGAGCGCCAATTGATCGGCGGCAACGACCTCTTTCGCATGCTTGAGCATGTCCTGGACCGTCGGCGGCGGCGACGGCATCCGGTGAAATGGTCAGCAGCGCATTTTGGTATGCCCGCGCGGCGTTGCGGGTATCGCCGAGATCTTCCAACAGGCTTGCTTTCTGCAGCAGCGAAGCTAGATGACGCGGCTCGATGCTTAGGGCACGCTCCAGTGCTTCTCGTTCCTCTTCTGGCGCCGGCCGAGCATCCGCAAGCTGCCGGCAAGATTCGACCACAGCTGCGCACGGCCCGGATCAGTCTGAGCGGCCCGGCTGAACAGCGAGTAAGCTTTTTCGTATTCGCTGCGGCCCATCAGGACGACTCCCAATTCGTTGAGCACGGCTGGATGGCCTGGCGCGCGCTCCGCGACCCGCACCAGCAGCTGCTCGGATTCGGCGCTGCGGCCCGCGGCCGACGCTTCCCGATAGGCCTGCAGTGTGCGGGTGATGGTGGCCTCGTCCAACGCCGCAGGATTGGGCTGATTCATAGAGTGCTCCTCGCGGGCCGGACTGCCGGCCGAAGTCATAATTCTACCTGGCCGATTCGCGCCGGATTGACAAATGAGCCGGCGCCACTTCATCGTAGGACATGGCTTCGATCGCGGACGTGAATTTAAAACTGATGTCGGCATCCGCACTGCTGGATGCGGACCCGGCTGCCGCGGCCCGGGCAGCCGGAGAGATCCTTGAGCATAGTCCGGACAACGCGGCAGCGAGTCTGCTGGCCGCCACCGCGGCCCGCAAGTTGGGCAATACTGCGCTGGCGCTCGAGCTGCTGGAAGGGTTGGCGCGCTCGCAGCCGGCGGCCGGTCCTATACGGCTGGAATTGGCGCGGGCCTACTGCGAGGCTGGCCGCGCTGCCGAGTCGGTGGCCGCATTGCGCGAGGCCCTGTCGATCGAACCAGGATTGGCGGAGGGTTGGCGTGAACTCTCCTTGCAGCTCGCGGCAGCCGGCGATGCGCACGGCGCCGACGTGGCCTACGAGCGCTACGCGGCCCTGGCATCTGCAGCCCTGGCAGCTGGCAGAACCCTCGGCCGCGCTCGCCGACAACCGGGTTGTCGCAGCCGAGGCCATGCTGCGGCGGATCTTGCGCGACGCACCTCAGGATGTGGCTGCGATGCGCATGCTCGCCGACGCACTGGCGCGGCGCGAAGCCTATGCGGAAGCCGAGCGACTGCTGCGCCAAGCGCTCGACCTGGCGCCCGGCTACTCCACGGCTCGCTACGATCTTGCTCGTCTGTTGCTGATGCAACAAAAGCCGGTTGATGTCTTGCCGTTGGTCGAGCGCTTATTGCAGCTCGATCCGAAGAACGCGGTTTATCGGCAACTGTTGGCGTCGTTGTTCGGCATGACCGGGCAGCACGCGCAGGCCATCGAGACTTGGGGTGCGCTCGCCGCCGCGCCGAATGCCGGCTACGCACAATGGCTGAATTATGGCCACGAGCTCAAAGCGGCGGGACGTTCGCAGGAGGGCATTGCTGCGTATCGCAGAGCTATGGCCCTTGACCCCGCCAGGGGCGAAACCTATTGGAGCCTGGCAAACCTCAAGACGTTTCGTTTCGACGCGGCTGAAATCGACGCGATGCGCTCGCTGTTGCAGCGCGAAGATCTCAGGCCGGAAGATCGCGTGGATCTCGAGTTCGCCCTCGGCAAAGCGCTCGAGGACAAAACGCCGTTTCGCGGAATCCTTCGAACACTATGCCGCCGGCAATGCTCTGCGCCGCAAGGGGGTCAACTACGATGCCGGCAAGATCTCGCTGCACGTGCGGCGCTCGAAGGAAATCTACACGCCGCAGTTCTTCGCCGACCGTGCGCATTTCGGCTCGCAGGCAGAGGATCCGATTTTCATCGTGGGGTTGCCGCGCGCCGGCTCGACGTTGCTGGAACAGATACTGGCGAGTCATTCGCGGGTCGAGGGCACACGCGAGCTGGCGGAGATGGTGGGATTGCCCGCGGACTGGCGACGAAGAACGGCGAGGCGGATGAGAGCCGGGCTTTTGAGGCGCTGTGCTCGCTGGATGCGGCGCAAGTCGCGGCGCTGGCGGATCGATATCTCGCGGAGACGAGGATTTACCGCCGCGGCGGCGCGCCGCGATTCATCGACAAGATGCCGAACAATTTCCTGAACATCGGCCTCATCCACCTGATGTTTCCGCGCGCCGCGATCATCGATGCGCGCCGCCATCCGATCGGCGGTTGTTTCTCTGCCTTCAAGCAGCACTTCGCGTCGGGGCAGCTGTTCACGTACGACCACGTGGACTTGGCGCGCTTCTACCGCGACTACGTCGAGTTGATGGCGCATTACGATGCGGTGTTGCCGGGCCGAATTCATCGCGTCTACTACGAGCGGGTGGTCGCCGATCTGCCGCGCGAGGTGCATCGCTTGCTGGAATACTGTGGGTTGCCGTTCGAGGATCAGTGCCTGCGTTTTTACGAGACCCGCCGCGGTGTGCAAACAGCCAGCTCCGAACAGGTGCGCCAACCGATCTTTGCGGAGGCTGTGGGTCAATGGCGCCATTTCGAGCCTGGCTCGGACCCTTGAAGGAAGCTCTCGGCAACCTGGTCGAGCGCTACCCGGAAACAAAATGATGTTTCGACCGCCTGAGCTCATGATCATGTTTGCCGTGCCGTTCTCGTTCTCCTTGCACCCGGAACAGCAAAGGCTGAATGAGGGGCTCAAGCGCTACGTCTTCAAGCACGAAAAGGACGGCGCCGGCGCCAACCCGCGACCGATCACTCAGCGCAACGACGCGGTGTATGAAAGCCATTTCGATCTGTTTCGCGTGCAACGATCCGGCGATTCAGGAGCTGAAAGCCTTCTGCTGGAATCAGCTGCTGTCGTTCGTCGCTCGGATTGAACGGCTATGACGTGGCGACCGTCAATCGATTGGAAATCTTCAACGACAGTTGGTTTCATGTCACGCGCCGCGGCGGCTTTTTCGGCCTGCACAATCATCCGAATGCTTCTTGGAGCGGCGTGTACTGCGTCGATCCGGGCAGGAGCGATCCGGGCAAAGAGGGCAGCGGCCTGTTGAGCTTCGTCAGCCCGATGCTCACGAGCGGCATGTATCAGGACGCCGCCAATATTAAAATGAAACGCCCGTACGCAAGTCGGAGTGGCGCAATTGACGCTCGTGCCGGGCCAGCTGGTGATGTTTCCCTCCTGGGTGCTGCATGACGTCAAACCGTTCGAGGGGGAAGGCGAACGCATCACGATTGCGTTTAACTGTTGGTTCAGCATTGCCGGACCCATGAAAAAAGCCCCGGCGAACCCGGGGCTGATTACACCGCAGTTTTAGGGGCCGCCCAAATCTAGGGGCCGCCGACAATCCGCAAAGCGACGCGGCGATTGGTCTGACGTCCTTCGGCGGTTGCATTGCTCGCCAGGGGAAGCTCCTCGCCATAGCCCTTGGCCGTCATCTGGTTGGTGACGCCGTGCTCCTTCAAATAGTGCATGACGGTTTCCGCCCGGTGTTGCGACAAGATCAGATTGTGCTGCTTGCTGCCGGTGCTGTCGGTGTGGCCGCGGACCTCAATGATCATTTCCGGATATTTCTTCAAGGTGGCGACTCCGTAGTTCAGGGTGTCCATTGAATCGGGCAGCACTTCCGCTGAATCGGTCGCGAAGTGCACGCGTTCCAACTTGATCTCATCCTTGATGGTGCAACCGACCGCATCGACCTTGTCGCCCCTCGGCGTATTCGGACATTGGTCGATCGAATCGGGTACGCCGTCGCCGTCGCTGTCGAGCGGTTCAGGGGGCGGCGGCGGCGGCGGCGGCAGGCGGAGGCGGCGGCGGCGGGGGACTCGCGGCCACGACGGCGGGTTTCACCGGCGCGCCGAAACTGAGCTGCAGTCCCAAGGCGAAGATCGCATCGTCCGGATTTTTCGGAACGAGCGCGACGTTCTGAATGAATTCCCTTCGATACTTCGCCTCGCCGCGTAGCTGCAGCCGTAAGGATCCCGTTTGATCTCCCAGTCCGACCAACGCGCCGCGCGCCGGCTTCCACTATCCACGCGTTATTGTTCGGCATACCGCCGCCGATGTTATCCGTTACCCAACCGCTGCCGAGCAACGCGTAGGGGCGGAAGATCGAAGTCGCCGGAAGAAATTTGTACAGCAGGTCGAGCGAGTACTCAGGTATTTTTTCGCTGGCGCCCGATCCGCTGATCTTGAAGCTACTGGGATTTAGTCGTGAATTCCGCGGCCAAATTCGCTGGAAGGTTGTAGCCGAACGCGATCTGATAGTTGAAGTTGTCGTTGGAAACGCGTTTGCTGTCCAACAGCGTGTAGTTCGCCATCGGACTGATGTAGACAGCGCCGGTGTCGTCGTAACCGTCGGCCACCGCAGTGCCCGCAGCGCCACACGCTGCAGCGATCAATCCACACAAAAATATAGGTCTCATAACGCTCTATCTCCATCGTTTAATTTGCACGAGCGCAACATCGATTTGGCTGCGCGCGCCGGTTCTTGATACAGAGCGTTGTTTATGTACCACAGACGGTCCGTTGTCTGTAGGCCGATTGGTCCCCTTGACGTGGGACGATGCGAGTTCGACTGTGGGGGTAACCCCTCAGGTCTTTTTGAAGTTCTTGTGCAAAACGGTGTCGCCGACCTTGATGCCGAACTTTTCGCAGGCCCCACCCTTCAGTTCCAGCACCGCGAATTCCGGCTTGGCAGGTCCGATGCGCTTCTCGGACAACGGCGTGGCGTTCGCCGCGATGTAATCGATTCTGCCTTGCGCGTTCAAGAACAATAGATCGAGCGACACGTAGGTATTTTTCATCCACATGATGACGGGTTCAGTGCCCGGGAACATGAACAGCATGCCGGTGTGCTCATCGAGTTCGCGGATGAACATCAAGCCCTGTGCCTCGCGCTGCGGCGTGTCGGCTTCCCAGATCTTGAAATTGACCACTTTGCCCGCAGCGGTACGGACCGCCAGCATGCTCTGCGGAAAGCCCGACAGCGGCTCCGGCGCAGTGCTCTGGGGGCGCGCGGCGTTCGCGGCGAACATAAGGCCGGCCGCGACCAGCAACGGAGCCGCGAAAGATCTCTTGAATAAAGATTTCATCATGTCGGTTCCATCATGTGGCCAGGCGGTCCTGCGGTATCATTTGCAGCATGTTGCCACGGCTCTTAAAGTTTTTCGCCATCAGCCTTGTGTTAAGCGCCTGTTCTCTGGTGGCGCCGAAGTTCAACCGGCCCAATGTCACGGTCATCGGTATCGAGGCGCGGGGCGGCAACCTGCTGCAGCAGAATTTCGCCGTCAAGCTCAACATTCAGAATCCGAACGACCGAGAGCTGCCGGTGCGCGGCTTGCATGTCGAATTGAATGTGGGCGGCGAGCAAATCGCCACCGGCGTCAGCGACCGCGCCGTCACGGTGCCCGCGTTCGGCGAGTCCGAATTCGACATGACCGTCAGCGCCAATCTGGCCCTGGCGCTGCTCAAATTCGCCGACAAGGCCAACCAGCGTGCCGACTCGATTGACTACGAGCTAACCGGCGAAGCCAGTATCGATCTGCCGTTCCTGCGAAGTGTGCCGTTTCATCAAACCGGCAGCTTCAAACTTCCCGTAAATCGATAACCGTCTGAAATATAAGTGATTTTTCCGCCCGACGATGCGATCTGGGTTCGCGCGGCTCTGGTAAACTTAGCCATTAAACAACAGCGCGGCAGCTCACCTGCCGCTTGCCAAGGTTCTCATGGCCGCCTCGCCTTACGAACAACTGGAACAGGAGTTTCGCCGTCTGCATGCTTTCCGCGGCGCGCTCTCTCTGCTGCGTTGGGACGCCGCGGTGATGATGCCGCGCGGCAGCGCCGATGTTCGCGGCGAGCAATTGGCAGCGCTCGAAACCGAGCACCATGCCCTGCTGACGACGCCGAAAGTGGCGCGGCTGCTCGAGCGGGCGGAGGCCGGCGCATCGCAAATGGAGGATTGGCCGCTCGCCAATTTGCGCGAGATGCGGCGGCAGCGCGATCACGCCATCGCCACGCCGCCCTCGCTCATTTCGCGGCTCGCGAAGGCCACCGCGCGCGCGGAGGTGTTCTGGGTCGAGGCCAAGAAGGCCAATGACTTCAAATTGCTCGCGCCTCACCTCGAAGAGGTGGTGCACTTGGTGCGCGACAAGGCGGCACTGCTGGGGCAGGCACGCGGCCTCGCACCCTATGACGCCTTGGTCGATGGCTTTACGCCTGGAATTTCGGCGGCCGACATCGATACGATTTTCAAGGCGCTGTCCCGCAAGCTGCCGGGCCTGATCAATCAAGCGATTGAAGTTCAAGCGGCGCACGCGCCTACGCCCCTGGCGGGCAAGTTCAGCGCGTCGCGTCAGCGTTCGCTCGCGGTCGATGTGCTCAAGGCCTTGGGCTTTCCCTTCGATCGCGGCCGGCTGGACGAGAGCGAGCATCCTTTCACGGAAGGGGTACCCGGGGACATTCGCGTCACCACGCGATTCGATGCGATCGATCCCTTTTCAGGACTGCTGGGCGCGGTGCACGAGACCGGCCACGCCATGTATGACTTGGGGTTGCCGCTGCAGTGGCGCGATCAACCGGTAGGCAGAGACCGGGGGTTGGCGCTCGAGGAGAGCCAATCCCTGTTGTTTGAAATGAATCTTTGCCGCAGCCGTTCCTTCGTCAAATACTTAAGGCCGCTGCTGGAAAAGTATTTGCAGGTAAGCGGTCCGGAATGGGAAGAAGCCAATCTGTATCGCCTGCTGATCCGCGTACGCCGCAGCTGCATTCGCATGGATGCCGATGAGCTGACCTATCCTGTGCACATCATGCTGCGCTACGATTTGGAAAAAAAGATGCTCGAAGGCTCGCTGCCGGTCGCGGACCTGCCGGAGGCGTGGAATGCCAATCTCGAACAGCGCTTGAATATCCGTCCTGCCAACGACGTCGAAGGATGCCTGCAGGACATCCACTGGGCCGTCGGTCATTTCGGTTATTTTCCCTCGTACGCCCTGGGCGCGGTGATCGCCGGCCAGCTCAACGAAGCGCTGCGCGCGGCACGTCCGGCGCTCGACGAGGAGATCGCCGCCGGCCAATTCGGCGGCGTGATGGAATGGCTGCGGGACAACGTCCACGGCATCGGGGCGCGTCTGCCGGTGCAGGAACTCATCAAGCAAGCCACCGGCAAGCCGCTGACCGCGGCCGCATACCTTAGGTACTTGGAAGCCAAGTATCTCGAAGTGCCGTGAGCAACACCTTCAAAAAACTGCAGGCGCAGCTGCGCGGATCGGTCGGCAAGGCCATCGCCGATTATTCGATGATTGCCCACGGCGATCACGTCATGGTCTGCCTGTCCGGCGGCAAAGACTCGTACACGCTGCTCGACATGCTGTCGAGCTTGCAGCGCAGCGCACCGGTGAGCTTTGAGATCACCGCGGTAAATCTCGATCAGAAGCAGCCGGGTTTCCCGGCCGAAGTGCTGCCCAAGTATCTGGAAAATCTCGGCGTGCGCTACCGCATCATCGAGCAGAACACCTATTCGGTGGTCAAGCGCGTTGTCCCGGCGGGCAAGACCATGTGCGGACTGTGCTCGCGCCTGCGGCGCGGCGCGCTGTATAGATTTGCCGCCGAACACGGCATCACCAAGATCGCCCTGGGTCATCATCGCGACGATATCGTCGAGACGCTGTTCTTGAACATGTTCTTCGGCGGGAAATTGAAGGCGATGCCGCCGAAACTGCTCAGCGAAGATCGCCGCCACATCGTGATCCGTCCGCTGTGCTATGTGCCTGAAAGAATGATCGCGCGCTACGCGACGGCGCGGGCGTTTCCGATCATTCCCTGCACCCTGTGCGGTTCGCAGCCGAACATGCAGCGCATGGCGATCAAGAGCATGCTGCGAGAATGGGAACAGCAGTTCCCCGGACGCATCGAGGCAATTTTCTCCAGCATCTGCAATATTTCCGGCTCGCAACTGGCGGATCCCAAGCACTTCGACTTCGCGGGCCTGGAAGGGCGGCGGATCATCGAGGCAATGAGCGACAGTGACGAGGACGCTCTGGCGGAAGAACTCCAGATGGGGCGCGCTTGATGGCGGCCCCGCGACGGTCGCGAAAACGAACCGTTGCCTGGGAAAGGCTTGCGGACGATCAGCTGCTCAGTCTGCGCTTCTGCGATTTGAAGTTAGGCATTGCCGGCACTGAATTGCAGAAGGCAATCGAGCGCCTGTATCACGAATTGTCGATGCGCGGCCTCAGCTTTCGCCCGCATTGCTGGTTGGCTCAGGAGTGGTTCTCACCCGACGGTATTCCGGGAATTGCCATCCCGTTCTACCTCGCGAACAAGCGTTTGATCGGACTCGAACGCCGCTTCATGCGCGAAGTGGAGGGCGGCAATCGCAACTGGCTGATGCGCATCCTGCGCCATGAGGCCGGGCATGCCATCGACTCCGCCTACCGTCTGCGCCGGCTCAAGAGCTGGCGCGCGGCATTCGGCCCTGCCTCGCTGCCGTATCCGGACACCTATCGGCCGCGGCCCGGCAGCCGCCGATTCGTACAGCACCTGGGTGCGTGGTACGCGCAAGCCCATCCCACCGAAGACTTTGCCGAGACCTTCGCCGTGTGGCTCAAACCGCATTCGCCCTGGCGGCGCGAGTACGTGGGCTGGCCCGCCTACGCAAAGCTGCAGTATATCGACACGCTCGCCCGGGAAATCGGCGCGGCCAAGCCGCCGGTTGCCGACCGCGGCACCTTCGAGGAGGTGACGCACGAGACGGTCACACTGCGCGAGCACTACGAGAAAAAACTCGCACGCTACCGGCTGCCGCGCCGTTCCGGCGCCGACGAGTTGCTGCTCAAGGTGTTCAGCATCAGCGCCGCGCACCAGCTGCATCGCCGAAGGCCGCCAGCGTTCTGCGCGAACAGCGCGCCGCATTGCGGCAGCAGATTCAGCGCTCCGGGGCGTTCAGCGAATATCTGGTGCATCAAGTGCTGCGCCTGATGATCGAGCGCTGCGAGGCGTTGGATCTGTACGTGCGCGGTTCGCGGCGCGACCTTAAGGGCCAATTGCTGTGGGTGGTGGCGCGCCTGGCGGAATCCTACGAAGAACGCAAGCTGCCGCGGGTCGCGCTGTGAGGAGGGCGCCTTGAAGAAAGTTCGCGCGCTGGTACTGGTCCATTCCACGCTGGTGCCCCCGGATTCGCTCAAGGGCTCGACCGAAAAAGAAATCGAAGAGTGGCGCACCGAATTCGACGTGATTTCGCACCTGAAAAAGGCGGGCCACGAAGTCATGCCCTTGGGCTTGAGCGACAGCCTGTCGGAATTGCGCCGCGCCATCATCGATTGGAAGCCGGAGGTGGTCTTTAATCTGCTGGAAGAATTCGACGGCATCGTGACCTACGATCAGCACGTGGTGGCCTTTCTCGAACTCATGCATCAGCCGTACACGGGCTGCAATCCGCGCGGCATGCTGTTGTCGCGCGACAAGGTGCTGTCGAAGCAATTGCTGTCCTATCATCGCGTGCCGACGCCGCAATTCATGGTGTTTCCGCGCGGCAAGAAAGCGCGCATTCCAAAGAACCTGCGTTTCCCGCTATTCGTGAAATCCTCCACCGAAGATGCCTCGTTGGGAATTGCCCAGGCATCGGTGGTGGCCGATCCCAAGCAACTCACGGAGCGCATCGCCTTCATCCACGAGCAGACTCATTCCGACGCGCTGGTGGAGGAATATATCGAGGGCCGCGAACTCTACGTCGGGGTGATGGGCAACGACCGGCTCACGGTGCTTCCCGTGTGGGAAATGACGCTTCGGTTCCCTGCCGGAGAATTTGCCGGCCATCGCCACCCGCAAGGTGAAATGGGATCGCGGCTACCAGCAAAGGTACGGCATCACCACGGCGGCGGCGGAACAGCTGCCCGACGGCACCGTGGCGCGGCTGGAGCAACTGTCCAAGCGCATTTTTCGGGCATTGCACTTGACCGGCTATGCGCGCATGGATTTTCGCCTGCGGGCCGACGGTGAATTGTTCGTGCTCGAGGCGAACGCCAATCCGAACATCTCGGCGGCGGAGGACTTCTCCGCCTCCGCGCTCAAAGCGGGCATGAACTACGACGAGCTGCTGCACCGGATAATGCAGCTCGGCCAGAACTATCCGGCGGCTTGGCGCGGCTTGGAGCCTTAGGCTGCCGGTCGTCCTAAGGCCGCGTCCAACGATTCAGCCATTTAAGTACGGTGTCGTACCATTCGATGCTGTCGGCCGGCTTCAATACCCAGTGATTCTCATTGGGGAAGTACAGCAGCTCGCTCGGTATGCCGCGCCGTTGCAGTGCTGTAAATACCGATAACCCTTGCGAATCCGGCACCCGATAATCCTGCTGCCCGTGAATCACCAGCGTCGGCGTCTTCCATTTGTCCACATGGTCGATGGGATTGAATTTGGCGTAGCCCGCCGGATTCTGATATTCCGGGCCGGAGAACTCGTGCTCGGGGAACCACAGCTCTTCGGTGGAGTAGTACATGGTGCGGTTGTCGAAGATGCCATCGTGGCTGACCAGGCATTTGAAGCGGTCCGGCCACTGGCCCGCAATCCAATTGATCATGAAGCCGCCGTACGATCCGCCGAGCGCGCAGACGCGATCGCCGTCGAGCCAACGGTTGGCCTTGAGCGCCTCGCTCAGGCCGAGCTTCAAGTCCTCGAGAGGCTTGCCGCCCCAATCGCCGCTGATGGAATCGGTGAAGGATTGGCCGTAGCCGGTTGAGCCGTGAAAATCGACCATCACCACCGCATAGCCGGCACCGGCAAATGCCTGCGGGTTCCAGCGCCAGCTCCAGGCATTGCCGAAGCTTCCCTGCGGGCCGCCGTGAATCAGAAAGGCAACGGGATACTTGCGGTCCGGTTTGAAATCCACCGGTTTGACCACGTAGCCGAAGACATTTTCCTTGTTCCAACCGGGAAAACTGAACTGACGATATTCGCCGAATTTGCGCTGTTCCATGACCGCCTGATTCAGGCGGGTCCACTGCGTAGGTTTGCCGCCGCTGAAACCCACCGAATAAAGATCGGCGGGGGCGCCCAGATTGCTGGCCGTGTAAAACACTCTTCGAGGTGCCGACGCTGAATCCCTCGACTTCGCCCGCAGCGGTGATGGCCGATGCTCTGCCGCTTGCCACATCCACCGCCCATAACGGGCGCTGGCCGAGGTGATCGGCGGTCGCAAACAGCGTTTTGCCGTCCCGCGACCACGAGAAACCGTTGATCGATCGATCCCAGTTCTGGGTGAGCGCCCGCTTTACACCCGACTGTAGATTGAGCAGCACCAGGTGAAATCTATCGGCTTCAAAGCCGGGCCGGTCCATGGCGAGGTAAGCGAGCTGCGAGCCGTCGGGCGAGAACGCGGGCTGCGCGTCCCAGGCCTTGTTGTCGGCGGTGAGATTTTTCGGCAGTGCGCCGCCGTCGGCCGCGGCCTCATACACATCGAAATTCGTAGACCACGGCTCGCCCACGGTGCCGCGCACCGAAAACGCCACCTGAGCGCCGTCGGGACTGAAGGAGTAATCCTCCCGCCCGCCAAATGGTTTCCCGGGCACATCGCCGATGCCGCCGCTCAAGTTCACCGGCGTGCCTTGCGCTGCGCCGTTGTCGCCCAAGCTCATGGAGTAGAGCTGCGAGCGCCGCCCGTCACTCCAGGTATCCCAATGCCTGATGAACAGCTGGGTGTGCAGGGCGCCGGTCGCGGGCGAGTGCGCCGCCGCATCCAAGCGCTTCTTGGTGCAGGCAAGATCCACGCAGTCCAAAAAAACCTCGACGCTCACGAGGATTCGATCGCCCTTCGGCGAGACCCGAAAGGTGCCGACATCGAGCGGCAGATCGGTCACCTGGATGGAATCGGGAACGGGGGTGTCGCCGCGCGGGCCGGTGCCGAGGGAGCTTATCCGCCACACCTGGTTCGTGCCGCTGCGATTGGACAGGAAGTAGATGTACTTGCCGTCCTTGCTCCATTCCGGGGCATTGGAATTCGGACCGCCGTCGGTCAGCCGCAGCGGCGTCGCGCCGCGCTTGCCGGTGTCGAGCATCCAAACGCTGGTGCGGCCCTTGTTTGCCTCCATATCGGTGGTGCGCTGGGTGTACGCCACGTGCTTGCCGTCCGGCGCAACGGCGACGTCCGAGATGCGCTCCATGCGCACCATGTCTTGAACGGTGAAGGGCAGTGTTGGTTCGGCAGGGGCGGTGGCCGCAGCGGCCGCACCCGCGGCGCAGGCGAGGCCTAAGACCAAACTGAAGCGTTCGGCAGACATGGATTGCTCTCTTGCTGGAGGTACCGCGCGGATTGTACTCCAGGAGCGCGCGCAAGCCCCTAAGCGCCGAGCCGGTCGACATCCGCCAGCGGATGGCCTTCCTGGGCTGCCGCATCCTGCCACTCGCGCATCGTTGGATCCTGCAAGCGCGTGGCTCGAGGTAGCCTTGCGAGGCGGCGCTCAGCTTTGCGCCATAGGTCTGAAAGCGAAAAACCACCGGCGCGAACATGGCATCGGCGATGCTGAATTCGCCGAACAGCCAACGGCCTCCGGCGCCGAACTCGCTGCGGCAGCCGGCCCAGATTTCGTCGATCCGGGCAATGTCCGCCTGCAGCTGCGGCGTCAGCGGCACGCGCCGATTCCGGGCGCGCACATTCATCGGATACTCGTTGCGCAAGGCCTGAAAGCCCGAGTGCATTTCCGCGGCGACCGAACGCGCCTGCGCCCGCGCGTTGCGGTTTCCCGGCAGGCCGCTTCCCGTCAGGTCGGCGGCATACTCGCAAATGGCCAGCGAGTCCCAAATCTTTATGCCGCCATCCATGAGAAGCGGCACGCGCCGCGACGGCGAAAGCGCCGCGATTTGCGCCTGATAGTCGGCCGCGTCGAAATAAATCAGCTGTTCTTCGAAGTTGAAGCCGGCTTTGCGCAAGAATAGCCAGGGCCGCAGCGACCAGCTCGAGTAGTTTTTGCTGCCGATCAGTAGCGTGCTCATGGCATGATTCTATCAGGCGAAGGTTGAGCGATGAATGCACCATTGGTGTTGAGTTTTGATCTGGACGACACGTTGTGGCCCGTGGAACCGGTGATACTGGCCGCCGAAGCGGCGATGCTCTCGTGGCTGCGGGAAAAGCATCCTGCGATCATGCGCGGTCACGACAGCGAAACATTGCGCGCGCTGCGCGCGCGCATCGCCGAGCAGCACCCGCAGCGCGGTCACGACATGACGTTTCTGCGGCATCGCGCCTTGACGGAAATGTTCGCAGCGGCCGGACAGCCGGCAATGCACGCCGACGAAGCCTTTGAAGTTTTCTACGCCGAGCGCAATCGGGTGAATTTGTACGCTGAGGTGCCGGCGTCCCTGCAGCGGCTGAGCAGGCGCTACCGTTTGTTCGCCTTGAGCAACGGCAACGCCGATCTCAAACGCTGCGGCGTCGCGCATTGGTTCGAAGGCCACATCACGGCGATCTCGGCAGGCGCCGCCAAACCGGACAGCCGCATCTTCGCGCGGCTGCTTGCGGAGGCGCGCGTCGACGCGGCCGCAGGTGCTGCATATCGGCGATGATCCTGTGCTCGATGTGGTCGGGCGCCATGCAGTCGGGGCTGCAGGCGGCATGGCTGAATCGAGATGCCAAGCGCTGGCCGGCGCATCTGCCGATGCCGGCGCGCACCATTGTGTCGCTCGAGGAAATAATTTAGCACCACGTCGATGCGCGCGGCCTCTAGCAGCCTACGCGTGCGATTGCTGATTACAAAACATCTGCAAAAATAGGCAATTTCCGACGCCAGTTCGCGCTTTTTTCATTCACTTCAGAGTAGCGTTGTCGATAGGATGGTATCGGTCCGAAAAAAAAGGATGCCATATGCAAGCGTTGACTGCGGGACCTCTGGTGGCGGTAAGTTCGCTGCGCGAATTTTTTCGTGATGCATTTCACACCGCCAGCGAACATCAGCATCTCGATATCGACGAGCAGGCGGAACAATACGTGGTCAACCTGCTGACCATGTTTTCGCGCGCCGATGCGCTGTACGAGCGCACCCCGGATGGGCTGCGCATCAAGCCGTTGGCGCACATGCTGGCGGATGCGCTGGAGGCGCCCACGGTCAGCGCGCGCCAGCGGAGCTTGCAGCGGCTCGGCGATGTATCGCTGTTCATTGCCGGTTTCTTTGCCCGCAGCTTCGCGCGCAAGCTGATCGACATCGACTATCACATTGCCATGGGCGGAAATGCCTACAGCTCTCTGGCGGACACCATGCAGCGCACGCTCTCGGGGCGTTGCGTCGCGGCGGTCTATGCGCAGCTGGCGCGAAAATTCCAAGGTCTGGTCGATGCCCTGAACGAAGTGAGCGACATGTCCTACCGCTACAGCGACGCGGACATCCTGCGCCTGTACGAGATATGGATGAAAACCGGCAGTCCGCGCGCGCGCGGCTTGCTGCGCGAGCTGGGCGTGCAGCCGGTTACGGCGGCGGGCGCACGCCGCGAACATTAGCCATGGTGCTGCGCGGCCTGCAGTCGCTGCTTGGGCGCCTGTACGATGTCGAGCAGCGCTACGACGTGTACGATTTTCTCATCACCGACCGGCGCGTGGTGGCCGGAGCGGAGCGGCTGAACGAGCGGCGCACGCTTGAAGAGGAATTGTTGCTGGCCGAAACCGGGGACGGAGCCGGCGTCGCGCTGTACCTGGACGCGCAACTCTTGCGCCGCCTGGAAGCCGCGGATCCGCATCGCGCACTGACGGAAGAGAATCTCGCCGACTACTGCACCGCGCTCGAAGGCGTGAGCCATTTTGTGTATTCAACCTGGCGGCTGGCCCGCGACCTGCCGGTATCGCTGTTGGAGCTCGAAACCCAGGCTGAAGTGGACAAGTACGCCGTTACGGTGTTTCTCCTGTCCGCGCAGCTCGGCGGCGGGTCATACCCCGCGCAAGTGCACCCGCGGTTATTTGACCGGGTCAGCTTCGATGCGCGCCTCGATCGGGATCAGCACGAACGCTACCGCACGGCGCATCGTTGCGCGGCGCATTATTGCCGGCGGCTGGAGCGGCGTTTCGTGAACCGGGGCGTGGCGAGGATCGAGGCGTTGGTGCGCGAGTTGCGCGGCTTTTATCGCTTGGGACACGCCGCGAAAATTCGCCACGCACTGGCGTAGAGGCACCGAGCTCAATCCTGCGGATCCTCGTCCTTGTTGTCTTCCGCCTGCTTCTTCAATTTCAACCATTCGCTCAAGCGGCGCAAATCCTTCTTCTGGGCGGTTCCGGCTTTTTGCCGAGCTTGCCGCTGTCGTACGGATCGTAGCCTTTCTTGGTGCCGAGCGGATTGGCGCGCACGGTCCCAAACGGCGTCGGTGCATCATCGGCGATGGAGAGGGCCGGATGCTCGAGCTTCTGCAGCCGCTGGGTCGAAACCTCGACGCCGAAGGCGCCGGTCGCCACCTGCCATTCCCAAACCGCATTGCCGCGTTCGTCGAATTTGACGCGGCCGGTGGATTTGTCGCCGGCGTCCTTCCTGGACGACGGCTCGAGCAGGGGCGCGCGCCCCGGTTTTGCGGAAGGCTTTGACTTTTCGTTGCTCACGATACCTTTTTAGGCGATACGCAGGCCAAGTCAAGGCAGAGCCTTCCAAAAGCAGCGCGCCGTCACATTTGCAGGTGATATTGAGCGCGCATCAGTGCCAGGGCGGTTTTACCGTCGTTCCAATCGCCGCGCAGTATCTGCGCGATGGCCTCATCCAGCGGCAGCCATTGCAATTCCAATTCCTCATCGGCGTCCGGACTGGCTGCGCCGACGAGGAGCTCGCGCGCCAGATACAAGTGGATCAGCTCGGTAAAAAGGCTGGGCGCCGGTATGTACAGTCCCAAGGCTGTCCAGCGTTCGGCAGACACGCCGGTTTCTTCCTGCAGTTCGCGCACCGCGCAGGCCTCGGGCCGCTCGCCGGCGTCCAGCTTTCCGGCGGGGATCTCCCACAGAAAGTCCTGCACACCGTGCCGGTACTGGCGTACCAGGCAGACGCGATGGCGGTCGTCGACCGCCACCACCGCGGCCGCACCGGGATGGCGCACGAAGTCCACATCGTATTCGCGGCCGTTCGCATAACGCAGCCGCTCGGTCGAAACCTGAATGACGCGGCCGCTGTGCGCAGGGGTGGAGCTTACAACCAAGGGTTTCTGCATGAGCAAATCATCGCCGATCTCCGCTTGAGTGTGTGATCTGTCTCTACGCGCGCTGCAGCGCGAAGCGCGATGCTGCGTGCAAGATTACTTGTCTTGCTTCATGATCTGGATATACGTACAGTACTGCACCGCCCATGATGAAAGTTAAGACCAATGCCTTTGATGCGCTCAATCCCGGTCAGCGCCGCGCCGCGACCTTCGGGACAGCCGTTCCCGACAAGGGCGTGACGGCGGGCCCGTTGCTCATCCTGGCCGGCGCGGGAACCGGTAAAACCAACACCCTGGCGCACCGCACGGCGCACCTGGTGCTGAACGGCACCGATCCTTCGCGCATACTGATGCTGACATTTACGCGCCGCGCGGCGCAGGAAATGATCAAACGCACCCAGACCATCGTCGCGGAAGTCTTATCGGATCGCGGCAGGGGCGGCGACCGCAGCGTCGTGTCGCGCTTGATGTGGGGCGGCACCTTTCATTCGGTCGGCAGCCGCATTTTGCGCCTGTACGCCAAGCACCTTGGGCTTGATCCGAACTTCACCGTACTGGACCGCTCCGACGCCGCGGATCTCATGGATGTAATTCGCAGCGAATTGGGCTACTCCGGTCGACCGAAGCGCTTTCCGCGCAAAGACACCTGCCTCGCCATCTACTCGTACCGCGTCAATACGCGTCTTTCGCTGAAACAGACGCTCGAGGAGCAATTTCCCTGGTGCCTGGAATGGGAGGCGGATCTGACCAAGCTGTACCGCGAGTACGTGGGCCGCAAGCAGAAAAATCGCGCCTTGGACTTCGACGATTTGCTGCTGTACTGGAATGTGATGATGCAAACGCCCGCGTTGGCGCAGAGCTTGTCCAAGAATTTCGATCATGTGCTGGTCGATGAATATCAGGACACCAGCAGCTTGCAGGGCGAGATCATCCATGCGCTCAAACCCGACGGCAAAGGCGTCACCGTGGTGGGCGACGATGCGCAGGCGATCTACTCATTCCGCGCCGCCGCGGTGGAGAACATCCTCGGCTTTGCGGACCGCTACAAGCCCAAGGCCGAGATCGTGGTGCTGGCGCAGAACTATCGATCGACGCAGCAGATATTGGACTCGGCCAACGCACTGATGGCCGATGGCGCGCGCCAACACCGCAAGACACTGCTGGGTACGCGGCAATCGCCGCAAAAACCCTTCTACGTGGCCCTGGACGATGCGCAAGCCCAAGCCGAATACATCTGCGGCAAGATTCTGCACACGCGTGAGGTCGGCGGCTCGCTGAAGCGCCATGCGATATTGTTCCGCAGCTCCCATCACAGCGACGTGCTGGAGGTGGAACTCGCCAAGAAAAACATTCCCTTCGTGAAATACGGCGGACTCAAATTTCTCGAAGCCGCGCATGTGAAGGACATGATGTCGGTGCTGCGCTGGGCCGACAATCCGCGCAATTCGGTGTCGGGATTTCGCGTGCTCAAGCTGCATCCGGGCTTCGGCCCGGCCAACGCCAAGCAGGCTCTGCAGCATTTCGAGGAACGCGGTTTCGAGGCCAAGGCACTCGCCGATTTCGACGCGCCGCAGGCGGTTAAAATGGAGTGGAAGCGGTTCTGCGCCTTGTTCGAAAAACTCGCCGATCCGGCCACGCCCTGGGCCGGTCAGGTCGGTTTGGTGAAGGATTGGTACAAGCCGCAGTTGGAACGAATTTACGATGCCGGCTGGACGCGCCTTGGCGATTTGGAGCAACTCGAGATGCTGGCGGTGCAACAGCCCAGCCGCGAGCGCTTCCTGACGGAATTGACTTTGGATCCGCCCGTCGCTTCCAGCGATCAATCGCAGGGGGCCTCGAAGGACGAGGACTTCGTGATTTTATCCACGATTCACTCCGCCAAAGGTCAGGAGTGGGACATCGTGTACATACTCAATGTTTCAGACGGCAATTTCCCCTCGGAGTTTTCAACCGGCAAGCCGGAAATGATCGAAGAAGAACGCCGTCTGCTGTACGTGGCGATGACGCGCGCCCGCAATGAGTTGCATCTGTGCGCGCCGTTGAAATACGCAGTCACTCAACAGGCGAAGAACGGCGACGCGCATGTCTATGGCGCCAAGAGCCGGTTCATGACCGACCGGGTTTTGGAAAGCCTGGAAAAGATTTCCGTCCGAACCAGTATCGGTGTGGAAAATCTAAAGCCGGACGAAGCGTCAACGGTCGACGTCGTCGCCCAACTCAAAGAAATGTGGTGAGCGCCTGACGGGTATCGCTACCCGCTGGCGCTACCAGCGGCGTGATCCGCCGCCACCACCACCGCCACCGCCGCGCACTGCCGGACTTGCGCGGAGCGCGTTCTTGGGCTTCATTTACGCGCAGCGGGCGGCCGCCCATTTGGAAGCCATTGGTCTGTTGGATGGCGTTTTGCGCTTCACCCGCCGCCATATCGACGAACGCGAATCCGCGGGGCCGTCCGGTTTCCCGGTCATTTATGAGTTTGACGGATTCAACTTTGCCGTGGCGTTCGAAAATCGCACGCACTTCATCTTCAGTCGCGGTGAATGGCAGATTGCCAACGTAGATTGTCGTCATTCAACTAATCTCACTGACAGAGGTTTCAACATCCAGACACCCGCGCGGGTCTTGCGCATCGAGGTCTGTACCATCGGCCGTACACCAAAATCAATTAGGCAGACGACCTAATGAAGGATGCTACGCTTTGGGTTAAATGTTGGCAAACGCCAGATATACCAGGAGAAAGGCGCTTATTCGACCTCGAGATAGGCGTAGCCGTTGAGCTCGTTTTCGTAGAAGCGTTTCACCGCCTGAGCCTCGCCCAAAGACATCCGTCCTTCTTGGACGGCCCGCTCGCAGTCCCGGGAGATCCCCGGATAAAGCTCATCGGTGTCGTACTCCATGTACTCGAGCACTTTGTTGGCCGTGTCGCCCTTGACGATCTCCTCGATCCACCAACCGCCGCCTTCCTGCAGCCGGATGTGCACGACGTGGGTATCGCCGAACAGATTGTGCAAATCGCCCAAGGTCTCCTGATAAGCCCCCACCAGAAAGGCCGCCAGATAGTAGGGCTCGCCCGGCTTGAGCTCATGCACTTCCAAGGTGCGCTTGGTAATGCGCGGATGCACGAACTTGTCGATTTTGCCGTCGGAATCGCAGGTGATATCGGCCAACACCGCGTTGCGCGTCGGACGTTCCGCCAGCCGCTGGATGGGCATGATGGGAAATACCTGGCCGATGGCCCAGCTGTCCGGCAGCGACTGAAATATGGAGAAATTACAGAAATAGATATCGCTCAGCATGTCTTCGATGTTGTCCAACTCTTCCGGAACCCGATCCAGCTTGCGGCAATAATCCCGGATCTTGGCGCAGGTCGCCCAATAGAGCCTTTCCGCCAGGCCGCGAAACTCCAGGCTCAGATAGCCGAGATTGAACATTTGCAGCGCCTGTTCCCGCGCCTGCAGAGCGTCGTGATAGCACTCCACCAGCCGCCGCTCATTCACTGATCGATAGCTATCGAATAAATCCAGCACCGGTTGAGGCAGCTCATCGCTGCCGCGGTAATCCTCGTCCGGACGGCCGGACACCTTGAATTGATCCAACTTGGACGAACCCAGGGTATCGAACACCAGCAGGCTGTGATGGGCGGCAATGGCGCGGCCGGACTCGCTCACGATCATCGGATGCGGAACGTCGCGCGCATCGCATACGCTCTTGATGCGATAAACCACATCGCCCGCATATTCGTTAAGCGTGTAGTTCATCGAGGATTCGTAATTCGTGCCGCTGCCGTCGTAGTCGACCCCCAGGCCGCCGCCGATGTCGATGTATTGCAGTCCGGCGCCCATGATCTTGAGTTCGGCATACACGTGCGCCAGCTCGTTGATGGCGTCTTTGACGCGGCGGATGTCCTGCAGCTGGCTGCCGGGATGGCAGTGCACGAGCTGCAGGCAATCGAGCATGTTGCGCTCCTTCAACAGCGCATGGAGATCGAGAATTTCGCTTATGAACAAGCCGAACTTGGATTTCTCGCCGGCGGATTCGCGCCAGCGGCCGGCGCCCTCGCTCGCCAGCTTGACGCGCACGCCGATCTTGGGGCGCACGCCGTATTTTTCCGCATGCTTCAAAATCAGGTGGATCTCTTCATAATTTTCGACCACCGGAATAATGGTGCGGCCGAGTTTGGTGGCGATGATGACCGCTTCGATGTAGCTGTCATCCTTGAAGCCGTTGCAAACCACCAGCCGATCCGGCGCGTCCTCGGTGATGGACATGACCGCGAGCAGTTCGGGTTTGGAACCGACCTCGAGCCCAAAGCCGAATTCCTTGCCGTAGCGATAGACTTCTTCGACCACGAGCCGTTGCTGGTTGACCTTGATCGGAAATACGGCGGCATAGCGGTTCTTGTAATCGTTCTCGGCTATGGCGGTCGCGAATGCATCGGCAAGATGGCGCAGCCGGTGCGCCAGGATATCGGAGAAGCGAATGACCACCGGCGTGTGCAGATCGCGGGCCTTGAGGCCCTGCACCACTTCGAAGAGATCGATCTCGCGATTCGCGTCCATACTCGGGCGGATCACCACATGGCCATCGGCATTGATGGAGAAGTAGCCCTTGCCCCAAGCCTCGACCTGGTAGAGGTCGAGCGATTCGGCGATCTTCCACGTGAGACTCGGGGTGCTCAGCGCTTTTGCGGGCGTGTTCATGAGGCGCGCACGATAGCAAATTGTGGCTGCATGTAAATGATGGTCTACGCGCCCCGCGCGATCGGGCCGGCGCGGATCTTTAATCCACTCGCTCCAGGAACCCGCATAGAGCTTGGCGCCGGGCAGGCCCGCGACTTCCAGACTCAGCAAGTTATGGCAGGCGGTCACCCCGGAGCCGCACATGGCGGCCACTTGCGCCGGGCTTCTGCCGCCCAGCCGCTTCTCCCACAACGCGCGTAAATCTGCTGCCGGCAGAAAGCGGCCATCCGCCCCGAGACTGGCAGAGAAGGGCTGATTTACGGCGCCGGCCACGTGGCCGGCCACGGCGTCGATGGGCTCGACCACGCCCAAATAGCGTTCGGCAGCGCGGGCATCGACAACCAAGTTCGCAGGGTCGCGAAGCCATGCTTCCACCCCGGGCGTATCGATCACGGCGGCCGGATCGAGCCGCGGCGAGAACTTGGCGGCTGCGGTTGCGCTGGCGGAGGGCAAACGCTCTTCCTCGCCTGTCTGCAACGCGCCGCCGGCCCGGATCCAGGCTTGCAGACCTCCGTCCAGCACGGCCGCCTGCGGGTGTCCCACCCAGCGCAACATCCACCACAGCCGGGCGGCGAATGCACCGCTGCTGTCGTCGTAGGCAATGACCTGGGTTTCCCGGCCGATCCGCCAAAGGTCCAGGCGGGCGGCGAACTGCTGGGGCGAGGGCAAAGGATGCCGTCCGGTGGCTGCGGTAATGGGTGCGGACAGATCCTTGTTGAGGTCGGCATGGCAAGCGCCGGGTATGTGCCCGGCGAGGTATGCGCGCCGGCCGCCTTCGGGATTCATCAGGTCGAAGCGGCAGTCGATAACGGCGACGCCGGCTTTGCCCGCCAAACCCAGGAGGGCTGCGGCATCGATCAAGGTGGTAAATGGCACCAATCGAGCTTAGCGCGATGCTGGGAGAAGTTCATCCGCTACAATCGCGGGTATGGCACTCACTCTATATTGGGGCAGCGGCAGCGCTTTCTCGTGGCGGGTTCTCTTGGCGCTGGAGCACAAGAAGCTTCGCCTATGAGTCGCAGCTCTTGCATTTTGACAAGCAGGAGCAGCAATCGCCGCAGATGTTGAAAATGAATCCGCGCGGCCGGGTTCCGGTCCTGAAGGACGGCGACTACGTGGTGTTTGAATCGGTGGCCATCCTCTACTATCTGGATCTCAAATACCCGCAGCCGCCGATTTTTGGGCTCACACCTGAAGAAGCCGGCGTCATCATGCGCGTCATTTGCGAATTTCAGGCTTACGCGGAGCCTTCGGTGCAAAAGATCGTCAGCGCCATTTTTGCCGATCAGGTCGCCTCGGATATCGACAATCTCACCGATGCCATGCACCTGGTCGGGCGCGAGGCGCGCACGATCGAAGGGCGCCTCAGCAAGGAAGAATGGATCGTCGGGACGAACTACTCGGCGCTCGACATGGTGATATTCCCGTGGATTCAAATACTGCGGCGCGCCCTCAATCGCAGCGCGGCCGCCGAGCTCGGCGCGCGCTTTCTGCCCATGGAACGCAACTATCCGGCGTTGGCGCGCTGGATTCACCGCATTGAATCGCTTCCCGGATACGAACGCACTTATCCGCCTCACTGGCGCGACACCTAAATGAAAGGATCATCAACATGGCAGAGAAGTTATGAGTAAGCACGAAGTGCATGTGAAATTTGCGGGCAGGATCGTCATGATCGGGTTCGGCAGCATCGGACAAGGTGTCTTGCCTTTGATCTTGCGTCACATCGGCACTTCGTCGGAGCGCATCACCATTGTCACGGCAGAGGACAAGGGCGCGACCGAGGCTCAGGAGTTCGGCGTGAAATTCGTCAAGACCGCACTCACGCCCGGGAACTACCGCAAGGTGTTGGAGCCCCTCGTAAGCGCCGGCGATTTTCTGCTGAACTTGTCGGTTGATGTTTCGAGCGTCGCCCTCGTGCAGCTGGCGCGCGAGCGCGGCGCGCTGTATCTGGACACCTGCATCGAGCCCTGGGCCGGCGGCTATACCGACCCCAATATGCCGGTCGAAGCGCGCAGCAACTACGCCATGCGCTTGGACGCGCTAAAACTGCGCAAGGGCCATGAGACGGCCCCTACGGCGGTGCTGACGCATGGCGCCAATCCCGGCTTGGTCTCTCATCTGGTCAAGCAGGCGTTGCTGAACATCGCCAAGGACACCGGCGTCGACAGCCGGTGTGCCGGAAGGGCGAGCCGCTTGGGCCGAACTCGCGCAAACGTTGGGCATCAAGGTGATTCATGTGGCGGAGCGCGACACGCAGATCACCAATGTACCGAAGCAGCCCAACGAATTCGTCAACACCTGGTCGGTCGACGGCTTTGTCAGCGAGGGCGCCCAGCCCGCGGAACTCGGTTGGGGCACGCACGAGAAACACTTTCCGCCGGATGGCGGGCGCCACAAGACCGGCTCCCGCTGTGCGATTTACTTGAACCGCCCGGGCGCCAGCACCCGGGTGCGCACCTGGACGCCCAAGGCGGGCTACTTTCACGGATTTCTCATCACGCATTCGGAAGCCATTTCGCTGGCGGACTATTACACGGTGATGGACGGGGAGCGCGTGGTCTACCGGCCCACCAGTCACTATGCCTACCATCCCAGCGACAACGCCGTGCTGTCGGTACACGAATTGGCCGGCCGCAACTGGCACCTGCAAGACCGCAAGCGCATCATGATGAGCGAAATCACCGAGGGCATCGATGAGCTCGGCGTGCTGCTCGCGGGACACGCTAAGAACGCTTATTGGTACGGCTCGCAGCTGTCCATCGGCGAAGCGCGCGGTCTGGCGCCGTACAACAGCGCCACCAGCCTGCAAGTCACGGCAGCCGCGCTCGCGGGCATGATCTGGGCCATCGAGAATCCGCAGCGCGGCGTGGTGGAACCGGACGACATGGATTACCAGCGGCCGTTGGAGATTTGCCGGCCCTACCTAGGACCCGTCGTGGGCAAGTACACCGACTGGACGCCGCTGCATCAGCGCGCTGAATTGTTTGCCGAAGATCTCGATCAATCGGATCCCTGGCAATTCAAGAACATTCGGGTGGTTTGAGCGCATAGCTGATGGCGGCCACCGTGAAGGTGGCCGCACCGCCCGGCAGCTCGACCGTGATTTCATCGTCGATACGTTTGCCCAGGAGGCTCTTGCCCAAGGGCGAATCCATGCTGAGGTAATCGCCCTCCATGTCGAACTCGTCCGGGCCGACGATGCGATGCCAGCGAAGCTCTCCCGCATCGCCTTCAATCTGCACCCACGCGCCGAAGTAAACGCGCTCAGGGTCGCGGCGCCCGGGACTTGCCGAGGGATCAACGATGATCATGCCTTCCAGCCGTTTACGCAGGAAACGCACGCGCCGATCGATTTCGTGCAGCCGTTTCTTGCCGTAGGTGTACTCGGCATTTTCTGAACGGTCGCCTTGCGCCGCCGCCTCGGACACGGCTTGGGTCACGCGCGGCCGCTCGTCGTGCCACAGCTGGTGCAGCTCATCCTGCAAGCGTTTCGCCCCCAGCGGGGTGATGTACTTGGAGCCGGGCTGGGTGGGGGGGCGATATCTTGACACGGTGCAATAATCTTTGGCCGGCGTTCAGGGACGTGAATTGGTTCTTGCCGGACATAAGCCGACTGAGCAGTTGCTCACAGATTGCAGATGGCTCTGAATCATAAGCTCTGCACCCATGACCGCTAAATACTACACCCACTTCATCACGCAATCGGAAGACGCCATCGAGTACAGCGAATATCGCGGTGTCGTCGAGTTGCTCGGTCAGCCGGGCAGCGTGGAAGGCGACCGCAACATTGCGCGCATGCTGGCGCGCAGTTTCGACCTCGAGGAGACCGATATCCAAGTCCTGCAGTGGCACCAACTGCACTGAGGCAACTGATCCCCTAGCGGGCTTTATTTCCCTTCATTGAAGTCCGCCTCTCACGCCCCGAGCTAACACTCGGGGCTTTTTTTTGCCAAGTGGTAGACTTCGCCCCAACGCCCAAGAAGAAGGGCAGGAGGGGAAGATGGGTAAATTTGCTTTCGCCTTGGCATTGGTTGCCGGCCTGGCTCTGTCGGGTTGCGGCTACAACAATATTCAGACGACGGACGAACAGACCAAGTCCGCCTGGTCTGAGGTGCTGAACCAATACCAGCGGCGCGCGGACCTCATTCCCAATTTGGTGAAAACCGTCCAGGGTTATGCCGCGCAGGAGCAAACCGTGCTGCTCGGGGTCACCGAAGCCCGCGCCAGGGTGGGTTCCATCCAGGCAACGCCCGAACTGGTCAACGACCCGGCGGCCATGGCGAAATTTCAGGCGGCGCAGTCGCAGTTGACCAGCGCGTTGTCGCGGCTTTTGGTGGTTACGGAGAATTACCCGCAATTGAAGTCCGACCAGAATTTCCGCGATCTGCAGGCGCAGTTGGAGGGCACCGAGAATCGCATCACAGTGGCGCGCAATCGCTACATTCAAGCGGTCCAAACCTACAACCTGGCGATCCGCACATTCCCGTCGAATCTGACCGCCATGATGTTCGGCTACAAGACCAAGGCCAATTTTTCCGTGGAGAACGAAGCGGCGATTTCCAAACCGCCCTCGGTTGATTTTGCGCCGCCGCCGCCGCAAGTGCCGTCGCCTCCGCCGCCACCGGCTGCGCCCGCGCGCTAGGAGCCACCCTTGCGCGCTGCGCGCCTCGTAGCAGGGCTGATCCTGCTGTTTGGTTTCGCGCTCGCGAGCGCCGAGGTAGCCGTGCCGCCGCTGACCGCGCGGGTCACCGATCTGACCGGGACGCTATCGGGCGGCGCGGTCGCCCGCATGGAGGGCAAACTCGCGGACCTGGAGGCCAAAAAGGGCAGTCAGCTCGCGGTGCTCATCGTGCCGACCACGCAGCCGGAAGAGATCGAGCAGTATGGGATTCGCGTGGCTGAAGCCTGGGCGCTCGGCCGCAAGGGCGTCGATGACGGCGCGATACTGCTGGTGGCGAAAGACGACCGGCGTGTGCGCATCGAAGTGGGCCAGGGCTTGGAGGGCGCACTGCCGGATGCCATTGCGAATCGCATCATTTCCGAGACCATTACGCCGCATTTCAAACTCGGCGACTACGACGGCGGCGTGGAAGCCGGAATCGATAAGATGATTTCCGTGGTCAACGGCGAACCGTTGCCGCAGCCCGACAAGAAATGGGAACGGCATACTGGCTTGGGAAATATGCTGCCCCTGCTCTTGGTGGTGGTGTTCGTGGTCAGCGGCGTACTGCGCGCAATATTCGGCCGGCTATTCGGTTCGATGGCAACCGGCGGCCTGACCGGCGGCATCGTTTGGCTCTTGAGCCACGTCATTCCCGTCGGCATCGGCGCCGGCGTCTTCGCATTCCTGTTCGCATTGCTGACCGGCGGTTCACGCAGCGGGTGGTCGACCGGCCGTGGTTGGGGCGGCGGCATGGGCGGCTTTGGCGGCGGTTTTGGCGGCGGCGGGGGCTTCGGCGGTGGGGGCGGAGGCGGCTTCAGCGGTGGGGGCGGCGGCTTCAGCGGCGGCGGCGCCTCGGGGAGCTGGTAGTGCAGATACGACGGCTGCTTCGTCACGCCACCGCAACTCATTGGCGCACGCGCATGTTATTTCCGACGGCAACGCTCGATGCCATCGAGCAGGCCATCAAGCGGGCCGAGCTGATGCATGCCGGCGAGATTCGTTTCGCCGTCGAGACGGCGTTGACGCCCAAACACGTTTTGAACGACGTCGCGCCGCGCGCCCACGCCTTGGACGTGTTCGCGAACTTGCGCGTCTGGGACACCGAGGCCAATAACGGCGTGCTGATCTACGTTCAACTGGCGGACCGCAATGTTGAAATTGTCGCCGACCGAGGCTTCCAGGGGCGCGTCAGTCCGGCGGAGTGGGAGGCTGTGTGCCGTCTCATGGAAGAGCATTTCCGCGCCGGGCGCTTTCAGGTGGGCTCGATTGCCGGCGTCGAGGCGATCGGCACTTTACTGGCGCGCCACTTCCCGCAGGCCGCAGGCAAGGCCGCCAAATGCCAATCAATTGCCTGACCGCCCGACTTTGTTGTAGATAGAACCCCATGTCAGCGTCATTCATTTCTGTGTATCGCAGGTCTCCAGGCTTGGCCGTGTGGGCCGTTCTCGGGGCCGGCGCGCTCATCGCCGCCGGGTGCTCGTTATTTCATCCGATCCCGAAAGAACCTCCTCCGGTCGCCAAAGCATTGCCGCCGCCCAAGCCCGTGTTGCCGAAGCCGAAGGCCACGCATTACTTCGAGGTGGACCCGAAAAGCGACATCATCGGCTACGTGCAAAAGACCACGATCGGCAAGGAAGACACGCTGCCTGACATCGCCCGCCGCTTCGATGTGGGCTACGAAGAGATGCTGACGGCGAATCCCGGGGTTGACCCGTGGTTGCCGGGCGTGGGCCGCAAAGTCACCGTGCCGACGCAATTCGTTCTGCCGGCCGCTCCGCACGAGGGCGTCGTGGTGAATGTGGCGGCAATGCGGATCTTTTATTACCCGCCTCACAAGAAGGGCGAGCCGGAGACGGTTTACACGCATCCGATCGGCATCGGCAAAGTGGGTTGGAAGACCCCCGAAGGCAGCACCAAGATCGTCAGCCGGCAAAAGGACCCTGTATGGGTGGTGCCGAAGTCGGTGCGCGAGGAACACCAGGAGAACGGCGAACAATTGCCCGCGCAAGTGCCCGCGGGACCGGACAATCCGCTGGGGCAGTACATGTTTCGCCTGGGGTGGCCAAGCTACTTGATCCATGGAACCAACAAGCCGTACGGCGTCGGCATGCGCTCGAGTCACGGCTGCATGCGCCTGTACCCGGAAGACATCGCGGTGTTTTTCGATCTCATTCCGATCGGCACCAAGGTCACCGTGGTCAATCAGCCCTACCTGTTCGGGTGGCGCGACGGCACGCTGTATCTGCAGGCCTACGCCGTCATGGAGGACGATTCGCGCAATTGGGACAAGGACCGCAAGCGGCTGCTCGCCAAATTGCTGCATCCCAAGCAGCGCGGCAAGATCGCGCAGCACGACGATGAAATCGACTGGCAGCGGGTCGGCGATCTGGCGCACGAGCCGCGCGCCGTGCCGGTGCCGATAACCGGCGGCCATGGCGGCGTCGACGCCGTCGTTGCGCAAGGATTGCTGGTGGAGAACACGCTGCCCGAGGGATCCAACTGGGACGGTCAGACGGGACTTTTGGTCGATGAGAAGACCTTCAACGATTTGCTCAACGGACGTGACAAGGCGCCGGTAGGCGTCCCATGACGCGCACTCTCGCGGCGGCCCTCGCGCTTGCCTTCTCGGGCGGCGTTTGCGCCGCCGGGCAGCGCGCTGCGGATTTGGGTCCAATCGACCCCGCGTTCGATTATCACTCGTATGCCAACGTCGATCAGTTTCGCACCACGCATTTGGATCTCGATCTGCAGGTCGATCTCACCGGCAAAACCATCACGGGTGCCGTGACGCTGCAGATGAAGCGCCTGGATCCGCGCGCCACGCAATTGGTGCTCGACACCAAGGATCTCATGATCCTCGATGTACGTCAGAAATCCACGGATGTGCTGGGCGCGACGGCCAAGAATCAAACGATCCTGGTCAGCCGACCGTTTCATCTGGAGAAGCCGGATCCGATTCTCGGCAGCGCGCTGGTGATTGACCTGCCGCCGTCAAAGCACGGCACGGAAACGATCAGGATCGACTACGAAACGCTGCCGGCATCGGCGGCGCTGCAATGGCTGACGGAGAAGCAAACCTCGCGCCATAAGCCGTTCCTCTACACCGAATCGGAGCCCATCGGCGCGCGCACGTGGATCCCGTTGCAGGATACGCCCCAGGTGCGCGCCACCTACAAGGCCAAGGTACATACCGATGATCGGGTACGCGCCGTCATGAGCGCGGAGAACGACCCCAAAGCAAAGCGCAACGGTGAATACAGTTTTGTCATGCCGCAGCCGGTGCCGTCCTACCTGATCGCACTGGCGGTGGGGGATCTGGAATTCCAGGAGACCGGTCCGCGCACCGGCGTGTACGCGGAAAAATCCATGATCAAGGCGGCGGCCAAGGAATTCGCAGACACCGAGTCGATGATCCAGGCCAACGAGAAGATGTTTGGGCCCTACCGCTGGTCGCGCTACGATATTTTGGTCATGCCGCCGAGCTTTCCGGAGGGCGGCATGGAAAACCCTCGGCTCTCATTTATCACACCCACGGTGATTGCGGGGGACAAGAGTCTGGTATCCGTGATCGCGCATGAACTGGCGCATTCGTGGGCGGGAAACCTGGTGGGCAATGCCACCTGGCGTGATTTCTGGCTCAACGAGGGATTCACCGACTATATGGAAAGCCGCATCATGACCGCGGTTTACGGCGAGCAGCGCGCCTCCATGGAACAGGTCTTGGGACTGAAATCTTTGCAGGCGCAGCTTGCGAAGCTCAAGCCCGCCGATCAAGTACTGGCCATCGATCTGCGCGATCGCGACCCTGACGACGGCCTCACCGACATTCCCTACGAGAAGGGCCGCCTGTTCCTCAACTATCTCGACGCCAAATTCGGCCGCGAGCGTTTCGACGCCTTTCTGCGCGGCTACTTCGATCACTTTGCCTTCGAAAGCGTCAATAGCGAACAATTCATGGCGTACCTGCAGGAGAACCTGATCGACCGATTTCCCGGCGTCGTCACGCGCGCGCAGGTCAACGCCTGGGTCTTGAATCCGGGATTGCCGGCCGACGCGGTCCTGCCCTCGACCACGATGTTTGAGCCGGTGGACGCGGCGCGCGCCGCCTGGCTCGGCGGCACCCTTGCGGCAAAACAACTCGGCGCCGGCTGGGTTACCCAGCAATGGCTGCATTTTCTCGATGACATGCCGCCGACCCTGAGCCGCGGCGCAACTGGCCGATCTCGACAAGGCCTGTGGATTCAGCAAGAGTCCGAATGCCGAGATCGAGCACAGCTGGTTCAAACTGGTCATCGCCGCCAACTACCAGCCGAGTTTCCCGCGCCTCGAGGAATACTTGAAGACCATCGGACGGCGCAAGTTGATCGAGCCGCTGTACACGGCGCTCATGCAAACCCCCGCTGGAAGCGAGGTGGCCAAGCGCGTCTTTGCCAAGGCGCGCCCGGGCTATCACCCGGAAACCGTCAAGGCCATCGAAGCCATCGTCGCTCCCAAAGAGGAGGCCGACGAATGACTGTCAACGGCGTACAGAGCGAGTGGATGAAGGTGATGCTCGAGGAAATCGCTCGCAAGAAAGCCGAAGAGGAGCAGATTCGCGCCGAGGAACGCAGGCGCCGCGAGGAGGCGAACGCGCGCTCGAATTGAGCTAAGGTTGTGCTACAGTCCGCACAAGAACTTTAATGAAAAAAATTTGGCTAACCTAAGCAAACTTGGGCTACAGGTCGCCGAAGAACGGGGCCCCGATCAATCGATCCCGCGTCTGGCTACGGCGCGCACCGCCTTCGTCGGCCGCACATTGCGCGGCCCGGTCGATCGGCCGGTACTCATCAAGAGTTTCGCGGAATTTCAGCATGGCTTCGGCGGCTTGTGGCAGCCCAGCCTGTTGGGCTACGCGGTCGAACAGTATTTCGACAACGGCGGTCGCGAAGCGCTCATTGTGCGGGTTGTCAACGGCGCGCGTTCCGCCACGCTGACCCTGAAGGCCGGTACGCAGACGCTCGAGCTGCAGGCGCTGCGGCCGGGGACGCGCGAATTCCTGCGCGCCAGCGTCGACTTCGACAATATCGCGGCCGATGAAATCGCGGTTTTCAATCTTACCGTGCAACGCGTGCGGGCGCAGGGCACCGGGCAGGTCGAAGATCAGGAGATATTCCATCGGCTCTCCGTTTCTCCGGCGGATGAACGCTATTTGCCGCGCGCGGCGGCGCAGTCTGCATTGATCCGCGTGGCCGGCGAGATGCCCGCACAGCGGCCCGATCGGACTTTGGATCCGGCCAGCGGACTTGCGACCGCGTATGTGACTTCGAACTCGGACGGCGACGATGGGGCGCCGTTGACCGACTACGATCTGATCGGCTCGAGCCTGGATCGCACCGGCATGTTCGCCCTGCATCATGCCGAGTCATTCAACTTTCTGTGCATACCGCCGATAACGCGCGATCAGGATGTCGGCCCCAGCACGTTGCTGGTCGCCGCGCGCTACTGCAAGGAGCGGCGTGCGCTGCTGCTGGTCGATCCGCCTTCCGGCTGGCAAACCGCCGATGATGCTCTGGCCGGATTGCGCGACTGGAATTTTTCCAACGAGAATGCCTTGATGTACTTCCCGCGGGTGCTGGCGCACGACAAGCTGCGGGGCCATTTCGAATCGTTCGCCCCTTGCGGGGCGGTGGCCGGCATGTTGGCGCGGTACGACGAGATTTCTCCGGTATGGCTGGATGCGGAGCGCGAAGAGCCCATCCTGCGCCCCGGCTTTCGTCCCGCGTGCCTGGTCAGCGAGGATCGGCGCATGCGGCTGGCGAACTTGGGCGTCAATACCATGCAGGTGGTGCGTTCAACCGCGCGCTTGAATCTGCGGCCGCGCACCCTGGCTGCGGGCAACACCGCAAATGCCGATTGGCGCTATCTCGCCGCACGCCGGCAGGCGCTGTTCATTTTGAACAGCATCGAGTCGGGCACCCGCTGGATCGCTGCGGCGGCGTCGCCCACGGAGATCTGCGCCACCTTGTGCTCGCAGGTGCGGGCGTTCTTCGAGGAATTGCATGCCGCCGGCACCTTCGGCACCCGGCGCCCTGAGGATGCCTTTTTCGTCATCTGCGATGAACGGGTCGCCTCGACCCAGAGCGCGCGAGATTCAATTCTTGATCGGCTTCGCGGCGAGCCGCGAACATGAGTTTCACTGCTTTCGCATCGCGCAATCGGCCGCGGGCAGCAAGATCCAACCCGTCAGTCTCAATCGACTCAATTTTTCGCAGTACAGTCCGGCGGAACTCGAGTGGGTCGACAGTATTGCCGCTCAGCTTAAATCCTGACCGGGAACCGTCCGCTATCCCGCACTGCAACAGCAGATATACTCGGTCCGCTTGGGAGCCGGCTGAGAAGGGGTGTTTCTTGAGTCGATCTATCAATACTGTCGTGTTCTCGCACGGCAAGGAGAGCGGCCCCTGGGGGTCCAAGATCACCCGGATGGCGGCGGTGGCCCGCGATCTTGGTATCGCGGTGGAATCGGTTGATTACCGCGGCATCGACGATCCCGCGGCGCGGGTCGAAAAACTGCTCGGCGCAGGCCGCGATATCCCAGGTCCCCTGGTGCTGGTGGGATCCAGCATGGGCGGCCATGTGTCCGCCGCCGCGGCCACGCGCTTGCAGGCCGCGGCCTTGTTCCTATTGGCGCCGGCCTTTTACATGCCCGGCTTCGAGCAATACACGCCGCAGGATGTCGCGGTCCCGACAGCCATCGTGCACGGCTGGCACGATGACGTCGTGCCGGTGGACAACAGCGTTCGTTGGGCACGCGAGCATCGGGCGACGCTGCACCTGCTCGATTCCGATCATCGGTTGGAAGATCAGATCGAAGCCATCTGCATGTTGCTGCGCGATTTCTTGGCGCAGCTCTAGGCGATTTTATTTGCGCGGTTTGGGGGCGGCCGGCTGTTCGCCGTTCGCGCCTTCGGTCGCGAGTTGCGCCATTGCGATTTCGCGCAAACTCTCGCCCAGTTGCTCGCCGCAACGCCGGCCCATGGCATAGAAGCCGGCGTTCAACGAGGCTAGGTAAGCGGATATGTATTGCCGCCCGGCCGTGGATTGCAGAAACGCCAGCATCTGCTTCAGGTCGGCGTCGCTCAAGTCGCGGTAGCCGTACGCCAGGTAGCGCCGCGACGGCTCGAGGATGTTTTCTTCCATGGAGTGCCGGCTGGCTTCGCCGGATTTGCGTGCGCGTTGTTCGACGGGTCCGGGATCCATGCCGGAACCGACCGCCGTGCCCGCGGCAACCGCCGTGCCCATGGTCACCAGAATCATCACCGTGGACTCCGAAGAGCGCTCGGCGCGTTCCAGCTTCTCGAACAGTACAGTGCGCTGCGGCGTGCTCGGCGGAGCCATGTCGCCGTTCATGACCTTGTCGGCGTCGGCGTCGCTCAAGGCTGCCAGGCGAAGGTCCGCGGCCACCATGCGCTTGCCGGCATCCGTGGCCAGAAATGTCTCGGCCTTCTTCAGCGTCTCGGCATCGAGATTTGCGGCGAAGGCGCTCAAGGCCGGAGCCTCGAAGACATCGATGCGAAATCCGCGCATGGCGGCGACATTCACGGCCTGCAGCTGCGTATCCGACAGCGGCGTGGAGGTGTTGCCTTCGAATAGTTTGCGGATATGTCCGGGCATCGAACCCAACGACGCGCGCACCTGCTCGCGAATCGCGGCTTCCTGGTACAGCTGGGCCGCGGTGTCGATATCGACCGGCGCAACGGCCGCCTGCGCGAGACCGGACAATCCTAAGAGGAATGCAAAGCGAAACATGGCCGTATTGTACACTCAAGCTCCTCAAGGGACCGGCATCTAAGGTGCAGCATGGGTTACGTTAAATGTTGGACAACGGCGCTGTCGGTTTTGTTCATCGCAAGTTGTTCATCACCGCAACCGCCGCCAGCGCAAGCGATCGACGCACAAGAACACGGCGAACCCGCTCATTAGCCGATCCGCATGAATCCTCTTGTCGGCCTGGGCCAGGCGTGGCGCTGGAGCGTTCGCAAGATATTGGGCTTGTGGGTGCGCGTGACCATCAAGCCGGACGATGCCGTGGCCGCGATTGCGGCGCGGCCGCGCCCGGTTTGCTACGTGCTGGAGCGCGAGAGCCAGACGGATCTTGCGGTGCTCAACGGCGTCTGCGCGCAGCACAATCTGCCGCGGCCCGCACGGCGTTTGATGATGGGAGAGCGGCGCGCGGATCGCGCCTACTTCGAATTGCAGCGCCGTCCCAGCCTGTTCCGCCGCCGCAACGCGGCGCGTGCGCCGCGCTACCTGGTGCAGCTGGTCGAGCGCCGCGGCCGCTCACCGGCAATTCGACGTTGATCTTGTGCCGGTGGCGATCTTCTGGGGCCGCGCGCCCCACAAAGAGGTCAGCTGGTGGCGCCTGCCGTTCACCGAAGATTGGATCCTGGTCGGGCGCTTCAGAAAATTGTTGAGCGTATTGTTCAACGGCCGCAATACCCTGGTGTATTTCGGCGATCCCATCCGGCTGCGCGACGTCATGGAGGAGGGCCTGAGCGAACCGCGCAGCGTGCGGCGCGTGCTGCGCTCGTTGCGCACGGTGATGCGCGCGCAGCGCGCGTCGAGCATCGGTCCGGACCTGTCGCACCGGCGCACCATGGTGCTGCAGATCCTGAAGACCCAGGCGGTGCGCCGGGCGGTGCGCAATGCGATGCAGGCGCGCCAACTGCAACGGCGCCCGGCGTTGCTGCTGGCGCGCAGGTATGCGCTGGAAATCGCCGCGAACTATTCCCAGGCCTTCGTCACTTTCATGGCGATGGCGTTGGGCCGCTTGTGGAATTCGCTGTACGACGGCGTGGAACTCGAGCACCTCGAGAATTTGAGCGCCGTCGGCGATGGAGTTGAAATCATCTATGTGCCTTGCCACCGCAGCCACATGGATTATCTGCTGCTGTCGTACATCATCTATCGCAAAGGGTTTGCCGTTCCGCACGTCGCCGCCGGCGCGAATCTCAACATGCCACTGATCGGACGTTTTCTTCGCAAGGGCGGGGCGTTTTTCCTGCGCCGCAGTTTCAAGGGCGATGCGCTGTATCCGGTGGTGTTCGCCAAGTACCTGGGCTTCATGATGGCGCGCGGTCATCCGCTCGAGTATTTCATCGAGGGCGGACGCAGCCGTACCGGCCGGCTGCTCTCGCCGCGCGCCGGCATGCTGTCGATGACGGTGCGCAGCTACCTGGGGAACCCGCGGCGGCCGGTGATATTCATGCCGGTGTATTTCGGCTATGAGCGCATCGTCGAGGGCCGCACCTATATCGGCGAACTGTCGGGACAGCCGAAGCAAAAGGAGAGTGCCTTCGTTCTGCTCAAGTCGACCATCGCGGTGTTGCGCAGCAAGTTCGGCAAGGTGCACGTAAATCTGGGGCAGCCGATCGCGCTTGACGAGCTCCTGCAAAAACACAATCCGCACTGGCGCGCCGAGCCGATCGAGAGCGACGAGGCGCGCGCGAGTTGGATCGGGCAGGCGATTGCCGATCTGGCGGTGCGCATCAATACCGAAATCAATGCGGCGGCAGCGGTGACGCCGATCAATCTGGTGGCCATGGCGTTGCTGGCGACGCCGCGCCAGGCGCTGCCGGAAACGGATCTGATACGCCAGATCGAGTTGTACCAGCGCTTGCTCAACGATGCGCCGTATTCGCCGCTGGTAACGGTGACAGCCGACAGCGGCCGACAGATTGTCGACTACGCCGAGGCATTCGGATTATTGCAGCGCCAGAAGCATCCGGTCGGCGACATCATGCGCATGAGCGCGGAGAATGCGGTGCTGGCCACCTACTACCGCAACAACATCCTGCATCTGTTTGCGATGCCGTCGCTCTTGGCCTGTGCGTTCGTGAGCAACGCGCGCATGCGCACCGTGGACATCCAACGCCTGGTGTGGCGCGTCTATCCGTATATCGCCGCCGAGCTGTTCCTGCGCTGGGACGAAGCGCAGGTGAGCGCGGTGGTCGAGTCGCTGCTCGACACCTTCGTGCGGCTGAATCTATTGCAAGGCAATGAGGACCGCAGCGAGTGGCAGCGTCCGCCGCCGACCTCGCTCGAGGCGATCCGCCTGTCGGTTCTGGCGCAGGCAACGATTCAAACCTTGGAGCGCTATTACCTGGCAATCGCCCTGTTGCTGCAGGCGGGCAGCGGCGCCATCACGCCGGAAGCGCTGGAAGAACGCTGTTACTTGATGGCGCAGAGAATGACGGTACTGTACGGCCTCAACTCGCCGGAATTCGTCGACAGGAGCCTGTTCCGCAATTTCATCGATCTTCTGCGCCGCCGCAATGTCATTCAAATGTCCGACGACAAGCAACTGCTGTTCGGCGCCCCGCTGCTCGGCGTGGCGCAAGACGCCCAGCTGGTGCTGTCCGAGCAGATTCGGCACAGCATCCTGCAGGTGACGCTGGGTCAGTGAGCGCGCACCGCGTCCTCGGAGCTAGTCCCAACCCTGCCGGCCACGCTGCGACTTAGTGGCGCCGCGCCGCTTCTTCGATTCGATGCGCCGTTCCTGCGAGCCCTTGGTCGGCCGGGTCTTTTTGCGGATCTTCGGTTCGATCAGGGCGGTGCGGATCAGCGCGGCCAAACGCTCGGACGCCGCGCGGCGATTTTGCTCCTGGCTGCGCTCGCTGCGCGCCGTGAACAAAATGCTGCCGTCATCGACCATCTTCTGACCGGCAATGGCGCGCAGCCGGTTTCTGGCCGGCACCGGCAAGCTGCTGTTCAGAGGCAGCAGAAAGCGCAGCTGCACGGCGCTCGACACTTTATTGACGTTTTGTCCGCCGGGGCCGGAAGCGCGGATGAATTTCCATTCCAGCTCCTCATCCGGGATGGAAATGTGTGCGGTGATCTCGATCGGCATCGGCGCTTGGGATCTTCAGTCCAGTTCCGAGGCCGCATTGCGCACGATTATTTCCCGCTGCGCCATCGGAATGGTGATGCGATGTTCCTTGAACAGCCGCCAGATGGCGCGATTGACTTCCGAGCGGACGTTGTTGACGCCTTCCTGCGGATCGGAAATCCAGAAACGCAGTTCCAACTCGATGCCGCTGTCGCTGAAGTGCATCAAGCGCGACACCGGAGCGGGGTCGCGCAGCACGCGCGCCTGGCCCTCGCAGGCCTCGAGCAGTATCTTCAAGGCCAATTCCGGATCATCGCGATAGCTGATGCGAATCGGCAGCTTCAGCCGGATACGCGGATCGGTGTAGCTCCAGTTGATCACGGCGTTGGAGATGAGCTGTTGATTGGGTACCAGCATCTCCACGCCGTCGCGGTCGCGCACCACCACGTAGCGTCCCCGCAGCTCCTGCACCCAGCCGAAGTTCTCGGTACTGGTGCCGGATTGTCCCGAGAGGCTGATCACGTCCCCGGGTTTGATCGAGCGATCCATGAGAAGCACGAAGCCGCTGACGAAGTTCGCAGCGATGGACTGCAATCCGAAGCCCAACCCCAGGCCGACGGCGCCGGTCAGTACCGTCAGGGCGGTCAGATCCACGCCCGCGGCATTCAGGCCGATGAGAATGCTGAGCGCGATGAGGAACGCGTTGGCGAATTTCGCGATGCCGATGCGCGTGGACATCGCGACGCTGGTGAGGCGTTTGACCCGCCGTTCGACCCAACGGCTGATCCACGCGGCGACCAACATGAACAACGTCAGGGTAAACAGCAGCTTGAGCACGGACCAGACGGTGATGCGGCTCTTGCCGGCGGCGATGCCGAGACTGTCCAGAGTGGCGATGATGGGATCGAGCCAGCCCAAATATTCGGCGGCAATCGCCAGCCAGATCAGCAGCGCGACGCGCGTCTCCCAATTCTGAATCCAGGATTTGTTGCCGAGGCTCGCGGCAAACACCAGCACGGCGCTGCGCACCACGATGTAGGCGAGGATCAGGCGGGCGGCCGCGCCCAGCAAGGTGACGTCGAAATGCGCGGCCTGCAGCGAGCTGTTGGCGATCAGCACGAGCACGAGCACGACGATGACGGGCGTGACCACCACGTTGCCCTGCGACGCCGAAATAGCGCCACGACAGGGCCATCGGCGCATGCTTGGACTGGCGTTGATAGCGGCGGCTCAACTCCAGGCCGACCAATCCGCCGGCAGCCAGGCACACGAACAGCACGCCGACTTCGATCAGCACATTGCGCGTGGACAGGATCTCGAAGAATGCCTCGATGCGCAGGCGGATCTCGTTCATGCGTTCAAATCCGGAATGAGCTGACTCTCCAATCTCGCGATTTGATCCTTGAGCATCAGCTTGCGCCGCTTGAGTCGTTTCATTTGCAGCTCGTCCACCTTGAAATCCATGCTAAGACGGGAAATGACGTCGTCGAGATCGCGATGCTCGATGCGCAGCTGACGAAGGCGCTCGATGTTCTTGAACAGATCGGTATTGACGTTGTTCTTTTCGTCGCTCACGTTTATAGACCGAAGCTGCGCCACACGGGGGTGACGCAATCGGGTAGCTTAAGGGAGCGGCCCAGTGGATTCCAGGCAGCTTGCGGACCATGGAAATCCGATCCCACGGATCCCAATGAGACCGTGGTTCGTGGCGAGCGCCGCACACGCCTCGACATCCGTGGCGCCGTTGCTGCCGCTGACCACTTCGAGCGTCGTGCCGCCCGCGGCGGCAAAGTCGGCGAGCAACCGGCGGCGCGCGCCGGCCGAGAGGCCATAGCGCGCCGGGTGGGCGAGGGAGGCTACGCCGCCGGCGGCGCAAATCCAGCCCACCACGATCTCGAGAGCCGGCCACTCGGCGCGCGACATGCGCGCTCTTTCCCTTGCCGAGGTATTTGCGAAATGCTGCGTCGGCCGTTTCGACGTGACCGCCGGCGACCATGGCCGCCGCCAGATGCGCCCGCGTGGGCAAGCCCGGATTGCCTTCCACGGCAGCAAGCAGCTGTGCGCCGGGAAGTTTGAGCTTTTCCAGCCGTGCGCAGATTTTGCGCATGCGGGTGCGGCGCAGTTCGCCTTGCGCGCGCAGTTGCCCGCCCAGCTGCGCCGCCGCGGGATCGATCCACAATCCCAGGACATGAATCGCTTGCGAACGCCAGGATGCCGAGATTTCCACCCCCGGCACCAAGCGAAGTCCGAGTTCATCGGCGCGTTGCCGCGCCTGCTCGAGCTCCCGCGACGGTGTCGTGGTCGGTGAGCGCCAGCACCTCGACCCCGGCCGAGGCGGCGCGCTCGATGAGCGCGGCCGGACTTAACGCGCCGTCCGAACAATTTGAATGGGTGTGCAAATCGATATTGAGCGTTTTGCTCACGACAGGCTGCCCGCAAGACCCACTGCTTCGAGCCGATTTCCGGCCAGCACAATGAAGCCCTGCGCGCGTTCGAAGCCATCGTTGGTGTAATCGAAGGTATAGGTGCGCAGCAGGCGCCGTTTGCCCCGGGAATCGCGGGTCAGCCTGAATCCGGCAAATGCGACGGTACCGTCCAAAAACTGCACCACGGCGCGGGAGCAGGTGTCCTTGGCGATGCGATTCGCAGCCTCGCGGGCATCAAGGGAGACCTGCCAGACCTTGTAGGCCGCCGCTAATGCGCAGGCAACGCCCACGGACATAATGAAGCTCTCATCCATGGCTTGAATCTTAACCCTTTACCCCCAACAAGGGGTCAAGGAGCTTTAAGGATATGACCCACGATCACCAGATCGCTTGCCGTACGGGTGGATCCGAACGAGATGGTGCGCTACGTGCACGATCTGATGACGACTCCGCCATCGGTGTCCGGGGACGCCTCGATTGCCATGGCGCAACGCCAATGGGGCGGCGATACGCCGCTGGCGCGCGCCGCACACTTGCGGTGGGGCGCGCTCAATCGCGCCTTCGGCGACGCTCGCGTCAGCCCCTGGACGATGGGGCAAAGCCACGATCAGATTCACGTGCCGGCGGCGCTCATTGCGGCGGCAGGCGTTGCCAAGCTGACGATGGCCGCGGACGAGGTGGTGTTCGACATCCCCACCTTGTTGGACGCGACGCTGCAATTGTGCGAGCCGGTCGGGCATGCCTAAACAGGCGGCAACACGCTCGCATCGCTGAAGGCGACGAAGTCGCCGTTGATCAGGCTTTCGCGGCAGTTGTAGCGCAAGCGGTGGCCGTCCATGCGGGTGACATGGCCGCCCGCAGCTTCCAGCAGCGCTTGTCCGGCCGCGGTGTCCCACTCTGAGGTGGCGCCGAAGCGCGGGTACAGTTCCGCGTTGCCTTCGGCCAGCAAACAAAATTTCAACGAGCTGCCGACGCCGCTCATGACGTGCGCGCCTAAGCGCGCCAAATAGGCCGCCGTCTGCGGACTTGCGTGCGAGCGGCTGCCGACCACACGCAGCGGACTCTGCGGGGGCACGGTGTGAATGCGGCAGGCTTCGCCGCCCTGCCGGCGCATGAAGGCGCCGAGTCCCGCCATGCCCCAAAAGGTCAGGTCTTGCGCGGGCGCCGACACCACGCCCAGCAGCGGCTCGTGTTCGACGACCAGGGCAATGTTGATGGTGAATTCGCCGTTGCGCTTGACGAACTCGCGCGTCCCGTCGAGCGGATCGACCACCCACAACTCGCGCCACGTTTGCCGTTCGGACCACGGCGCCGCCGCGGATTCTTCCGATAAAATCGGAATATCCGGGGTGATGCGCTTCAGTCCGTCGAGGATGACCCGTTGCGATTCCAGATCCGCGAGGGTCAAGGGCGAATTGTCGTCCTTGCGCTCCACGGCAAAGGCACCGTCGTAGATCTGCATGATCGCGGCTGCGGCGCGCGCGACAATGGGCATCAAGGATTCGGCCAGCGCGGCTAGATCTCGCATCGAGGTATCATACGCAAATGCAAGCTTCTTCTGCGGTCGACTGGGACAGCGTCGATACCGTGCTGCTGGACATGGACGGCACGCTGCTGGATTTGCGCTTCGACAATTGGTTCTGGCAAACCTTCATTCCGATCCGCTACGCAGCCGCCAACGGCATCAGCGAGACGGAGGCGCATGAGCGCTTGGTGCCCAAATTCAAACAAGTCGCGCACACTCTGCAGTGGTATTGCATCGACTACTGGACGCAGGAATTGGGGCTCGACATCCCGGCGCTCAAGCGCGAGACCCTGGAGCGCGTCGGATTCTTGCCCGGGGCGGAAGACTTTCTACGGAAACTGCGCGCGCGCCGCAAGCGCGTGCTGTTGATAACCAATTCGCACCCGACGACGCTGGCCATCAAGAACGAGCGAGTTGCACTGACGCAGTATTTCGATGCGTGCTATTCCTCGCAACCCTTCGATGCGCCCAAGGAACACGCGGCATTTTGGCCGCGACTCGCGGCGCGCGAAGGCTTTGTGCCGCAGCGGACCTTGTTCGTGGACGACAGCCTGTACGTGTTGGAATGCGCGCGCGCCTACGGCATCGCTCATTTGCGTGCGGTGCGCTGCCCGGATTCGGGCGCGCCGCCTCAAACGACGGGCAATTTCGCCGCGATCGACCGGGTCGCCGAACTGCTTTAGCGCAGCTTAGGAGCCCGCGGCGCCGGTTTCGGCGCGCTGCCCGCGGGACCGCCACTTCCGCCGGCTCCGCCGCTTCCGCCGCTGCCGCTACCGCTACCGCCGCTGCCGCTCGGCCGCCTCGGCCGCGTCGCCGCCGCCGGCTGGGATCTTTCGCGGGCGCCTCGCGTGCTCGGCGCAGCCGCCGCCGGCGCGCCGGGATTCCCTGCCGCTGAATGCGGGGGCCGCGACGGCGGACTGCGCCGGGGACCGCCGCCGCCCGAACGTCCGCCCCGGAACGTCCGCCGCCGGAGCGGCTCGGACCACCCGAACGGCCGCTGCTCGAGCGCCCTCCGCCGCGCGATTGACCCTGCCGAGGCGCCCGTTCGCGCCATACGGCGGGCGGCGGTGCGGTCACGGCAGCAAGGTCCACCGTTTCAATGGCGGCGCGCGGAATCTGATGGCCGATGTAGCGCTCGATGTCGGGCAGCGCAATGGCGTATTCCTCGCAGCCGAAACTGATGGCATCGCCCTCGGCGCCGGCGCGTGCGGTGCGTCCGATGCGATGCACATAATCTTCCGCGTCATTCGGCAGATCGAAGTTAAACACGTGGCTCACGTCGGGAATGTGCAGGCCGCGCGAGGCCACATCGGTGGCGATCAGCACCGCGATATCGCCGTTATGAAAATCGCGCATCATTTTCAGGCGTTTGTTCTGCGGCACGTCGCCGGACAAGGCCTGCGCCGAGAAGCCGTTCGCGATCAACGTACGCTCCAGCACTTCCGCCACGCGCTTGGTGTTGACGAACACCATGGTGCGGCGCGCATCGATGCGCCGGAGCAGGCCCATGAGCAACGGGATTTTTTCGTCGGTGGCGGGGAAGTAGAGCACCTGCGTCACCCGGTCCACCGTCATCTTGTCCGGTTCGATGCGAATCAATTCCGGATTGTTCATGTGCTCGTAGGCCAGTTCCATGACCCGGTGCGACAAGGTGGCCGAAAACATCATGGTGAGGCGCAGCGTCGGATGCGGCATGCGGCGCAATATGAAGCGGATATCCTTGATAAAGCCGAGATCGAACATACGATCGGCTTCATCCAGGACCGCCACTTGGATGTGCCGCAGATCGAACACATGCTGCTTGAAGTAATCGATGATGCGGCCGGGCGTGCCGATCAAAACATCGACGCCTTCCTCGAGGGTGCGCCGCTGCTTCTCGTAATCGACGCCGCCGAACACAATCGCGAGCTTCAGGCCGGTGTACTTGGCTATGCCCAATGCGTCGGAATGAATCTGGACCGCGAGTTCGCGCGTCGGCGCAATCACGATGGCGCGCGGCGCATTGACCGGACGGTTCGCCGCCCCCGGGTCGGTCAGCAGGCGATTGAACAAGGCGACCAGAAAGGCCGCGGTCTTGCCGGTGCCGGTCTGCGCCTGGCCCGCCACGTCGCGGCCGGCGAGGGCGATCGGCAGCGTTTGCGCCTGAATGGGCGTGGCACGGGTAAAGCCCAGTTCGGCGATACCGCGCTTCACGGATTCGGGGATGTTTAAGGAATCGAAAGTAAGCTGACTGAGATGGGCGTCTGACATTTTCGCTTTGTGAATTGCATATACTTGCAAAATGATGGGGACCGGATAACAATATGGCCAACCAGGAGCCGGTCTATCCGCTCCCCAACCGTATCATCGGTACCCTTTTAAGGTAATCAAGACCGCTAAACCCGCTGTATTGTGCCCGAACGGCCGCGCATCGTCACTTCGCGGTTATGCGTTTGGCTCTAGATTCCCAAAAAACAACCCGCTTCAACTTCAAGTAAATCTCCAAAAGGAGCTATATCCGCAGTGAGTAACCCAAGTATCGTTCACACCAGCGACGCAACGTTCGACAAGGACGTGCTCAAGTCAGACAAGCCTGTATTGTTGGATTTTTGGGCGGAATGGTGCGGTCCCTGCAAAATGATCGCGCCGATACTCGATGAGATTGCCGATACCTACAAAGACAAGATCCGCATCGCCAAGCTCAACATCGACGAAAATCCCCACACCCCCCCTAAATTCAATATCCGCGGCATCCCCACACTGATCCTGTTCAAGAACGGCACCGTCGAGGCCCAAAAGGTCGGCGCGGTGACCAAATCGCAGCTCGCCGCTTTTCTGGACAGCAACCTGTGAGAGGCTACTTAGGCAATCAATCGCGCGGCGGAGGCCAGGGCGGCGGTCAGCAGGGCGGCGGCGGCCAAGGGGGCGGCGGCCGGTCCAATCGCAATCGCGGACCACGTAACGACAATCGCAACGGCAACACCAACGGCGGCCGGCCGATGCACGAAGATTACGGCGATCTGCCGGAGGGCGGCGACGATTTAGAAATCATTGCGCCGACGGATCTCGCGCGCAGCCGCAGCTCGATGAACCTGACGGAGCTGAAGAAGCGTCCGATCAGCGATCTGGTCAAGCTGGCCGAGACCATGGGTCTCGAGAACATGGGCCGCTCGCGCAAGCAGGACATCATCTTCGGCGTGCTCAAGGCGCATGCGCGCAAGGGCGAGGACATCTACGGCGACGGCGTGCTGGAGATCCTGCAGGACGGCTTCGGCTTTCTGCGCTCTTCGGATTCCAGTTACCTGGCCGGACCGGACGACATCTACGTCTCCCCGAGCCAGATCCGGCGCTTCAATCTGCGCACCGGCGATTCGATTTCCGGATTGATCCGGCCGCCGAAGGACGGCGAACGCTATTTCGCGCTGCTCAAGGTGGGCGAGATCAATTACGACTCTCCGGAAAGCTCGCGCGGCAAGGTGCTGTTCGAGAACTTGACGCCGCTGCATCCGACCGAACGGCTCAAATTGGAACGCGGCAATGGTTCGACCGAGGATCTGACGGCGCGCGCCATCGATCTGGTCGCGCCCATCGGCAAGGGCCAGCGCGGACTGATCGTCTCGCCGCCGAAGGCCGGCAAGACCATGCTGCTGCAGAACATCGCCACCGCGATCACCGCCAATCATCCCGAGGTGTACCTCATCGTGCTGCTCATCGATGAGCGGCCCGAGGAAGTGACGGAAATGGCGCGCACCGTGAAGGGCGAGGTGGTCTCCTCGACGTTCGATGAGCCCGCCAGCCGCCACGTGCAAGTGGCCGAGATGGTGATCGAAAAGGCCAAGCGCCTGGTCGAGCACAAGAAAGACGTGGTCATTCTGCTCGATTCCATCACGCGTCTCGCGCGCGCCTACAACACCGTGGTGCCGAGTTCGGGCAAGGTGCTGACGGGCGGCGTCGATGCGAATGCCCTGCAGCGGCCGAAGCGCTTCTTCGGCGCGGCGCGCAATATCGAGGAGGGCGGCAGCCTGACCATTCTGGCGACCGCGCTGGTCGATACGGGCTCGAAGATGGACGACGTCATTTTCGAGGAATTCAAGGGCACGGGAAATTCGGAAATCCATCTGGATCGCCGCATCTCGGAAAAGCGCGTGTTCCCGTCGATCAACATCAACCGTTCGGGCACACGCAAGGAAGAACTCATCACCGAGCCTTCGGAGCTGTCCAAGATGTGGATATTGCGCAAGCTCCTGCATCCGATGGACGAACTGGCGGCGATCGAGTTCTTGCTCGACAAGATGAAGGATACCAAGACCAACACGGATTTCTTCGACGCGATGAAGCGCTAGGACGGGAGCTTTAGGAGTGAGTCATGGAGTGGTGGGCGTGGATTGCGGTCGGCGCCATACTTTTGGGTTCTGAGCTGGCTTTCATCGATGCCCAGTTCTATCTGGTGTTCGTCGGCGCCTCCGCTCTGGTCGTGGGGTTTCTGGAGCTTTCCGGGTTGCTGCCGGCCGTTTGGATGCAATGGCTGATGTTCGCGGTCCTGGCCGTATTTTCCATGGTCACCTTTCGCCGCCGGATTTACGATCGCATGCGCCGCAACTTGCCCGCGATGAAGCAGGGGCCTGCCGGTGAAACCGTGGTGCTGCCAACCGAACTGAAGCCCGGCGAAACCTGCCGTTTGGAGTATTGCGGCAGTTCGTGGAAGCGACGTCAACGGCGGCAACTCCGCCATCGCCGCCGGCGACCGCGCGCGGATCGATCGGTGAGGAGTTACGCTGGACGTGCATGCGACCCTTGATTCTCCATAGGAGAACATTCGTGAGCATGACTTTAGGCTACGCGTTCATCGTCATCGCCTTCCTGGTGGTCATGGTGATTGCCAAGACCGCGACGGTGGTGCCGCAGCAAAGCGCTTTTGTGATCGAGCATCTGGGCAAGTACAGCCGCACGCTGTCGGCGGGCTTTCACATCCTGGTGCCGTTCATGGAACGGATCGCCTACCGGCACAGCCTCAAGGAAATCGCGATCGACATCGCGGAACAGATCTGCATCACCCGCGACAACGTGCAGGTCGGCGTCGATGCGGTGCTGTACATGCAGGTCATGGATCCGCATCTGGCCTCCTACGGAATCACGAACTACGGTTTCGCGATCTCGCAGCTCGCGCAAACCACGTTGCGCAGCGAGATCGGCAAGATCGAACTGGACCGCACCTTCGAGGCGCGCGGCAGATCAACACCAATGTGGTGAGCGAACTGGACAAGGCCTCGGCGCCCTGGGGCGTCAAGGTGCTGCGCTACGAAATCAAGAACATCACCCCGCCGAAGGACGTGCTGTCGGCGATGGAAAAGCAAATGCGCGCCGAGCGGGAAAAGCGCGCCGTGATTCTGACCTCCGAGGGGGAGCGGGACGCGAAGATCAATGCCGCGGAAGGCGACAAGCAGCGCGTGATCAAGCAGTCCGAGGCCAACAAGCAGCAGCAGATCAACGAGGCCGAGGGCCAGGCGCAGGCCATTCTCGCGGTCGCCACCGCGACGGCGGAAGGGCTGCGGCAAGTGGGCATCGCGCTGTCGGACCGCGGCGGCATCGAGGCCATGCAGCTGCGCATCGGCGAGGAGTACGTGAAGCAGTTCGGGCGGCTGGCGCAAGCCGGAACGACGCTGGTGGTGCCGGCGAATCTGACGGATCTCGCTGCCATCGTCACCATGGCGACCAGCATCGCCCGCAAGCCGCCCGCCGGACCGCCGCAGGCCGGCTCGCCCGTCATTTCAAAGAGCTAAGCGGCTTTCATGGCTGCGACCCGCAGCGCCCATTCAATTGGGTTTGTGGAGTTCGTTGTATTGGCGGCGGCGACCATGTCGACGCAGGCGATCGCCATCGACGCGATGCTGCCGGCATTTCCCACCATCGTCCGGGTGTTGAATGTCGCGGACCCGAACCACGGTCAGTGGATCGTCACCGCGTACATGACGGGAATGGGCATCGGCCAATTGTTCTGGGGCATGCTCTCCGACCGGTTCGGCCGGCGCCCGATTCTGCTCGGCGGACTGGCTTTGTACGTCGCCGCGGCGCTGTTGTGCAGTTTCAGCGGCACGTTTCACACGCTGCTGGCGTGGCGCTTCGTGCATGGGCTCGCGGCCGCCTGCGTCACCGTCACGCGCTCGGTGATTCGCGACCTCTATTCGGGCCGGCAAATGGCCCGGGTCATGTCGCTGACCTTCGTGGTCTTTCTGACGGTGCCGATTTTGGCACCGAGCCTCGGCCAGTTGATTCTTCTGTTTGCGCCATGGCGCTATATTTTCGCGGCCTTCGCAGTATTTGCGGCGGCAGTCGCGGCCTGGGGCTATTTGCGCCTGCCCGAGACGCTGCATCCCGAATACCGGCTGACGCTGACGCGCAAGCATGTGCTGGACGCGGCCAAGCTGGTGCTCGGAAATCGCGCCTCTATTTGCTACACCCTGGCCATGATGGTGATGTTCGGAACCATCATGGCCTACGTGGGCATGGTTGCGCAGATATTCTCGGATGTGTTTCATCGGCCGAATTGGATGCCCAGCATGTTTGCGTTGTGCGCAATATTCATGGGCATGGCCGGCGTACCTGAACTCGCGCATCGTCGAACGCTTGGGCATGCGTCTGATTTCCCACAGCGCGTTGCTCCTGTTCATCGCGGTGACGGGCCTGCACGTACTGATCGCGGCGCTCGGTGCGGAACACATTTGGACCTTCGTGTTGCTGCAGGCGATTTCGATGGGGTGCTTCAGCTTGTCGGTGTCCAATTTCGGCGCCATGGCGATGGAGCCGGTAGGCTCGGTCGCCGGAATTGCTGCTTCGCTGCAGGGATTCATCTCCACTTTCAGCGGGGCCCTGGTGGGAATCATCATCGGCGCGCAATTCAACGGCACCACGATACCGCTGGCGGCGGGACAAATGCTGTGCGGATTCGCATGCCTGGGATTCGTGCTGTTGGCGGAGAAGGGGCGGCTGTTCAGGGCGCATCATTCGCCGGTTGTTTGACCGGCCGGGTGCTCTATGGCATATACAAAGCTGCATCAAGGAGTTTCCAATGAAATTAGCAGTCTGTCTTGCGGTGCTGTCGCTCGGTGCATTTTGCGCCGCGCTCGCGGACGAACCCCAACCCGCGGCACCTGCCGCAGCGCCTGCCGCCCGCGCCTGCCGCCGCCGCGACTGTCGCTGAAGACGCTGCCGCCAAAGACGCTGCCGCCAAGGAAGCCGCGGTCAAGGAAGCCGCGGTCAAGGACGCTGCCGCCAAGGAAGCCGCGGCCAAGCAAGCTGCCGACACCGATGCGCTGATCAAAAAAATGCGCGCGCGCGGCTACAAACCGGTCAACCGCAACGGCACGCTGGTGTTTTGCCGCGACGAGCGCGAGATCGGCTCGCATTTCAAGCGCACTCGCTGCAGCACGATCGAGCAATTGAAGGACGCGGAACTCAGCGGCAAAGAATTCGTCAATTCCAGCCAGCAACAGGGCTCGGCGGTGCCATTCAAGGGCCCGTGACGGATCCCCAGCCGCGCATCAGAACCGTCACCGCGAGCCGCTACGTCACGCCTTTGCGGGAAGGCGGGTCGCTGCCGGCCATTATCGAAGCCGACGATGATGGTTTGTATGTGCTCAAATTTCGCGGCGCGGGCCAGGGTCCGAAAGCGTTGATCGCGGAGCTGCTCGCCGGCGAGATCGGGCGTCTCGCCGGATTGCCGATTCCGGAAATCGTCTTTGTCGTCCTGCCGCCGGATCTGGCGCGCACCGAACCCGATGCGGAAATTCAGAGTCTCATCGGCGCCAGCGCCGGTTTGAATATTGCGTTGGACTATTTGCCGGGGTCGGTGACCTTCGATCCGCTGGTTCTGCAGCCGGATCCCAAGCTGGCTTCGGCGATCGTGTGGTTCGACGCATTCGCATGCAACGTCGACCGCACCGCGCGCAACGTGAACATGCTGATGTGGCATCGCCGGCTATGGCTCATCGATCACGGCGCGGCGCTGTATTTCCATCACGCGTGGAAGCAGCTCGACCAGCATGCGGTGACGCCGTTTGCCTTGATCAAGGATCATGTATTGTTGAAGTATGCCGGCCTGCTCGAGGAGGTGGATGCCGAGATGACGGCGCGCCTGGGCACCGAGCAAATTGCCGCCATCGTCGAGCTGATTCCGGAAGCCTGGATTGCGGATGATCGCGGCTTCGACGGCAAGTCCGAACAGCGGATGCCTATTTGAACTTTTTCACGACGCGGCTGGCATCATCGAGGTGTTCGTACAGGAGGCGATTCGTGCGCGCACTGCGCACCTATGACTATGCGGTCGTGCGCGTCGTGCCGCGCGTCGAGCGCGGCGAATTCGTCAATGCCGGCATCATCCTGTCCTGCGATATCGAGCGAATTCTGCGGGCAGGCATCGAACTCGATGAAAGCGCGCTGCTGGCGCTGGATTCGAATGTGGATCTGGAACTGGTTCGAAGCGTACGCTGCGCATTCCCGCGATCTGCGCCGGCGGGCAGGCGCCGGAGAAATCGGAAAAATATCCGCGCGTGAACGGTTTCATTGGCTGGTCGCGCCGCGCAGCACCATCGTGCAGACCTCGCCGGTGCATACCGGCCAGTGCGCCGACCCCGCCGCGGCGCTCGAGCATCTTTTGCAGACAATGGTCCGGCGCAACTAGACGTGGGCGTGATCGGCGCTGAAGCGCGGGCTAGTTGCCGCGGAAAATCGTGTTCAGCCGCTGCCCGACGCCGCGTCCGCGAAGCCGTCGAACTTGCCCTGCTCAAGGATGAGCTTGGCGGCGCGCATGAAACCGCCCCAGGCGGCGCGCGCCAGCGCGCCGCCGACGCTGACCCGGCGCACCCCGAGCGCCGCGATCTGCGCCAACGTCAGATCGTCGAAACCGACCAGCAGATTGACCGGTTTCGGCGCCACCGCGGCGACCACGGCGCGATCTGTTCCGTTGTCCGGATTCCCGGCGCATAGAGGCAGTCGGCGCCCGCGTTGGCATAGGCTTTCAGGCGGGCGATCGTCAGATCGATGTCGGGCTGACCGACGAGAAAGCATTCGGCGCGGCCGACCAGCAGCGTATCGCCGCCGGCTTTGTCGATGGCCTTGCGCGCCGCGCGAATTCGTTCAATTGCCTGCGTCCAACTCGAACAGAGGATTCGCCGCATTTCCGGTCGAATCCTCAATGGACAGTCCCGCCACACCGGTTTCCACCGCGAGACGTACGCTCTCGGCGACTCCGGCCGCGTCGGGCGCGAATCCGTTTTCGAAGTCGGCGTTGATGGGCAAATCGGTTGCCTCGACCATTTCGGTCAAGTGATCGAGCACCCGATCCCGCGACATGCCGCCATCCGGTGACCATGCGACCAGGCGAAGCCGGAACTGGTGGTGGCCAGCGCCTTGAAGCCCAAATCCTGCAGATAGCGGGCGCTGCCCACATCCCAGGGATTGGGAATGACGAAGCAGCCGTCTTGGTGCAGGCGATGAAATGCGCGCCGCTTGTCGGCAATGCTGGGGCGAATGTGCGGCATGCGAATCTCCTCGCGCTGGATGGCGCGATAGCCGATATCAAGCCGGTACTGCACCAAGTTCCAATGAATGGCATGAACCAGATCGTACGCCTGAAGCTGCGCGGCGCTGACGGTGTCCCCCAAACCCACCGCGCATAGCACGCGGCCGCCGGCCGTGACGATTTGCCCGCCTTCAATCCGGGTGCCGGCATGAAACACCTTGCCCGGCAGAAGGGCGGCCGCATCGAGACCGCTGATTGGGTCGCCCTTGCGGTAGGCGTCCGGGTAGCCGCCCGCCGCCATCACCACGCCGAGCGCCGCGCGCGGATCCCATCGAACGCTGGTCTGATTCAATGTTTCGTTGAGCGCAGCCTCGCACAGATCGATGAGATCGCTTTGCAAGCGCATCAGGATCGGCTGCGTTTCCGGGTCGCCGAATCGACAGTTGAATTCCAGTACGTTGGGCGTGCCGTCCGCGGCAATCATCAGTCCCGCGTACAGAAAACCCAGGTAGGGATTGCCGTCACTGCGCAAACCCTGGAGGGTAGGCTCGATCACCTCGCGCATGATGCGCTGATGCAGCTGCGGCGAAACGATCGGCGCCGGCGAATAGGCGCCCATGCCGCCGGTATTCGGTCCCTTGTCGCCGTCGTCGCGGCGCTTGTGATCCTGGGATGTGGCGAGCGCGATGACTTGGCTGTCGGCGGCCACGACGATGAAGCTTACTTCCTCGCCCTGCAGGAACTCTTCAATCACGACGGTGCTGCCCGCGGCGCCAAAACTTCCGCCGAGCATGGCGCGCGCGGCCGCGAGCGCTGAATCGTGCGTTTCGCAGATGATGACGCCTTTGCCGGCGGCCAATCCGTCTGCTTTGACGACCAGAGGCAATCGCTGGGCGCGCACATAGTTCTCATCGAAATCGGCGGCCGTGAAGGCGGCGAAGCTGGCGGTCGGAATGCGGTAACGGTTCAGAAACTCCTTGGTGAAGGCTTTCGAACCCTCGAGCCGCGCCGCTTTTTGCGAGGGACCGAAGCAGCGCCGACCGGCGGCCACAAAGCGATCGGCGATGCCGGCGACCAAGGGGACCTCGGGCCCGATGATGGTGAGATCGATTTCTTCGCTGATCGCGAATTGCAGCAGGCCGTCAATGTCGTCCGCCGAGATATCGACGTTGCGCACCTTCGGCTCTGAAGCCGTGCCGGCATTGCCGGGTGCGACGAATACCTGCTGCACGCGCCTCGACGACGCGCATTTCCACGCCAGCGCGTGCTCGCGACCGCCGCCGCCGACAATCAAAACTTTCATAGGGAAATCTCTAGTGACGGAAATGACGCATGCCGGTGAACACCATGGCGATGCCATGTTCATCGGCTGCCGCGATCACCTCGGCGTCGCGCCGCGAGCCGCCGGGCTGAATGATCGCTTTGACACCGAATTCAGCCAGCACATCCAGGCCGTCGCGAAACGGGAAGAACGCATCGGAGGCAACCGATGCGCAATCCAGCGTCAAACCGACATCCTGGGCCTTCATGGCGGCGATTTTGCTGCTGATGACCCGGCTCATTTGCCCGGCGCCGATGCCGACGGTCGCGCAGTCTTTTGTCGCGACGATGGCATTCGATTTGACATATTTCGCGACGCGCCATGCAAAGATCAGATCGTCGAGTTCCGCCAGGGTGGGCGGACGCTCGCTGACGGTCCGCAGTTCCTGGGCGCGCACCCCGGCGGTATCCCGCGTCTGCACCAGAAGTCCGCCGGAGACGCTTTTGTATTCGAGCAATTGCGTCACCGGCATCGACAGATCGCCGCTCACGAGCACGCGCAGATTGTCCCTTGCCGCGAGCACGCCCTTGGCCTCCTCGGTGACGCTCGGCGCCAGGATGACCTCCACGAATTGCTGATCGATGATGGTGCGCGCGGTTGCCGCGTCCAATTCGCGATTGAAGGCGATGATGCCGCCGTACGCGGAGGTGGGATCGGTCCGGTACGCGCGCGCGTAGGCCTGTGCCAAGGTGCTGCAGCGAGCCGCGCCGCAGGGATTGGCATGTTTCACGATGACGCAACCGGCGCTATAGAATTGGCGCACGCACTCGAGCGCCGTGTCGGCGTCGGCGATGTTGTTGAACGACAGTTCGCTCCCCTGGATTTGCCTGGCTTGGGTGACGGACGCGCCGATGGCGCGCGGATCGGTGTAGAACGCCGCCTGCTGATGCGGATTTTCGCCGTAGCGCAAATCCAGGTGTTTGCGAAAGGACAGATTCAAGTCGTCGGGAAAAGTCGGCGCCGCGCCGCCGATGGCGCCGGTGAAGTAGGCGGACACCATCGCATCGTATTGCGCGGTGTGCGCAAACGCCTTGGCGCTCAATTTGCGGCGCATGGTCAGATTGGTGCGGCCTTGATTGGCGGCCAGCTCATCGAACAACTCGCGATAGTCGGCCGGGTCCACGACCACCGTCACCGAATCATGATTCTTCGCGGCGGCGCGCACCATGGCCGGGCCGCCGATGTCGATGTTGTCGACCGCATCCTCGTAGGTGCAGTTGGGGCGGCTCACGGTCGCGGCGAACGGATACAGATTGACCGCGAGCAAATCGATGGGTTCGATGCTGTGCTCGCGCATCACGGCTTCGTCGAGTCCGCGCCGTCCCAACAAGCCGCCGTGAATTTTCGGATGCAGGGTTTTGACGCGGCCGCCCATGATTTCCGGAAAGCCGGTGTGTTCTGCGACTTCCTTGACCGGAATGCCGTGGCTGGTCAACAGCTTGGCGGTGCCCCCGGTCGACAACAGCTCGATGCCGCGCTCTTTCAGTTCACGCGCAAACTCTACGATGCCGGTCTTGTCGGAAACACTGAGCAACGCGCGGCGTACGGGCGTGAGCACGGATTACTCGCTGATGCCGAACTCTTTGAGCTTCTTGCGCAGTGTGCCGCGATTGATTCCAAGGATGACGGCCGCACGGCTCTGGTTGCCCTGGACATGGTCCATCACGACCTTGAACAGGGGCTCTTCGACTTCGCGCATCACGAGGTCGTACAAGTGCGCGGGCTTGTGGCCGTTCAACGTCTCAAAATAGCTCTGTAAGGCCTCTTCGGCCTGCGAACGCAACGGCACTCCCTTGCCATTGACCTTCAGATCGCGGCCGTTGAAGGCCGCGGCGATTTCTCGACGTGATTTCGATTTCTTTTTAGCGACCATGGCCTTAAGTTCAAATCCCCGTTTAATTTATATTTGTTGTCCAAATGTACGCCTACGCAGCGCGATCCACACCCGTGTCGTAATGCTGCAGCAGCGTGGACAGTTGTTCCTCGGGCGTCTCGATTTGTACGAGACGATTCCGCAAGGCCTCTTGTCCCGGATGCTGCCGAAAATACCAACTCAAGTGTTTACGTGCCACTCGAACACCGGTTTGATCGCCGTAAAAGGCATACAGGTCTTCGAGGTGGGCGCGCATAATATCACGGACTTTTTCCAGCGCTAGCTCCGCGCGATTTTCTCCGCTTGAGAGAAAAAAATTGACTTCATCGAAGATCCATGGCCGGCCCTGGGCCGCTCTGCCGATCATGATGCCGTCGCAGCCGGTGTCCGCGAGAATCTCGCGCGCGTGCTGCGCGGAAGCGATATCGCCGTTGGCAAATACCGGAATCTTGACCGCGGCCTTGATGGCGCGCACGGTGTCGTGTTCCGCGGTCCCGAGATACATGTCGGTGCGCGTTCGTCCGTGGATGGCGAGCGCGGCAATGCCGCTGTCCTCGGCTATTTTCGCGATTGCGAGGCCGTTCTTGTGATCAGGGTCCCATCCGGTGCGCGTCTTCAACGTCACCGGCGCCGCCACCGCCTGCACGACGGCGCGCAAAATGCGCGCAACCAGCTCCTCGTCCTGCAGCAGGGCGGAGCCGGCCAATCGATTGCAGACTTTCTTTGCCGGGCAGCCCATGTTGATGTCGATGATTTGCGCACCGGCGTCGACGTTGCGCCGCGCAGCATCGGCCATCATGTCGGGATCGAAACCGGCGATCTGCACCACGCGCGGACTGGGTTCGCCGCTGTGATCCATGCGGCGGCGCGATTTGGGCGTGTCCCATAACCGCACGTCGGCGCTGAGCATTTCCGATGCAGCAAGGCCCGCGCCGAAGCGGCGGCACAGAATCCGAAACGGGCGGTCGGTCACGCCCGCCATGGGCGCGAGCAAGACGTTCGAGGGCAACGTATAGGGACCGATCTTGACGGTCATCGCTTGGCTTGGGCCTGTGCCTTGTCGTTGGCGCAGGAAACTTTTCGATCGGAGCCGCGCAGACAGACGTCGATTTCGAATCCTTCGGCGCTTTTGCCGGGATCGAGGATGTCCAGGGTCGCATCGGCACGCTCGCCGGGCGCCAGCAGTTTGGCGGTCGGCTTGCCCAAATATTCCGACGGTTCGAAATCGCGGGTGCCGATGCTGCCGCCGAATCGATTGGCGAGCGTGACGCGCAGCAAGGGATAGGGTTCCAGCTGCGCGGCGGTATTCAAGATGCTGGCGCGCACCCGCAAGGTACCGTCGGCGGCCGGATCGCCGGTGACGCCCCATTGCCTGAGCTGATAGGCCGACAGATTCGCCGACGAGGAGACCGGCGCGCCCATCTTGGTGTACAGCGAGCGCAGCGATCCGCCCAACGGCGCGTGCGCCGCGAGCCATTCGCGATTCTGGTGCACGACCTGAACGATCAGCAGCACGCCCGCTGCAATCGCTGCGCTCAACCACGGAATGAACGTGCGCGCATGGGCTGCTTGCGGCGCCAGGTCGAAGGAGGAGGAGCCGCGCGTGCGCCGCCTGACACGGCGTGCCGGCCGCTCGACCGCCTCCGGAGCGGATTCCGGTTCCGAAGCTGAGTCCATGACCGAGAGCATCTCGCGCCGAACATCTTCGGAAACTTCAAAGCCGCTCCGGCACCGGAGCCAGCGTCGGGCCGATGGCACCGCGTCGCGGAATCCGGTGCATCCGCCGCCGAGGCATTGAAGACCTCGATCTCTTCGGCCTCGGCCACCTCGGCCCCGGGGGCACGCCGCCCTTCTTGGTCGCGATGAAAATGCGATCCAACTCTCCCGGCGGCAGGGTGAATTCCAGCGAGGTTTCACCTGCCTGATCCTCGCTTAAATCATCGACCGGTGCAGGCGGCGCCTGGGCTTCATCGCCTTCGTTCCAATCGAGAATTTGCAGGCGCGCGATTTCAATTCCCGACGGTGCCTGCATCCTCGGGCGGCTGCGGCTCGCCGCGGCGGCGGCGGCGGACGGGCGTTTGCAAAATTCTGTCGGCTCGCGTTTCCAGATCGAATGAACTTTCGCCGATGGTGAACGCACTTGCCTCCTCCGCAAGGTGCGCCAAGGCGTTGAAGACCTCGCCGCATTTGCCGCAACGCACCTGGCCGGCCGCCGCGCGCAGCACTTCCGCGGACAACTTAAAGACGGTCTCGCATTTCGAGCATTGCGTAAACACGCTAGGAGGTTCTCCGCGCGTAAATGCAGCACCACTCATCCCGCTCTATGACCTGCACCATAGCAAAACCGGACGCGTATGCCGCTTTTAGCGCATAGGCCTGCGTTTTCAACATTCCCGACAGCAGCAAGTGGCCTCCCGGTTCGCAGGCAGCTGTGAGCTTCGGCGCCAATTCGATCAACGGTCCGGCAAGAATATTGGCCATCACGCAGAACGAGACCGGCAGGGCGGCTTCGATGCCCTGCACGGTGATCGCGGAGGCGACGCCGTTGCGGCTCGCGTTATCGCGCGTTGCCAGCAGCGCCTGAGGATCCAAATCCACGGCGACGACATGCGCGGCGCCGAGTTTCAATGCCGCAATGCCCAAGATGCCGGAACCGCAGCCGTAGTCGATGACGGTTCGCCCGGCCACGCGGCAGCGAATCCAAGATCTGCAGGCACAGCGCGGTGGTCGGATGCGTGCCGGTGCCGAATGCCAGCCCGGGATCCAGTCGCACCACCACGGCATGCGGATCCTGCGGAGCCTCGGCCGTGCGCGGACAAACCCAAAGCCGGCGGCCGAAGCGCATCGATTTCCAACCGGCGAGCCAGGCGCGTTCCCACACCTGGTCTTCAACCGCGCGCACGCGGGCGGTGTGCGTGACATGCGGCCCCAAGGCGGTGGCGAGCCGATCGAGATTCAGCGCGGCGTCGGACGATTCCTGGAACAGGGCGCGCACCAGGGTATCGCTCCACAGCCTGACTTCACCGGGCTTGCGGCTCGAGCACGGGCTCGTCGCCGCGATCGACGAAGGTAATGGAACTTGCGCCGACTTCGAGCAGGGCCGCCTCGACCGCGTCGGAACTCAAGGCCGCGAGCGGAAATTCGATTTCATAGAACGCCATCGATGCAACATCCTGCGAGATGTTACTTCAGTCCCAATCGTCGCTCTAGATAGTGGATGTCGGTGCCGCCCTGCTTGAAGGCGGAATGATTGAATATCTCTTGATGCAGCGGGATATTGGTCTTGATGCCTTCGACCACCATTTCCGCCAGCGCGTTGCGCATGCGCGCGATGGCCGTATCGCGCGTGTCGCCGTAGGCGATGACCTTGCCGATCATGGAATCGTAGAACGGCGGCACGTTGTAGCCGGTGTAGACGTGGCTGTCGACGCGGATGCCGGGGCCGCCGGGGGAATGCCACAGCCGGATCGGGCCCGGACTCGGCGTAAAGTTCTTCGGGTCCTCGGCATTGATGCGGCATTCGACGGCGTGGCCGCGGATCTGAATGTCGTTCTGACCGATAGGGCAGCGGTTCGCCCGCGGCGATCAGTAGCTGCGCTTTGACGATATCGATGCCGGTGATCAGTTCGGTCACCGGATGCTCGACCTGGACGCGGGTGTTCATCTCGATGAAATAGAATTCGTTGTCCTGGTACAGGAATTCCAGGGTGCCGGCGTTGCGATAGCCGACTTCGCGGCACTGCCCGCGCGCAGCGCTCGCCCATGGTCTTGCGCTGCTTCGCGGTCAGGCCCGGTGCCGGCGCTTCTTCGATGACCTTCTGGTGGCGGCGCTGCATGGAGCAATCGCGCTCGCCCAAGTGCACGACGTTGCCGTAGTTGTCCGCCAGCACCTGAAACTCGATGTGCCGCGGCTTCTCGAGGAATTTCTCCATGTAGACCTGATCGTTGCCGAAGGCCGCGAGCGCCTCGGACTGGGTCACGCCGATGGCGTTCAGCAGCGATGCGTCGGTATGCACCACGCGCATGCCGCGGCCGCCGCCGCCGCCCGAGGCCTTGATGATCACCGGATAGCCGATGTCCTTGGCGATGCGGAAATTCTCGTCCGTGTCCTTGCCCAAGGGCCCGTCCGATCCGGGGACGCAGGGGACGCCCGCCGCCTTCATGACCTTGATGGCGGATACCTTGTCGCCCATGAGGCGGATGGTTTCCGCCCGCGGTCCCACAAAAATGAAGCCGCTCTTCTCGACCCGCTCGGCGAAATCGGCGTTCTCCGACAAGAAGCCGTAGCCCGGATGTATCGCCACCGCATCCGTCACCTCGGCCGCGCTGATGATGGCGGGCATGTTCAGGTAGGACAGGGCGGATTGCGGCGGCCCGATGCAGACGGTCTCGTCGGCCAGCAGCACATGCTTGGTGTTGAAATCGGCCGTGGAATGCACGGCCACGGTCTTGATGCCGAGTTCGCGGCAGGCGCGCAATATGCGAAGTGCGATCTCGCCGCGATTCGCGATGACGACTTTTTCGATCATCTGGGCTATTCGATGATGAACAGCGGTTGGCCGAACTCGACCGGCTCACCGTTCTTGGCCAGCATGGCGGTAACCCGGCCTTCCTTGTCGGACTCTATTTGGTTCATCATCTTCATGGCCTCGATGATGCACAGAATCTGGCCGACTTTGATCTCGCTGCCGATCTCGACAAAGGGCTTCGCGCCCGGAGAGGCGGACGCATAGTAAGTTCCGACCATGGGCGAGGTGACCGTGTGCTCGTCATTGCGCGGCGCACGCTCGCCGGCGGAGGTGGCTGCGGTCGCCGGCGCGGCGGGCGCGGCCGGTGCGGCTGGCATGACCGGCGCCGGGGCTGCGGCGACCTGCATGCCCATCCGCGGGATGGCGGCTGATGCGTACCGATTCCTCGCCCTCCGAGATCTCCAGTTCCGAGATGCCCGACTCCTCGAGCAACTCGATCAGCTTCTTTACCTTGCGAATATCCATCCGCGAACCCCTTCAGAAAATCGTTTTAGGTCTTAGGTGAACGTGCGATGGCGGCCTGGAGCGCGAGCTCGTAGCCGATCGGGCCCAATCCATAAATGCAGCCGACCGCAATGTCGGACAAATAAGAGTGATGTCGAAAAGCCTCGCGCGCAAAAACATTGCTCAAGTGAATTTCGATGAACGGCACGGCCACCGAGAGGAAGGCATCGCGCAGCGCGATGCTGGTGTGGGTGAACGCGCCCGGATTGATGATGACGAATGCGATCCCGTCGCGCTTGGCCGCGTGAATCTTGGCGATCAATTCGTGTTCGGCATTGCTCTGTGCCGCGACAAGCTCGTGACCTGGGACACGCATAACGTGCTCAGCTTCTTTTCGATATCCTGCAGCGTGGCCGTGCCGTAGATGGCAGGCTCGCGCGCACCAAGAAGGTTTAGATTCGGACCGTTGAGGAGCAAAATTCGGGCCATCTTGGGCGTCAATTCCCGCGCAGGCGCGCAATAAAGGTCCGCGATAATAACCAGAAATTGAAGTGAAAAGGCAAGCTTCGGCGGCGAACGTCGCCTTAACAGCGCTTATCCGTCGTTTTTAGGCGCCAACGCCTCCAGTCCTTCGGCGATGGCCCGCCGCGCCTCCGCGAGTGCAATGCGCTCCTGATTGAGGAGTTGCACCTGCGACAGGATGAAATCGGCCTGCGGGCGGTGCAATTCGCCGACAAACAGGGCGACCACTTCGCCGCGCCGGTCGGTGAAGACCGTAAAGGGGAAGGCAGGCGACTCCATGCCGAATTTGGCGGCGACATCCAGGGCATCTTGCTCGCCGATGAGCAGCGGGTAGTCGATTTTGAACTGGCCGGCGAATTGCTGCACCTTGTCGGGCTGATCGACGGCGATTCCGACCACGGTCAGATCGCGCCCGGCCCAGTCGGCGGCCAGGGTCTTGAGCAGCGGTATTTCCCGGCGGCACGGAGCGCACCAGGTTGCCCAGAAATTGATGACCAGCGATTTGCCGCGCCACGAACCGATCGATGTCGACTTGCCGCCAAGGTCCTTGAGCGAGAAATCGGGCAGACGCAAGGGAATCACCGCTTGGGCTGGGAGTTTCGCAGGGCCGAGTTCTCGAGAGGATCCGGCGCGCTGGCAATACCGGCCGGTACGGCAACACCGGTATCCGGCGCCTGGCGGTAGAGGTGAAATTTCAATCCGACCCAGACCCCAAGCAACGCAATCAAGGCGGCGCCGAAATAGCGCAGCGCCGGGCGTTTCATGCAGGAATTTCGAGCTTGCGTCCCTTTCGCAGCACCAGTCCGGCCAGCAAAAATGCCACCGCGCCCGCAATGATGGCCGCGCTTTCCCAGGGGTAGGGCGGCACGCTCGCCGCGGCCGCCGGCGAACCGATCGACGGAAACAGCACTTTCGTGATGGGCGGATAACAGAGACCGGCTTCCGCGCAGCCCTGGTAGGTCACTTTGATTTGAATCGGGTGCGCACCGCCGTCGATCCGCATGTAGGACACTGCGGCTTCGACTTGCTGGTGTAAACTCTTGGCGTGCCCAAGTAGGGGTCGGTTTTGATGACGCCCGCCGGCAGTTCCACGGCGGAAACCACCAGATCCGGGCTTTCCGCCTTCACTTCGATCTTTTGACGATACAGATAGTAGCCGTCGGCAATGACCCAGCGCACCTTGATCAGATTGCCGTCGACCCGCGCGGCGACGCGAAAGGCGACATCGGGCGGCAGAAAATCGGTTTCGTTGGAATCGACCCCTCGCATCCACCAGGGCTTGGCCTGCGCGCGGAACGGCCCCGCCCAGCAACGTGCAGAGTAGAATCAGGGCGAGTGACGATGCGTTTCATGCGCGCACTTTAGTGGCCCGCCAAACGCGCCACTGCCATTAATATGTTGCGTGGCAGCAAAAAATATCGCGGTTATGCCTTGAATCGTAAGATTTCGCCGCTATGATTAGCAGCCTCCGTGGGAGAGTGCTAACAACACCCCCCTTAGTTAATCCAACTCAAGCATTAGGAGTCTTGTCTTATGAAGATTCGTCCCCTTCATGACCGCGTGATCGTGAAACGAGAAGAAGAGGAGCGTAAGTCTCCAGGTGGCATCGTGATCCCGGACACCGCGACTGAAAAGCCGATTTTCGGGAAGGTCGTTGCCGTCGGTAAGGGCAAGATTTTAGAGAGCGGCGAGATTCGCCCGCTGGACGTCAAAGTCGGCGACAAGATTCTGTTCGGCAAGTACAGCGGCACCGAAGTGAAGATGGATGGCGACGAGCTGGTCGTGATGCGTGAAGAAGACATCATGGCCGTGGTGGAAGGCAAGTAAGCCTCCGCCGTTCACTTCAAATCAAATTTAATTAGAGGTATCAGCAAATGGCAGCTAAAGACGTACGCTTCAGCGACGACGCTCGGGCACGCATGTTCAAGGGTGTGAATATTTTGGCGAACGCCGTCAAGGTCACACTGGGCCCCAAGGGCCGTAACGCCGTGCTCGACAAGAGCTTCGGTGCCCCCACCGTCACCAAGGACGGCGTTTCGGTTGCGAAGGAAATCGAGCTCAAGGACAAGTTCGAGAACATGGGCGCGCAGATGGTGAAGGAAGTCGCTTCCAACACGTCTGATGAAGCCGGCGATGGCACCACCACCGCGACCGTGCTGGCGCAAGCCATCATCCGCGAAGGCCTGAAGTCGGTCGCCGCAGGCGCCAACCCCATGGACCTGAAGCGCGGTATCGACACCGCGGTCATCGCGGCCACCGAAGAGCTCAAGAAGCTTTCCAAGCCCTGCAAGGACCCGAAGGCGATCGCCCAGGTCGGCACGATCTCTGCGAACTCCGACGAAAGCATTGGCAAGACGATTGCCGATGCGATGGCGAAGGTCGGCAAGGAAGGCGTGATCACGGTCGAAGAAGGTTCGGGTCTCGACAACGAGCTCGAAGTGGTCGAAGGCATGCAGTTCGACCGCGGCTACCTGTCGCCGTACTTCATCAACAACCAGCAGGGTCAGAGCGCCGAGCTCGACAAGCCGCTGGTGCTGTTGGTCGACAAGAAGATCTCCAACATTCGCGAATTGCTCCCCTTGCTGGAAGCCATCGCGAAGGGCGGCCGTCAGCTGTTGATCGTCGCGGAAGACGTCGAAGGCGAGGCATTGGCCACGTTGGTCGTCAACACGATCCGCGGTATCGTCAAAGTCGCCGCCGTCAAGGCGCCGGGCTTCGGCGATCGCCGCAAAGCCATGTTGCAGGACATTGCGGTCCTCACCGGCGGCACGGTCATTTCCGACGAAGTCGGCCTGTCGCTTGAAAAGGCGACCTTGAACGACTTGGGCGAAGCGAAGAAGATCCTGGTGGAGAAAGAGAACACCACCATTATCGACGGCGCCGGCAAGGCCTCTGACATCAAGGGCCGCGTCGAGAGCATCCGCCAGCAGATCGAGGAAGCGACTTCCGATTACGACAAGGAAAAACTCCAGGAGCGCGTTGCCAAGCTCTCCGGCGGTGTTGCCGTGATCAAAGTCGGTGCCGCGACCGAAATCGAAATGAAGGAAAAGAAGGCCCGCGTCGAAGACGCCCTGCACGCGACCCGTGCGGCCGTCGAAGAAGGCGTGGTCCCGGGCGGCGGTGTCGCTCTGGTCCGTGCGCTCAAGGCCATCGAGAAGCTCATCGGCAAGAACGAAGATCAGACCACGGGCATCAAGATCCTGGCCCGCTCGATCGAAGAGCCGTTGCGCCAGATCGTCGCCAACGCCGGCGAAGATGCCGCGGTGGTATTGAACCGGGTCCGCGAGGGCAAGGGCACGTTCGGCTACAACGCCGCCACCAGCGAGTATGGCGACATGATCGAAATGGGCATCCTGGATCCGACCAAGGTGACGCGTCTGGCTCTGCAGAACGCCGCCTCGGTGGCGGGACTGCTGCTCACGACGGAAGTCATGATTGCCGAGTCGCCGAAGGAAGAAGAGCATTCGCATGGCGCGCCGGGCGGCGGCATGGGCGGAATGGGCGGTATGGACATGTAATTACCGCTTAACGGTAATTGCGATCCAAGAAAGAGCGGACTTCATGTCCGCTCTTTTTTTTTAGCGGGTCAAGCTGCCGCTGACGATGCTGGTTTTTTCGGACTCGGTCAGCGCATGATTCGGTCCGGCTGCACCGCTCGACCAATATGAATAGCGCCGCACGTCGCGGCGATACGCCACCAATGTGACGGGATCGACGATCATCCGCATGTTGGTGACGGCCTGCAATTTCGGCAACTGATCGCGCGGCAGGCGGGCGCGGCGGGCAAGTACCTGGAGCATATCTCCGAGGACGCCGGGATCCGGCGTGGCATGCAGCACGATCTCGATGCAGGCGGTTTCCTTGGCATCGTCGAGACAGGGAACCGGGTGCGTGTAGGAGAACTCAATCTGGTGCCGCACAAAGACCTGCGGTTCCAATGGCAAGGACAGCGAGGCCATCATGTTGTACCAGACACCTTGTTCCAGCGTGGCTCCGATCCAAGTTCCGGTATCGAAGTTGTAGCTCTCAGCCACCAGCGACGAGACCACGTCCGGCGATTGCTGCGCACTCAGAGCTTTGGATACGCTGCGCATGAGCTGTGCGCGTGGGCGTGCCCCGGGATTCGAGATCGCGGGTCAGCGCGTTCAGCTCGGCACGCACGCGAGAACCGAACTTGACCCCTCCCTTGCTGTCGTCGAAGTCGCCGTTGCGCGCGAGTTCGAAATCGTGGAATTGCAGCAGCATGCCGGCCAATGAAGTCGCCAGCCCTTGAAGCGCCGGGTCTTTGGCCGGCGGGTTTGCGAGGTCGAAATGGGCCGGAGCGGCTTGGAAAGAGACGCTCCAACTGGTGAGACCCTTGCGGACACGCCGTTGCGCACTTCGGGCGCTGTGGACACTTGAAGACCTCGCCGTCCGCTATTTCCGTATAGTCGGACTCGATCTTCACCTCGGCGAAACTCGGGAACCAGCCGAACGCCAATGTGGCTGAGCGCTCCGGGAAGTCCTGCATGCGAGCGTCGACCTGTTCGGGGGAAGCGTCCTCGTTTTTCCACTGCAGCAGCAAGGTGTAGTTGTCTTCGGCGTCATCTGCGTAGCCGTACTCGCGGTCCATGGCGATGGCTTCCTGCAAAGCCGCGATGGCCGCAGCCGACTCGCCGAGGTCGTGATACGCGACGCTGGCGTTGAATTGCATGGTGACCATGGAGACGGCGTCGTAGGCGTCGCGATACAGTTCGACCGCCCGTTGCGCCGATGCGAGCGCGGCGCGCAGTTCTGCATCGCGCATCTCGGCGCTTGCACAGACAGCCCGCGCCGAATGAATTTGATAGTCGAGGTCGGTGGCGCGTGCAAGCCCGGCGGGCAGCACGGCGTCCAGTACCGGATTTGCTTTGACCAGTTCCAGTTGGCTTTGTGCGTCATCCAATCGGGTGCGGCAGTCGGCGGCATCACCCCGCACAAGAACAGCGGCATAAGCGAGACGGGCGTTCAGCGTTTCCGGCGATTGCGGGTCGCTTGCGCTGAAGCGCTCAATCGCAGCGGCGAATTCCTTCGAATCGGCTGCGTATGCGGGCAAAGTTGCGCCGCTCACTATGACGGCGAACAGAGCCGCAGCCGCCGCATGGGTCATGTTCAGGTTCTACGAACGGCGATTTGTTCCGTCTCGGGGGCTTGACTTGACGGCACGGACGCAATTGTTCCAGGAGCTGACGTATGGGTTCAAGAAGGGAGGGGGACACGCAGGGACAGTGTAGCCCCCGCGCGGTTCGCGGCGATGGAAGCGGGCCAGACGAGGGTCCGGGCTCGGCTTGATGGGCGGACGTACCCTCTCAACCTGTTGGCCTGCGGTTGGTTTCGTCTCGCGCGAAGCGCCTGTGTGCCGGTTTTCGTGTGCGTTCCCGTGATTGGCCGCAGCGCCGAATGCGCCGCCATGCCCAAAGGATCCGCCATGCGCACTGGCCGCGGCGCCTCGTCCACCCATTCCGCCGCCGCCGCCGTGTCCACCACCGCCACCAGAACCGCCACCGCCGTGGCCACCACCGCCCGAGCCGCCGGCCGAGCCGCCGGCAGTGGCGCTCGTTGAACTTCCGGAACTGCCGCCGGCAGCCGCGAGCACTGGTCCTGCGGCGATCAGCGCAGCGGCAAGAACGATTAGTTTGATTGACATGGCAGCCCGCCGAAGCAATGTGTTTATACTAGTTCTACTCGCCTTGAGGTGGCGGGTCAAACGCCGCAAAAGCCTATTTTTGTAGAGGTTTGGCGCTCAATAAACCATCGGCTTTAATCATTCGCCCACACCCAGTTAATGTTTCAAGGCGGTGTCTTTCGCATTGCTCCGCCGCGCCGTTACCCACTAAAATTTGAATATAGTGGGTAATCACGGATTACTGTATCGATTGCATGAGGCCGCCATCCGCGGGCTCTATGCAGAAGTTAAAGAACGCGTGAATTCCACCGCCGAGCTGCTGCCGGGAACGCCGGGCACTTTGGTGAAGCGTGCCGGCACCGGCCATCAGTATTGGTACCGATCCTATTACCCGGCGCCCAGAAAACGCTCAGAACAATTCGTGGGCACCGTCAGCAACACAGCCGCGTATGAAGCGATGCAAAGCCGAATTGCGCTGTCCGAGTGGACCGCGAAGCAGGTCGCCGCACTGGCGAAATTCGGCTATCAAGTCGCCGACAAAGTCGTCGCGAGCGTGCTGGTTGAATTGCACAACCGGGGAATTTTTGCGGCAGACTTGGTGTTGGTGGGCGGTTTGGCTTACCGCAGTTGGCTTAACGAATATGCCGCTATCGCCGCCGTCGCAAGGATGCAGGAACACCTCGAACTGGCGCGCCGTCAGAGTTTGAGGCTGCCGTCTCCGGCCGCGTTTTTATCCATGATGCAGGCAACGCAATTGCCCTTCGCCAAGGTTCCGGGCGCGGCACGCAAAGTGCCGTCGACGGCGGCGAAATTGCAGGGCGGTGAACTGCGCGTGGAGCTTTTCGCTCCGGGCGCGATCCACGGAGAAATCGTCGCAGTTCCCGAACTCGAATGGCATGCGCTGACTATTCCGTTCTACGGCTATTTGCTCGAGGGGAGCCGTACCGCGGCCGTGCTCGCCGGCGGGCACTGCATCCCCGTCATGCTGCCGGCGGTCACCCGCATGATTTGGTATCAACTCCATGCGAGTACCCGCCAGGGAAGGGACCCGGCGGCGGCGGAGAGGGATTTGCTGCAGGCGGCGACGCTGGCGGCCATCCTCATCGAACAGGACGGCGTGGTGCTGCGCGAATCCTATCGAGGCGCGCCACGGGAGCTTCGCAATGCGGCCCTGGCGCAGTTGCCACGCCTTGAAGGGCTGCTCGCCGAGCATCCGCGAGCCCGCGATGAATTTCGGAAATTGCGGTAGCTACCCTAATCCTTGACGTAGGCGATCTTGTCTTCCCGCAGTTTGCAGGCCGCCGCAATCAGCTCGGCGCGTTCGTCGAACATGTCGTCCTTGGCGAGTCCCTCCATATCAATGAGCCGCGACATGGTTTTTTCCTGCGGCTCCAGGCTACCGTCCGCCAGGATATGCACGATCGAGACGCCGGCCTGCTCCAGCGCGCGGCTGACCAGCAGGGTGCGGTGACAATCCAAGGGCTCCTTTTCGGCGCACATCAGCGCAACGCGGTATTTTTCCGCTCCCGCGAGTACGCGATCGATGCCGCTCTTGAACGATGCCGAGGCGGCCAAGCGCGGATACTGCACCTTGCCGTTTTCGTAACAGGCTGGATCTTCAGAGCGCGCGCCGAGCTCGCGGCCGAGGAATACATAGGCGATGCCATGCTGCTGCAAATGCGCCGCCAACCGTTCCTTATTGAATTGCGGGTGCCGTCTGCTGAACGGCTGCGAGCGCACATCGGCCGCGGCGCCAATGTCATGCGCCGTCAGAAGACCGACGAACTTTTCGATGGGGTGATTCGAATGCCCCACCGTGTAGATGATCAGCAAGTGTGCTCCGGCGTTTCCGCGGAAACGTTGCGCCCCCGGTCTCTTTGGTTGAAGAGACAAAACAACGCCATATCGTAGTCCATGCGCTCTCCGGTCCAGCGGGTAGCCGAGGTGTTGGACTCTATGTATATACCCTGCGCCTCATTCACTAGGCCCTCATACTGGTTATACATACAGTATACGGGCTTGGACGAGGTTTTCCAGGCTCTTTGTTGAGTATTTCATCAATAAAATCAATAATATATAGACGAAGAGCAAGTCCGGGGGAGAATTAACTCATGCGTTCGGCATTATTTTTGGTTCTGTTGTTGGCGGGCTCGGCCCAGGCTGCGTTCGCGCAGGCGGTGCCGCCGGCGATTTTTACCGACCCGCCGGCGGATCGGGCGCATCCCGCGGCGATGACGGTGCTGCACATCCCGAGCCATGGGTCGCTCATCAATGGATTGGTCTATTCGCCGCCCGGGGCGGGCCCGCATCCGACCTTGGTGATTTGCCACGGATTGCCGGGCAACGAAAAGAACCTCGACCTCGCACAGGCCGTGCGCCGGGCGGGTTGGAATGCGGTGACCTTTAATTATCGGGGGTCATGGGGCAGTCCGGGATCATTTCGATTCGCGCAGAATCCGCAGGATGCCGAGGCCGTTCTGGCCTATCTGCGCGATCCGGCGAACGCCGCAAAATTGGGAGTCGATCCGAAGCGGATCGCGATCGCCGGCCACAGCATGGGTGGATGGGTCGTGGCGCACACGGCGTCCCGAGATCACGCGTTGATCGGCGCGATATTCATCTCCATGGCGGACATGGGTGTGCTCGCAAACCAGCCGCGCACTCAAGCGGTGGCCGCCATGGCGGATGACATGGAAACTCTCGCCGACGTCACCGCCGACAGCATGGTCGACGAGCTGACCGCGCATTCGAAAGAATTCGTCGTTGCCGGAACGGCGGCGGGACTTGCGCAAATCCCGGTGCTCGCCATCACCTCGAACGATCATCTGGCATCGCAGACCGATGCCTTGGTGGCATCGATCAAAGCCAAAGGCGGCAGCAAAGTCACCGCCATGCATTTGGATACCGATCATAGCTATTCGGATCGGCGCATCGCCTTGGAGAGTATGGTCATCACTTGGCTGTCGGGCTTGCATTGAGTTGGTCCGCTAAACAATACGTTGCCTTTGAGGACGAACGAACGCGGCCCGTGCGCGATCTGTTGGGCGCCCTGCCGCCCATCGAGGCGCGCGTGGCGATCGACTTGGGATGCGGTCCGGGCAATTCGACCGAGATTCTGGCAGCCCGCTATCCGCAGGCGCGCATCGCAGGCATCGACAGTTCAGCGGACATGGTCGCGGCGGCGCGCCGGCGGTTGCCGCAAATAGACTTTGCGGTTCAGGACCTGACTGCCTGGACGGACGCGGGCCCGTTCGACCTGATTTTGGCGAACGCAGTGCTGCAGTGGGTTCCGGCACATCAGCTGGTGTTGCCCTCGCTCATTGAGCGGTTGACGGCAAACGGCGCGTTGGCGGTGCAAATGCCCGATAACCTCGACGAGCCGGCGCATCGGCTCATGCGGGAAGTGGCCGCCGCCGGACCCTGGGCTGCGAAGCTGGCGGAGTCTGCGGCTGCGCGTCCCGCGCTGGCGAGCCCGGGCTGGTATTACGAATTGTTGCGGCCGCTGTGCGCCAAGGTCGATCTGTGGCGAACCGTTTATTTTCATTCGCTGTCCGGCGGACCGGCGGCAGTGGTGGAATGGTTCAAAGGCAGCGGTCTGCGTCCATTTCTAGAACCTTTGGATGCCGCTGAGCGCAGCAGCTACCTTGGGCGCTATACCGATGCGATTGCGCAGGCGTATCCGCCGCTGGCCGATGGCAGCGTGTTGCTGCCGTTTCCGCGGCTATTTCTGACGGCGGTTCGATAGCGAGCGATGGAATTCGTTGAGTCCGTGCCGGAGGAATTGCGCGGTCCGCTGCAGCGCTGGTGGGAGCGCGCGTGCGCTCTGGAAGAATTTGCGGTCCAATACCGGGTCCTTTCCGAAACTCACCGCGCGCAGCTGCCGCGCGTCGTGGCGGCCAGCGATTTCGCCGCCCAGGCGCTGATCCAAGACCCGCAAGCGCTGGCGTGGTTCGCCGCACACGATGCCGGCGCCCCGGACTCGGTGAATTCCGACTACGAAGGGCAGGCGGCGTCCGCGCCCTCGGCCGAGCAGGCGCAATTCGTGCTGCGAGAGTGGCGCCGGCGGGCAATGTTGCGCATCGCCTGGCGCGATATCGCCGGAACCGCAGCCGTGACCGAGACATTACGAGCCGTGTCCGACCTGGCCGACGCCGCCATCCGTGCGGCCGCGGCGGCGGCCGAGCTGCACCTGCAGCCGATTTTCGGCAGGCCGCAGCGGACCGACCCGGCACAGTCGCCGTTCATCGTTTTGGGGATGGGCAAACTGGGAGGGCGCGAACTCAATTTTTCCTCCGATATCGATCTGGTATTCCTGTTCGCGGAGCCCGGCGAGACCACCGGACCGCGGGTGGTCGACAACGAGGAATATTTCAATCGCCTGGGCCGCGAAATCATCCGCTTGCTGGATGCAAGGAACGCGGATGGTTTCGTGTTCCGGGTGGACATGCGGCTGAGGCCCTTCGGCGAGAGCGGACCCTTGGTGGTGAGCTTGGCATCGCTCGAGGATTACCTGCAGCAGCACGGCCGCGATTGGGAACGCTACGCGTGGATCAAGGCGCGCGCCATCGTCGGCGCCGACAGGTACGCGGCGGCATACGAGGAATTCGTGCGTCCCTTTGTCTACCGGCGCTATCTGGACTTCGGCGTGTTCGAATCCTTGCGCAACATGAAGGCTTTGATCGTGCGCGAGGTGGCGCGGCGCGATCTCGAGCATCACTTGAAGCTCGGCAAAGGCGGAATTCGCGAGGTCGAGTTCATCGTGCAATCCCTGCAGCTGGTGCGCGGCGGCAGCGATCGGCGCCTGCAGAATCCCGCGCTATTGGAGGTGTTGCCGCTGCTTGCCGGTTCGAAGCTGGTGTCGGGCGAGGACATCGCGGAGCTGACCGCCGCCTATCTTGTCCTGCGCAAGGCCGAGAACGCGCTGCAGATGATGCGCGACGAACAAACCCACAGTCTGCCGGCGGATCCGCTCGATCGAGCGCGCCTGAGTTTAAGTTTGGGTTGCAGGGATTGGAGCGCAACGTCCGAGTATCTTCAATCGACTCTCGATCGGGTGGCGGCGCAATTCGATGCGCTGTTGTTCGGCGTGCCGGATGCGCAGCGCGCGCAGCGACGATGCCGGCATGGCGTGGCTGGACTCCGACGATGTCAAGATCGACGAGGAATTGGCCAACAGCGGATTCCCGTCCGCCGCGATTCCGGCAGTTGCGGCGCTTCTGGAATCTTACCGGCAGGCGGCGCCTTATCGCCGCCTCGATGAGGCCGGTCACCGGCGCCTTCATGTGATTTTGGCGCGCCTGCTCAAAAGCGCGGCATCGCATGCATCGCCCGCCGAGGTTGTGCAGCGGGTGCTGCGCGTGCTGGAAGCAATCGGCTCGCGCGCCTCGTATCTGGCATTGCTCAAGGAGCAGCCGGCGGCGCTCGACCGGCTCATCGAGGTGTGCGCCATCAGCGGCTTTCTGTCGCGGCAGGTCGCGGAGTTTCCGCTGCTGCTCGATGAGTTGATCGATGCCAAGGCCTTCGATGCGTTGCCCACCCGCCGGAGCTTTATGCAGGAGCTGGCGGCGCGCACCGAGAGATTGTCGCCCGACGATCCTGAGCGGCAGGTCGAAGCGCTGCGCCAATTTCAAAAGGTGGCCGTGTTCACCGTGGCGCTTGCCGATCTGACCGGCCGCCTGCCGCTGATGCGCGTCAGCGATCGGCTCACCGACATTGCCGAGCTGATCGTCCAATGCTGCATGGATCTGGCGTGGCAGCAGATGACGCACGCCTACGGGGTGCCGTACTGCGGCGAGGACCCGGAGAGGCTGCGCCGCGTCGTGGTGGCGGTCGCGGGATACGGCAAGCTGGGAGGCCTGGAACTGGGCTACGCCTCGGATCTGGATCTGGTTTTTCTGCACGACTCCAGCGGCAGCATCCAGCTGACCGACGGCGAAAAGCCGCTCGACAACGGCGTTTTCTTTTTGCGTCTGGGCCAGCGCATCGTGCACTTGCTCACCATGCATTCGGCCGCCGGCCGCCTGTATGAGGTGGACATGCGTCTGCGGCCGAACGGCAAAGGCGGCTTTCTCATGACCGGCATCGACGCGTTCGAGCGATATCAACAGTCCGACGCCTGGACCTGGGAGCATCAAGCGTTGCTGCGCGCCCGCGCGGTGGCCGGGGACGCAAACTTATGCGCGGCATTCGAAGCGGTGCGCAGGCGCACGCTGTCCTCCGCGGTGCGCCGCGAGGCCTTGCGCGCCGATGTGCTGGAGATGCGGCTGCGCATGCGCAAGGAACTGTCGCGTTCGGGTCCTGGGGAATTCGACATCAAGCAGGACGCGGGCGGCATCGGCGACATCGAGTTCCTGGTCCAGTACTGGGTGCTCGCCGGCGCCGCGGCGCACCCCGAACTGCTCACCTACACCGATAATATTCGCCAGCTCGAAGGCCTGGCCGCGGTCGGCGCGATCGACGAGGCTACCGCGGTATGGCTGAAGGAGGCCTACATCGGCTACCGCACGGTACTGCATCATCTATCGCTCGAGGCCGATGGCGAGCGCATCGTGCAGGCGGCGCCGTACCAAAAAACGCGCGATCGGCTGCGTGGGATCTGGCATGCGGCGCTTGAATCGCCGCCCTGACCTGTCAAAATGCCGCGATGAAGATGACTATGCCGGCATTGGTCCAAGACGATTCCAAGCAGCAACTGATAGCGCCGAACGCGCTGCATCACTACACCGTCAACATGGCCGACCTGCCGTTGTCCTGTCCGATGCCGGAGATGTTCTTGTGGAACTCCCACCCCAAGGTCTACCTCGCGATCGAAGCGACGGGATGGGCGAAGTGCTCTTATTGCGGCGCCGAGTACACGCTCAATCGAAACGCGCCGGGCAACGCGGATATCAAGTCGGAGTCTGATTAGACTTTGTACTGCGCGTAGGACTTTTCCTCGACGATGCTCGAGCCGAGCTTCACGTTGATGCGCCGCTTGATCGCCGCCCGCTCGTCGTTCTCGAAATACACCGCGCGGGCGAGACGGATGAACTCCGGGTCGAATGCCTGAGCGCGCTCCTTGTCGCGGATGTCATCCTCGATAACCCACAGCCGCTCGTTGACCTGCAGCAACGCAGCCACGTCGGCCGAGATGTCCGCGTCGGCGTAGGCCGAAGCACTCCAGGTTTCCTCGAGCACCTTGAGTTCGATGCGTACGTTGGCAAGTTTGCCGGGATCGCGCATGCGATTGGACTTGATCCTGAGGATGGTGATTTTATCCAGCAATTCGCCGGGCGAAACAGGAACTGTAATGTCGCTCATGGCGGCATCTTAGCGAAAATTCCGCGCCAGCATGAGAGCGTCGAATTTCGCCGTGGCATCGCTCACCGCGATCAGGTCCATGACGCCGGGCCGCTCTATTTTTGTCGTCCACGGGATGTCCGCCGCAGGCTTGCCAAGGAACTTGCGCGCCGCTGCATCGTACTTATCCACGCACCACTCGCGGCTATAGTAGGGTCCGGCACGCTGCGGATTGGTGGCCGCATACAGGCCGACGACCGGCAGACCCACCATGCCCGCCATGTGCGCGGGCCCGGAATCCGGCGATAAAAGCGCGGTGGCTTGCGACATCAGCCCCAGCAATTGCGGCAGGGTATCCTTGCCGATTTGATTGACGAGCGGGGTGCGCGCGGCGGCCGCAATCGCGGCTCCCATGCGCGCCTCTTCGGAACTCCGGCCGCCCACCAACACCACGGCCATGCCATGCACCGACGCCGCATGATCGGCGAGCGCGGCATACCTTTCTGCCGGCCAATTGCGCGCCGTATGACTGGAGCAGGGGCTGATGAGCAGCGTGGACCGCCCGGGCTCGAGGACGCCGCGCGCATAGTCGAGCGCGCCCGGCGGCAGTGTCACATCCCAATGCGCGGGTTTGGGGTCGATGCCGCAGGCACGCGCGAAGCCCATGAATGAATCGAGCACGTGCTCCGAGGCCGCCGGCTCGATCCGGGCGTTCGTGAACAGCCACTGGAGCTCGCGGGCACGCCGCCGGTCGAAGCCCAGCTTGATCGGCGCGGCGATCAAGCGGCTGACCAGGCTTGCGCGAAAGGACAATTGCAGATCGAGCAGCAGATCGAAGCGCCGCCCGCGCAATAATGTGCGCAGGCGCCGCAACTCCCGCAGGGTTGCCGACTTGTCGAAGGTGATAAACTCGATTTCCGGAAGAATCGCCGTCATCAACTTGGCTTCGACTTTGCCGATGATCCAGGTGAAGCGCGTTTCAGGCCACGCCGCTTGGAAGGCGCGCAGCGCCGCCAACGCATGGCAGGTATCGCCGATTGCCGAGAGACGCAGCAGGCACACGTGCTGCAGCGGCGGTTTGAAGCTTAAGGTGGTCATAAGAATGATAAAGGGCGGCCAACGCATTGCCACTGCAACGGGCGTCATGCTGGCTGATCCTCATGGCCTTGGCAATCCATCGCTGCGCCCGGCGGAGTCGCTGTTCGATCCTAAGTTCTGGTCGGCGCGCGGTGAACTCGCCGCCGTGTCCGGCGGCCGCGGTTCGGCGTGGTTCATCGGCGCCGCGGCCGATCCCTGGGTGCTGCGCCACTATCGGCGCGGCGGTTTCATCGCGCGCATTTCTCAAGACCGCTATCTGTGGACGGGCGAAGACCGCGTGCGGGCGTTTGCAGAATGGCGCCTGCTCTCCTATCTCGCGCAGGCGGGCCTGAATGTGCCGACGCCGGTCGCCGCGTTCTATCGGCGCGCAGGCTGCACCTATCGCTGCGATTTGATCACCCGGCGCATCTCGCAGGCCGAATCCTTGAGCGCAATACTCGCGGCGGCGCCGCTTGCGGAGACAGCCTGGAGGGCAATCGGCGGCGAGATCGCGCGGCTGCACCGGCATGGCGTGGATCATGCGGATCTGAATGCGCACAATGTATTGATCGGAGGCTCGCGGGTGAGCGTCATCGACTTCGACCGCGGACGGTTGCGCAGGCCGGGCGTCTGGCAAGCGAGAAACTTAAGGAGGCTGCGGCGCTCGCTGCTGAAAATCACCGCGGCTTTGCCGCCGGATCGATTCACCGCGGCATCGTGGAAGTCGCTGATGTCAGGATACGAGGCGGCCTAGGTTGCGCCTCTTCTATTCCGTTCTAATCCGATGCGCGGTGCCGTTCGCCTACGCGCTGATTCTCTGGCGCGGCGTGCGGGACCGCAGCTACTGGCATGGATTAGGAGAGCGCCTCGGCTTCGGCAGCCACGCGGCCGGTGCCGGGCATTTGGCTGCACGCGGTTTCCCTGGGAGAGATGTCGGCTGCGGCGCCGCTGCTGCGCGCGCTGCAGGCACGCCACCCGAACGTGCCGCTGCTGGTGACCACCGCGACGCCGGCGGGCCGCGCGCGGGCGCGCGCATTGTTGGGCGACAGCGCCGACATACGGTTTCTGCCCTACGACACACCGGGCGCGGTGCGGCGATTCCTCGCCCGGACGCGGCCGCGAGGTGCGGTCATCATGGAGACGGAGTTGTGGCCGAATCTGCTGCGCGAGTGCGAACGGCGCGGCGTCCCGGTGCTGCTGGCAAGCGCCCGCCTGTCGACGAGATCGGTCGCGCGTTATCGGCGCTTCGGCAGTTTGTTCAGCGGCGTATTCAGCGAGAACCTGCGGGTCGCGGCGCAAACCAGCGCCGATGCCGAGCGATTCCAGGCGATTGGCTCGGGAGGCGGGCAGACGCAGGTCGTCGGCAACGTGAAATTCGATTTGGAATTGGGCGCCGGCATCGAGGATGCGGGGCGCGCTGTGCGTGCCTCGTATGGAGCCGCAAGAGTTGTTTGGATCGCCGGCAGCACGCACGCGGGCGAAGAAGAACAGCTGCTCGATGCGCATGCTCTGCTTCAGGCATCCATCCCGAACGCCCTGTTGATCTTGGTGCCGAGGCACAAGGATCGCTTTGCCGCCGTCGCGGATCTGCTGGCGCGGCGCGGCGTCGTGTTCGCGCGCCGCAGCGGTACGCAGGTCCTACCGAAGGACACGCAGGTGCTGCTGGCCGACACGCTGGGAGAATTGCCGGTGCTGTACGCATCGGCCGACGCGGCATTTGTCGGCGGCAGCCTGGTGCCGATCGGCGGGCACAATCTACTCGAGCCGGCCGCGCTGGGGCTGCCGGTGCTCACCGGACCTTCTTATTTCAACAGCCCGGACATGGCTCAGCTGCTCTTGGCGCGAGGCGCCGCGCTGCAGGTGATGAATGCTGAGGATCTGGCGGCGCAGCTCAAGCGCCTGTTGGAACGTCCCGCCGAATGCCGGCGCATGGGCAGCTCGGCAAAGAGATCGTTGCGGCGAACCGCGGCAGTGTCGAGCGCTTACTGACGCTCATTGAACCTTGGCTGCCGGCGGAACATCGCTCGGCGGCGGAGCAGGCGGCGTATCGGTGAGCAGCGCGTTGATCCGCTGCAGGCTTTGCTCGGACAGCGTGCCCGCTGCCTGCTGCAACTTGATCACATTCAGCATGTAGTCATAGCGGCTGTGCGAATAATCGGTTTGCGCCTGCACCCACTGCTGGCGCGACTGTAGTACGTCCACCGCCGTGCGCGTTCCCGCCTCGTAACCGGATTCGGTGGCGTGCAGCGCGATCAGGTTGGACTCGACGGCCCTGTGCAGAGCCTTGACCCGCGATATCTCCGAGAGCACGCCGAGATAGGCATCGCGTGCATCGTGCTCGGTCTGGCGGGCTACCCGCTCGAGGCGCTCTTTCGCCGCTCGATGCTGGTAAACGGCCTGGCGCACCTGCGACGAAACCAGTCCGCCGGAGTAAATGGGAAAGGTCAATTGAATGCCGATCGAGCGCTGCCTTTGATCCAGGGTCGTGCCGCCGGCGGGACTGCCGTCGTCAAACGTGTCGACGCCGTTGTTGGTGAGGTGTGCCGGCGCTGCCCACCAAGTCCAGCGAGGGGAAATGTCCGCCGCGCTGCGATCGAGACATTTTCGCGCGCAATGTCGGCGGCCAAACGGCTCGAGACCAGCGATAAATTCTGTTGCAGGGCCATCTCGACCCATCGGTCCTCGCTGATGGGATCCGGGTTCGCCATGTCGAAGGGCTCGACCGGGACAGCGAGATGATCGAAGGGATCGCCGATGATTTCGCGCAGCAGTTCCTGCGTCGAGGCCAGCGCGCGCTTTGCCGCGATGACCGCCGCCGCCGTGCTGTCATGGGAGGCACGCGCCTCCTCGACGTCCGTGACCGCAATCAGGCCTATCTTGTAGCGCGCTTCCGCCTGATCGAGCTGGCGGGTGACCGAGATCAACGCCATTTGTTGCGCCTGCAGATCGTCCTGGGCGCCGAGCACATCGAAGTAGCGCTGCGAGACGCGCTCCATGAGGTCCTGTTGCGCGGCCTGGTAGTCTGCCTCGGCCTGCGCCACCTGCGAGTCGGCACGCTTCAGCGCCTCCCAGTTCTCCCACTGGAACAAACTCTGCTTCAGGTCGACGGTGTAGTGATGGATGGTGGTGTCGATGGTGCCGCTGAAGGGAAAGCTTTCGAATATGACCCCGGGCGTAGGGGCCGAGGAGCAGGGGGTGCCGACCGGGATTGCCGGCCCGCACGGCGGCAGCGATACCGCTTGCACGGTGTTTTCTTTTCCGATATCGCGCTCCCGCGATATGGTGCCATTACCGGACAGATGGGGCAGCAACGTTGAGAGTGCCTGGGGTTTGGATTCCAGAGCAGCCAGGCGCGTGGCCTCGGCTTCCCGCAGCTGAGGATCGTTTTGCAGAGCGCGCTGATAGACAGCCAGCAGGTCAGCCGCCGGCGCCGCGTTGCCGACAAGAAACAGAACTAGAACAAACAGAAGTCGCTTCATGAATTACCTGTGTTGGACCATCCCAAGGCCGGTAGTATAGTGTTGTATACTACTATATCACCTTAATTTGGTCGGTCAATACTGCGGAATACTCGGATCTATAACCCGCGACCAGGTCAAAATTCCGCCGGAGAGGTTAAAAACTTTTCTGAAACCCTGACGCTCGAGGAAATGCGCTACCTGGGCGCTGCGGCCGCCGGAGCGGCAGATCACCACCGTCTCCTTTTTGGGATCCAGCTCGCCGATCCGGTCGGAAATCTCTCCCATCGGGATGTGCACGGTGCCGCGTCGGCACCGGCGCCAAGGCGATTTCCCAATCCTCGCGCACATCGAGCAGGGTCATCTCCTCGCCCGCTTTGCGCCGCTCGAGGAATTCACCCGGGCTTAACTCGCCGACCATGCTAAAAGACGAACCTTTGCGCCGCAGTGGCGTTAATCAGCGGTTCAACGACGGTCTCAAACAAGCTTTCGCGGATCCACTCGCTGTTGTCGACCCGGCGCACCAGGATGGCGTCCATCACCGGCGCTTCGCCCACGATGGCGAATAAGCGTCCGCCGAGGCGCAGCGAGCGTTCGAAGCGGGCGTCATACACCGGCAGGGAGCCGGTCACGGCGATTGCGTCGTATTCGCCCAGAGGCGCGGCGGCAAATGCATCGCGGGTCTCCAGCTCGACGCGTGCCCCGGGCACGGCACGCAAGTTCGTCCCGGCCGCCGCGGTAAATTCGGGATGAATATCCAAGGATCGGGTCGCAGCCGCGAGCAAACTCAGGCAAGCGGCGAGATAACCCGTGCCGGTGCCGACCTCGAGCACGCTGTCGGTGGCCGCCACGCTCAGGGCTTGCAGTATGCGGCCCTGGATTTTCGGGGCGAGCATCGATTGGCCGAGGCCGATCGGCAGGGCTGAGTCGGCAAACGCCAGTTCGCGGTAGTGCGGCGGAACGAAAGCCTCGCGCGGCACCATCGAAAACACATCGAGCACGCGCGGATCGAGAACCTCCCATGTACGTATCTGCTGATCCACCATTTGCTGCCGAGCCGCCAACGTATCCATGATTTCCCGCGCGCTATTAAGGCCGCTGATTATGGTCAATTTCCACAGGCTACGCGAGTCCCTTGCGCTATTCTCCACACCACGATAGTTCGCGACGTGTCCAGCTCTTAACGAGCGACTAACTATTAGCGTCGCTAAGACTCGTCGTTATCGAGGTCAGCGTTGTTCCTGTCTTCCCTTGCGTTGTGGTTGGTGACCGCGGCCATTTTAGTGGTGGGCGTCGCCGTGCTGTTTGCCTGGAAACGGCGGCAGGAGCGCGCGGTCAACGATTTATCCAGCCAGATTCAGCATCTCATCGACGCGGGCGGCGCCGCGGGCCGCATCGAGCTGGGTTCCGAGCCCGGCGCGTTGGGCATGCTCGGCGACTCGGTCAACAAGCTGCTGGCGGATCTGGAGGTGCGCGGCGCGCAGCTGCAGGATCGTGAGCAGCTGTTTCAGCGACTGGTTGAAACCGTGCACGACGCCGTGCTCGTGCATCGCAAAGTCATTCTGTTTGCCAACGCGCGTTTCCTGACGTTGTTGGGCATGAAATCCGGCGACGTCGTGGGGCGGCCGTTGACCGAGTTTGTCGCGCCGGAATATGCCGAGTTGGTGGAGAATAATCTGCGGCGCAGGCTGGCGGGCGAATCCGCGGCTGAGCGCTACGAAGTGGAGCTGATGGATCGGCAGGGCCAGGTCACGCGGGTCGAACTCTCGACCACCGTGATCGACAGTTCCGGCGAGCCTGCATTGCTGCTCACCGCGCTGGAAATGATGCCGGGGGTCATCCCGACGGAAGCCTCGCCAAAGCCGCGCGCCATGGCGACCCTCGATGCGATGGGCGAGAGCGTGATCACCGTCGATGCCGAGGGCCGCATCGACTACCTCAATCATTCCGCGGAAATCCTCCTCGGCCAAACGCTGGATCAGGTCCTGGGCAAAACCTTTCCGGACGTGGCCTCGTTGGTGGATGAGAACGACCGCCGCGAGCTCGGCGATCCTGTGCACAAAGCGCTGAGCAGCGGCGGCCGCGTCGGGGTGGGACGGCGCGCGGTGCTCGTGCCCGGCAGCGGCAGCGGCGAGCGCTTCGTCGAAATCAGCGTGACGCCGCTGCAGCTCCGACGGCAAGGAAACGGCGGGTTTGGTGCTGGTGCTGCACGACACCAGCGAGCTTCGCGGTCTCACCCGGCAGATGACCTATCAGGCCAGCCACGATGCGCTCACCGGGCTCGTGAACCGGCGCGAATTCGAGCGGCGGCTGCAGGAGGCGCTCGACTCCGCGCAGGCCGGCGACGTTGCCCACGCTTTGTGCTATCTCGACTTGGATCACTTCAAGGTCGTCAACGACACCTGCGGCCACACCGCCGGCGACAACATGCTGCGCGAGATCGCCTCGCTCATCAAAGATGCGGTGCGCGATTCGGATACGGTGGCGCGCATCGGCGGCGACGAATTCGCGCTGCTGCTGGTCGGCTGCCCGTTGGAAAAGGCGCGGCAGATCGCCGACAACGTGGTGCGCTCGGTCGACGATTATCGATTCGTCTGGAAGGACAAGATCTTCAACGTCGGCGTCAGCATCGGCCTGGTCGAAATCGGCCGCGACAGCGGCAAGATCGAAGACATCATGAATTCGTCGGATTCGGCCTGCTACGTGGCCAAGAAGCAGGGCGGCCTGCACGTGCACGTGTATTCGGCCCGCGAGGAGGCGAGCGCGCGCCACAGCGGCGAGATTCAATGGCTGCTGAAACTGCAGGGCGCGCTGCGCGACAACAAGTTCGAGCTGTACTTTCAGCCCATCGTGCACGCGCAGGCGGGCGGCGTCACCGGGCCGTCTCTCGAAGTCTTCGTGCGGCTGGCCGCCGAGAACGGCCAGCCGGCAGCGCCGCCGGCGGAGTTCATCCGCGCCGCCGAACGCTACCGCCTGATGCCGCACGTGGATCGCTGGGTGGTGCAGGCGGTGTTTTCTGCGCTCGGTCGGGGCGGCCTGAAGCTCGCTCCCGGCCGCAGCGTCGCGATCAACATTGCCGGGCAGACCCTGGGCGACGCGGAATTTCTGGAATTCGTGGTCGACTGTTTCGATCACACCGGCGCGAATCCCGGCGACATTTGCTTCGAAGTCACCGAGAACTCGGTGGTCGCGAACCTGGATCATGCGCAGCGCTTCATCGCCGTGCTGCACGGCATGGGCTGCGAGTTCGCGCTGGACGATTTCGGCAGCGGCTTGAGTTCCTTCTCGACCCTGAAGACCTTGCCGATGGACTATTTGAAGATCGACGGTTCCTTCATCAAGAATCTCGCCGGCGATACGGTGAATCAGGCCATGGTCGCGGCGATGATCGAGCTGTCGCGCAGCCTGAATTTCCGCGTCGTCGCGGAGCAGGTCGAAGACCAGCTCGCGCTCGACACGGTGACGGGCATGGGCATCGATTTCGTGCAGGGCTTCGCAATCGGCCGGCCGCAACCGCTGTCGATGATTCCTTCGCCCGAAGAGCATGCAGGCCTTATAACGCCCCGGCAGCCGCTCATAACAAACTTCTATGGCATTTCAGCCGTGCTTAGGAGGAAAATCGCCGCGATACTCCCAAGAGGTTTAAATCATGCCTGTCTTTGAGGACAATACGAAGTCCATCGGCCGCACGCCGCTGGTGCGCATCAACCGTCTCGACGCCGGCAACGGCGCCATCGTCCTCGCCAAGATCGAGGGCCGCAATCCCGCCTATTCGGTGAAATGCCGCATCGGCGCGGCGATGGTGTGGGATGCCGAGGAGCGCGGCACGCTCAAACCCGGCATGTCGATCGTCGAGGCCACCAGCGGCAACACCGGCATCGCGCTGGCCTACGCCGCGGCGGCGCGCGGCTACGGTTGCGTGCTCACCATGCCGGATACCATGACCATGGAGCGGCGCAAGGTAGTGGCGGCGTTCGGCGCCAAGCTGATTTTGACGCCGGGCGCGAAGGGCATGAAAGGCGCGATCGCCAAGGCCGAGGAACTCGCCGCATCCGATCCGCAAAAATATCTCTGGGTGAGGCAATTCGACAATCCCGCCAATCCGGCCATTCACGAAAAGACCACCGGCCCGGAAATCTGGGACGACACCGACGGCAAAGTGGATATCTTCGTCAGCGGCGTCGGTACCGGCGGAACGCTGACCGGCGTATCGCGCTATCTCAAGAAGACCCGCGGCAAGCCGATCCTGACCGTGGCGGTGGAGCCCAGCAACTCGCCGGTGATCACGCAAACGCGCGCCGGCGAACCGCTGACGCCGACGCCGCACAAGATCCAGGGCATCGGCGCCGGATTCATTCCGCACAATCTGGACATGTCCATGGTCGATCGCGTCGAGCAGGTGAGCAACGAAGAGGCCATCGACTTGGCGCGCCGGCTGGCGCGCGAGGAAGGGATTTTGTCGGGTATCTCCTGCGGCGCAGCCATGGCGGCGGCGGTGCGGCTGGCACGCGAACCTGCGAACAAGGGCAAGACCATCGTCGTGATCTTGCCGGATGCCGGCGAGCGGTACTTGTCAGGCGCGCTGTTTGAAGGATTGTTCGAGGAAGTCGAGAAGATGCAGGCGGTCGCCTGAAGGCCCTCCCATGAACGCCAAGGTCTCGGTAATCACGGCCCTTGAAGAGCTCAGCACTGAATTGCTCGACAGCTATTTGAGCGATGAGCGCGGCCGGCGCATCTCGCAGCGCTATCTGCCGTCGCGCGAGGCCATCGTCGAGATTCTGGGAGGCGGTGCTCGATCTGATGTATCCGGGCTACTTCGGCCGCCACGATCTCAATGCCGACAACTTGAGCGCGCACATTGTGCAGATGGCCGCCGCCTTGGCGCCGAAGCTCGAGCGCGAATTGGAGCATTGCTTATGCTACGGGCGCGAGCGCGAAGCGGCGCGGCCTGAGTTCGGCGAGTGCGCGCCGCGCGCGCATGAGCTGGCGGAGATCTTTCTGCGGCGCCTGCCGGAGATCGGCGGCTGCTGATACGCGACGTGCAGGCGGCGTTCGACGGCGATCCGGCGGCGTTGAATCTGGACGAGATCATTCTTGCCTATCCGGGCGTGCTGGCGGTGAGCGTCTATCGCATCGCGCATGCGCTGTACGATTTGGGCGTGCCGATGATGGCGCGCATCATGACCGAGTGGGCGCATTCCAAGACCGGCTGCGATATTCATCCGGGCGCGACCATCGGTCCGGCGTTTTTCATCGATCATGCCACCGGCGTGGTCATCGGCGAGACCACGCATATCGGCGAGGGCGTGAAGATCTATCAGGGCGTGACCTTGGGCGCGCTGTCGCTGCCGCGCGATGCCAAGCGGACATATCATCCGCGGCAAGAAGCGCCATCCGACGGTCGAGGACGGCGCCACGCTGTACGCCAATGCCACGGTGCTGGGCGGTCAAACCGTGGTGGGCGCCGACAGCGTCATCGGCGGTTCGGTTTTTCTGACCTGCAGCGTGCCGCCGCGTTCGCGCGTGTCGCTGAAGGAGCCCGAACTGCGCGTGGCGACGCGCGATGGCGCGGCCGAGCCGGACGCGATCTACTTCGATATTTAGAAAGTTCGCACAGCCGTCACATTTCGCCGAGCACCGGCACCAGCAGCAGCGCGACGATGTTGATGATCTTGATCAACGGGTTGATCGCCGGTCCGGCGGTGTCCTTGTAGGGATCGCCGACGGTATCGCCGGTCACCGCCGCCTTGTGCGCATCCGATCCCTTGCCGCCGAAATGGCCTTCCTCGATGTATTTCTTGGCGTTGTCCCAGGCGCCGCCGCCGGTGGTCATGGAGATGGCGACGAACAAACCGGTGACGATGGTGCCGATCAGCAGCCCGCCGAGGGCCTGAATGCCGGAGCCCGGCACCCATCAAGAAATTCATGATGAACACCAGCACGATCGGCACGAGGATGGGCAGCAGCGACGGGACGATCATTTCCTTGATCGCCGCCTTGGTCAGCATGTCCACCGCGCGCGAGTAGTCGGGCTTGGCGGTGCCCTCCATGATGCCCGGCGATTTCCTTGAATTGACGGCGCACTTCGTTGACCACGGCGCCCGCGGCGCGGCCCACGGCTTCCATGGCCATGGCGGCGAACAGGTAGGGCACGAGTCCGCCGATGAACAAGCCGATGATCACGGCGGGATTCGACAGATCGAAGGTCGTGGGATGGCCCAGGACTTCGCCGAGCTTGTGGGTGTAGTCGGCGAACAGCACCAGCGCGGCCAAGCCCGCGGAGCCGATCGCATAACCCTTGGTGACCGCCTTGGTGGTGTTGCCCACGGCATCCAGAGGATCGGTGACATCGCGCACTTTCTTGTCCAAGTGCGCCATTTCCGCGATGCCGCCGGCGTTGTCGGTGATCGGGCCGTAGGCATCGAGCGCGACGATCATGCCGGTCATGGACAGCATGGCGGTGGCCGCGATGGCGATGCCGTACAGGCCCTCGAGCTGGTACGAGGCCCAGATGCTCAAGCGCCACCGCAATGACGGGCAGAGCGCAGGCCTTCATCGACACGCCGAGTCCGGCAATGATGTTGGTGGCATGGCCGGTTTGCGAGGCCGCGGCCACGTGCTGCACGGGCTTGTACTCGGTTGCGGTGTAGTACTCGGTGATCACGATCATGGCGGCGGTCAGCGCCAGTCCCACCAGCGTGCACAGCCACATCTTCATGGCGTGATCGCCCATGATGCTGCTGAGTCACGAAGTAAAAGGCGATCGCGGAAATCACCGCCGACACGATGACGCCCTTGTAGAGCGCGTTCATGATCTTGCCGCCTTCGCGGGTCGACACGAAGAAGGTGCCGATGATGGAGGAGACGATGGAAATCGCGCCGAGCACCAGCGGGAACAAGAATGGCCCGCGCGCCCATTTCCGTCATGACCAGGCCGCCCAGCAGCATGGTGGCCACCAGCGTCACGGCATAGGTTTCGAACAAATCGGCCGCCATGCCGGCGCAGTCGCCGACATTGTCGCCGACGTTGTCGGCAATGACCGCCGGATTGCGCGGGTCATCTTCGGGGATGCCGGCTTCCACCTTGCCCACGAGGTCGGCGCCGACATCCGCGCCCTTGGTGAAAATGCCGCCGCCCAAGCGCGCGAAAATCGAAATCAGCGAGCCGCCGAAGGCCAAGCCCACGAGCGAGCGCAGGGCCGTCGTCGGAATCGCCCAGCACATCGCAGCATGACGAAGTAGTAGCCGGCAACGCCCGAGCAAGTCCCAAGCCCACCACCAACATGCCGGTGATGGCGCCGCCGCGGAAAGCGACTTTCAGCGCCGCATTGATGCCGTTGTGCGCGGCCTGCGCGGTGCGCACGTTGGCGCGCACCGAAATGAACATGCCGATGTAGCCGGCGAGGCCCGAGAGAATCGCGCCCACCGCGAAACCGCCGGCGGTGGCCCATTCGAGCGCGAATCCGATGCGCCAGGAACAGGATCACGCCGACGACGGCGATGGTCGAGTACTGGCGGTTCAAATAGGCGCGCGCGCCGGCCTGAATGGCCGCCGCAATTTCCTGCATGCGCGGATTGCCGGCCGGCTGCTCCAGAATCCAACGCACCGAAATGACGCCGTAGAGGATTGCAACAACGCCGGCTGCAATAGCCAGCCATAGCGCATTATTCAAGAGTCATGTGGAGTCTCCCTTCGGACTTATGTTATTGAAAAATAAGAGATTAGTGAAAAAAAGCGACGCGACTATAGCACAAAAGGTGTTCGCAGGCGCTTCGGCAACGCTCAGCCCCTTCAGATGTGACGTAACGGGCAGGCCGTCACGATAGGGAGGGTAGCCTTCGCCCGCCGATCAGCGGCAACAGATAGCGCCGGCAGGCGGCCGTGATGCCAAAGCCATCCGGCGGTGATGAAATCGCGCGGCAGCTTTCTTTTCCTGGTTGGCGATGGCGGACAGCGGCGCCTCGCCGATGCTCCAGCGATAGGGCTTCGAGGACTTTCTGACGATGACGGGCATCACGGCGTTCCTGCCCTTGAGGGCGAGTTCGACCGCGGCCTTGCCGACGGCGTAGGCCTGGTCGACGTCCACCTGGGAGGCAATGTGGCGGGCCGAGCGCTGCAGATAGTCGGCCACCGCCCAATGGAATTTGAAGCCGAAAGCCTGCTGCGTCATCTGCGCCACGACGGGGCCGACGCCGCCCAGTTGCGAGTGACCGAAGGCGTCCTTGGTGCCGGCTTCGGCCAGGAATTTGCCGTCGGCGTCCTGTCACGCCTTCCGATACCACGATGACGCAGTATCCGCGCTTGCTCGACGGTGTCCTTTACCTTGGCCAGGAATGCCTCGCGATCGAAGGCGATCTCCGGGAAACAGAATGATGTGCGGCGCATCGCCGGCTTTCTCGCGGCCAGACCGCCGGCCGCGGCAATCCAGCCGGCATGCCGGCCCATCACTTCCAGCACGAATACCTTGGTCGACGTGCGCGCCATGGAGGCCACGTCGAGAGCCGCTTCGCGCGTCGACACGGCGATGTACTTGGCGACGGAACCGAAGCCCGGGCAGCAATCGGTGACGGGTAAATCATTGTCGACGGTTTTGGGGATGCCGACGCAGATGATGGGATAGTCCATCTGCACCGCGATCTCGGACACTTTTTGCGCGGTGTCCATGGAATCGTTGCCGCCGTTGTAGAAAAAATAGCCGATGTCGTGCGCGCGGAATATGTCGATCAGGCGCTCGTACTGGGCGCGGTTCTTGTCGATGCCGGCGAGCTTGTAGCGCGCCGATCCGAACGCACCCGCCGGGCGTGTGGCGCAGGCCGGCGATGGTGGCGCGGCTCTCCTTGCTGATGTCGATCATATCCTCGGTCAGCGCGCCGATGATGCCGTGCCGGCCGGCATAGACCTTGCCGATTTTGTCGGCGGTGGCGGCGGGCGGTTTCGATCAGTCCGCAGGCGGACGCATTGATGACGGCGGTCACGCCGCCCGATTGCGCATAAAAGGCGTTCTTCTTGGCCAGATCGACCCCTCACAGCTTGGCCGCGCAGAATAGCCGATCGGCGCGTCCTCTGGTACGGTAGCGCGCTTTTACCACCAAAAGAATCATGAGAATAGTCCTATTGGGCGCCCCCGGATCCGGCAAGGGCACGCAATCCGCAGCTGCTGGTCAAAGCCTATGGCAGTACCGCAGATATCCACGGGCGACTTGCTGCGCGAGGCCCGCGCCAAAGGCACGGAACTGGGACTGCGCGCCAAGGCCGCCATGGACGCCGGCAAAGCTGGTGGACGATGCCACGGTCTTGGGCATGATTCGCGAACGCCTGAGCCAGCCGGATGCCGTCAACGGGCTTCATTCTCGATGGATTTCCCCGAAACATTCGTGCAGGCCGAGGCGCTGCAGGAAAATGCTCGCGGACTTGGACACGCCGCTGCGAGTCGGTGGTGCTGCTGAATCTCGACTTGAAGATTTTGTTCAAGCGGCTGACGGGACGCAGGATTTGCGAGACCTGCAATCAGGTGTTCAACATTTACACCTCGCCGCCGGGAATGTTGACCGAGACCACTGCGGCGACCAAGCCGCACAGACTGATTCAGCGGGACGACGACAAGGAAGAGGTCATCGGCAAGCGCCTCGATGTCTACGAGGCGCAGACCAAGCCGTTGATCAGCTACTATCAGGCCGCGGGACTGCTGCGCATCGTCGATGCCGACGCCGACATGAACACCGTGTTCAAGAACATCCAGAAGGCGTGTACGCCAGTAGCGCCTGCAGGCGTGTGCCGATTTCCTGCAGACGCCAGCCGCGCAGCGCTGCGGTGCCGCGCTTGCCCATGGCGAGCGCCTTGAGTTCGCCGCGCGGCGCCAGCACCTCGGCGCTTACCTTGAGTTCCGCGGCGCGCGCATCGACGATTTTGCATCAGACGTTCGAGCAGCGCCTTTTGCTCCGGAGTCGGCCGCGAATCCTGCACCGGTTGCAGCATCGTCGCATAGCTCGATACGGCCAGCGCATCGAGCAATGCGTCGCTGCGAATCTCTCGTTCATGGGCTGAACCGCGTCGAGCGCCGCGGCCGTGGCCGGATTGGCCTGCGCCATCGGAAAAAATGGCGGCATCCGACAGAATCCAGGAGCGCGGCAGATCGCGCTCTCGCGCCACCTTCTCGCGCCAGACGGCAATGGCTTTGGCGCGGCGCGCGCGGTTCGGGCGGCAATCTGACCGATGCCGCGCAGCCGCTCCCACGCCTGCTGCAGGATCGGGTTCATAGAGCCGCCGCTCCTCGAGTTCCAGACAGTCCTCGCGCGACCCAGTGCTCGCGGCCGAGTTCCTCGAGGCGCCGCGGCCAATTCCGCGGCGACGTCGCCCAGGTACAGCACATCGTCCGCTGCATATTCCAACTGCGCAGCCGACAGCGGCCGCTTCGACCAGTCGGTGCGGGTCTGGCCCTTTGGAATGGTGACATCCAGCAAGGTCTTGACCAGCTCCGCGTAGCCGACCTGCGGCTTCATGCCGATGCATGCCGCGGCGATCTGAGTGTCGAATACCGGCGACACGACGTGCTTGCCGTCAGATAGAGTGCTTCGAGATCCTGGCGCGCGGCATGAATGAGTTTGCGCACGCCGGCCGCGGTCAAGGCCGGGCATGCAGCGCATCGAGGCTGCCGACTGCAAGCGTATCGATGCACCAGATCCGCTCCGGCCGCGCTCAGTTGCAGCAGGCACAATTTCGGAAAGAAGGTGCGTTCGCGCAGGAATTCGGTGTCGAGGCCGATCGCTGCCTGCGACTCCAAGGTGTGCGCCAGCTGCAGCAAGCTGCTCGCTTCGATCGATCCAAATCGCGTCAGGCATGCCGTTACCACGTGTACAATTTGCAGCGAATTATGACTGAATCAGTATGCTGCGACTCGCAAAAGCATTTTTAGATATTGCGCTTTGGCGGCAAACGCCGGCGGATTTACCGGCGTCGCTGTTCCTGCTGACCCTGGTGGCCGGTGCCGCGGCACTGATGGAAGTGCTGGGCGCGCTGCTGCCGCCGCCGCCCAACGGCGCAGATTCCGCTGCGCATGCTATTGGAGGTCGGCCTGCCGCTTGAGCTTCACCTGGGTGCTGTTGGCGCTGACCCGGCGCCGCGCGCGCTTTCTGCAGACGGCCACCGCACTTCTCGGCGTCGGAGCGCTCGCCGAACTGATTCTGTATCCGTTGGACTCACTCATCCGCGTGATGGGTGTGGATAAAATCGCGACGCTGCCCATGGGCGTGCTGTGGACCGCGGTGTTCATCGGCTACCTGCTGGCCTGCGCGCATATCTGGCGCTCCGCGCTGGACTCCGGGTTTGCTGTTGGGCGGCATCATCACCATCGGATATCTCGTCCTGTCGAATGCGCTCGAGCATCAGCTGTTGCCGCAGGCATGACGGCGCACATCCACATCTTAGGGATACGCCGGCACCTTCATGGGCGGCGTGGCCGCCATCGCCAAGGCCGCCGGATTTCGCGTCACCGGGTCGGATCTGAACGTCTATCCGCCGATGAGCACGCAGCTGAGCGCGCTCGGGATCGAGTTCGTACAGGGCTACGGCGCCGAGCAGCTGGATCTTCAAGCCCGACATGGTCGTGGTCGGCAACGCCTTGAGCCGCGGCAGTCCGGTCATCGAAGCCATGCTCGACCGCGGCATGGCCTACACCTCGGGGCCGCTGTGGCTGGCCGAACAGGTGCTGCACGACCGGCATGTGATCGCGGTGACCGGCACGCACGGCAAGACCACGACCACCGCCATGCTCACCTGGATACTGGAGCACGCGGGACTCGCAGCCGGGCTACCTGGTCGGCGGCGTGCCGGGCAATTTCGAATCCAGCGCGCGCTTCGGCAAGGCGCCGTTCTTCGTGATTGAAGCGGACGAATACGACACGGCGTTTTTCGACAAGCGCGCCAAGTTCGTGCACTACCGTCCGCGCACCGCGATCCTCAATAATCTGGAATACGATCACGCGGACATCTATCCCGACGTCGCCTCGATCCGGCGGCAGTTCAATCAATTGCTGCGCACGGTTCCCGGAGCGGGACGGCTGATCGTGAACGGCGACGATCCCGAGCTTGCAACGCACCTTGAGCGAGGGCTGCTGGACACCGCAGCGAATCCTTCGGCGTTGAGCGGCGCGCAGCCGACGATTGGAGCGCGCAGATCGCACAAGGATTCAGCCGCGAGCCGCTTTCGCGTGCATTGCGGCGGCCGCGAGGTGGCCGAGGTGGCGTGGGACCTGATCGGCGAGCACAATGTCATGAATGCGCTGGCTGCCATCGCCGCCGCGCATCATGCCGGCGTCGCTCCGGAACGCGCCGTCGCGGCGCTGTACGCTGTTTCGCGGCGTCAAGCGCCGCATGGAAGTGCGCGGCGTGGTCGACGGCGTGACGGTGTACGACGATTTCGCGCATCATCCCACCGCCATCGAAACCACGCTGCAAGCGGCCTGCGCGCACGCGTCGGCGACGCGCGCATCATTGCGGTGCTGGAACCGCGCTCCAACACCATGAAGCTGGGTGTGCACCGCGAACAGCTGGCGCCTTCGCTGGCCGCCGCCGACCGGACCTGGTTCCTGAATTCCAAGGACCTCGGATGGGACTTGAAGGGCGCGGTTTCCGCGCATGGGCGAGCGCGCGCCTTGACGGCGCGGTGTCGATGAATTGGCGCAGGAACTGGCGGCGCAAGCGCGCAGCGGCGATCATATACTCGTCATGAGCAACGGCGGCTTCGGCGGTCTGCACGATAAATTGCTGGCGGCATTGCGGGCGCGCTGATGCCGGCCGCCGCATCGATCGCGATTTTTCCGCTCAACATCGTGCTGTTTCCCGGAGGGTCCGCTGCCGCTGCGCATTTTTGAAACGCGCTACGTGGACATGGTGCGAAGCTGCATGCGCGGGGAGCAACGCTTCGGCGTGGCGCTGATCCGCGAAGGCAGCGAGGTCGGCCCCGCGCAGACCTTCGATGTCGGGACCCTGGCGAAGATCGTCGACTTCCATCAATTGTCGGACGGCTTTCTGGGCCTGTCGTGCATCGGCGAGCAGCGCTTTCGCATTCTGCAACGCAGCCGCCAGGCCGACGGGCTGAATCTGGCCGAAATCGAAAGCCTGCCGCGCGAACCCAAGATCGCGGTGCCGGAACGCCATGCGCACCTGGCCGGCCTATTGCAGACCGTACTGCCGCAGCTGGGCGAAGGGTATGCAGGGATCGACATGCATCTGGACGATGCGGCCTGGGTGGGGTATCGCTTGGCCGAGATTTTGCCCATCCAAGCGTCGGAAAAACAATTCTGCCTGGAGCTCAACGATCCGATCGAACGGCTCGATGTGCTGAGTCCCCTGGCGCAAGCGCGCTCGCTAGGCCGGGGCAGGATGCCGCGGCCGGGACCCAGCGCGCGCGCGACAGCCAAAGGGCCGCGGCGATGGCCACTCCCCACGGCAACAACCAGTATCCGAGCAGGCCGTCGAAGCGGCCCACCCAAAACGCATAAGCCGGCGCGGCGCCGCCGGTGGTCGCTTCCTGCAGCATGCGCAGCACGATCACCCAGCCGGCGTGCAGGCCGATCGCCACGGCGATATTGCCGGTGAGCACGCGTGTCAGACTCAAGATCAGTCCCACGATCAACCACGAGAGAAAGGAGTCGAACACCAGGGCGGGTTGCGACAGCGGCGCGAAGGAGCGCGCCAGCAGGTCGAATCCGCTGCCCCAACCCACATCCTGCGGCGCGATCCGCGCCTTCGCGAAAAAGTGCACGATGGCGAACAGGGGCGCGGTCAAGCAGCGCCGCGGTCCACGCTCCGGATTCGCGCTCGATGGCTGTGTGCATCGCGCCGCGCATCACGGTCTCCTCGAGCAACGCCACGGCGATCCCGGAACCCAATCCGATCAGAAAAATCCGCGCGGCATAGAGCGCGCCGGGCACGAAGTCCGGGGCGGCGACGCGCAGATGCGTGGACAGCAAGAAAGACGCCGCCCACGGCCGCGGTCGCCACGCCGATCACGCCCCACACCAGGCTCACTTTCACGAATCGGCGCCAGGGCAGGCCGTAGCCAAAATCGCGTTTGCGGGTCAGCTGCAGATGCCGGCACACCCAGACGAGTTCGGCGATCAGCAGCAGCATCGCGACCCGGCTGGCGACGCGGTGGAACGCCAAGCTCGCAAAAGTCGAAGTCAATTCATAGGCAGGGTAGGCGAGCAGCGCACCCAGAGAGTCCCGCGAGAAGTATCGCACCGACAAACCAGGCAAAGGCGCGCATCAGTCGCTCAGCGAGCGAAAACGCGCGCGGCCGCGGCGACGGTCGCTTCGATGTCGGCTTCGGTATGCGCCGCCGACAAAAATCCCGCCTCGAAGGCCGAGGGTGCGAGATAGACTCCCTCGTCCAGCATGCCGTGAAAGAATCGCTTGAAGCGCGCGACATCGCAGGCCATGACCTTGGCATAGCTGTCGACATGGGCTCGGCGGTGAAGAAGAGACCGAACATGCCGCAGACATGATTGGTGGCGAGGGCGATGCCGGCATCGGGCCGCCGCCGCCGCCATCTCCTCCACCAGCACGTCGGTCATCGCGCTCAAGCGTTGATGAAAGCCCGGCGCGCTGATCAGGTCGAGCGTGGTCAGCCCGGCAATCATCGCCACCGGATTTCCGGACAGCGTGCCGGCTTGATAAACCGGACCCAATGGGGCGAGCTGCTCCATGATGTCGCGCCGGCCGCCGAATGCGCCGACCGGCATGCCGCCGCCGATGATTTTGCCGAGCGTGGTCAGATCGGGGCGCACGCCATAGAGCGCCTGCGCGCCGCCGAGCGCGACGCGAAAGCCGGTCATGACTTCGTCGAATATCAGCAGTGCGCCGCTGCGGTCGCACTCGCGGCGCAGGGTTTGCAGGAAATCCGGCGCCGGCGGCACGCAGTTCATGTTGCCCGCGACCGGCTCGACGATGACGCAGGCGACTTCCGCGCCGATCTGGCGCAAGACCTGCCGCACCTGCTCGATGTCGTTGTAGTTGAGCGTCACGGTGTGGTTGGCCAGGGACTTCGGCACGCCGGGTGAGGTGGGCACGCCGAGGGTCAGCGCGCCCGAGCCTGCCTTGATCAGCAGCGAATCGGAATGACCGTGATAGCAGCCCTCGAATTTCACGATGGTGTCGCGTCCGGTAAATCCGCGCGCCAGGCGAATGGCGCTCATGGTCGCCTCGGTGCCGGAACTGACGAAGCGCACCAGTTCGATGGAGGGCATGAGTTCGATCACGCGCCGTGCGAGGCGCGTCTCCAGTGTCGGTCGGAGCGCCGAAGCTCAAGCCGTCGGCGGCGACTTCCTGCACGGCTTTGATGACTGCCGGATGTGCGTGACCCAGGATCATCGGGCCCCAGGAGCCGACATAATCGATGAAGCGCCGATCGTCGGCGGCGGTGACATAGGCGCCGCTGGCTTTCTTGAAAAAAATCGGTTCGCCGCCGACGCCGCGAAAGGCTCGAACCGGCGAGTTGACGCCGCCCGGAATGTACTTGCAGGCTTCTTGAAACAGGCTCATGGCCTGCGCATCTAAACAGCGATGGCCGCCTCGGGCAAGCTTAAGCGCACTTCCAAGCCCGCCGCCCGGCGCATTGACGGCCGTGGCGCAGCCGCCGTGAGCCTTCATGACCTGGGAGGTGATGGCGAGGCCGATGCCTTCGCCGCCGCTGTCGCGGTCGCGCGATTCGGCGACCCGGTAGAACGGCTCGAAGATGCGCTCCAAATCCGCCGCCGGCACGCCCGGTCCGCGATCGCGAATGACGATTTCCAAGCCGTTGGCGAGCTTGGCCACCTGCACATCGACTGGCGATGCCGTTCGGGCTGTAGCGCACCGCGTTGCGCAAAACGTTTTCGATCGCGCTGCGCAGCAGTTCGCGGTTGCCGAGCACCGCATTGTTGGCGGCGCCGCGCAGATCAATCTTGCAGTTCTTCAGCGGCGCCTTCGAAATTGGCGTCGCGCACCACTTCCTCGATGATGTCGTCGAGGTCGAAACGTTCGCGTTCCAGCAGGGCGTCGGTGCCGTGCAGCCGCGCCAGCTTCAACACCTGGCTGATCATGGCGTCCAGGCGTTCGATTTCACGTTCCAGCCGGTCCAGCTGCAGCGCGGAGTCCGCCGGTGGCTGACGCGCCAACCCCAAGCGCGACGCGCATGCTGGCCAGCGGCGAACGCAGCTCGTGCGAAATGTCGCGCAGCAGCTGCGTGGTCGCAGCTGCGATTGGCGCGCAGTTGATCCGCCATGGCATCGAAGTCGCGCGCGAGCACGGCGAGCTCGTCCTTGCGTCCCTCGAGACCCGCGCTCACGCGCATGTCGAGATTTTCCGAGGCCAGCGCACGTGCACCGGCCTGAATGCGGCGAATGGGCGCGGTGAGATGCTCCGCCAGCCACCAGCTGGTGAGTGCGCTCACCACCAGCGCGATGCCGAGAATCGTCAGCGAGATGGCCGGCAGACTCAGGGCGCCGAAAATGCTGGGACGGCGCGGCATGGTGAGCACGGTGTAGATCGATCCGTCCGCGGCGACGATTTGCGGTGCGGCGCGCGAGGGACGGAAATTGCCCGGGCACCGGTTCGCGGTTGACGACCAGCCGGCGCACCGCGCCTTCGGGCAGGTGCCTGCCGAGAATATCCTGCCCGTCGGGACCCACCACGAACAGTTCGCGGTCGCCGATGGTGTTGCGGTTGCTGCTCAACCAGTTCTTCAATGCGCCGACTCCGCCGCCGGCGAGAATTTCCGACGCTTGGATGGCCACCGAGGGGCGGCGCTGGAATTCGAGCGGTTCGTTTTCGCGCGAGGCAATCGTGAAGGTGGTCGCGATGCTGCTGCCGACAATGAGCGCCATCGCCAGCAAGAACAGCAGGAAAATTCTGGAAAAAAGGCTATGCATGCGGCCCAGGTCAGGGTGTAGCCCGAACCGCGGACATTCTTGATTTCCGGATTCTTGCCCGCCTCGAGCTCCAGCTTGCGGCGCAAATTGCTGATATGCGTGTCGATGCTGCGATCGTAGGCCGCGAGCTTGCGTCCCAGGGCCTGTTCGGTCATGGAATCGCGCGAAATCACCTGGCCGGCGGAGCGCATCAGCAATTCGAGCACGCGGAATTCGGCGCCGGTCAGCGGCACGGCTTTTCCCGCCACCTGCACCTGGCGCGTGCCGGCGTTCAGGGCGATGGGTCCTACGCTGAGTTCTTCGGGAGCATTGCCGCGCACGGGACGGTTGTTGGCGCGGCGCAGAATCGCGCGGATGCGCGCCACCAGTTCGCGCGGATTGAAGGGTTTGCTCAAGTAGTCGTCCGCGCCCAGCTCCAGCCCGACGATCCGGTCGACATCGTCGCCGCGCGCGGTGAGCATGAGAATCGGCGTGGGGTAGGTGGCGCCGAGTTTGCGCAGCACGTCCAAGCCGCCGACGCTCGGCAGCATCACGTCGAGAATCACGATTTCAAATTCGTCCGCTCTGCAATTCGGCCAGCGCTTCGCCGCCGTCGTGCACGCTCTTCACGTCGAAGTGCTCGGCGGCCAGATACTCGCGAGAGCATCTGGCACAGCTCGCGATCGTCATCGACCAGCAGCACGCGCGGCTCGCGCGTCGCAGCGGGATCCAGTAGCCATGTTCATACCCCATACTCTGGCACAGTCGGCGTCCGGCGATGCCGAAAGCCTGCGAATTTACAATTCTTAACAGAACCCTGTGCTGCCTCTGACACATGTTTGCACGGCGCCGCCTTAGGATAAGCGCCGTACCTTCATTTCACCCGTATTGGAGCACCGAACATGAAATCGAATCGCAATTTGCTGGCCGGAAGCGTCCTGGCGGCCGGAGCGATGCTGACAACCGCCGCGGGCATTTCGATCGCGACTGCCGCCGATGAGACACCCGCTGCCGCCTGGCATCACCACCATGGTGCCTGGCATATGCTGTCCAAGCTGAACTTGAGCGCGGAACAGCAGGCATCCGTCAAGACCATCATGGCCAATGCCGGTCCGCAGATGAAGAGCATTCACCAGGAGATGCGCGCCAATTCGCTGAAGCTGCAGCAGACGCAGCCGAACGATGCCAATTACGCCAATGTCGTGGCGCAGGTCACGCAGGCCAACGGCGCGCTGCACTCGCAGATGATCACGTCAACAGGAAGCGGTGCGCGCGCAGATCTTCAAGATGTTGACGCCGGCGCAGCAGACGCAGTTGGCGGCGTTGCAGGCGCAGATGCAGGCCAGGACAGGCCGGCTCGGCGTCAACGCAGCCGACGGCTCTAATGTAGCGGTCTTTGGGATCGTCGCCGCTCATTCTCATCGTTGGGCGGCGTCGATCCCGTCTTTTTGGAGCAGCTCGATCACGCTGCCGCGGCCCACCAGATGTCCGGTGCCGACGATCACCAGGTAGTTCTTGTTGTCGTTGAGCAGCGCTTCGATCTTCGGCAGCCACTTGCGGTTGCGCGCCACCAGCACGGATTGATATAGCGCAGGGTCGTGGCCGATTTCCGTGTTCAATTGATCCGCAAACCATTCGGTATCGCCGCGGGCCCACGCGCGCACCATGTCGTTCACTTCCTTCGGCAGGTCATGCGCCTCCTCGAGACTCGACACCAGGTAGTCGGCCTGTTTGTCCATGGACAGTGCATTGAACAGTGCGATTTGATCGTGCACCGTTTCCAGTCCGGCGACCGGTTTGCCGTCGCTGCGCGCACGTTCCAGAAAGAACATTTCGACGCCGGACTTGGGTTGAAATCCCAGCTGCAGCAGCTGCAATTGCGAGATGGCCTCGGCGGCGAACCACGGCGCGAACGCATCGAATATGCCGAGATCGACGCCGACATCGCGGGCCAAGCCTTCAGCGCGCTTGTAGCGCTGCTCGCCCATGATGTCCGGCAAGGTTTTGCCCTCGGGCAGGCGCGCGCTGACGAGCATTTCGGTCTGCATCTGCTGCGAGTCGGCATCCGCCAGGTTGACTTCCATGTAAATCGACTTGGCGTCGCCGTAGGCCTTCAGGACCGCCGGCGCAAGCGGATAGTCGCTCGGCCGCAGGACATGGATGGAGCCCAAGATGTAAACGGTATTGTGCTTGCCGTGCAATTCCCACAGCGAGTGCAGCGCACCGTCGGCGTGCAACGGCGCGCAAAAGGCGGCGCAGGAAAGCGCGAGACCCAGCAATCGTCTTCGCATGGAGGTAGTCCTAGCTGGCGGTTTGCCGCAATGCCGCCGATTCTACCCAGTGCACCGATGAGTCGATACGCCCGTCGTCATGCAATTCGAAGGCCCGGTAGGCCGGCGGACGCGAGTCGACCGCATAACGATCGCTTTTCGGCAGAAACTGCGCCCCGGTGGACGGAGTCGCAAACAGCCGCACATCGCCGCGCGCGCCGTCCAATGCCTGGTGAACATGGCCCCACACGACCGCGCGAACGTGCGCATGGCGGTCGATGACGCTCCAGAATTCTTCGGGCGCGGCGAGTCCCACGCCATCCAGCCAGCGGCTGCCCATGACAATCGGGTGATGATGCAGGCACACCATGGCGTGCTTGGCCGATTGCGCCAGCGCCGCGTCGAGGCGCGCGAGTTCATTCTTGGTCAGGCGGCCGCCGACATGTCCCGGATCGTAGCTGTCGAGCATCACGAAGTTCCACGCGCCGATTTCATGCGCGCCGCAAATCCGAAACGGCTCGCCGGTGAGTTCGCGGCGCATCGCCTCGGGCTCATCGTGATTGCCGGGAATGCACAACACCGGTTTGGCGAGGCCGCCGAAGTGGCTGCGAAAACGCAGATAGCCGGCTTTGTCGTCTTGCACCAAATCGCCCGTGACCAGCACCGCTTCATAGTCGGGCACGCGCGCAAACGCAGCGTCGAGCGCCGCATGCAAGCTCGGATCGGTTTCGACGCCGCGCAGTTTGCCGCCGGCGTTGCCGTAAAGATGCGTGTCGGTTATTTGTAGAATTTGCATCGGATAAATGCTAGCAAAGCATCGGCGCGACGACGGTGAACTGGGTCATGGCAATGCCTTATACATAAACAGACTGCCGTTATGTGACAGCGTTCCGCCGGCATTGCTGGCAGGGGGCGCATCGGTGACAATAAGCGGCTCAACTCGCTAAATTAAGAAGCCCCCTCATGCCTACCCGCCGCGAACTTGCCAACGCCATCAGAGCTCTGTCCATGGACGCGGTCCAAAAGGCGAATTCCGGTCATCCGGGCGCCCCTATGGGCATGGCGGATATCGCCGAGGTGCTGTGGCGGGACGTGCTTAAGTTCAATCCGGCCAATCCGACCTGGATGGACCGTGACCGATTCGTGCTCTCGAACGGCCATGCATCGATGTTGCTTTATTCGGTACTGCATCTCACCGGATATCCGCTGTCGATGGACGAAATCAAAAATTTTCGGCAATGGGGCTCGAAGACCCCGGGCCATCCGGAGCGTGAAGTGCATCTGGGCATCGAGACCACCACGGGGCCGTTGGGGCAGGGATTTGCCAATGCGGTGGGAATGGCGCTGGCGGAACGCTCGCTGGCCGCGACTTTCAACCGGCCCGGGCACATCGTCATCGACCATCACACCTATGTCTTCGTCGGCGACGGCTGCATGATGGAAGGCATTTCCCACGAAGCCGCATCTCTCGCCGGGACGCAGCAACTGGGCAAGCTCATTGCGATCTATGACGACAACGGGATTTCAATCGACGGCAAGGTGGTCGGTTGGTTCGACGATGACACGGCGCATCGCTTTGAATCGTACGGCTGGCATGTGCTTGCGATCGACGGCCAGAGCAGCGAGGCGGTAGCCGCGGCGCTCAGCGCTGCCCGCGCGGTCACCGACAAGCCTTCGTTCATCTGCGCCAAGACCATCATCGGTTTTGGCGCCCCGAAGCAGGGCACGCAGACCATGCATGGCGAAGCAATGGGCGACGCTGACATCGCCACGGCCCGTAAGACCTTGGGGTGGAACTCGCCGCCATTTGAAATACCGGCCGATATCCGCGCCGCATGGGATCGGCGCGAGAAAGGCGCCGCCGCGGAAAAAGAATGGCGAACCCGGTTCGCCGCCTACCGGCAGGAATTTCCCGCGCTGGCGGGCGAATTAGAGCGGCGCATGGCCGGAGATCTGCCCGCGGGCTTCGACGGATTCATTGCGCGCATTGGCAGGCGGCGCGCAATCCGAGGGCAAAGCGCTGGCAACGCGGCAGTCCTCGCAAGCGGCGCTGAACGCCATCGGTCCCTCGCTGCCGGAGCTCTTGGGCGGATCGGCGGATCTTACGCCCTCGAACGGAACCTGGCGCAAGGACTCGGTCACCCTGACTCCGGCCGCGCCGGCCGGCAACTACCTGCACTACGGCGTGCGCGAGTTCGGCATGTCGGCCATCATGAACGGCATTACGGCGCACGGCGGCTTCATTCCGTACGGCGGCACCTTCCTGACGTTTTCCGACTATGCGCGCAACGCCGTGCGCATGGCCTGCTTGATGCGCATCCGCGTGATCTTCGTCTATACGCACGATTCGATCGGCTTGGGCGAGGACGGTCCGACGCATCAGCCCATCGAGCATCTTGCAAGTCTGCGGGTCATCCCGCATATCGACGTGTGGCGGCCCTGCGATGCGGTCGAAACGGCAGCGGCGTGGGGGATTGCGCTGGATAATCGCGACGGCCCGACGCTGCTGGTATTGACGCGCCAGGCCTGCACGCACCAGCCGCGCGAGCCGGCCCAGGTGGCCAATATCGCGCGCGGCGCCTACGTGCTGATCGAGGCGCCCGGGGCGGGATTGCCCGAGGCGGTCGTTATCGCCACGGGTTCCGAGGTCGGCATTGCCGCCGAAGCGGTTCGCACCATGAACGGCAAAGGGGAAAAGGATCAGGCTGGTCTCGATGCCGAGCACGAACCAGTTCGACGCTCAGGACGAGGCCTACAAGGAAAGCGTGCTGCCCGCCGCAGTGACGCGCCGTGTGGCGGTCGAGGCCGGGGTGCGCTCCGACTGGTGGCGTTACGTGGGACTTAAGGGGCAGGTGGTGGGCATCGATCATTTCGGCGCCTCGGCGCCGGCCAAAGTGTTGTTTCCGCAGTTCGGGTTCACGCCCGACAAGGTGATCGAGGCGATCGAGAAAACAGGAGAGGTCGGAAAGAATGGCAATCAAAGTGGGCATCAATGGCTACGGACGAATCGGACGCAATATTCTGCGTGCTCTATACGAGGGAAAGCACGGCGAGGATCTGAAGATCGTGGCGATCAACGATCTGGGCGATGCCAATACCAATGCTCATTTGACCCGCTTCGATACGGCGCACGGCCGCTTCCGCGGCGAGGTGCATGTCGACGGCGACTCCATGGTGGTCAACGGCGATCGCATCCGCGTGGTCGCGCAGCGCGATCCGAGCAAATTGCCCTGGGGCGAGCTGGGCGTGGACTATGTGCTGGAGTGCACCGGCTTGTTCACCAGCAAGGCCAAGGCTTCCGCGCACCTCGCCGCCGGCGCCAAGAAGGTCGTGATTTCCGCGCCGGGCGGCGATGACGTGGATGCCACCATCGTCTACGGCGTCAATCACGGCATTCTCAAGTCGGGCATGACGCGTTATTTCCAATGCCTCCTGCACCACCAATTGTCTGGCGCCGCTGGTGAAAGTGCTGCACGAAAAGGTCGGCGTGCTCGCCGGCGTGATGAATACCATTCATTCCTACACCAACGATCAGGTGTTGACGGACGTGTACCACACGGACCTGCGCCGCGCGCGTTCCGCGACCATGTCGATGATTCCGACCAAGACCGGCGCGGCCGCCGCGGTCGGCCTGGTGCTGCCGGAACTCAAGGGCAAGATCGACGGCTTCGCGATTCGCGTGCCGACCATCAACGTCTCGTTGGTGGACTTGAGCTTCACGGCCGCGCGCAAGACCACCGTGCAGGAAATTCACGACGCCATCAAGGCGGCCGCAAACGGCCCGCTGAAGGGAATTCTGGCCTACAACGATCAACCGCTGGTGTCGGTGGATTTCAATCACGATCCGGCTTCGTCCACCTACGACGCGACGCTGACCAAGGTCATCGAGGGGACGTTGGTGAAGGCCTGTTCGTGGTACGACAATGAGTGGGGATTTTCCAATCGCATGCTCGACACCACGCTGGCCTGGTCGAAGGCCTCGTAAGAGCCGCCCTTGAAGATCACCAAAATGACCAGCCTGGATCTGCGCGGCAAGCGGGTGCTGATTCGCGAAGATTTGAATGTGCCGATCCAGGGCGGCTCGGTGAGCAGCGATGCGCGCATCCGCGCGGCGTTGCCGACCATTCAGGCGGCGCTCGACGCGAAGGCGCGCGTTCTGGTCATGTCGCATCTCGGGCGGCCCGAGGAGGGCAAGTACGCGGAGGAATTTTCCCTGGCGCCCGTGGCCAAGCGCCTGGCGCAGCTGCTCGGCGTGCCGGTGGCCTTCAAGAAGGACTGGCTGGACGGCGTCGATGTCGGCCCGGGCGAGGTGGTGCTGCTCGAGAATGTGCGCTTCAACAAGGGCGAAAAGAAGGACGCCGACGATTTGTCGCGGCGCATGGCGGCGCTATGCGACATCTACGTCATGGACGCGTTCGGCACGGCGCATCGCGCCGAGGCCAGCACGCACGGCGTGGCGAAGTACGCGCCGGTGGCTTGCGCCGGCCCGTTGCTGGTCAGTGAACTATCGGCGCTCGAAACCGCGCTGGAGAAGCCGGCGCGGCCGCTGCTGGCCATCGTCGCGGGCTCCAAGGTGTCGACCAAACTGACGGTGCTGGAATCGTTGCTGAGCAAGGTGGACCAGCTCATCGTCGGCGGCGGCATCACCAATACCTTTCTGGCGGCTTTGGGCTTCAATGTGGGCAAGTCGCTGTATGAACCCAATATGCTGGATATCTGCAGGCGCCTGCTCGAGCAATCGAAGAAGCGCGGCATCGTCATCCCCATGCCGACCGACGTGGTGGTGGCAACCGAGTTCTCCGCCAAGGCGGAAGCGGACGTCAAGGATGTGCGCCGCGTGTCGGCCGACGACATGATTCTCGACATCGGCCCCGATTCGGCCGAGGTCATCGCGAAACTGGTGGCTTCCGCCGGCACCATTCTTTGGAACGGCCCGGTCGGTGTGTTCGAGTTCGAACAATTCGGCGAAGGCACGCGCACGCTGGCGACGGCGATTGCGCGCAGCAAGGCGTTTTCTCTGGCGGGCGGCGGCGACACCCTGGCCGCCATCGAGAAATACGGCATCGAGGACAGCATTTCGTACATTTCCACGGGCGGCGGCGCCTTTCTCGAATTTGTCGAAGGAAAAAAACTCCCCGCGGTCGAAATTCTCGAGCAGCGCGCAGCATGAATTCCGGACTTCGACGCACCAAAATAGTCGCAACCTTAGGGCCGGCCACGGACGATCCGGAAGTGCTGTCGGATATGGTGCGCGCCGGCGTGGATGTGGTGCGCCTGAATTTCTCGCACGGCGCCGTCGCCGATCATGCACGCCGCGTCGAGCTGGTGCGCGAGGCGGCACGCCAGACCGGCCGCTACGTCGGCGTGCTCGGCGACTTGCAGGGTCCGAAGATCCGCATCGACCGATTCGTCGCGGGCAAGATCGAGCTCAAGGACGACGCCGAATTCACGCTGGACGCCTCGCTCGCGGTCGAGGCCGGCACCGAGACGTCGGTGGGCATCGCCTACAAGAGATTGCCGACGGATGTGTTCGCCGGCGATGTGCTGCTGCTGAACGACGGGCAGATCAGCCTGCGGGTTGTGGGCATCGAAGGCCCGCGCATCAGAACCCGCGTGCTGGTGGGCGGCGAGCTCGGCAACAACAAGGGCATCAACCGCCAGGGCGGCGGCTTGTCCGCCGGCGCGTTGACCGACAAGGATCGCGAAGACATCGTCACGGCGGCGCGCCTGAAGGTGGACTATCTGGGCGTGTCCTTTCCGCGCGATGCGGCGGACATGGATGAAGCGCGCGGCCTGCTGCGCCAGGCCGGCGGCCATGGGCTGCTGGTCGCCAAAATCGAGCGCGCGGAGGCGATCAAGAATCTGGCGGCCGTGGTCAAGGCCAGCGACGGCGTGATGGTGGCGCGCGGCGATCTGGGGGTGGAGATGGGCTACGCGGAGCTGGCCGGCCTGCAGAAGCTCATCATCCGGGAAACGCGCCAGCAGAATAAAGTCGTGATCATGGCCACGCAGATGATGGAATCGATGATCATCGCGACGATTCCCACCCGCGCGGAGGTCTCCGACGTCGCGAATGCCGTCATGGACGGCACCGATGCGGTGATGCTGTCGGCGGAAACGGCGTCGGGCAGGCATCCGGTCAAGGTCGTCGAAGCCATGGCGCAGATCGTGGTGGGGGCGGAAAAGTATGAAGTGGAGCATGTGCGCACCCGCCAGCGGACCAGCGGTTTCTTCGCGCACACGGACGAGGCCATTGCCTCGGCCGTGATGTACACGGCCAATCATCTGCACGTGAAAGCCATCGTGGCGCTGACCGAATCCGGTTCCACCGCGCTGTGGATGTCGCGCGTGCGTTCCGACATTCCGATCTATGCCTTCACCCGGCACGAAAGCACGCGCCGGCGCGTGACCTTGTATCGCGGCGTCTATCCGGTCGCCTACGATGTCGAGGACCGGGGCGAGGCGGTCTATTTCTCGATTTTCCGCCTGTTGCTCGGCCAGAAATTGGTGCTGGAGGGCGATCACATCATTCTCACCAAGGGCGAACTCAGCGGCATCTCCGGCGGCACCAATTCCATGCAAATCCTGCGCGTCACACGAAAGTAGCTTCATGACCAACGAATTTCGCGGCACCGAACGATACATCGCCACCGACGAGCTGATGGCCGCGGTCAACGCCGCGGTGGTGCTGTCGCGGCCGCTGCTCATCAAGGGCGAACCCGGCACCGGCAAGACGCTGCTGGCGACTGAAATCGCCCGCGCCTTGAACAAGCCGTTCTTCGAGTGGCACATCAAATCCACCACCAAGGCGCAGCAGGGCCTGTACGAATACGACGCGGTGTCGCGCCTGCGCGATTCGCAGTTGGGCGATCCGCAGGTCAAGGACATCCGCAACTACATCCTGAAGGGCGATCTGTGGGAGGCATTCGATTGCGACGAGCAGCCGGTGCTGCTGATCGATGAGATCGACAAGGCCGACATCGAATTCCCGAACGACCTGCTGCGCGAGCTGGACCGCATGGAATTCTACGTCTACGAGACGCACGAAACGGTGCGCGCCAAGCATCGGCCGATCATCGTCATCACCAGCAACAACGAAAAGGAATTGCCGGACGCCTTTCTGCGGCGCTGCTTCTTTCACTACATCCGTTTTCCGGATACGGCGACGATGACGCAGATCGTCGATGTGCATTTCCCGGATTTGAAGCGCGAGCTGCTGCACGAGGCGCTGACGCAGCTTCTTCAAGATCCGCGAAACGCCGGGCCTGAAAAAGAAGCCGACCACCTCCGAGCTGCTCGATTGGATCAAGCTGCTTGGTGACCGAGGACATCTCGCCCGAAGCGCTGCGCAGCGACGATGCCAAGAAGCTCATTCCGCCGCTGTACGGCGCGCTGTTGAAGAACGAGCAGGATGTGCACCTGTTCGAGCAGCTCGTCTTCCTGCACCGCCGGAATGCTCGTTAAGTTCTTTTTTCTGCTGCGCAAGACCGGCGTACCGGTCTCGATCACCGAACTGCTGACCCTGCTCGAGGCCCTCAAGGCCGGCTTGGGCGACTTGAGCGCCGAGCGCTTCTACTACCTGGCGCGTACCTGCCTGGTGAAGGACGAGCGCTTCTACGACCGCTACGATCGCGCCTTTGCGCATCATTTCAAGGGCGTCGAGGATGCATTCGCGCTGCTGCAGCGCGAGCTGCCGCCCGACTGGCTGGAAAAGTTGACGGTGCGCGATTTCAGCGACGAGGAGAAGGCGCAGATCGAGGCCATGGGCGGCTGGGATAAATTGATGGAGACGCTGAAGAAGCGCCTCGAGGAGCAGAAGGAACGGCATCAGGGCGGCAACAAGTGGATCGGCACGGCGGGGACCTCGCCGTACGGCGCCTACGGCTTCAATCCCGAGGGCGTGCGCATCGGACAGGAGGGCGGCCGCAATCGCAGCGCGGTGAAGGTCTGGGACAGGCGCGAATTCGCCAATCTCGACGACAAGGTCGAATTGGGCACCCGCAACATCAAGATCGCACTGCGCCGGCTGCGGCGCTTCGCACGGCGCGGCGTTCCGGATGAGCTGGCGCTGGCCGATACCATCGATGCCACGGCGCGTTCCGGCGGCTGGCTCGACATCAAAATGCAGGCTGAGCGCAAGCAACGTGATCAAGATCCTGCTGCTGCTCGACATCGGCGGATCGATGGATGATCACGTCAAGACCTGCGAGGAGCTGTTCTCCGCGGCGCGCAGCGAGTTCAAGCATCTCGAGCACTATTATTTCCACAACTTCGTGTACGAGGCGCTGTGGAAGGACAATCGCCGGCGCTTCAACGAGCATGTCGGCACCACGGAGATCATCCGCACCTACGGACCCGACTACAAACTGATCCTGGTGGGCGATGCCACCATGAGCCCGTACGAGATCACGCATGCCGGCGGCAGCGTGGAGCACTGGAATCCCGAGCCGGGCAGCATCTGGCTCGAACGCCTGATGAAGCAGTACCCGAAGTTCGCCTGGATCAATCCCCAGCCGCAATCGCGCTGGCGCCAGACCGCGTCGATCGACATGACGCGCGAGATGCTCGAGGGACGCATGTATCCCTTGACGCTCGCCGGACTCGATGACGTCATCGATGCGCTGACGTGATCGAAGAGCCGCGGCAGCTCGGTTTGGTATTGACGGGCGGCGGCGCGCGCTCGGCCTACCAGGTCGGCGTGCTCAAGGGCATCGCGGATCTGCTGAGGCGCGGCTCGGCTTGTCCGTTTCCAATCATCACCGGCACCTCCGCCGGCGCGGTGAGCGCCATCGCCTTGGCATCGGATGCGGCGCATTTCCGGCGCTCGATTCTGGCGATCGAAAGGGTGTGGCGCGACTTTCGGGTGCACCAGGTGTTCAAGGCCGACGCGGTCAGCATGCTGAGGTCCGGGCTGCATTGGTTCCTGGCATTTTTGACCGGCGGCTGGCTGGTGCAGCCGCCGCATTCGTTGTTCGACAATGCGCCGTTGTGGGCACTGCTGCGCACGCACCTGCACTTCGACGGCATCCCGCGCAGCCTGTACAAGACGCATCTGCATGCCATCGGCATCAGCGCGACCTGCTACGCGGATGCGGACTCGGTGACTTTTTTTGCCGCGGACCCCAACGCCGAGCCCTGGACGCGGGTGTACCGCAAGGGCGTGCGCGCCACGCTGACGCTGGATCATTTGATGGCAAGCCTCGCCATCCCGTTTCTGTTCCGGCCGGTGCTGCTGAATGGCGCGTACTACGGCGACGGCGCCATGCGCCAGACATCGCCCTTGAGTCCCGCGATCCTGCTCGGCGCGACCCGGCTCATGATCATCGGCGTGAACGATCCGGCGCCCACCGGCGCGCACCCGCCGCGCCCTGCCGGTCGAGCCCACCTTCGGCCAGATGTTCGGCTTCATGCTCGATTCGCTGTTCATGGATACGCTGAATGCCAGTCTCGAGCGCATCAATCGCTACAACGAAAGCGCCGATATGCGGCCCATCGATACGCTGGTGATCACGCCGTCCCGGGACGTGAACGAGGTCGCGCGCCGCCATGTGCACGAACTGCCGCGCGCTGCGCACGCTGCTGCGCGCCTTGGGCGCCCACAATTCGCCCAACTCGCTGCTGTTGAGCTATCTGTTGTTCGAGCGCGGCTTTACGCGGGAGATGATCGAGATGGGCTACCAGGATGCCAAGGCGCGGGCCGGGGAGATACGCGAGTTCCTGCAGTTGGAGCACGCGCGCCAGTACCGGGCGGTGCGCTAGATCTTCTGCAAGGATGTCGTGCCGCGTCAGCACCTGCGGGAATTCCCGGCGGAAATGCTGCGCGAGCTGCTCGGCAATGTACACCGAGCGATGCTGGCCGCCGGTGCAGCCCACCGCGATGGTCAGGTAGCTGCGGTTCGCCTGCGAGAATTCGCCGATGCGCTTCTCGAGGAACGCGGTCAAATCCGCGATCATGGTGCGCACGCTGGCAAATCCGGCGAGATACTCGATCACCGCTGAATCGCGGCCGGTGAGGGGGCGCAGCGCGTGCTCCCAAAAGGGATTCGGCAGGCTGCGCACATCGAACACGAAGTCCGCATCGCCGGGGATGCCGTGCTTGTAGCCGAAGGATTCGAACATCAGAGAAAGCCGGCCTGCGCTGCCGCGGTCGATGCGCTCGCGAACCAGCTCGCGCAGCGCATGCACGCCCATGTTCGAGGTGTCGATGACCCAGTCCGCCGCGGTGCTGACCGGTTCGAGCAGTTTGCGCTCCGAGGCGATGGCTTCGCGCAGGCTCACATCGGCGGTCACCAGCGGATGCTTGCGCCGGGTTTCGGCATAGCGCTTGAGCAGCACCTCCTCGGCGGCGTGCAGGTACAGGACTTCGCAATCGATGCCGCTGCGGCGCAGTTCGCCGACCAGCGCCGGGATGGTCTCGATTTCATTGGCTCGATTGCGCGCGTCCAAGCCCACGGCGGTGCGCGGATAGGTATCGCCCATGCCGCGCACCGTGTGGGCGATGAAGGGCTTCAGCAGAGCGGCCGGAATGTTGTCGACGCAGTAGAAGTCGATGTCCTCCAGCATATGCAGAGCAACACTTTTCCCGGACCCGGACAGTCCGCTCACGATGATCAACCGCATGCATCGTGCTTTGAGGACATCCTCCGCGTGATGATCGGAGGTCTTTTCCTTGTGTTTCTTGACGCAGCGGTCGAGCTTGTCGGCCAGCGCGTCGATCGAGGCGTACATGTTCTGCTCAGTGGCATCCGCGTAGATCTTATTGCCGCGCACCATCAGGGTGGCCTCGGCTTTGTGAGTCATTTTTTCGACCGTCAGCACGCAGTGGACGTCAATCAGCTGCTCGAAATGCCGGGAGATCCTCTCGAATTTTTTGAGTACGTAGCCGCGCAGCGCGGGGGTGACTTCCACATGATGACCGCTGAGATCTAATTGCATGTTTCCTCCTTTCACTTTAGGACGCGCGGGCAGCCGCTCGCTTCCGTTCATTGGACGGTGCGATCTGCATGCCCTCGCGGTACTTGGCAACCGTGCGCCTGGCCACGGGTATGCCCTCTTGCGACAAAATCTCCGCGAGCTTGGCATCGCTCAACGGATTGTCGGGATTCTCCTGCGAAATCAGTTTCTTGATCTTGGCGCGAATGGCAGTGGATGACATTTCCGTGCCGTCGGCAGCCGCCACATGGCTGGAAAAGAAATAACGGAATTCGAATACGCCGCGCGGCGTATGCATGTACTTGGCGGTGGTGACGCGCGAAATGGTCGACTCGTGCATTTCCACCGCTTCCGCGACGTCTTTCAAGATCAGGGGCTCCATTGCTTCTTCGCCGATCTCGAAGAAGCTCGTCTGCCGCTGCACGATGCAGCGCGCAACCTTGACCAGTGTATCGTTTCGAATCTCGAGACTGCGCATCAACCAGCGCGCCTCCTGCAGCTGAGTGCGCAGCATGGCGTGATCCGGGGCACGCGAGATTAAATTTGCATAGCTTTGGTTGACGCGCACCCGCGGCACCGTCGCCTGGTTGATTTCCACGGTCCAGCCGTGATCGGTGCGGCGCACAAAAACATCCGGGATCACGTATTGCGCCTGGGTGGGATTGACGGCGGCGCCGGGACGGGGATGGCAGGAGCGCACCAGCGCGAGCGCCATTTCCAGATCGCTTTCGCTGCAGCGCAGCTGACGGCGCAGCAGCACCAGCTGCTGGCCGGCAACCAGATCCAAATGCTCCAGGGCGACCCGAATGGCGATGTCGCGCGCGGGCGTCGCCGCATCGAGCTGCTTGAGCTGCAGCGCAATGCATTCGCCCAGGCTGCGGGCAGCCACGCCGGCCGGTTCCAGGGATTGAACGATGCCGAGCACTCGTTCGACATCCGCGGGGGCGGCCTCAATCTCCGGCAGGAGACTCAAGCGCACGTCCTCGAGCGAATCGTTCAGGTAGCCGTCGTCGGTGATGGCATCGGAAATGACGCGCGCAATGGCCAGATCCGTGGGCGAGAGCTTGGCCAGTTCCAACTGCTCGATCAGCTGCTCCTGCAGGGTCTGGCCATGCTGATCGCTGAAATCGCTGCTGCGATCATCGTCGCCCGAATAGGCCCGGTCGGACGGGCCGCTGGTCTGCTCGCCCCAGGCTTCGTCGGCAATTTCCACCTCGGGGGTTTCGCGTTGATCGGCCGGGGTGCTGATGCCGTCCAGTTCGGCGTATTTCTCATCGAGCCGCACCGGCAGTTCTTCGGCATCGCGGGGCAGCTCGGGCGCCGCTTCCGATGCCTCGTCCTCCCCCTCGAGCATTATATTGGTCTCGAGGGTCTCGCGGACGTGAGCTTGCAGGTCGAGCGAGGGCAGCTGCAACAGCCTGATCGCCTGCTGCAACTGCGGAGTCATGGTCAGCTGCTGACCGATGCGAAGCTGCAGACTGGGCTTCAACATATTTGCCTATAGCTTAAAGTCCTGACCCAAGTACACCTCACGGACCTGCGGGTTGGCAAGAATGTGGTCCGCAGATCCGGAGGCGAGAACGCTGCCTTGACTGACGATATAGGCTCTGGCGCAAATACCCAAGGTTTCTCTGACATTATGGTCCGTAATCAGCACGCCGATGCCCTTGTCGGACAAGTGCTTGATAATTCGTTGGATATCGGTAACGGAGAGCGGGTCGACGCCCGCAAACGGCTCATCCAGCAGGATAAATTGCGGGTCCGCCGCCAGAGCGCGGGCAATTTCCACCCGGCGGCGCTCTCCGCCCGAGAGACTCAATCCCAAACTGTCGCGCACGTGGCCGATGTGCAGTTCGCCCAAAAGCTCCTTCAGGCGGCCGGCGCGGCTCGCATCGTCGAGCCCGGGGCGGGTCTCGAGGATGGCCATGATGTTGTCGGACACCGAAAGTTTGCGGAAAACGGACGGTTCCTGGGGCAGATAGCCCAAGCCCAATTGGGCGCGCCGGTGCATGGGCAGACGGCTGATGTCCTTGTCGTCCAAGAGAATTTCGCCGTGCTCGCAGCGCGTAAGGCCGACGATCATGTAGAACGCCGTGGTCTTGCCGGCGCCGTTGGGGCCCAATAGCCCGACCACTTCGCCGCTTTGCACCTCCAGGGACAAATCCCGCAACACCTGCCGTGATTTGTAGCTTTTGGCAAGATTCAACGCCCGCAATACGCTCATGGATTGGGCTTGGGCGGTGTCGCCTTGGGCGGCGGCGGTGTAATGGTGATGTGCACCCGTTGCGAATTCTGCTCAGCTTCCTCGGCGAGGACCTTCTGCCCGAGGACATCGTACTTGAGCGACTGCCCGCGGATCTCATTGTCGCCGTTGCTCAAATAGGCGTTCTTCGAGAAGCGTACCAAATGTTTTCCCGCATCATAGTCGATGATTTCCGCGTTGCCTTTGGCGAGTTTTCCGGTCTTGGACACCGTTTGCTCGAAGGAGGCGGGTTTGCCGTTGACGACCGCCTTGCTCAGCAGGTTGTTTGCAAAGGTGATCTGCGCATCGTCCGAGAACAGCTGACCCTGTTCGACGGTGATTTTGACGTTGCCGCGAAAATTCCACACGTTGTTCTCAAAATACAAATCCGCGGAGCGCTGTTGGCTGGCCTGTCCCTGATCGGCGCTGATCGACATCGTTCCCTGAGAGATCCGAATCTTGCTGAAGACCGCGCTGTTGGTTTTCAGATCGATGGAAGTGGACTGCGCGTCGAGCAAAATCGGCAGCTGGCGGTCGCGCGCGAGGGCGGGGGCGGAGTTCGCCTGGGACAGCGGCGCGATCAGCGCGGCCAAGGCGAGACAATTACGGAACAAAGCGGCCATTGACCTTGGATTCTAGGCGCATCGTGCGCTCTTTCAAATTCGCGCTCAGACCGCGCGCGGTGAGAATGTGGCCGCCGTAATCGATGCGCACATCGCTTTTTGTGGTGGCGATCGACTCAGGCACGTTGTAGCTCAAGACGTCGGTGCGGATCACTGCGGTGCCCTCAGTGCCCGGATTCTCGCCCTGCAGCCGCACATTGCCGGCGACATCGATGATTTTGCCGCCGGGCTGCACATGGGCGGTGTCGCCAACCAGGATCCAATTCTGACCGCTCGGCGCCTCATAGTTTACGCGCACGTTGTACAGCGCCACTTCGTTGCCGTGCGCGATCTGATCGATGCGCTCGGCCTCGATGCGAATGCTGGGTGCGCCCTCGGCATCGTAGTCGGTGAGGATGGCATTCTTCAAGAAATAACCGGGCAAATCTGCTTGGTTCGCACCGCCCTGGTCTCTGGGCCGATGGCTCGGCGAACTCGATATCCAGGTGATGATTATCAGGGCGGCCACCGCGAGCACGGTAAAGACGCGAAACAACACTTACGGCCGCCCGGCGCGGGCGCGCAGAATGGCATCGCAGAGTTCGCGCACGGCGCCCAAGCCTCCCGGCGAACGCGCGACCCAGTGCGCGGCCGACAACACCACCGGATGTGCATCCGCAACCGCGGCGGCAAGGCCGACCGCCGACATCAGCGGCAGGTCGGGCGTGTCATCCACGATGCAGGCGCAGTCCACGGGGTCCACCTTGAGACGCTTTGCAACACGCTCCAGTGCGAGCAGCTTGTCGGTGCAGCCTTGGACCACGGTGGGGACGCGCAGTTCGCGCAGGCGGGCCGCGGCGGCCGCCGAGCGCCGGCCGCTGAATGCCGCCACCTGCACGCCGGCCGACATGAGCAGCTTGATGCCATGACCGTCGCGCACGTGAAATACCTTGAGTGCTTCACCCTTGGCGCCGAAGTACAGCCGTCCGTCGGTCAGGACGCCGTCGACGTCCAGGATCAGCAGCCGGATCCGCGCGAGCGGCGTGGCGGTGCGCGCTTTCAATAGATGCCCGCGCGCAGCAGGTCGTGCACATTGAGCGCTCCGACGATTTTAAGGTCGTCATCGAGCACGATGAGCGAAGTGATGCGGTGCGTTTCCATCAAGTGCACCGCCTCGGCCGCGAGCGTGGCGGGGCGCACGGATTTGGGTCCCAAGGTCATGACCTGATCCATGCGCGTCGTGTGCAAGTCCGCGGAGCGATCCAACGCACGGCGCAAATCGCCGTCCGTGAACACGCCGAGCACCTGCATCGAGTCATCGACCACCGCGGTCATGCCGAGGCCCTTGGAGGTGACCTCCAGCAGCCCTTCGGCCAGCGTGGTGGCGGCGCGGACCGTCGGAATGTGCGCGCCGGTGCGCATCACGTCCTTCACGTACAGGAGGCGCCGCCCCAGCGCGCCGGCCGGATGCGAGCGGGCGAAGTCCTCTTCGGTGAAACCGCGCGCCTTCAGCAGCGCGACCGCCAGGGCATCACCCATTGCCAACGCGGCCGTGGTACTGGCGGTGGGGGCGAGATTCAAAGGGCAGGCCTCGGCCGGAACGCGGATGTCCAAATGGACGGTGGCGATGCGGGCCAGCGCGGATTCGGAATTTCCCGTAAAGGCGATCAACGGGACTCCGAGCCTCTTGATGACGGGGAGGATGGTGAGGATTTCACTCGTTTCGCCGGAATTGGAGAGGGCCAACACCGCGTCGTCGCGGGTGATCATGCCGATATCGCCGTGACTGGCCTCGCCGGGGTGCACGAAGAACGCCGGCGTGCCGGTGCTGGCCAGGGTGGCCGCGATTTTTCCGCCGACATGTCCGGACTTGCCCATGCCGGTGACGACGATACGGCCACGGCAGTTAAGACAAATGCGGCAGGCGCGTGCAAAATCCGATCCCAGTCGGGGCAATTGCGCCCGCAATCCGTCGATCTCGACGGTGAGCGCCTGCCGGCCGAGTTCGATGAGGTCCTCATCGGTAAAGTCGGGATTCATCGGCGAATGATACAGGTAAGCTTGAGCAATTTTGAGGAGCAGGCATGAATCCACAACAGGTGGCGCAACTGATCGAAGACGGTTTGCGCGACAGCCATGCGATGGTGACCAGCGACGATAACGTGCATTTCGAGGCCGTGGTGGTGGCTCCGGCGTTCATCGGCAAGAAGCCGATACAGCGGCATCAAATGGTGTATTCCACGCTCGGCACCGCCGTGGGCAACGAGATTCACGCCCTCGCCCTGCAGGTCTTTACACCGGACGAATACACAAGGCAGGGCCGTGGATAAACTACAGATTCAGGGCGGAATCGCGCTCGAAGGCGAGATCCGAATTTCCGGCGCCAAAAATGCGACGCTGCCCATCCTGGCCGGTTGCCTGCTGGCGGACGGTCCGGTAACGGTCGCCAATGTGCCGCATTTGCAGGATGTCACCACCATGATCGAGCTGCTGGGACGCATGGGCGTTTCGGTCACCATCGATGAAAAGATGCGCATCGAAGTCGACGCCTCGACCATCAAGGAATATTTCGCGCCCTATCAGCTGGTCAAGACCATGCGCGCGTCGATCCTGGTCCTAGGCCCCTTGCTGGCGCGTTTCGGCGCTGCGGACGTGTCGCTGCCCGGGGGCTGCGCGATCGGCGCGCGACCGGTCAACATTCATGTGGCCGGCCTGCAGGCGATGGGTGCCGACATCCACATCGAGAACGGCTATATCAAGGCGCGTGCCGAGCGGCTGCGGGGGGCGCGCCTGGTGCTGGAGACCGTTACGGTCACCGGCACGGAAAATCTCATGATGGCCGCGACTCTCGCGGACGGCGAGACGGTGCTGGAAAATGCCGCGCGCGAGCCCGAGGTGGTCGACCTTGCGAACTTCTTGATCGCCATGGGCGCCAAGATCAAAGGCGCGGGAACCGACCGAATCGTCATCGAAGGGGTCAAGCGCCTGAGCGGCACCGCCTACGAAGTGCTGCCCGATCGGATCGAGACCGGCACGTATCTGGTCGCGGGCGCCATCACCGGCGGGCATATCAGGGTAAAAAACACCCGCCCGGATCATGTGGATGCCGTGATCGACAAGCTCAAAGAGGCCGGCGCCAAAGTGGATGTGGGCGACACGTGGATCGAAGTCGATATGCGCGGCAAAAGGCCCAATGCCATCGACATCCGCACCGCTCCCTATCCGGCGTTCCCCACCGACATGCAGGCGCAATTCGCGGCGCTCAACACCGTGGCAAACGGGGTCGGCACCATCATCGAAACTATTTTCGAAAACCGTTTCATGCACATGCTGGAAATGCGCCGCATGGGCGCGGAAATTCGCCTGGAAGGCAACACCGCCATCATCAAGGGCGTCGAACGCCTCACGGCGGCGCCGGTCATGGCCACGGATTTGCGCGCCTCGGCCAGTTTGGTGCTGGCGGCGTTGGTGGCGGACGGGCGCACCGACATCGAACGCATCTACCACATCGACCGCGGCTATGCGGCGATCGAGGAAAAGTTGCAGCAGCTCGGCGCGAAGATCCGCCGTACGCCCTGACGCTTCAGCGTTGTTGGATCGGCGGGTGGGGCGTTCCAACACGGTCAGTTTCATTTTGTAGCCCTGCTGCGCATGGTGGCCCTCGAGTTCCACTTCGGCGCCGGGCTTCAACGAGGAGACGCGGGCGACCAGATCCTGTGCGTTGTGCACGGCCTCGCCGCCCAAGCGCAGTGATCAGATCGCCGGGCCGCACGCCCGCCTCGTACGCCTGACTCTTGACCATGATATTCACCACCGTCACGCCGCCGCCGGCCGTGCCGATCTGGGCCGACTGTTCCTCGCTCAAGTCCTGCGGCACGAAACCCAGCCAGCCGCGCACCACGTGGCCGTTGAGGAGAATCTGTTCCATCACGCCGCGCACCAAATTGACCGGGATGGCAAAGCCGATGCCCTCGGGTCCGCCGTAAGTTCGATTGAGCACGGCCGTATTGATGCCCACCAGATCGCCGTGCGCATCGATGAGAGCGCCGCCCGAGTTGCCGAGATTGATCGCCGCGTCCGTTTGAATGAAATTTTCAAACGTGGCGAGCCCCAGCTGTCCGCGCCCGGTCGCGCTCACGATGCCCTGCGTTACCGTCTGTCCGACCCCATAGGGGTTGCCGATCGCGAGGACGATATCGCCGACGCGCAAGGTATCGGAGCGGCCCAACGGCATGATGGGGAGATTTCCGATCTGCAGGCCGAGGATGGCAATGTCGGTATCGGGGTCTTGCCCAACGATGGTGGCATCGGCGATGCGCCCATCGGCAAGCTGGACCCGGATCGAATCGGCGCCGGCGATGACGTGCTGATTCGTGACGATGGTGCCCTTCGCATCGACGATGACGCCCGACCCCAAGCTGCGCTCGACGCGCTGACGATAGCTCGGCCAATAATCGCCGAACAATTGGCTCAAAGGCGGCGCCTGGGTGCGCTCCCGCACCACTCGGGCCGTATAAATATTGACCACGGCCGGCGCCGCGCGCGCCACGGAATCGGCGAAGCTCTGCATCACCACGGGCGGCGGGGCTCGCGGCGGCGCTCGGCGCGGCCGGGGCGCGGCTCGCGGGGGGCGGCACCAGCGCGCCGGTGTGCGCGCCCAACAGCGTCGGGTTCCACCAAACCACGAGAAATGCCACGGCCAGGCCGACCACGACAGCTCGGAGCAAAAAACTTACGAGGACGCGCACGTTCTGCAATTAATATCGCTCCTCGAGCCTTAAGGGTGTCCGACGTAACTGTGTATAATGCGCTCCCAATATTCTTTGGGAAACACTGACGCCATAGGGGTTTGCGTGAAGATTTGTCAACCATTTTCGAGGGCGATCGCATGACTGAAGAGGTAGACCACAGCCGCCGCCGCTTACTGACGGCAGCCACTGTCGGCACCGGCGCGATCGGCGTCGCGTTCGCGGCGCTGCCCTTTATTGCTTCTTGGAAACCGAGCGCGCGCGCCAAGGCGTTGGGCGCGCCGGTGGAAGTCGATGCGGCGAAACTCGAAGCCGGCCAGATGTTGAAAGTTGTCTGGCGCGGGCAGGCCGTTTTCGTGGTACGCCGCGCCAAGGGTGTGGTGGATCAACTGGGCGGCCACGACGACATGTTGGCGGACCCGAAATCCGAGGATTCCACCCAGCCGGACTACATCAAATCGACCGGCGCGGTACGCGCGCGCAACCCCGAGTACTGGGTGGGCCTCGCGGTGTGCACGCACTTGGGATGTTCGCCGCTGGGCGCGTTCCAGCCGAACGATTCGTTCCAGGTCGCCGGCGCGGACCTGGGCGCGAATTGGCCGGGGGGCTTCTATTGCCCCTGCCACGGCTCGAAGTACGACCTGTCGGGCCGCGTGTTCAAGAGCATGCCCGCGCCGAAGAACCTGACCGTGCCGCCGTACGCGATCGGCGCGAACACGCGCATCGTCATCGGCGTCGACGACGCCGCCAAAACAGTTTCGTAAAGCAAGAGGTAAGCGATGGCCGCAGCACCCGAGTCCGCCGGCACCGGCAAAAGCATGATTGGCTGGATCGATCAGCGATTTCCGCTGACGAAAATGTGGAAAGAACATGCCTCCGAGTACTACGCGCCGAAGAATTTCAATTTTTGGTATTTCTTCGGAGCACTCTCGCTGCTGGTTCTCGCCAATCAACTGGTCACCGGTATTTTCCTGACCATGAGCTACAAGCCCTCGTCGGCCGAGGCTTTCGCTTCGATCGAATACATCATGCGGGATGTGGAGTGGGGCTGGCTGATCCGCTATATGCACACAACCGGTGCATCCGCCTTCTTCATTGTGGTTTATCTGCACATGTTCCGCGCGCTGCTGTACGGCTCGCACCGCAAGCCGCGCGAACTGGTGTGGATTTTCGGCTGTTTGATATTTCTTTTGCTGATGGCCGAAGCCTTCATGGGCTATGTGCTGCCCTGGGGCAACATGAGCTATTGGGGCGCCCAGGTCATCGTCTCGCTGTTCAGCAGCCTGCCCATCGTCGGCGGCACCCTGGTCGAATGGATCCGCGGCGACTACAACATCGCCGATCCCACCTTGAACCGGTTCTTCGCGCTGCATGTGGCGGCGCTGCCGCTGGCGTTGGTGTTCTTGGTCGTCGCGCACATCTTGGCGCTGCACGAGGTGGGTTCCAATAATCCGGACGGCATCGATATCAAGAAATACAAGGACGCCAACGGGCATCCGTTGGACGGCATACCGTTTCATCCGTATTACACCGTGAAGGATCTGATGGGCACCGCCGGATTTTTGCTGGTGTTTGCCGGCATAATTTTCTTCGCGCCGAATTTCTTCGGCTTATTTTTGGAATCGCCGAACTTCGAGCCGGCCAATCCGCTGCAAACGCCGCCCGACATCACCCCGGTGTGGTACTTCACGCCGTTCTACGCCATGTTGCGCGCCATCCCGTCCGCCTTCGGCACGCAGGTTTGGGGCGTGATGGTGATGGGCGCCGCGGTGTTGATCCTGTTCTTCGTGCCCTGGCTGGACCGCTCGCCGGTACGCTCGATACGCTACAAAGGTCCCATCTACAAGGTGATGCTGGCGCTGTTTTCGGTCGCATTCGTCTGCCTGGCGGTGTGCGGCATGAAGCCGCCGTCGGGCATTTATCCGATTCTGGCGCGCATCTGCACCGCCATCTACTTCGCCTTCTTTTTGCTGATGCCCTGGTACACGAAGATCGACAGCGTGAAGCCGGTGCCGGAAAGGGTTACGGGACATGCTTAAAGCCAGCATTTTGATTGCCGTTGGAGTTCTCTGCGCCGGCGCTGCGCTCGCCGAGGAAGGGGAGATCGCGCTGTTGCGCGCGGACACGGACATCAAGAACACCGAGTCCTTGCAGCGCGGCGCGCGCAATTTCATGAACGATTGCTCGGGCTGCCATTCGCTCAAGTACCTGCGCTACAACCGCTTAGGTCAGGATCTTAAGATTCCCGAGTCGGAGCTGGTCGAAGAATCTGATTTTCACGTCGGCGAAGACCTTCGAGGAAATCAATACCGCCATGCCCGCGGATTCCGCGGACTGGTTCGGCAAACCGCCGCCGGACCTGACGCTGATGGCGCGCGAACGCGGCACCGACTATCTGTATTCGTATCTGCATGGCTTCTATGCCGACAAGACCCGGCCCTGGGGCGTGAACAACTTGTATCTGCCGGGCACCGCCATGCCGCACATCCTGTTCTACCGGCAGGGCTTGCAGAAGCCGGTCTACAAGAACGAGAAGGACCCTCACGGCAACGCCAAAATGGTCCTGGCGGGGGTTGAGCCAATGATCCCGGGTTCCATGAAGCCGGAGGAGTATGATCAATACGTTCGGGACATCGTCAATTTCCTGGACTATGCCGCCGAGCCCATCAAGGGAACGCGCCAATCCATGGGCATCTTCGTGATGCTGTTTTTGTTGGTGTTCTTCGTATTCGCGTACTTGCTGAAGAAAGAGTATTGGAAGGACGTCCACTGACGCTGGCGGGTACTTAAGAAGACTCCTAGGAGGTCCGGTTAGTGGCACGTCGTTCGGTGATGACCCTGTTTTCAGCACCGGCGGACCCGTGGAGTCATCGCACCCGCTTGGTTCTCGCCGAGAAGGGCATTGCCATCGAATTGGTGAACGTCGATCCGCACGCTCTGCCCGAAGACCTGCTCGACCTGAATCCCTATCACAGCGTGCCGACGCTGGTGGACCGGGATCTGGTGCTGTACGACTCGCGCGTCATCATCGAATACCTGGACGAGCGCTTTCCGCATCCGCCGTTGATGCCCATCGATCCGGTTACGCGCGCTCAGTTCCGGGTTGCGCTGTACCGGGTCGAGCGCGATTGGTACGCCCTGGCGCGCGACATCGAACTCGATCCGGCCAGCAAGACCGCCGAGCACAGCCGCAAGGTGTTGGGCGAAGCGATCTGCGCCAGCGCCGAGGTGTTCAAGGCGAAGCCATTCTTTTTGAGCGATGAATTTTCGTTGGTCGATGCCAGCATTGCGCCGATCCTGTGGCGCCTGCGCGTCTACGGCATCGAATTGCCGGCGCAGGCGCAGCCGATCACGAAGTACATGAACGCCATTTTTGCGCGCTCCACTTTCCGCGCCTGCCTGACCGACGCGGAACGGGAGATGCGCCATTGAAGCCGCGGCGTCCCTATCTGCTGCGCGCGCTGCACGAGTGGATCTCCGACAGCGGCGAAACGCCGCACATCGTGGTGGATGCCGCCGCCGAAGGGGTGACGGTGCCGCGCCAGTACGTCAAGGACGGCAAGATAGTGCTCAACGTCAGCTTCTCCGCCACCCAGATGCTCAAATTGGGCAATGATTTCGTCAGCTTCGAGGCGCGTTTCGGCGGCGTGGGATTTGCGGTGCAGGTCCCGGTGCGCGCCATTCTCGGCATCTACGCGCGCGAGACCGGCCAGGGCATGATCTTTCCGGAAGGCGATGCGGACCCCGATCCCACCGACAGCCCGCCGGCGAGCCCCGGCGCGGGCAAGGCCGGCGAAGCGAAACCGAAGCGGCCGAAACTGCAAGTGGTCAAGTAGCCGCGCGAAACGCATCCTTGATCCATTCGACCCGGTGGGCGCCATCCGGCCGCCCCTCGATGGCCACGACGTCGAAGCGCAGGGGCAGATTCGCGCCAGCGCTTTTCCCGCCGCAGAAAGTATTGAGCGGTGCGAAGAATTCTGCGCTGCTTGACCCAGGTGACCGAGCCCAAGGCGCCGCCGTATTCGGCGCTGCCGCGCTGGCGGACTTCGACGATGGCGAGAACGGCGCCGTCGAGACAGACCAAATCGAGTTCACCGGCCTTGCAGCGTAAATTGCGCGCCAGGATCTTAAGGCCGCGCACTTGCAGATAGCGCGCCGCCAATTGTTCGGCGGCGGCACCGCGGGCCAGGTGCGCATCGTTCATGCGCCATCATGGCGCGGCGTGCGCCGCGGCACAGCCGCGATATCCGCCGCGTTCGTTTAATTAGTACTGTAGATTTCGACGCCGCCAAGCCAGGTGTTGAGAATGTGCGTGTCGCGAATCGCTTCCGGCGCGATGTGCAGCACGTCCTGGCTCAGCAGCACCAAGTCGGCAAGCTTGCCGGGTTCGATCGAGCCTTTGTCATGCTCCTGGAATTCCGCGTACGCCGAACCCAACGTGTAGTCGGCAATGGCCTCTTGAATCGAGAGCTTCTGCTCGGGAAACCAGCCTTGCGGGTGCTTGCCGTCGAGCGTGGCGCGGGTGACGGCCGCGTACAGCGTCAGCATGGGGTCAAGGGCGCGACCGGCCAATCGGTGCCGAAGGCGAGGCGCACGCCGCGATCGACGAACGTTCTGAATGCGTAGGTGCTGCTCGCGCGATCATGTCCGATGCGCGCTTCGGCCCAGCGGCCGTCGTCGATGGCTTGGTAGGGCTGCACCGAGGCGATCACGTGCAGCTGCGCGAAGCGCTCGAAATCGGGCGCCGCCATGTGCTGCGCATGTTCGATGCGCCAGCGGCGATCCTGCGGCCCGTCGTTCTTCTCGACCGCTCTGATAGAGATCCAGCACGGTCGGAGATGGCCGCATCGCCGATGGCGTGGGTGCAAACCTGCAGGTTGGCCGCATCGGCGCGCGCCAGACGTTGCCCGGCGCGTTGACCAGCGGCAGCATGTCGGAGAACAGCAGGCCGCGATTCTGCGGCTCGTCGGTGTAGGGTTGCATGAAAGTACGCGGTGCGCGAACCCAGGGAGCCGTCGGCAAACATTTTCAGCGCGCCGATCCGCAGCGATGAACCGCCGAACGCGTGGCCCACGCCCAAGCTCGGCCTGATCTTCGACCGCCGGCGATCAGCGGCGCGCCGTACACCCGCACGCGTGAGCTTGCCCTCGTCGCAGGAGCTGGGAGTACACCGCCAGGTCGCCGTAGTCCAGCGACATGTCCTGCACGCTGGTCACGCCGCGCATCGCGGCTCGTGCAGTGCGCTCATCGACGGCGCGGCGCCGCTGCGCCGCGTTCAGCGGCGGCTCCGCCTTCTCCAGCAGCTCGGTGGCTGCGTCCTTGAGCGCGCCCGTCGGCTCGCCGGCGGCATCGCGCACGATCAGGCCGCCCGGAGGATCCGGCGTCTTCGGCCGTGATGCCGGCGAGCGCCAGGACCTTGGAATTGACGAGCATCATGTGGCCGTCATAGCGATCAAGCGCCACCGGATTATCGGGCGTCACCGCGTCGATATCCTGGCGGGTCGGCAATCTGGCCGGGCGACCACTTGGTCTCATCCCAGTTGCCGTAGCGGATCCACTCGCCCTTCGGCGCTGCGCGGCGTAGTCGCCAATGCGCTGCACGAATTCCTGGAGGCTGGTGACGTTGGTGAGCTGCACGGCAGCTCAACGCGCGCCCGCCGTCGGAGAAGTGCACGTGCGCGTCGTTGAATCCCGGCAGCAGTCGATTGCCCTCGAGCGTCGACGACGCGGGTACGCGGGTCCTGCCACAGCCATGACTTGCGGCCTCGATGCCCACGGCGGCAATACGGCCGTTAAGAACCGCGACCGCCTGCGGCTTGCGGCTGCTTCGCGATTGACCGTCCAGATGCGCGCATGGTGAACAATGAGATCGGCGGCGGAGGCGCATCGCTGAGATTGGGGCCGCACCCGCACCGCGTGCCGGCAGGGCTGATGCCGCGAGCGCTGCGGCGATAAACATTCGCGTGACTTACAGAACATAGGGAACTCCGCTCTTTATCTGCGCCCAGTCCAGGTCGCGGCGAACCGTTGTTCTGCGGATCGAGGTGCAGCTTGCCCGTCACGCCCGCAATCTCGCTCGCGGCCGCGGGATTGCCGGAGCGCAAACCCGGAACCAAGCGGTACGCATCGAAGCCGAATGCGTAGTAGCGGTCGCGCCGGGCCGTGAGCGCCGGCCATGCGCGCGCACACTGTCGCGGATGGGCGCGGTGACCGGATCGTTCGCGATCATCCACGGCATGTCGGGAAAGAACATGCCGTCGACGTCGGAGTTGGCGGTCGGGTCCGGTTCGAAGCTGTCCGAGGTGGAGTAGACCGGGACATCGCCGGAATAAGTGAAATTTCAACTGCGGCATGATCAAGCGTGCCGTGCCCGCGCTGCTCGCGGCGACGAACACAAAGCGGCGTCGTACGATGCGTCGGCGGTTCGGCTTCTCACCCTTTTCGACCTTGGTGACTTTCAATTGCAAGACCTGTTTGATGACGTCGGAGAAGTCCGCCTGCGATGAATCGTAGCGCCCGACTGTCGAGCACGGTGCCGCCGAGACTCTTCAGCTCATCGGCGAATGCCGCGCCAACACGATTGCCCCATTCCCCGGTCGGCACGATGACGACGCCGTTGAGCCTGCCGTCGGCGACCACGCGACGCGCGACCATGCGCGCCTCGTCTTCCGGCAGGAGTGCGAATTGATAGAAATTCTCTTGGCGGCACCACGGAATCGCCCAGGAAATTCAACGCCAGCACCGGGTGCGTCCGGCGGACAAGGGCGCAACCGCGGCCACTTCATCCTTGGTCAGCGGGTCCGACCACGAATCCGGCGCCGTCGGCGATCGCGCGGTTGTAGGCGCTGGCCACCGACTCGGCGGCGACGTCGTAGATTTTCAATCGCGGACGGCTCGCCGCATCTTGCTGCAGATAGGCCGCGATGAAGCCGTCGCGTACTGCGACACCAAATGCCTCGCTTCGTCCGGACAGCGGCAGCAGCAGCGCGATTTGGTTCGGGTATTCGGTCGCGACCGTAATTTGCGTTTGCGCCGCGGCGAGCACGCTCGCATTGGCCGGGATGCTGCGGATACTGGCGCCTCCAGTTGTCGAGCGCAGCGGATGCGCGCGCGGGATTGCGTTCCAGTTCCACCGCGACGGGACCCAGTTCCAGCCAACCCTGCGACGATGGGATCGGTCTTGGCAGGCGGCTTCATGGGAGCGCCGCGTTCCGCCGCGATGCGTTCCCTGCTGAACAGTTCTTCGCGATTCGCGCGAGCGCGGCCGGATCGCTCAGGTAGCGTTCGCGCTCGACGAGGGCGCGCGTGCCTTCGATCGGATGGCCGGTGAGAAATGCGCTGCGGCCGCGGATCCAGTAGTAGTTTTGCGCCTGATGGGCATCGTGGGCACCGGAATTTGATCGAGCTCGCGGATGGCGCGCGTCGGATCATTTTCCGCGTAGGCGATTTCGGCAGCGACCAGCGCGCGCGGCGTCGCCAGCCTGGTGCGCGCCTGCGGCGAGACCAGGCTCAGCGCTTGCTTGGCCGCTGTGATGTTGGCGGCGGCAACCCATTGTTCGGCGCTCAACAATTGGTAGTTGTCGCTGTCGGCCGGGCAGTTGCGCCGCCAGATCCGCATACATCTGCGCCGCTTCCGCGTGCTTGCCATCGCGCACCAGGCGTGCTGCCTGTTCCTGCTTGTCCGCCGGCGTCGCCACGGGCTTGACCAGGCTGCACGAGGCGGCGATCAACGATGCGATCAAGACCGCGTACACGCCGAGCCGTGGACGCCGAGAGACCGCTGCCATACCCTTGATTCCTGGTCTTGTTAAAGTACAGGCGCGGATTATGGCACGGGAACGCTGTTCGTGGTCGCCACGCCGATCGGCAATTTGGGCGATTTGAGCCCGCGCGCGCGCGCGATACGCTGACAAGTTGCGCTCTGATTGCCGCGGAGGACACGCGCCATACCGGAATTCTGCTCAAGCACTTCGGCATCGATACACCGCAATTGTCGCTGCACGATCACAACGAACGGCTGCGCGCGCCGTCGAAATATTGCAATGCTTGCGCGACGGCAAGTCGGTGGCGCTGGTGAGCGACGCCGGGACGCCGGCCATCAGCGATCCCGGATTCGAGTTGGTGCGCGCGGCGGCCGCCGCGGGCGTCGAGATCATCGCCGTTCCCGGACCGTGCGCGGCCATTGCGGCGCTGTCGATCGGCGCGCAGCCCACGGATCGATTTTGCTTCGAAGGATTTTTGCCGTCGCGCGGCGCGGCCCGGCGGCAGCGGCTGGAATCGCTGCGGCAGGAGCCGCGCACGTTGGTGTTCTATGAATCGCCGCACCGTGTGCGCGAGACATTGGAGGACTGCGTGGCGTCGTTCGGCGAACGCCGTGCAGCGACGGTGTCGTGCGTGAAGCCACCAAGCTGCATGAGACGACCTACCGAGGCTCGCTGCAGGAACTTGTGGACACGGCGCGGACGGATGCGGACTTCTCGCGCGGTGAAATCGTGCTGCTCATCGGCGGCGCGGCGCCGGTCGGAAGCGCCGTCGGCAACGTTGGATAAAGTGCTCACGCGTGCTGCTCGCCGAATTGCCGCTGAAACAGGCGGCGCATCTCGCCGCGCGAATCGTCGGGGCGCGCGAGAACGAGGCTTATAAGCGGGCATTGCTCCTTAAAGAGCAATCCGCCTCGCATTAGCGCCGGACCTGCGTATGGTGCACACCGGAGTCGGCCAGACAGTCGCTGTCTTGCCCGGCAAGGATGGAGGAAAGTCCGGGCTCCATAGGGCAAGGTGCCAGGTAACGCCTGGGAGGCGCGAGCCTACGGAAAGTGCAACAGAAATATACCGCCTAAGTGCCGCGCAAGCGGCGCCGGTAAGGGTGAAATGGTGCGGTAAGAGCGCACCGCGCGGTTGGCAACATCAGCGGCACGGCAAACCCCACCTGGAGCAAGACCAAATAGGGAAGCGAGCGGCTTAAAACACCGCTACATGTGGCCCACATGGGCTTCCGGGTAGGTCGCTTGAGCTGCGCGGTGACGCGTATGCCAGATGAATGACTGTCCAAGACAGAACCCGGCTTATCGGCCGACTCCTTTTTACGCGCTACGCGCGAACTGTTCCCGGGGCCGCGGCGGCCCCGCCCGAGAGGCGCGGCCAGAAGAACCAGAAGCGCGGCCCGAAGAACCGAGGCGCGGCCCGAAGAACCTGAGGCGCGGCCCGAAGAGGCTATCTTATCATTATCTTTCCATTATCTTGTCATTAAATGATAAGATGTGCCTATCTTCTCACATTAATGATTCGATATTCCGAGAACCACGCATGGCTCATCGACAACTATCGGATGCGATCCTCAAGTTTCTCTTGCATCGAGAAAGCCAGTCCTTGGGGCCAGCAAGCCCTGCGCTGATCGCGGCACACGTCGCGTTTCCTCGATCCACCGTCAATCGACATTTGCGGCTCCTTGTTGCCGCCGGCCAAATCGCGCGCGAGGGCGCAGGCCCCGCTACCGTCTACCGCTCTAGCCGACCCACCGAGTCGGTTTCCAAACCAACAGCAGCGCCGTCGTGGAGCGCCGAATCGCAAGCACTGCGCGCCGAACTTGCCGCGCCCTTGGGAACGCGCACGCCGATCTCGTATCAGCGGCGGTTTTTCGATGACTATCGCCCAAATCAATCATCGCTATTGCCGCCGGCATTGGCTGAATCGCTGTTTGCAGAGGGCCGGATGCCAGGCCAACAGCCGGCTGGAACGTATGCGCGCAAGGTACTCGAGCAATTGTTGATCGATTTGTCGTGGTCCTCCTCGCGCCTGGAGGGAAATCGAAAAAGTTTGCTTGATACCCGCAGCTTGTTTCTCACCGGCCGCTCTGCCGCCGACGATACGGACTCCACGATGCTCTTGAACCACAAGGATGCGATCGAATTCATCGTGGATACGGTACCGAGCTACGGGATCACGGTGCCGGTCATACGTAATTTGCAGAGTCTGCTCATGCAGGGATTGCTAGCGGACCCGCGCGCCCTGGGAGCAATTCGCACTACGATCGTCAACATCGAGGGCTCCGTTTACGTTCCAACTCAGGTGCCTTCGCTTTTGGAGGAGATGTTGAGGCTCATCGTCGACAAGTCTGGGCAGATCAAAAATCCCATCGAAGGGGCGTTCTTTCTGTGGGTGAACCTGGCTTACTTGCAGCCCTTCGAGGATGGCAACAAGCGAACCAGTCGGCTGAGCGCGAACCTACCCTTGCTGCTCTACAACTGCGCTCCGCTTTCGTTCCTCGATGTCGATCCCTCCGACTATGCGGTGGCAATGCTCGGGGTGTACGAGCGACTCGACGTCAGGCTGGCCGGTGAATTGTTCGCGTGGACTTATCAGCGCTCTATACCGAAATACCAGGCCGTACTCGCCTCAATGGGCGCGCCAGACCCGCTACGTGCGAGATACCGCGAACATTTGATCAGCGCAATGCAGGATGTTGTGCGGGCGGCCGAAACGCTTGACGAAGCGATTGCAGCCGCGGGGGTTCCGCAGGCCGACCAGGAATCCTTTCGAGCGTTATTGCAGGCCGAGCTTGCCCAGTTGGAGCCATACAACTGTGCTCGGTATCGGCTGTCCATCGGAAAGACGCAGGAATGGATCGCAAAGGGGCGACCCGCGTAGCTTTGTTGTCTCGGTCCGCGAGATGGCAACAAGATCAAAGAAGATCGGAGAGGATGCCGACAAGTCGTACTTGTAAATCTTTCCACGAAAATCTCCTAAGAGATTGATTCATCTCAGCGCTGCAATCGCAGCGTCCCAAGGCTGTACAGAATGTGACCTAAGTCACTGTCGGCACGGGTTTTTTTTACCATAAGGCGTTGACAGTGCTCTCCTTCGCTCCCTATAGTGGTGACCGGTGGGAAATTGTGGGAGAAAATGGGTTTTTTGACCCGATAGAATCATGTTCCGGGGTGCCAACAAGCTAACGCTCGATGTCAAAGGCCGGCTGGTCATGCCCACCCGCTATCGGGAGCGGCTGCAGGAGCGTTGCGGGGGAAACCTGGTCATCACGGTCGACAAGGACCAGTGCCTGCTGATCTACCCCTTGCCGGACTGGGAAGACATCGAGCGCAAGCTCAACAAACTGCCCACCTTGAATCCCCAAGTGCGCCGCTTGCAGCGCTTGATGATCGGCCATGCGACCGATCTGGAGCTGGATTCGCACGGCCGGATTTTGTTGCCGGCCAATTTGCGGGAGTTCGGTCAATTGACGCGCGATGCCATGTTGATCGGACAGGGAATGCGATTCGAATTGTGGGATGAGGCGCGCTGGAACGAGCGACGCGACGAATGGTTGGCGAGTCCGGAGAGCACCACGGACCTGCCGGCGGAACTCGATACGTTGTCGTTCTAGCGACCTTTCGCGGTGGAAGAAATGGCGGGGGTTCACACGGCGGTCCTGTTACCCCAGGTACTGGCGGCGTTGAACATACGGGGCAGTGGCACCTACATGGACGCCACTTTTGGCCGGGGCGGACATGCAGGGGCGATTTTGGAGAAGCTTATCGCGAACGGCCGACTGCTCTGCCTCGATCGTGATCCTGAGGCCATCGCGGCGGCCCGGGCGAGGTTCGCAGCCGATTCACGCGTCTCGATTTTTCTCGCACCATTTTCCTCGCTCGCCGCCGCCGCGGATCGGGTCCAGCCGGGACTCAAGCTCGACGGCATTCTCTTCGATCTCGGCGTCTCCTCGCCGCAGCTCGACGATGCTGCGCGCGGCTTCAGCTTCATGCAGGACGGCCCGCTCGATATGCGCATGAGCGCCGGCGAGGGCATGAGCGCCGCGGATGTGGTCAACGGCGCGCCGCTGGCGGAGCTCATCCGCATATTTCGCGAATTCGGCGAAGAACGCCACGCGCCGCGCATCGCACGCGCCATCGTCGCGGACCGCCAGAAAAAGCCGTTCGAGCGCACGCTCGAACTTGCGCAGATGATCGCGCGCGTCGCCCGCAGCAGCGAGCGGCACAAGCATCCCGCCACGCGCGTGTTCCAGGCGCTGCGCATTTATGTGAACGGCGAGCTCAAGGAGATCGAGACCGCGCTCGACAGCGCGCTCGAGCGCCTGGCGCCGGCGGGCCGCCTGGCCGTGATCAGTTTTCACTCGCTCGAAGATCGCATGGTCAAGCAATTCATGCGCCGCCATTCGCTGGCGGATCCGATGTACGCCGGCCTGCCCGACATCCCGCCGCACGCGCGGCCCAAGCTGCGCTTGGTCGGAAAGGCGATCGAAGCAGGCGACAACGAAATTTCCCTCAATCCCGCGGGCGCGCAGTGCGCGACTGCGCGTCGCCGAACGTCTCGGATCAGGATATCGCCGCATGAAATATCGCCGCTGGCTGCCGCTCACCCTGCCTTTGTTGTGGTTGGCCGTGCTGGGTTCGGCCGTGCAGGTGATTTACGAGCGCCACAAGGCGCGCGACATGTTCGTGCGTTTGGAGAAGCTCAACGCCGAGCGCGACTCGCTCGAAATGGAGTGGGGCCGGCTGCAGCTCGAGCAAAGCTACTGGTCATCGCACGCCTTCGTCGAACGGGTGGCCAACGCCAAATTGCAAATGAACCTGCCGCAGACCCGCGACGTGAGGATAGTGCGCCCGTGAAACTGCGCTCCGGCGAAAACCAGCGGCCCGCGAAATCTTATCGCTGGCGCTCCGCGGTCGTATTGGGCCTGATCGTGCTTGGCGCCATCGGGCTGGCCGCGCGCGCGGTCGAGTTGCAGCTGGTGGATCATGCGTTTTTCGCCAAGCAGGGCGATGACCGCGCGATGCGCGTCGTCAAGATCGCCGCGCACCGCGGCGCGATTACCGACCGCAACGGCGAGCCGCTCGCCGTGAGCACGCCGGTGGACAGCATCTGGGTGAATCCCGAGGAGCTCAACGACAACATCGATCAGCTGCCCAAACTCGCGCGTGCGCTCAAAGAAGATCAGCAGACTCTGGCGCGGCGCGTCACCAGCAATCTCGACCGGGAATTTCTCTACCTGGAGCGGCACATGCCGCCGGAGCAGGCGGCGCATATCAAGGCGCTGGGCATTCCCGGCGTGTACTCGCTGCGCGAGTATCGCCGCTACTATCCGGCCGGCGAGGTGTCCGGACATGTCGTCGGTTTCACCACCGTCGATGACAAGGGCCAGGAGGGATTGGAACTGGGCTTCGATCAGCTGTTGAACGGCCAGGATGGCGCGAAGCGCGTCATTCAAGATTCGCTCGGCCACTACGTCGAGAATGTCGAAAGCATCCGCGCGCCGCGGCCGGGCCGCGACCTTGCGACCAGCATCGATCTGCGCATCCAGTACCTGGCGTACCGCGAGCTGAAGGCGGCTATGCAGGAATATCGCGCACGCGCCGGATCGGTGATCGTGATCGACGTGGATACCGGCGAAGTGCTGGCGATGGTGAATCAGCCCTCGTACAACCCGAACGACCGCGAGCAATTGAAGGCCGGGGTGTATCGCAACCGCGCCGCCACGGATATTTTCGAACCCGGCTCGAGCATCAAGCCCTTCATCATGGCCGCCGCTCTGGCCTCGGGGCAGCTACAAACCCGACAGCGTGGTCGACACCGCGCCCGGGTTTTTGAAGGTCGGCACCAAGGTGTTCGAGGATGAGCACAATTTGGGCGTCGTCGACCTGGCAACCATCCTGGCCAAGTCCAGCAACGTCGGCACCGCCAAGGTGGCGCTGTCGCTGCAGCCTGAACAGATCTGGAGCACCCTCACCGGCTTGGGATTTGGTCAGGTGACCGGCAGCAGTTTTCCGGGCGAGTCGGCCGGCATGCTGAGCAACTACGCGCACTGGCGGCCGATCGGCATCGCCACGCTGTCGCACGGCTACGGTCTGTCGGTGACGCCGCTGCAATTGGCGCATGCCTACGCGACCATCGGCGCCGGCGGCATCAAGCGGCCGATTTCGTTCGAAAAGATTTCAGGCCCGGTTGCCGGCGAGCGCGTCATGGATTCCAAGGTCGCGCGCGAGCTCGTGGGCCTGATGGAATCGGTGGTTGAAAAGGGCACCGCCACCAGGGCCTCGCTCATCGGCTACCGGGTGTCCGGGAAAACCGGAACGGCGTTCAAATCGATCGCCGGCGGCTATTCCACCGACCGGATCATGGCGGTATTTGCCGGCTTGGTGCCCGCATCGCATCCCAAACTTGCCACAGTTGTGGTGATCGACGAGCCAAGTCGGGACATGCATGAGGTCACTACCTTGGCTCAGGGCGGCACAGTGGCGGCGCCGGTATTCGCAAGCGTCATGTCCGGCGCGCTGCGGCTGATGGACATTGCACCCGATGATCTGCAGAACGTGCCGGCGGCGACGCTGGTGCAGGCGAACGACAACCCATGAGCGCGGCACTCATGTGGCTGCTCGACGGCATCGCGAAAATTCCGGCGAGCCAGGCGCGCGTCGCGGACCTGACGCTCGACAGCCGCCAGGTGCGCGCCGGCAGCCTGTTCTTTGCCTTGCCGGGACTCAAAGATCACGGCCTGAAATTCGCGGGCGATGCCGCCGCGCGCGGCGCGAGCGTGGTGTTGTGGGAGCCTGCCGGCGAGCTTGAGCCCCCGGTGTTGCCCCCGGGGGTGTTCCACGCGCCGGTGCCGAACTTGAAGAGCTTGGTGGGCCGCATTGCCGACCGGTTCTTCAGCTGGCCATCCTCGCAGCTGCGCGTCACCGGCATCACCGGCACCAACGGCAAAACCACCTGCGCCTACCTGTTGTCGCAATGTCTTGAAAAATTAGGCTCGGCGGCGGCCTACATGGGGACCATCGGCTGGGGGCGTCCGGCCGCGCTCGCCGAGCCCACTCACACCACGCCGGATGCAGTCACCGTGCATCGCACGCTGGCGCAACTGCGCAGCTCCGGCGTACGCGACGTGGCAATGGAAGTCTCCTCGCATGCGCTCGATCAGGGCCGCGTGGACGGCGTCAGATTTCAAGTCGCCGCATTCACCAACTTGACGCGCGACCATCTCGACTATCACGGCAGCATGCAGACGTACGGCGCGGCCAAGGCCAGGCTGTTCCGGGCCGCGGATCTGAAGCACGTGGTACTGAACATCGGCGACGAGTTCGGCCGCAGGCTGGCCCGCGACTACGCGGGCGGCGCATCGTTGATCGCGGTGTGGGTGGGCCCCGGCGAGTCAGGCTGGCTTGCGGATCGGGCGCTGCAGGCAACTGAGGTTCGCATGGAGGCGCGCGGCATCTGCATCGATATCGACGGCAGCTTCGGCAAGCTCACCGTAAAGACGCAGCTGATGGGGCGCTTCAATGCCGAGAACTCGCTGGTGGTCATCGGTTGCCTGCTGGCGCTGGGTGTTTCGCTGCCGGATGCGGCCAACGCGTTGGCCGAGTGCAAACCCGCGCCGGGACGCATGGAGGTGGTCAAGGCCGACGCGCACAACAAGCCCACCGTCGTGGTCGACTATGCGCACACTCCCGATGCCTTGGCAAAAGCCTTGAGCGCGGCGCGCGAACATTGCGCCGGCGCGCTGTGGTGCGTGTTCGGATGCGGCGGCGATCGGGATGCCGGCAAGCGCCCCGTCATGGGTGCGATTGCCGAGGAGCTGGCGGATCAAATCATCGTCACCGACGACAATCCGCGCTCTGAAGACCCGCAAGCGATCACGCGCGACATCATCGCGGGCACAAAATCGCAAGCCGTGCGGGTGATTCACGATCGCGGCGAAGCCATCGCAACGGCGCTCCGGCAGGCGCAGGCGCTCGATCTGGTCCTGATCGCCGGCAAGGGTCACGAGGACTACCAAATCTACGGCGAGACGCGACGCTCCTTCAGCGATCGCAGCGAAGCGTTGCGTTACCTGGGAGCGGCAGCTTGAACTACGGGGCGGCGGCATGAAACGAACTCTGCGCGAGGCGGCCAGAATTGTCGGCGGCGAACTCAAGGGCGAGGACCGTCCTTATGGCTGCGTCTCCACCGACAGCCGGACCTTGAAGCCCGGTGCGCTGTTCGTGGCGCTGCGCGGGCCAAATTTCGACGGCACGGCATTCGTCCAGGCGGCCGCGGCGCAGGGCGCGATCGGCGCGCTGGTCGAGCGGGAAACGCCGGGCAGTCTGCCGCAGGTGGTCGTTCCCGACACGTTGCGCGCACTGCAGGAGCTGGCCCGGAACTGGCGCGCCGACTTCGGCCTGCCGGTGGTCGCGGTCGCCGGCAGCAACGGCAAGACCACCGCCAAGGAGATGACCGCCGCGATTTTGTCGCGCATGGGCTTGGTGATGGCGACGCACGGCAATCTCAACAATCACATCGGTGTGCCGGTGACGCTCATGCGCCTGGAGCCGGCGCACCGCAGCGCCGTGATCGAAATGGGCGCGAATCGAGTGGGCGACGTGGCCGAATTGATGAGCATCGCGCAGCCCACCGTCGGCCTCATCACCAACGCCGGCGCTGAACATTTGGAAGGATTCGGCACTCTCGACGGCGTTGCCAAGGGCGAAGGCGAGACGGTGTCGTGTCTGAAGCCGGAGGCAACCGCCATCATCAACGCCGACGATCCTTATGCCGGTTATTGGCGCGGGGTCTCCGGCGCCCGGCGCATCGTCACCTTCGGCGTGCAGGCCGGCGCGGATTTCGCCGCGAAGAACGTGTTTCAAGGCATCGAGCGCGGCGAATTCGCAACGCGCTTCACCCTGACCTCGCCGCTCGGCGAGCGCGCGATCATGCTGAAGGCCGGCGGCGCGCACAATGTCGGCAATGCACTCGCAGCCGCCGCCGCAGCGAGCGCGGCGGGCGCATCGCTCGAGGACATTGCGCTGGGCCTGGGCGATTTTCGCGCAGTCGCCGGACGGCTGCAGCTCAAAGCAGGCGCGCGCGGCAGCTGGATCATCGACGATTCCTACAACGCGAATCCCAGTTCGGTGCGCGCGGGCCTGGAGGTGTTGCGCTCCCTCACGGGGACGACCTGGCTGGTGTTGGGCGACATGGCCGAGCTTGGCGAGTCCAGCGAGGACAGTCATGCGCACATCGGCTCCTATGCTCGCGACTGCGGCGTCAAGCGTCTGTTTGCCGTGGGCCCCTTGAGCTCCCGGGCGGTGGAAACATTCGGATCGGGCGGCGAGTGGTTCGCGGATGCCGAGTCGCTGTCGCGCCGTCTGCAGGCCGAGCTGTCTCCCGGCGTGACCGTGCTGATCAAGGGGTCGCGCATCAATCGCTTGGAGCGGGTGGTGCAAGCCGTCACCGGCGGCGGCGCCGGATCAGGCCCGATGATGAGGGCGAGCTGAAGCATGCTGCTATACCTCACGGAATATCTGGCGAAGTTCTACAGCGGCTTTCACGTCTTCCAGTACCTGACGCTGCGCGGGATTCTTGCCGCCGTGACGGCGCTGCTGATGGCGCTGTTCATCGGGCCGGGCATGATTTCGCTCTTGAGCCGCTATCAGATCGGCCAGGTGGTGCGCAGCGACGGGCCGAAAACGCATCTGCTGAAAACCGGCACGCCCACCATGGGCGGCGGATTGATCCTGGTTGCCATGGGGATCGGTACGCTGTTGTGGGCGGATCTCTCGAGCCGGTTCGTCTGGGTGCTGTTGGGAACCACCCTGGCGTTCGGCGCGATCGGCTTCTACGACGACTATTTGAAGCTGGTGGTGGGCAATTCGAAGGGCCTGGCCGCGCGCTACAAATATCTGGCGCAGTCGATTGCCGCGCTCACGATCGCGCTGGCCCTGCACGGCATGCATCAATCGCCTTCCGAAACCTCCTTGTACGTGCCGTTCTTCAAGGCCGTGGCGGTGCCGATGTCGACGATCGGCTTTGTCGCGTTCGCCTACTGCGTCATCGTCGGCAGCAGCAATGCCGTGAATTTGACCGACGGGCTCGACGGGCTTGCCATCATGCCGGCAGTGATGGTCGCGGCGGCGTTGGGCGTGTTCGCCTACGCCACCGGCAACATCAAGTTCGCCACCTATTTGCAGATTCCCTACATCAACGGCGTGGGCGAGGTGCTGATCTACAGCGCCACGCTGGTGGGAGCAGGCCTGGGCTTCCTGTGGTTCAACTCCTATCCCGCGCAGGTGTTCATGGGCGATGTGGGCGCGCTGGCGATCGGCGCGTCGCTCGGCACCATCGCCGTCATCGTGCGCCAGGAGCTCGTGCTGTTCGTCATGGGCGGCGTGTTCGTGCTCGAGACCGTCTCGGTGGTGCTGCAGGTCGCCTCGTTCAAGCTGACGGGCAAGCGGATATTCCGCATGGCGCCCATTCATCATCATTTCGAACTCAAGGGGTGGGCGGAGCCGAAAGTCATCGTGCGCTTCTGGATCATCAGCTTCGTGCTGGTGCTGGCGGGTCTTGCAACCTTGAAGATCCGCTGATGAACAGCGTGGTCGTCGGTCTGGGAAAAACCGGAGCGTCCTGCGTTCGCTTCCTCGCAAAACGCGGCGATCGCGTCAGCGTGACCGACACGCGCCGCGCGCCGCCCGGTCTTGCGGAACTCGGCGACCTGGCCGCGTCGGTCGACTTGCGGCTCGGCGGCTTCGATCTATCGCTGCTGGACGGCGCTTCACAGGTGCTGATGTCTCCCGGTGTGTCGCTCGAGGAACCCATCGCCAAGAGCGCGCGCGCCCGCGGAATTGAGGTGCTCGGCGACGTGGAATTGTTCGCGCGCACCGCGCAGGCGCCGGTGATCGGCATCACGGGGACCAACGGCAAGAGCACCGTCACCACCTTGGTCGCACGCATGGCCGCTGCCGCCGGCAGGCGGGTGCTGGCCGGCGGAAATTTGGGCGAGCCGGCGCTCGATCTGCTCGAACAGCCGCGGCCCGATTTGTATGTGCTCGAGCTCTCGAGCTTTCAATTGGAGACGACTTCGTCGCTGGTGCTCGCCGCGGCCGTGGTGCTGAACGTCAGCGCGGATCACCTGGACCGCTATGCCTCGGTCGAGGCGTACGCGCACGCCAAGGGACGAATTTTTGCCAAGGCTGCGACGGTGGTCCTGAACGCCGATGATCCGTGGGTGCTCGCCATGCGCGACACCAAATATCGCAGCCAGCCTAAGCGCCTGACCTTTTCCATTCAAAACAGCGACGCCGATTTCACCCTGGTGCGCGAGGGAGCGCAGATTTTCCTGGCGCGACGCGGCGAAAAATTGCTCGACACCGCGCGCATGAAAATATCCGGTTTGCACAACGCGGCCAATGCACTGGCGGCCTTGGCGCTGGGCGAGGCCGTGGGACTGCCGGACCGCGCGATGCTTCAGGCGCTGGAAGAATTTCCCGGCCTGTCGCATCGCTCCTCCTGGGTCGCGGATGTGGCCGGCGTGCGCTATATCGACGATTCCAAGGGCACCAACGTCGGCGCCACCACGGCGGCGGTGGCCGGCATGATGGGGCCTTTGGTGATGATCGCCGGAGGCGAGGGCAAGGGCCAGGACTTCACGCCGCTGGCGGATGCTTTTCGCGGCAAGGTGCGCGAAGCCGTGTTGATCGGCAAAGATGCGCCGGCCATTGCGGCCGCGGTGCAACGCGTGTGCAAAACGCGCACGGCTGCATCGATGGAAGACGCCGTCGCGGCAAGCGCAGTGCGCCGCCCGGCCCGGCGATACCGTGCTGTTGTCGCCGGCGTGCGCGAGTTTCGACATGTTCCGCGACTACGGACATCGCGGCGACGTCTTTGCCGCGGCGGTGCTGAAGCTCAAGGAGGCGGCGTCATGACCACCGCGACGATGTCGTATGGCGTGCGCGCCCGCGAACGCATGCCGTTCGCCTGGGACACGGTGACCTTGGGATTGGTCGCGGCGCTCCTGCTCATCGGCTTGGTGATGGTCACCTCCGCCTCGATGTCGATCGCGGCGCGCGACATGGGCGATCCATTTTATTTTCTCGAGCGGCAATTCCTATTCACCGTCGCCGGACTGATCTTTGCGTTGGCGCTGACGCGCGTGCCCGCGGAATTGTGGGACAAGTACAGCCTGGCGCTGTTGCTGCTCGGATTGCTGCTGCTCGTTTTGGTGCTGATCCCCGGCCTGGGTGCGCGGGTCAATGGCGCGCGCCGCTGGCTGCGCATCGGCATGCTCAATTTCCAGGTTTCCGAACTCGCCAAGGTGCTGGTGCTGACCTGGGTGTGCAGCTACTGTGTGCGCAAGCGCGCCGAGCTGGAGAGCACGCTGACGGGCTTGGTCAAACCCGTCGGGCTGCTCACCGTCACCGGAGCGCTGCTGCTCATCGAGCCGGACTTCGGCGCAGCCACGGTGCTGTTCGCCACCGGCTTCGCGGTGCTGTTCGTCGCCGGTGCGCGATTGCGCTACGTGGCGCTCCTGGTGTCGGCGGCGGTGCTGGCATTTGCGCTGCTGGCGCTGACCTCGCCCTACCGTTTGAAACGGCTGCTGATTTTCCTGCACCCCTTCGATGATCCGTTCAACGGCGGCTTCCAATTGACGCAGTCGTTGATCGCCATCGGACGCGGTTCCTGGTTCGGCGTCGGTTTGGGCAGCAGCGTGCAGAAGTTGTTCTACCTGCCGGAGGCGCACACCGACTTCGTGTTCGCGGTGCTGGCCGAGGAACTGGGATTGGTCGGCGTCATTGGCGTGATTGGGCTGTTTATTGCCCTGGTGTGGCGTGCATTTCACATCTCTCGCATGGCGGCACAGGCGGGCTTGAGGTTTCAGGCCTACCTCGCGCTGGCGTTCGGCGTCTGGCTGGGGCTTCAGGCCAGCGTGAACATCGGGGTCAACATGGGCGTGCTGCCGACCAAGGGACTGACGCTGCCGCTCTTGAGCTACGGCCGCAGCAGTCTGCTGGTGAGCCTGGCCTGGCTCGGTGTCTTGCTGCGCATCTATCATGAGGTCAAGTGCAGTTCGCGCTCCGCGGTGACGCGGGTACCGGGAGGCAGCCGTTGAACGCGTCTGCGAACCGGCCGGTACTCATCATGGCGGGCGGCACCGGCGGCCATGTATTCCCCGCGCTCGCCGTGGCCAAGGTGCTGCGCGAACGCGGCGTCGCCGTGGTGTGGCTGGGCGTCCCCGGCAGCATGGAATCGCGGCTGGTGCCGGCGCAGGGATTTCCCATCGAATGGGTGCGCGTCGCCGGCATTCGCGGCAAGGGCTTGTTGACCTGGCTGCTGGCGCCGTTGCGCATTGCCAATGCCGTGGCGCAATCGATCGGCGTGCTGCGCCGCGTGAAGCCACGCTCGGTGCTGGGCGCGGGCGGTTACGTCAGCGGCCCCGGCGGCCTTGCCGCGTGGCTCTTGCACATACCCCTGCTCATCCATGAGCAGAATGCCATCGCCGGCATGACCAACCGCTGGTTGGCGCGCCTGGCCACGCAGGTGCTGGAGGCCTTCCCGGGCAGCTTCGGCCCGCGGGTGCACGCCGGCACCATCGGCAATCCGGTGCGCGAGGACATCGCCGCGCTTGCTGCGCCGGCGCAGCGGTTCGCCGGACACGACGCGCGCGCCCGTCTGTTGATATTCGGCGGCAGCCAGGGTGCACAGCGCTTGAATGCCGTGCTGCCGCAGGCGCTGGCGCGCATCGCGCCGGCGAGTCGGCCGCAAGTGCTGCATCAGAGCGGCGCGCGTGGCCTGGAGGCGACTCGCGCAGCCTATCTGCAAGCCAAGGTTGAGGCCGAGGTGCTGCCCTTCATCGACGATATGGCCAAAACCTATGCGTGGGCGGATCTCGCGGTGTGCCGCGCGGGGGCGATGACGGTCGCGGAATTGCAGGCCGCGGGCCTGGGCGCGATTTTCGTGCCGCTACCCATCGCCACGGACGATCACCAAACCAAGAATGCCGCCGTCATGGTGGGCGTCGGCGCGGCGCGCATCATCCAAGAGCGCGATCTTACGCCGGAGACCCTGAGCGACATCCTGGCCGAGCTGACGGCGGATCGCGCCCGGCTGCTGAAGATGGCGGAGGCCGCGCGCGCTGCGCGTGTCACCGATGCAGCGGCGCGCCTCGCAGACCTGGTCATGGCGGCCGGAGCGCACGCATGAGCGTGCGCACGCGCTTGGAAGACCGGATGCGCCGCATTCAGCGCATTCATTTGGTGGGCATTGGCGGCAGCGGCATGGGCGGCATTGCCGAAGTGCTGCTGAATTTGGGCTACGAAGTGCAGGGCTCGGACCTCAAGGGCAATGCGGTGACCGAACGTCTGGCGCGCCTCGGGGCCAGCATTTTTATCGGCCATGACGCCGAATATTTGGGCGATGCGGACGTCGTGGTGGTGTCGAGCGCCGTCAACCGCGCCAACCCGGAAGTGGCGGCGGCGCTGGCGCGGCGCATTCCGGTGGTGGCGCGCGCGGAAATGCTGGGCGAACTGATGCGCTTCCGCTATTCGATTGCTGTGGCGGGCACGCATGGAAAAACCACGACCACGAGTTTGGTGGCGAGCGTGCTCGCGGAAGCGGGACTCGATCCCACCTTTGTCATCGGCGGACGCCTGAAGAGCGCGGACAGCAATGCGCGTCTCGGCGCCGGACGGTATCTGGTGGCCGAAGCCGACGAGAGCGACGCCTCGTTCATGCACCTGCAGCCGATGATCGCCATCGTCACCAACATCGACAACGATCATCTCGCGACGCATGACGGCGATTTCGCGCGCCTCAAGCACAGCTTCGTCGATTTCCTGCACAACCTGCCTTTCTACGGACTGGCCGTGTTGTGCGCCGACGATGAACACGTGCAGAGCATCCTGGAGGAGGTCGCACGGCCGTTCGTGACCTACGGTTTTCGCGAGGGCGCGGATCTGCGCGCGGTCAATGTGCAGCGCCTTGGGCTGCAGTCCCATTACGAGGCCCTGCGCGCGGGGCGGCCGCCCTTGAGCGTGACCATCAATTTGCCCGGCCGCCACAATGTGTTGAATTCCCTGGCGGCGGTGGCGGTTGCCACGGAGCTGGAAATCCCCGACGCGGCGATTCAGCGCGCGCTCGCAAATTTCCAGGGCATCGAACGGCGCCTGCAGCAACTGGGCGAGATTCACTGGCCGGGCGGGCACGCATTGATCGTGGACGACTACGGCCATCACCCCACGGAAGTGGCCGCGACGCTGGAGGCGGCGCGCCAGGGCTGGCCGCAGCGGCGGCTGGTGCTGGTGTTTCAGCCGCATCGCTACACCCGCACGCGCGATCTGCTGGACGACTTCGGCCGGGTACTGGGGGAGTGCGACGTCCTGTTGGTGACGGAAGTGTATGCCGCGGGAGAGGCGCCGATCGCCGGCGCCGACGGCCGCGCGATCTGCCGTGCGGTGCGCAGCCGCGGGCTCATCGAGCCGGTGTTCGTCGAAAGCGTCGACGATCTGGCCGATTCGTTGCGCGCCGTGCTGCGCGACGGCGATGTGGTGCTGACCATGGGCGCCGGCAATCTTGGTCAAGTGGCGCAGGATCTGAAGCGCCGGTTCGCGGCGGGAGCGGAAGCATGAGCGCGCAGCACTCGCTGGAAATGCCGCCGGAATTCAGCACCCGCGTGCTGTACGACGTGTCGATGGCCAAGCACACCTCCTGGCACGCCGGCGGTACGGCCGATTTCTTTTTCACGCCGCGCGACATCATGGATCTGGCCTCGTTCATCCGCCAGCTGCCGCTGGAAGTGCCGCTGCTCTGGATCGGCTTGGGCAGCAATTTGTTGGTGCGCGACGGCGGCGTGCGCGGCGCCGTGGTTTCGACGCACGGCGCCTTGGGGGCGCTCGAACGCCACAGTGCGACGCGTATCCGCGCCGAAGCCGGCGTGCCCTGCGGCCGCATCGCGCGGCAATGCGTCAAATGGGGCTTGGGTCCCGCGGAATTTTTTGCCGGCATTCCCGGAACTCTTGGCGGTGCCTTGGCGATGAACGCCGGCGCCTGGGGCGAGGAGACCTGGCGGCATGTGGTTGAAGTCGAGGTGCTGGATCGTAAGGGCGTGCGCCACACGCGCAGCCCGGAAGAATTCGAAATCGGTTACCGGCACGTCAAGGGACCGGCAGACGAATGGTTCATCGCGGCGCGCTTGGAGTTCGAGCGCAAGCCGGGCGTCAACACGGATGCCATCAAGCAACTGCTCGACAAGCGCCGCGAGACGCAGCCCATCGGCGAGTGGAGTTGCGGCTCGGTGTTCACCAATCCGCCCGGCGATCACGCGGCGCGGCTGATCGAGGCCGCGGGCCTCAAGGGATTTCGCATCGGCGATGCCTCGGTGTCCGAGAAGCACGCCAATTTCATCATCAACCACGGGCAGGCGCGCTCCGCCGATATCGAGGCGCTGATTCTGCACGTGCAGAAGACGGTCGCCGCCGCGCACGGCATCGAACTGCACACCGAAGTGCGCATCGTTGGAGATGCGGCATGAGCCTGCTCACGGAAAGTGCCCTACGGCGCGCGGCTTCCGCCCAGGACTTCGGCAAGACGGCGGTGCTGTTGGGCGGGGATTCGAGCGAACGCGAGATTTCGCTGCTGAGCGGCAATGCCGTGCTCGAGGCGCTCAAGCGCCGCGGCGTCGACGCGCATGCCTTCGATCCTTCGGACCGTCCGGTACAGGTCTTGCGCAGCGAGGGATTCGCGCGGGCATGGATCGCATTGCACGGGCCGGGAGGCGAGGACGGCACCATGCAGGGTGCGCTCGAATGGATCGGCGTGCCCTATACCGGCAGCGGCGTGCTGGCCTCGGCGCTCACCATGGACAAGCTCAAGACCAAGCGCGTGGCGGTCGGCGCGGGCTACGCGGCGCCCGACTATGCGGTGCTGACGGGCGCCGCCGATCTGGACGCCGCGCTGAAGCGCATCGGTCTGCCCATGATGGTCAAGCCCGCGAGCCAAGGATCGAGCGTCGGCATGACCAAGGTCAAGGCCGCCGCAGCAATTGCAGGGCGCGTTCGAGGATGCGCACGCCATCGACCCGATGGTGTTCGCCGAGAGCTTCGTCAGCGGCGACGAATACACCGTCTCGATCCTGCAGGGCAATGCATTGCCCTCGATCCGCATCCTGCCGGCGACCGAGTTCTACGACTATCAGGCCAAGTATTTCCGCGACGACACGCAGTACCTCTGCCCCAGCGGCCTGTCGCCAAGGACGAGGCGAACTGCAGGCCGCGGCACTGGCCGCCTTCAAGGTCACCGATTGCTCCGGCTGGGGCCGCGTCGACTTCATGCGCGACCGCGCCACCAGCAAATTCTATTTCATCGAGATCAACACCACGCCCGGAATGACCAGCCACAGCCTGGTGCCGATGGCGGCGCGCCAGGCCGGCCTCGACTTCGAAGAGCTGGTGTGGCGAGTGCTTGAAACCAGTTTCGTGCGAGAACGCAAATGATGATGGGCCGCCTCATGCATCGCAATCGATTCAAGAAAACCCAAGCCGCCGAAGGCCGCTGGCAGCTGGCCGGCATTCGTGCCGCACTGGCGGATGTATGTGCGCCGCGGCGGCGGTGCTGCTCCTCGTCGGCGCCTTGAGCGCGCTCACCTGGGCGCTCGACCGGCCGGTGCGGGTGATTTCCATGGACGGCAGCTTTCAGCGCGTGAGCCCCGGCCAGATCGAGAAGGCGGTGGCGCCGTTCGCCAATCAGGGCTTCATGTCGGCCAATCTCGATGACATGCAGCGCGCCGTCGAGGCGCTGCCCTGGGTGGACCACGCACGCATCGCGCGCCGCTGGCCCAACAGCCTGCGTGTGACGGTGACCGAACAAACCGCGGCGGCGCGCTGGGGCGAGTCGGGACTGCTCAATACGCGCGGCGAATTGTTCGTCAAGGCCGCAGCCCACGTGCCGGCGGAGCTGCCGCGCTTGAGCGGTCCGGATGGCACCGAGTCGCAGGTGGCGCAGCGCTACCTGTCCGCGCAGGGCCGCATGCTCGAGGCCGGCATGCGCATCGCCGCGCTGCGTCTCGATGAGCGCGGCGCCTGGGAAATGGATCTGGACAGCGGCGTGACCGTGCGCCTGGGCAGGCGCGATGTCGATGAGCGCATCGACCGCTTCATTCGCACCGCATCGCAGGTCATCGCGCATCGACTGACGGAAATCAGTTACGTGGACATGCGCTATTCCAATGGCTTCGCCATCGGCTGGCGCAATCCAGGCACACCGGCATCGGTGCCGGCGAAACATGCCGACGACGCCGACGCCTAAAGGAACTTTCTAAAAGACATGGCAAAACGTTCTGATCGAAATTTATTGGTGGGCCTGGATATCGGCACCAGCAAGGTCGTCGCCATCGTCGGCGAGATCAAGTCCGACGGCGTGCTGGAGATCATCGGCATCGGCAGCCATCCGTCGCGCGGCCTGAAGAAGGGCGTCGTGGTCAACATCGAGTCCACGGTGCAGTCCATTCAGCGCGCGGTGGAGGAAGCCGAGCTCATGGCGGGATGCGAGATCCATTCGGTCTACGCCGGCATCGCAGGCAGCCACGTGCGCAGCCTCAATTCGCACGGCATCGTCGCCATCAAGGACAAGGAAGTCGTGCAGGGCGATGTGGAGCGCGTCATCGACGCCGCCAAGGCGGTCGCGATTCCCGCCGATCAGAAGATCCTGCATGTGCTGCCGCAGGAATACATCATCGACTCGCAGGAGGGCATTCGCGATCCGATCGGCATGTCGGGCGTGCGGCTCGAGGCCAAGGTGCATATCGTCACCGGCGCGGACAGCGCCGCGCAGAACATCGTCAAGTGCGTGCAGCGTTGCGGGCTGGCGGTCGATGACATCGTGCTGGAGCAGCTGGCATCGAGCTATGCGGTGCTCACCGAGGATGAGAAGGATCTCGGCGTGTGCGTGGTGGACATCGGCGGCGGCACCACCGACATCGCGGTGTTCGGCGGCGGCGCGATCCGCCACACGGCGGTGATTCCGATCGCCGGCGATCAGATCACCAATGACATCGCCGTGTCCATGCGCACGCCGACGCAGTACGCCGAAGACATCAAGATCAAGTACGCCTGCGCACTGTCGCAGCTGGCGAATCCCGACGAAACCATCGAGGTGCCGAGCGTCGGCGACCGGCCGCCGCGCCGCCTCGCGCGCCAGACCCTGGCCGAGATCGTCGAACCCCGCTACGAGGAACTGTTCGGACTGATCCGCGATGAATTGCGCCGCGCCGGACTCGAAGAGCAGGTGGCCACGGGCATCGTGCTCACCGGCGGCAGCGCCAAGATGGAAGGCGCCATCGAACTCGCCGAAGAAGTGTTCCACATGCCGGTGCGCCTGGGCGTGCCGCAGTACGTGACCGGATTTGTCGGAAGTGGTGAGCAATCCGATTCACGCCACCGGCGTGGGGCTGTTGCTCTACGCGAAAAGCAATCTGGAAACGCAACGCACGGAAGCGCCGCTGCTCGCGGGCGGCGTGAAGAACTTGTTGGAGCGAATGAAGGCTTGGTTTCAAGGCAATTTTTGATTGATTGACAAACGTAGGAGAACTGGAATGTTCGAACTGATGGATTCTTATAGTCAAAGCGCCGTGATCAAGGTGCTGGGCGTGGGCGGCGGCGGCGGCAATGCCGTCTCGCACATGGTCCAGGCCGGACTCGAGGGCGTGGATTTCATTTGCATCAACACCGATGCGCAGGCGCTGAAGCACTCCAAGGTGCGCACCGCGTTGCAGATCGGCTGCAACATCACCAAGGGCCTGGGCGCGGGCGCCGATCCCGGAAGTGGGCCGGCAGGCCGCGATGGAAGACCGCGACCGCATCATCGAGCTCATCGAGGGCTGCGACATGCTGTTCATCACCGCCGGCATGGGCGGGGGCACCGGCACGGGTGCGGCTCCGGTGGTGGCGCAAGTCGCCAAGGAACTCGGCATTCTGACGGTGGCGGTGGTGACGCGTCCCTTCGAGATGGAAGGCAACAAGCGTTCGCGCGTGGCCGATCAGGGCATGCTGGAATTGTCCAAGTACGTCGACTCGCTGATCACCATTCCGAATCAGAAGCTGCTGTCGGTGCTGGGCAGCAGCACGACGCTGCTCGATGCCTTCAAGGCGGCGAACACCGTGCTGCAAGGCGCGGTGCAGGGCATCGCGGAACTGATCACGCGTCCGGGCCTCATCAATGTGGACTTCGCCGACGTGCGCACGGTGATGTCGGAGACCGGCATGGCGATGATGGGTTCGGGAACGGCTTCCGGCGATGATCGCGCGCGCGAGGCGGCCGAGGCGGCCATTTCCAGTCCCTTGCTCGAGGACATCAATCTGTCCGGCGCGCAGGGCATCCTGGTCAACGTCACCGCGGGTATGGACTTGTCGATCGGCGAGTTCCAGGAAGTGGGCAATGTCATCAAGCAGTTCGCGTCCGACGATGCGACCGTGGTGGTGGGTACGGTGATCGATCCGGAAATGACCAGCCAGATCCGCGTGACGGTCGTGGCGACGGGCTTGGGCAAGCCGGTGGCCCGGGCCGCTGCCGCAGCCGGTGGCGATCGCGGCGTCTGCCCCGCCGCTCACCATGCGGGTGGTGCGGCCGAGGCACGCCATGACACCGACCGACTACGCCATGCTGGACAAGCCGACGGTGCAGCGGCAGCGCGCGGTGGGCGACGGCTTGCGCGCGGAAGTGGACTCGGAGGATTTGCTGGATATTCCGGCGTTTTTGCGGCGTCAGGCAGACTAAGGTCCCAGTCGTTCGACATTCCAGTTTGGCGCCTGTGGGAGTAGTTCCCCTACAGGCGCCGGTCTTGTCGAGAAGTGCCAAGACGCGAACTTAACGTTGGGTAGCAGGTCGACCCTGTGGTACCTTTGGCGGATAACATAGTCCGGTTTCACTTAATGCTGAATCAAAGAACGCTTAAGAATTCGATTCGAGCCACGGGAGTCGGGCTGCATACGGGGAAGAAGGTTCTCATGACGCTTGCGACCTGCGACGCCGGACACCGGCATCGTATTTCGCCGCACGGATTTAGATCAGCCCGTCGATATTCGCGCACACGCCGAGAATGTCGGCGACACCATGATGGGCACCACGTCTGCATCGCGGCGAGGTCAAGGTCTCCACCGTCGAGCACCTGCTCTCCGCGCTGGCGGGATTGGGCATCGACAATGCGCTGGTGGAAGTCAGCGCCGGCGAAGTGCCCATCATGGACGGCAGCGCGGGACCCTTCGTGTTCTTGCTGCAATCGGCGGGCATCGAGGAGCAGAAGGCGCCGAAGCGCTTCATCCGAATCCTCGAGAGCCTGCAGGTCGAAGACGGCGACAAATGGGCGCGCTTCGATCCTTACGATGGGTTCAAGGTGAATTTCGAGATCGAATTCAATCACCCGACCTTCAAGAAGCATTCCCAGGTCGCTTCGATGGATTTTTCGACCACCTCGTTCTTGCGCGAGGTGAGCCGCGCGCGCACCTTCGGCTTCATGCGCGACCTGGAGAGCCTGCGGGCGCGCAATCTGGCGCTCGGCGGCAACATGGATAACGCGATCGTGCTCGATGACTATCGGGTGTTCAACGAGGACGGTCTGCGCTACGAAGACGAATTCGTGAAGCACAAGATCCTCGATGCCATCGGCGATTTGTACCTGCTGGGACACAGCCTGATCGGCGAGTTCAGCGGCTTCAAGTCCGGACATGCGCTTAACAACAAACTGCTGCGCGCGCTCATCGCCACGAAGAGCGCCTGGCAGGAAGTGACCTTCGAGAGCTTGGCGGATGCGCCGATCTCCTACGTCGCGGCGGCCACCGCGCACGCCTAAGCATCAGCGGCTAAGGCGCGGGCGGCACGACCCGGATGCGCACGCTCAAGATTTCGAGCCCGAGACGATTTGGCCACCCGTTTGCGCAGCGTGTCGGTGAAGTAGCGCAGCCGTGAGGCCCAGACGGCGCCGACCACCCCGATGGTCAGCCGCCCCTGATCGACTCCCGCGCTGACCACCGCCTGCGCACAGCCGGGCGGGCAGGGCCGCGCGGACCGACTCCACGACCGGCGACCGCTGCAGCGATGCGGGTCTTGAGCAGTGAAAGCCGCTTCCCACCTCTTTCCAGTAACTCGCTGACACTCTTGGAGTTTTGCATTGCACTAATATTCAGGGCATGAAACGAGGTTGGAAAACCGTGCGGAAATCCTTGTTTTGAGTCAATTTTCTGCATAGTCTACCTACGCTGCCTCGGGGTAGGATCAGAGGCCTCGAGACGACATAAGACGTCAGTTTCGTGTCGGCGTTGGAAGAATAATCCGTATGAATGTCATTTTTGTCGGCCGCAAGTCGGGCCGAGTGAAACAATTTGACCTGCGCCATCCCGTCATTATGTCGGCTGCTGTGCTGATTGTGCTGGCAATTGTGGGTACGACCTTCTCCGTCGGGGTGGGCTTGGGTGCGCGCCATGGCAGCGGCAATCCCATCGATCAGCTGGGCAATTGGTCGGCCGAGCTGACTGCATCAAAAGGCCCAGATCGAGGATACCAAGCGCGTACTGCAGGAGAAGGTCAACGCCCTGGCCTTGCGCGTCGGCCAGATGAATGCCAGCGTCATTCGCCTGGATGCCCTCGGTAAGCGCTTGACTCGAATGGCGAATCTCGATGACGGTGAGTTCGATTTCGGCCATCCGCCGGCCTTGGGCGGCGCCGAGAGCGGCGCCGACGGCCAACCCGCGCAGATCCCGAACCTGACCGCCATGGTCGACGATTTGAGAAACCAGCTCTCCAGCCGCGAGCAGCAACTTGGGCGTGCTGGAAAACATGATTTTGACGCGCGAACTGAACAAGCAGGTCTATCCCGAAGGACGGCCGGTCGAGGAAGGTTGGATCTCCTCCTATTTTGGACGCCGTGCCGATCCTTTCACCGGCTATTCCGCAGTGCACAAGGGAGTGGATTTCGCCGGGCCGGAAGGCAGCCGGGTCACGGCCGTCGCGGCGGGTCTCGTCACCTATGCCGGCGATCGCTCGGGTTACGGGCAGATGGTGGAGATCAACCACGGCAATGGCTTGGCGACCCGCTACTGCCACAACGAGAAAATCCTCGTGAAGCAGGGCGATATGGTTCGCAAGGGTCAGGACGTGGCGTTGATGGGTTCGACCGGCCGATCGACCGGGCCGCACCTGCATTTCGAAGTATTAAAGAACGGCGCCCAGGTCGACCCCCTGCGCTTTATCGGCGAGGATCGCTAAGCCTCCAGAGGCCTTGAAAAAGGCCGCAGTCGAAACGATTTCCTGCTCTTCCGGTCTATCCGTACAATACGCAGTTTTCTTCAAGGACTCCCCCCTCGTGTGGAAGCTTCTGACGCAAGTATTTGGCAGCCGTAATCAGCGCCTCATCAAAGAGCTGAGCCGCACGGTCGCGGCCGTCAACGGCTTCGAAGCCAGCGTCAGCGCCTTGACGGACGAGCAGTTCCCGGAAAAGACCCGTGACTTGAAGGCACGCTTCACGGCCGGCACGCCGCTCGATGAACTGATTCCCGAGGCCTTTGCGCTGGTGCGCGAGGCCTCGCGCCGCAAGTTGGGAATGCGTCATTTCGATGTGCAGCTGATCGGCGGCCTGGCCTTGAACGCCGGCAAGATCTCCGAAATGCGCACCGGTGAAGGCAAGACGCTGATGGCGACTCTGCCCGCGTATCTCAATGCGCTCACCGGCGAGGGCGTGCACGTCGTCACCGTCAACGAATACCTGGCGCAGCGCGACTCGGAATGGATGGGGCCGGTGTACCGCTTCCTCGGTATGAAGGTCGGCGTCATCAAGAATGCGCAGACGCCGGACGAGAAGCGCGCGGCCTACGCCTGCGACATCACCTACGGCACCAACAACGAATTCGGCTTCGACTATCTGCGCGACAATCTGGCGTTCCGTCTCGAGGACCGCGTGCAGCGCAAACTGTCCTTCGCCATCGTCGATGAAGTCGACTCGATCCTGATCGATGAAGCGCGCACGCCGTTGATTATTTCAGGACCTGCGGAAGAGAGCACGGAGCTCTACATCAAGATCAACGCGCTGATTCCCGGGCTGACCCGCTCGACCAGCGAGGAAATGGTCGACCGCGGCGTGATCGTGACGGAGGTCCTGCATTCCCGGGTGCAGGGCGACTTGCGCACCGGCGATGTGATCTTGAGCGTCAATGGCGCCAACGTGGCGACCTCGGGCGATGTGCTGGCGCAGATCAACGGCAAAAAGCTGCCGGTGAAGGCGAAGCTGGAGCTGTGGCGCGATCGCAAGCTGCAAACCGTGAGCGTGGAAATCACCGCCGCGGAATCGCCGAATGCGAGCGCGCTGGGCGGCGAGGCTGAAAAGAATCCGCTGCTCGAGGCGGCCGGCATCTTAGGTAGGCGTCTCACGACCGAGCAGCGCTACGAGCTGGCGGTGGATGGCGATTACTCGGTCGATGAGAAGACAGAAACAGGCGACCTTAACCGAGGCCGGCCATGAGCAGGTCGAGCAAATGTTCGTCTCGATCGGGTTGCTGCGCGAGGGCGAGAGTCTGTACGACGCCACCAATATCCGGCTGATGCATCATTTGAACGCGGCGCTGCGCGCGCATGCGCTGTACAAGCGCGATGTCGAGTACATCGTCCGCCAGGGCGAAGTCATCATCGTCGATGAATTCACCGGACGCACCATGCAGGGCCGGCGTTGGTCCGATGGCCTGCACCAGGCGGTGGAAGCCAAAGAAGGCGTCAAGGTCCGCGAGGAAAACCAGACCGTCGCGTCCATCACTTTCCAGAATTATTTCAGGCTGTACTCGAAGCTCTCCGGCATGACCGGCACCGCGGACACCGAGGCCTTCGAATTCCAGCAGATTTACGGCCTGGAAGTGGTGGTGATCCCGACCCACAAGCCGATGATCCGCAATGACAAGTCCGATCTGGTGTTTCTCTCCGAGCCGGATAAATTCCAGGCCATCCTCGAGGACATCCAGGATTGCGTGAAGCGCGGTCAGCCGGTGCTGGTGGGCACCACCTCGATCGAGGCGTCCGAGCGGATCGCCAAGCTCCTGCAGAGCGAAAAGATTCCGCACGAAGTGCTCAACGCCAAGCAGCATGAGCGCGAGGCGCATATCGTGGCCGAGGCCGGGCGGCCCGGCGCCATCACGATTGCGACCAACATGGCCGGCCGCGGCACCGACATCGTCTTCGGCGGCAGCTCGCAGACGCAGATCGATGCAATCGAGAATCCCAACGAAGCGGATCTGAAAGGCATTCAGGCCGAGTGGCTCAAACGCCATGAGCAGGTGATCGCCGCGGGCGGATTGCACATCATCGGCACCGAACGGCATGAATCGCGGCGCATCGACAATCAGCTGCGCGGCCGATCGGGCCGGCAGGGCGATCCCGGTTCGAGCCGCTTCTACTTGTCGCTCGAAGACAATTTGATGCGGATTTTCGGCGATCCCACCCGCATGAAGGCGCTGATGACGCGCGTCGGCATGAAGGCCGGCGAAGCGATCGAGAGCGGCATGCTGACGCGCCAGATCGAGCGCGCGCAGCGGCGCGTGGAGCAGCACAATTTCGACGCGCGCAAGCAATTGCTGGAATACGACGACGTGGCCAACGATCAGCGGCGCGTCATCTATCAGCAGCGCACGGATCTCATGGGCGCGGAAGATGTCGCCGAAGCGATCAAGGGCATACGCGAGGATGTGGTGGCGCAGCTGGTGGACCAGTATGTTCCGGCCGGCGCGCCCGAGGAGCAGTGGGACCCTGCGGGACTGGCGAAGTCGCTCGAACGGGATTTCGGACCTGCGCTGCCCATCGGTGACTGGCTCAAAGCCGAAGAAGCCGGCGACGGTGCCGGGCTGCGGGCCAAGATCTTGAGCGCGCTGGAAGAGGCCTATCACCAGAAAGAGACCAATGTCGGTGCGCAGGTCATGCGCTACGTCGAAAAAGAAATCATGATGCGCACGCTGGATCAGCATTGGCGCGAACATCTCGCCGCGATGGACTACATGCGCCAGGGCATTCATCTGCGCAGCTATGCCCAGAAGAACCCGAAGCAGGAGTACAAGCGCGAGGCGTTCGAATTGTTCTCAGGCATGCTGGATCGCATCAAATTCGACACCGTGACCACGGTCTCGAAGATTCAAGTGCGCAGCCAGGAAGAGATCGAGCGCGAAGAGCTCGAGCGCCAGCAACGGCTGGCGCGCGCGCTGTTGGCGCAGCACGCCGATGCGGTGTCGCCGGTCCAAGGGCTGCCCGGCCTTGATGACGCGGGTGCGCCACCCGCGCCCGGGCGGCAATGTCATGGAAATGGAGCCGCGCGGACCTGCGCCGGCCGCCGCGCCGTTCGTCAGAGCGGTGCCCAAGGTGGGCCGCAATGAGCCCTGTCCCTGCGGGTCCGGGCGCAAGTACAAGCACTGCCACGGCACGCTGCAGCAAGCGAGCGGTTGAGCCCTTCTTCTGCTACGCCACGTCGTCGCCGCCGCGCTGCTCGACGCGCAGGGGCGCGTGCTGATTGCCCAGCGACCCACGGGCAAGCACTTGGCCGGGGGCTGGGAGTTTCCCGGCGGCAAGCTCGAGCCCGGCGAGGACCGGCGCGCAGGATTGGCGCGCGAGCTGCGCGAAGAACTCGGCATCACCCTCATCGCGCCGCCGCGCCCGTTGATTCGCGTCCGCCATACTTACGACTTCGGCGACGTGCTGATCGATATGTGGGTGGTGAAGCGCTATAGCGGCGAGCCTTCGGGGCTCGACGGCCAAGCCCTGCGCTGGGTGTCCCGTGATGAACTCGAGGCGGTGGAGTTGCTGCCGGCGGATGGGCCGATCGTGGCGGCGCTGCGCCTGCCGGAGAGGCTGATCGCAGCCATCGACGCGCGACTATGTGCTGGCGCGTTCCGCTGAGGCCGATGCCGCCGGGCGGCTGGTCGGCGTGTGGTGCTCAAGTGCGGCGGATGCGATGGCGGCAAGCGATGCCGGCGCGGATTTTCTGGTGCTGCGAGATGAGCTCCCGCATGCGGAGATCAGGTCGATTTGCGAGTTGGTCCCGGTTCCTCTGTATGTGCCGGGACTTGGCCTGGAGGACGCGTGGGGGCTGGGGGCCACGGGGGTGGTTGAGGTCGGCGGCTAGCTCGCCAGTCCGCCATGCAGCGCGGCCTCAAGAATGGCCCTAGTCCACTCGGGTGCGCGAAGCAATGCGTCGAGATCATCGGAGGCGGGCGAGAGGACCCGTCCGTTTTCCATCTCGAGCACGAGAATAGGGTCGGGCACGGTGCCATCGGCGGCCGCCTCGGCGCTATTGTCGTAGACCGTGATGTATGCCGCATGCGGCATGAGTTTGATCAGGTTCATCTGCGCCAGCGGGTAGCGTTCGCGGATTTTTTCTTCCGGAATGGAATGGCCACCCGCCGCGACGCGGGCCTGGACGCGCGCAATATGCAGCTCGGGGGACGACAGCCCGCAGAACCAAATCAGGACGGCATGTGTTTTGGCGGCCTGCAGAATCTTGGCCGTCACTGAGGTGCCGCCCAAGGTCGTTTCGAAGGCATGATTCAAGCCCTTTGCGATAGCTTCTTCAAGGCGGCGCATACTCTCTTGCCACGCTTGCGAGTTCGCCGTTTCCTGGTCGCATCCCGTTGCTACTTTCAGTTCGCGAGCGAAGGTATCGGGGTTGAACCAGGTCAATCCGTTCCGTTCCAGAAGGTGGCCGCCGATCGAACTCTTGCCCGCGCCGTTTACGCCGGCGAGGACGTAGAGCACGGGCCGTGTCATTAGTAGCCCGAGCCTGCTTTCACCCTGCCGCCCAATTTGGCACGACCCCGTATCGTTGACTGCAGACGAGTTGCCGCCGACTGTCCTTGCAGCAGCGATAGACGCTCATCAAAGCGTTGCCTTAAGTTGTGCCAGCGCCGCTTCGGTCTGAGCCTGCGACTGCGCCGCGAGCCTCATGAGGTCGTCATACTCCGCCACCGCAATTATGACCGCCTCGGGTTCATCGTGATTGGTCACCAAGAGCGTCCCCTTGCTGCGCAGACCATTCATCATCCCGCGCCATCCGAGTTTTTTCAGATCGGATGCGGGCGCGCGCGGCAGTTTCGCAAGGGGCAAAAAAGCGGCTGGTTTTACCGGGATGGTCATGAGTTCTTACTCCTGGGCTCGCCGTGAGGCTGCCATTTTACCCTAATGGGCTATTTTTCCCTAATGTTCCATATCGGCCAATTTTGGCCGGATGCTAGAATATAGAATTGACTGTATTAGCGTGTTTGATTAACTCTATGTTATGCCAAAGAGCTCACAGGCACTCTTAACCCTGCCGCCGGCCGCAGCTCAGGCGCTCAAGGCCCTGGGCGAAAACTTAAGCATAGCCAGGACCCGGCGGCGCGAATCCCAACGCGTGTGGGCCAAACGCCTCGGGGTCTCGGTCCCGACGCTGATCCGCCTGGAACGCGGGGATCCCGGCGTGGGCGCCGGCATCTACGCAACAGCCCTGTGGTTGATCGGCAGGTCGAGCGCGCTCGCGGACCTTGCTGCGCCGGATCATGACCGTGGTGCATTGGAGAGCGATGTACGCCAGGCGATCGCCAGGCGCGCGGTCCGATCCGCAGCTTCTGCGGTGGCCCGGCTGGCTCGTCAACGCAAGCAGCTCAGCCTCGGGCGCTAGGGCTTTAAGTTCTCGTCGAAGAACCGCTTGATCATCTTGTAGCCGTGCCGTCCGTCGTTCTGACGCATGAGCCCGTGCTTGGCGCCGGGATACACCATCACATCGAAGGGCTTGCTCAAGTCCTGCAGTCTGCGAAATAGCTTGGTGCTATTGAGGAACAGCACATTGTCGTCGGCCATGCCGTGCATCACCAGGAGAGGTCCTTTAAGATCCTTCGCGTAAGGCAGCACGGAACTTGCCGCGTATCCGGCGGCATTGTCTTGCGGTCGGTCCAGGTAGCGCTCGGTGTAGTGAGTATCGTACAGCGCAAAATCCGTGACGGGCGCACCCGCGACGCCGGCGCGAAATACATCGGGTGCCTTGAACATCAGATTCAAAGTCATGTACCCGCCGTAACTCCAACCCCAGACGCCGATGCGCTTAGGATCCACGAAGCTCTGGGAGCCCAACCAGTTCGCGCCCTGCACTTGGTCGGCGACTTCGACGTCCCCCATCCGGTCGTGAATGGGATTCTGAAACGCAGTGCCGCGGTGCGCACTGCCGCGGTTGTCGAGGGTAAATACCACGTAGCCGGCACGCGTCAGGATCTGGGTAAACGAGCCGCCGTGCCAATTGTTGATCACCCGCTGGACGCCCGGGCCGCCGTACACATCGACAATGGCGGGATAGCGTTTGGCCGGGTCGAAATGCAGCGGCTTGAACAACTGATAGTAAAGAGTCTGGCCATCCGCCGCCGTGAGCGTCCCGACTTCCGCAATAGAATTGTCCGCGACATAGGGTGCGTCCGGATGCTGCGCATCCAAGCGGTTTTCCAGCAACCACGAGGTCAAGGCGCCATCCGCGGAGTGCAGGCTTATTTGCGGCGGTTGGCTGCTGCTGGTGAAGGTATCGATATAGAAACGCGCATCCGGCGACATCGAAATGGCGTGCACGCCGGTCTCTTGAGTGATGCGGTGAACCTGGTGCGGGTCGGCCGTATCGAGCGAAGTGCTGTACAGATGCCGTTCGGTGGGGCCCTTTTCGGTGGCCGAGAAGTACACCGTGCGCGTTTTTTCGTCGACGCCCATCACCGCGCGCTTGCGAAAGTCATCGACCACCCAGTTGCCGGCGGTCAACTGCCGGATCAACCGGCCATCGGTGCCGTACAGATAGAGATGCGTGTAGCCATCGCGTGCCGAAGCCCAAATGAACTCGCGTGAATTCTTCAGAAAGGTCAGTTCATCGTTAAGATCAATCCAGGTGCTGCTGTTTTCGGTGAGCACGGTACGGGTCTTGCCCGTGCCGATGTCCGCAAACAACAGATCCAGCTTGCGCTGATTGCGGCTCTCGCGCTGGAGCGCCAGCGTTTTGCCGTCCGGCAGCCAGTTGACCCGGGCCAGATAAATATCTTGGCTCGGCGCCCAAATCCATCCACTTGACCGCGCCGGTCTTGATGTCGATGACGCCGAGTTTGATCAGCACGTTGGGTCCACCGGTGGTGGGATAGCGCTGGGCGAAGGTCGCGACGTTGTCGGCGGCGATCTCGAATCGCTCGGTCACTTTGATCGGACTTTCGTCGACGCGGGCGAAAGCGATGTGCCGGCCGTCCGGCGCCCACCAGTAGCCGGTGCTGCGGTCCATCTCTTCTTGAGCAACGAACTCCGCCATGCCGTTCTTGATGGCGCCGCCGCCGTCGGTGGTGAGCGCCTTTTCCTTCTTGGCCGCAATGTCGTAGACGTAGAGATTTTGATCGCGAACGTAGGCTACCTGGCCGCCGGCCGGCGAGACCGTCGCGTCGGTGGCGAAGCCATGCGTATCAATGAACTCGGCCGGCTGTTCTTTGGGCCCTGCAAGCGAGTAGTAGTACAGCTTGCCGTTCAACGGAAACAGCAGGGCATCGCCGGCGGGCGCAAAGGTGTATTCCACGATGCCCGAGAGTGCCGCCGTTCTTTGCCGCTCGCGGCGCGCCCAGCTCCTCGTCGGATAGTTTTTCCTGTTTGGGCGCCAATGCCCTTGAATCAACCAGCACGCGCGCCTGCGCATCGCGGATGTTGTATTCCCACAGATCGAGGCGATCCTTATCGTCCGCTTTGCCTTGCAAATACGTTACCCGCGAGCCGTCGGGCGAGATTTTCAAGCCCACGATGGTCGGGCCGGCGAGCGGCGGTGCGTCGAACAATCGATCGATGGTCAGTTCGGCCGCGCTTGCTCCCGTGGCGACCGCGCAGGCAACCAATGCCGGTGCCAAGTATTTGCCCGAATTTCGCGAGTCGGTCATGGAAGGTCAGCCCTATTCGTTATAGTGGTTAGTGTATTACAGCCGCGTGATCCGGTAGCAATCCTCGCGCAATTCCGTCAGGCCGCGGGCGCGCAAGCGCGGTTCGAGCTCCAGAATCTCGTGACGGCCCAGCGGTTCAATCGAATGCTGCTCGGCGTAAAGCGCCGAGACCGTCGCCGGGGTTAGCGGAAAGGGCGGACCGCTCATTTGCGCCTCCGGGTACTCCACCACGGTCAATAGCGTCTGATTGCCGGCCGTGGTCAGCGCGGTCAGATGCTGCACGTAGGCTGCCCGTAGCGGCGGGCGCCCATGAGATCAGTGCCGCGCGATCATAGACCGCGGAGACACCGCCCAGAAGCGCCGGCGTCAGCTTGAAGAAATCACCACAGAACAGCGTGAGCCCCGGCGCTTCATAGACCTCGAAATCGGCGAGTATTCGGCGCCTGGCGGGAATGCCATTTTCCAGGCAGAACGCTTCCACGGCGATAGGCGAGATTTCCACGCCGATCACCGAATGGCCCTGTGCGCGCAGCCACAGCAAATCAAGGCTTTTGCCGCAAAGCGGGACCAACACGCGGCTGTCGGCCGGAAGCCCAAGCCTCGGCCAATACGCGGTAAGATGCTTATCAACCGCGGCTTGATGAAACCCGATCAGCGCCTTGCGCCAGCGATCGAGCCAGAACTCGGCCTGCACGCGTTAGGATTCCTCGGCCGAGTCGGGATGCAATTGATCCTGCGCAGTGCCTGGTTCGTCGGGAATCTTGTGTTGTTCCGTGAGCCACGCGCCCAAATCGATGAGCCGGCAGCGATCGCTGCAGAACGGCCTAAACTCCGACGCCGGCGACCATTCCACATCGCGCCGGCAGGTGGGGCATTTGACGATCGTTGCCATCGCGTTGCGAACCGAAAACTCAACCGCAGCAGGTCAGGAGAAACGGTACATCGACTTCGACGTGCGCCGGGCGCGCAGTTGCATCGAGCCAATTCAAAAAACGAATGGTGCAGCGATGCTGATTGCCGCTGACCTCCGGAAACAGATCGGTGTCGAAGGGCAGCGTGATGCGCACCAACTGACAGGGGTTCTCGCGATCGAACTGCAGCTGGAAAATGCCCCCCACGGCCACTTCGGATTTGCGCTTGGCTTCCTGGCGGGTCAGCCATAGCAGTTCGGCGATGCTGTCGCACAAGGGTCGGATCAACGACAGCCAGTTGTTGAATTCAGCGGCTCGTATTTCCGCAGGACGACTCAGCCAGTAGGAATAGTCCGGCAGGTCGAAGTCACAGGTGCCGCCGGGGATGGCGCTGCGGTGCTTTACTGCGCTCAAGAACTCTGAGTCCCGCAGCGGTGCCATGTAGTTTCCGCCGATTGACGACAGATCGCTGCGCAGTTTGACCAGATTGGACATGAGCGACTTGAGCCGCGCGGGATCCACGCCGGTTTTGGTTTGAAATTCCTTGAGGATGTTGACCTGCCGCTCGAGCTCCTTCAGCACATCGCCGCGCGAGTCGCCGCGCGCGGTGATGGCAAGGATCTCCAGCAGACTCGAGACGGCGGCGCGCGCACTCCAGGGACTGGGCGACTCGCTATGGTAGGTAGCTTGGGTGTAGAGAAATTCGAGCCGCAGAAATGTCCGCATACGCTCGTTGAGGGGCTGCTCGTAAACGACGGGCGCCGCCTCGAGGTCCGCCTGAGCGGCAATATCGGGGTAAGAGTTCATCGGCCTATTGTGAGCCAACCCAACCCCCAGGGTAAACCTTGGATTTAGGTTAAATGTCGCTGGGGACGCATTGTTTGGGCAAGCTGTAAATATTTCTCATGCAAGCGATCAACCGCCTGACGCAGATCCGCGACGGTCCCGGTGTTCAAAAGCACGTCGTCCGCCGCCGCGAGACGCATTGCACGAGTGGCCTGCGAGGCGAGAATCGCGCGTGCATCCTCGGCGGAGCTGCCGTCGCGCGCCTGGACTCGCTGTATTTGCAGTGCCTCGTCGGCGTCCACCACCAAAATCCGATCGACGCGCGCGCGCGCGTCGCCGCCCTCGACGAGCAGAGGTATGGCCATTACCACGTAAGGGCCTTTTGCCTCGGCCGCCTGCTGCTCCATGTCGGCGCGGATGAGAGGGTGCAGGATGGCGTCCAGCGCTTGCCGCGAGCTCGGATCGTTGAATATCAGGGCCCGCAGCGCTTTGCGGTCGAGGCCGCCGTTAGCGTCGAGCACCTGGGGGCCAAAGCGTTCCACCACCCGCGCCAGGCCCGGTTTCCCAGGCTCGACCACGGAGCGCGACGCGACATCGGCGTCGATGACCGGAACGCCGAGTTCCGCGAAACGCTGCTGTGACCGTGCTCTTGCCGCTTGCGATGCCGCCGGTCAGGCCGATTCGCAGCCGCGGCGTCATGGCTTAGTGCTTAAGACCCGATACGCGCAGATAGCCGTTGACCAGCGAATCGCCGTACATCATGGCCAGCCAGCCGGCGGCCGCCAGATAGGGCCCAAACGGAATCGGTGCGCGGCGGTCCCGGCCTTGAACCGCAATCATCAGGAGCCCCAATATTGCGCCCGTTGCGGCGGAAAGCACGATGATGAGCGGCAGCAGCTTCCAGCCCAACCAAGCACCCAGAGCGGCGAAAAGCTTGAAGTCGCCATAGCCCATGCCTTCTTTGCCGGTGACGAGCTTGAATAGCATGAAATACCAGCCAGAGGCTGCACATAGCCGGATGCTGCGCCGATGATGGCTTCCTGTTGGCGGATACGGGAAGCGCCATCCCGCCATGGGTCCGATCGCGACTGCGGCAATCAAGCCAGCCCACATCAGCGGCAGGGTGATGTTGTCTGGCAGCAATTGATGATCGATGTCGATGCCGGTTAGCGCAATGAGTGACCACGTGACCAGAAGAGCGCAAGCCGCGGGAACGCCAAAGCCGAAATGCCAGGCCACCCACGCCGATAGCACGCCGGTCGTACAGTTCGACGAACGGATAGCGAGCGGAGATTTTGCGCCTTGCAGGAAGCGCAGCGTCCTCGCAGCACCAGCCAGCTGACCACCGGGATGTTTTGCAGGCTGTAATGGGCGCCTTGCAGTTCGGGCAGGCGGAGCGCGGCTTACTAAGCGTGAAGTGGCGGCGGCGGTGATCTGCTCGCGGCAGGCGCTGCCCGAATGCCGACAGCACCTCTGTCGCCTGCGATCGCCACTCCCGCTCCAGGATGATAGGGAGCCGATAGATGACCACGTTCAGGAAGCTGCCGACGATGAGGCCCAGCAGAAAGACAGACCCCGCGAAGACCGCGGGGTCTGAGGTGTAGAACGCGGCTATGTCGTTCAGCATGAGCTAAACAACCATAGTTGCCGGACGGCCGAAAGACGTACTTAAATCGCGGCGCCGAGCTTGAAGATGGGCAGGTACATGGCGATGACCATGCCGCCGACGAGCACGCCGAGAACGGCCATGATCAGCGGTTCCATGAGGCTCGACATGCTGTCGACCGCGTTGTCGACTTCTGCCTCGTAGAATTCCGCGACTTTGCCGGACATGGTGTCCAGAGACCCCGATTCCTCGCCGACCGCGATCATCTGCACCACCATGTTGGGGAACAAGCCCGGTGTTCTCCATGGCGCGCTGCAGACGTTGGCCGGTGGCTACTTCGTCCTTCATGCGCAAGGTGCCTTCTTCGTAGACGATGTTGCCGGTGGCGCCGGCCACGGATTGCATCGCTTCGACGAGCGGAACGCCGGCGGCGAACATGGTGGAGAGGGTACGCGCGAAACGCGCGATCGCGGATTTGACCAAGATGGGGCCGATGATGGGAAATTTCAGCATAGCGCGGTCAATTGCGCGGCGCATGTTCCTCGATCGCTTGTGAAAGTAAATGAACGCGTATATGGCCCCACCTACAACGCAAATACAATCCACCCCTGATGTTGCATGAATTTCGACATGTTCACGACCATTTGCGTAAACGCTGGCAGGTCAGCACCAAAGCCC
>CAWEKK010000012.1:0-110535 GCA_963809645.1 uncultured Gammaproteobacteria bacterium
TGGCGGCAAAAATTTCTGGTATGCGCTCGAATCCCAATGTGGATACGCTGCCGCAGGAAGTATTTGCTGCGGTGAGCGCGATGATGATCGAAAAAGGCGTCAGCCAACGGCAGATGGCATCGGCGCGCGGCGTCTCTTATGGCGTTAGGGCTCATTCGAAGTTCGCGCCATCGCGCGCTTCACTTTCCTCGTATGCCGATATCCTGCAAAGCGATCAGCTGCATGCATGGGCGAATTCGCATTTGTTCTGGGATCGCGTAGTCGCCGTTGGGCTGGAGGGTGAAGAAGAAGTCTTTGATATTACTGTTCCCGGTCCAGCGAGCTGGTTGGCCGACGGGATTGTGAGTCACAATTCGGGCGCAATAGAACAGGACAGCGACTTGATTTTATTGATTTATCGCGAAGAAGTTTACGATCAGAACACCACGCGCAAAGGAATTGCCGACATCATCATCGCGAAACAACGCAATGGTCCGACCGGCGATGTGCAATTAACTTTCTTGGGTCAGTACACCAAGTTCGAAAACTTTGCGCCGGAGTCATACGCCGACGGCGTGTTTCGATGACAGCACGGTGAACCTTCAGTGACGCCCATGGCGAGCGTGACGATTGATATCGGCGCGCTGCGGCACGATCTCGACGTGATTCGTCGGCTGGCGCCGAAATCTCGCGTCATGGCGGTGATCAAAGCCAATGCATATGGCCACGGTCTCGTCACCGTCGCGCGGGCACTCGACACAGCCGATGCCTTCGCAGTGGCGAGAGTGCAGGAAGGGCTGGCGCTTCGCGAAGCGGGGATCAAGACTGCGCGTCCTGTTGCTCGAAGGCGTATTCGATTCCGAGCAACTCGACGCCGCCGCGGCGGCCGATCTGGAACTCGTGGTGCATTGCAGAGAGCAGATCGAGTTATTGCAAGCGTCGGCTCCCGGAGCAGCAGCGACCCTCTGGCTCAAGCTCGACAGCGGTATGAATCGTTTGGGGTTCAAGGGCGCTGCATATCGCGAGGCGCACGCTGCGCTTAGCGCTCTTCCGGCCCCGCGAACTCCGATCAACCTAATGACGCACCTGTCTTCCGCCGATTCGCCGGAGTTGCCGACGACCGCAGAGCAATTGCTGGTATTCGGCGCCGCGACCCGCTCGCTGGCGGGGGAGCGGAGTTTGGGAAGCTCCGCGGCGATTTTGAAATTTCCGGAATCGCATGCCGAATGGATTCGCCCCGGACTGATGTTGTACGGCATATCGCCATTTCGCCGCGTATCCGGTGCAGAGCACGGCTTGCGCCCGGCTATGACGCTGCGTTCGCGCGTGATTGCCGTCAAGGATGTCGCCGAAGGAGAGCAGGTCGGTTACGGCGGAGACTGGACCGCGACACGCACTACACGGCTTGCGATTGCATCGATCGGCTACGGCGATGGGTATCCACGCAGCGCCGCCTCCGGCACACCGGTGCTCGTGAATGGCGAATTCGCTGCATTGGCCGGGCGGGTATCCATGGACATGCTTGCCATCGATGTCACGGATGTTCCGCGGCCGACGCGGGTCGGCGACCCCGTCGTTTTGTGGGGCGAAGGATTGCCCGTGGAAGAAATCGCGCTGTGGGCCGAGACGATTCCCTATACATTGGTCTGCGGCATCACGCCGCGCGTGACTGTTAGCACACCCGAATAAGTCCAATCGGATCACGGGGTTTGACCCACTCCGGCCAAGCGGGGCAGAATCGTCCTCGTGAAGCCGTATACAAGGATGTTTGTCACGCTGTACACAGTGCTCTGTGCGCCCTTGCTTTCGTCGCCTTCGCACGCCGAGTGTAAACGAGCCGCGCTTGAACTGCCGGTAACGATTGCCGGCAACCACGCGATCATCAATACAAAAATCAACCATAAGGACGCGCGCCTCCTGTTCGACAGCGGCATGTTCTTCAGCATGATGAGTGAAGCATCGGCGGCGGAGTACCAATTAAAGGTGGGCATGGCGCCATTTGGTCTGCGCGTATCGGGTATTGGCGGAAGCGCGACGCCGGGACTGGCCATTGTAAAAGTCTTCACGCTCGCCAACATTGATATTCCCAACGTCGAATTTCTCGTCGGCGGTGGCGATGGCGGAAGCGGTACCGCCGGCATTCTGGGTCAAAACTTTCTCGAGAAGTGGAATGTCGAATACGACTTCGCCAGAGGCATGATTCGCCTGTTCAGGGATACCGATTGCAGCGGTAAATTCCTGGCTTATTGGGCGACCCAGGAAAGCCTCCCCTATACGGTAATGAACATCGACAAAGTCACGCCCCAAAAACCTCATGCCATCGGCTCTGCCTATGTGAATGGCCGGAAGATCCGTGTGATGTTCGATAGCGGTGCCTTCGCATCGACATTATCTCTGAAGGCCGCGGAACGCGCTGGCATCAAAATCGACGCGCCCGGAGTGACCGATGGCGGCTTCATGCGAGGAATCGGCGGAAGTCTGGTCAAATCCTACATCGTGCCATTTGCAAGTCTTAAGTTTGCCGACGGCGAAGAGATTAAAAATGCTCGCCTGCGGGTTGCCGATATGCGCCTCGATATCGCCGATATGCTGCTCGGTGCCGATTTTTTTCTTTCCCACCGCGTTTTCGTCGCGAACAGTCAGGACAAAATATACTTCACTTACAACGGCGGCCCGGTATTCGACTTGAAAGCGGTGGATGCGAAGGTGGCGCAGCTGGCGGATGGTGCTGATCCAGCAGCCACGGGCGACATTAAACCGCCCAAAGATGCCAAGCCCGCTGCTTCGGAACCGGAGGATGCGGGTGCGTTGGCGCGCAGAGGCACGGCATCCGCAGGGCGTCATGACTATGACGGCGCATTGGCGGATCTCACGCGTGCTTTGCAACTCGAACCCGGCAACGCAGAGTATTTCTATGAGCGCGGGCGGGTGTGGGTGGCTAAGCGGGAATATCCTAAGGCGACGGCCGATTTCGACCGCGCGATCGAATTGAAGCCCGACTTTGTGTCGGCACTGATGAGCCGGGCGGAACTGCGCATCAGTGCCCAAAAAGTTGTGGAAGCGATTGCCGATCTGGAGGCGGTCGACAAGATTGCCGCGAAGCAATCGGACGTTAGAATTGAGATGGGGTTTGCCTATGAGCGCGCCGAACAGCTGGCTCCCGCAATTGTGCAGTTCGATCTTTGGCTGGCCGCGCACGGCGATGACGCACGGCGGCTGTATGCATACCAGGGGCTTTGCCACGGGCGAGGCACGCTCGGGCAAGAGTTGCCTGCTGCGCTAAAAGATTGCAACGAGGCCGTGAGCCTCAGCGACAAAAAGAAAAACCCCATTGCGCTTGCCAACCGCGCATTGGTGCGTTTGCGGCTGGGCGACTACGATAAAGCCATCGCCGATTACGATGCATCACTTAGAATGGAGCCCGATAAGCCTTGGCCTCTTTATGGCCGCGGACTTGCCAAGCTAAAGAAAAATCAACGCGCCGCCGGTGAAGCGGACGTGGCCGAAGCCATCAAGATCGGCCCGAACGTTGCCGGGGCGTACAGGCAAATAGGGCTCGTTCCATAGGATTCGAAACAATGCGTTTAAGATTTCCGATGGCATCGATCCTGATGTTCTTGCTGCTCGCCGTCGCGCCCAGCGCGCGCGCGGATAACAAATGCAACCTGAACCGAGAGGTCGAGGTACCGATCTCCATGTCGGGATTACGCCCGTTGATGACGGCGCAAATCAACGGCAAGAACGCGAAGTTCCTGCTGGACAGCGGTGCGTTTTACAGCATGATGAGCACCGCCACGGCCCAGGAATTCAATCTCAAGCTATCTGGATCCAACTATATCGTCTCGGGAGTGGGCGGCCGGCAGAAGACCTGGTTCACCACCGTCAAGGATTTCTCCTTTCTCGGCACGAGCTTCCACGACGTCGAGTTCATGGTCTCGGGGAGCGAAATCGGCAGCGAGGAAGCCGGACTGATCGGTGAGAATCTCCTTGGGCATTTCGACGTCGAATACGATCTGGCGAAGGGCGTCATTCGCCTCTACAAGCCGCAAGCATGCGAGAGAACCGCACTCGCGTATTGGGCCGCGGGGCAGGGTTTCTCACTCATGGACATCGAGGCGCTTGGCTTCAGCAACGCGCACGTTATCGGCGTCGCCTACGTCAACGGCAAGAAGATTCGCGCGATGTTTGACACCGGCGCCTCGACTTCGGTGCTGTCGTTGGCCGCCGCCAAGACATTGGGTATCGACGTCAATGCGCCCGGTGTAGTCGCGGCAGGTTATTCCTACGGCATCGGGCGCGGCGTGGCGAAATCCTACATCGTTCCCGTCGCAAGCTTCAAGGTCGGCGACAACGAGGAAATCAAGAATACACGCATCAGAATTGCGGGTATTCGTTTGCCGAATGCCGACATGCTCGTCGGTGCAGATTTCTTCCTCTCTCACCGGGTATTCGTTTCGAACACTCAACACCGTCTGTACGTAACCTACAACGGCGGCGCGGTGTTCAATTTGGCCAGTGCCCCGCCGACAAAGCCGGGTCCCCTCGAGGAAACGGCTGAGACACCGGAGTGCGAAGCCTCCTCAGACTGCGGGGCAACGGCCCAGGCCGCCGCGCAAACAGATCAAGCGAAACCAGCGCCGCAGGCAGCCCCCATCGCCGAAGGAGATGCCTCGGAGTACGCACGACGGGGCGCGGCCTTTGCCTCGCGGCGCGATGACGAGAACGCGCTGCTCAACCTGTCGAAGGCGATCGAGCTCGATGCGGCAAACGCCCAATATTTCTACGATCGCGCGAACGTTCATCTTCATATGCACCATGAATCGACGGCCATTGAGGATCTGAATCGCGCCATTGCGCTCGATTCCGGCTATGTGGACGCGTATATCGCGCGAGCAAGAACCTACGCCGGGGAGAAAAAGTCGACCGAAGCGCTCGCCGATCTAGATGCGGCGGAAAACCTGGCGCCCGCGCAGAGCCAGATCCGCCTCGCGTTGGCCGACCTTTACCTGTATCTGGAAAATCCCGGTGCCGCCATCAGGCAGTGGGATTTATGGATCGACAGTCATCCCGTGGATGCGCACTTCGTCGGTGCGCTGGCACTGCGATGCTATGCCAAGGCGCTGCAGAATAAAAATCTCGATTCGGCGCTGAGCGATTGCAATCGCGCCATCGCGCTGGTCGACATGAGAAATCCGGACAATGCCGGCGTGCTGGCGAATCGCGGCTTGGTGCGGCTGCGGCAAGATGCTTTGGACAGGGCGATTGCGGACTTCGATGATGCGCTGAAACTTCAGCCGAAAAATGCCCGCGCCCTGTATGGCCGCGGCGTGGCCTTGATCCGGACGAATAAAGCGAAGCAGGGCGAATCGGACATCGATGCCGCTGCGAAACTCGACAAAACGATAAAGGACCAAATGCAGCACTACGGCGTAGTGCCACTGACTGGAGGTGTCGCTCTAAGCTTCTGAAGCGAGCGCTAGCTAGCTCTCGAAGAACCCCATCTTCACGCCGGCCAGCTGCACGACATCGTTGTCGTTCAGGCGGCGTGCCTGCGGTCCGATCGGCACGCCGTTGACCTGCGGATAGTCGTTCTCCTTGCCGCTGTCGACGTGCACGATGAAGTACCCTTCGGAACGCCGCGTGATCGCAGCGACTTGGACGCCGGGGCGGCCGAGCGTGGTGAGCGCCTTGGTCAGTTCGAGTTCGCGGCCGGCGAACGCGCCGCTCAAGACCTGCAGTTTCGCCTTCGGCAGCGCCGTGGCATTGTCCGGCACGGTCGGCCGCTTGGAGGCGACTGCTTTCGCAGCCTGATCGACCGCCGCGGTCACCTTGCGGATACGATCTTCGCCCTGGGAGCTGGGCGTGATGACCATGGTCTTTTCGAATTCGTCCTGCTCGACATCGCCGTCCTGACTGTCGACGAAGCGCAATTGGTGATGGCCGACGGTGATGACATCACCGTGCTGCATGGCATGTTTCTTGATCAGCTTGCCGTTGACGTAGGTGCCATTGGTGCTGTTCAGGTCCTCCAGGAAGGAGTCATTCAGGATGTTGATGATGAGCGAGTGGTGACCGCTCACGGCAGGATTGTCGATACGTATATCGTTATCCGGCAGGCGCCCTATGGTGTAGCGCTCTTTGTTCATGTTGTATTCCGCGAGGACATTACCGTCCAAGCTGAGCATCAGGCGTGCCATTCAGACTCCATTTTGCTAGCCGAACCATCCCAAGATTTTGTCAAATATACGCCGGTGCGCCGGGAACGGCTCCTCGACGTGCGCCATAATGACAGACACATTATCCCGGCCGCCGTTATCGTTCGACAGCTGAATCAACTGTTTAGCAACCGTATCAAGATTAGCACTAAAGGTGCTGATTGTTAAGTGAATGTCCTCGTCCTCGATCATGTCAGAAAGGCCATCCGAACACAGTACGTAATAGTCACTTTTCTGTGCCGGCTGCTCGTGGATTTCCACTTCCACATTCTGCTCCACCCCGAGCGCCCGTGTAACATAATTCTTGTTGGTCGCCCGTTGCGCTTCTTGCTGGGAATAAAAACCTCGGTCGACCAGTTCTTGCAGCAGCGAATGATCCAGGGTCATTTGCTCAAAACGGTTGTCGCGCAGACGGTAGGCCCGCGAGTCGCCGACGTGGGCAATCGAGACTTTGTTGTCGTGGAACAGGCAGGCCACCACGGTCGTACCCATGCCTTCGCACTGAGGTTGGGTCTTTGAGGTGTGGTAGATGATCTTGTTGGCTCTGTGAATCGCGTCACGCAGGATAATGCTGGGCCGGGTCAGTCCGGACTCGGGGTCCTTCACGGTCAAGTCTTCCCGCACGAATGCATCGCGGACCAGGTTGATGATGGTCTTGACGGCGATCCCGCTCGCAACCTCGCCGGCGTTATAGCCACCCATGCCGTCGGCCAGCACGAATAGGCCGATATCAGCCTCGCTGCCGATCATGTCCTCGTTGTGCTCGCGGACCTTGCCGGTGTCCGTGAGCGCCACGCTGGTGATTTTCCCCTTCAAGCTCATGTTTTTTCGCTTTTCGATTCATGCAATTGAATCCAATCATGGCGACCCGCTCGGTATGCGTTACGACACTCGTCCAGGGCTGCAGCCATCTGGCCGCCCGAGTCATACCGCGCGTCGGGATTCTTGGCCAGTGCTCGATCTATCACGCTCTCGACGCAGGCGGGCAGATCCGGTCGGTATGCTCGCAGCGGCGGATGCGGCGCTTCGGCGATCTGCTGCATCAGACCGGTCATCGAATCAGCGGTGAATGGAAGCTGGCCGGTTAACAATTGAAATAGGCTAACACCCAGGGAAAACAAGTCCGAGTGACCTGTCACAGTTCGTCCCTCGAGCTGTTCGGGTGACATAAATGACGGCGTTCCGAGAACTATTCCCGTTCTGGTGCTGCCTGCACCGCTCAAGCGCGCGATTCCGAAATCCGTGATTTTCAAGGCGTCGGTGCTGGGGTCGTACATCAGATTGGCCGGCTTGATGTCGCGATGAACCACCTGCTGTTTGTGCGCAAATCCCAATGCTTCGGCGGTGCGGCCGATGATCTCCAGTACCTTGCGCGGTTCGAGCAGATTACTGGACTTCGCGTAGTCGCTCAAGTGACGGCCCTTCAGATATTCCATCGCGATATAGGCCAAGCCTCGCTCTTCGCCGACATCGTAAATCGTCACGATGTTCGGATGGTTGAGCCGGCCGGCGGTTTCGGCTTCGCGAAAAAAGCGCGATCGCGCTTCGACCAGTTCTGCTTCGCTGAATTCCGCTGCAAGGGGTATGGCCTTGATCGCTACCATGCGGTTGATCGCGGTATCGCGCCCGAGGTAAACGACTCCCATCGCGCCGCGGCCGATTTCGCGCTCGAGTTGGTAGCGCCCGAGCCGATCAATGTCGGGCAGCGCGCGGCGCCGGCGCGGCGGGGTCGCTCGTGCGGCGCGCGCAGATTCGGGGTGGTCGCGCTCAGCGACGGCGGCGCGACCTCGTTGGCGGTGGTTGCCGCCTTGGGCTTGACGCGCTCGGCGTCCATGAGACGCCGCAGACGCGCAGCCACGTCCTTGTAGGTGTTGTCGAAACGTGCCAGATGTCGGTAGACGGCGGTGGCCTGCGGCAGCGGCCGCGCTGCTCCAATTGATTTCCGAGACGTATAAGTCCGCCAAGTACGGTGGCATTGGGCTTGCGGCCCTTGAGTTCGGCAAATCGCTGCTCGAAGTTATCGAGCAGGCGCGCGGTGTCGGTGCCGACCGCCGACTTGGACTTCGGCATGGGAATAACTGGGGCGATTTTCCCCCGGCGGGCCCAGAAAAACAGGGCGCTACCCGCCGCCAATAGCCCGGCGCCGGGCATCCATAGCCAGCTTAGGCTGGGGCGATTGGCAAGCAGTCGCAGCAAAAGGCCGGCCGCGAGGATCCCAAGGCCCACAATCGCTGCGATCAGTCCAAATTTGCGCATGCAATAGACATAATCCGAGTCAAGAAGCCGGGCAGTATAGGTGATCGGGCGACACTACCGGCAATCCTAAATTCACATATCCGTGCTAAGGAACTCCATGGCGAAGTCGAAAGAGGTTTTTGCGTGCCAGAACTGCGGTGCCGCCGCGCCGAAATGGCAAGGTCAGTGCGCAACTTGCGGCGAGTGGAATACGCTCGTAGCTGAGGTTTTGACGGCAAATCCCCGCAAAGGCAGCACGGCGAAGCTGCAGCGGAGCGATGCCTCCTCTTCGTTGGCCGCTGAGGCTGTGGTCGAATCGGCGCGGCTGTCGACGGGATCGGCTGAACTCGACCGCGTGCTGGGCGGCGGACTGGTTTCAGGCTCCGTGACCTTGATCGGCGGGGATCCCGGCATCGGCAAATCCACGCTGATGCTGCAAGCGGCCGCGGCGCTGCATGCGCCGGTACCGTGTTGTACGCCACGGGCGAGGAGTCGCTGAAGCAGGTCGCATTGCGCGCACGGCGGCTGGGGCTGGAAGCGGCGACGGCCCGCCTCATCGCCGAAACCTGCGTGGAAGAAATCGTCGGCACCGCCGCCGCGCTTGCGGCGCACGTGCTCATCGTCGATTCCATTCAAACCATGCATTCCGAACGCGTGGAGTCGGCGCCCGGCGCGGTGTCGCAGCTGCGCGAGTGCACGGCGGAACTGGTGCGCTTCGCCAAGTCCAGCGGCACGGCGGTGCTGCTGGTGGGCCACGTGACCAAAGAAGGGCAAATTGCCGGACCGCGCGTGCTGGAGCACATGGTCGACACCGTGCTTTACTTTGAAAGCGATACCGGCAGCCGCTACCGGGTTCTGCGCTCGGTTAAAAACAGATTCGGCGCGGCCAATGAAATCGGGGTGTTTGCGATGGTGGAGCAGGGCTTGCGCGAGGTCACGAACCCGTCCGCGATTTTTCTCTCGCGGCACGAGCAACCGGTTTCAGGGAGCGTCATAACCGTGATGCGCGAGGGCACCCGCTCGCTGCTGATCGAGGTCCAGGTGCTGGCCGACGATAGCCTGGGGCAAAATCCGCGGCGCGTGGCAGTCGGCATCGACGGCAACCGCCTGACCATGCTGCTCGCGGTTGCGCATCGTCACGGCGGATTGATGCTGCAAGGACAGGATGTGTTCGCCAATGTCGTCGGCGGCGTACGCTTGGCGGAGACCGCCGGCGATCTGGCGATCGTGATGGCAGCGCGCTCCAGCTTGAATGATTTGCCCGTGCCGAATTCTCTGATCGCCTTCGGCGAACTGGGGTTGGCCGGCGAGATCCGCCCGGTACCGTTCGGCGAGGAACGGCTGCGCGAGGCCGCCAAGCACGGCTTTAAGCTGGCGGTGGTTCCGGAAGCGAATGTGCCGAAGCGGCCGCCCGACGGAATGACGGTGCGCGGCGTTACGCGCTTGACTCAGGCGCTGGAGGCCTTTTAGTCCCGCGCTGCCTCAAGGCACCGTCGCCTCCGGCGGCCGGATACGCACGGTCTTGATGGCGTTGTCGCCGGTCTGCAAGACCTCCAGCATGTAATCCGACATTTTCAAGGTGGTGCCGGGCTCCGGAATGGTTTCGAGAAACTCGACGATCAACCCATTCAGTGTTTTCGGGCCGTCAGTGGGCAAATTCCAGCGCATCGAACGATTGAGCGCGCGGATCGTGGCCGAGGCGTTGGCCACAAAGCTGCCGTCGGATTCTGCATGGACATCCTTGTGCATCATGGTTGCCGGGTCGGTGGTGAACTCGCCGACGATTTCTTCGAGAATGTCCTCGATCGTAACCAGGCCTTGAATGTCGCCGTACTCATCGACCACAAAGGCCATGCGGCGCTTGTTGCGCTGAAAATTCAACAACTGCGTATTGAGCGTGGTTCCGGAGGGCACGAAATACGGCTCGCGGGCTTGAGCCGCCGCGCTCAGCGTTTCTTGATCAAGCCGCCCACGCGCCAATTCACGCACCACTTGTTTCATATGCAGCAAGCCGATGATGCGGTCGATTTCGCCTTGATACAGCGGCAGGCGAGTGTGCTGACTCTGGCGCAGCTGTTCCAAGATGCGGTCCCAGTCATCGTCGATGTCGATGCCCACGATTTCATTTCGCGGCACCATGATGTCCTCGACCGTGGCGTTCTCCAGATCCAGAATGCTGACGAGCATCTGCTGGTGTTGTCGCGGAATCATCGCGCCGGCCTCGGCCAACACCGTGCGCAATTCTTCGCTGCTCAAGGAATTTGCGGCGACCTGCCGAGAAACGCCGAACATCCGCAGCACGCCATTGGCCAGCAGGTTCGTGAACCATACGAACGGATAGAGCAGCAAGAGCAGCGGCGTGTAAATGTAGGCGGCCGGCAGCGCCAGGCTCTCGGGATGCAGCGCGCCGAAAGTCTTCGGCGCGACCTCGCAAAAGATCAGCAGCACAAACGCGAGCAGCGCGGCGCCGAACGCCACCAGAAATTCGCCGCCCATTTTCAGGGCAATAAACCCGACCAACATGGGCGTCGCCACATTGACCAGCGTACTCAGCAGCAGGATCAGGCCGATGATGCGGTCGGGACGGGCCAGCAGCGCTTCAGCCAGGCGGGCGCTGCGGCTGCCCTCGTTGGCCCGATGGCGTAGACGATAGCGGTTGAGGCTCATCAGCGCGGTTTCGCTGCCGGCAAAGAACGCCGCCAGAATGAGCAGTACCGCCAGCGCTGCAAACAAGAGACCTAGGGACGGGTGTTCCATTCGCCGAAGGTCAACCCCAGTGCCGCCCGAACACGTACTCGAGCACGAACTTCACGCCGAAATACGCGACCGCCAAGATCCCGAAACCCCACAAGGTCCAGCGCACGGCGGACCGGCCGCGCCAGCCGAAGCGTAGGCGCCCCATGAGCAGCACGCCGAAAATCAGCCAGGCGATCAGCGACAAGACCGTCTTTTGCACCAGATTCTGGGTAAACAAATTGGTGACGAAAACGAAGCCGGTGATGAGCGCGAGCGTCAGCAAGCCGAAGCCCGCGGCCACCAGCCGGAACATGATTTTTTCCAGCGCATCGAGCGGCGGCAAACCACCGGATAAATCGGCGACCCGCCGCGTGCGCAGGCGCCGGTCGAGGAACACCAGCAATATGGCGGTGACCGCGGCCGCAAAAAGCAGCGCGGCAGCGCCCATGGACAACAAAATATGCGCGGTGAGTTCCCAGCCGACGGTGGCCTCGGCATAGCTGCGTCCACCGCCGCTCATCGAGGCGCCCGCCGCCGCCCCAATCGCCGCACTCAGCAATAGGATGGCGCCGAGCACGCGATTATGTTTGTCGACGGAAATCAAGCATGCCAATGCGGCAAGCGTCCATCCCAGCAGCGACATGGCCTCGAACAGGCCGATCGAAAAGCGGCCGTTGAGGCGCATCATGTGCATGATGGCGTCGCTGTGGCCGATAATGGCGACCAGAATGAGCAGCCCAGGCAATGGCTTCCCACCGCGGCTTTTTCACACTGCGCAACATGGCCCAAGCACTTGCGCCGTAGAGCAGAAACAGAGTGGTGGCGAGAATCACGGCTGCCTAATGTATGACGTTCCGTTCCGATGATGACACAAGTTCGACGTCCTCCCGCACCCCAATTGTGCGGCTTTTACCGCGCTATGGGATAATACCCCCACTATGTTTGACCGTTTAACCAGCAGCTTTGGGCGCTGCGCTCAAGTCGCTGTCCGGCCGCGGCCGACTGACCGACGAAAACATATCGGAGACGGTGCGCGAAGTTCGCCTCGCGCTGCTCGACGCCGATGTGGCATTGCCGGTGGTGCAAGAGTTTCACCGACGCGGTCAAGGCGCGTGCGGTCGGCGTGGAGGTGACGAAGAGCCTCACTCCCGGACAGGCGTTCATCAAGGTCGTGCATGAGGAACTGACGCGCCTCATGGGCGAGCCGAGCACCGGGCTCAATTTGCGCGCGCAACGGCCGGTGGTCGTGCTGCTCGCGGGCCTGCAAGGCGCGGGCAAAACCACCAGCGCCGGGAAACTTGCGCGTTGGCTGATCGAGAAGCAGCACAAAAAGGTGTTGATGGTCAGCACCGATGTCTACCGCCCCGCGGCCATACTGCAATTGCAGACCCTGGCGACGCAGGTGGGCGCCGGTTTCGCCGCCGGCGCTCGCGAGCGATGCGCCGGTCGAGATCGCCAAGCGCGCCCTGACCGAGGCGATCGCTGCAGGCATACGACGTGCTGTTGCTCGACACGGCCGGCCGGCTGCATGTCGACGCGGAAATGATGACCGAGGTGCAGTCAACTTGAAGCGGCCGTACAAGCCGCACGAACGGCTATTCGTGGTCGATAGCATGGCCGGCCAGGATGCGGTCAACGCGGCAAAGGCGTTCAACGATGCCTTGAGCCTGACCGGCGTCATTCTCACCAAGGCGGATGGCGACGCGCGCGGCGGCGCGGCGCTGTCGGTGCGCCATGTGACCGGCAAACCCATTCTGTTCGTCGGCACGGGCGAGAAATCCGAGGCACTCGAGCTGTTCCAGCCCGAGCGCATTGCCTCGCGCATTCTCGGCATGGGCGATGTGCTGTCGCTGGTCGAGCAGGTTCAGGGCCAGGTCGACCAGGAAAAGGCGGAAAAGCTCGCCAAGAAAATCACCAAGGGAAAATCCTTCGACCTGACCGACCTGCGCGACCAGTTGAGTCAGCTGCAGAATATGGGCGGCATGGCGGCCTTACTGGACAAACTGCCCGCTCAAATGCAGGCAAATGCGGCCGCCGCTGCCGGCGCCGTGAACCCCAAGACCCTCAAGCGCCAGATGGGAATCATCGACTCGATGACGCCCAAGGAGCGCCGGCGCCCGGATACGATCGACAATTCCCGCAAGCGGCGTATCGCGAATGGGGCCGGGGTGCCCTTGCCGGAGGTCAACCGCCTCCTGAAGCAGTTTGACCAAATGCAAAAGACCATGAAAAAGATGGTCAAAGGCGGCATGTTGAAGAACATGATGCGCGGCATGGCCGGCCGGATGCCCCCCGGCGGCTTCGGTCCGGGCGGCTTCGGGCGGTAAAAACCCTTAAGGCGCAAAGCTTTAGTTGCTCTTAACCCCTTCTTATCATTAAAATGAGCGGCTCGGTAACCTTTAGGTGAATTTACGATGGTGACGATCCGTTTGACTCGACGCGGCGGCAAAAAGACGCCCTTTTATCATGTCGTGGTGACTGACAGCCGCAAGCGCCAGGGCGGCACCAGCCTCGAGAGCGTGGGCCTGTTCAATCCGATCGCACGCGGCGGGGAAGTCAAACTGCGCCTGGACGTTGCGCGGATCGAGCATTGGCTGAGCAAGGGCGCTCACATGTCGGATCGGGTCAAGTTTCTTCTCACCAGCTTCCGTAAGCAGGCCGCGTAAAGGCATAGAGGGCACGATGAGCGACGATTCATCGGCGCTCATCCAACTGGGTTTTGTGGGCGCCCCATTCGGCGTCCGAGGTTGGGTCAAGCTTCGTTCACATACCGATCCTCCCGAACGCCTGCTGGAACACCGCAATCTGCAGATTGGACGAGAGGGTGCCTGGCGCAACTACCGCATTGAGCAGAGCGGCAAGAGCGGCGGCGCGATGACGGTCAAACTGGCCGGTATCGAGGATCGGGATCAGGCGGCGGCTCTGCGGGGCTTTCAGGTCTGCGTACCGCGCGTTGATTTGCCGCAGCGGGACGATAAGGATTTTTACCGCGCAGACTTGATTGGCTGCGAGGTGGTGAATCTGGCCGGCGTCGGCTTGGGTGTGGTGCAGCATTTTGTCGAGACGCCGGCGCAGGCGTTGATGGTGGTGCGCGGGGGATCGGAATATTGGGTGCCGGCGGTGCCCCAGCATTTGCGGCGCGTCGATTTACAGGCGCGCAAAGTCATTGTGGACTGGGACGCAACGACGGATTGAGTATGCGGATTGCCGTGGTGTCGCTGTTTCCGCAGATGATCCGCGAGGCGCTGAACATCGGCGTGGTCGGGCGGGCGCTGGAACGCGGGGTTTTTCAGGTCGAGTGCTTCGACCCGCGCGACTACACCGCTGATCCGCACCGCACGGTCGACGACCGCCCCTACGGAGGCGGTCCGGGAATGGTCTTGAAGGTTGAACCGATGCGCAGCGCATTGCGCGACGCGATGGCGGTTCTGCCGCCGGGGAGCCGGCGCGTGTACTTGGGCGCCGACGGACGAAGGTTCGAGCAGCACATCGCGCGCGAGGCCTGTGGTTGGCCGGGTCTTGTTTTGGTGGCCGGCCGCTATGAAGGGGTCGACGAGCGCTTCATCGAGCGCGAAATCGATGAGCAGTGGTCGATCGGCGACTATGTGCTGTCGGGCGGAGAATTGCCGGCGCTGGTCGTCATCGATGCGATTGCGCGGTTGATGCCCGGCACGTTGGGCAGTTCGGAGTCGGCGCTGCAGGAATCCTTCAGCGACGGCATGGTGGATTGGCCGCATTACACGCGACCGCAGATTTTGGACGGGCATGAAGTGCCCGCGGTGCTGGCGTCCGGCGATCACGCAGCGATTCATCGCTGGCGATTGCAACAGGCGTTGGGCCGAACTTGGTTGCGCCGGCCGGAGCTGCTCGAGCGGCGCGGCATGAGCGATGAAGAGCGGGAATTGTTGGAAGAATTCAAGAATGAACGTGCGAGGCAATAGTTATGAATAAGATCATCCAAGAACTCAATGGCGAGCGGGCGACGCGCAAGCTTCCGGATTTCAATCCCGGCGACACCATCGTTGTGCAAGTCAAAGTGGTGGAAGGTGATCGTGAGCGCGTTCAAGCCTACGAGGGCGTGGTCATTGCGAAGAAGAATCGCGGCCTCAACTCATCCTTCACCGTGCGCAAGATTTCGCACGGCGAAGGCGTCGAGCGCGTGTTTCAGACCTTCAGCCCGTCGATCAGCGAAGTCAGCGTGAAGCGCCGCGGCAATGTGCGCCGCGCCAAGCTGTACTACCTGCGCGAGCTGTCCGGTAAGGCCGCCCGCATCGACGAGAAGGTCTGAGCATTGAATGGCCGCCGGATCCGCTCTTAGGGGATTCTTTGGGCTGATCTGGCGTATCCTCGAAGGGATCCGCAAGGTGCTGCATCTGGCGCTGTTGTTGATCATTTTCGGCTTCGTTCTCGCGGCGCTGCACACTTCCATTCCCATGGTGCCGCGCACCGCGGCACTCGTTATCTCACCGCAAGGCGAATTGGTCGAGCAGCTTACCGGCGACTCCGTGCGCCGCGCGCTTGGCGAAGCCTCGGGCGGCCCTGCTCCGGAAACCGTGCTGCGCGATGTGACGGACGCGATTGCCGCCGCCAAGACGGATTCGCGCATCAAGCTGATTGTTCTGGATCTCGACAAGATGGAAACGTCGGGCCTGTCGAAATTGCAGGAAGTCGGCGCTGCGTTGCGCGATTTCCGCGCTTCCGGCAAGCGCGTGATCGCCATGGGCGACTCCTTCAGCCAGGCGCAATACTACGTGGCGGCGCAGGCCGGCGAGGTCTACCTGGATCCCATGGGCGAGGTCGAGGTGCATGGCTTCAGCTACTACCGCATGTACTACAAGGATGCGATCGATAAACTCGAGGTCGACTCGAATGTGTTTCGCGCCGGCACCTTCAAGAGCTATACGGATCAGTTCTCGCGCAGCGACATGGCGCCGAGCGAACGCGAAGAGACTTCCGTGTGGCTCGAGTCGCTTGTGGAGCGCATACACTCAGGATGTAACGCGCGCCCGCTCATTGCCCGCCACCGCGCTCAAGGATTTCATCGCCGCACAGCCGGCATCGCTGCAGGCGGTCAACGGCGATATGGCAAAAATGGCCCTGCAGCGCGGCCTGGTGACGGCGCTGAAGAGCCGCCGTCAAGTCGCGGACGATCTCAAAGGCTTGGTGGGCGAGGACGACAGCGATCATTCGTTCAACGGCATCGGCATGAACCAGTACCTCGCCGCGGTGCGCTCCAAGCACGCCTTGAAATCGAAGTCGGATGCCAAGGTCGGAATCGTGGTCGCTTCCGGCGAAATCTTCGACGGACGCCAGCTGCCGGGCGCGATCGGCGGGGAGAGCACCTCCGATCAACTGCGCGAAGCGCGCTACGACAATTCCGATAAAAGCGGTGGTGTTGCGCGTGGACAGTCCGGGCGGCAGCGAGTTCGCCTCGGAGAAAATCCTGCGCGAAGTTCAGGCGCTGCGCAAATCCGGCAAGCCCGTGGTCGTTTCGATGAGCAGCTATGCCGCTTCGGGCGGCTACTACATCGCGGCGGCGGCGAATCAAATTTTTGCAAGCGCCACCACCATCACCGGATCGATCGGCGTGTTCTCCTACATCCCCACGTTCCAGCGCACGCTGGAAAAGCTCGGCGTCAAGGTCGACGGCATCGGCACTACGCCGCTCGCGGGAGATATGCGCTTCGATCGAGCGCTCGGGCCGGTCGACCAAGCAGCTGCTGCAATCCTCGGTCGATCACGCTTACCAGACAGTTTTTGCGCCGTGTCGCCGATGGCCGCAAAAAAAGCGTCGAGGAAGTGGACAAGATCGCACAGGGCAGGGTGTGGGCCGGAGCGGATGCCCAGCGCATCGGCTTGGTGGATCATCTCGGCGGACTCAAGGACGCGACCGATGCGGCGGCCAAGCTGGCGCAATTGGGTCCGGACTACGAGGTCGATTACATTGAAACCGAATTGAGCCTTCGCGAACAGCTGCTGATGCAAATCCGCTCACAAGGCTGTGCGCGTGGGGCAGTTGGCGGGGCTCATTCCGCCGCGCACCGACTTGGAACGATTTATCGACCCCCTGCTCGAGCAGGCCCGCGTCATCGCCCGGTTCAAGGATCCGCGCGGTTTGTACTCGTACTGCTGGTGCCAGGAGCCAACCGGACAGTGAAATGAGTGGCTCGCCGGTTACACTCTCGTCAGGGACGGTGAGAAGACTCAAGGCACTGTTGACCTTCGTGCCTTGAGTCTTCTTACCTTCCCAACTACAGGCTCGACCAGTCGAGCGTGACTTTTCCGGACTTGCCGGAATTCATGATCTGAAATCCTTCCAGATAGTCGTTGATGCCCAAGCGATGGGTGATGACCGGCCGGATATCCAGTCCGCTTTGCAGCATGCTCGACATTTTGTACCAGGTCTCGAACATTTCCCGGCCGTAGATGCCCTTGATGGTCAGGCCCTTGAATATCACCTGATTCCAGTCGATCGCGGTCTCGCCGGGCGGAATGCCGAGCATGGACACGCTGCCGCCGTTGTTCATGGTGCGCAGCAGTTCGCGCAGAGCGGCCGGATTGCCCGACATTTCAAAGCCCACATCGAAGCCTTCTTCCATCCCCAAATCGCGCATGGCGTCGTCGAGCGATTCGCGCGACACATTGAGAGCGCGCGAGGCGCCCATCTTCTTGGCCAGGTCCAGGCGATAGTCGTTCACGTCGGTGATCACCACGTGCCGCGCACCGGCGTGGCGCGCAATGGCCACCGCCATGACGCCGATCGGGCCGGCGCCGGTAATGAGCACATCCTCGCCGACCACGTTGAAGGCCAGCGCGGTGTGCGTGGCATTGCCGAGCGGATCCAGAATGGAGGCAATCTCATCGTCGATGGCCGCCGGCAGCTTGAACACATTGGAGGCCGGAATGGTCAGGTACTCGGCAAAGGCGCCCGGACGGTTAACACCCACACCCGAGGTGTTGCGGCACAGGTGCCGGCGGCCGGCGCGGCAATTGCGGCAGTGGCCACAGGTGATGTGGCCTTCGCCGGAAACCCGATCGCCCGTGTTGAAATCCGCGCACCTCGCTGCCCGAGCTCGACGATTTCGCCGGAATACTCATGGCCCACGGCCATCGGCACCGGCACGGTCTTTTGCGCCCACGCATCCCAGTTATAGATATGCATGTCGGTACCGCAGATGGCGGAGCGATTGACCTTGATCAGGACATCATTGTGGCCGACCGAGGGCTCTGGAATGTCCTGCATCCAGATGCCGGGTTCGGCGCGGGCTTTGACGAGTGCTTTCATGGCTTGCCTCGGGAGCCTGTCTGAGGCTCCCTATTGAATGATGCCGAGGTCGCGAGCCGAACGGCCAAATGCAGAAACTACCTGATCGAGTTGTGCGGTACTGTGCGCAGCATTCATCTGGGTACGAATTCGCGCTTTTCCATGGGGTACGACCGGGAAAGCAAATGCCACCACGTAGATTCCTTCGTTTTGCATACGCTCAGCGAGGCGCACGGCCAGCGGCGCCTCCCCGAGCATGACCGGTATGATCGGATGCTCGCCGGGAACCAGATCAAAGCCAAGCGACTGCATGCGCTCGCGAAAGTAGCGCGCATTGGCATGCACGCGATCGCGCAGCTCCGGAGATTGTTCCAGGAGATCGAGTACTTGAATGGTCGCCGCGGCCACGGTCGGGGCGATGCTGTTGGAAAACAGGTAGGGCCGCGAGCGCTGGCGCAGCCATGCAACTATTTCCTTGCGCGCGGAAACAAAGCCGCCGCTCGCGCCGCCCAACGCCTTCCCCAGCGTGCTGGTCAAAATATCGATGCGTCCCATGACGCCGCGGTATTCGTGGGAACCGCGGCCGCGGGCGCCGATGAAGCCGGTTGCATGCGAATCGTCGACCATGACCAGCGCATCGTAGCGGTCGGCCAGATCGCAGATTTCATCGAGGCGCGCGATCGATCCGTCCATGGAGAACACGCCGTCGGTGGCAATCAGCCGCACGCGCGCATCCTGCGAATCCTTCAGCGCCTGCTCCAGTTCGCCCATGTCGTTGTTGGCATAGCGCAGCCGCCGCGCCTTGCACAGGCGGATGCCGTCGATGATGCTGGCATGATTCAGTGCATCGCTGATGACCGCGTCTTTTTCGTCGAGCAGGGTTTCGAACAGACCGCCGTTCGCGTCGAAGCAGGAGGAATACAAAATCGTATCGTCCATTCCCAGATACGCGCTCAACCGCTCCTCGAGATCCCGGTGCACGGTCTGAGTGCCGCAAATGAAGCGCACCGAGGCCATCCCATAGCCATAGCGGGTCAATCCGTCATGTGCGGCTTTGAGCACCGCCGGATGATTGGCGAGTCCCAGATAGTTGTTGGCGCAGAGATTGATCATCTCCTGCGCCGCTGCTGAGCTTGATCACCGGGCCTTGAGCGGTGCCGATGACCCTCTCGCGCTTCAACAGCCCCGCCGCCTCCAGCGCCTCGGTATCGCGGCGCAGGCGCGCACGAAATTCATTGCCTTGCATCGCGCTATTATAGCGATTTCGCCCAAGACTTATGACAACCGATGATAAATCCGACGGTCATCGCCTCGACAAATGGTTGTGGCATGCCAGATTCTTCAAGACCCGCAGTCTTGCGACGGCCGCCATCAACGGCGGCAAAGTCCATTTGAATGCGGAGCGCGTCAAGCCCGCGCACCGCGTGCGCGTCGGCGATCGCTTAAGTCTCTCGCTGCAGGGCATAGTCGGAGAATTCGAAGTGCTCGGCCTGCCGGTGCGGCGCGGGCCGGCGGCCGAGGCGGTGACGCAGTATGTCGAGACCGCCGCCAGTGCCGAGCGCCGCGCCAAACTGAAGGAGCAGCAGCGGCTCGCCAACGTCTCGCGGCCGCGCCCGGACACGCGTCCCGACAAACGCGAGCGGCGGCAACTGCTCAAACTGCACCGCGGCCAGAGTTGAAGCGGGCAGCGTTGCCCAAAAAAGAGCTTGCCTTGCCGGGTCTATGTGCTACAGTCGGTAACACTATGAACAGTAACACTACTCAGAGTCACGACCCGGCAGAGTTGGGCGAGCTGGAACGGGCGGTTCTCGAACTCATTTGGGAGCATGGCGTGCAAAACGCCGATCAAGTGCGGGAGCGTCTGCTTCAGCAGGGCCGTCCGCTCAAAGAATCGACCATTCGCACCGTGCTGCGCCGACTGGAGGAGAAGGGCTATTTGTCCCATTCCATCGAGAGCCGCACATTCTTGTACCGGCCGGCCGCCTCGCGCCAGGCAGTCGCAGGGCGGGCGGTGCAACGCATCGTGGATTGGTTCTGTGAAGGATCGGTGGAAACGCTGCTCGCCGGCATGGTCGATTCCGCGGTACTCGACCGCAAGGAATTGCAACGTTTGGCCGAGCGCATCGCGGCATCGAAGAAGGGGAAGAAATCGTGAGCACTCATCTGTTGCTTGAGGCCGCAGTGCGTTCCTTGGTCATGGGCGCGATCATCTTCGTGGTCCTGCGGCCTGCTGCGGATCGAACACGTGCGCACTCGGCGCACGGCGTGGCTGCTGGCACTGGCGGGGGCGCTGGCCATGCCCCTGCTGGTTGCCGCCCAGATTGGGCCGCGGCTGCTGCCGGAAATCGCATTTGCGCATCAGCCAAGCGTCGAGGCATTGACGGTCGCACCGCGCGGCGGTCGGCAGCTCGCCGCGAACGCGGCAGGCCCTGCTCGGAGTCGACTACGGATCGTCCGGGGATCATCCCGCGTATACCGTTGATCGACAAGGGCAACGATGGCGCGCAACTCGCCCATACCGCGCTGTTGGCGGCGGTGATCGGCTACTGTGCCGTGGCCGCGCTCTTGGCGCTGCGCCTGTGTGCCGGCGTTGGGTTCGCGCTGCGCCTCAAAAATCAGGCCGAGCGCGTCGTGTTTGCCTTTGATCCGCAACTGGACACGCGCACCAGCGCCCGGATTGCGACTCCCGTGACCATCGGCTCGAGCGTGCTGCTGCCCGACCATCACAGGCTGTGGGACGGAACGACACTGCGCATCGTGCTTGCGCATGAGCGTGCCCACGTGCGGCAGAGAGGATTTCTATGTGCAAATGCTGGCAGGACTGCACTGCGCCTTGTTCTGGTTCAATCCCTTCAGCTGGTGGCTGCAGCGGCAGCTGTCCGAACTTGGCGAGGCGTTGAGCGATTGCGCGGCCGTACAACAAGCGGAGAGCCGCGCATCGTACGCCGAAACCCTGTTGGCATTTGCCACCCGGGCCCACTTGCCGATCAGCGGCGTTGCGATGGCGAGTGCCAGCAACCTGACGCCGCGCATCGAAAGACTCCTGAGCGAGCGCGGCTTCGAACGCTCGTTCGCGCCGAAGCGGCGCCTGCCGTTCATTGCCGCCGCCGTCGTGGCCGTGGCGATGTTTGCTGTCTACCTCAATGGTGCGGGTGCACGCCGGACAGCCCAATGGACCTCTGAACGCAAATACCGTCGCGATCGACGCCGTTACTCCGAGTACCTCCACGCCCAATACGACGAGCACCCCGAATACCTCAAGCACCGCCGTACCCGCGGCGGCCCCGCGCGCCACCATCGACGCCAGCGACTCCCGCCAGCGACTGCCGCGGCGCCTGCGGCCGCCGCGACGCGCCCTGCGAAGAAGGCTGCGAAAGTTAAGCAAGAATCCGCCGATACCGACGCCGGCAATTCCGAGAACGCTGATGTAGAGGCCGGCAGGGATCCGCATGAGGAGGGAATTCTGGCGATTCACTCCGGACATTCGCGCATCATGATCGACTCCGGGGACTCTCTGCCCCCGCATGGCGGCGACTACATTTATTTCCAGCACGACGGCAAGCCCTACCTGATCCAAGATCCGCAAATCATCGCGCAGGCTCAAGCCCTGCTCGAACCGATGAAGGAACTGAGCGAGAAGCAAAAAGAACTCGGGCCATCAGCAGGCAATGCTGGGTGCGCAGCAGCGCACTCTCGTGGCCCAAAAGCGAACCATCAAGATGGTGCAGACGCCGGAGTTCAAACAGCAAATAGAGGAACTTCAAAAAACCATTAAAGAGATGGATTTCCCGCGGTTGACCGGGCAAATCGACGAGCGGGCGCTCGCTGAGGTGCAGTCCCATCTAGGGGAAATTCAGGCTCGAGTGGGGCAACTGCAGGCGCAGTTCGGCCGCATCGACGGTCAGTTCGGCGAGCAGGAGGGCAAACTCGGCGAACAACAAGGCAAGCTGGGCGAGCAGCAAGCGCTGCTGGGCGAGCAACAGCGAAAAATCATCGAAGATGCCAGGCGGCAACTAAAACCCATTATCGAGCAGGCGATCCGCGAGGGCAAAGGCAAGCGCTGCTGGCGATCGACTAGCCGAAGGAGGCCTTAGGCGAGCGGTCAATCCCACTCGTCGGCATCCTCGGGATCGTCCATCTCGCAGCTGTCGGCCATCTCAGGCTGCAGCGTGGCCCACTCGCCATGGAGCCACACGGCGGTGGCGATACCGGCGGTCTGCAGCTCGCGCCGCTGCGGCTTCGGCCCAAACCGGCTCGCTATGAGACTCAAGCCCGGGTTGTGACCGCAGATCATGATGTGATTCAGGGAAGCTGCGCGATGCGCCAGCAGCTGCCAGGTTCGCTCGGGCGTCGCCAAATACAGTTCGCGCGCGCACTGCATCTGCTTGGCGTCCAACTCGCACGTGGCGGCGATGATTTCAGCCGTCGCCCACGCGCGCTCCGCGGGACTCACCAGGATCAGGTCCGGCACGAGATTGCGTTTGACCAGGCGCGTCGCCATTTCTTGCGCCTCGATGGTGCCGCGGTGAGTGAGCGGGCGCTCGTAATCCTCCGGATAGGCATCGATGGCTTCCGCCTTACCGTGGCGCTAGCAGCGTCAGTCTGCGCGTACCCACAGATGGCCATTCTCGATTTTGGTTTCAAAAACACGCACCGGCTCGTAGGCCGGCGGCGTCAGCGCTTCGCCCGTGCGCAGGCAAAATCTTGCGCCGTGACGCGGACAGATGATTTCATTGCCCTCGATTTCGCCGCCGGTCAAGCGGCGCGCCATCGTGAGTGCAAATATCCTCAATCGCAAAATAGTTCTCGCCGCTGTGCACGATGGCGATCATGCGCCGGCCGGCGGCGATGGACTTGGCCTGACCATCCGGCAGATTCTCGGGGAGCTCCCGCATCGATCCAGGTCACAAGATGGCCTCCGCTTCCTCACATCATGCCGGTCTGCAGGCGGGCCTCATCGGACATCATGGTTTGATTCCACGGCGGATCGAATACCAGTTCCACATTGGCGTGCGCCACCGTCGGGATGATCTGCACCTTGTCGCGCACGTCTTGCACCAATACTTCGCCCATGCCGCAGCCCGGCGCAGTCAAAGTCATCTTGATATCGACCGTGCGCGTCGCATCCTCGTTCTTGCTGACGTCGCACTCGTACACCAGTCCCGAGATCGACGATGTTGACCGGTATTTCAGGGTCATAGCAAGTCTTGAGCTGTTGCCAGATGATGTTTCTTTATGTCCTCTTCGGAGGCGCCCGGCGGAACCTCGGGCGGCTTGGAAGAAGTTTTGCCGATGGCATCGGCATCCTGGCCGGCGATACGAAACAAGTTTCCGTCGATGTACACGGTAAAGCTGCCGCCCAGAGCTTGGGTGATGTAGCCGACCGATCCTAACTTGAGGTTGACCTCGGCGCCGGCCGGAATCGCCACCGCCTTGACGTCGCGCTGCACGACGATGGGTTCGTTTTCGTAGCTGCGCACCTTAAGCCCTCACTCGGTCGACACCGCGGGCAGGGAACCAAGGTCCGCCGATTTGAGCGCCGATGCCAGCGTGTGCCAGCATAGACTCGCACACTTGACGCGCGCCGGGTACTCGCGCACGCCTGACAGAGCGGCGAGCTTGCCCAGCTCGTCCGCCGGCGGTGCGCGCGTCGTCGGTGAGCAGCCGGTGCACGCGATCGAAAAGCTCAGCGCCGCTTCGCGGCTTTTGCCCTTCACAGCTTCCGTCATGAGCGAGGCGGAGGCGGTCGATATCGCGCAGCCCTGGCCTTCGAAGCGAATGTCGCTGATGGTGTCGTCCTGCAGCTTCAGGCGCAACGTCAGATGATCGCCGCACATGGGATTGAATCCCTCGACACTGGCGTCGGGAGATTCCAGGCTGCCGAAATTGCGCGGCCGGCGATTGTGGTCGAGGATGACGTCGCGATAGAGATCGTTGAGTTCCATGGCAGCCCTTTAAGCGAACATCTTGCGCGCACGTTCAATGCCGGCGCGCAAGCCGGTCGATTTCTTCAAAGGTGTTGTAGAACGCGAACGACGCACGCGCAGTGGCCGGCACCTTGAAGAAATCCATGACCGGCATGGCGCAGTGATGTCCGGTGCGCACCGCGATGCCATCCTCGTCCAATATCGTGCCGAGATCGTGCGGATGCACACCGGCCACGACGAAGGAGACCAGGCTGGCTTTCTGCGGCGCGGTGCCGACTGATGCGCAGCCCAGGAATCTGCTTGAGTACTGCGGTGGCGTGATGGAGGAGGGCGTCTTCATGCGCATGGGCCGCTTCCAGATCCAACCCCGAGAGAAAATCCACCGCCGCGCCCAAGCCGACGCCCCCGGAAATATTCGGCGTTCCAGCCTCGAACTTGTTCGGCAGCGCGTTGTAGGTGGTTTTGGCGAAGGTCACGGCCAGGATCATTTCACCGCCGCCCTGCCACGGCGGCATGCGATCGAGCAGTTGTTCGCGCCCGTAGAGCACGCCGACGCCGGTAGGTCCGTACATCTTGTGGCCGGAAAAGGCGTAGAAGTCGCAGCCCAGTGCCTGTACATCGACGGGCATGTGCGAAATCGCCTGGGCGCCGTCGATTAACGTGGCGATGCCGCGGGCTTTTGCGGCGGCGATCAGGCGCTGCACGGGCAGGATGGTGCCGAGCGCGTTGGAGACATGGGCGCAGGCCAGGATCCTGGTGCGCGGGGTCATCAAGGCAACCACCGCTTCCAGATGGACTTCGCCCTGCGCAGTCCATGGGCGCGACGATCAGTTTTGCCCCGGTCTGCTCGCACACCATCTGCCAGGGCACAATGTTGGCGTGATGTTCCAGATGCGTGATGAGCACCTCGATCGCCGGGCTGCAAAATCGGGCGCGCATAGCTTTGCGCCACCAGATTGATCGCCTCGGTGGTGCCGCGCACGAAAATAATCTCACTTCGCGAGCGCGCATTGATGAAGCGCGCGATCCGGTCGCGCGCACTCTCGTACAGCGCGGTGGCCTCCTGGCTCAAGGTGTGAACGCCGCGATGAATGTTGGCATGATGGTGCCGCTCGTAGTCGTCGACGGCATCGATGACGCGCTGCGCGCGCTGCGCCGAGGCGCCATTGTCCAAGTAGGCCAGCGGCTTGCCGTGGATCATCCGCGAAAGAATCGGGAACTGACGGCGCGCAGCCTCGACGTCGAAGGGAAGGTTGGTATCCGCGAGTGCAATGTTGTTCATCGGAATTTCCGCAAGATCTGCGAGTCGGGTAATTGGCTGATGAGCGCGTTCTCGATCGCGGCGCGCGCCGAGCTCACCGACATGCCGGTCAGCACATCGGCCAGAAAGGCGTAGACCAGCAGGCTTTGCGCGGTTTCGCGATCGAGACCGCGCGACAGCAGGTAGAACAGCATGTCGGGATCGAGCCTTCCGGTGGTGGCGCCGTGCGCGCACTTGACTTCATCGGCGTGGATCTCCAGCTGCGGCCGCGTATCGATCTCGGCGCTCGGCGACAGCAGCAGACCGCGGCAGGACTGCTGCGAATCGGCACCGTTGGCGCCGTTGTTGACGATGACCTTGCTGTTGAAGATCACGCGGCTTGAGTCGCTGGCGATGGCGCGGGCCGTTTGACGGCTGCGGGTATTGGGTGCTGCGTGGGTGACGATGTTCACGCAATCGACATGCCGATCCTGATGCCCGACCAGCAGCGAGTAACTGTCGAGGACGCGCCGGGCTGGTTCAAGTGCGCCTCCAAGGACGAGCGCACCAGGCCGCCACCGAAGACGATGGTGAACTGCCGGCAGTGGCTGTCCTGGGCCTGCTCAATATCGAGAGCATCCAGATGCGTGGCGCCCGCACCGGTCGCGAAGACGCGGTAGTGCTCGAGCTGTGCATCGCGGGCGAGCGCAATGTGCGTGGTGGAGTTCGTCAGGGGCGCGCTGTCGCCCTGCGCGAGGTGATGTTCGATGATGGTCGCGTGGGCCCCGGGACAGGCGTCGATGATGATGCGCGGATGCGCGGACTGCGCGCCATCGCCGGTGGCCCGGTGCAGGATTACGATGGGTGCGGCACTGCTGCGGTGATTTTCAGATACAAGCCGTCGATGAACAACGCGGTGTTGAGCAGCACCCAGCGGCGTTGCTCGGCATCCAAAGCGGCGTCGAAAAATCGCGCCAGCGAGCGAGAATCTCGTTTATATATATCTCTTATGCTATTGATTTCAACGCCGTTTAATTTTGGAACCTCGCCATCCAGCAAGGGGCAGCCATTTACCATGGTCAACGTCGCCGCTTGCTGCCCCGGATCCACGAGCGACCAGGCCGCGGGCGAGGTTGGCAAGCCGCGCGTTTCGCACAGCGCCGGCGCAAAGCTTTGTGCGGCAACGCTGCGCAGATCGGTATAGCGCCACGTCTCATCGCGCAGCGACGGCAGTCCGAGCTTCATGAAACGCTTCATGGCGAGTTCGCGCACCGGCTGCAGCGAATCCGCAGCACGCGCACGCCATTGCGATTCGAAGGAGCGTAACGCGGCGTTCATGCCACTTGCGGCTCTCCATCACCCAGTCGTAGCCGCGGCGCTCGAGCTCCAGCGCCAGGGACTTGTCCCCGGACTTCACGATTCGGCCGCCCGACAGGACATGTACTTGATCCGGGACGACGTAGTCGAGAAGGCGCTGATAGTGAGTCACCAATACGAGCGCGCGCTTCGGATCGCGCAGGCTGTTGACGCCGGTGGAGACCACCTTGAGGGCATCGATGTCGAGACCGGAATCAGTCTCGTCCAGAATCGCCAATTTCGGCTCGAGCACGAGCATCTGCAGAACTTCGTTGCGCTTCTTTTCGCCGCCCGAGAATCCTTCATTCACGCCGCGGGTCAGGAAGGTTTCGCTCATCTGCATGAATTTCATTTTCTGGCGGATCAGCGCCAGAAAATCATAAGCATCCACTTCCGGTTCGCCCGCGGCCTTGCGCTTGGCATTGAGCGCCGCCTTCAGCAGGTACACATTGTTGACGCCGGGAATCTCCACCGGGTATTGAAATCCCAGAAATAGGCCGGCGCGGGCGCGCTCCTCGGCGCGCATGGCAAGCAGATCGCGGCCTTCGAAGGTCACCGAGCCGCGCGTCACCTCGTAGTCTTCGCGTCCGGCCAGCACCTGCGCCAGCGTGCTTTTGCCCGATCCGTTGGGACCCATGATGGCGTGCACTTCGCCGGCGTTCACCGTGAGATTGACGCCATTCAGTATTTCTTTGCCCGCGACCCGGGCCGACAAATCAGAAATTTCAAGCAAATGAGTTCTCTCTCCGTCCGTCTAACCGACGGCTCCTTCCAGACTCACACTCAGCAGATTTTGTGCCTCGACCGCGAATTCCATCGGCAGCTCCTTGAACACGACCTTGCAGAACCCGCTGACAATCATATTGACCGCGTCCTCTGCGGAGATGCCCCGCTGCAGGCAGTAGAACAATTGATCCTCGCCGATCTTCGAGGTGCTGGCCTCGTGCTCGACCGTCGCGGTGGGATTCTTCACTTCCATGTAGGGAAAGGTATGCGCGGCGCACTTCGCTCCCATCAACAGTGAATCGCACTGGGTGAAATTGCGCGCGCCGGCGGCGCTCGGCAGGATCTTCACCAGGCCGCGGTAGGTGTTTTCGGCATGGCCCGCCGAGATGCCCTTCGAGACGATGGTGCTCTTGGTGTTGCGTCCAATGTGGATCATCTTGGTGCCGGTGTCGGCCTGCTGATAGTTGTTGGCCACCGCCACCGAATAGAACTCGCCGATCGAGTTCTCGCCCTTGAGCACGCAGCTCGGGATATTTCCAGGTGATGGCGGATCCGGTCTCGACCTGGGTCCAGGAGATCTTGGAATTGCGGCCGCGGCACTCGCCGCGCTTGGTGACGAAGTTGTAAATGCCGCCAAGGCCGTTTTCGTCGCCCGGGTACCAATTCTGCACCGTCGAATACTTGATCTGCGCATCGTCGAGCGCGACCAACTCGACCACCGCGGCGTGCAATTGATTCTCATCGCGCATCGGCGCGGTGCAGCCTTCCAGGTAGCTCACCGATGCGCCTTCGGCTGCGATGATCAGGGTTCGTTCGAACTGGCCGGTCTTGGCGGCATTGATGCGGAAGTAGGTCGACAGTTCCATTGGGCAACGCACACCGGGCGGCACGTAGACAAACGATCCGTCCGAGAAAACGGCAGAGTTCAGGGCCGCAAAAAAATTATCGCCCGTGGGTACGACCGTGCCGAGATAGCGTTCGACCAACTGCGGATGATCGCGCACTGCATCTGAAAACGAACAAAAAATGACTCCTGCCTTGCCGAGTTTGTCCTTGAACGTCGTCGCAACCGACACGCTGTCGAACACCGCGTCAACCGCGACGCCCGCCAAGCGCGCGCGTTCGTGCAGGGGGATGCCCAGCTTCTCGTACGTCGCGAGCAGCTTCGGATCGACCTCATCCAGGCTCTTCGGGGCATTGGCCGGCGCCTTGGGTGCCGAATAATAGGAAATGTCCTGGTAGTCGATGGGCTTGTAATGAACATGCGCCCAGGTGGGTTCCCTCATGGTCTGCCAGTGCCGGAATGCTTTGAGCCGCCACTTGAGCAGAAACTCGGGTTCGTGTTTCTTTTTCGAGATCGCGCGCACGACATCCTCGTCGAGGCCGGGCGGCAGGCTGTCGGATTCGATATCCGTGATGAACCCATGGCGGTATTTCTGACCGACCAGGGCTTCGACTTCTTGGGATTTGCTAGACACGATATTCCAATTGTTTACATGCTTTATGGGGGCGCGTTTAAAGGATTCACGTGCATTTCCGACGCAAGGTCGGCGATGCGCACGCCGGTTGAGTCGAGGCCGGCCAGTTGATGCAGCGTGACGTCTTCCAGGGCGCGGCGAATCGCCGCATTGACCCGCTGCCAGGCGCCGCCCACCCGGCACAGCCGTTCGATGCCGCACTGGCTCGAGGCGCCGCTGCACTCGGTTATGGCGATCGGACCCTCGAAGACGTCGAGAATTTGCGCCGCGGTGATTTCGTCAGGACGCCGGGCGAGTCGGTAGCCACCCTGCGCACCGCGGGAGGAAATCACCAGACCAGCCCGCTGCAGGCCCTTCAGCACCTTGCTGACCGTGGGTCTGCTCAGGCGCGTACGTTCGGCCAATTCCGTCGCGGCGCGATGCGTGGCTGGTTCTTGCGCTAGACTTGCCAGAACCACGGTCGCGTAGTCGGTCATTTTTCCCATACGCAGCATAAAGAGGGTCCTCGAGGCGGGCAGATTTATCTGGGACTATTTTAGTCCTAATTGACGCTAAGTTCCACCCGGAGGGCGGATCGAGGCTAGGTTTGTTATTCTTGCCTTAAGTTAACCGTCGATTATCAGAGGGATACTAGAGTCATGAATATCCTGGAGCTAAACACCACTGCACGGGCCATGGTTGCCAAAAATCGCGGCATTCTGGCCGCCGACGAGAGCAACAGCACCATCAAGAAGCGCTTCGACACCATCAAGTTGGAGTCCACCGAAGAGAATCGGCGCGCTTACCGCGAAATGCTTTTCACGGCGCCGGCTGCGCAGGCCTATATCAGCGGGGTGATCCTGTATGACGAGACCCTGCGTCAAAAGACCAAGGACGGCATCCCGTTCCCGACCTATCTGGCCAAGGCCGGGATGATGCCGGGCATCAAGGTCGATCTCGGCGCGAAGCCGCTTGCCGGCTTTCCCGGCGAGACCATCACCGAAGGCCTCGACGGCCTGCGGGAGCGCTTCGCCGAATACTACAAGTTGGGAGCGCGATTCGCCAAGTGGCGTGCGGTCATCAATATCGATTCGGGAATTCCGAGCCGCTATGCGATCAATGCCAATGCCGAAGCCCTGGCGCGCTATGCAGCGCTGTCCCAGGAAGCGGGCATCGTGCCCATCGTCGAGCCGGAGGTGCTGATGGACGGCGCTCATCCGTTGGAGCGCTGCGAGGAAGTCACCAATGCAGTGCTGGACAGCGTGTTCAGCCACTTGTTCGCCGCGCGCATCGCTCTGGAAGGCATGGTGCTGAAACCGAACATGGTGATTCCGGGCAAGAAGGCGCGAATCAGACGAGGCCGGAGCGCATCGCCGAAGCGACGGTGCGCACGCTGAAGCGCCAGGTTCCCTCGGCGGTCCCTGGCATCGCCTTTTTGTCGGGCGGCCAGAGCCCGATCGACGCGACGCTGCACCTGAGTCTGATGCACGCGGCAGGGCCGCTGCCTTGGGGGCTGACCTTCAGCTACGGGCGCGCGTTGCAGGAAGACGCGCTGAAGGCCTGGGCGGGCAAGCAGGGCGGGTTTGCCGGCGGACAGAAGGCGCTGGCCAAGCGGGCGAAGCTCAATGGATTGGCGTCGGTCGGCGAGTACAGCGCCGCCATGGAATCTGCGGCGTAAGTCCGCGCCCATAGCCGCGCCGACGCGACGCCGGCTCTTAAAGCCAAACCATTGAATCAATCCGCCCCCATTGTTGATATTCGAAATCTCGACTACGCCGTGAGCGGTCGCCCGGTATTTGCCGGGCTCGACATCGAGATACCGCGCGGCAAGGTGACGGCCGTCATGGGACCCAGCGGCACGGGCAAGACCACGCTGTTGCGCCTGATCACCGGCCAGGTGATGGCCGACAGCGGCTCGATCGAGGTGGCGGGCGAGAACTATGCGGACCCTGTCGCGCGCAAATGTATGTGTTGCGCCGGCGGATGGGAATGCTGTTTCAGAACGGCGCGCTGCTCACCGACTTGAGCGTGTTCGAAAACGTCGCTTTCCCGCTGCGCGAGCACACCGATTTGCCCGAGCGGCTGATTCGTCAACTGGTTCTCACAAAACTGCAGGCAGTGGGTCTGCGCGGGGCCGCGGAATTGATGCCTCCGGAACTGTCCGGCGGAATGAGCCGGCGCGTCGCGCTGGCGCGCGCCATCGTCATGGACCCGGAACTGTTGATCTACGACGAGCCCTTCGTGGGACTCGATCCGATTTCGCTCGGCGTGATATTACGTCTGATTCGGCGCTTGAACGATACGCTCGGCATCACCAGCATCGTCGTGTCGCATGATGTGTCGGAGATCTCCACCGTTGCGGATCAGGTCTTTCTGTTGTCCGGCGGCAAGGTGGTTGCCGGCGGCACACCGCAAGAGCTGAGAACCAACCCGAACGAGATCGTCAAGCAATTCATGGGCGGACTGGCCGACGGTCCGGTGCCGTTTCATTTCCCCGCCCCGGACTACTTCGACGAGCTGCTCTCGCGCAGCGAGGATCTTTGAGCATGTTCGGCGAACTTTGGGAGAGTTTTACCGATGCCCTGGAAGGCCTGGGTTCGGTCGTACATTTCCTCTTTCGTCTCCTGGTGCATTCGCCGCGCGCCTTGATGAGATTCGACTTGATCTCCCAGCAGATCTACAATTCGGGCGCTTTGTCGCTGGTCATCATCATGCTGTCCGGCATTGTTCGTCGGCATGGTGCTCGGCCTGCAGGGCTTCCAGCTGCTGCAGCGATTCGGCTCGGAAGAGGCCCTCGGGACGCGGCGAGCCATCGGCTTGGTGAAGGAACTGGGACCCGTGGTGACCGCTCTGCTGTTCGCCGGCCGCGCCGGCACGGCGCTGGCGTCGGAACTGGGGCTGATGCGGGCGACGGATCAGATTTCGGCGATGGAAATGATGGCGGTCGATCCGATCCAGCGCGTGGTGGTGCCGCGATTCTTGGGCGGCGTGATTACGATGCCGCTGCTCGCCGCCATATTCAGCGTCATCGGCCTGTTACGGCGCGCAGCTCATCGGCGTGCAGATCATGGGCGTCGACTCCGGCGAGCTTCTGGTCGCAGATGCGCGCCGCGGTCAGGCTCTGTCGGACATCAACGAAGGCATCGTGAAGAGCCTGATCTTCGGCGTGGCGTGCAGCCTCATCGCCGTATACCAAGGATACTATTCGACGCCCACTGCGGAGGGCGTCGGCGACGGCCACCACGCGCACCGTCGTTACCTCGGCCGTCGTGATTTTGTTCCTGGACTATTTGATTACCGCCGCGTTTTTGTAGGGAGTATTGGCTATGCGCAAGTCACGCACCTTGAACCTGGGCACCGGCTCGTTTGTACTGCTGGGGTTCGCGGCGCTGTTCTTTCTGACCACGCAGACCACGAGCCGCGGACTGTCCTTGTTTGGGCCGCCGCACTACGAGGTGACTGCCAAATTCGACAACATCGGCGATCTCAAGGTTGGAGCGCCGGTGTCGATGTCCGGCGTCGAAATCGGCCGGGTCGCCAAGATCGACTTCGACTCCACCGATTACAAAGCGGTGGTGCAGCTGCGTTTGAACCAGCGCTACAACAAAATTCCGACCGACAGCGACGCAAGCATTTACACGCAAGGGCTGTTGGGCGGAAAGTTCATCGGACTGACCGCCGGCGGTGCCGATACTTACCTGAAGGACAAGGATCAGATCGACTTTACCCAGTCGGCCTTCGTGCTGGAAAATCTGATCGGCCAGGTTCTGGCGAATTTCACCAAGTCCAAGGCGGATGAGCAGCAGGCCGGCGCCGCGAGCCGGGGACACAAAATCGAACGCGGACGCAAAATCGAACGCCGATACGAAACCCACGGAGAAAACGAAATGAGCAAAATCATAATCGGCGCCTTTCTGATATCGATGTTGGCGATCGGTGCGTACGCCGCCGATGCACTCCGGCTCCGGTTGCCAATGCCGCCACCATGACTCGCCGCAGCAGCTCGTGGAGAACTCAGCCAAGAAAATGTTGACGGAGCTGGATGCGAATCGCGCCATGTACAAAGCCGACCCGGCAAAGCTGGATGCCCTGGTGGGAAATGTGCTGCTGCCGAATTTCGACACCGAGTATTCGGCCCGCCTGGTGTTGGGGCAGAGTTGGCACACGGCCACGCCCGAGCAACGCAAACGCTTCGTGGACGCGTTCTATCGTTCCCTGCTGCGAAACTATGGCGCCGCACTCATCGATTTTACCGCGGATCGATTCGTCGTTCTTCCGTACAAGGGCGATCCGAACGATACGACCGCGACGGTACGGACCGAGGTGAAGAGATCCTCGGGCGATAAGGTGCCGGTGAATTTCAGTTTGCGCAAGACTCCGGAGGGTTGGAAAGCCTGGGACGTGGTGATTGAAGGCATTTCCTACGTGAAGAGCTTTCGCACCGATTTTGCCTCCGAGATCCAGCAGAAGGGCTTGGACGATGTGATTGCCCGCCTGGAGAAGGAAGGCCGCGTCGGACCGAACGGAGCGGCGGTTCCGCATTGAACACGGTAGCGCTCACGGCTGATTTCGAGACGCAGGAGGGCGAGCGCTCCCGCGTCACCGGAGTGCTGCATTTCACTACGGTGACGGCGCTGTTGCGCGTGGGCAGCGAGGCGATTACCAGCGGCCGCGCCGCCGTCATCGATTTGGCCGGCGTCAGGGACAGCGATAGTTCGGGTCTGGCGCTGCTGATTGAGTGGTTGAGCATTGCCAGAGACGCGAGCCGCAAGCTGCGCTACGAAAACATTCCCACTCAATTGCATCAGCTGGCACGCTTGAGCGATGTGGAAGAATTGCTTATGGCAGGCTAAGTATAGCTCGGCTGCAATAAAAGCCTCCTAGGGGCCGCAGGGATGCAAAACAACAAGAACAATAATCCGATCGGCGCCAGGTCCGAACGCGAGTCGCAGGGCTGCGAAAATCGTGTTTTCCGCCGTCTGCGCCTGCCTCTGTCATGGCGCCGCCGCGGCTGATGCTGTACCGCTTGAGGTGTTTGGCCGCCTGCCCAGTCTGGAAGATGTGGCAATTTCACCGGATGGCACGAAAATCGCTTTTGTGCTGACCAACGGCGACAACCGCAGTCTGAGGGTTGCTTCGCTGGCCAAGCCGGAAGTTTTGGGAGGCGCCCGCATCGGCAAGGTCAAATTGCGCGATGTCGAATGGGCGGACGATGACAATATTCTTGCCACCATTTCCAGTACCAGTCCGCCGCCTTTTGGGTTTATCGGCGCGACACGCGAGTGGTACCAGCTCGTAAATTTCAATATCAGCAAGATGCGGGTGAACTCGGTCTCGTTTGATCTGTCCCCCGAGGTGGAAACTTTCAACGTGATCACCGGCGACACGTCGATGCGTGACGTGTCCGGCCATGCCACGATATTTACACGCGGCTTTTGCGTGCGCCAGGGGACTGTTCCGTGTTTATTTTCGCTTGCCTATCCTGATCGGCGCGTGCGGCTGGTGGACGAGGCATGGGAGCCTTACACGGAATGGCTCGTGGATGAGTCGGGAAAAATGGCGGCGCAGTTCATGTACCACGACGCCAAGAAGCTCTGGGAGATCAGGACGCGCAAGAATGCCCATTGGACCGTCGTGGCCTCCGGCACCGCAGCGGTCGACACGCCGGATATGCTGGGATTCAGTGCCGACGGCACGGGTCTTATCGTGCGCTTCGTGGAGAACGGCGACCCGGAGTGGCGGCCCCTGAATCTTGCTAGACAACACCTGGGGACCTCCGCTGGCGCATGGCGCGGCGTTTTCGAGCGTTATCGAGGATCGCAAGACCGGACGAATCATCGGCGGCATTCGCGGCATCGGTAGCAGTGAATACGTGTTCTTCGACAACGAACTGCAGGCGCATTGGAATGCCGTTTTGCGCACGTTTCCGGGTGAACACGTGCGAGCTGGAGTCGCACTCGGATGACTTCTCGAGAATGGTGCTCAAAGTATTCGGTCCGACGAGACGGCTATGTTTACGCACTCTACGATTGGTACACCCACCACGCGACAATCCTTGGGCGGATATACGAAGGCGTAAGCGCGCCGGCGCAAGTAAGGGAGATCAGCTATCGGGCCGCTGATGGCATTGTTGATTCCCGCTTTCTTGACGTTGCCGCCGGGCGCGGCGGAAAAAGATCTGCCGCTGATTGTGCTGCCGCATGGCGGGCCTGCCGCGGCCGACACCCTGGACTTTGACTGGTGGGCGCAGGCGCTGGCGGCGCAGGGCTACGCGGTGCTGCAGCCCAATTTCCGCGGCTCGACCCTGAGCTCGAAATTTCTGGAAGCCGGTTTTGGCGAGTGGGGCCGCAAGATGCAGACCGATTTGTCCGACGGCGTGCGCTATCTCGCACACCAAGGAACGGTCGACCCGAAGCGAGTCTGCGTCGTCGGCGCAAGTTATGGCGGCTATGCGGCGCTCGCGGGGGTCAGCGTTGAGACCGGCGTTTATCGTTGCGCCGTTTCAGTGGCCGGAATCTCGGACCTGCGCCGCTTTCGCAAGTGGACCATCGCCAATGAGATCGGCATGAATCAGCGCTATTGGGATCGCTTCATCGGAACCGCCGATCAGAGCGATCCGGCATTGCTGGCCATTTCACCCATCGAGCACGTTGACGCGGTAATGGCGCCGGTCCTGCTGATTCATGGGCGCGACGATACCGTCGTTCCCTTTGAGCAGAGCGACGTGATGTTGAACGCTCTGAAACGCGCCGGCAAATCCGTCTCGCTGGTGACCATGAAGCATGAGGACCATTGGCTGTCGCACAGCGAGACCCGCCTGCAGATGCTGCAAGCCACGGTGGATTTTCTGAAGGCGAATAATCCGGCGAATTAGCTATTCTGGTTTGTCCGGGGCAGCTTGCGGCGGCGGCGGCGGCGGCGGCGCGGTCGGGTTCGGACTCGGCGCTTCGTCGGCACCCGGGTCGACCAGCTCCTCATCCGTTACATTTCCGTCGGAGACCAGGTAGGCGCGGCGCTGCAAATACGCGTCGCGCACGAAGGCATAAGGGTCGAAGACCTTTTGCAACGCGGGGTCCAAGGACAGCAAATCGGCGCGCGAATCGACCAAGTTGACGCCCCAAAGGCCCCAGGCGACCCAGTTATTCTTGATGTAATGCGTCGGGCCGGTAAAGAAGTCGACGATTCTGGCCGGGCCGTCGCGCGCATCCGAGGGACCGAGACCCGGCAGCTCAAGGAAGGGCCCCGGCGGCACGCCCCAGCGGCCCAGGGTTTGTCCAAAATCTTCGTCGTTCTTGTTCAGGCCCATCTGCGTTGCCGGATCCAACAGTCCGCCGAAACCAACCGTGAGGTTGACGACAAAGCGTGCCAAGTCGCTGGCGGCCGCCCCGAACTTGCCCTGCAGCGCGTCGTTGATCATGACCGTCGTCATGCGCAAGTTGGAAAGGACGTTGCTGACGCCGGTGCGGGCGGGCGCCGGAACGACACGGACATAGGTCCGCGCGATCGGCTTGGCGACGGCGCGGTCGAGCCCATCATTGAAGTTGTATACGCCCCGGTTCCACGATTCCCAGGGATCTTGTGGCGGGGGCTTGCGATTCGCCGGCAACGCGACACAGCCGGTCAGTGCGACGGTCAACGAGACACCCAACAGCGCGAGCGCGCGCGTCACACTCCACATAGCGAATTTCCCCCGGCTCTTTTGGTCAGTCCAACGATACACTAACTTGCCGGCGTCCAGCGGGATTGTCGGGGGCTGGGGCCAGTAGTTGGCCGCTATTAACGCTGCCGATCGTCAGCGACTGGTGTCCTTGATTCTTTTTGGGCATGGCCGCGCGGACTTCCTCGAGGCGTGCGCTGAAGCGCGCGCGCTGTACCGGGTCCAGTCCCGGCAGCGTCAATGCCAATTGCAGTTGGTTGGAGGCCATCATGAGATTGCCGCTCATCAGATAGAACTCCGCCATATAGCTGTACGAATCGGCATAGTCGCCCGCGGTACTGGCCGCCTTGGCGATGAGCCGGGTCTGGTCGGGCGTGGGCTCGACGTTGTTGAACAGGTCCAGACAGCACCAGGTGCGCGCGCTTGTTGTCGCCGGTATGCATCAATGATCTCGGCCAGGCGGATGGTGATGGGGACATTGCGCGGGAACAAGATCATCGCTCTGCTCCAGAATCGCGTCGGATTCTTTGAACTGATTGTTCGACCAGGTATGCCTGGCCGAGTGCACCGTAGAATTGCGTCACCTTGGGATATTCGCGCACCAGTTCCTGCAGGTCGGGAATGGCGGCGGCCGGCATTGCGCGTCGCAATGTCCGCCACGTCTTTGCCGTAGCGTTCTTCGAATGGTCTTTCCGCCGCCATTCTTCAGCAGGTTGGCGTAGTACTGGCGCGCGGCCTGCGGATCGCCGGCCACGGTTCGCAGCCGTTCGCGGATGAGCAGATAGCCCAAGGAGTCTTCGTGTCGGATCCGGCCGATTTGATTGGCGCGATCTGCGCGCTTCGGCAACGCGATCCGAAAAAATCGGGTGATCGATCAGGAACTGGACTGCATTGACGCGGCTGGGTTCCGGGCCCGGTGCGGCCCATGTAGTCGAAGAAGCTGGCCATTCCCAAGGGGTCGTAGCCGGCGTTCGCCATGGTCTGATGCCGATTCGATCGGCCTCGAATTCGCTGCTGCGGGTGTAATTGATCTGATGCTGAATCATCGCGCTCTGTGCCCGCCAGAATGGCGCCCTCGATCGCATTGGGCGAGCCGCGGCCCGCCGTTGCGCCCAACAGAACGGCCGCCAACATGGCGGCGGATGCCAGCAGTCCTTCGTGGCTCTGGTCCATGATCTGGCGCACGATATGCCGCTGGGTGACGTGCGCGGTTTCGTGCGCCAGCACACCCGCCAATTCATTCTCGTTGCGCGTCGAGTGATCAGTCCGCTGTGGATGGCGACGAAACCGCCGGGGATCGCGAAGGCGTTGACGGTCGGCTCGCGGATCACGAAGTAGTAGAACTGGTGCTGGCCTTCCTCCGCGTGACTCGAGAGACTATGGCCGATTTCCTGCGCGTACTGGCTGACCTCAGGATCGGTGAGGATCACGCCTTCCTTGCGTATCTCATTAACGTACGCCAGGCCTGCGTGATACTCATCATCGATGGAAATCGCGGCATTGGCCGGGCTGCCCAGTTCCGGAAATCTTGGTTCGCGCCTTGGTAGATTGGGCCACGCCCTGCGCATAACCCACGCTCACGCTGGCGCCGACCGTCACGGCGGCCAGAAAGGCGGATATGGATTTCAGCGCTGACATGTGGTGTCCTCACCCTTGGAGTGCAGGTGGATACCAAAGTTCGCTCAAAACAGTCGCAAAATCAAAGAACTTCGGACGCATAATCCGCCAAACGCGAGCGTTCGCCGCGAATCAGCGTGATATGCCCTGAAAACGCCCATCCATGAAACCGGTTTACCACATAGGTAAGTCCGGTGGTGGTCTCCGTCAAGTAGGGCGTGTCGATCTGCGCAATATTGCCCAAACACACCAATTTGGTGCCGGGTCCCGCCCGCGTGACCAGCGCCTTCATTTGCTTCGGCGTCAGATTTTGCGCCTCATCGATGATGATGAAGCGGTTGAGGAAGGTACGGCCGCGCATGAAGTTCAACGAGCGAATCTTGATGCGGTGCCGTAGCAAGTCGTTGGTGGCGCCGCGCCCCCAGGTGCCGCCGGGTTGGCTCTGCGTGAGGACCTCCAAGTTGTCCATCAGGGCCCCCATCCAGGGCTCCATCTTTTCTTCTTCCGTGCCGGGAAGAAAGCCGATGTCTTCGCCCAGCGGAATGGTGACGCGAGTCATGATGATTTCGCTGAAGCGATTGTGATCCAGCGTCTGCGCAAGTCCGGCGGCGAGGGTCAGCAGCGTCTTGCCGGTGCCGGCGGGCCCGAGCACCGTGACAAAGTCGATTTCCGGATCCATCAACAGATTCAGTGCCAGATTCTGTTCGCGGTTGCGCGCGGTCACGCCCCACACATTGTTGCGTTCGGTGCGATAGTCGGTCGTGAGTTCGAGTATCGCGGAGTCGGACTCGAGCTTGCGCACGATGGCTTCCACGCCGTTTGCGCCGGGGTCATAGACGAATTGGTTGGTTTTCCATTCCCGCACCAGCGGACCGCGCACCCGATAGTAGGTGCGGCTCTGCTGTTGCCAGGACTCCATTCCCTTGCCGTGCTTCTCCCAGAAATTCTGCGGCAGCTGCTGCACGCCGCTGACCAGCAGGTCGGCATCCTCGATGGTTTTATCGCTGGAATAGTCCTCGGCGTGCACGCCGAGAATGGCCGCCTTGATGCGCAGGTTGATGTCTTTCGAAACCAGCGTGACGCGGGCGGTGCGAAATTTCTGCTGCAGGGCCAGCGTGTTGGCCAAAATGGCATTGTCCGCGCCATGGCCCGGCAGGCTGTCCGGCAGCACGGATTCCAGCAGTTGGGTTTGAAAGAACAGTCGCCGCCCGGCGGGCGTTTGCCGTGATTGATGGGCACGGCCGTGGGCAGCGCGAGACCGCGGTCGATCTGCTTCTTGGTCGCGCCCTGCATCAGTTCGTCGAGAAAACGGCTGACCTGGCGCACATTGCGCGCCGGTTCCGACAGTCCCTTCTTGCCGGCGTCGAGTTCCTCGAGCACGGTCATCGGAATGTAGATGTCGTGCTCTTCGAAGCGAAAGATCGCGGTGGGATCGTGCATCAGCACATTCGTGTCGAGCACGAATATGCGGCGCTCGGCCTTGCCTTGACGGCTTTTCAGCACCGCGGTCCCCAGGGGCCGCACATTGCCGGTCACAGTGCGTTCACCGCAGCCAATACGGCCTCGGCGTGATCTTTCACCTTCACCTTTCGCCACTCGTGCCGCAGCAGGCCTTTGCCGTCGATGACAAAGCTGCTGCGCTCGACTCCCATGTACTTCCTGCCATACATGCTCTTTTCCTTCAAGACACCGTACAGCTTGCACACCTTCTCCCCGGGGTCGCTCAACAGCTCGAAGGGGAACGCCATCTTTTTCTTGAATTTCTGGTGCGACTCGACGCTGTCCGGCGAGATGCCCAGCACCATCGCCTTGGCCTTTTTGAATTGCGCGTTGAGCGCCGCGAAATCCAGGCCTTCCTGGGTGCAGCCCGAGGTGTTGTCGCGCGGGTAGAAATAAATCACCACCGCGCTTCCCTTGGCGTCCGCGAACGACCAGGGGCCGCCGGTGCCTTCCAGGCTGAATTGCGGCGCCTTCGTGCCGATTTCGATCTTGCTCATGGCGTATCTAGCTCTTTACAGGTTCAAAAATGGCGTCCAAGTTCAGGTGATCGCAAAAATCCATGAACTCCTCGCGTAACACGCCGATGTGCAGGCGGCTCGGGACATTCACGATCATCTGCACGGAAAACATCGGCGCGCCGGTATGCGCCGCTGCGTAAGAACGCGTCGACAACTCGGCAATGTCGACGCCGCGCTGCGCAAAGAATCCCGACAGTCCCGCAACGATGCCGGTCTGATCGAGGCACACCACGTCGATGGAGTAGGGCAGCATGTCGTTGCGCGCCGATCTCTCCTCGGTGCGCCGCAATTGAATATTCATGCCGGTGGCGTCGGCGAGTTTTTTGAACTCGCCCTCGAGCTTGGCGAGGGTATGCCAGTTGCCGTTGACCAGGAGCAGCATGGCGAATTCGTTGCCGAGCGAAGTCATGCGGCTTTCGCTGATGCTCCCGCCGCAGTCGGCGATCGCCTTGGACAGTTCATGGACCATGCCGACGCGGTCACCGCCGACCGCGGAAATCACGATATGTTGTTTCATCGGCGTAAATTCTACCGGATGGGCGCTTGCCTTAGGTGCTGTCCGGCACTTAAGGTAGCGATATTTCCTGCGGAGTTCCTCGATGTTTTCCGGAAGCATGGCAGCAATCGTCACCCCAATGACGGCCGACGGGGCTTTGGACTGGCCCGCCTGGGATAGGTTGCTCGATTTTCATGTGCGCGAGGGCACGGATGGAATCGTCGTTGCCGGGACCACGGGAGAATCACCGGTGCTATCCGCGGCCGAAGTCGAGGAGCTGACGCACCGGGCGGTGGCGCGCTGCCGCGGTAAACTCAAGGTTATCGTCGGCGCCGGCTTCAACGCGACGGATGCGACCGTGGCTCGTACCCGGATACTGTCCCGCTTGGGCGTGGATGCGGTGATGCTGGTGACGCCGTATTACAACAAACCGCCGCAGGAAGGTCTTTTCAAGCATTTTAGCGCCGCGGCCGACGCCTCCGCGGTGCCCATTATTCTGTATAATGTGCCCAGCCGTACGGCGGTGGATCTCTTGCCGAGCACCGTTGCCCGTCTGGCACGGCATCCCCGCATCGTAGCCATCAAAGAAGCGACGGCATCCGTCAGCCGAGCGCGCGAAATCGTAAGTGCGTGTCCGCCGGAATTTGTGCTGCTGTCGGGCGATGACGCCACCGCCATGGACTTGATGGCAAGTCGGCGCGCGCGGCGTCATTTCCGTTACGGCCAATGTCGCGCCGCGCCGGATGCACGAAGCCTGCAAGGCGGCATTGGCGGGCGATTTGGTCGGGGCGCGGACGATTGACGCCAGTTTACAGCCTTTACATAAGGATCTGTTTGTCGAAGCAAATCCCATCCCCGTCAAATGGGCGGTGGCGAGAATGGGCATTATCGGGAACGCAATCCGCCTCCCATTGGTCGAACTGGCAAGCGCGCACCACGAGACGGTGCTGCGCGCGATGCGGGCGGCCGGAGTTACTCTTGAGGACCAAGCTGCATGAGTCTTGAGCGAATTTTACTAGCGGTGGCGGCCGGCGCGCTGATGAGCGGCTGCCACATGTTCAGCAAACTCACCCCTGATTGCCACTCTGCGCAGGAATATCAGCACGCCTTGTCGGCGCCGCCGTTGAAAGTGCCTGCCGGCCTCGATTCGCCGAATACGGCGGGTGCCTTGGTGATCCCGACAGTGACCGACGCGCCGCCGCCGCCGGGCGCGCACGACACTTGCTACGATGTGCCGCCGCGCTACAAGCCTGCGCCCCCGAATAAGGCCGCGGGCGGCTAGGAGCCGGTCTGGGTATTCCCCGGGAGGATTTGATCGCCCGAGCCCGCTCCGGTACTCTTGCGCCCGCGAGGAGAGGTGGCCGAGCGGTCGAAGGCGCACGCCTGGAAAGTGTGTAACACCTAACCGTGTTCGTGGGTTCGAATCCCACCCTCTCCGCCATAATGTTTGCGAAGACGATAGTGTTTTATCGTTTAAACTGAACTTGCATTTTAGCGGGTGGAGTGGGGTTCGAACCCGGGTTCGACAAAATCGCCGGGAGCGATTTTGGACGCACGCAGTGCGCCCGCAGGGCGAGGGCCGGGAGGCCCGAGTCAATCCCACCCTCTCCGCCATAATGTTTGCGCGGATGATCGTATTTTATCCGCCACCAAAGTTTATGGTGGCTCGCGTTTGCATCTTCGCGACGACTGGTCACGAACCCCGTCAGGCCCGGAAGGGAGCAGCGGTAGAGGCTTTAAGTCGGGCGCCGAAGTCCTGCTGGCGCGGGCCGCCTCCTAGAAGGCGTGCGACAATATCAAGGATGGCCTCCTGAATGAGTTACGTCGTATTAGCGCGCAAATGGCGCCCCAAGCGTTTTGCCGAAATGGTCGGGCAGGAGCACGTGCTGCGCGCCCTCGCCAACGCCCTCGACAGCGGCAAGGTGCATCACGCATTCCTGTTCACGGGTACTCGCGGTGTGGGCAAAACGACGGTCGCGCGCATTTTGGCCAAGTCGCTCAATTGCGAAACCAACGGGGTGAGTTCCAATCCCTGCGGCGTCTGCGCCGCCTGCAGGGAGATTGACGAGGGACGCTTCGTCGATCTCATCGAGGTCGACGCGGCCTCGCGCACCAAGGTCGATGACACGCGCGAAATGCTCGATAACGTGCAGTACGCACCGACCCGCGGCCGATACAAGGTGTACCTGATCGACGAAGTCCACATGCTGTCGAATCATTCATTCAATGCGCTTCTCAAGACCTTGGAAGAGCCGCCGCCGCACGTGAAGTTCCTGCTGGCAACGACCGATCCGCAAAAACTCCCGGTTACCGTGCTGTCGCGCTGCCTGCAATTCAGCCTCAAGCGGCTGCCGGCCGGCCTGATTGGCGAGCGTCTGAAGTACATCGCCGGCGAGGAGAAATTGGCGTTCGAGCCGGCGGCGATCGCGCTGCTGGCGCGCGCGGCCGAAGGCAGCATGCGCGATGCCTTGAGCCTCATGGATCAGCTCATCGCGTTCGGCGGCGGCGCCGTCAACGAGGCCAACGCGCGTACCATGCTCGGCACCATCGATCGCGGGCATGTCGGCCGGTTGGTCGAGGCGCTGGCCCGCGGCGACGGCGCGGCTTTGCTGGCCGAAGTGCGCGAGCTTGATCGCGACGCGCCGGACTACGATCGCGCGCTGATCGATTTGGCCACTTTGCTGCAACGCGTAGCCATCGTGCAAATCGTGCCGGAAGCGGCTTCCCACGACGAAGAGTTCGATGCCGCGCTGCTCGCGCAGCTTGCCCAGGCCATTTCGCCCGAGGATGCGCAACTCTACTATCAGATCGCGCTCGCCGGCCGCCGGGACTTGAATATGGCACCGGAGCCCCGCATTGGATTTGAAATGACCTTGCTGCGAATGCTGGCGTTTCGGCCGGATGCGGTGATGCCGCAGCCCAAGCCCGTGCCCGCGGCAGCCAATGTGCCGGCGCTCGCGAGCGCGGCTCCAGCCGTGGAGGCGGCACGGCTCACCAGCATCGATGCGGCGAACTGGCCGGCCATCGTCGAGGCTGCAGGGTTGACCGCGATGGCGCGCCAGTTGGCACTGAATTGCGTGCCGGCCGGGTTCGAGCACAATCTGCTCACGTTGAAGCTCGACCAGGCGCGCCTCCGACCGGCGTACACGCCCCATCGAGGAGAAGCTGGTGCAACTCCTTTCGAAGTACCTCGGGCGGGAAATTCGCGTTGCCTTCGAAATCGCCGAATCGGGACTGAACTCGCCGGCGCGGCAGCGGGTTCAGGCAGAGCAGGATCGGGTGGCGCGGGCGGCGAGCGCATTCGAAGCGGACCCGGCCGTCAAGGGACTGCGCGAACGCTTCGGCGCCGATGTCGATGTCGCGTCGGTCAAACCATCGAACTAGAGAGGCCCTATGATGAAAGGTGGATTGGGAAATCTCATGCGTCAGGCGCAACAGATGCAGGAGAACATGCAGAAAGCGCAGGCTGAATTGGCAGGGATCGAAGTCACCGGAGAGTCGGGTGCCGGCATGGTCAAAGTGACCTTGAACGGACACCACGAAGCAAAAAAAGTATCGATCGAACCGAAGTTGTTGGGCGAAGACAAGGACATGCTCGAGGACTTGTTGACCGCGGCGTTCAACGACGCGGTCCGCAAGATTGCGGCTCGCACTCAGGAGAAGTATTCCGGACTCATGTCGGGCATGAATCTGCCGCCGGGCATGAAGCTGCCGTTTTGAGAACCAGATGAAGTACACGCCGACGCTCGCGCGTCTGATCGACTCGTTGCGCTGCCTGCCGGGCGTCGGCCCGAAGTCGGCGCAGCGCATGGCGTTCTACTTATTGGAACGCGACCGTGATGGCGGCCGGACCTTGAGCCAGGCACTGGCAGAGGCCCTGCAACACGTGGGTCATTGCAAGCGTTGCCGCATGCTGACGGAAAGCGAGCTGTGTTCGATCTGTGCTTCCGCGCAACGGGATTTCGCGCAGCTGTGCGTGGTCGAATCGCCCGCCGACGTCGTTGCCATCGAACAGTCCGGCGGATTTCGCGGCCGATACTTCGTGCTTATGGGACATCTATCGCCGCTCGACGGCGTCGGACCCGCCGAGCTGGGCTTGGATGAGTTCGAGGAGCTGCTCAAGGTCGGCGAGATTCGCGAGGTCATTCTGGCGACCAACCCGACCGCCGAGGGCGAGGCCACGGCGCACTATCTAGGAGAGCTCGCGCTGCGCTTCGGGATCAGGGCCTCGCGCATCGCGCACGGCGTGCCGGTCGGCGGCGAGCTGGAGTACGTCGATGGCGGCACTCTGGCGCATGCATTGGCCGGACGCACCAACGTATCGTGAGCCTTCGCTCGATTCTCAAGACGCTAGTTTTTCGTACAGCCTGAACAGGCGCCGGTAGCTCTCATAGCGGCGTGCGGAGATTTGCCGGTTGATTACGGCGGTGCGCACCGCGCAGCCCGGTTCTTCCAGGTGCCGGCAATCCTTGAAACGGCATTGCGCGCTGCGCGCGTGAATCTCGACAAAGCCGCGCTCCGCCGCCCGCACCAGGTGCGCGGGCGGCGCGAAGTCGCGCACTCCCGGTGCGTCGATGATCGCGGAAACCGGCGTCAGCTGATACCAGCGTGCCGTCGTGGTTGTGTGCCGTCCTTCGGCATCGCGCGTCAACTCCGCAATCTGTGCTTCGGCCGCCGGTACGAGCGCGTTCACCAGCGATGATTTGCCGACGCCGGATTGGCCGACCAACAGATTCACCTGGCCGGCAAGCAATTGCGCCAGCTCCGCGATTCCTTCTCCGGACTGGCAGCTCACTTCGATGCAGCGCAATTCCAAGCGCCGGTATTCGTCGAGTTGTGCCTCGATCGCGGCGGTTCCCAGGTCCTTTTTATTCACGATTATCAGGGCTGCGAGGTCCTTGAGCGCCGCTCCCGCCCAGTAGCGGTCGACCAGGAACCAGTCCGGCTCCGGCTCCGGTGCTGCGACGATGGCCAGCCGGTCGACATTGGCCGCCACTGGTTCGGCACGCCCGCGCGTATCGATGCGCTCAATGAGATTGCGGCGCGGCTCGACCGATTCGACCGACGGCCCGTCGGCGGAGGGCGGGTATCCCCAGACAACCCGATCTCCGCACACCACCCGCAATTTGCGGCCCTTGAGTCCACAGCGCACCAGGCCATGGTCCGATTGGACCAGAACGCTGCGGCCGAAACTCGCGAGCACGGTGCCGGTGCCGCCTGCTAACATGCCCATCAGAACTTAAGAAGTGCCATGAAATCTCCCGACAATCTCATCTGGATCGATTTGGAAATGACGGGCTTGAGGCCCGACTCAGATCTCATCATCGAGATCGCAACGATCGTAACCGACAAATATCTCAATGTGCTCGCGGAAGGACCGGTGTTCGCTGTGCACCAGAGCGAATCGGTTCTTAACGCCATGGACGATTGGAACCGCAATCAACATGGCCGTTCAGGATTGACTGCGCGCGTGCTGGCGAGCGATATCGATGCTGCCGTGGCCGAGCGCCGCACCCTGGATTTTCTCGCCGCCTGGGCGGAACCGAAGCGCTCGCCGATGTGCGGCAACAGCATTTGCCAGGATCGGCGGTTTCTCGCCCGCTACATGCCCGCGCTCGAGGCGTTTTTCCACTATCGTAATCTCGACGTCAGCACTCTGAAGGAACTGGCCATCCGCTGGGCGCCGAATGTCGCTGAGGGTTTCCGCAAGACCTCGAGCCATCTGGCGCTCGATGACGTACGCGACTCGATCCGCGAGCTGCAATACTACCGCGAAAGGCTGCTGCGCACGTTCTAGCGGCTCACTTCTGCGCGTCTTTCGCCAGAAACATCCAGGTCTCGACCACCGTATCCGGATTCAGGGACAGGCTGTCGATGCCTTGTTCGACCAGCCAGCGCGCCAGTTCCGGATGATCGGAGGGTCCCTGGCCGCAGATGCCGACATATTTCCCCTGCGCCTTGCAGGCTTTGATCGCCATCGCCATGAGAGCTTTGACCGCGGCATCGCGTTCGTCGAAGGATTTGGCCACCACGCTGGAGTCGCGGTCCAAACCCAACGCGAGCTGCGTCATATCGTTGGAACCGATCGACATGCCGTCAAAGTATTCAAGATATTGATCGGCCAGCAGCGCATTGGTCGGCAGTTCGCACATCATGATGTGCTTCAAGCCGTTCTCGCCGCGCTTCAGGCCGTTCTCAGCCAGCAGCTGGGTCACCGCCTTTGCCTCAGCGACGGTGCGCACGAACGGCACCATCACCTGGACATTGGTCAGTCCCATCTCGTCGCGCACGCGCTTCAGGGCACGGCATTCGAGCTCGAAGCAGGGCCGGAATACCTTGTCGATGTAGCGCGATGCGCCGCGAAATCCGAGCATCGGATTCTCTTCGTGCGGCTCGTAGTTCTTGCCGCCGATCAGATTCGCGTATTCATTGGATTTGAAATCCGACAGCCGCACGATCACCGGCTCAGGCGCGAATGCCGCGGCGATCTGCGCGATGCCCTCGCTGAGCTTGTCGACATAGAAATTGACCGGACCGTCGTAGCCGGCAATCTGCTTGGTGATGGTGTCCTTGAGTTCGGCGCTCTGCTTGTCGAATTCCAGCAGCGCGCGCGGATGCACGCCGATCATGCGGTTGATGATGAACTCGAGGCGCGCGAGTCCGACGCCGCTGTGCGGAATGCCCGCGAAATCGAAGGCGCGATCCGGATTGCCGACGTTCATGGTGATTTTCACCGGTATCTCCGGCATCGCATCCATCTCGATGCTGCGTTGATCGAATTCCAGCATGCCGTCGTAGACGTAGCCGGTATCGCCCTCGGCGCAGGAGACCGTGATCGCCTGGTCCTCCTTGACGTCGCTGGTCGCGGTGCCGCAGCCGACCACCGCCGGGATGCCGAGCTCGCGCGCAATGATGGCGGCGTGGCAGGTGCGGCCGCCGCGATTGGTGACAATCGCCGAGGCGCGCTTCATGACCGGTTCCCAGTCGGGGTCGGTCATGTCGGCCACCAAAACGTCGCCGGCGCGCACCCGCGACATTTCTTTCGCGTCCTTGATGATGCGCGCATGGCCGGCGCCGATGCGCTGGCCGATGCTGCGGCCGGTGGTGAGCACCTTGGAGCGCGATTTCAACGTGTAGCGCAGGATGGTGCGGCCGGCGCGGCTTTGCACGGTTTCCGGGCGCGCTTGCAGAATATAGATCTTGCCGGTGCTGCCGTCCTTGCCCCACTCGATATCCATCGGCGCGCCGTAGTGCTTCTCGATGATGAGCGCCTGCTGCGCCAGTTCCGTGATATCCGCCTCGCTCAGCGAGAAACGGTGCCGGTCGGCACGCGCAACGTCGACCGTGCGCACGCGTTCCTTCGAGCCCGGGTCGGCATAAATCATTTTGAGCGATTTGCCGCCCAAATTCTTGCGGAGGATCGCGCGCCGCCCGGCGCGCAGCGCCGGCTTGTAGACATAGAATTCGTCCGGATTGACGGCGCCCTGCACCACGGTTTCGCCCAGGCCGTAGGCGGAGGTGATGAATACCACGTCGCGGAATCCCGAGTCGGTATCGAGCGTGAACATGACGCCGGCCGAACCCAGGTCGCTGCGCACCATGTGCTGCACGCCGACCGACAGCGCCACGGCGCCATGATCGAATTTGTTGTGCACGCGATATGAGATCGCGCGATCATTGAACAGCGAGGCATACACTTCGTGCATGGATTTGAGCAGATGTTCCTCGCCGCGCACATTGAGGAAGGTCTCCTGCTGGCCGGCAAAGGATGCCTCCGGCAGATCCTCCGCGGTGGCCGAGGAGCGAACCGCGACCGCGAATTCGGCCGGCATCGTTCGCGCCTCTCATCTTGCGCTAGGCTTCCAGCGCCTCGGTTTGCAGGCGTCGGGAAACGGCGTGGCGAGCATCCAGCCGCGAATCTGCGCGCCGACTTCCGCCAGACGCTCCACATCATCGACATCGAAGGTCCTCGAGCACGCTGCGAATGCGTTCGTCCAAGCCGCCCTGCGCCAGGAAATCGCGATAGGCATGCGCCGTGGTGGCGAAGCCGCCCGGCACCGAAACGCCCAGCAGTTCGCCAGGCCGGAGATCATCTCGCCGAGCGAGGCATTCTTGCCGCCGACGAGTTCGACGTCTTTGTTTTTCAGATTTTCAAACGGAATGATGTAAGGCTTCATCATGTTGCACTGCTTGTCCGGCGGTAGTTTAAGTGAAACACTTCACGGCGAAAGCGCCCGCTCGATGAGGTTACCGTGATTAAACGAACTGTATTCTTCGTTTCCGACCAAACCGGAATTACCGCGGAAACGATGGGCCACAGTCTCATGACGCAGTTCGACGGCATCGAATTTCGCCAAGTGACTGTGCCATTTATCTCCACGGTTGACAAGGCAATTGAAGCTGTCCGCAAGATCGATCTGGTCGCCGCGCAAGAGGGCGTACGGCCGGTTGTCTTCAGCACCTTGGTGCAGGAGGACGTGCGCAATGTGGTCCGCGGCAGCACCGGATTTTTCTTGGATTTCTTCGATCCTTTCCTAGCACCGCTCGCCGGCGAACTCAAGACGCAATCGAGCCATACCGCGGGTAGGACACATCGCATGGCGGACACGCACGCCTATGCGACGCGCATCGATGCCACGAATTTCGCGCTGGCAAACGATGATGGATCGGTGGTGCGCGATTACGAGCGCGCCGACGTCATCCTGGTCGGCGTGTCGCGCTCCGGCAAGACGCCGACTTGTTTGTATCTGGCCATGCAATACGGAGTTTTCGCCGCGAATTATCCGCTCACCGACGATGATTTGGAATCCCGCAAATTGCCGCGGGCGCTCGATGGCTACCCGCAGAAGCTTTTCGGCTTGACCATCAAGCCGGATCGATTGCAACAAATTCGCAACGAACGCAAGCCCGACAGCCGCTACTCGTCGGCCGCGCAAGTGGCATTTGAAGTGCGTGCCGCGGAATCCTTGTTCGAGCGCCATGGCATGCCGGTACTCGATGCGACCGAGGTCTCGATCGAAGAAATTTCAACCAGAATTCTCGATCGCATGGGCATCGAGCGTCGACTGCGGCCCTGACATCCCAAAGCTGCATGGTATAGTTCGAGCCATGATAGCGGATCAATTGTGCGAGACATCGTGGCGGGCACGGCCCGGCAGTTTCGTGAGTCTGATGACTCTGTACGAGAGCAATTTCGTGCGCTTGGGCTGGCTGGTCGATGATCTGCGCGAGATCACGGCGCAGCGCGTTTCCAAGGTCGAGCGCGGACTGTGATCTATTTCTCACCCCGCTGGAGTTGTGCCGCTATACCAGCGTGTTTCGGCTTACCTACGAGTTCGAATCCGAGGCGGCGCGGCTGCGCGACCCGGATTTGGAGGTCTGCGTATACCATGACGCCCGCCTGGCCGAAGTGCGCAGCTTTCGCGGCTTTCAACGCCACCCGCAGCTGTCCAAACTGCAGTCGGGACTCAAGCGTGAACTGGATCAGCGCTGGGCACGGAACATGATGCTAAATAAATGGCTGGAATATTGTGCCGAGCGGGGACATCACTTCTAGCCGCGAAGATTGGCTTCGTATCGGGTGACCTGCGGTTGTCATGGGATGAGGCGGGACTTTGATCGATAAGCTGACGTTTCTAAAAGGCGTTGCGGATGGAGGCGCAGCAAGTGCCGACGAAGAGCGGCTCATGCAGCTGTTCCAAAATCGCGCCGGCCTGAAAAAGGCCTACGCCGACCTCAAGGACGAATTTCACCTGCTGCGCGACAGGCTCAAGCAGCAGGAAGGCGCGACCATTCGCATCCAGGAACAGATGGATGCGTTCGGCGACCTGCTGGGCGATCCCAAGACCGGATTTGGCGCGCTGGTGTTTTTTCAATTGCGCGCGCTGTGGAAGACCTGCCATCAGCAGCTCTCGACGTTTGCCGCCGACCTGACGCGCCAGCAGGAAGCGCGCGAGGTCGCGAAGCATCAGGCCGATGTCGATGCGGAAAAGAACGCGCGGCTTGCCGACGCCGATCAGCGCCTGCGCGCGGCCGGCGCCGCGGCCGACGAACAGCGCCGCCATCTCGCGGACGAACAGCAACAAATCGGACGGCTGACCGCGTTCTGGCATTACTTCAAGAGACGCCGCCGGCTGAAGGCTTTGGAATCATTGCGCCATCACGTGGTGATGGCCGATGCCGCGGTCGGCGATTTGCATGCCGAGCGCAGCGCGATCGAGAATGAGGCGGCACCGGAATTCCCGGGCCTGTCGCTGGCCGCGCGGCGCAATATCAATCTGGCCATCATCAGCTACGCGGAACTGCTGTGCGAACACGCGGACGCGTACGGGCTCGCGGCGCGCGCCAAGGAGGCCGTGGCGCGGCGGGTGCACGAAATGAACTTCGGCACGCGCGCGGACTGCGAGGGCTACATGCAGCGCGTGCAGAAGGCACAGCTGGCAGTGGCCAGTCAAAAGCAGATCGGCAGCCACGTCCGGGTCAAATTGGAGCGCCTGCGCGCGACCTGCGAATACCGCAATGCGGCCGACACGGTGCCGACGGCGGACTCCCTGTCGCCGCCGGTGACCGATCTTGATTTCGACAAACCGAAAGCGGCCCCCGCCAACACGTGGAATGTGCTGGCGGAGGACTACTGGGACCTCTACACCTTACTGTTGCGCTAGCGGCCGGTGGGGTGGGGCGGCTTCCGCGTCGCTGCGCCGTGCCTGGGTGGGCGCCGCCCGCTTGGCGGAAACCACCACCAGGTCGGCGGCGATTTGCGAGGCCTCATCCAGCAGGATGCCCGCGGTGGCATCGTCCTTGATCTCTTCCAGAGATTTGGCCGGCTTGACGTCATGCGCGGCGCGCCAGGCGTTTTCGCGATCGAGGCGCTCGCTCTCCACGCGCTTGCGCTCCGCTTCGCGCGTCTTCAGGTTCAATGACACCGTCTTCTGGCTGCGCATCGCTTCCAGGGACGCGATGTCCTCGCGCAGGTACTTGAAGTCGGCGCTGCCTGCCGTGCGCTCTTCGTGCAGCTTCTGCAGCGATGCGGCGATCGGCTTCAGATCGCCTTCGACCCTGAAAGTCGCCGGTTCTATGCGATCCCAGGGCAGGGCGCGGTCGCGCGTGCTCTCGCCGACCTCGCTGGCGTCAATCAGCGAGGGCAACGCGATATCCGGCGTCACGCCGCGATCCTGGGTGCTCTCGCCGGTGATGCGGTAATACTTGCCGATGGTCACGTTGAGCTGGCCCAACTCCGGCTTGCGCCCAAAAATCGTGTAGTTGAGCGGATGCGCGTTCTGCACGGTGCCCTTGCCGTAGGTCTGCTGCCCGACAATCAGGGCGCGCCCATAATCCTGGATTGCGCCCGCGAAAATCTCCGAGGCCGACGCGCTGAACCGGTCCACCAGCACGATCATGGGGCCGCTGTAGAAAATCGACGGATTCGGATCATCGTCCACCTCAATGTGCCCGGTGGTGTCGCGCAGCTGCACCACGGGTCCGCGGTCGATGAACAGGCCGGTCAGGGATTCGGCTTCCGGCAAATAACCGCCGCCGTTGGCGCGCAAATCCATGATCAGCACTTCGGCGCCGTCCTTGCGCAGCTCGCCGATGAGCCGCTGCACGTCGCGCGTGGTGCTGCGGTAGTCCTTGGCGCCCGCGCGGCTGGCATCGTAATCCTGGTAAAAGCTCGGTACGGTGATGATGCCGACCTTGATTTCTTTGCCGTTGCGAACCACGGTGCGCATCGCCTTGTGGGATGCCTGCGCCTCGAGCGAAACCCGATTGCGGGTGAAGTCGACCACCTTTTGCAGCGAGCCGGGTGCAGCGCCGGCCGGCAGAACCTGCAGCCGCACCGTCGTACCGCCGGGTCCGCGGATCTTCTGCACCACATCGTCCAAGCGCCAGCCGATGACATCGATCAGCTCGCCGCTTTTCCCTTCACCGACGGCGGTGATGCGGTCATTGGCCGCGATCTTGCCGCTGGTCGCCGCGGGGCCGCCGGCAATGACGTCGATCACGGTGACATAGTCGTCGGTCAATTGCAGCGATGCGCCGATGCCCTCGTAGCTCAAGCTCATCTGAATGTTGTATTCCTCGGAGTTGCGCGCCGAGAAATAATTCGAGTGCGGGTCCAGCGACAGCACGAAGGCATTCATGAACGCCTCGAACACATCGTCCGGCTTGCTCTGATCCATGCGCTTGGCGACGTGCTCATAGCGCTTGCGCAATACATCGACCGCTTCGGGCCATTGTTTGCCGGCGGTCACCAGCGAGAGCGCGTCATTCTTGACCCGCTTGCGCCACAACTCGTTCATTTCGGCCGCGTTCGCCGGCCACGGTTCCTTTTCGCGGTCGAAATTGAAAGACTCGTCGAGTTCGAAATCCGGCTTCTTGTTGAGCAACTCGATGGCATAGGCCATGCGTTCGCGGCTGCGCTGCTGATAGCGGCGGAAGATCACGAACGCGGGTTCGACATCGCCGGTTTTGATGGCGTCGTCGAGTTCGTAGCGGTACTTTTCGAACTCCGCAATGTCGCTGGCAAAGAAGTAGCTGCGCGCTCCGTCGATGGCGTCGAGATAGCGATCGAGGATCAAGCTCGAAAGATGATCATCGAGCGGCGCGCGCCGGTAATGCTCGTGCGCGATGATGTCTGCCACGCGCCGCGCGACGTAGTTTTCCTGTTCGGTGGGGGCGAGAACCGCGGCTGCCGCGGGAGTCGCAGCCGGCGGCGTCATGGCGGCGCCTAAGAGGGCGGCAAGTCCCACTGCGCTCGCGCAGACGGCAATGCCGGTAATCCATCGCGAACGAGTGGCCTTGAGCCGTTTGAGTATCACCGTCGCCAATCTCCTGTAAACTTCCGTCCCCACTCCCTTCAAGGCTAGAGAAGCTTCTGCCTCCTAGCAAGTGTATATGAGCCGGAGGATATGCGTCCGTTCACGGTTTTGATCGGCATAGTCCTGGGGACAGCCGCATCAATCACTTTCGGCCTGGGGACGGTCCTAATCGTGTTTCTCATTTTGGGGCGCGAACACCCCGAGTTGCCGCCGGAACTGCCCCGGTTGGCCGCCAGCATGACGGCCTTTGCGCTTTTGACTGCGGCCAGCGCCAGTAGTTTCATCGGGCAGATGCGTCTCAAAGCCTGGCGGGGTTGGGCGCACGTCGCTACCGGGATTTGCCTAGGCACGGTAGTTTTGCTGTATTGGCCGCGCCGCGGCTAAGCGGCATAAGTGAGCACCTTCATGCGAATCATGCGTTTTTTGGCCGCCTGCGCGTTTGCCGCAATGTTGCCGGGCTGCAGCATGCATCCCAAGGAGCCGCCGCCCTCGACCGAGATCGACGACACGGCATTCGGCGATCACGTCCGCGTGTTGGCTTCCGACGATTTCCAGGGCCGCAGGCCGGGGACTGCCGGGGAAGATAAAACAGTCGCCTACTTGATCGAGAATTTCCGCAAGCTCGGACTAAAGCCGGGCAACGGCGCGAGCTTCGTCCAGCAGGTGCCGCTGGTGCAAATAACGGCAAGCGCCCCGGGGACTCTCACACTGGTCGGGGCGGGCGGCAGCCGCGATCTGACGCTCGGCAAGGACGTGGTGCTCTGGACCAAGCGCGCGGTGCCTGAAATCAAAGTCGTGCATAGCGACCTGGTATTCGTCGGCTACGGCATCGTCGCACCGGAGTATTCCTGGGACGATTACGCGAATCTCGATGTTCGCGGCAAGACCGTGGTGGTGCTCGCGAACGATCCGGGGTTTGCCTCGAAGGATCCCGCCGTGTTCAAGGGCGGCGCCATGACGGCCTACGGCCGTTTTGATTATAAGTTCGAGGAAGCGGCCCGGCACGGGGCGCAAGGCGTACTGCTGATCCACGATGCGGCAGCCTTGGGCTATGGCTGGACTGCCGTGCAAACAACCTGGGGCGGCCCGCAATTCGAGTTTCCGGCGGCGGACGCGAACGCCGGGCGCGCGGCAATCGAGGGCTGGCTGCAAATCGATGCGGCGCGCGCGCTGTTCAAAGCCGCGGGAATTGACTTCGCGGGCAATACGCAGGCGGCGGCCCATCAGGGCTTCAGGGCGGTGCCGCTCAAGGCCAGCGCCGATGCAACGCTGCACAACTCCATTCGCGCCTTCAATTCGCAGAATGTGCTGGCCCTGTGGCCGGGGCACAGGAGCAGTGAGTACGTGTTGTATACCGCGCATTGGGACTCATTGGGAATCGATGCGGCGCGGGCCGGCCACAATACTTTCAATGGAGCGGTCGATGATGCGACCGGCGCTGCGGGTCTTCTGGTGCTGGCGCAGTCCTTCAAGCGCACCGATCCAAAGCCCGATCGTTCCATTGCGTTTCTGGCCACGACGGCCGCGGTGCCGGATCTTTTAGGCTCGCAGTACTACGTGCAGAATCCGATTCTGCCGTTGCGCGAAACCGTTGCCGTGCTCAATGTGGACATGTTGTTCAATGGCGGCCGAACGCGCGACATCAGCATCTTGGGGTACGGCAACTCCGATTTGGACGATTCAGTGCGCGCGGAAGCGCTGCTGCAGGGCCGGGTGGCGCTCGCAGACCCGAATCCTCAATTCGGCTGGTATTTCCTATCCGACAGCTTCAGCTTCGCGAATCGCGGCATTCCGGTGCTGTACACGCAGGCGGGCATCGACAGTTCGGCGCGCGGTCCGGCCTGGGGCAAGGCTCACATCGAGGACTATTTCGAACATCGTTATCGTCAACCCGGCGATCAGTATTCGCCCGATTGGGAGCTGAGCGGCGCGGTCAACGACCTGACGCTTTACTACCAGGTCGGCATGCGCCTGGCAGGCAGCAAACGCTTTCCGCGTTGGTATCCGAACAGCGAGTTTCGCACGGCTCATCACCGTGCGAATCCCGCGCAAAACGACTAACGCTTACCTACGCGCGTCCAGTTCTTGGTGCGGTCAAAGCTGCCGGATGTGTTGTAAGGATCGGAGCCTTGTTCTTTATAGGACGGCTTTTTCGGGCCCGAATCGAGCTCTAAAACCCGCGCAGTCCTGGCCTGCCGCAGTTCGCGCACGGCAAAGGTGAAGTTCGAATCGTCGTCCCCTCGTATTTTGGAATCGCTCGCCATCGTCCGCCTCATCAAAAAAGTAAAATGTCCAGTCAATGTTCTTGTTGTGATCTTTCCGACGGGCCAATGTTCCCAAATTGCGACAGGCATGATTGGACTGCATGGTGAAACTGTGACGCAGTTCAAATCGATTAAGACATAACGTGCGCGCTGCGCTACTTAATTTGGTATAGGGGTGTACGCGCCGCAGGAAACTTGCGTAGCTTTAGTTCAATCTGGCGCTGGCGCGCCACCAGGCGCGCAGCGCCCTGAACAAGAGGTACAGGCCGTAGGGACCCAGAAAAACCACCCAAGAGGCTATGGATGACTCTCTCAGGCCTTGGAACAGGCTCAAATACTGGGCGCCCAAGCTGGCGCCGTCAAATCGGCCCAGGGCCGCCGCGCCGGCATAGAAAACCAGCACCGGCATCAGGATTACCCCGAACAGCAGGCCTATTCCAGCCACGATCAATTCCGCCGCCCAAGGGCGCTGTCTTGCGAGCCGGAAGAGATTCGAGGCCATGCGCAATTGTAAACCAATCCCGCCGCATCGCCTGCCACGGTAGACTCTTCCTTAGGATGCGCTCCTCGACCCCTCAGACACTGCACGACGCCAAGAGCAAGTGGCGCCGAGACGCGCCGCTTTGATACGCACGGCCGTGATTGGCGTCGGCTACCTGGGCCGGTTTCACGCACAAAAATACGCCAGCCTGCCCAATTCTCGCTTGGTGGGTATCGCCGACCCCTCATCTATCGCTCGAACGGCCGTCGCCGCGGAATTGAATGTCGCGGCGCATGCGGACTACCGGTCGCTGCTTGGGATCGGTCGATGCCGTGAGCATTGTCACCCCCACGGCCTCGCATTTCGAAGTTGCCAAAGCCTTCCTGCAAGCGGGCGCCGCCGTGCTGGTCGAGAAGCCGATGACGGTGACCACCGCGGAGGGCGAAGCGCTCATCAAGATCGCGGCCGATGCGCAAGCGTATTTTGCAGGTCGGGCACTTGGAGCGCTTCAATGCCGCGGTTCTGGCGGTGCAGCCCACTTTGACCACCCCGCGCTTCATCGAATCGGCGCGGCTCGCGCCGTTCAAGCATCGCGGCACCGATGTAGACGTGGTGTTGGATTTGATGATTCACGACATCGATCTGATCTTGAGCATCGTACGCTCGCCGGTGGTGGCGGTGGATGCCATCGGCAGCAGCGTGTTTTCCAAAGAGATCGACATCGCCAATGCGCGCCTGCGTTTTGCCAACGGCTGCGTCGCCAATGCCACGGCGAGCCGCGTCAGCCTGAAAACCGAGCGCAAATTGCGCCTGTTTCAGGACGATGCCTATCTGTCGCTCGATTTGCAGCAAAAGATTTTGACCGTGATCCGCAAGGGCGCCGGCGTCGGCGCGGATGGCATGCCGCAAGTCGCCATCGAAGAGAACACCTACGAGCAAGGCGATGCGCTCAAAGCGGAAATCGAGGCTTTCTTGGACGCCGTCGCCACCGGGCGGGCGCCGCCGGTGACCGGCGAGGACGGCCTGTTGGCTCTGCGCACGGCGGTGAGCATCGCGGAGCAAGTCGCGAGCTCCATGCAAAAGTTCGCTTAGTGGTTCGGATTGGCCGGAGCGGGCCCCGGCGCTTGCGATGCAGGTGCGGGCGAGGTCGGTGCCGAAGATCCCGGTGCCGGCGTGGGCAGGGCGGGTCCGGTACCCGATTCATTGTCGGTAATGGTTACCCGGTCCACAAAGTAGCGGGTGTCGGCAAAGCAGTTGGTTGGGATGCCCGGATGCTCGGTGTAGTGCAATTGAACGCGGCGCCCGACCGCTTTGGCGAGCTGCTGCGCAACGGATTTGTCGCGCACGCTGAAGTCCCAGAGCTGCGCGGAGGTGCCGGGCCCCAAGTACTGGCCGCCGCCGTAGTACAACGCAATTTCGCCTTCCTGGGTTTTGCACAGCCAGCCGCGGCGCACGAATTTCTGCAGCACGCCCGCACGCTCTCCCTCCGCATAAGCCCACGCCAGCGTGAGCCATGTCCACAAGCCGCTGCCGACAACGATCAGCAGCAGCAAAATCATGAACCAGCGGCCGACGCGGCCTGGGCGGCGCCTTCCCGTGCTGTTCCGAACCTCGATTCTAGTCATGGCTGTGCCGCACTATCCCAGACTTTTTGCCGCATTGCTGCTCTCTTAAAATGCCCACGGCGTGCGCCCCGCGGGCGGAAAATTGGTGGGCCGGGGACTAACCAAAAATCCACGGAACCCCTTGATAGCACTATGATATCCGAAATCCAAGCAGGGCAGTTGCCCCCGGAGTTGCCCCTCAAGCTTCAAATACCAATGCCAAGGCCACCGTACTGCATCCCTGTACGACCTCGGATGGCCTGGTGGCGAGCGTTTGCGATCTACGGGGAACTGGCGCTCTCGACCCGGTTGCGGGCTTTCACGAACGCCGCGTCGTTCGCTCATCACGGCTGAATTCGTGCGCGCGCAGCACACTTATCCGCTCCCGGTCAGGCTCCGGTAGTCGAACTGCTGTTCGAGCTTCACGATCCCGTGATCGACGCCGTGCTTAAACGACTCGCCAGCGCAGAACGCGAAAACATCAACGCTCTCGTCGTGGTAGATCCTTAACCAGCGGCAGCGCGACATAGAACGCGGTGCCGCGATCGGCCCTGCGCTCCGCCCAGAGCCTCCCGCCCTGCGAGGTAACCAGTGTGCGGCAGATCGAAAGACCCATGCCCAAGCCGCCTTCCTTGGTGGTGTAGAACGGCTGAAACAAGGTCTCAGCGTCGTCCGGCAATCCAACTCCGCAGTCCAGTACGCCGATGAGAATCTCGTCCTGCGCGATGACAGCCGTGAGCGTGAGGTTGCGGTCCTCCGGTGGATTCGATTCCATCGCATCGCACGCGTTCACGATCAGGTTGAGCAGGACCTGCTGGAGTTGCACGCGATCCGTCAAGGCCGGGGCAAGGTCGCCGGTGGTGAGATTCGAGACGGACACACCGCGCGCAATGAGATCGCTGCGGGTGAGGCAGAGCAGTTCCTCGAGACACTCATTCACACTGACCGGCTCGAGCGCGACCTCACCGCGGCGCAGCATAGTGCGCAGGCGCTCGATGATCTCTGCGGCGCGGCATTCCGCGCTGACGATGTCCGCGAAGATGTCGCGAAGCTCGGCCGGGTCGGGCGCGTCGTGCGACATGCAGAGTTGGCCCGCCTGTGCATTGATGAGGATGCTGCTGAGCGGCTGGTTCAACTCGTGCGCGAGGGAACCCGAGAGCGCGCTCAGGGTGGCCACGCGGGAAAGATGCGCCAATTCCTCTCTTTGCAGCTGCGCCTTCGCGTCAGCGTGCAGCACTAGATCGGTCGTCTCGGTGCAGATGACGAGCACACCGCCCACGCCGTGCGGAAATTCCGGCTCATCGATGGGGCTGTAGCTATAAGTCCAATACACATCCTGGAGCGCACCGTGGCGAATGATGGGTACCAGTTGATTTTCATGCCACGTCGCGCCCTCGCCGCGCATCACCTGCTCAATCTGAGGCCCGATGATTGGCCAAATCTCCTCCCAAGACTCACGACCCGGCGCGCCCAGGATGGAGGGGTGCTTCTCGGGACCGAGTGAGCGGGAATAGGCGTCGTTATATAAGCACGTGTGCCGATGTCCCCAGAAGATGAAGATCGGGTGTTGTGTTGTCAGCAAGACGCGGACGGCCGTGCGCAGACCTTGCGGCCAAAATTGGGGTTCACCCAGCGGGGTATACGCCCAAGGATAAGCGCGGATCCGCTCGCCCATCGCGCCGCCACCGGCGAGAAACGCTACGTTTGTGCTCGGATCGGATATCACATACTAGTCCAATCGATAGAACCGACTGCGTGTTCAAGTTCTGGAGCGTCGGCGACTCTTCACGGCGAGCTTATTCCTATTTCTATATCTGTGCAGGCAATGCAGGGTGCCGAGCGCACGCAAGGATAGAGGGCGAATCACCGTTTAATGCCGTGGTGCTGGGCAGAAATGCGCAAGTTGATTTTGCTTTTCGGTTTGGTCTGCCGGAGCTAAGAGCGAGAGAACAGCGAACAACCGACCGCGATCGATTGCCAAGCGCCAAATGCTCTGAGCAAAAACTGCTACGCGGTCGCCTACGGTGCCAGAGTCGGCCGCAGCAGCTCGGGCTTTATGAACCGGCTCCCGAGGGCCGCGAAGAGGATCGGCGTGAAACTAAGCACGACGGCATACGCCAGGAGACCCGTGCCGTTGATCACCCCGATCTTCTGAAGCCCGTAGCCCGCGCCGAGGAGGATATGGGCGAGAATTCCTGCACCGAACGCCAGTCGCACGACCTTGCCGCTCAGCGACCCGCGAACGCCGCAGGCGTAGATCACCCACACGGACAAGGGGACGAACAGGAAGAGGCCGGTGAATAGGCCGGTATTGTAGTCTCGTAATAAGATGGTCCCGGCCACATGCGCGACTCCGTTGACAAGGATCATGCCCCAGAAGCTGAGGCCGATAGCGGCGTTGCGCCTGCCTAGATATGCAGCGAGCGGCGCTCCCACCCACATCAGGCCGATATTCACCACCGGATAGAAAGAGAAGGGAATGGGACAGTCCGGATACGGCGGATAGCCTATGTTTTTGCAGACCATTGCCTGTATCGAGTAGTCGAATCCCAGCACTGGCAGGCTGTATTCCTCGAACTGGTGTAACCAGTAGAGCGGTGCCGCGAGCCACCCCAGCCACACTGGATCACGCCAGCGCGATAGGGCGGTGTTGCCGCGGAATGTGTCGGTCATCAGCATGATGGCGATCATCACGAACGCGCCACCCAGACCTACGAACGGCCATCCAATGTCGAACCAGTTCATTTGCATCGTGGTTCCCTTTTTTTGATGCGGCTTAGTGTCGAGCCTTGCGATGGGCGCACTGCAAGCTCGCTGGCTATAGGCTGTGCTTCATCTAACTCAGCGACCATTGGACCTTCGGCCCACGTGGGTGCCAATGCAAACAGAGGATTCAAGCCGTTGAAATCGCGAGTGGCAGCTTAGGGGCGAACATTTAAGGTGAGGCCATCGACTGCAGTTGGCCGGCCGGGAACTGCCGCCGCGTTCCGCAGACGTAGCGTTGCATTCCCATCAGTTCACGAGTGAATCGGATTTTTAGCGGCGCCAACCAATCGTAGGTGAATTCGTACGAATCATGGCCTTCCCAGAATCCAACCTGCCGCTCATAGTCATCTGCACGATTGAGCCGGAGGTCACGTTATAGATCGCACGTTGTATTCGATCGAAGAGACCCGATCGTCGTGCCGACCGGAGCGAGTTTCACTGAAAAAACAGCGATACCCTTCCCCCAAAAGTTCAGTAGTTCGCGCAATGTGTAGGTTCGTATTGGTGGATCGGTGTGAGCAAGTAGGCGTTGGATCGACGTCTGGTGTCGGGTCGTTATTGGAGTGATGGCAGGATAGCGAAGTGTCCGCGATTTGCAGCAACACAGATTGGCGTGCAGTGAACAACGGCGCCTCGAAAGCGACGGCCCCGTCGATCACGGCGCGTCCGACGCCGCCGGAGAAGCGGCTGTTCGCCGCGGTTGCAGCCAAGCGGCAAATGTCGGAGTCGACGCTGGCACTGATCGCCATTCGTGCACTGCTCGATTCGGATGTGCCCAACTCGCCGGCAAGACATCGACCAGCGGTCCCGCCTTGGACCGGATCACGATCCGTCTGCGGCCGGGAGATCGACTTGCCATTCGGCACCGAGCGGCCGAGCGCCGCATGAAGGACTCAGCCTACATCGCCGCCCTGGTCCGGGGTCATGTTGCCGCGAACCCGCCGCTGGCAACCCATGAGCTGGCAGCGTTCAAGGCGGCCGTGTCGCTCTTGGCTGCCTTCGGCCGAATCTTGGCGCGGACGGCTCGGGAAGCCGCGCAGGCAGGTGTTCTGCCACGGGATCTGCAGCAAGACCTCACCCGTTCCAGGGCTCTCGTAGCGGACGTGGAGCGGCACATGCATGAATTCGCCCAAGCGGCGCTGGTCAGCTGGGAGAGCCGCGTTGACTAAGCGAGTTGTCCGCCTCACGTCGGATAGACCGCCATTCTTCGAGGTGGTGAGTTACGGGCGCGCAGGTCCGCAGATGCCCAATCGATTCAGCCAAGCGCAGGTTGACCAAATCTCGCGCACGGTCAGGCGTACCCCGGAGGTCATGGTGAAAGTAACCGGCGGAGGAACGAGGAGGGGCGCGGTGGCGGCTCACTTCGCGTACATCAGCCGCCGCGGAGCCCTGGAGATCGAGACCGACGAGGGTGAGCGCATCGGACGCCCGGATGAGCAAAAGCGGCTCATCGACGACTGGCACTTGGAACTCACCGCCGGCCAATACCGGCGGCAGAGGGACGACGGTCCGCGCGCGCCGACCGACGAAACTCGTGCACAACATCGTGCTGTCCATGCCGGCGCCGACGCCCGCCGACAAGGTCTTGGTCGCCGCGCGGCAATTCGCCCGCCAGAAGTTCGCGCAACATCGCTACGCCATGGTCTTGCACACCGACCAGAAGCACCCTCACGTGCATCTGGTCGTGAAGGCCGAGAACGAGCTCGGCCGGCGGCTGCACATCGACAAGCAGCTCCTGCGAGATTGGCGCGAGGACTTCGCGCCGGTTGATGCGCGAACAGGGTATTGCGGCCAACGCCACACCGCGGGCCATTCGAGGCGAGAACAAGAGAAAACCACGAGACGAGATTTTCAAAGCGCAGCGCCACGGGAAGTCCACTGCACTGCGTGAACGGGTAATCGGAATCGCGCAAGAGCTGTCGCGTTCCAAGACAGTCGCGGATCCGGCGCGCGAAAGGTTGCTTGAGACTCGCAAATCGCTGGTATCAACCTGGATGAAGGCCGCAGAGGTGTTGGATGCGCAGGGGGAGATGATCCTCGCTGGCGACGTGCGTTACTTCGCAGGCCATCTGCCGTCGATCCTCACAGACCGGCAAAGATTGGCGGCACAACTCATCAGATTCACGGAAAAGCAGCGTCAGATCCAACGGGAGGGTCCCGAGCGCGGCTACCCCAAGGACCAGGAGCGGACGCGGTAGGGCTTCGAGGTTACAGCCATGAAAAGCACGTCGAAAGATCAATTTGCATTCAACCTGGTACCTCCAGTGAAGGCCCAGCGTGACCCCAATGAACGAGCGTTGAGGCTGCGACAGGTCTCCCAGCTCACTGGACTCGGTCGCTCAATGATCTACCAGATGCAGGCCGAAGGACGGTTCCCGCAGCGCATCAAGCTGGGCGAGCGGGCTGTGGGATGGCTGGAGAGCGAAGTACGAGACTGGTTGGCAACTCGAATTGAAACCAGCCGTGCTAACCAGCGTGGCGTAAGTTGATGGTATTGGGGCGCCACGACTGGGAGAGGCCTGCCGGTTCACCGGCCTCGACCCCGCCTCAACTACGTCTTTGACGTATATACGTCTGAGACGTATAATCTAGTTGTGTACACGGTCATCGAAACCCCGAGCTTCACTCGCCTGTGGCCGGATTACTGGACCGAGGACGAACGCGGTGAGTTTGTGGCGTGGCTGGCGCTGAACCCCGAGGCTGGTGATGTCATCAAGGGTTCGGGCGGTTGTCGAAAGGTTCGCTGGTCGCGCCCCGGCGCCGGTAAGCGCGGCGGTGTACGGGTGATCCACTACAACCGCTTGAAGGATGGTGTGATTTATCTGCTCCTAATGTATGCCAAGGGTGTGAAGGATTCGATTCCAGCGAAAACGCTAAACGCGATTCGGGAGACGATCAATGGCTAAGTTGAGTGAAAAGGCGCTGCGCAAACGCGATGCAGCCCGCGACATCGGTGCGGAACTTCTGGCGTCGGTGCGGGAAATGAAGGCAGGTCAGGCGGGGCACGTGCACCGCGTTCCCGTCTCCGCGATAACCGAGGCACGCACACGGACTGGCCTCTCGCAGAAACAATTTGCCGCAGTGCTCGGCGTTTCAACGCGAACGCTGCAAGAGTGGGAGCAAGGCAGACGCCAACCTTCGGGCGCAGCGCGCTCACTCCTCGCGATTGCAGCACGTCGACCCGAAGTGCTGCGTGAGATCATTGCCGCGTAACTCCGCAACTTCTCGGTCACAACTGTCGACGAACGTCGCGAACGGCGTCCGCCGCCGGTTGTCCACGATTCTTGTCGACCGCGTACGCGTTGAGGCGGCGGTCGAGTTCCGACCTCTGATCGGCGGTAATCGGAAGTGCGCCCTGATCGGCCGCTATGCTGTCCCAGAGATCCTCGACAAGCTTGATGCGCTCGTCGACGGTCAATTGCTGCAACTTCTTTTCCATGGTCAGAACCTCGTTTTTCAGCCTGCCTTGAGAATCGGAATCACGTCGGCGCCGTTCTTGAGCTTGTCCAGGTAATCCGCCCAAGCCTGCATCATTTTCCGGCGCTCCACCAAATGCGCGGTGCGGTTGTAAGCACGTCCGTTCGGGTCGCGCACCGCGTGCGCGAGCTGGTGCTCGATGAAATCCGGCCGGAAGCCCAGCACCTCGTCCAGGATGGTCCGCGCCATGGCGCGAAATCCGTGGCCGCTCATTTCGTCCTTGGCGATGCCCATGCGGCGCATGGCGGCGAGGATGGCGTTGTCGCTCATCGGCCGCTGGCTGCTGCGGGCACTGGAGAACACATACCGGCCGCGGCCGGTGAGGGGCTTCAGGTCACGAAGGACTGCAACCGCTTGCGAGGACAGAGGGACGATGTGCGGCGTGTTCGTCTTAGTGACCGTGTAGCGCCATTCGCCGCCATCCAAGTCCATTGCCGACCATTCGGCATGCCGCAGCTCGCCGGGTCGTACGAACACGAGCGCCGCCAGGCGCAGGGCACAGCGAACCGTCAACGATCCTTCGTAGTCGTCGATGGCGCGCATCAGCGCACCCACCCGCTTGGGATCGGTTATGGCGGCAAAGTGTTCGGTCTTTACCGCGGGGAGGGCGCCTCGCAGATCGCCGGTCGGATCGCGTTTGGCGCGGCCGGTGGCGATGGCATATCGGAACACTTGGCCGCAATTGCCGAGCGCGCGATGCGCGGTCTCCAACGCACCGCGCTTTTCGATGCGCCGCACCGTTGTCAGCAGCTCCGGCGCTGTCAGATCCGCAATCGGGCGGGCGCCGATCCAGGGAAATATGTCGCGTTCGAACCGGGTCAGTATTCGCTCGCCGTGACCCTTGACCCAGGATTTCATTTGCTGGTCGATCCACTCGCGCGCAACCACCTCGAAGCTGTTCGCCGCGCCTTGCACCTGGGCGGCCTTGGTGGCGCGGCGGTTCTCGCTGGGATCGACGCCGGCGTCCAACAGCTGGCGTGCATCGATGGTGCGCGCGCGAGCCTTCTTCAAATTGATTTCTGGGTAGACGCCCAGTGACACGCGTTTCTCCTTTCCCGCGTAGCGATATTTGAGGCGCCACCACTTGCCGCCACGCGGCGAAACCTCGAGATACAGGCCATCACGGTCGAACATCCGCACGGTTTTGGCGGCGGGTTTGGCGTTGCGCGCGGCGGCATCGGTGAGCGGCATCTGGGGGCAACTCCCTTCCGGGTTCGACCAGTTGCCCCCAAGATTGCCCCCAGTTGCCCCCGGAAGTCAACCGCCAGCTGCGGCGCTCCCAGGACTCCAAAAGGCATAAAAAAACCCGCGTTTTATGCGGGTTTAGTGGAAGTCCTCGGATGTTTTCGGATGTCATCGGAAGACCAAATGGTGGAGCCGGGGGGAATCGAACCCCCGTCCATAAGTCCTACGCTACAAGATCTACGTACGTAGCCGCGTCTATTGTTCTTACCGCGCACTACCCAACGGGCAGGGAAAGCGCGCAGCCAGCCCGGTAATTTTTCGTTTAACACACCCCAGGCACGTGTGCTCCACTATCTGATGAGCGCTACACCTAAACGTTCGCATCAGCACGAGCCGTCTAGGTTTCAACCGCGATTAGGCGGCTAGAGCGTAGTTGTCTTGATTGGCAACTATAAGTTTGCAAATAGTTTAACGAGGAACCTGCACCTCGGTACGCACCTGCAGTTTCGCAACCCATGTCGAAACCGGTCGGCCCCAATCGAGGGGATAGCTTACGCTTTTTTGGCCGATTGCGCCACGGCGCCCGCGCGGGGCGCGCGGACAGGCTCTCAGCGGCGCATGGCCTTCAAGATCCGGCCCTTGTCGCGCTGCCAGTCGCGGTCCTTTTCGGTGTGCCGCTTGTCGTGCTGCTTCTTACCCTTCGCAAGGCCGATCTCCAGCTTCGCCCGCCCGGCTTTCCAATACAGTTCGAGCGGCACCAGCGTGTAGCCGCGCCGCTCGACCGCGCCGATCAGATGATCGAGCTGGCGGCGATTCAGCAGCAGCTTGCGCGTGCGGGTGGGATCGGTTTCCACGTGGGTCGAGGCCGAGTTCAGCGGGTTCAAGTGGGCGCCGAACAGGAAGGCTTCACCGTTCTTGACGTACACATAGGCCTCGGCAATCTGCGCCTTGCCGGCGCGCATGCTCTTGACCTCCCAGCCCATCAGGGAAATGCCCGCCTCGAACCGTTCCTCGATGAAATAGTCGAAGCGCGCTTTGCGGTTCACGGCAATCGGCGGCAGTTTTTCGGTGTTTTTCATGTCATGCGCTCCGCGCAACTATTGAACGGGGCCGACGCGGCCCCGTGGATAATTGTCATGAACCAGCGCGTGGAAGTGTACAATTCATGGCGGCGCCCGCGCTTTTGCCGGACAATGCGGGCCATGCAGGTAGTCGAGCGCAGTGCCCTAGTCACCTTCACGTCCCGCCCAAATGTTTGCCTTGGTGAATGACGTGCCGCGCTATCCGGAGTTTCTACCATGGTGCGTCGGGGTTCGCGTGCAGGATGTTTCTGCGACCGAGCGCATCGCCATGCTGAAGATCGCGCATGGGGTGCTGCAGACTGAATTCACCACGCGCAACCGGCTCACGCCGGATGCGCAAATCGACATGCGCCTCACGCATGGGCCCTTTCGCGATCTGACCGGCGCATGGCGCTTCGATGCCATCGGCGAGCGAGGTTCGCGCGTACACTTCAAAGTGGAATTCGAATTCAAGAACCGCCTCACCTCCGCGGCGTTCAATGCCGTGTTTGAAACGCTGTGCGGCAGCATCGTCGATGCCTTCGTGGTTCGGGCGCAAAAGGTCTACGGCTAGCTGCGTGATTACCGTCGAGATCGTCTATGCACATCCGCAGCACAGCGTCGCCAAGACAGTGCAGCTGCCGGCGAACTCGCGGCTGGCGGATGCGCTGACTTGCGTAATGGGGGACGCCGATTTCAACGGCGCGGATCTGGCGCACTCGGCAGTGGGGATTTTCGGCAAGGTCGCGACCCGCGATCAGCCGCTCAAAGAGGGCGATCGGATCGAACTATATCGGCCGCTGCTCGAGGAGCCGAAGCTCGCGCGCAGAAAACGCGCTAGCCGCAAGGCTAGTAAACCCGGCCGTTCTTGATTTTCGCGGCGGATGCGTCTTGTGCCGCGGCCTCCGCATCGCTGGGCTTCTCCAGCCGCGCGACTTTGTCGCCGTCGAAGTACACCGTGACGCGGCGCGAATCGACGTGCCGCGAACGGCCCTTCTTGAGGTAGTAGATATAGTCCCAACGTTCCTTGTTGAAGCTGTCGGCCACCATGGGCGTTCCCAAGAGATACCGGACCTGACTGCGCGTCATGCCTTCTTTGACCGTGTCGACGGCGCTCTGATTGAGGAAATTGCCTTGTTGAATATTGATGCGGTACACGCAGCCCGAGGCTGCCAGGGACGCCGCGGATACCAGAACAAGACACTGAATTATTTTCATGAAAGTGGTTAAAAGCCATCAAATGATTGATAATCAACGCCTATCATACCGGAAGGCCCAGCATGCCGCAGCGCCTAAAACCTGACTCGACCAGCGAAAGCAACGACCTGCGCAATGCCGGTCTTAAAGTTACGCTGCCGCGCCTGAAAATCTTGGACATCCTCGCCGACGGGTCCGCGCGCCACATGAGCGCGGAGGATATTTACAAGAAGCTCTTGGTGTCCAATGAGGACATCGGCCTCGCCACTGTCTATCGTGTGCTGACTCAATTCGAGGCCGCGGGTCTTGTTACGCGCCATCATTTTGAGGGTGGCATGGCGGTGTTCGAACTCAATCAAGGCGCGCACCACGATCACATCGTGTGTGTTGACTGCGGGAAAGTGGAAGAGTTCATGGACGGCGGCATCGAAGAGCGGCAGCAGGCGGTCGCCAAGCGCTTGGGCTTCGAGATCAGCGACCATGCGCTGATTTTGTACGGGCATTGCCGTAAGCCGAACTGCCCGAATCAGAAACGCACCAGGACCCCGTCTTAGCGCGGCGAGCTCCGCGATCCCTTTTTCTTCTGCGCCTCGGCCGGCAGGGCGCGCGCCAGCATCTCGCGCGCATGCGCGCGGGCTTGTTCGCTGATGTCGATGCCGCCGAGCATGCGCGCAATTTCGTCGACCCGCTCAGCCTGCCCCAAAGGCTTGACGGCCGTGCGGGTGATCTTGCCGTCGCTTAACTTGGTGACGCGGAATTGGCTGTGCGCCTGCGCTGCCACCTGCGCCAGATGCGTCACGCACAGCACCTGTGCGCGCTCGCCCAACTCGCGCAGCTGCCGCCCGACAATCTCGGCCACGGCGCCGCCGATGCCGGCATCCACTTCGTCGAACACCATGCAAACGGCGATGCGGCGCGGCCGGCCACTTGCACCGCGAGACTGATGCGCGACAGCTCGCCGCCTGAGGCCACCTTGGCCAATCCCTTGAGCGGCTGCCCCGGGTTCGCGCTCACCAAGAATTCCACCTCATCGCTGCCGTGCGGGGAGAATTCCTGCTCGCTCGGGACGATATCGACGGCGAACCGGCCGCCCGCCATCCCCAATGTCTGCATGAGCTTCGTGACCTGGACCTCCAGCAATTGCGCCGCCGCCCGGCGCGCCTCGCTCAAACGCTGCGCCGCGCTGCGATAGTCCCGCGCGGCATCGGCCAGCTGCTTCTCCAGAGCCGCCAGGCTGACCTGCACATTGTCGAGAGCGGCCACCTCCTGTTCAATGCGGGCCGAGTGCTCCGGCAGCTCGAGCACGGCTATGCGATGTTTTCTCGCCAAGCCTTCCAGCGCCGCGGCATGGCGCTCGATTTCGTCCTGGCGAGCAGGATCGATATCCAGCGCCTCAAGGTAGCGGCGCAGCAATTCGGCCGCCTCTTGGGTGAGAATGACCGCTTCGCCCAAGAGCTTGGCCGCAGCGCCCAGCTCGGGGTCGATATCCGCCACGCTGCGCAGCGCCGCGCCGGCCTTGCCCAGCAAGTCGTGCGCACTGTCGCTGTCGGATTCGTAGACGGCGGTGAGCGCGCTGCGGGCCGCTTCGCCTAAGCGGCTGCGCGCCGCGATGCGCTTTTGATCGGCGAACAGCTCCTCGATCCGGGCCGCCGTCGTCACCTCGGCCTTGAGTTCGCGCAGCTGATAGCGCAGCAGATCAAGCCGCGCATCGCGGTTTTCCGCCGCGCGGTTCAGCGACTCCAAATCGCGACGGGCGGTGCTGTAGGCTGCGAACAGCTTCGCGACCGTGTCCGCGAGGGCGGGGCCGCCCAGGCGTTCATCGAGCAGCTCGCGCTGCGCGCTGCGATTCACCAGGTGCTGAAATTCTTGTTGGCCGTGGATTTCGATCAGATGCTCCGCCAGTTCGCGCATGGCTTGCAGCGGCACCACCTGGCCGTTGACATAGGCGCGCGAGCGGCCGTCCGCGCCGATGACCCGCCGCGCCACGAGTTCGCCGTCAAAATCGATCGACTGTTCCTTCAGCCAAGTGACGGCGGCGGGGGGCAGGTCCGAAAAGCTTGCCGTCACCTCGGCGCGTTCCGCGCCCTGCCGCGCGATATCCCCGGCCGCGCGGCCGCCGGCGATCAGCAGCAACGCATCGACGACAATGGATTTGCCCGCGCCGGTCTCCCCGGTCAGGGCGGTGAGGCCGCCGCGCAGTTCAAGCTCCGCTTGATCGACCAGAACCAAATCCCGCAATTGCAGATGCGTCAGCACGTTAGGCGTCTGGCTGTCCGTTTTGAGCGCCGCGGCCCCAATGCAGCTTGGAACGCAGCAGCCGATAGTAGTCATAGCCCGGCGGATGCAGCAGCGTGATCTGCGCGTCGGCGCTCTCGACATACAAATTATCGCCCTGTTCCAGATCGCCGATGGCGGTGCCGTCGCAGGTCACCTGGGCGCGCGCTTCGAATCGATCCGACATGCGCAGCTGAATCTTGCTGCCGGCGCGCACCACGATCGGCCGATCGCTCAAAGTGTGCGGACATATCGGCGCCATGACCCACACGTCGAGATCGGGCTCAACGATCGGTCCGCCGCAGGACAGTGCATAGGCGGTCGAGCCGGTCGCGGTGGCAATCACCATGCCATCCCCGCCGTGCGAATTGACAAAACGGCCGTTGATGGTGGTTTCGAAATCCATCGTGCGTCCGGTCTCCCACTTGTTCACGACGACATCGTTGAGCGCCAGCGCGCTCACGCTTTTGCCGTCATGGCTTTCCAGCCGGGCCGCCAGCAGCGAACGGCGATCCTCGGTGTAGCGCCCGGCCAGAACCGTATCGACGTCCTCGAGCATGGAATTCGGGCTGACATCGGTGAGAAACCCGAGGCGGCCGCGGTTCACCCCGATCAGCGGCACGGCGAATCCGGCGACCAGCCGCGCCGCATACAGCAGCGTGCCGTCGCCGCCGATGGCGACGATGAGATCGGCACGCGTCGCGAAGGACTGTTCGGGACAGAGCACCACGCTGCCGGCCTTGAACGCCAGGCCGACGCTGGGATCGACCAGCACCGGGATGCCGCGGGTCTGAAAGTGCGCCGCGAGGCCCAGCATGCATTCGGCAACCCGCAAATCTTTGGCGTTGCCCACCAGTGCGATGGACTTGAATACTTGAGGCATGATCGATTATAGCCCTCCGCTGGAGCTGACTCTTGACTTCGGCCGGATGCGCTAGGTAGCTTCATTCATGTTATATGGACCTACTATGACAGAAGGTGCCGACGAAGGACTCAATGAGCGGGCGCAACAGCTGCTCAAGGCCCTCATTGAGAACTATATCCGCGACGGCCAGCCGGTGGGGTCGCGAACGTTGTCGCGCGATTCGGGATTGAGCCTGTCGTCGGCGACCATCCGCAACGTCATGGCCGATTTGGAAGATCTTGGCTTCGTGGCCTCGCCGCACACCTCCGCAGGGCGGGTTCCCACCGACAAGGGGTACCGCTTCTTTGTCGATACGCTGCTCAAGCTCAAGCCCCTGCATCACGAGGAGATCGAGGAGATCGAGCGGCGCTTAGGGATAGAGGCGGCCAACGGCCGCTCGCTGGTCCAGACGGTGTCGCAAATGCTCTCGAGCGTCACCCACATGGCGGGACTCGTGACGCTGCCGAACCCGCACTACATTGCGCTGTCGCAAATCGAATTCGTCAGCCTGTCGGAGAACCGGGCGCTCGCCATCATGGTCATGAGCAACCGCGAGGTGCAAAACCGCGTGGTGCAGCTCGACCGCTATCATTCTCCCGAGGAGCTGCGCCGCGCCGCGAACTATCTGAATGAGGCGTTTGCCGGGCGCTCGCTGCCCGACGTGCGTGCCCAGCTGCTGGCGCAGCTGCAGGAGACGCGCCAGCACATGAACCAGCTCATGCAGGACGCCATCCACATGGCGCAAAAGGTCTTCGACACCGCGCCTTCCGAGAAGGTGGAATATGTCATTGCCGGCGAAACCAACCTCATGGGATTCGCCGAATTGTCGAATGTCGATCGTCTGCGCCGTCTGTTCGAAGCCTTCAATGAGAAGCACGATATCCTGCGGCTCTTGGACAGTTGTCTGCGCGCCGACGGCATTCAGATCTTCATCGGCCAGGAATCGGGCTACCGGATTCTGGACGACATCAGCGTGGTGACGGCGCCCTACATGGTCGACAACCAGGTGGTCGGGGTCTTGGGGATCATCGGCCCGACCCGCATGGCCTACGAGCGCGTCATCCCCATCGTGGATATCACCGCCAAGCTCTTGGGTTCGGCCTTGAACGCGCGCAAATAGCCCCCAAAACGTCCGCTTCGAGCGGCTCCTAAGCCGCCGTTTCTTTGAGAGGGCCTTAACGCGTGAACGACCACAACCAGCCTTCCGGCGGCGACGCGGCAGACGCGAACCCGGCAGCCCCCGCCGACGCGCCTACGCCGCTGGAGCTGGCCGAGGCCAAGGCGGCCGAAAACCGCAACAATCACCTGCGCGCGGTCGCGGAACTGGATAACTACCGCAAGCGCATGGAGCGCGAGCTGGACAATGCCCGCAAGTATGCGGTGGAGCGCTTTGCCCAGGAACTGGTCGGGGTGGTGGATTCGCTGGAAGCCGGAATCAATGCGGCGCCCGCGAATGCGGATTCGGCCCTGCTCCAGGGGAGCAGCGCAACCTTGAAGCAGCTGCAGCGGGCATTCGAGAAGGCGGGCATCAAGGTCATCGACCCCCAGGGTCAGCCCTTCGACCCCGCCTGGCATGAGGCGATGGTGGCCCAGGAGAGCCGCGAGGCGCCGGCCAACACGGTGCTGTCGGTGATTCAAAAAGGCTACTCCTTGAACGGGCGCCTGCTGCGCCCGGCCAGAGTGGTCGTCAGCAAGGCACCCGGCGCGGACGCCAATTGAAAAATGCGCCGCATGTCCCCAGGTAAGGTCACAACGTTCGATTTCTTAGAGGGTTTCCACAATGGGTAAAATGATTGGTATCGATCTCGGCACGACGAATTCCTGCGTCGCGATCATGGAGGGCGGCAAGCCCAAAGTCATCGAGAACAGCGAGGGTGATCGCACCACGCCGTCGATCGTTGCGTTCACCAAGGATGGCGAGGTGCTGGTCGGCCAGTCCGCCAAGCGCCAGGCCGTCACCAACCCGGCCAACACCATCGCCGCGGTCAAGCGCCTCATCGGCCGCAAATTCACCGACGAGGTGGTGAAGAAAGACATGGGCATGGTCTCCTACAAGATCGTCAAGGCGGACAATGGCGATGCCTGGGTGGAAACCCAGGGCAAGAAGATGGCGCCGCCGGAAGTCTCGGCCCGCGTCCTCATGAAGATGAAGAAGACCGCCGAGGATTACCTGGGCGAAACCGTCACCGAGGCGGTCATCACGGTGCCTGCCTATTTCAATGACTCGCAGCGCCAGGCCACCAAGGATGCCGGCCGCATCGCGGGTTTGAACGTCAAGCGCATCATCAATGAGCCGACCGCGGCCGCGTTGGCCTACGGCCTCGACAAGGACGGCGGCGACCGCAAGATCGCCGTGTACGACCTGGGCGGCGGCACGTTCGACGTGTCGGTCATCGAGATCGCGGAAGTGGACGGCGAGCGCCAATTTGAAGTGCTCTCGACCAACGGCGACACCTTCCTCGGCGGCGAGGATTTCGATCTTCGCGTCGTGAATTACCTCGCGGATGAGTTCAAGAAGGAAAGCGGCATCGACGTGCGCAAGGACCCGCTTGCCATGCAGCGGCTCAAGGAAACGGCCGAGAAGGCCAAGATCGAGCTGTCCTCGAGCCAGCAGACCGAAATCAATCTGCCGTACATCACTGCGGATGCGGCCGGTCCGAAGCATTTGAACATGAAGCTGACCCGGGCGAAGCTCGAATCGCTGGTCGAGGATTTGGTGCAGAAAACCATGGAGCCCTGCCGCATCGCGCTCAAGGATGCCGGCATGTCCATGAAGGATGTCGGCGAAGTCATCCTGGTCGGCGGCCAGACCCGCATGCCCATGGTGCAGAAGGCGGTGAAGGACTTGTTCGGCAAGGAGCCGCGCAAGGACGTGAACCCGGACGAGGCTGTTGCGGTCGGCGCTGCGATTCAAGGCGGCGTTCTGTCCGGCGACGTGAAGGACGTATTGCTGCTCGACGTGACCCCGCTGTCCCTAGGAATAGAAACCCTGGGCGGCATCATGACCAAGGTGATCGAGAAGAACACGACGATTCCGACCAAGGCGGCGCAGACCTTCTCGACCGCGGACGACAACCAGACGGGTGTGACCATCCACGTGCTGCAGGGCGAGCGCGAGCGCTCGACCGACAACAAGTCGTTGGGCCGGTTCGACCTGACGGATATTCCGCCGGCGCCGCGCGGCATGCCGCAGATCGAGGTTGCGTTCGATATCGACGCCAACGGCATTTTGAATGTCTCGGCGAAGGACGTGAAGACCGGCAAGGAACAGCGCATTGTCATCAAGGCCTCGAGCGGATTGTCCGAGGCTGAAATCAAGCGCATGGTCTCGGACGCGGAAACGCATGCCGAAGAGGACAAGAAGTTTCGCGAATTGGTTGGCGCGCGCAACAAGGCGGATGCGGCCATCCACAGCGTCGAGAAGGCGCTCAAGGATATGGGCGACAAGATTTCCGACGATCAGAAAAAGGCGGCCAACGATGCGGTGGCGGCGGTCAAGAGCGCGATGAGCGGCGATGACCGCGAGGACATCGAGCGCAAGACCACGGAATTGGAGCAGGCATCGAGCGCGATCATGCAGAAGATGTACGAGCAGACGGCCGCCGGCGGTGCCGGCGCCTCGGGTCCGGGAGCAAACGCGGGCGCGTCGGGACAGCAGGCGCCGAAGGACGATGTGCTCGACGCGGAGTTCGAGGAAGTGAAGGATTCCGATCGCAAGAAGGCCTGACGGGGCCTGACGGCATTTGTGATGCGTTAGATTGTTGATTGCAACCGCCGGTATGCATAGTGCCGGCGGTTCGTTTTTATGTGGGATTGGCCTCAGGTGAGCAATGGCGAAGCAGGATTATTACAAGCTCCTCGACTTACCGCGTAACGCGTCGGAAGCCGATATCAAGAAGGCCTACCGCCGCCTCGCGATGAAATTCCATCCGGATCGCAATCCCGATGATCCGGAAGCGGAGCACCGTTTCAAGGAGTGCAAAGAGGCCTACGAGGTGCTGTGCGATTCGCACAAGCGCGCCGTTTATGATCAGTTCGGCCACGCCGGCCTCGAGGGCAATCGTGCCGGCGGATTCAGCGCCGGCGAGGCGTTCGGCGATATCTTCGGCGAGATGTTCGGCGATATTTTCTCAGGCGGCCAACGCGGCCGCTCGCAGGTGTTTCGCGGCGCCGACCTGCGCTACGAACTGGAACTGGACCTGGAGAAGGCGGTGTTCGGCACCGAGACCGAAATCCGCATCCCTTCCATGGGCGAGTGCAAGACCTGCAAGGGCACGGGCGCGGCCAAGGGGTCGACGCCCAAGACCTGCGATACCTGCAACGGCCAGGGTCAGGTGCGCGTTCAGCAGTCCATCTTCACCATCCAGCAGCCATGCCCGCGCTGCAAAGGGCGCGGCAAGATCATCTCCAATCCCTGCGATACCTGCTACGGCCAAGGACGGGTGCGGCAGGAGAAATCGCTGCCGGTCAAAGTGCCCGCCGGGGTCGACAGCGGCGACCGCATCCGCCTGAACGGCGAAGGCGAGGCCGGCCGCAACGGCGGACCGGCCGGCGATTTGTATGTCGAGATTCGAGTCAAGGAGCACCCGATCTTCGAGCGCGAAGGCAGCCATCTTTCCTGCGAAGTGCCCATCACCTTCGTCACCGCAGCACTCGGCGGCACGGTTGAGGTGCCCACGCTCGACGGCGAGGTCATTTTGAAGATTCCGGGCGAGACGCAATCCGGCCGGGTGTTCCGGGTGCGGGAAAAAGGCGTGCGTCCCGTGCGCGGCGGCGCCGCCGGCGATTTGTTCTGCCGCGTCGTGGTCGAAACCCCGGTCAGTCTGCGGGCCGAACAAAAGGAAATGCTGAAAAAGTTCGCGGCGTCGCTGGAGCAGGGCAGCCATCATCCCAAGGAGCAGAGCTTCTTCGAGGGCGTGAAGAAGTTCTTTACGCGCGTGGTCGAGTGACCAGAGGCCCGGCCTCGCAGCCGCTGATCGTGTTCGGCATAACCGGCCGCATGGGCCAATCGTTGATCGCAGCCCTGCGCGAAGGTTCGCCGTTCCATTTGCAGGCGGCGCTGGCCTCGCCGGGCAGCCCTCGGCTTAGGTCAGGACGCCGCGGCGGAGGGTCAGGCCACCGGCGTGAGAATCGCCGCGGAGGGCGCTCAGGCGCTCGAGACACGGGTCGGTGGCGCTGGATTTCAGCGTGGCTCAGGCGGTGGCGGGGCACGCGCGGTCATGCGCTGAAGCGGGTGTTCCCTTGCTGGTCGGGGCAACCGGATTCGACGCCGGCGCGCGCAAGCAGGTGGAAGCCGCGGCGAAAACCATTGCGGTGCTCATTGCCCCCAACACCGGCATTGGGGTTGCGGTGATGAATCAGCTGGTCGCCCAAGCGACGCGGGCTCTGGGCGCGGGCTTTGACGTGGAAATATCGGAGGCGCACCACCGGCACAAGCGCGATGCCCCCTCGGGCACGGCGCTTGGCTTGGGTGAGTCGGTTGCGGGGGCCCGTGCGATTGCCTTGAAGGAGGCAGCAGTGTTCGAGCGCCATGGCGCCGACACCGCGCGCAGCCCCGGCAGCATTGGTTTCTCGGTCATTCGGGCCGGGGACATCGTGGGCGAACATACCGTGACCTTTGCCGGGGACGGCGAGACGCTGCAGATCCTCCATCGCGCCACCGACCGAATTACCTTTGCGCGTGGGGCCCTGCGGGCCGCCGCTTGGCTGATTGGCCGGCCGGCGGGCCTGTACGGCATGAAGGATGTACTCGGATTTTAGAAGAACCATGGACAGTCATCGCGGGCATCGTTAATATTCGCGCCCGGAAACTGATCGCGAATTAACCCATAAAGCGGGAGGACGTTCTAAGGAGCTCCTCCCGCTTTGCGCATCTGCGGCGCGCCGCAGCGCAAAGCGAGGAACCGGAGTGTCGACACCTGCAGTGCTAGCTCTTGAAGATGGCACCGTGTTCCGAGGCGTCTCAGTAGGCGCAAAAGGCAACACGACGGGTGAAGTAGTTTTCAATACCGCGATGACCGGCTATCAGGAGATCCTCACCGATCCTTCCTATTGCCGGCAGATCGTGACTCTCACCTATCCGCACATCGGCAACACCGGGACGACCCCGGAGGATCTTGAATCCGGCGCGGTCTATGCCGCGGGCCTGGTGATTCGCGACCTGCCGCTGCTGCATTCCAATTGGCGCGCCACCGAGTCTTTGCCGAGCTTCCTGCTTCGCTGCAAGGTGGTGGCGATCGCCGATATCGACACCCGCAAGCTCACCCGGCTGCTGCGCGAGAAGGGCGCGCAATCGGGCTGCATCATGACCGGCGAGAATATCGAGCAGAACGCAGCGGTGCGCGCCGCCAAGAAATTTCCGGGTTTGAAGGGCATGGACCTGGCCAAGGCGGTCTCGACCAAGAAGATCTATCAGTGGAATGACGGCTTGATCTGGAAGACGGCCGCCAAGCCGCCTCGTCCGCAAAGCCGTCTGCATGTCGTGGCGTACGACTACGGCATGAAGCGCAGCATTTTGAGAATCCTGGCCGAACACGGCTGCCGCATGACAGTTGTGCCCGCGCAGACACCTGCAGATCAAGTACTTGCAATGAATCCTGATGGTATCTTCTTATCAAACGGCCCGGGCGATCCGGAGCCTTGCGACTACGCCATTAGCGCGATCGCGAAATTCCTGGAGACCGACATCCCCGTCTTTGGGATTTGCCTCGGGCACCAATTGCTGGGACTGGCGAGCGGCGCGAGAGACTATGAAAATGAAGTTCGGGCATCATGGCGCGAATCATCCGGTACTCGAAATCGATTCGGGGCGGGTGCTGATTTCCAGCCAGAACCATGGCTTTGCGGTCGACGAAGCGACGCTTCCGGAAACCTTGCGCGCCACGCACCGATCGCTATTCGACGGCTCGTTGCAGGGCCTGACGCGCACCGATCGCCCGGCCTTCAGCTTTCAAGGACACCCGGAGGCCAGCCCCGGCCCCCACGACCTGCGCCTGCTGTTCGAGCACTTCATGTACCTGATGGTGAAGCGCGTGCAGGCGAATTCGCGCGGCCGCACGCCGGTGAAACAAAAGTCAGTGGAAGGTTAGAGCTCCTCGTGCCGAAGCGTACCGACCTCGACAGCATCCTCATCATCGGCGCCGGGCCCATCATCATCGGTCAGGCCTGCGAGTTCGATTATTCTGGAGCTCAAGCATGTAAGGCGTTGAAAGAAGAGGGATACCGGGTCATCCTGGTGAATTCCAATCCCGCCACGATCATGACGGATCCGGAGACCGCGGACGCTATTTATATAGAGCCGATCAACTGGCGCACCATCGCCCGCATCATCGAGAAAGAGCGCCCCACGGCGCTGCTTCCCACCATGGGGGGGCAGACGGCACTCAACACGGCGCTCGATCTGGTGCGCGAGGGGATACTGGAAAAATTCAACGTCGAAATGATCGGCGCCTCGCAACGCGCCATCGACATGGCGGAGGATCGCGAACTGTTCCGCCGCGCCATGGCCGACATCGGTCTCGAGACCGCCCGTGCCCGCATTGCCCACAGCATGGAAGAGGCGCTCGCGGTGCAATCGGAGATCGGCTTTCCCACCGTGATCCGGCCGTCTTTTACCTTGGGCGGCTCCGGCGGCGGCATTGCCTACAACCGCGAGGAATTCGAAGCCACGGTGGCGCGCGGACTGGATGCCTCGCCCACCAACGAGGTGCTGCTCGAAGAGTCGGTGCTCGGTTGGAAAGAGTTCGAGATGGAAGTGGTGCGCGACCACGATGACAACTGCATCATCGTCTGTTCCATCGAAAACATCGATCCGATGGGGGTGCACACCGGCGATTCGATCACCGTGGCGCCGGCGCAGTCCCTGACCGATCGCGAATATCAGCGCCTGCGGGATGCCTCCATTGCGGTGCTGCGAAAGATCGGTGTGGACACCGGCGGCTCCAATGTGCAATTCGCCATCAACCCGGAGGATGGCCGGGTGCTGGTGATTGAAATGAATCCGCGGGTGTCCCGCTCCTCCGCGCTGGCCTCCAAAGCCACCGGTTTTCCCATCGCCAAGATCGCCGCCAAGCTGGCCGTCGGCTACACCTTGAGCGAGCTCAAGAATGAAATCACCGGCGGTGCGACCCCGGCATCCTTCGAACCGACCATCGACTACGTGGTCACGAAAATTCCACGCTTTACCTTCGAGAAGTTTCCGGGGGCCAACACCCGCCTGACCACCCAGATGAAATCGGTGGGCGAGGCGATGGCGATCGGCCGCACCTTTCAAGAATCGATGCAAAAGGCTTTGCGCAGCTTGGAGACCGGCTACGACGGATTCAACGAGCAGCTGACCCTGCCATTGAGCGAAGCGGCGGCCGAGAAGCTGTCGTACGAACTGCGCTGGCCGGGACCTGATCGGATTCTGTATGTGGCCGATGCGTTTCGCGCCGGTTGGACTCTGCAACAGGTGTTCGATGCCACCAAGATCGACCCCTGGTTCCTGTCGCAAATCGAGGAATTGCTGCGCGACGAAGCGCTGCTCGTCAAGGAAGGATTCGAGAGCCTGAACATCGGTGCGCTTGCGGGCGCTGAAGCGCAAGGGCTTCTCCGATTCGCGCCTCGCCAAATTGGTGGGTCGCGACGAAACCGACATCCGCCGCGAACGGCGCAAGCTCGGATTGCACCCGGTCTACAAGCGCGTCGATACCTGTGCGGCGGAGTTTGGGACCGCGACGGCCTATTTGTATTCGACCTACGAAGAGGAATGCGAGGCGGCTCCCACGGAGCGGCGCAAAATCATGATCTTAGGGGGAGGTCCCAATCGCATCGGCCAGGGAATCGAGTTCGACTACTGCTGCGTGCACGCCGCAATGGCCCTACGCGAAGACGGCTTCGAGACCATCATGGTGAACTGCAACCCCGAGACCGTGTCCACCGACTATGACACCTCCGACCGGCTGTATTTCGAACCGCTGACCTTTGAAGATGTGATGGAAATCATCGAGAAGGAGAAGCCGGAGGGCGTCATTGTGCAGTACGGCGGTCAGACCCCGCTGAAGCTGTCGCGCGCGCTGGCGGCAGCGGGCGCGCCCATCATCGGCACCACACCCGACAGCATCGACGTCGCGGAAGACCGCGAGCGCTTCCAAAAGCTCGTGACCACCCTGAGGCTCAAGCAGCCGGCCAATGCCTCGGCGCGCACCGAGGAACAGGCCATTGTCATGGCCCGCGATGTGGGCTTTCCGTTGGTGGTGCGGCCGAGCTACGTGCTCGGCGGCCGGGCCATGGAAGTGGTGTTCAACGAAGATGACCTGCGCCAGTACATGATCGATGCGGTCAAGGTATCGAACGACAGCCCCGTGCTGCTCGATCGATTCTTGGACCTCGCCATCGAAGTCGACGTGGACGCGGTCAGCGACGGCACCGACGTGCTCATCGGCGGCATCATGGAGCACATTGAGCAAGCCGGCGTGCATTCCGGCGACTCGGGTTGCTCGTTGCCGCCAAACGGCTTGTCGCAGGAAATTCAAGATGAATTGCGCGCGCAGACGCGCAAATTGGCCAAGGCGCTCAATGTCATCGGCTTGATGAACATTCAATTCGCGATTCAGAGCGGCGTGATTTACATCCTCGAGGTAAATCCGCGCGCCTCGCGCACCGTACCCTTCGTGTCCAAGGCCACCGGCATTCCTCTGGCAAAGGTTGCCGCGCGCGTGATGACCGGCAAGACCTTGGCGGCGCAGGAACGCACGCTGGAACGCATCCCGCCGTATTTCTCCGTCAAGGAAGCGGTGTTCCCGTTCATCAAATTCCCGGAAGCCGATCCCATTCTGGGGCCGGAGATGAAGTCCACCGGCGAAGTGATGGGCACCGGCAATACCTTCGGCGAGGCGTATGCCAAGGCGCAGGCGGCTTCGGGGGTGATATTGCCCACGCGCGGGCTGTGCTTCATCAGCGTGCGCGATCGCGACAAACCCGGCGCGGTCATCCTGGCGCAGATGCTGATCGCGCGCGGCTTCGAGATAGCCGCCACCGGCGGTACGGCGAAAGTCCTCGAAGAGGCGGGCGTTGCCTGCCGGCGCGTCAATAAGGTGCGCGAGGGTCGCCCGCACGTCGTCGATATGATAAAAAATGACGAAGTGGCGTTGATCGTCAACACCACCGAAGGCAAGCAGGCGGTACGTGAATCACGCTCCATCCGCCGCGAGGCGGTTGCCAGGCGAGTAACCTATTACACCACCGTGGCCGGCGCCCGCGCGACATGCGACGCGCTGGATCACCTGGGCGACATCGAAGTGAATCGACTGCAGGATTTGCACAAGGAAATAGCGTGACCCGAACTCCCATGACGCTGCGCGGCGCGGAACGCCTGCGTGCCGAACTCAAGCAACTGAAGAGTGAGGCGCGGCCGAACGTCATCAAGGCCATCGCCGAGGCTCGGGCGCACGGCGACTTGAGCGAAAACGCTGAATACCATGCGGCGCGAGAGCAACAAAGCTTCATCGAAGGGCGCATCAACCAGATCGAGAACCGCTTGGGCAACGCCGAAGTGATTGACGTGACCAAGCTCACTGCCAACGGTCGCGTGGTCTTCGGATCGACCCTGGAGCTCGAAGATCAGGATGGCGGCACCAAGGTTGTCTATCAGTTGGTGGGGGATGACGAGGCGAATATCAAGCAGGGACTCCTGTCGGTGTCCTCGCCGATTGCACGCGCGCTCATCGGCAAGTCCGAGGGCGATGTCGTCGATGTCACCACGCCAGGTGGAACGCGCAGCTATGAGATCGTTTCCGTCCGCTATGTCTAGGAGCCTGGCTCCCGGGCACTCGTGAAGCTGTTGCAGCGCTGTTGGCGGCTGTTGCTGGTGCTGTGGGCCGGCAGCCTCTGGTCGCTGCTTTGGATGGCCGCCACGCTGTTCCGCTTTGAGAACGATCGGCACACGGCCGGTCTGATCGCGAGCCGCCTTTTCAGCATCGAGACGTATCTGGGCCTGGCCGTTGCGCTGTTGGCCTTGTTGCTGCCGCTACGCGCGCGATTTCTATTGGGATTTGCCGCGGCCGCGTTGCTGGCCGTGAACGAGTGGATCCTGAAGTCCGCCATGGTGCTGGCGCAGACGCGCGGCGGCACCGCCAACTTGAGTTTCGGCGCCTGGCACGGCATTTCGGCAGCCCTGTACGTGCTGGCATGTGTGTGCGTCCTCATCGTGATTTATCAGGAGCAATGTCGCCATGCTTAAGAGCACCCGGTTTTGTTGCGCGGCACTGTCTTGCGCGCTGGCGCCCCCGGCGTGGTGCGCAGCGCCATTCTCATTCGATTCGGCGCCGGGCCGATTGCCCAAGAATGTCGTTCCCTTGAGTTACGACATCGCCATTGTGCCCAATGCCGATGCCTTGAAATTGACCGGAACCGAATCGGTCAGGCTGCAATTCCGTGCGGCAACCGCGACGGTGCAATTCAATTCGCTCAACGAAACCTTGCATCACGTGCTGCTGGACGGCAAACCGGTCAAGAGTGTGAGCTCCAGCGATGAGCAACAGCTCACCACCGTGACGCTGATGAGCCCGGTCACCGGCTTGCATACATTGAGCTTTTCCTACACCGGCAAAATCGAGACGCAGCCGCAGGGTTTGTTTGCACAGAAGTACCAGAAACCGGGCGGCGATCTGGCCGTTTTGCTGTCGACGCAAATGGAAGCCACCGACGCGCGCCGCATGTTCCCTTGCTGGGATGAGCCGGCCTTTCGCGCCTATTTTCAACTGACCGTCACGGTGCCGGCGTCATGGGCCACCGTGGGAAACATGCCGATCGCCCACCGTAAAGTCCACGGCCAATCAGCGACGGTGAGCTTTCAGCGCTCCCCGAAAATGCCGTCATACCTGGTGGTATTCACGGCCGGCGAGATGCGCGCAGTCTCCGCGTCGCGCGGCGGCACGCGATTCGGCGTATGGGCAGTCACCGGTCACGAACAAGACGGCGCGGCGGCGCTCGCCAGTGCGCAGGATATTCTGGCCGACTACAACGATTACTTTGCCTATCCGTATCCTTTACCCAAGCTCGATTCCATTGCCGTGCCGGGGGGCTTTTCCGGCGCCATGGAGAATTGGGGGGCGATCACTTACAACGACCAGCTGTTGCTGATCAGTCCGTCCAGCACCGTGCAGGACCGGCAAACGGTATTCAGCGTCCAAGCGCATGAGATGGCGCATCAATGGTTCGGCGACCTGGTCACGATGGGATGGTGGGACGATACCTGGCTGAATGAAAGCTTCGCATCGTGGCTCGCGGCCAAGGAGACGGCGGCGCGTTTTCCCGCGTGGCACTGGTGGGAGGAAGAGGACGGCGTCCAAGGAGGCGGCGATGGCGGCGGATGCGCGCGCGACGTCGCATGCCATCGAGCAGCACGTGACCGACGAGCTGCAGGCAGCCAATTCCTTCGACTCGGATATCACCTACAGCAAGGGCGAGGCGCTGCTGCGCATGCTGGAGGCCTATATCGGCGAGGACGTGTTTCGCCAGGGGATCCGCACTTATATAAAGACCCGCGCCTATTCGAACGCGGCAGCGGCAGATCTGTGGAACGCGTTAGCCGACGCCAGCGGCAAAGACGTCCCCAAGGTCGCGGCGCAATGGATCGAGAAGCCGGGATTTCCGTTGGTCAGCGTGACCGCGGTCTGCGACTCGTCCGGCAATCGCAGCGTGAGCCTACGCCAGAAGCGCTTCCTGCTGAACGGCGCCGGCGAAGACGCTGGTGCGAATGCGGTCCGGTGGCGGGTGCCGCTGCGAATTCGAACCGGCAACGCCGCTCCGCGCAACGTGCTGCTCGACACTCAAGATCAGAGGGTCGCAGCGGGCCGCTGCGATGAGGCCTTATCTGTCAATGCCGACGCCGTGGGCTATTACCGCGTCCAGTACGACGCCGACACGCTGGCCGTTGACACGCGCCTGTTTCCCGGCGCTGTCGATGGCGATCGCATTGCCTTGCTCGACGATCAATGGGCTCTGGTGGGAAGCGGCGAGGGGTCGCTGCAGAACTTCCTAGGCTTGGCCTCGGCCATGGGCGCCGACCGCGACGCGCGTGCCTGGGGGCAGATCGCCCGCGCGCTCGCGATCATCGAATACGCCGAGCGCGGATCGCCCGGACATCAAGCTTTTGCGGCGTATGCGCGCGCGCTGATCAAGCCGGTGGCCGATCAGCTAGGGTGGGACGCGGCGCCCCAGGAAACACCGGATGTGGGCGACTTGCGCGATACGCTGTTGCGGGACTTAAGCCGTTGGGGCGATCAAGCCACGATCGATGAGGCGCGCCGACGCTTTGCTGCGTTCGTCAAAGATCCGCACAGCTCGAGCGCGGACGCGCAAACGACCCTGCTCACGATCGTCGGGCAAAACGCGGACGCCGCGGCTTTTGCGCAGCTGCATGCTCTGGCCAAGAGCGCGAAAGACGACACCTTCATGGAGCGCTGCTACGTGGCGCTGGCGCGGGTGCGGGATCCCGACCTGGCGCGCCAGGTCGTGCAAATCGCGCTGTCCGATGAACTGCCGCCGCAGGCGAACACGCTGGGTCGGCGCTTGATCTTGATGTTGGCGCGCGAACATCCGCGGCTTTCCTGGGACACCTATATCGCCAATCAGGATCAGCTGATGAAGTCGATATCGAGCGAGGAGCGGCCGCTGCAGATCGCGCAGCAGACGCCGGCCGTGTACTGGGATGCGTTGCCGCTGGATCAGCTCGAGGCGTGGGTGCGTGCCAATATCCCCAAAGGAGCCTCCGACAACCTGGCGCGCGGCATGGAAACCGCGCATCACATGGCGGCGCAGAAGCCCTCCCTGGTCAAGGCAGCCGATGCATACCTGGCCTCCGCAACGCATGCGGCTCGTTGAGGCAAAGACATTGCATTTCTTTGCTAAGCGTCGGGCAGCAGAATCTTGGGCATCTGCGCACTGCGGCGATAAAACACGCCGACATTGCCGATGCGCTGTACGATCTCGCTTGAGGTTTTGACGGCCAAATCGTCCAGCGCCGCATCGCGTGCCGGGCGTGCCCCGACGCGGGCGGAGACCTTCACCAATTCATGGTCGCTCAGCGCGCGATCCATTTCCTTGACCACGCCCTCCGTCAAGCCGGCGTTTCCCAGCATGACTATGGGGCTCAAGGGATGCGCCAGGCGGCGCAAATGTTTCTTTTGTTTCTCGGACAAGCTCATCCGGGGATTATAGTCGCACGTCAAATGCCCAAGCGCTCTAAAAGCAGTTCCCGTTGGCTCGCCGAACATGCCAACGACGAGTTCGTCAAACGCGCGCAGAAGGAGGGCTGGCGCTCACGCGCCGTCTTTAAATTGGCGCAAATTCAAGAAGCCGAGCGCCTGCTGCGGCCCGGGCATTCGCGTCGTCGACTTGGGCGCAGCACCGGGCGGTTGGAGCCAATATGCCGCGCGGATCGTGGGTGGAAAAAGCCGCATCGTGGCCACAGATATCCTGCCGATGGATGCGATTCCCGGCGTCGATTTCGTGCAGGGCGATTTCCGGGAAGAGGCCGTACTCGAGCAGGTTTTGCAGCAGGTTGGAGCCGACAAAATCGACCTTGTATTGTCGGATATGGCCCCCAACATGGCTGGAATAGATGCGGTGGACCAACCTCGTTCGATGTATCTGGCAGAACTCGCCCTCGAGTTTGCAGATCGCGTTTTGGCGCCCGGGGGCGATTTGCTCGTGAAATTATTTCAAGGCGCCGGTTTCGAACAGATCATCAGGGATGCCCGCAGCCGGTATGGCCGCGTGGTGACGAAAAAGCCGAAGGCGTCACGAACTCGCAGTCCTGAGATCTATCTGTTGGCGCGGCAGTTTAGGATGGTGTAAGTTGAGGAACGCCCGTCAGAATTGCTGGTCCTAATATGATGACGGTTGCAGGTGAAACTTGAACGATCTGACGAAACAAATTCTCTTATGGGTCGCGCTGGCGGTCATTCTACTCGCGATTTTCAGCCAATTCGGCATGCGCACCGGCCAGCCGTCGCAGATGATCTACTCGCAGTTCCTCACCGATGTTAAGAGCGGCTCGGTCGAATCCGTCACCCTGAAGGGCGAGATTATCGAAGGCAAGCGCCGCTCCGGCGAACAATTTGTCACATTCAATCCCGAGACCAACAACGCAGCGCTGATCGGCTTGCTGCAACAGCAGGGCGTGAAGTTCGGCGGTGAGCCACCCAAGCAGCAATCGGTGTTCCTGCAATTGCTGATCTCGGCCTTTCCGATATTGATTCTCATTGGCTTCTGGGCTTATTTCATGCGCCAGATGCAGGGTGCTTCCGGCGGCCGCGGGGCCATGTCGTTTGGCAAGAGCCGGGCACGCCTCTTGGGCGAGGACCAGGTAAACATTACCTTCGCCGATGTGGCGGGGGTCGAGGAAGCCAAGCAAGAAGTCGTTGAAATCGTCGATTTCTTGAAAGATCCCGGCAAGTTCCAGAAACTTGGCGGCAAGATCCCGAAAGGTGTGTTGATGGTGGGTTCGCCGGGCACCGGCAAGACCCTGCTGGCGCGCGCCATTGCCGGCGAAGCCAAGGTGCCTTTTTTCACCATTTCGGGCTCCGATTTCGTGGAAATGTTCGTCGGCGTGGGCGCCTCCCGGGTCCGCGACATGTTCGAGCAGGCCAAGAAGCACGCTCCCTGCATCATTTTCATCGATGAAATCGATGCCGTGGGCCGGCACCGTGGTGCCGGCTTGGGCGGCGGTCATGATGAGCGCGAGCAGACCCTGAACCAGTTGCTGGTCGAGATGGACGGTTTTGAGGGCAATGAGGGCATCATTGTCATTGCCGCCACCAACCGGCCGGACGTGTTGGATCCGGCGCTGCTGCGCCCGGGCCGCTTCGATCGCCAAGTCGTCGTGCCGCTGCCGGATGTGCGCGGACGCGAACAGATTCTCAAAGTGCACATGCGCAAGGTGCCGCTCGGCGACAACGTCAAGCCCTCGGTGATTGCGCGGGGCACACCCGGCTTCTCGGGCGCGGATCTCGCCAACCTGGTCAATGAAGCGGCTTTGTTCGCCGCACGCGGCAACAAGCGCTCGGTAACCATGGAAGAGTTTGAGCGCGCCAAGGACAAGATCATGATGGGGGCCGAACGCCGCTCCATGGTCATGACCGAGGAAGAGAAGCGCAATACCGCCTATCACGAGTCGGGTCATGCCATCGTCGGCCTGAGCGTGCCGGAACATGATCCGGTCTACAAAGTGACCATCATTCCCCGCGGGCGCGCGTTGGGCGTAACCATGTTCCTGCCGGAAGCCGATCGCTACAGCACCAGCAAGCGGCAGCTCGAGAGCCGCATCGCCACCTTGTTCGGCGGCCGCATTGCCGAGGAATTGGTGTTCGGCGCCGATGCCGTCACAACCGGCGCCTCCAATGACATCGAGCGTGCCACTGAATTGGCGCGCAACATGGTCACTCGCTGGGGTCTGTCTGATCGCCTGGGCCCGCAAACCTACAGCGAAGAGTCGGGCGAAGTATTCCTGGGCCGCAGCGTCACCCAGCACAAGCAAGTGTCCGACGTGACAGCGCACGTGATCGACGAGGAAGTGCGCCGCGTCATCGACAGCAACTATCAGCGTGCCTACAAGATCCTGCAGACCAACATGGACAAACTGCAGACGATGTCAGAGGCCTTGATCAAGTACGAAACCATCGATGAGGAAATGATCAAGGACATCATGGAAGGCCGCGCCCCGCGCCCGCCGCGCGACTGGGACGATACGCCGACCCCGACGCCGCGAGGTCCTTCTGCCGAGAAGCCCACGGCTCCGCTCGTCAATCCGGCGGGCCAACACTAAATCGGACGGAATCGGGAGGCGTTTTTCGGAACGCCATGAACCCGTCCCTGGGGGCTCCGAGAAAAACATCCTGTTTTTCACGGTCCGAAAAACGCCCCCCGGATTCCGTCCTCACGAGTCGCTTACAATCCCCACATGCTATGGTGCTGTCGAAATAGAACAATTGACCTGACGCGGCCCGTGGTCATGGGGATACTCAATGTCACGCCGGATTCCTTTTCGGATGGTGGGCGTTACGCCGCTCTGGATGCGGCAATTGAGCGCGCGGTGCAGATCGAGGCTGAAGGGGCGACGATCATCGATGTGGGCGGTCAGTCGACCCGGCCCGGAGCCCTCACTGCAGAAGAGTCCATCGAAATCGGACGTGTTGTGCCGGTCATTGAAGCGATTGCGGGGCGCAGCAAAATTGCAATTTCGATCGATACCTCAAGACCCGCAGTCATGAAGGCCGGTATTGCGGCCGGCGCCTGCATCATCAACGATGTGTATGCGCTGCGCGAGCCGGGCGCGCGCGCCCTTGCGGCCGACTTGCAGGCGGGCGTGTGCCTCATGCATATGCAGGGTGAGCCGCGTACGATGCAGGACAGTCCTCACTATGGTGACGTGGTGGGCGAGGTGATGGAATTTCTGGCGCGCGAACGCGGCCTCTGCATTGCGGCAGGCATCGCGCCCGACGCCATCGTGCTCGATCCGGGATTTGGATTTGGCAAGAACTTGGAGCATAACTTGACGCTACTGAGGGAGTTGGCGCGCTTTGCGGCCCTGGAGTCACCGCTGTTGGTGGGGGTATCGCGCAAGAGCGTCATCGGCAAGATTTTGGGGAAGCCCGTGAACGAGCGGCTCTATGGCGGTTTGGGACTGGCGGCGCTCGCGGTGAGCGGCGGCGCGCGCATCGTCCGCACCCATGACGTGGCACCCACCCTCGATGTAACGCGCAGCGTCAGCGCGGTTCTGCAGGGATTGCAATCGTGAGTCACTATTTCGGCACCGACGGCGTTCGCGGCCGCGTCGGCACGGCGCCGATGACCGTGGATTTTGCCTTGCGCTTGGCGAGTGCCGCCGCGCGTGTGCTGAGCCCCCGGGGCGGACGGGTGCTCATCGGCAAGGACACACGCGTCTCCGGCTACATGTTCGAGTCGGCCCTCGAGGCAGGATTTGTGGCAGCGGGAGTCGATGTGATGCTCATTGGCCCTTTGCCCACCCCGGGCATTGCCTATATGACGCAGCGCTTGGGCTGCAGTTTCGGCGTCGTAATCAGTGCCTCGCACAACTCATATGAGGACAACGGCATCAAATTCTTCGACTCGACCGGCAGCAAGCTGTCGGACCGGGTCGAACAAGAAATCGAGAGCCTGCTGGATCGGGCGGTCGTCACGCAGGAGTCGCAGCATTTGGGCCGGGCGATACGCATCGACCGCAGCCGCACGCAGTATCAGGAATTTTGCGCCTCGACGATTCCCGCCGGCATGAGCCTGAAGGGCTTCAAGATCGTCATCGATTGCGCCAACGGCGCCGGCTACAAAGTGGCGCCGCGGGTTCTCGCCGATCTCGGCGCCGAGATCGTGCCCATCGGCTGCTCGCCGAATGGCCGCAACATCAATGACGGCTGCGGATCGACCTCGCCGGAGCTGCTGCAGCTGACCGTGCCCGGTGTGCGTGCGCAAGTCGGACTGGCACTGGACGGCGATGGAGATCGCGTGGTGATGGTGGACGAGCTTGGGCGCTGCGTCGACGGCGATCAGCTGTTGTTTATCCTGGCCGCAGCGCGTCAGCTTCAGGGCGGACTGAGAGGGCCGGTGGTCGGTACGGTCATGAGCAATCTGGGGCTCGAGCATGCCCTTAAAGAGCGCAACATCGAATTTCTGCGGGCGCAGGTGGGCGATCGCAATGTTCTTGCCATGCTGAACCAGGCGCACGGCTCTTTAGGGGGCGAGACCTCCGGCCACATACTGTGCCTGGATAAAACCACAACCGGCGATGGCTTGATCAGCGCTCTGCAAGTGCTTGCCATCATGAAGCAAACCGGATCCGGGTTGGCTGAACTGGCCGCTCCAATGAAGAAGTATCCCCAGGTCCTGCTGAACGTGCAGATCTCGAAGCGTTTTGATCCGCACGCAGAACCCCAGGTCCTGCGCGTGGTCGAGGAGGTTGAACGGCGCCTCAACGGGCGCGGGCGAATTGTGCTGCGCGCCTCGGGCACTGAACCGGTCATCCGGGTCATGGTCGAGGGCGCCGATGCGGCTCTGGTCAGAAAGGGCGCCAAGGATATCGCCGCGGCAGTCGAGGCCGCGTCCGGCACTGAATTCGTAACAGGGGCTTGCAGTTACGGGGCGGCGCGGCTAATCTTCGCCGCCTTTCCCGCGGGGCAAATGCCCGAAGGTTGGCTATGCGTCGTCCGATGGTTGCGGGCAATTGGAAAATGCACGGTTCTCGAGCAGTGAATCAGGCGTTGCTCGCCGAGTTGGAGGTCTACGTCAAGCCGGACTGGCCTATCGACGTTGTGGTGTTTCCACCCTATGTCTATATAGCCGACGCCGTGCGGGTCCTGGAAGAGGGACGCATTCTGGTCGGCGCACAGGACGTGTGCGCCGAATCGGGCGGTGCATTTACCGGGCAAGTGGGTGCCGCCATGCTCAAGGACGTGGGATGCAGCTACGTCATCGTCGGTCATTCCGAACGGCGGCGGTGGTATCACGAGGATGACGCGCTGGTTGCGCGAAAGTTTGCGGCCGCGCTGGCGGGCGGATTGACGCCGGTGCTGTGCGTCGGGGAAACCCTGGAAGAGCGCGAAGCGCAAGCAGACCGAAGCGGTGGTGGGCCGCCAAGTCGATGCGGTGATCGCGATGCACGGTGCCGGCGGTTTTGCTCAGGCTGTGCTGGCTTACGAGCCGGTGTGGGCGATCGGCACGGGACGGACGGCTTCGCCCGAGCAGGCGCAGGCAGTGCATGCGTTCCTGCGCAATCGGATAGCGGCGCATGATGCTAAGATGGCGGGCCATTTGCGCATTTTGTACGGCGGCAGCGTCAAAGCCGGCAACGCGGCGGAGCTATTCGCGATGCCCGATGTGGACGGTGGATTGGTAGGCGGCGCTTCGTTGAGCGCCGATGAGTTTCGACAGATTTGCGCGGCTGCGGCCGCTCGCCATTAAAGAGATCTTTTTATGTTGCGTGGTTTGATTTTAGGCGTGCATGTATTGCTTGCATTGATGATTATCGGGCTGGTGCTGCTGCAGCGGGGCAAGGGTGCGGAAGCGGGAGCCGGTTTCGGTTCCGGCGCATCGGGCACCGTGTTCGGCGCGCGCGGCACGAGTACGTTGTTCTCAAAGCTTACCGCGGTGTTTGCGGCCCTGTTCTTCGTCACCAGTCTGACGTTGGCGTATCTCGGTTCGCACGCGACCGCGGAGCCCACCTCGGTTCTGGAGCGGGCCGCACAAGCCGCCGCCGCCGCGCCGACAAAAGCGCCGCCGCCGGCGTTGACCCCGACGCCGCCGCCCGCGAGCGCGCCGGCACCTGAGCCCGAAAAAAAGTGATTATTGCCGACGTGGCGAAATTGGTAGACGCGCTAGTTTGAGGGGCTAGTGGGGCAACCTGTGCCGGTTCGAGTCCGGCCGTCGGCACCATCACTTCGAGCGGAACAGGCTTTGTTCCGCGCGACGCAACATCGTCGCGCCTGATACAATTATGGTCAATCCGTGTGGACGACGGCGTTGATAATGCTGCGACAGTACTTACCGATATTGATTTTTCTTGGCCTGGCCACGGTACTTGGCCTCGCGCTATTCACCGTCGGTTGGATATTGGGCCCCCGTCGCCCGGATTCCGAAAAACTCTCGCCTTATGAATGCGGCTTCGAGGCCTTCGAAGACTCGCGCATGCGTTTCGACGTCCGCTACTACCTGGTGGCGATTATTTTCATCGTGTTCGATCTGGAGATCGCCTTCTTCTTCCCCTGGGCCGTATCGCTGAAGATCACCGGCACCTTTGGTCTTCTGGCCATGCTGATCTTTGCGCTGGTGCTGACCGTCGCACTCGCGTACGACTATAAGAAAGGGGCGTTGGAATGGGATTAGAAGCCGACAACACCGCGCGCGGCTTCGAAGTGACCACCGTCGATAAGCTCATCAATTGGGCCCGCACCGGGTCGCTGTGGCCCATGACTTTCGGTTTGGCCTGTTGCGCGGTGGAAATGATGCATGCCGGCGCTGCCCGCTACGATCAGGACCGCTTCGGCATCATTTTCAGGCCCAGTCCGCGGCAATCCGACGTGATGATCGTCGCCGGCACTTTGGTCAACAAAATGGCGCCGGCGCTGCGCAAGGTGTACGACCAGATGACCGAACCGCGCTGGGTCATCTCCATGGGCTCCTGCGCCAATGGCGGCGGCTACTATCACTATTCATACGCCGTGGTGCGCGGCTGCGATCGCATCGTCCCCGTCGATGTGTATGTGCCCGGCTGTCCTCCCACGGCGGAGGCGCTGTTGTACGGAATCATCCAGCTGCAGCACAAGATCCGCCGCAACAAGGCGATTATCCGATGAGCTTGGGATCTGCCATCACGGCGGCGGTTGCAACACCGACCCGCCTCGAAACCCTGGCACAAACGATCACGGCCGCCTTGCCCGGCAAGCTCACGGCGGTCGCGAATCACGCCGGCGAGCTGACCTACGAAGTGCCGGCCGACGATCTGTTGGCCGTGGCGCAGGTACTGCGCGATGCGCCGGACTTGAAGTTTGAAATGTGCATGGACGTGTGCGGCATCGACTATCTCGCGCATGGCCGCGATGAATGGAATACCCAGAGCGCGACCTCGTCCGGATTCAGCCGGGGTGTGGCGCGCGGCGCGCAACGCATGGGCGAAGTGCCGTCCGGGCGCAGATTTGCCGCCGTCTATCACCTGCTCTCCATATCGCTGAATCAGCGGCTGCGCTTGCGGGTCTATTGCGCCGACGACGATTCACCCATGATCGATTCGGTGACGGGCATTTGGGCCGGCGCCAATTGGTTTGAACGCGAAGCGTTCGACCTGTTCGGCATCCTTTTCAAAGGCCATCCGGATCTGCGCCGGTTGCTTACCGACTACGGCTTTATCGGCCATCCGTTTCGCAAGGACTTCCCGCTGTCGGGCAATGTCGAAGTGCGCTACGACCCGGAAAAAGGCCGCGTGGTGTACCAGCCCGTGAGCATCGATCCCCGCGTGTTGGTGCCGAAAGTGATCCGACACGACAATCGCTACGATCCCGCCTTGACCAACGCGCCGGTCCACACCACCAGCATTGCGAAAACCGATGGCTGAAATCCGCAACTACACCATGAACTTCGGGCCGCAGCATCCTGCCGCACACGGCGTGCTGCGTCTGGTGCTGGAACTGGACGGCGAAGTGATTCAGAAGGCGGATCCGCATGTCGGTCTTTTGCACCGCGCGACCGAAAAGCTGGCCGAGAGCAAGCCCTTCAACCAGTCCATCGGCTACATGGACCGGTTGGATTACGTGTCCATGATGTGCAACGAGCACGCCTACGTCATGGCCATTGAAAAACTCCTGGGCCTGGAGCCGCCGCTGCGCGCGCAATACATCCGCGTGATGTTCGACGAGATCACGCGCATCTTGAATCATCTGATGTGGCTCGGTGCGCATGCCATCGACATCGGCGCCATGACGGTGTTTTTGTACTGCTTTCGCGAGCGCGAAGATCTCATGGATTGCTACGAGGCGGTGTCCGGCACCCGCATGCACGCGACCTATTATCGTCCCGGCGGCGTGTACCGCGATCTGCCGGAGTCGATGCCGCAATATCCGTACTCGCAGTGGCGCAGCAAAAAGGAAGTGGATCGCCTCAACAGCCGCCGCAGCGGCGGGCTGCTCGATTTCATCGCCGATTTTACCAAGCGCTTTCCCGGCCAACGTCGACCAGTACGAAACGCTGCTGACGGACAACCGGATCTGGAAGCAGCGCACGGTAAACATCGGCGTGGTCAGCGCGGAGCGCGCCATGCAATTGGGATTCTCCGGGCCCATGCTGCGCGGTTCCGGCGTCGAGTGGGACCTGCGCAAAAAACAGCCTTACGACGTGTATGACAAATTGGATTTTGATATTCCGGTGGGCTCAAATGGCGACTGCTACGACCGGTACCTGGTCCGCATCGAGGAATTGCGCCAGTCCAACCGCATCGTCGAACAGTGCGTGGCATGGCTCAAGGCCAATCCCGGGCCGGTGATGATCGATGACCGCAAGGTGCGGCCGCCGCGCCGCGAAGAAATGAAGGGCGACATGGAATCGCTGATCCATCACTTCAAATTGATGACCGAGGGCTACTGCGTGCCGGCGGGCGAGGTGTATGCCGCGGTCGAGGCGCCCAAGGGGGAGCTTGGCGTGTACTTGGTGTCCGATGGCGCGAACAAACCGTACCGCCTCAAAGTCAGGCCGCCGGGATTCGCGCATTTGGCTTCGCTCGATGAAATGGTGCGCGGCCATATGCTGGCGGACGTGGTGGCGGTAATCGGCACCCAGGACATCGTATTCGGCGAGATAGACCGATGAGCGCGAAATTGTCGGATCATGTGCTGGAGGAAATCGATCATTGGGTGGCCAAGTTCCCGCCGGATCGCAAACGCTCCGCGGTGATTTCGGCCCTGCACGCCGTACAGCACGAGAATCACGGGTATCTCAGCACGGAACTCATGGATGCGGTGGCCGAATATCTGGGTCTGCCGAACATCCTGGTGTATGAGGTCGCGTCCTTCTACTCCATGTTCGAGACCAAACCGGTCGGCCGTCATCACATTTCGGTGTGCACCAACATATCCTGCATGCTGCGCGGCTCCCAGGAGATCGTGGACTACGTCGAAAAGAAGCTGGGCATCAAGACCGGCGAGAGCACGCCGGACGGCCGGATCTATCTGAAGCGCGAAGAGGAATGCCTCGCCGCCTGCTGCGGAGCGCCGATGATGATGGTGGATCATGTGTTCCATGAAAACCTGACGCCGCAAATCGTCGACAAAGTTCTGGATGAATTGACTTAAGGACCGCGGATGCCTTACGAACAGAATCTGGTGTTATTCGAAGCGCTGAAATACGAGCGCTCGTGGACGCTCGAGGGCTATCGGCAATTCGGCGGCTATCAGGCATGGGAGAAAGTCCTGCGTGAACAGACGCCGCGGGAAAAGATCATCGACGAAGTGAAGGCCTCGGGACTGCGCGGCCGCGGCGGCGCAGCGTTTCCCACTGGTGTGAAATGGAGCTTCATGCCGCGCAGCTCTCCGGTGCAAAAATACGTTGTCTGCAACTCGGACGAATCCGAGCCCGGCACCGCCCATGATCGGGAGATCCTGCGCTTCAACCCGCACTCGGTTATCGAGGGCATGGCCATCGGCGGCTACGCGATGACCGCCACGGTCGGCTACAACTATATTCGCGGCGAGTTTTTGGCAGAGCCCATTCCGCGCTTCGAAGCCGCTTTGGCGGAAGCGTATGCGGCGGGGTTGCTGGGCAAGAATATTTTGGGTTCCGGCGTGGATTTTGATCTGCACACCTTCATCGGCGCCGGCGCGTACATCTGCGGCGAGGAAACCGCGCTGCTCGAGTCTCTCGAAGGCAAGCCCGGCAAGCCGCGTTTCAAGCCGCCGTTCCCGGCCAATTTTGGTTTGTTCGGCAAGCCGACCACCATCAACAATACGCAGAGCTTTGCTTCCGTGCCCACCATCATGCGCAAGGGCGCCGCCTGGTTTGCCGGATTGGGTCCCGTGAACTCCGGCGGCACCGTGATTTTTTCCGTCTCGGGCCATGTTGAAAGACCCGGCAACTTCGAATTGCCCATGGGCATCCCATTCAAGGATCTGATGGAGCTGGTTGGCGGCGTGTGGAAGGGCCGCAAGCTCAAAGCAGTCATACCTGGCGGGTCCTCCTGCATGGTTGTCCCGGCTGAGATCATGTGGAACACCAATATGGATTACGACTCCCTGAAGAAGGCCGGCTCCTCCTTCGGTACCGGTGCCGTCATCGTAATGGACGAAACCACCTGCATGGTACGCGCGCTGGAGCGCCTGGCGCGTTTCTATATGTCGGAGTCCTGCGGACAGTGCACGCCGTGCCGCGAAGGCACCGGCTGGCTGGATCGCATGCTCAAACGCATTATTGCCGGCGAAGGACGCAGCGAGGATCTCGGACTGTTGCTCGATGTTGCCAATCGAATCGAAGGCCACACGATCTGTGCCTTGGGCGATGCGGCGGCGTGGCCAGTGCAAAGTTTCTTGAAACATTTCAGGCCTGAGTTTCAATACATGATCGAGCACAAAGGTCGTTCCATCATGGAGAGCGCGACGCATCTCGACGGCCGGCCGGCCGTCGCGGCTTAAGAGCTATGGCAGACGATACGGTTAATATCGAGGTCAACGGCGTTCCGTTGAAGGCCCGCAAGGGTCAGATGATCATGCAGGTGACGGATCCTGCGGACATTTACATTCCGCGCTTCTGCTATCACGACAAATTGACGGTCGCGGCGAATTGCCGCATGTGCTTGGTCGAGGTGGAGAAGGCGCCTAAGCCGTTGCCGGCGTGCGCAACCCCCGTGACCGAAGGCATGAGGGTCTTCACCAAATCGCCCAAGGCCGTCGCCGCGCAGCGGGCGACCATGGAATTTTTGCTCATCAACCATCCGCTCGATTGTCCGATTTGCGATCAGGGCGGCGAGTGCGAACTGCAGGATCTGGCCCTGGGCTTCGGCCGCGATATTTCGCGCTTCAGCGAGCGCAAACGGGTGGTCAAGGACAAAAACCTCGGGCCGTTGGTGTCGACCGACATGACGCGCTGCATACATTGCACCCGCTGCGTGCGCTTTGGCGCGGAGATTCAAGGCTATCCGCAGATGGGCGCCACCGGCCGCGGCGAGCACATGGAAATCGGCACTTATATCGAACACAGCGTCGATCATGAGCTGTCGGCGAATATCATCGATTTGTGTCCGGTCGGCGCACTCAACAACAAACCGTTCCGCTATCACGCACGCGCGTGGGAAATGACGCAGGCGCCGCTGGTATCGCCGCATGATGCATTCGGCACCAATCTGTACGCGCATGTGCTGCGCGGCAAGCTGATGCGCATGGTGCCGCGCGAAAACGAACAGATCAACGAAACCTGGATCGCGGATCGCGACCGCTTCGGTTTCGAGGGCATGTATTCGGTCGATCGCGTTTCGCAGCCCATGTTGCGCATCGACGGCGATCTGCAGGTGGTGGATTGGGAAGTGGCACTCACCGCGGCGGCTGAGGGGCTGCAGAAAGCCGCCGCCGTGAACAAGGCCGCCAGCGGTTTTCTGGCCGCGCCGATGGCCACCGTCGAGGAATTGTTCCTGCTGGCGCAAATCGCGCGGGGCTTGGGCTCGGGAAATATCGACCATCGCCTGCGGCAGCTGGATTTCCGCGCTCAAGAGAATGAGGCGGCCTATCCTCACCTGGGACTTAAGATCGCGGATGTCGAACAGCTCGAAGGCGTGTTGATCGTAGGTTCCGATCTACGCCACGAAATGCCGCTGCTGGCACATCGCATTCGCAAGGCGGCGACCAAGGGCGGCGCGCAAGTGGCCTTCCTCAATCCGCGCCGCTTCGACTATATGTTCCCGGTAGCGGGGTACATCGCGGCGACCGATATGGTCGCGGAACTCACGGCACTGGTGCATGGCGCGGCCGGCCTCGCCGACAAACCGGTTCCGGCGGGCGTAGGCGACGCCGCCGTAACGGACGCTCACAAATCGTTGATCGCGGCGCTGGCGCGCGGTTCACGGCGCGCAGTGATCCTCGGCACGCTGGCGCAGCGCCATCCAGCCTACGCGCAGATCAAGGCATTGGGCGCGGCGCTGGCTGAGCTGTGCGGCGCCAGTGTCGGATGCCTCACTGAGGGCGCCAACGCCGCCGGCGCATACCTGGCGGGCGCCGTGCCGCATCGCGAGCCGGGCGGGGCGCCGCTGGCGTCCGGCGGTTTATCGGCGCGGCAAATGCTGGAATCGAAGCTCAAGGCTTATGTGTTGTTCGGCGGCATCGATCCGGCCAACGACCTGGCGGTTGATCCTGCGGCGCTGGCGGCCGCTGATTTGGTGGTGGCCATCACCACCCATTTGCCGGACTCGCTGCGCGGCGTGGTCCATGTGGTGCTGCCCATCGGATCGTTTGCAGAAACCTCGGGCACCTATGTGAACGCGGAGGGACGCTGGCAAAGCTGGGCGGGTGCGGCGAAGTTGCCCGGCGAGAGCCGGCCCGGTTGGAAGGTGTTGCGTGTGCTCGCCAATCTACTGAACCTGCACGGCGTCGATTACAACAGCTCGGATGAGATTCGCGACGCATTGCTGGCGCTCTGCGGTACGCGCGTTGAGGCGGCCCGGGCAGGTTCTGGCGCGATGCCGAAGGGCGAGCTGCCGAAAGGTGCGTGGCTGGACATCCCGCCGTACCAGAGCGATGTGCTGGTGCGCGGATCCGAGGCATTGCAGAAGACCAAGGACGGGCGTTTGACCCGCGCAGTGATCTGACCATGTGGGATTGGACACCCCTACGTGATTGGATTTCGGGCTACATCACTCCTTACTGGACGACGCCTTTGCTGCTCGCCGTGCAGACCTTGATGGTAATGATTGCGATCATTCTGGTCATGGCGGTTTATACCCTGGCGGAACGCAAGGTGATCGGGTGGATGCAGTACCGGCGCGGACCGAACCGCGTCAACCTCTTTTGGATTCCAGGCTTGGGCCAGCCGTTCGCCGATGTGATCAAGCTGATTTTCAAAGAAATCATGATTCCGGCCGATGCCAACGGATTTTTGTTCCGGTTGGCGCCCTTTCTCGCGCTAGTTCCCGCGCTGGCGATTTGGGCCGTTATTCCGCTGCGTCCCGAACATGCTTTTGCCAATATCGATGCCGGACTGCTATATGTTCTGGCGCTCACCTCGATGGGCGTCTACGGCATCATCCTGGCGGGCTGGGCCGCGAATTCCAAATACGCCTTTTTGGGCGCCATGCGCTCGGCGGCGCAGATCGTTGCCTACGAAATCGCCATGGGCTTTGCCATGGTGGGCGTGCTGATGGCTTCGGGCAGCTTGAACATCGGCGACATCATCCACCGGCAGCAGGGACTGTTCGGCTGGAACTGGACCTGGCTGTTCCCGCTGTTCATCGTGTATTTCATTTCGGGCGTGGCGGAGACCAATCGCGCGCCCTTCGACGTGGCCGAGGGCGAGTCGGAAATCGTCGCCGGTTTCCACGTTGACTATTCGGGCATGGCCTTTGCGCTTTTTTTCATCGCCGAATACGTCAATATGATTTTGATTTCGGCATTGACCTCGATCTTTTTCTTCGGCGGATGGCTGTCGCCGTTCGATGGATTGCTGGCGGCGGACTCGTGGCTGGCGCAGCCGAGCTTCTTCTGGCTGGCGCCGAAAGTATTCTTCTTCATGTTTGTGTTCTTATGGTTCCGCGCGACTTTCCCGCGCTACCGTTACGATCAGATCATGCGTTTGGGCTGGAAGGCGCTGATTCCGGTCACGCTCATCTGGCTGCTGGTTGAGGGCGTCATGGTCTACGCTCAGGTCGGTCCGTGGAAGGGGTATCCGTAATGCAAGGTATTCGCAGCTTCATCAAGACGTTCCTGCTGTGGGAGTTGCTGCAGGGACTGTGGGTGACCCTGAAGAGCATGTTCCAGACCAAGATCACGCTGAACTATCCCGAAGAGAAGGCGCCGCAAAGCAGTCGCTTTCGCGGATTGCACGCGTTGCGCCGCTACCCCAACGGCGAAGAGCGCTGCATCGCCTGCAAACTATGCGAGGCGGTTTGCCCCGCGTTGGCGATAACCATCGAATCGGATGTGGCAAGCGACGGCACGCGGCGCACCACGCGCTACGACATCGATCTTTTCAAGTGCATTTATTGCGGCTTCTGCGAGGAGGCCTGTCCGGTCGATGCCATCGTCGAGACCCGGATCCACGAGTACCACATGGAAAAGCGCGGCGAGAACATCATGAGCAAGGACAAGCTGCTCGGCATCGGCGAGCGCTACGAAGCCATGATTGCGGCGGATCGCGCCGCCGATGCGCGGTACCGCTGATGTTCCCGACGATACTGTTCTTTATTTTCGCCGCCGTGCTGGTTGGCGCGGCCTTGGGCGTAATACTCTCGCGCAATCCGGTGTATTCGGCGCTGCTGCTGGTGCTGTGCTTTTTCAATAGCGCGGTCATCTGGATTTTGTTGGATGCGGAGTTTCTGGGGATTGTTCTGGTACTCGTCTACGTCGGCGCCGTGATGGTGCTGTTCTTGTTCGTGGTCATGATGCTGGATGTCAACTTAGAGCAGCTGCGCAAGGAATTCGTCGGCTACTGGCCCGTAACCGTGGCGGTGGCAGGATTCGTGGTGTTCGCCATGATCAATGTCATCGTCGTCAAGCATCTCGGCGGCGCGGCATTGAAGACGGCGCCGGCGATCGCGGCCGATTATTCCAACACCCGCGACTTGGGGGTGCAGCTGTTCACCCGCTACGCGTACCCCGCGCAAGTGGCCGCGCTGATTCTGCTGGTCGCGAGCGTCGCGGCCATCGTGCTGACCTTGCGGCAGCGCAAGGGCGGCAAGCCGCAGGATATCGCCAAGCAGGTTGCGGTGCGCGCCAAGGACCGGGTTCGCATCGTCAAAATGGCCTCCGAGAAGCGACCATGATCTCTCTGACCTACGTGTCTGGCCTTGTCCGGCGTCCTGTTCGCCATCGGCGTGGCCGGCGTGTTCTTGAATCGCAAGAACATCATCGTGCTTTTGATGTGCATCGAACTGATGCTGCTGGCCGTGAATTTCAATTTCGTGGCGTTTTCGCGTTTCCGCGGCGACATCGCCGGCCAGATCTTCGTGTTTTTTATTCTGACCGTTGCCGCCGCTGAGGCGGCCATCGGACTGGCAATTCTGGTGGTGCTGTTCCGCGAACGCAGCAGCATCGACGTCGAAGATCTGGACACGCTCCAAGGCTAAGCTGGCAATGCAGTCTATTTATCTCATCATCGTTTTAGCGCCGCTGATCGCCTGCATCGTCGCGGGACTGTTTGGCAAAAGCATCGGCCGGGTCGGCGCGCACAGCATTACCATCCTCGGGGTCGGCATCTCCTGCGTTCTGTCGTGCTATGTGCTGTACGCCCAAGTATTCGGCGGCCTGGAACCGTTCAACGGCACGGTATATACCTGGTTGTTGAGCGATGGCCTGCAGCTCAATGTGGGGTTTCTGATCGATCGTCTGTCCGCCATGATGATGGCGGTGGTGACGTTTGTGTCCCTGATGGTGCACATCTATACCATCGGCTACATGGCCGATGATGACGGCTATCAGCGCTTCTTCAGCTATATCTCGCTGTTCACGTTTTCGATGCTGATGCTGGTGATGGCGAACAATTTCCTGCAGCTGTTCTTCGGCTGGGAAGCCGTGGGCGTGGTCTCCTATCTGTTGATCGGATTTTGGTACAAGCGGCCGACCGCCATATTCGCGAGCCTCAAAGCATTCCTGGTCAACCGCGTCGGGGATTTCGGCTTTGTCCTTGGCATCGCTGCGGTGCTGCGCTACACCGGCTCGTTGGACTACGCGACCGTGTTTTCGCACGCCGGCCAAATCGCCGCGGCACAGATCCAGATCACGGGCACCGTTGCCTGGCCGGCGATCACCTTCACCTGCATTTGTCTATTCATCGGCGCCATGGGCAAGTCGGCGCAAGTACCCTTGCATATCTGGCTGCCCGACTCGATGGAAGGTCCCACGCCGATTTCCGCGCTGATCCATGCGGCTACCATGGTGACGGCCGGCATATTCATGGTGGCGCGCATGTCGCCGCTGTTCGAATTGTCGGAGACGGCGTTGTCGTTCGTGTTGATCATTGGATCGACCACGGCGTTTTTCATGGGCCTCATCGGCATCGTCAGCAATGACATCAAGCGGGTGATCGCCTATTCGACGCTGTCGCAGCTGGGCTACATGACCGTGGCGCTCGGCGTTTCGGCCTACAGCGCCGGCATTTTTCATCTCATGACGCATGCTTTTTTCAAGGCGCTGCTGTTCCTGGCGGCCGGCTCGGTGATCATCGCCATGCATCACGAGCAGGACATGCGCAAGATGGGCGGACTCAGGAAGTACATGCCGATCACCTATTGGACCTGCCTCGTGGGTTCGCTCGCGTTGATCGGGTTTCCCGGATTTTCGGGTTTCTTTTCCAAAGATGCGCTGATCGATGCGGTACATTTGTCGCACCGGGCGGGCTCGGGCTACGCGTATTTCTGCGTGTTTACCGGCGTTTTCATCACCGCGCTGTACACCTTCCGCATGTTCTTCATGACATTTCACGGCCAGCCGCGCATGGATCATCACACGCAGGAACATCTGCACGAGAGTCCCTGGGTGGTGACGGTACCCCTCATACTGTTGGCGATCCCCTCGGCGGTGATCGGTTGGTTCACGGTCATGCCCATGCTGTTCGGCGGTTTTTTCGATGGCGCCATCCATGTCCTCCCCGCGAACAATGTGCTGGAAGAGCTGGATTCCGAATTCAACCATTCGATCCTGAAGTTCCTGGAAATTGCCTTCACCTCGCCGGTGCTCTGGTTGGCGTTCCTGGGGGCGGCCACTGCCTGGCTGTTCTTCCTCAAGAAACCTGAACTCGCGGATGCCGCGGAACGTAGGTTCAGGTGGCTCTATACGATCCTGGTCGATAAATTCGGCTTCGACTGGTTCAACGAGCACGTCATCATGGCCGGCGCCCGATTGCTGGGCGGTGGTTTGTGGCGCTTCGGCGATCAAGCCGTTATCGATGATGGCCTTGTGAACGGCAGCGCGCGCACCGTCGGCTGGCTGGGCTCGGTGATGCGCTACGCACAGTCGGGATACCTGTATCACTATGCCTTTGCCATGATCCTAGGATTGGCCGCGCTGCTCATGTGGCTGATCTGGCGATGATGCTCGGTACTCAGCTACTGTCATGGTTGATATGGCTGCCCATCGTCGGCGGCTTCGTGGTGTTGGGCCTGGGCCATCGCGCGACATTGGCGAAATGGGTCTCGCTCGTTGTCAGTGCGCTGGCGCTGCTCTTGAGCGTACCGCTGTGGAGTTGGTTCAAGACCGGCACCGCCGAAATGCAATTCGTCGAGCGTTCGCCCTGGATCGCGACCATCCATTCGGAGTACTACATCGGCGTCGACGGCATTTCCATGCCGCTGATTTTGTTGACCACCTTTACCACCTTGCTCATCGTCATTGCGAGCTGGCAGAACGTCGAAAAGCGCGTGGCGCAATACATGGCGGCCTTTCTGATTTTGGAAGGCCTGATGATCGGCGTCTTCGCGGCGCTCGACGGCGTGCTGTTCTATGTGTTTTGGGAAGCCATGCTGCTGCCGATGTTCATCATCATCGGCGTCTGGGGCGGACCCGCGCAGGGTCTACGCCACCATCAAATTCTTTCTGTACACCTTTATCGGCTCGCTGCTGATGCTGGTCGCGCTGATCTATATGTACTTGAAATCGGGCAGCTACGAGCTGGCGGTATTTCAGCACATGCCGCTCACCCTGACCGAGCAGACGCTGATTTTCCTGGCTTTCTTTGCCGCCTTCGCCGTTAAGGTGCCGATGTTCCCGGTGCACACGTGGTTGCCCGATGCGCACGTCGAGGCGCCCACCGGCGGCTCGGTGGTGCTGGCTGCCATTATGTTGAAAATGGGCGGGTACGGTTTCCTGCGATTCTCGCTGCCGATCGCACCTGACGCCAGCCGGGAATTGGATTGGTTGATCATTGCGCTGTCGTTGATTGCCGTGGTGTACATCGGCTTCGTCGCCCTTGCGCAGCGCGACATGAAGAAGCTGATCGCCTACTCGTCGATCGCGCACATGGGCTTCGTGACTTTGGGCATGTTCATCGGATTTCAAATCGTTGCGCACACCGGCAAAACCAGCGGCATCGGGATGGGACTGGACGGCGCCGTGGTGCAGATGCTGTCGCATGGACTGGTGTCGGGCGCCATGTTCCTGTGCGTGGGCGTCATGTACGACCGGGTCCACAGCCGCGAGATCTCCGCCTACGGCGGGGTGGTCAATACCATGCCCAAGTTTGCGGCTTTCATGGTGCTGTTCGCGCTGGCCAATTCGGGTCTGCCGGGCACTTCCGGATTCGTCGGCGAATTCCTGGTCATTCTGGCGGCTTTCAAGGCAAATGTCTGGTACGCATTTTTTGCCGGCAGCACGCTGGTTCTCGGCGCCGCCTATACGCTGTGGCTGGTGAAGCGAGTCATTTTCGGCGAGGTCGCGAACGATAAAGTCGCCGCGCTCAAGGATCTTAACGGCCGCGAATTCATGGTGTTGGGGCTGCTCGCCGCCGGCGTGCTGTTGGTTGGTCTGTGGCCGGCGCCGCTGCTCGATGTCATGCGGGCTTCGACGCAGCATTTAGCCGAACAGCTGCTGTTCTCCAAGATTGCCCCGTAAGGTACGTATGATTTCCGCCGCATTCAATCCGAGTTACTTCAATTCCGGCCTGATGTACGCGTGGCCCGAGATTTTCCTGTCGCTCGCCGCCTGCCTCATCTTGATGCTGGACCTGCTGCTCAATGAGGCACAACGGCGCTGGACAGGCGTTATGGCGGTGATCAGCCTGGCCATCACCGCGGCCCTGGTAGTGGCGCAGCCGCTGTCGTCCAAGATCGTTGCGATGGGCGGTTTGTTCGAGCTGGACAGGATGGCGCAGGTGCTCAAAGTTGCCACCTTGCTGGTGGTTGCGGCCGTGTTCGTGTATTCCACCGACTATCTGAAGCGCCGCGCGATTTTCAAGGGCGAGTACTTCGTGCTCGGATTGTTCGCCACGCTGGGCGCCATGGTGCTCATCTCCGCCGCCAATCTCATTACCCTGTACCTGGGATTGGAACTGATGTCGCTGTGCCTGTACGCCATGGTGGCCTTTGACCGCGACTCCGGCATCGCTGCTGAGTCGGCCATCAAGTATTTCGTCCTTGGGTCGATGGCGTCCGGAACGCTTCTTTACGGCATGTCGATCGTCTATGGCGTCACCGGGAGCTTGGAGCTCGCCGAAATTGCGGCCGCAGTGCGCACCGCCGGCATCGGCGGCAACATCGGCCTGTTGTTCGGCATCGCCTTCCTCATCGTCGGCGTGGGCTTCAAACTAGGCGCCGTGCCGTTCCACATGTGGATACCCGACGTGTACGAAGGATCGCCCACTTGCGTGACCGTGTTCATCGGCACGGCCTCGAAGCTTGCGGCTTTTGCGCTGGCCATGCGGCTGTTGCCGGAGGCGCTGGGCGCTTCCCAGGCTGACTGGAGCCAGATGTTGGTGGTGCTATCGGTATTGTCCATGGCGATCGGCAATATCGTGGCAATCGCGCAGACAAATTTGAAGCGCATGCTCGCTTACTCGACGATTTCGCACGTCGGCTATGTGCTGCTCGGCATCCTTTCAGGGACCGCGCAGGGCTATCAGGCGGCGATGTTTTACATGATCAGCTACATCATCGTCGCGGCCGGCGCCTTCGGTATGATCTTACTGCTGGCCAAGCAGGGTTTCGAAGCCGACAAGATCACCGACTTCAAAGGCTTGAATGCCAGAAGTCCCTGGTTCGCCGGGATGATGGCGATCCTCATGTTCAGTCTGGCCGGTTTGCCGCCCTTCATCGGCTTCTGGGCCAAGCTCGGCGTCATTCAGGCGGTTCTCGGCGTGCATATCACCTGGCTTGCGGTGATCGCTGTATTATTTTCGGTCGTGGGCGCATATTTCTATCTGCGCATCGTCAAGCTCATGTACTTCGATGAGCCCACGGAGACCTCCAGCCTCGGCGGCTCGATGCTGATGCGAACGGTATTGAGCGCCAATGCGTTGCTGGCGTTTGCGCTCGGGGTTGTTCCTGGAAGCTTGTTGCAGATCTGTCAAAGAGCTCTGCAATAATACTCAAAAGGCCTTTGCAGGCCGAAGGAGGGGTCCTTGATCACGCTATATCACTCGCCCCAGAGCCGTTCGGCCAGCATATTGTGGCTTTTAGAGGAATTGGAAGTTCCCTATCAGACGAAGCTCGTTGACTTTCGCAAAGCTGACGGCACGGGCGCGCGCGATCCCGCCAATCCGCACCCGCACGGCAAAGTGCCGGCGCTGATCGACGGCGATGACACTGTATTCGAAGGGAGCGCCATCGCGCTTTACCTGACCGACAAGTACCGCACGAAAAAAATGGGTCCTGCTGCGGGTGAGCCACAGCGCGGCGAGTACTTGTCGTGGTTGGCTTATCGGCCGGGGGTAATGGAGCCCGCGCTGATTTCGCGCCGCTTCGACATCAAGCATGTGTACGGCGCGATGGGATGGGCGCCGGCCGATGAGGTTGAGGAAGTGATCAACGAGCATCTGGCGACGCGAAAATATTTTCTTGGCGACGATTTCTCGGCGCTGGACATCTTGCTGGGCGGCGGCGTGCATTTCATGCTGATGGCGAAACTGCTGAAGGAAACACCGGTACTGAAGGCCTACGCCGCGCGAGTCATCGATCGGCCGGCGTTTCGCAAGATCATGGACATCGATAAAAAATAGATGGCTGTATCGCGGCCGGTTACCTAACTTGCTTTAGCGCCCTGACCCGGTACAATGCGCGGCTCTCCCGGTGCGGGGTGGAGCAGTCTGGCAGCTCGTCGGGCTCATAACCCGAAGGTCGTAGGTTCAAATCCTACCCCCGCTACCAATTTCCCCTTCTAGATCAATGAGTTAGCCATCGACTTTGCGCTCCGCCAGCTCCTGTTGCCCAGGAGATTGCGGGAGTTTTGCGGGACTTTGTGCTTGCACGCCTTTTCTGCCGCCGCAATCAGATTCGCAAGCTCCGCTTCCGAGTAATGCGTCGTGATCCGACTGCTCTTGTGCCCTAAGAGATCCTGTCGATCCTCAAACGACACACCCGCCGCACGCAGTCTACGGCCGAAGGTGTGTTTCAGATCGTGAACTCTCACGCGCCTAGAATCCTTCTGGCGCTGCAGTTCCATGAGATTTCTCCCACGCATCGGCTGCTCGCTCCCGGGCATTCTTCCAGGCAGTGCCGTACATCTTCTTGATCGGTATGACGCGACCATTCTTTTCCTGTCGCACGAAAACGTACTCCGGATGCATCCCTCGCGCTTCCTCCACTGCCGATCTCGCGATCCGGTTCAACACCACCAATCGATCTTCCGCATTTTTGACTTTGTCACGTGGAATGACGAAAACCGATGTCTCTAACTCAGGCACCTTTCGTTCCCACGCCCATTTCAAACTGCACACTTCCTCTTCGCGGTTGCCGGCATTCACCTTGTACGACGCCATCCGCAGCAGGTGCTTCGGAAGTTCGCGAAATAGAATTTCCTGCTCCTCCACCGACAGGGAATGCGGCTTGCGAGCATCCGTGACCGGAGCGTTGCTAGGACTGATCTGAAAGCCATCAAATACTCTCCTCGGTGAGGGACGCGAATCGGTTGCGATAGGCGCTGGGCGCCAGTCCGAAATATCGCTCGAACGCGCGCCGGAAGACATCGACGTTTAAGTAGCCGACAGTTCTCGCCACCGCGTCGATCGATGGGGAGCCGGAGGCCAGAAGGCGCGCCGAGTGGTCCATGCGCAGACGCTCAACAAATTCTGCCGGTCCGATGCCATGGGTCACTTTGAATAGACGCGTGAAGTGGCGTCGGCACAACCGCGCTCTGCTCGCGAGTGCATCGCAAGACAAGTCGCTCGACAGGTGTGTCGAAATCCACGTCGACAGCTCGGCAAATCGGCCGACGGCATGGGTCTGAAATCGCAACGGCGCGGAATACTGTCGCTGAGTCCCCGGTCGTCGAAGATACACGACGAGCTCGCGCGCAACGGCCAGCGCCGCGGCTGCGCCCAAGTCTGCCTCGATCAGGGCAAGCGCCAGATCGATGCCGGCCGTGATACCCGCAGAGGTGTAAAAGCGCCCATCGCGAATGAAGATGGCGTCTGGCTCAATCGTAATCGTCGGGAAAAGACGCGCGACGTCGGCTGCAAAACGCCAGTGCGTCGTGGCGCGACGACCGTCGAGTAAACCTGTGGCGGCCAGCCCGTAGATGCCGGTGCAGACAGACACGATGCGACGAGCGCCGCGCTCGTGCTTCAAAATCCACTCGACGGCTTCGGCTCGGACAGATGTTTCGCGCAATCCCGCGCCGCCCGGAATGAGGATGGTATTGAATTTCGCGCCGACTTCAGCGAGCGACGATTGTATGGTGACGCCAGACTCAGTGGTGAACGATGCGGCGTGCGCACCAACTATTTCGATCCGATAGGGCGGAGTCGTACTTTTTGAGTGCTGGTTGGCAACGGCGAAAGCTTCCGCAGGGCCGGTAATATCGAGTGCCGACGCGTTCTCGTAGCCAAAGATAGCGATTCGCTTTTGCATGGGGGGCCAGTATGTCGGCTTTTGCGGATGTCCCATAGGACTTTAATCCGATGATATGAGACATCCTCGGCGGAGAAGGCCCACGGTGGTAATCATTGGAAGTGGCCTCTCCGCCTGACCCGCTAGCCACCCAAGTGCCGCGCTAGGAACTGTTCCAGGGCGCAGTAGAATTCGAAGCGATTCTCTTCGTTCGCGAATCCGTGGCCTTCGTTGTGCTTCACCAGATATTCGACTTCCACCCCCCGTTTCCGAAGCGCCTCCACCATCTGATCCGACTCCGCTTTCTTGACCCGCGGATCATTGGCGCCCTGTGCGATCAGAAGCGGCGTTTGGATGCTATCGGCGTGCAGGGCGGGCGAGGTGGCCTCGAGCAGCGCTCTGTCTTCTTGCGGATGTCCGATCATCTCATACAGCATCTCGAGATACGGTTTCCAATATGGCGGAATGGTGTTGATGAACGTGATGAGGTTGGACACCCCCACATAGTCAATCGCAGCCGCGTATAGCTTCGGCGTAAAGGTCAACTCCGGCCAGCGTGACGTAACCTCCGTAGCTGCCGCCAAAGATCGCAATGCGCTTCGGGTTGGCGATGCCCTGATCGATGAGCCACTGCACACCATCAGTGATGTCATCCTGCATGGCCCGACCCCATTGCTTGAATGAGGCCTGCCAGAAGGTTCGGCCGTAGCCGGTCGAGCCGCGAAAGTTCATCTGGAACACGGCATAGCCGCGATTGGCGAGAAACTGGACTTCCGGATTATAGACCCAGGTGTCGCGATGCCATGGGCCTCCATGCGGGTTCTACCACCACCGGCAGATTCTTCGCGGCGCGGCCTCTAGGCAGAGTGAGGTAGCCTTGAATGATGAGTCCATCGCGCGAGGTGTATTGCACCGCCCGCATGTCGGCGAGTTGGCCTTCCGGGATCCAAGGGGCCTGGTCACTGATGAATAGCAGCGTTTCTGCTGTCCTGTCGAACAAGTAGGTTTTGCCGGGCACTTTGTCGCTATGGGCCAGGCGAATTTGACGAATTTGTCCTCATTCCTGTTGGACGATTTCAGCGCAATTTCGTATCCGGGCAGCTTGGATCGAAGGGTGTCGAACATTTCCTCGGTCTGTCGGTCGAAACATTTGTATTGCGTTTTCCACGTGTCGTAGGTGACGGCGGTCAGCACCTTCCGTTCCTCGCCCTGCGAGCAGGAAATGCTGACGACATCCACGTCGGGATGCTCGAATAGCACTTCGTCTTCCCTGGATGTGACCGGATTGAAAATGACAATCGCTGTTGTGTCGCGACCGCGATTGCTGCGCACGTATAGCCTCCGGTTGTCAAAGGTAAACAACTGCGGCTCCAGCGCCTCCTTGAATCCGGTCGTCAGTACGGCGTGGAACTCATCGGCCTCCTGCTCGCGATAGAGCAGAGTCTTGTTGACACCATCCGTTGCGACGGCAACGCGTAGCCTGCCATCGTGATCTGTCTTCCATGTGGTGATGTTGCCGGGATTCTGGGCAATCAGAATCTCCTCACCGGTAATGACATTGATTCGAAACACGTCGAACACTGCCGGGTCGCGGCGATTGTGCGCCACGATGATGTGCGAATCGTCCTCGAAGAGAGTGTCGATGATCTGAGCTTGCAGTTTGTCGCCCGGCGTCAGATCTTTCAGTCCCTGACCGCTCAGATCGACCGAGACGAGATGGACATTCTCGTCGCCGCCGAAATCCCTGACATACAGTATTCGATCGCCCTTCCAAACATAACCATAAATGTCACGGCCAATCTCACTGGTCACACGTGTCGTCGAACCACCGTCGAGGCGCTTCACGAAGACGTTCAGGCGCGATGTGTAGGGGGCCAGATAGGAGATGTAGGCACCGTCGGGGGAGACACGATGCTGCGTCTCCTGCGGATTTCTGAAGAAGTCGCGCATCGGAATGCGTCGCGCGGGGAGGTCGGGCGCATTCATCGATAGATCCTCAAAGTGTCGCCGGCTGGCGGTCATAAGTCTCGTGAATCACTGCAATGTAAATGTAAATATACATTTACATATATAGCCAGGTCAACTAGCATGGCTGAATGCGTAAATCGGGAAAGACATTGGAGCCGCAACAGGCGCGCAGCAGAGAGTCTCTAGGCAAGCTGTTGAAGGCCGCGGTCCAAGTCCTGGGACACCATGGGGTGGCAGGCTCAACCATCCCACGGATTGCCGCACTCGCTGGCTTGACACCGGGCGCCGTCTACCGGCGCTTTCGCAATAAAGATGTGCTGTTGGAAACCGCGATTCTTCGCATTCTCGAAGATCAGGACAGATACTTGCGCTCGAGCCTTACCGTGGAAACTGCCGCTGAAGTTCC